>JBNMRA010000010.1:0-178195 GCA_050205315.1 Mycolicibacterium pulveris | reverse complement strand
GCCCCCGCCCGGCCCGCTTCCGCCCCCGTGACCGCAACGGATAACGAATCGCCGGCGCGCCTCGCAGAGGACCGGCGAAGCCTCGACCAACGCGACCTGCCCAGCCGCACAGACACGATCGGCGCTGCGCTGTCCGAAGTGATCGGCGGGCCCGTCGGCAAGCATGCGCTGATCGGCAGGCAACGGTTCCTGACGCCGCTGCGGGTGATGCTGATCCTTGCGTTGGTGTTTCTGGCGCTGGGCTATTCGACCAAGGCCGCGTGCCTGCAGACCACCGGCACCGGCACCGCCGATCAGCGGGTCGGCAACTGGGAGAACCAGCGCGCCTATTACCAGCTGTGTTACTCGGACACCGTTCCGCTGTACACCGCAGAGCTGTTGAACCTCGGGAAGTTCCCGTACAAGTCGAGCTGGATCGAGAAGGACGCCGCCGGCGAGCCCCATGTCCAGTACGACGGCAGCCCGGCCGTGCGCTACATGGAGTATCCGGTGCTGACCGGGCTCTACCAGTACGTGTCGATGTCGTTGGCCAAGACCTACACCGCATTGACCAAACTGGTGTCGGTGCCGGTGATCGCCGAAGTGGTGATGTTCTTCAACATCGCCGCGTTCGGGCTGGCGCTGGCGTGGCTGGTGACGGTGTGGGCGGCGTCTCGGTTGGCTGGTCCGCGCCGGGTCTGGGATGCCGCGCTGGTGGCGGCGTCACCGTTGCTGATCTTTCAGATCTTCACGAACTTCGACGCGCTGGCAACGGCTTTCGCGACCGGGGCGCTGCTGGCGTGGGCCCGACGAAGACCGGTTCTGGCCGGAGCGCTGATCGGTCTGGGGGTCGCAGCCAAGCTGTACCCGCTGCTGCTGTTGGGGCCGTTGCTGGTGTTGGCGGTACGCACCGGCAAGCTGCGCGACGTCGGCAAGACCGTGGGCGCCGCCTTCGTGGCGTGGCTGCTGGTGAACCTGCCGATCATGGTGCTGTTCCCGCGCGGCTGGTCGGAGTTCTTCCGGCTCAACACCCGTCGCGGCGACGATATGGACTCGATCTACAACGTGGTGAAGTCGTTCACCGGCTGGCGCGGATTCGATCCCGGTCTCGGCTTCTGGGAGCCGCCGACGGTGACCAACACGGTGTCGGCGATCCTGTTCCTATCCTGTTGTGTGGCAATCGCGTACATCGCGCTGACCGCACGGCACCGGCCGCGGGTGATGCAGCTGGCGATTCTGGTGGTGGCCGCGTTCTTGCTGACCAACAAGGTGTGGAGTCCGCAGTTCTCGCTGTGGCTGGTGCCGCTGGCCGTGCTGGCCTTGCCGCATCGACGGATCCTGTTGGCGTGGATGACGATCGACGCGCTGGTGTGGGTGCCGCGGATGTTGTTCCTGTTCGGCGAGCAGAACCGCGGCCTGCCCGAGCAGTGGTTCACCACCACGGTGTTGCTGCGGGATATCGCCGTGATTGCCCTGTGCGCGCTGGTGATCCGCCAGATCTATCGGCCCGAGCTCGATCTGGTCCGGGCCCGTGGCGAGGTGGACGACCCGGCCGGCGGCGTGTTCGACCGGGCGCCGGACGATCCGCCGCGATGGCTGCCGGACTGGCTGCGCCCGGACCGCGATCGGGCCCGGGTGAGCGTCGCCACGTAGCGCCCACTTGGCGCGAGTGTGCGGTTTCATACGCGACTCGCCGTTGCCGGCGTATCGATCCGCACAGTCGCGGCGACGGGGAGGGCGACCGCCGACGGATTTCGCAGATCAGCGCGGTTTCCTGTAGCCTGGGCCGGTTGCCGACGCAGGCGACCCTCCTGCCACGGAACGTCCGTGGCCGATCAGACCGTAGGAGGTGATGAGGTCTTCATGCGTCCATACGAAATCATGGTCATCCTCGACCCCACCCTCGACGAGCGCACCGTAGCTCCGTCGCTGGAAACATTCCTCAACGTGGTCCGCAAGGACGGTGGCTCCGTCGACAAGGTCGACATCTGGGGCCGGCGCCGCCTTGCGTACGAGATCGCCAAGCACGCCGAGGGCATCTATGCCGTCATCGATGTGAAGGCAGAGCCGGCGACCGTGTCGGAGCTGGACCGCCAGCTCAACCTGAATGAGTCCGTGCTGCGGACCAAGGTGATGCGGACCGACAAGCACTAGTCCCGAAGAAGAGGCTGTACACGTCGGAGCGCTTCCGTAGGCTCGCGCCCAGTAAGCCGCCCATATAGGAGGATCTCGTGGCTGGTGACACCATCATCACCGTCGTTGGAAATCTGACCGCCGACCCGGAACTGCGGTTCACCCCATCGGGTGCAGCTGTCGCCAACTTCACGGTCGCGTCGACGCCGCGCATCTACGACCGCCAAAGCGGGGAGTGGAGAGACGGCGAAGCGCTGTTCCTGCGGTGCAACATCTGGCGTGAGGCCGCCGAGAACGTGGCCGAGAGCCTGACCCGCGGCTCGCGGGTCATCGTGCAGGGCCGGCTCAAGCAGCGGTCGTTCGAGACCCGCGAGGGCGAGAAGCGCACCGTGGTCGAGCTCGAGGTCGACGAGATCGGCCCCTCGCTGCGGTACGCGACGGCCAAGGTGAACAAGGCCAGCCGCAGCGGCGGTGGCGGCGGCGGCTTCGGCGGTGGCGGAGGCGGAGGTTCACGTCCGGCCGAGCAGCCCAAGGACGACCCGTGGGGCAGCGCGCCCGCGACCGGCTCCTTCGCCGGCAGCGACGACGAGCCGCCCTTCTGACCCAAACTGATCAGCAATACCGAGAAAGAGATAGAGACACATGGCCAAGGCCAACAAGCGTCGTCCGGCTCCCGAGAAGCCGGTCAAGACTCGCAAGTGCGTGTTCTGCTCCAAGAAGGGGCAGGCCATCGACTACAAGGACACCGCGCTCCTGCGCACCTACATCAGCGAGCGCGGCAAGATCCGCGCGCGGCGCGTGACCGGCAACTGCGTGCAGCACCAGCGTGATATCGCCGTCGCGGTCAAGAATGCCCGCGAGGTGGCGCTGCTGCCGTTCAGCTCGTCGGCGCGATAAGACGCGATAAGAGGACTACAGAATGAAACTGATTCTTACCGCCGACGTCGACCACCTCGGTTCGACGGGCGACATCGTGGAGGTCAAGGACGGCTACGGCCGTAACTTCCTGCTGCCGCGCAAGCTGGCCATCGTGGCCACCCGGGGCGCGGAGAAGCAGGCCGAGGCGATCCGACGGGCTCGTGAGGCCAAGAGCGTCAAGAACCTCGA
Organism: Mycolicibacterium pulveris; assembly: GCA_050205315.1. Classification (GTDB taxonomy): domain Bacteria; phylum Actinomycetota; class Actinomycetes; order Mycobacteriales; family Mycobacteriaceae; genus Mycobacterium; species Mycobacterium pulveris_A. The sequence goes on along the minus strand of JBNMRA010000010.1, from coordinate 174,976 downwards.
GCACGCGGGCGAGCTGAAGGCCGCCATCGAAGGCTTGGGCGCCGTGAACCTGTCGGTCAAGGCCGCGCCGGACACCGGCAAGCTGTTCGGCTCGGTGACGGCCGCAGACGTCGTCGCGGCCATAAAGAGCGCCGGCGGGCCGAACCTGGACAAGCGCACCGTCCAACTGCCCAAGGCACACATCAAGACGACGGGCACCCATCCGATCGAGGTGCGTCTGCACCCCGAGGTGGATGCTTCGGTGTCGCTGAACGTCGTCGCCGCGGATTAGCGCCAGCGTCAATATGACCGGGTGAGGGCTTGATCGGCCTTCACCCGGTCGTTGCTGTGTGCGCTGGCGAACTTTGCGGAACCTTCGCGCCACAGCGAAGATAACCGGCCGTTAACCTCAGCGCCTCCGGGCCGCTACTCAACACGCCCGAGACAGCAACCCGGCACGACACGCCGAACGAATTACCATCCACAGATGTACATAGCCGCGATGGCGCCGTTGCCTGCGGAAATGTATTCAACGAAGACGTTAGTCCACAGGTTCTCCCCAGGCCGTCAACATGGCGGCGCCGAGATATCCACACGCCATGCACAACGTTATGAACAGGGGGCCTTGGCCGGGTCTCCAGCAACGCCTAGCGTGAGCCGTCGCGGGCGATTCGTCGGTGGGTTCGTTTACTGTCACCGCAGTACGTATCGAATGTGCGTTCGAGCTTTGAGCTAGGGGAGGTGCTGGGCTAGGTGGCTGTCGTTGACGACTTGGGCCATTCGGGCGCGGACGTTCCGCCGCCCAGTGAGGACTTCGGTCGCCAACCGCCGCAGGACGCCGCGGCCGAACAGGCGGTGCTCGGCGGCATGCTGCTGAGCAAGGACGCGATCGCCGACGTGCTGGAGCGGCTGCGGCCCGGCGACTTCTACCGGCCCGCCCACCAGAACGTCTACGACGCGATCCTGGACCTGTACGGCCGCGGTGAGCCCGCCGACGCGGTGACGGTGGCCGCGGAGCTGGACCGGCGCGGTTTGTTGCGGCGTATCGGCGGGGCGCCGTATCTGCACACGCTGATCTCGACGGTGCCGACGGCGGCCAACGCCGGCTACTACGCGGGCATCGTGGCGGAGAAGGCGCTGCTGCGCCGGCTCGTGGAGGCCGGAACGCGCGTCGTGCAGTACGGCTATGCCGGCGCGGAGGGCGCGGACGTCACCGAGATCGTGGACCGCGCGCAGGCCGAGATCTACGACGTCACCGAGGGCCGCGGCGGGTCGGAAGACTTCGTGCCGCTGGAGGATCTGCTTCAGCCGACGATGGACGAGATCGACGCGATCGCGTCGCAGGGCGGGCTGGCGCGCGGGGTGCCCACGGGCTTCATCGAACTCGACGACGTCACCAACGGCCTGCATCCGGGCCAGATGATCATCATCGCGGCGAGGCCGGGTGTAGGCAAATCGACGCTGGGACTTGATTTTTTGCGGTCGTGCTCGATCAAGCACCAGATGGCCAGCGTCATCTTCAGCCTGGAGATGAGCCGATCCGAGATCGTGATGCGGTTGTTGTCGGCGGAGGCGAAGATCAAGCTGGCCGACATGCGGTCGGGCCGGATGAGCGACGACGACTGGACGCGGCTGGCTCGGCGGATGAGCGAAATCAGCGAAGCGCCTTTGTATATCGACGATTCGCCGAACCTGACGATGATGGAGATCCGGGCCAAGGCGCGGCGGCTGTCGCAGAAGGCCGGGCTGAAGCTGATCGTGGTCGACTACATGCAGCTAATGACGTCGGGTAAGAAGTACGAGTCGCGTCAGCAGGAGGTGTCGGACTTCTCCCGCAGCCTCAAGTTGATGGCCAAGGAGCTCGATGTACCGGTGGTCGCGATCAGCCAGCTGAACCGCGGCCCAGAACAGCGCACCGACAAGAAGCCGATGATCTCGGATCTTCGCGAGTCGGGATCCCTGGAACAAGATGCTGACATGGTCATACTTCTACACCGTCCGGATGCGTTCGAGCGGGATGATCCACGCGGTGGTGAAGCCGATCTGATTATCGGTAAGCACCGCAACGGTCCGACGAAGACGATAACCGTTGCGCACCAACTGCATTTGTCGCGCTTCACCAACATGGCCAAGGCGTGACGCGATCTTCTTCGGTTCCTCCGCATGCGCTCTTGCGAAGACATTCGGCGATGCTCTGCGATGTCGGTGGACATCAGTAGCTTTGAGGAATGACAGAGCATGACAATCTGAATGACATTGCCAGCGGGGCGGAAGAATCGCCTCGCTTGTCTGCTCGGCAGTGTGAGACGCCCGAACCCGCCACGCAGCTTCAGATGCGAGTGGCAAGGGCAGACAGCGGAATTGACGAACCACTCGACGAGCTGTTGGCCAATGGTGAGGAACCGATTCTTTGGTCAGTAGGCGACCGGTTACGTCTGATGCGCCGACGCACGGCCGGGGAGGTGTCGATCCGCAGGTGTGACGTCCTCCGATTGAGCTTGGGGTCGGGACGTCAGTTGGACCTCACGTCAGCACAGCAGATCCTGAAGGTCGACGGTTGGGTGCCGGCCACGCAGCTGCCTAGGGGTAGCAGGGTCGCCGTCGTGCGCCGGCTCGGCGAGCCCGACCAACCGCAACGTATGCATGACTCAGAAGTCATCATGTTGGCACACATGATCGGTGACGGATCATGCGTAAAGCGTCAGCCGATTCGGTACGCGTCCATCGACGAGGCGAACCTCGCCGCGGTGACCCTCGCGGCCGCGCACTTTGGCGTCACGCCGGTTCGCGATGAGTATGCGGCCGCCAGAGTCACGACATTGCGGCTGCCTGCCCCTTACCGGCTGACCCACGGCAAGCGCAATCCAATCGCAGAATGGCTTGATGGCCTCGGTCTCTTCGGGTTGCGCAGTTACGAAAAGTTCGTACCCGCAGAGGTTTTCGCACTACCAAATGCGCAGGTGGCACTCTTCTTGAAGCACCTCTGGGCTACCGATGGCTCGGTGCGGTGGGATTCGAAGACCTCGCAAGGGCGCGTCTATTACGCCTCGACTAGTCGCCGGCTGGTCGATGACGTTATGCACTTGCTCCTTCGAATGGGTGTGCAAGGCAGAATCACTCGGACGAAGAAGGCGGATTACCGCGAGTGCTGGCACCTCACGATCGACAGAGCCGAAAACCAGTTGGCATTCCTAAACAAGGTCGGTGTCCACGGCGCTCGCAGCATCAAGGCGAGGGAGGTTGTCGCCGAACTCGCTGGTCGGGTACGCCGCCCGGGCACAGACACCATCCCAGTCGAAATCTGGAACCAGGTGAAGGCAAACATGGCAGAACGACGATGGTCGGATATGGACTTCGCACTGGCGACCAATACGAGGTTCGATGGCCCGCGGATGTGGACACATGCACCCGGTAGAACACGGTTACACCGGATATCTGTTGTGATGGCGGACCCCGTGCTCCACGACCTCGCGACCAACGACATCTATTGGGACAAGGTGGTCGACGTCGTGAGCCTTGGCCGTCGCGAAGTGCGGGAGGCGACGGTGCAGGGAAACCACCCTCTCGTCGTACAAGGGTTGTTAGTTCGGTGAGCCGGTGAGTAGCTAGAGGGCGTCGCGACAACAAGAACCACGCTACGTCGTCGGCGTCCTCCGAAGTGCTATTTGTATCGCCTGTCAGGGGCGAACAAGCAACGGGTGAAAGACACTACGGTACGTCAAGGTCAATGACCGATATCGTCGGCAAGCGGGCGCTAAGACGCGCATCGTCGCACAATAACCGCACTTGTCGCGGTTCGCGCCGACATCATCGGGTGTTATCAGGCGTGGGCTTATGTGGCGCCTCAACTGCTGGTGGTCATCTCGGCGGCTGCCACCTGGTTGTCATGTGCCTCAACGAATTACCACGATGACGTCGGTCTCAGTGCATTCGGGCGGTGCATACGCGCCTGCGTTCGCCTGTTCCCCGACGGCGCCCGACCATGGTGATGATCAGCAGACCGCATTCCGTCACGTTCGCGAGGAGACGGTAGACGAGACCGATCCAACGTGCGTGGGCGCCGGCAGCTTTCGGCGCCGCGCAGGCTCCACCGGCTTTAAATGAAATTCACCGATCGAGCGCCTCCCGTGTTCACAACCTGCTTGTGAAGAGCGGCTAATTCACAAGGACTTCCAGTACGCCTGCGGACCGCGAACGCCGAGCACAGGTTGTCTGCCCCCGCCTTTGTTGAACTCCGGGCACCAGGGCGAATGTCCGTGCTTGTCTCGCCACACGATCTGCAGAGCGCGCACTTCGGGACCGCACAACTCCACCGCTAGCCCCATGTGAGCATCTGGCGCCGCCACCGCGACGAACTCGGCCTGCCAGCCGTCCGGTAGTTGCATCGTGTCGCCGGGAGCGGGCACCCGTTCCCGAATCAGGTAATTAGCCACGGTGTTGAGGAGGCGCATCGACCAATCGGGTGAAAGGCCGGTCACCAGGAGCTCGGGTAGACCGGCTGCATGTAGCCCGATGGTGTAGGCGAACGGGTTCCGGTCGCTCTCGACGAACTGCACCGCCCAGCCGTTCTTTCGAATCGTCCGTCGAAGTACGTCGTGATAGTCGGCCCGGGTGGCCTCGGGGTGGTCGCATTGCCAGCACACGGTGGAAGTCCCTTCTGACGGCTTTGTCTGTCGCTCGTCTACTCAGCGTCCTCCGGGGGTCCGACACGTCGTACAGTCGCGAGCCGGTTGTTGACGGTCAGATTGCAAACACGTCGGACTGCCGACGGCGTACGAACGCGGTGGTGCTCGTCGCGCGGAGCGGGTGCCCTACGAGTTCCGCGATGACGACGCTTTGTCGACCGGATTGGTGAACATTCCGATCGCCACGTGATCAACAGCGCGCAACTGCGATGGAACGAGGATTGGGCAAGTAGGCGGGCCGACAACGCTGGCATGCTGAGTCATGATGATGTAGCTGCTAACGCATCATGATGCGTCGCGGGTAGCGTGAGCTACATGCGAACAACGGTTGCACTCCCGGTGGTGTGGATCCCGCCCGCGACCGAAGCCACTGCAGCGGTTTACACAAGACTCTGTGAGCAAGTCGACATCACGGCCAATCTCGTGCCAGACGCGCAACTGGCCGCTCTGGCGATCGAATTCGGAGTCGAATTAGCTTCTGCCGATACAGACTTCGTGCGGTTCCCCGGCCTTCCTTGGTACAACACGCTGAGCCGGTAGCGGGGACCCACCGCAACACCTACGACGCAGGGAGGTCGAAGTGTCGAGTCCGCCGAAACCCTTCGAAGTACACGAGTCCGGCGCATACCTGCACGGCACCAAGGCCGACCTCGCCGTCGGCGATCTGCTCGTGCCGGGCCGCTTCTCGAACTATGAGGACGGCCGGGTCATGAACCACGTCTACGTGACGCAGACATTGGACGCCGCGGCGTGGGGAGCCGAGCTGGCCAAGGGCGACGGCCGCGGCCGCATCTACATCGTCGAACCGCTGGGCGCCCTGGAAGACGACCCGAACGTGACGGACAAGAAGCTGCCGGGCAATCCGACTCGCTCCTACCGCACCCGCGAACCCGTACGCATCGTCGGCGAGATCACCGACTGGGCTGGTCATTCCGAAGAGCAGCTTCAAGCGATGCGCGACGGACTTGCCGACCTGAAACGACAAGGCCTGGACGTCATCTACGACTGAGGCGTGTCGAACGTGACCGGGTCGTCGGGTCCAGGCGATCTCAGGTCGGGCAGTGCGCGTTCGATGGTGGCGCGATCGGGTTCGAGCCAGGGCGGCAGTTTGAGGGCCCGGCCGAGCTCCAGCAGCGGTTCGTCGACGGTGAACCCCGGCTGATCGGTCGCCATCTCGAACAGCACGCCGCCGGGTTCGCGGAAGTAGATCGAATGAAAGTACTTTCGGTCCAGGATCGGCGTGACGTTGAAACCCTTGTCCACCAGGGTCTCGCGCCACCGCTGTTGCTGATCGTCATCGGCGACGCGAAACGCGATGTGGTGCACGGTGCCGGCGGCAACGAGCCCGCGTGGCGATTCGGGAGCGCAGACGACATCGACGCGCGCTCCCGGGCCGCCGTCGCCAGTGACGAAGCCGAATCGGCCGTCGGCTTCGTCGACACATCGAAAACCCATCGTTTCGGTCAGCAGGGTTGCCGTGTGTTCGTAGCCCGCCTCGGTCAGCGTGACCGAGTGCAGGCCGCGAATCGCATGCTCGACGGGGACCGTTCCGTCCTCCCACGCGGGGCGGGAGTCGCCCGTGGGGTGAGCGGCGACTTCCAGCATCAACCCGTCGGGATCGCGCACCGTCAGCACTTCTTCGCCGCTGCGCGTAACCGGCTCGCCCGTTTCCACTCCGAGCGCGGACAAGTGATTGCGCCACCAGCCCAGCGAGCCCTCGGGTACCGACAACGCCACCGTGGTGGTCTGCCCGGTGCCGCGGCGTCCAGGCGGTGTGCCGGGCCACGGAAAAAACGTCACCAGCGTTCCCGGTTCGCCGGACTCGTTACCGAAGTAGAGATGATAGGTATCCGGTGAGTCGAAGTTCACCGTCTTCTTCACCAACCGCAGCCCGAGTGCGGTCTGGTAGAAGTCCACGTTGCGCTGCGGGTCGGTCGCGATCGCGGTGATGTGATGCAATCCCGTCGACGCGGTTGGCATGATCAGCCACCTCCCGGTGACTCAACTTACCCGGGAAGGCGACGACGCAACCGCCGGTACGGGTGGACATCGTCACGACCACTTCGTAACCTGTTGCGGGTCGTAACAGCTGGACCGGATCTCGGTCCTTGCAGCGAAGGATCATGGCAATCCAAATGGTCGGGGCGCGTCGTGCACTGCGCCGAGCGGTGTTCGGTTTGGCGACCTTTGTCCTGGTGATCACGATGTCGATGACCCACGTCGCCGCCGACCCGGCAGCGGACGCCCTGGCCAAGCTCAACGAGTTGTCCAGCCAGGCGGTGCAGACCCGTGAGGCTGTCACGGCCGCACAACGCGACGTCGACGCACGACTAGCTGCCCAGAAGGCGGCCGAGGACCGCCACCGGGCCGACCTCGAGGCCCTCAACGTCGCCAACTCCCAGCTTGCGCCGTTCCAAGCGGCGGTCGACCGGATCGCGGCGATGAACTACACGGGCGGCCGCGACGGCGCGATGGCGACGGTGTTGACCGCGGCCTCGCCCCAACAACTGATCGACAGGCTCTCGGTGCAGCGGGTGGTAGCCGCCACGACGGCCGAGCAGATGAAGAACTTCAAAGCCGCCCACGAGCGCGCGGCCACCGCAGCCCAGGCGTCGGAGAAATCGGCCGCCGAGGCCCGCGCCGCGGCCGAGCAGGCCGCCGCGGTCCGTGCAGATCTGCAGGCCAAATGGAACGAGTTGCTGCGCCAGATCGCCGCCGCGGAGGCGCAATACGCCGCGTTGACCCCGCAACAACAGGCGGCGATCGACAACGCCGCCCCACCGCCGCCGAGTGCGCCCGCACCGGCAGACCCCGCGATCGTCGCGATGCCCGGCCAGCCCCAAGCCGACCCGGTGCCGTCGCTGGCCGCCGCCCAGATCGACATTCCCGAGGCGCTGCCCGTCGGCGTCGCGAACGAGGCCGGGCTCCAGCGAAACACCGTCCTGGCCGCCAGGGCCATCAGCGCACGGTTTCCGCAGATCGCGACCATCGACGGGGTCCGGCCCGACTCCAAGCCGTGGCATCCGCGCGGCCTGGCGATCGACATCATGATCCCCAACCACAACAGCCCCGAGGGCATCGCGCTGGGCAACGAGATCCTCGCGTTCGCGATGGCCAACGCGGGCCGGTTCGGGTTACAGGATGTGATCTGGCGCGGCACCTATTACACGCCGGGTGGCCCGCGAGGGTCGGGTTACGGCCACTTCGACCACGTGCACATCACGACGCTGCCGCGCTGATCCGTCGCGTCAGGGATGAAAGTTCCACTGACCGCAGTCCTGGGCCAGCACGTCGTTGACGTCGACGCGGATGCCGCCAACCACCGGTCCCGGGTTCGAAGCGGTGTCGATGATGCGTTGGTAGAGCACTGCGTGCGGAAAGATCTGTCCGTTCGACCACGACCGGGTCTGCCAGGCCCAAACACGGCCCGGCGTTTGTGATTTGCCGATGACGCCGTCGGCGGTGGCCCACTGACATGGTCGGATGCCGGCGTAGATGCCGGTGCGCATCACCCCGATGACGGAGTTGATGCCGCGAAACCAGGGCAGCGCCAGGTCATTCCAGGTTTGGCGGTCGATGTCGTCGTCGACGCTGAAATAGATCGGTGCGGTTTTCCCGCCGCCCGCGGCGGTGTGCAGGTGCCAAGCGGTCTTCGCGTCGGCGACGCCACCGGCGTACCCGCGGGTGAAATCTGACGGCGCCGTCCCGCCGGGTTTGCCGTACTGGTAGTTGCTGACGATCACCAGACCGGCCGCGGTCAGCGACTTGGCGTAGGGCAGCGTGATCGGCTTGGCGCCGAAGTTTGAGCCGGGCCGTGAGGTGGAGACGTAGTTGATCACCCCGGCGTGGCCGGCGGCTTTGATGGCTTCCGCCGGGATCTGGCGCATCGCGAAGTCGATCAGTGTGGGAGGGGCGGCCGCGGCCGTCGGCGCCTGCTTCCCCGCTGCGGCACCCAGGGCAGCCGAAGCCGACACCGCGGCGGCGCAGCGCAGCACGTCACGCCGGGATACGGGCACGGCCCGAAGGTACCAAAGTGACAGTCGTGAAAAGGCTGTCGACGCGCGGTGGATGTCGGTTCGTATTCGATCTGTTGCACGCCGAGACCAATATTTTGACAAGTGTCAGAATATTGGTACCGTTGCCGGTGACGGAGTTCACAGAACGGTAGGCGACATGGCTACATCACCCACGGTGGCAATCATCGGCGCAGGTATCAGCGGCTTGACGACCGGCAAGAACCTCGCAGACGCCGGAATCGACTACGACTGTTTCGAGTCGTCCGACCGGATCGGCGGCAACTGGGCGTTCCGAAATCCCAACGGGCGCTCCAGCGCCTACCGGTCGCTGCACATCGACACCTCGCGGCACTGTCTGTCGTTCCGCGACTTCCCGATGCGCGACGACCTCCCCGACTTTCCGCACCACACCCAGGTCAAGGAGTACCTCGACGAGTACGCCGACGCGTTCGGGCTGCTGAAGCGGATCCAGTTCCAAAACGGCGTCGAGCACGCCCGGCGTCTGCCCCACGGCGGCTGGGAACTCGACACCGAAGACGGCCAGACGCGCCGCTATGACGCCCTGGTCGTCGCCAACGGACACCACTGGGACCCGCGCACACCCGAGTTCCCCGGCGAGTTCACCGGCGAGAGCATCCACGCCCACCACTACATCGACCCCACCGAGCCGCTGGATCTGCGCGGTAAACGCATCGTCGTCGTCGGGATCGGCAACTCGGCGGCCGACCTGGTCTCCGAGCTTTCCCAGAAGTCTTGGCGCAACACGGTTTATCTGTCCACTCGCTCCGGAGCGTGGGTGGTGCCGAAATACATCTTCGGCAAGACCGCCGACAAGGTGGCGCGTTCGCTGCCGGTGATCCCGTTGTCCTGGCAGCGTCGCGCGATGCAGCCGTTCGCGCGGTTGATGTTCGGAGACCCGGAAAGTTACGGTCTGCCCAAACCCAACCACCGCTTCCTCGAGGCACATCCCACCCAGTCCGCCGAACTGCTCATGCGTCTGGGATCCGGCGACGCGACGGCGAAGCCGAATATCGAACGGCTCGACGGCAATTCGGTGGTGTTCGTCGACGGGTCGACCGTGGAAGCCGACGTGATCATCTACGCGACCGGCTACAACATCACGTTCCCGTTCTTCGACCGGAGCTTCCTGGAGGCACCGGAGAACCGGCTCCCGCTGTACAAGCGGATTCTCAAACCGGGTATCGACGATCTGCTGTTCATCGGGTTCGCACAAGCCGTGCCTACCTTGTTCCCGTTCGTCGAGTGTCAGGCCCGGTTGGCCGCGGCGTATCTCGCCGGCACGTACCGCCCGCCGTCCGAGGCGGAGATGTGGCGCGTCATCGCCGCCGACGAACGCAAGTACGTCGGACACTTTGCCGACAAACCGCGACACACCCAGCAGGTCGACTATTGGGACTACGAACGTGACATGCGCAAGCGTGAGCTGCCGGCCGGGCGGCGCCGTGTCGAGAAGCTTGGACCGGTGCAGCTGGCCGGCCGGGCCCGCGAGGCGGCCGGTGTCGCCTGAGTCGACGCAGACCTCACGACGCAACACGCGCCGGCCCCAAGCGCGCGGCGACCAGAGCAGGCTGCGGCTTCTGGAAGCCTTCGAGGAGCAGCTGCAGACGCACTCGTTGGCTGACATCAGCGTCGCCGAGGTAGCGCGGGCGGCGGGGCTGAAGCGGCCGGCGTTCTACTTCTATTTCGCCGGCAAGCACGAGGTCGTCACCGAACTGCTGACCGATATCTTCCACGACGACGTCTTCATCATCGGGGGATCACTGGCCGGTGGCGGTGACCCGCGCGCCACCGTCACCGACGCGATGACACGGACTTTCGAGTCGTGGCACCAACATCGGACGTTGTTCCGGGCGATGCTCGACGCCCGCGACACCGACCCCGAGGCCCGCGCGATCTGGGACCAGTGGCTGCAGCGCTACGAGGAGTTCGTCTGCGACTTCATCACCAGCCAGCCCACTCTCGACATCCCCGCTCCCGGCGCGCTGGCCCACTCGCTGATCTCGATGAACGAACGGGTCCTCGACCGACACGTCCGTTCCGACGACGAGGTCGAGGCCGCCGGCCCGCTGCTCGCGGCGGTCATACATGTCTGGCACACAGCGCTATTCGGAGAGGCGCCGCAATGACATCCACCCGACTTCAGATCCTGATCGGCGGCGACGTGATCGCGGCGCGGCGCTTCGCGGCGACGACGGACGCGCTGACCGGCCCGGCCGGGCGCCCCTGTGTCGTCATGGCACACGGGCTCGGCGCCACCCAGGACAGCGGGCTGTTCGAGTTCGCCGAGGCGCTGGCCGGCGCCGGCGTCGAGGTGGTGACGTTCGACTACCGGCACTTCGCCGAATCCACCGGAGACCCAAGGCAATTGATTTCGTTGACCCGCCAGGTCGCCGACTATCACGCGGTGATTGACTATGCCCGGCGCCTGGAGAACGTCGATCCAGCACGGATCGTCGCGTGGGGTGTGTCGCTGTCCGGTGGGCATGTCATCCGGGTTGCTGCGGAGGATCCGGATCTGGCCGGCATCATCGCGCTGACGCCCGCGACGGACGGACTTCCCGTGGTGGCCCAGATGATTCGGGCGCTCGGACCCCGGTATGTCATGCGGGTGATGGCCCACGGCGTGCGTGACGTGGCGGCGAAGTTGCGCCGCCAGCCGCCCGTGCTCATCCCGGTCGTGGGCTCGCCCGGCGAAGTGGCGGGCCTGAGCGCGGAAGGCGCCGTCGAGGGGATGTTCCGTATCGCCGGGCCCACCTGGCGCAACGAATTCGCCGCTCGACTGGTGTTGGTCATGGGTGGCCACCGGCCCGTTATCCACGCGAAACGCGTCACCTGCCCCGCCCTGGTCCAGATCGGCGATCTGGACCGCACCGCCCCGCCCGAAGCGGCGACCGCGGCGGCGACGCGGATGCGGGCGACGGTGCACCACTATCCGTGCGACCACTTCGACGTGTATCCCGGCACGAGTTGTCACGAGCGGGTCGTCAAGGACCAGATCGCGTTCCTGCAGCGCATCTTGGCGCCCCGCCCAGACCCACGAGCCGCGGCCGGCGCGACACGGCAATAATCTGTCAAGTCACCAGGTAGCCTCTGCTCTCAGCACGCCAGAGCAGTTGCAGACGGCGACGACAACAACGGCGGTGAGCAGAATGCGTAGGTTCGTGGACATCTCGGTACCGCTACAGGCGGGCATCGCATCGGACCCGCCGGGACATCTTCCCGAGATCGACTATTACAACCACGCCGACACCGCCGATGAAGTCGTCTCGTTCTTCCCCGGCGCAACGGTCGATGACCTACCGGATCGCGAGGGCTGGGCGATCGAACGGGTCCGGATCACCACCCACAACGGCACCCACCTGGACGCCCCGTATCACTATGCGTCGACGATGGACGGCGGCGCGCCGGCCATCACCATCGACGAGGTACCGCTCGAATGGTGTTTGCAGCCAGCGGTAAAGCTCGATTTCCGCCACCTCGAAGCTGGCTACGTGGTGACCGCCGCTGACGTCGCCGACGAGCTCGACCGCATCGGCCACCAGCTGCAACCTCTGGACATTGTCGTGGTCAACACCGCGGCCGGGGCCCGCTACGGCGAGGCGGACTATGTCTCGTCGGGCTGCGGGATGGGCCGTGAGGCGACGCTGTGGTTGTTGGAGCGGGGTGTGCGGCTGACCGGCACCGACGCGTGGAGCTGGGATGCGCCGTTTACCTATACCGCGCAACGGTATTCCCGGGAGGGGGATCCGTCGATCATCTGGGAGGGCCACCGCGCGGGCCGCGAGGTCGGCTACTGCCATCTGGAGAAGCTCCATAATCTGGAGGCGCTGCCCCCCAATGGATTTCAGGTCTGCTGCTTCCCGGTGAAGGTGCATGCCGCCTCCGCCGGTTGGACGAGGGCGGTCGCCATTTTCGACGACTGAAGCTCGCCGGGTCGTCAGCGCGCGGACCTGCGCCGCGCCAAGCGGTTTCGTTCGGTCTTGACCAACCACATGGCCGCAAACTCCTCGTGTCGGCGCAGGCCCAGCCGGTTGCACAGCATGTGGCTGGCGCTTTGGAGCACGTCGGCCGTCATCACCGCGTCCCGCTGGGCGGGGTCGGCCCAGAACTCGCGCAGCGCAGGTGCCAGGCCTTCGTGCGCATCGATGCGCGGATGTTGTTGGCGCAGAGCGGTTTTGATCTTGTGTGTCGCCGCGCCGAGCTCCCGGCTGTAGTTCTCGACCGCGAGGTCGATCACCTCGTCGGGGTTCGCCCGGCTCGGGTCCAGACCGTCGAGCCATTGGCTCAGGATGCCGGCGGCAACGTCGACGCCCGGCCGGATGAGCCGAACGGCAGACGGAGGGTCGGGGACGATGATCGGCAGCATGGCGACCACATGCGCGGTCTCTCGACAGAACAGCCGTTCGTAGCAAGGAAAGCTTCGGGGCCCGCCGTATCGTTCGAGTTCGCGGTGGTAGACGGGAATCGTGTAATCGCCGATGCGCCCCGCCAGGCGCGCCTCGGCCAGCCATGCCAAAACGTCGGTGAGCTCGGCGACCGAGCGACGCACCCGCAGGCGTAGCTGGTCTCGATCGTTTTCGCGGTAGCGCACGAAGTACCAGTCGCCGGCGAGGTCGGGGAAAGCGTCGGCGAAGGTGTGCAGGAAACGGTTCTGGGAGTCGTGGGCTGCGGTGATGGCGAACGCGGTCCAGGCGCCGCCGGGCACCAGCAGCCGGTGTTCATCGTCGGCGGGATTGTGCACCGGGTGGTCGGTCAGCTCGGGTTCGGCGCGCGACGAGCGCGGGGCGGCGACGGTGATGACCGCCTCGGCCGGGTGCATTGCCGCCCCGATATCCGCCACGGCGCCCATCTCGTCCGGCGTGGGCGCGCGAAACAACCACTGGCTGCCCGCGGTGATCTCGTCGAGCAGCAGATCTAGGTGTGCCGGATGGTGGGTGTCGAGATGCAGCCTCGTGTCGCGCGGCCCGACGAGAACGTAGCGGCTGACACCGGTTTCGGTGATCCAGTCCTGCAGCGCGGCCGGGGTCCGATCCGCGGTGGCGGGGTAGCGCCACCGCTGCTCGGCCAGCGTGACACCCCGGTATCGCACCTCGGGAAGGTGGTCGAGGATCGCCTCGGCCTCCTCCCACGACCAGAACGGTATCCGGGTCCCGGCATCGGATATCTCCCGCAGCAGTCGAATGGCCTTGGCCGAGGCGCTGGTGGTGGCCATGTTGAGCTGACGCACGCCCAGCGGGGTGCCGTCGGCCAGGACGGTCCGGACGCGGCCGTCCGCGTAGCCGAGGTAGAGGTCGGCGAGGGTGAGCACCAGGCCGGTCGGGCGGTGCGGACGAGCGTTGACCGCGAGTGTCACCGGGTACAGCTGCGCGGTCGCGGCGACCTCGTTGACGAGATCCGCTCCGGCGATGTAGTCGACTCCGCAGAGGACCCCCCGGCCGCCGGTGAGGTCGGCCCACCATTCGGTGTCGAACTCCACGCAGCACTGCGCGAAGCCGCGCGCGCGGGCCATCACGGTGGTGAAGCGTCCGACGGTGGACCCGCCAGGAAAGCCGAGTCCGGCGACCGTGGCCCGCAGGCCCGTCGGCTCCCGGTGCAGCCGGAGCATGACGTCGAAGCTGCTGGGCATGCCGTCGGGTACGGCAAAGCCTGCCAGGTCGGCGTCGGTGAGCTCAACGGCCTCTGCGTTATCGGTTGCCGCCCGGCGCAGCAACCGGGCGATCAGATCCCGACGCCGCTCGGTTGCGGGCCCGTCGTCGGCGATGGTCGCGGGCGGAGCGACGGATTCGTAGGCGCGGGGGTAGCCGATCCCGAGTTCCTCGTCGACAGCGGTCAGGAACGGCACCAGGGTGTTGCCGTAGCGTTCGAGGAACTCGGCGCTGAACTCATCGAGCGCGGGGTACACCGGCAGGCGCGCCATCGTCGCGGACAAAGCGGTGATGGCGTGGTGGGCCGCCTCGACGACCGATGCAGGCATCTGCCCTGACGCATCGAGTTCCAGGTCGACATGGAGATCGCGTTGCACCTCGTCGCCTGCCGAACACTGCCGCAGCAGCGCCTCGAGGCTGCCGTCGTCGACCGGGTCAGAGGCATCGGCATACCGTGCGACGGCATCTCGGATGGCGGTGACGCCGGCAACGGTGTCGGGCACGCGCGCCAACGGATCGTCGTCGAATGCGGAAGGCTCCGCCTCGCACAGCAGCACCTCGGCCTGCAACAGGTCGTCGACCAGCTTCTGCACCTTGGAGGTGCCGGCGGCGGGATAGGCTGCAGCAACGGCCTTTTCGATGTTCCGGCGCGTGGCGCCGCCCGTTGCGATGTCGAGGGCCAGCCGGGCGGGCCCGGTCGCCCGAATCGAGGCGAACGTATGGGTTTCGTCGACGCCGCGCATGACGGTGACGACCAGCCGGTCGGCACGCTCGGCTAGCGCCGGGTTGGGATACAGCCGAGCCCGCGGCAGCGCCCGAGTCTGTTCCAGCAGCCGCCGGGTGACCGCGCCGGTCGTCCGGACGTGTCGGATGTGGGACTTGCCGAGCACCGGCTCCTGCATACCGACCGGCAGGACCGCCACCCCCGCGAACATGCCGAATGGCGTGCAGCGGGTGCTCAGGCGTAGCGCGTATTTCAGCAGCGCCTTGTGCAGGCGCTTACGCTTCTTCAGCGGCGTGTCGGCAAGCGAGGACGACAGCAGCTTGTCGACCTGCGCCGCCAGAACCGGACTGGCGAGCAGGACGGCCTCCCGGATGGCATCGCCCGACCACAACCGCGCGATGGCGTCGAGGTCACCCCACTCGGCGGGGTCGTCGGGATAGTCAACGGTTGTTCCCACCGAACACCGGATTATTACGGTGTCGGAGAGCGAGGATTTTGCCGAACGGTCATTCACGCTTCACCGATGGGAATTCGTTGGTCCTACCGACGCGCAGGTCCCGATGTTGCCTCAGCCGTGGAAGAACTCCTGAACAGAATTAACAGGCTGAGCACGATGACAACCGCTGCCACGAAACTGTAGGGCCGGTCCATGAACGGAATACTCAGAATAATTGCGCAATTGACCGCCAGGATGATTTTCGGCCCGTGCCGCACCCACGTCCCGCGCCGGATCAACACCACGAGCAGAACGCAATACGCCAGTAATGCCAGTATCCACCAGTAGTCACTCAAGTTCTCGAACATGGCTACATCCCACCTGTACTCGTCGCAGCGCGCATAGTCCTGGTCGACCGCTACTTACAATGCCTGCCTTTCGAACCCCCCGGTTGCGTCCACCACGTTTTTGTCTGCGTGATCTGAGTGACCGTGAGCGTGACCGCGGTGTAGGCGGTGACGTCAGTGGCGCCGGCCGGTACGTCGCCGCGAACGCCCTGCGCGCGAACGTATTGCGTATCCAAGTCGAACTCGTCGCCCTTGGGCGTAAGCGCGTCCGCGAGGTGTGCGTCCGTTAGATCGGCAGCCTGCCGCAGCTTGTCCAGGCTCTGTTGCCCGACAACCGTCATGTCCTGCACCAGGTTGCGATAGGCCGGGGACATCGACGACAAGTTTGTCGGCGGCACCACACGGCTATTGGCGGCGTCGACGATGATGCCGTACTGCCCTAGTGTCGACCTCAACTCATTGAGCTGAGTCTTGACCTGTCGAACTTCATTGGCCGCGGCCTTGGCGGCCTTGCTGATTGACGCCACGGCCTGACCGTGCAGATCGATACCATCGGCCAGCACTTGCGTGCGAGCCCGCGCGGCATCGGAGCCAGCACCCTGCCAGCTTTTGAACGCCGACAACCCGTTCAGACGCGAACTGGCCTGCTCAGCGGCATCCGCCCGTGCTGCGACCGCCGCACCGACGGCATTGATCGACTCGGGGCTCCACTGATCGATATCAGATATCGACATGGCCATCGAATGACGTCCTTTTCAGAGTTTCTCGGCGGCCTGCTGGACCGAATCCGCCTCGTCCTCGTCGACCAGACCGTACTGCTTTGCTGCCGCGGCGAACTTGTCACCGTGCTCGATGAGGATCTCGGTGAGGGCCTTTGTCGCCTCTTGCCATTCCGCAGCTATCGACGCCAACGCGCTGGCCGATCTGCCCATCCAACCGGTCTGAGCCGAAGCGATCTGCGTATCACTGTTGGTGAATGCGGACCCTACGGCCGCGGCGACCTCCCCGATCTCAACACCCGACCGGCGAACCTCAGAAGGGTCCACCTTCAGTTCTCTCATCCGTCCCTCCAGCTCGGACCCAGGCGGCGTCTGTTTGCTCAACTTTAACGCCAACACAGGCACCCGACAGGCACCAATCTCAGCAATCGCTGACCGCAGTACGTGCCTATTGCTCGTTAGGCCGGCTGCCAGAATGGGGTTGTGACGGATATGCCGAGCCTTGCGACGACGGCGCGGCCCGAATTGGTGGGCACCGTAGCGGTCGTCGATCTGGAGGCGGCCTGCGAGCTGTATGGCCGCGACATGCTGCCCTATCCGTTGGGCCGCCGCCGACCGGTGGGCTCGGTGTGGCTGGCCACCAGAGACGTGGGACCGATCGAAGATCGTCTCGACGGCGACCTCCGCTGCATCCGAGCGTGGGTGGAAGCCCTTGTGCGGGCCGATGTTTGCGTGGAATGCCGAGTGCGTTACCGCGACGAGGACACCGCCGATCTGCGCCTGCACGGGCTGCGGGCCGGCGAATTGGGATTCGTTGCGGCACAAGGCGTTGATCCCGAGGCCGTCGACATCGTCCACATCTACGCGGTGCCACCGGGGGCGCTTGGCACGGCGATCGTCGATTCGGCCGGTCTTGTCGGGAGAGGTGCCCATGCGTGCATCGCCGTGGCGGGCAACGAACACGGCCTTCCCGAACCGCCCGAACCGCTCGACGAGCCCGACGACTTCGGCTTCCCGACGCCCCATGCCAGCCCCTGGGAATCGGGGATCCGCACTGTCGACGAGCAGAACGTCGTGGCGACCGGGACCGTACAGTCGCGCTACGCGCCGGCAGGACATTGGGGGATCGATGCCGATCGTCGGATCCTGCGGTGGGTACAGGTCGACGACGACGGCGACTACCTTTACGCGCCCGGCGATGCCGGCTACGCCGAACCGATGGATGCCGAGATGCTGCGGGGCTGCATCGAGGGGTTCATCGCCGACGACCTTGCCATCGTGCGTAGCGAGTCAGGCTGGGGCGGCCAATGATGTCCACCCACCACACCTCTTCGGCAACAGCATCATTCGGCGGTGAACTTCTCATTTGCGAGCCGGTGCAGCGCCCGGCCGTCGGTGAGCTCCCCGCGATATTCGGGGTGTTGCCAATAGAATCGGACCCATTCCCGAAGTGCTCGGCTGTTTTCGGTAATGGCGTCGGAGACGAGCATCGCGTTGCGGCCCTTGGGCATGACGAAGACGATTACCTCGCGACCAAATTTGCGACCTCGGACTGGATGATCCAGGATCTGCTCGACCTCGTCCCATGTTCCCTGTTTGAAGATGCCCCACTGACCGTTCCACACCTCCCAACCGGCCGGATCGAGACGGAGGTGACTCTCGCCATGCGTCACCATCCGAAAGACTATGGGCACACCGAAAAACAGCATGAATATGCAGAAGGCAGGAACAGTCACCCGTAACACCCCTGTCGGGACGTAATCGACCATGCCCAACGGCGCGAATACAAGATATAGAGCGGCCGCGGAGGTGCCCGATATGAACCCTCCGCCGGCCACGATATCGACAAAGCTGTGAGGCCGAATTATCGTACCGGCAGAACAGGATTCGGTCCGGGGTTGCGGCGTGCCCCAGATGACATACGCCGCGTAGATAGCGAAACTAAGAAAGGTGGTTCCGAGCGCGAGCATGATGGTGGCGGTCAAATAGCTCTCACGAACAAGCCAAGTGATTGACCATCCCGCCATGAATAGGCCCCCAACCGTCATGAAGAGGAAGGCCACGATCAGCCGCCCGCGGCCTTTCATCGCGGACAAAATGTGTTACCGATCCAGTTGCCGAGGGCTTGGCCCCCGCCAGATGCGCCGAGAACCGCGAGAGCGGTCGGGATCGGTCCCAATGGTGCGACAGCAATGCCCCCGAGGGTCCCCGCCGCCACCGAGGCGGCACCTTCGGCCGCGGCGACGCATTTCTCGAATCCGGAGTCGGCCACCGCTACGTCCCACAGGGCTGTCGCAATGCCCAGACCCGGGCCACCGTATTTCGCGCCTATCCGGATGTGATCGGCCGCCTCGTCGGTGAGCCACGGGATGCCGCGGCCCGCTTGGACTTCCAGTCCGCTGAGTCCAGCGCCGACCGTGCTCAAAATCGGGTGATTGTAAAGATCCAGCGGAACATCTGCCTGGCGGCCGTCCGGCGTCCGTATCGTGCCGGTCTTCTGGCCACTTGGCCATTCAATGAAGTCGATTACCGTGCCGTCAGCCAGCTGTGTGGTGGTCGATTTCGCATTCGCGAAACTGTGGTCCCCATATTCGTTGAAGGTGACGGACGTTGTTTCGGAGATCAAGTTGCCGTCCTTGTCGATGTGTCTCTCCGTAGTCAGCGGACCACGATCCGAGAAGTGTGGTTTTGCATTGACCGTCTTGACGTGCTTACTGCCGTCCTGCTTGAAAATCGTTGTGGTCGTGGCGATCTCTTCTCCAGTGGTCGGATCATACTTTGTCTCCACTTTGGTGTCCCGGACCGTTTGCCCCATGTCGGCGTCTCTGAGCATGGCCTGCTGAAGAAACCCGACTGGGTTCGACGGATCGGGTACCTCGTCGCCGGGCTCCTGCGAACCCGGCACCAGCAGGCTGCCCGGATCCGAGGGATCGGGTGCGTCGAATCCGTGCGGTTTGGCGGCGTTGGTCACGTTGGCGGCGGTCGCCTCGTCGGCCGCGCCGACCGCCAGCAGCAATCCGTTGACGGTGACTTGTTCAGCCTGGGCGCGCTTTTCGAGTGCCGCCGCCTCCTCGGCAGTCATCTGAGCGCCGGTGATCATGACGACCCATTGGTCGGTGACGTACAACTGGCCGCTCATGTCGATCTGATCGGCCTTGTCCAACAGCGAAGTTCGAGCTCCACCGATCGAGCCGGCACCGGTGATGAGGGCCTGACCGACCGCCGTGGTGTAAGCCGAGAACTCACTCGTCTGGTCTTGCGCCCGGCCGAACATTCTCGCGGCCGCGTCGTGCGCGGCCCCCGACCACGCCTTGGTTTCCGGCATAGTTTCGATGTTGGCGCTCATCGTGGTTACGGCCTCAGCGACGGCCGTGCCGCCGTCCTGGCCCGCCTGGCCGGCGAAGGTCAGCGAGTCGGGATTCCAGCGCTCCAGCCGGGACCGGGAAGGCAACACAACTCAGAAGATCCCGTCGAATTTGGGAGCCAGAGCCGCGTCGGTCATCTCGTAGGTGTTGCCGGCGCCACGCACGGCCGCACCCATCTCGCTGACGTTGGCGGCGATCTCGTCGGCAACCTGCTTCACATGCGCGCCGACGAGCCGAACCGCCCACTGGGTGGTCGATCCGTCCAGACCGTCAGCGGCCGTGGCGACCTTGGTTCCGACGTCGGCCTCACGAATCAGCCCCGATGCGACGTCGACCCGCCCGGCGAACGCGCGCAGGATCTCAGGGTCGACCTCCACGAGCTGCCTCCGTTCACTGGTCCAACCGACGCGATAGCAAACAGTTTAAAGGCGCTCGACAGTCCGGCCCGGCACCAATTTTCGGCGGTGGCTGAGTCGATTCGGCCCACCTCAGTGTGCTTTTCGTGCCTCGCCGGGCCAGCCTGCCAAGGCCACATCGGCCAGCGCATGCAGGTCGGCGCGGCTTGCTCCGCTTCGCGCTTGGATCGCGATGCCCTGGCACATCGCCGCAATCCAACGCGCGAGGAGCAGCGTGTCGACCCCGGACAGGTCACCGTCGGCCACCGCATCGTCGAATCGCTTCGCGACCTGATGCACTGTGGCTTCGCGCATTTGGGCCAGCCCCGGGCCATCGTCGACAGTCAGACAACCGTGCGGGTCGCCGCTGACCGTGTCGGCCGCACCGTGCAGCATCGCCTCCGCGACGTCGCGGGCGGTGGGTCGCGCGAGCGCCTCGACGACGTAGCCGCCCGGCCCGGCCCGGTATCGCTGCACGGCGCGCTCGTACAGCGCTTCTTTGGAGCCGAACTCGGCGTAGATGCTGCGGCGGTTGACCCCGGTCGCGGTGGTCACGTCGGAGATCGAGACGCCGTCGTAGCCGTGCGCCCAGAACAGCTTCATCGCCGCATCTACCACCTGATCGGGGTCGAACTCCCGCGGCCGACCCACCGCCATCGCATACCTCCACTGCAACCGGGGAATATGTCGGCCGCTAAGCGTCTTGACCTGAGCGTACTAAGTAACACTACGGTTCGTAATAGGGAAGGCGACGACATGAGCACAGCGACTTTGACCGGCCGGCGAGCACTGGTCACCGGGGGTTCACGCGGGATCGGAGCGGCGACGGTCCGGCGCCTGGCCGGCGACGGTGCAGCAGTGGCCTTCACCTATTCGGCTTCGGCGGCCGAGGCGGAGAAGCTTGTCGCCGAAGTCGCCGAACACGGCGGTCGGGCCGTCGCCATCCGAGCCGACGCCGCCGACCCTGCCCAGGTGACCGCCGCGGTCGAGCAGGCCGTAGCCGAACTCGGAGGCCTGGACGTGTTGGTGAACAATGCCGCCGTCGCCCACATGGCACCGATCGACGAGTTCCCGGCCGAGCAGTTCGACCGTCTCATGGCCGTCAACATCGGCGGAATGTACTGGGCGGTCCGCACCGCGGTGAAGCATCTGGGTGAGGGCGCGCGCATCATCAACATCGGCAGCATCAACGCGGATCAGATTCCTACAGCGGGGTTTTCGGTGTACGGCATGACCAAAGGCGCGGTCGCGTCGTTCACTCGAGGGCTCGCGCGCGACCTCGGCCCGCGCGGCATCACCGTCAACAACGTGCAGCCGGGTCCAATCGACACCGATGCCAATCCCGACAACGGCGGCGACTTCCCCGAGAGCTTGAAGAAGATCATGGCCCTCGGCCGCTACGGGCACGTCAGCGACGTCGCCGCGATCGTGAGCTTTCTGGCGAGCCCGGAATCCGGATTCGTGACCGGCGCGAACTGGAACGTCGACGGCGGCTTCACTGTCTAGCCTGGCGACAGTTGACTGCGTTCTTGCCTAAGGTGAGGAGCCAAACTTAAGAGGCAAGGGAGGCGGCATGGCGCTGGCGGCGCAGTTGTGGTCAGAGAACGCCGACGTGGTGGCCGAGGTGCTGGCCAACCCGTTCGTGCGCGGTATCGGAGACGGCTCGCTGGATCGAAACCTGTTCGCGGGCTACGTCGCCCAGGACGCGTATTTCCTCGAATCGTTTGCTCGCGCTTACGCTTTGGCGCTGGCACGCAGCCCGGACACGACGTCTCTGCTGACCTTCGCCGACCTGCTCGCCGGGGTGCGTGAGGAGCTGCGGTTGCACGAGTCTTATGCGGCGTCATGGGGCATCGACATGGCCAACGTCGAACCCGCGCCGGCGACCCTGGCCTACACCGAGTTCCTCCTGGCCACCGCCGCCACCGGCGGGCTCGGGGTGGTGTGCGCGGCGATGACGCCCTGCATGCGGCTCTACGCCCACATCGGCGCCAACCTGGACGCCGACGCCGCCGGGCCGTACCGGCAATGGGTGCAGACCTATGCCGACCCCGGCTTCGAGGACGTGGCCGCGCTGCTGGAAAAACTGCTCGATCAGCACGTCGACGACCTCACCGCCGCGCGAACCGCCTACCGCAGGGCGATGCGTCTGGAGCTGGGGTTCTTCGACGCGGCCCTCACGCCGGGTTCGTAAGCCGCAGTGGTGCGACCGGGAATGACGATTCACATCGGCCCGTTCCTGAGCTAACGTCGAAATCAGTGTCCTTTACTTCTGGAAGTGAGTTTTGCTGCGATGACGGTGACTGGCGAGCGTTCCAAGATCCAGCTCGACGACGTCGAATTCAACCGACGGGATCACCCGGACCGGCCATTGCGGCCCATCCCGCCGGGCCGTGACCATTTCGCCGCGCAGTGGCGGCAGATGCGCGAGTTCATGTTCGGCCAGTGGATCGACATCGACAAAGAGGTCGAACCCAACGAACTTACCCGGCTGCGCGACGACTACTTCTGGCAGGGCGACGAGTACATCATCGGCGTGGTCGACGCATTCGAGCGCCTCGGCTACGAGAAGGGCCGCGCACTCTACGAACAGGCGCTGACCCAGGGCATCGACTCTCTCGACGATCCGCCCCGGGAGTTCGTCGAGTTCTTCGAACACCTCGATCAGCTACCGAGCCAGTTCGATCTCGAGGCCGCTGAACGCGGCCGCATGCTGGCGATGTCGGCCACCAAGACCGCCACCATGATCATCCAGGGGTGGGCGTTCTACGAGACCGCGATGACCGGAGACATCTCCGCGTCCACCGGTGCCACCGGTCGCTTCGCTGACGACGGCCCGCGTCGCTTCATCGAGACCGCACGGGTCTTCGCGGAGTTCACGCTGCCCGACATCTTCGACCGGCATTCGGAAGCCTTCCAGGATGTGATTCGGGTGCGGTTGATGCACGGGCTGGCCAGCCGCGGCTTGCGCCGCAAATGGGGCGACGACGTCTATCTGAAGTTCGGCGAGCCCATACCGGTCACGTCGCTGCTCGGCTTCGGGAGCGGGATGCTGCTCGGCCGGCTCGTCGACCACGCGTTCGGACGCAAGCTGACCCAGCAGGAACTCGAGGACCTCGCCGAGTACTCGTCGTACTCGGGACGGCTGTGGGGCGCGCCCGAGCGGCTCTACTCCCCGACCGGCCTGGAGCTGATCAAGTCGTTGAACTACGTCCTGGCCAGGGGCGGCAACCCGTCGCCGTGGCGCGCCGAACTCGTCGACGCCATCGCCGGTCCCGCGCATCTGACGACCCTGACCGACGCCCTTCCCGGCGTCGTCAAGAAGTTGGTGGCCCGGCACGCCAACCAGCTCACCGCAACCCTCGCACTCGTCCCGGCGGGCGCGGTGTTCGGATACCAGCAGATCGAGGCGATGGTCGCCGGCAGCTTCTTCGAGCCGCTGGGCTACAACTACGAGCGCCGAATCCGGATCTTCAAGGAGATCGCCAAGCTCAACGTCCGCATCGCAATGGTGGCCGACAAGCTGCCGTGGTCCAACCCGATCCGCGAGCAGCGAAAGAAGACCGGCGCGGCCGCACGCGAGCGGATCGCGATGCTGAACAAGATCGCCAAGAATCGCCAGATTCCACTGACCTACACCAGCCACGACCAGTCGACGAAGGGCGAGGGGTTCACGGGCTGAGCGCACGCCCGGGCCGTCAGTAGGCGCGGCGCAGCCGCATCGCGGGTGGGCGGCCGTCGGGGTCGAGCACGACCCGGTAGGCGGGGACGGAGATCCAGCGCTGAAAGACCGAAGCCACCGAAGCCATGGGCTGTTGGCGGCCGAGGTGGTGGCGTCGGAGCCGACCGGGTGGTTTCGGCCCGTGGCAGCCGCCGGCGTACCACGCGTCGAGCGCGGCCGCCTGCCGACGCACGGTGTCGGCCGCCACGTCGGGGTCGAGCAATCCGTCGTCGGTGTCCCGCCCGAGGTGTTCGCGCATCAGGTTCAGGCGCAGCTGGCGGGCGAAGCGTCGGGCGCCGTCGCCGAGCCCTGCTGGGTCGGCAGGTGTCCGCGGATCCCTGTTGTCGTCGAGGACGGCGGCCGTCAGTTCCGAGTCGTGCGTCCATGACCTGTTGTTGAGGTTGTTGCTGCCCACCGCGGCCCAGACGTCGTCGATGATGCAGACCTTCGCGTGCACATAGATCGGTCGGCCCTGATCGTTTTCGATGTCGAAGATCTGCACGCGGTCGCCACCGGCGGAGCGCACCATCGTCAGTGCCTCCTGCTGCCCGAGTTCCGCGGCGCCGCGGGCCACCTTCTGGTCGACTCGGCGCGGGACGACGGCGATCAGGTGCAGTTGCGGGGAGCGTTGCAACGCGGCGGCGAAGATGCGGGCGACGTCGACGGACCACAAGTACTGGTCTTCGATGTACACGAGTCGACACGCCCGGGCCAGCGCTTTGGCGTAGGCGCGTGCGATGCTGCGTTCGCCGTGCGGCGCGAACGGGTGTGCCGGGCGGCGACGAGGGTAGGTGGTCAAGATCTGCACCGCGCACGTCCCGTCCGGCGGTGGCGCGGCGGTCGGTGCGGGCAGCGGTGACGCGGTGCGGGGCAGACCGTGGATGCGGTCGGAGATCACGTGCCAGGGCAGCCGCGACAGCGGCGTCTTTTCATTCCAGCGCGCGCGAAAGACTTCCTCGAGTTCGCGGACCGCGGGGCCGCGCACCTCCAGTTGCACGTCGTGCCGGGCCGGGGTGGGACCGTACTCGTCGTCCGACGCGGTCGACTGCGGATCGCCGTAATGGTCGGCATCGTCGCGGCTGCCGCGGTCGAGGTCGATGCCGCCGACGAACGCGACATCATCGGCGTGGTTTCCGGCACGGCGAATCACGATGAACTTTTGGTGGTGGCTGCCGAGCGCGCGAATGCGTTGGTCGAGCAGCACTTTCGCATCTGCGTCGGCGAGCTCGGTGGCCAGGGTCCGGTTCTGCGTGACGTGATAGCCGAGCAGTTCGAGATGGGATCGCCACAGCAGTCCGCGCACCAGTGCTCCGCGCCCCGCGGCGCCGGCGAGCGCTTCGGCGACCGTCGGCCCGGCATCGGCGAGCAACTCATCGGAGTCGGCGCGCCAGCCGGCGAACAGAACCAGGTCGCCGTGTCCGGTCCCGTTCAGCGCGTCGGCCAGCACCGCGAAATAGGTACGCCCGTGCACCAGGGGACGGGCGGCGTTGCCGGTGGTCCACCCGCGCAACCCGCTGGCGTCGTTACCGCGTTCCGAACTGATGAGAAACCAGTCACCGATGCCGGTGCTCTTCGGATCTCCGAGCGAAAGGGCCGCCCGCAGCGAAGGAAGCATCTCCTCCCCGTTCGGAGCCGACACCACAGGAACAGCCGCGGGCCGGTCGGCCCACGGCTCGCCCTCGTCGGTGGCGCGGCGCAGCGCGATCACCGCCACCCGGTCCGGGTGCGAGGACGTGAAGTCGCTGAACAGGTCGACGTCATGGCCTGCGTCGTCGCCGATGAGCACCCACCGCAGATGCGGGTGCTGCTCAGCGAGCCGGTCGAGTTCTGCGCGCTTGCGGTCCAGCGCGGCGCCGAACAGCCAGCCCAGTGCCAGCGGGCGACCGGAGGTGAGCACAGTGCCCGACGGGTAGCCGTCGCGGTGCAGGAAGTTGATGATCCGCTGGGCAAACCTGTCCGGGACAGCGGTCAGATAGAACACGTCAGCGTCGGGATGGGATGCGGTGACCTCCTGGACCAGGCGGGGCATGCCCAGCACCGAACGCCGATCCCGTCCGCTTCGCCGCAGCGCCGCGCGCAACCGGCGCAACTGGCGGCGCGGGCTCGCGAGCCGGAGCACGCCGTCGACGTCGTAGACGACACCGAGCGCTGGAGCTACCTCGTGCGGCATCCGGCCAGTGTTCCCCGGCCAAGCCGAGTTCAGACCCGGCTGACCGCGCTCATCCGGGTGACGGCTTCGGTCAGGACGGCTTGTGAGGTGGCGAAATTCAACCGCACGTGACCGGCGCCGCCGGAGCCGAAGACATGCCCGGAACTGAGCGCCACCCGCGCTTGATCGAGAAACGCCCGCGCCGGGCCCGCCAGTTCGGAGACGATGCCGGGGCCGTCACCGCCACCGGGTTCGTCCAGATTCAGTCGGCGGCAATCGAGCCAGGCCAAGTACGTGCCTTGCGGCGGGGTGTAGCCGACGAGAGGCAGATGTTCGGTTATCAATCGCCCCAACAGGTCGCGGTTCGCCGACAATCGGCCAGCAGCGCATCGAGCCACGCCTCGCCCTCGTTGAACGCCACGGTGTGTGCCATCACGCCGAGGTGGCTCGGGCCGTGGCTGACTTCCTCGGGCATCCGGTCGAGGTCTGCTGCGGCCTCTGGGCCGGCGACCACCAGCGCCGCCTTGAGCCCGGCGAGGTTCCACGCCTTGGAGGCCGACGTGACAGCGAACGCATTCTCGGCGCCCGCGACGCTCAGATACGGCGTAAAGTCCGCTCCCCCCAACACCAATGGCGCATGGATCTCATCGGAGACGACCCGCACCCCATGGTCGCGGGCAAGTGCCGCAATCCGGCTGAGCTCATCGGCAGAGTGCACGGCGCCGGTCGGGTTGTGCGGGCTGCACAACAGGTAGGCAACCCGATCGCTCATCGTGGCGGCCGTACCGAACGCCGTATCCAACGCCTTTAGGTCGATGCGGCCGTCCACGCCGAGGCGCGCCTCGACCACGCGGCGCTCCGCGTGCGTGACGAACGCGTAGAACGGCGGATAGACGGGTGCGTTGACGACCACGACGTCGCCGGGTTCGGTGATCAGCTTGAGGACCTCGACGATGCCCAGCATCACGTCCGGAACGAGCGCGGTGCGCTGCACCGCCAGCCCGTCCCAGCCCCAACGACGTTGCGCGAACCCGGACAACGCCTCGGCATAGGCGCGCGCTCCGCTCGGGTAGCCGGTGTCACCGAGGGCGACTGCCGTATTCAGCGCGTCGGCAATGGGTTCGGCCAGGGGCACATCCATCTCCGCGACCCATAGTGGCAACACATCTGCAGGGTGGGCCTGCCACTTCATGCTGGTCCGCCGGCGCAGTTGCTCGACGGTCAACTGCTCCAGTGGGTTCACGACCCCCATCTTGTCGCACGTCGCCGACTGCGGTGAACTGTTGACAACGTACAACCAAACGGTTGTATATTGAGCTGGTGACCGATCAGGACGAGGATCGAGCGGACGCGTTCTTCCACGCCCTGGCCCACCGGACCCGACGCGACATCCTGCGCCGGGTGCTGGCCGGAGAACACTCGGTCACGGCACTGGCGGAGAAGTACGACATGAGCTTCGCCGCAGTGCAAAAGCACGTCGCCGTGCTGGAGAAGGCAGGCCTGATCTCCAAGCGTCGCCAGGGGCGTGAGCAGCTGGCGAGCGGCGAGGTGGAGGCGGTGCGATCAGTCGCCTCGATGCTCACCGAGCTCGAAGACGTCTGGCGTGGCCGCATCGCTCGCATCGACGACCTACTCAGCAAGGAATAACCATGCCTGTCACCGACATCAGCAAGAACATCGACGACCGCACCCTGACGATCACCGCGGAATTCGCCGCGCCCGTCGAGCGGGTCTGGCAGATCTACGCCGACCCGCGCCAGCTCGAGAAAATCTGGGGTCCGCCGGGCTATCCGGCGACCGTGGTGGAGCACTCCCTCACCCCGGGCGGCACCGTCACGTACTACATGACCGGGCCCGACGGCGCCAAGTTCGGCGGCTACTGGAAGGTCACCGCAGTCGACGAGCCGCGCAGCTTCAGTTTCGAAGACGGGTTCGCCGACGACGAACTCAAACCGGCGGGGGATATGCCGGTCGCGCACAGCACCTACACCTTCGAGCCGGTCGGCGAAAACGCCACCAGGGTCACCTACGTGAGCACGTACGAGTCGGCGGAAGGGCTGCAGAAGGTGCTCGAGATGGGCGTCGAAGAGGGCTCGAGGGAGGCGATCAACCAGATCGACGCACTTCTCGCGAGCTGACACCGTCAGCTCCGAAACCCCTTGTCGTCCGGGGGTTTCGGAGCGCGGCCGCGCAACTGTCAGACCCACAAGGTCGACGCCGCCACCGCAGCACCACGAGAACCGTCAGCAATACCAACGAGAACGCGGCCAGCACCGGTTGCAGGGGCGCCCAGAGGCTGAGCGCGCCGGACGCACCGACCGCGAGCAGGACGAGTTTGTTGCAGACCGGGCATCCCACAGCGAACGTCACCAACGCGAGCCCGGAGACCATCGGCCCGCCATTGCGCCGCGCCCCTCCGATCGCGAACCACGCCGCCGTGAGCACGCCGGTCGTGATCAGCACCGGGTATTCCCACCACCGCACCGGGATGTCCCGGCTGAACAGCGGTGTGTCGATGATGTCGGTCGGCACCGCAATCGCCACGATGGCGACCAGCCCGGCCAACACCCCTTGGGCATATCTCTGTGGTCTCTCTGGCGCTTCCGCTTGCATCAAAAGGCCTTCCTGCGCTCGGTCACGGCTCAGCGCCGCAACGCACTGCCGGCGAGCCACTCATCCCAGGACACGCTCCAGTCCCCGTTCTGCCAGATCGGCAACGGCTCCCCATCGGTGTTGCGAACCTCGAAAACGTCGCCTGGTTGGGAGAATTCGTAGAACCACCGGGCGTGATCGGCGTTGACGTTCAGGCATCCGTGCGACACGTTCGTGTTCCCCTGTGCCCACACGGTGCTTTCCAGCTCGTGGACATAGATCCCGCTGCTGGTGAGGCGTACGGCGTAATTGACCGTCGTACGGTAGCCCTCAGGTGAATCGACCGGAAGCCCGTAGGTGGAAGAATCCATGACGACCGGGTTGGCCTTACCCATCACGGTGTACACCCCAGGTTGCGTCCAGAATGAAATCTTCTTCCCGCCAATGGTTTCCGAGCCGCCCATGCCCATCGAGGTGGGAATCGTGCGGACCAGTTCCCCGTTCTCGTACACGCTGATCTGCTTGGTGGTGTCGTCGGCGATCGACACGCGCGAATCCCCGATGCCGAATGAGGCCTGGCTGTTCCGTTCACCGTAGAGCCCGTCGCCGAGATGTGCACCGAAAATCTCTGCACGCGCGGTGATTGCGGTGCCAGGACGGTAGTAGTCCTTCGGACGCCAGTGCGCGCGTTGGTCGTCCATCCAGTACCAGGACCCTTCGACAGCGGGCACGGTGGTGACCGATAGCCGTGCTTCGGCGGCGGCGCGATCGGGGACCTTCTCGTCGAACCGGGCCACCACGACGGTGCCGACACCGTAGGTGCCGCCGTCGGACAACGCGGCTCCCGACGTCGTGGTGAACGTGACCCGCGTCTGCTCTTGCGGAGTCAGCGTCGTGAACGTCGAGGTTTGCGTAGCGGGTATTCCAGTGGGTCCGCGACTCGACACGGTCACCGTGTAGGTGCGGCCGTACTCGAGCGGGGCGCCGGCGCTCCAGGTTCGGCCGTCCGATCCCACCGAACCCGGCACCGCCCGGCCGGCGTCATCGAAAAGCCTGACGTCCTCGAGTGTTCCGATATCGGCGCTGAC
Organism: Mycolicibacterium pulveris; assembly: GCA_050205315.1. Classification (GTDB taxonomy): domain Bacteria; phylum Actinomycetota; class Actinomycetes; order Mycobacteriales; family Mycobacteriaceae; genus Mycobacterium; species Mycobacterium pulveris_A. Next base: position 145,094 of record JBNMRA010000010.1, on the reverse strand, counting down.
CCGCACGTCGGTCAGCGGGTTGATCCCGGTCGCCTGCGGTGTGGGCGAGATCGTGACGGACGCGGGCACCGCTGGCGGAGGTGCCGGCCGGTCCGCCGTCGTGAACTGCCCTGCACCCGACCGAATCTGCAGCCATCCGATCGCGATTACGAGGGTGGCGACGAGCGCCACACCCGCTGACCACTGCAACCGCTTCTGGCGCGAACCGATCCTCACTTGCGGCCTCCCTGTCCTGAGCGCATCGATGCGGTAGGTGTGCTATAAAGTCCTACGTACCTACGCAGTAGATACGTAGACGCTAGCACGGAGGTGGACAGTGAGCGGTTCGCGGCGAGACAACGTCGGTAAGGACCTGATATTCCTAGGCGGTCTCGTCGTCGTTGCGGTGGCGCTGATCCTTTATCTGGTGATGGATGCCGACACCGACGTCGCTGGTCCGACCGCGGGGGCAGCACCGACCTCGATCTCCGCCAGCCCCGACGAACGCGCCACCGAATCTGGAGTCGCACCGGTGGAACGCCGGCAGGAGGGCGACCCGTTCGCGCTCGGAGATCCCGACGCCCCCGTCGCAATGGTGATGTTTTCCGACTACCGCTGCCCGTTCTGTGCCAAGTTCAGCCGCGACACCCAGCCCGAACTCGTGGAGCGCTTCGTCGAGAACGGCACCCTTCGCATCGAGTGGCGTGACTTCCCGATCTTCGGCGAAGAGTCGAAGCTGGCCGCCCGGGCCGGACGGGCAGCCGCCGAGCAGGGCAGGTTCTGGGAGTTCAACGAGGCGGTGTACGCGGCATCACCGGATCGGGCGAAAGCCGACCTGAGCGAGGACGCGCTGATCGGCTTCGCCGAGCGGGCCGGCGTCGCCGATATCGACAGGTTCGTCGCCGGAATGCGCGGAACCGAATTCGACAACGCCATCGACGCCGACCTGGCGCAAGGCAACCGCATCGGCGTGCCCAGCACTCCGGCATTCCTGATCAACAATGACCCGGTGCTCGGCGCACAGCCCACCGACGAGTTCGTGCGTGCCATCAACGAGGCGTTGAACAGCTGATGAGCGGCATCGGGTTTCTCGGCGCTTTTCTCGGCGGGTTGGCGGCGCTGCTCAGCCCGTGTTCGGCGCTGCTGCTGCCGTCGTTCTTTGCCTACGCGTTCGATCGGGTGCAGCTGCTGATGCGCCGGACCTTCGTGTTCTGGATCGGGTTGTGTCTGGTGTTGATGCCGATGGGCGCCGGCCTGGGGGTGGTGGGCAGCGCGGTTACGCGCTACCGCACCGAGGTCACGCTGATCGGCGGACTGGTCCTGGTCGGCTTCGGCCTGATGACACTGCTGGGTAAAGGTTTTCAAGTGCCCGGCATACAGCGGTTGACCAATCGGATCAACGTTTCCAGCACGCTGTCGGTGCTCGCGCTCGGGGCGGTCTACGCACTGGCCGGTTTCTGCGCCGGCCCGCTGCTGGGCGCGGTGCTCACGATGTCGGCGATGGGTGCTGATCCGGTCTACGGGGCGGTGCTGATGGCGGTTTACGCGTTGGGCATGGCCGCACCGCTGTTCCTGCTCGCGAGGTTATGGGACCGCTTCCGCCTGAGTGAGCGCACCGCGCTGCGGGGGCGTCCGGTGCGGCTGGGCCCGGTACAGACGCACACCACATCGCTCATCGCGGGGCTGATCCTGATCGCGATCGGCGGGGTGTTCATCTTCACCGACGGCACAGCCAATCTCGGCGGCGTGCTGACCGTCGACGCGACCTATGACCTGCAGGCATGGCTGAGTCGACTGTCGGCCGGCGCTGCCGACCCGGCCGTCCTTCTCGGCGTCGTCCTGGCGCTCATCGGATGGCGTGGCTACCGGCTTTGGCGCCGCCGCGCCCAGGCCCGCACCGCTTCCGATCAACGGCAATCGAAACGGGCACCGGTTGGATAGCAGAGCTACTATCGCGCTAAGTAGGTTGGGTGCGGTCGGGCCCACAAGCCGAAGCCTGACGGTGACGGCGCAACTGTACGGGTGGTGTTGAACGTGGCAATCCGAGGATTCGGTGACTTGGAAGCCGTTGTGATGGACGTGCTCTGGTCGCGGTCGGAGCCGTCCACGGTGCGCAGCGTGCACGACGAGCTGGCTTCCAGGCGACAGATCGCTTACACCACCGTGATGTCCACCATGGACAACCTGTTTCGCAAGGGGTGGCTGTCACGGGACAAGGTCGGCCTGGCGTACCAGTACCTGCCGATCATGAGTCGGGAGGAGCACTCCGCGAAACTGATGCGCACCGTGTTCGAATCCGGCGGCGACAGCGAGCTCATCCTCAACTTCTTTCTGGAACAGATGACCGACGACGACTCCGCGAAGCTGCGACACGTGCTACAGCGCGCGGTGGAAGGCGAGCCCACATGAATGCGGTCACGTTCCTGATCGCCTATGCCGTCGTCCTGAGTTGGCTGGCGCCGGCCCTGCTGAGCAGCCCCCGCATGAGTGGACTGCATCCTCGGCTGGCCGTCGCAGGCTGGCTGGCGACGGTCGCCACGGCGGCGATCGCGTGGGTGGCAGCCCTGACGATCCTGGTCGTCAGCGCCGCGACGAGCGTGCTCACCAGTACCGCGGTGACCTTTTGTGTCGAAACACTCGGCATCACCGGCGCTGTGCTGCTGCCACCCGCCCTGGCGACGATGTTGGTCGCCGGTCTGCTCGCCCTCACCGCCGGGGTGGCCGTCGAGACCGCGCGACGGGTGATCGTGGCCCTGAGCAGAACGCGTCGCCGCAACCGCGAGCACGCCGAAGCGGTGCGGATCATCGGCCGACCGACCGACCACGCCGGCGTCGTCGCCGTCAGCGCGGAGCAGCCCGTCGCGTACTGCGTTTCCGGCGGACGGCGAAGCGCGATCGTCGTCAGCACCGCCGCACTGGACCTGCTGAATCCGGCCGGGCTGGCCGCCGTGCTCGCGCATGAGCGGGCGCACCTGCGCGGCTACCACCACCACGTCATCGCGCTGTTGAACGCCCTCGCGGCGGCTCTGCCGAAGTTGCCCCTGATGCGTACCGCGGCTCAAGCGGTTCCGCCTCTGCTCGAAATGTGCGCCGACGATGCCGCCAGCCGCACCCACGGCCGCGCACCGCTGGTCGCCAGCCTGGTCGCGTTGAGTACCCGCCGCCCTGTCCCCGAAGGGGCGTTGGCCGCGGCAGGCACTGCGGTCGTGGACCGCGTGGTTCGACTCACGCAGTCGGCGAACCGGTCGAGTCGACCGCAGGAGATGGCGATGTCGGTGGTTGTTCTTGCCACCCTCGCCGTCCCTTCCATGGCGCTGGCGTTCTGCGCACTTTGACTCGACGGCGGGCGGATAGTCTCGACCATCGGACCACCCGCGTGACGAAAGAGGGAACATTCGCCATGGGCACCACCGACATGTTCGATGCCGCCGCCGAAACCGGAACCGCGATGGAGCAGGCGGTCTCGGTCTTCATGCTGCATCCCGAGACGTTCGGCGAAAGTGCCGCCGCCGGCTACCAGAACCCGTTCGCCGGATACGTCGCCGGCCGCGGCGGGGTGCTGGGCGAGGCCGACGGCGCCACGGTCGCGGCGGTGTTCGCGGTTTTCGAACCCACCGGTCTGGCGGCGTTGTGGGACGAGGGCCGCGCGGTCCACGGGGCTGCCGGTGCGGCGCAACGCTATTGGGAACAGACGGCCGGATTCGCCCGCAGGTACCTCGCCGGCGCAGCGGGTCTGGACCGCATCGCCGAGCTGGGGGAGAAGCTGATCGCCGCGACCCCGAGCGCCGGGCTGCCGCTGTATGCCGGATGGCGCGCGATGCCGTTGGCCGACGACGCCTCGGCGCGGGCGTTGCAGGTGATGTTCGTCCTGCGGGAACTGCGTGCCGGGGTGCACTTCAACGCGCTCACCATCTCCGGCATCGCTCCGATCGAGGCCCACATGCTCAACAAGGGCGCCCAGTACGCCGCGATGTTCGGGTGGCCCGAACCGTACGCCGACGGCGCCGACAAGAAGGACCGCTACACCGAGGTCGAACAGGCGACCAACCGGCGGATGGCCGAGATCTTCGAAGCCGCGCTCGACCCGGCAGAGGCCCAGGAGCTGGCCCGGCTCAGCGCCGACGCGCTGGCGACGCTGAAGGCCAACGTTCCGAGCTGAGCTGGCTGGCCGTGTGCTGCGGTTTTCTGTACCAGGCGGCGGGGTAGAAGACGCGGGTGAGCGCATCCAGCTCCGAGGACTCGGCAGCCAAGCTGGACCGCGGCAGCGTGATCGCAAGCGGCGCGGTGCGGCTGGCGAAGTGGTCCGTGGTCGTCGTGGCGATCGCTGCGGGCGCGGTGGTGCTCGGCTGGGTCACCGCGCAGCTATGGGTGATTTTCCTGCCGGTCCTACTCGCCGTCGTGCTCTGTACCGTGCTGTGGCCACCGGCACGCGTGCTGATGGACCGCGTCGGAATGCCGCCGGCGGCCGCGTCCCTGACCACGCTGGTGCTGTTCTTGGCGATCGCGTCCGGTCTCGTCGCGCTGATAGTTCCGCCACTGCTGAACCAAATGCCCGCACTGATCGACCAGGCGACCGAGGGCATCAACCGGCTGCAGGACTGGATCGCCGGCCCCCCGATCAACCTGCAGCAGGAGCAGCTGGACCGGTTCGCCGGATCGCTGGTCAACGCGATGCGGGAATCGTCGTCTGCGATCGCGACAGGGGTCGTCAGCGGCGTCAGCACGGTCGGCAGCGTGCTGGTGACCCTGGTCCTGACGATCGTGCTGTCGTTCTTCGTCCTCAAGGACGGTCGCAAGTTCCTGCCCTGGCTGACCGGATTGACCGGACGTCGCGCGGGACGGCACCTCGACGCGGTGCTCACCCGAATGTGGGACAACCTCGGCGGTTTCATCCGGGCACAGGCGGCGGTGGCGCTGATCGACGCGGTGTTCATCGGCGCGGGGCTGCTGATCCTCGGTGTCCCGCTGGCTCCGGCGCTGGCGGTGCTGACCTTCATCGGCGCGTTCGTGCCGTTTGTCGGTGCGTTCGTGGCCGGGGCGCTCGCGGTGCTGATCGCGCTGGTGGCCAACGGTTTTGTCAATGCGCTGCTGGTGCTCGCCGTGATCATCGCGGTGCAGCAGATCGAAGGCAATGTGCTGCAGCCGTTTCTGCAGAGCCGTGTCATGAAGTTGCACGCGGCGGTGGTGCTGCTCGCGGTGACCGCCGGCGGTGCGTTGTTCGGGATCATCGGCGCGTTCCTCGCCGTGCCGACGACCGCGATGCTGGCGGTCCTGGTCCGCTATCTCAGCGAGCAGATCGATTCGCGCGTCGAGGACGGCGCCGTCAGTGCCGACACCGACCAGACCCGTTGAGCTCAGCCACGATCAGCGGTATGGGTGCGTGCGATACTTCGCGACGTGGTGAGCAAGAAGTCGGACTCGACAGCGCGGGAGCTGGCGGCGATCCAGCTCGCCACCAGCGATCTGGTCGGTGTGGCCCTGCGCAGCGTCGAAGACCTCGAAGTCTCACTGCCGCAGTTTCGGCTGCTGCGTGTGCTCGACGACTTGGGTGAGGCCAGCGCCACCCGTTGCGCCCAGGTGCTCGGCGTCGGGGGCTCGTCGATCACTCGTCTAGTCGATCGGCTCGACGCATCAGGTCACCTGGTCCGCCGTCCGGACGCCGCCAACCGCAGCGCCGTCGTCCTGGCACTCACCGACGAGGGCCGGCGGCTGGTGAAGAAGGTGGAGACCCGGCGGCGCCGTGAGCTCAAGAAGGCCTTGGACCGCCTCGGCCCGGGCGAGCGGTCACAGTGCATCGCCGCGTTGGAGCGCCTGCACGAGGTGCTCGAGGCACCAGAGGATCCGCGGATCCCGTACTGACACACCAACACCGGAAGACCCCAGCCGCTTGTCAGGAACAAGACTTGTCTTGCGCAAGACAAGTGCTCGGGGTAATCTTGACGAACTCCAGAATCGAGGATCAGATGCAGAGCGCCGAGGACAAGCTCCGCGCCGCCGGCCTCCGTGTGACCCGGCCGCGCCTGGCGGTGCTCGCCGAACTGGCGAACCACCCGCACGCTGACGTCGAGACGATCACCGGCGGGGTCCGGGCGCGCCTGGGCAAGGTGTCGACGCAGGCGGTCTATGACGTGGTGCACGCGCTCACCAGAGTCGGGATATTGCGTCGCGTGGAACCGGCGGGTATGCGGACCCTCTTCGAGGTCGAAACCGGCGACAACCATCATCACCTGGTTTGCCGCAGCTGCTCCGCGATCGTCGATATCGCTTGTGCGACAGGGGAAGCGCCGTGTCTGCAAGCCAGCGATGACCAGAACTTCTGCATCGACGAGGCTGAGGTGACCTTCTGGGGCCTCTGCCCGGCGTGCCGAGCTGTTTCAACCGAAACCACCAATTGAACGGAGCATCGCAGATGACTAACGCGCAAACCCTCGAACGCACCGCCGTCCAGGGTCCGCAGAAGCTCGGACCGCTGACCCCGTTGGTCGGCGAGTGGGAGGGCGACGTCGGCGTCGACCTGAGCTACCACAACAACGACGACGTGACCGGTGAGACAACGTATTTCGAGAAGGCCGTTTTCAAGCCCATTCCGCTTCAGGAGAACGGCCAGCAGGTGCTGTGGGGCCTCAACTACTCGATGACCGCCTGGCGGCACGGCGAAGAGGCCATGGACCCGTTCCACGACGAGATCGGCTTCCTGCTGTGGGACAAGGCCAACGGTCAGGTGATCCGCAACGTGGTCTTCGGTCGGGGCATCGCGATCCTTGCCGGCAGCGACGCCGCAATCGGCGACCGCACCCTGCATTTCAACGCCACACCCGGTGACCCCTGCTACGGCATCCTGCAGAACCGCTATCTGCTCGACCGCGCCGAGATCAAAGGTTTCACCAGCAGCTTCACGTTCAACGACGACGACACGTTCAGCTACACCTCGGATCTGGTGCTGCGGTTGGCCGCCATCGGCGGCGAAATGCACCACACCGACCAGAACACCCTGCGCCGGGTCAAGCACTACCACCCGGGCAGCCAATACGCCTGAGCACAGCGGCCCGGCTAACGCCGACCGCACCCGCGCCGATAGCCGGGTATGACCCTGTCACGCGCGCTCAGCGTGCTCGCCGTCGCGTTGACCGCGCCCTGGCTGTCGGTGGCGACCGCGTCCGCCGAGGCGTTCGCTCAACTCGGTGCGGTTCCGGTGGTGGCCTCTGCCGCGTGCGGCGGCACCGTCAGCGCCGACGCCCAGGTGGCACCGGTGCAGGTCGACGACCGCGTCGAGAACGGTGTGCGCGTGGCGATCCACTACGACGCCGGCGTCTACGACGGTTCCTGTGCGCTCACCGTGACCGCCGCATGGACCAACCTCGACACCGGTGTTACGGGGAGCCGCGACATCACCGCGGTGTCGACGATCGACGGGCATTACGGTTTCATTGGCTACGCCAACACCACGCTCGCCACCGGCGCCGGCACGGTTGTGGTCACGCTCAGCTCGCATCCCGGTGCCGAGATGCGGATCACCGCCTGAGGTTCAGCGCGAACCCAGCCACCGCTGCACCAGATCGCCGTCGTCGGCCTCGACCGACCGTAGTGCCGTCAGCGTAGGGTGCCCGGCGTCCAACAACGCGCTGTCGGTGTCTGCCTCGGGTTCGTCGGACACCTCGACCTCCGCAAGCCGCACATCACCGCCGCGGACCTCCTCGACGCGGGTCTGTACCGCTCCGCCGCGAGCCAGCCGCGCATGCCGGATCGGGCCCACCTGGTCCGCGGGCCGGTCGGGCACGTTGAGGGACAACACGGTGCCGTCGGGCACATCGAGTAACAGGTCGAGCACCGGTGCCAGCAGACCGGCCGCAGTGTCCCAGTGCCGCTCGCCGGTGGGATGCAGCGCGACGTCCAACGACACTGCCAGCGCGCGGGTATCGCTGATCTTCGCGGTCAGCGCCGCGCCGACGGTGCCCGAGTGCAGAATGGCCCGTCCGACGTTGGCGCCGTGGTTGATTCCGGACAGCACCAATTCCGGACGCGGATCGAACCAGCCGTTCAGCGCCGCGGCCACGATGTGTCCGGGCTGAGCGTGCACCGCCCACGCCTCGACACCGTCGAAACCGGGTAGCTCCCGGGGTTCGACGACCGTGCGGCCGTCGCGGCGAACCGCCGTCAGCGCCGCGCTCGCCCCGCTGGCCTGCTCCACCGGGGCGGCCACGATCACGTCCAGCCCCGCCTTCTGCGCCGCCCCCACCAGAGCGTGCAGACCGGGGGAGTCGATCCCGTCGTCGTTGGTCACCAGCGCGCGTGGCACCCCTCGTACTCCTTTACTTCCATGGCCGCAGCTCGACCCGTTCGGCAAGCGTTTCGACGGCCTGCCCGCCGCCCGTGCCCAGCCCGTGCCGCACGACGTTGAGCGCCCCGCAGGCCGCACCGATCTGCAACGCCCGGCGCAGCGGTTGACCGCTGGCCAGCGCGGCAACAATGCCCGCAGTCATCGAGTCCCCGGCGCCGGCGGAATCGGCCGGCTCCAACGTCGGCATCACGACCTCGACGACGTCGTCGTCATCGAGCAGGGCCAGGGCCGGAGCATCACCAGATCGCGACACGACGACGGCGCACGCGCCTTCGTCGCGCATCGCGTGCATGGCCTTGACCAGATCGGCAGCCTTCTCTGACTTCGCCCGGCCGTCCTCCAGCAGCTCCTCGTGGCTGACTTTGATCAGGTCGGGTTCGCCGGCCAGCACCGCCTCGAGTCGCGCACCGGCAAGGTCGGCTGCCACCTTGCAGCCGTTGGCCCCGAGATCGGTGGACAGGCGCCGGTAGAGATCGGCCGGCACCACCCGGTCGTCCTGAGGGCCCGACAGCAGCACCCGGCCGTGCGTCAGGCCCTCGGTCAGGGTGAGCTCGTAGAGCGAGTCGAGCTCATGGCGGTCCAGAGGGCTACCCGCGGTCTCGGCGATGACTTGCCTTGTGCCGTCGCGGCGGTCGTGGACGTAGGCGCCGTTGCGCGCGCTGACCGGCACCGTCTGAACGGTGACGTCGCGCATGGGCAGCAGGTGGCCCAGCACGTCGCCGGTTTCCCCGCCGAGAGCCGAGCACAGCACCACCGGCACGCCCAGCGAGGACATCATCCGCGACTGCCACACCCCCTGGCCCCCGGCGTGGACGTGGATGTCGGCTTCCCCGGAGCGGTCCTCGATCGTGACGGTGAGAACGGGAAGCGGCGCGAAGATGACTACCGCGTCACGGCAGCCCGGCATGGCGTTGTCGTCGGACTCATCCCGTCGGGACCCCGTGTCTGTCACGGGGGAGGGGATACCCACGCCCGGGCGATCGCACTCGGGCGTTGCATGATGCCACGGTGACCTACCGTTCGCCGTCTTTGGCCGAGATCATCGCCACCCTCGAGGTGCAGCGACGCGATGAGCACCTCTTCGTCGCCACCCAACTCGACAACCCCGCCCACCACATCATCGGCGGCCATATCGCCGGGCAGGCGTTGATGGCCGCTGGCCGGACCGCGCCCGGCCGCGTTCCGCACAGCCTGCACGTCTACTACGTGCGCGCCGGCGATGCCCGCCACCCCGTCGAGTTGCGTGTCGACCCCGCACGCGACGGCGGCACCTTGTCGACGCGGCAGGTGACCGCCGTACAGGACGGCCAGATCCTGCTCGAGGCGCTGGTGTCGCTGACCGAACCCGTCGAGTCGACTGAGTACCAGGCCCCCATGCCCGACGTGACCGATCCGGAGGCGTTGGCACCCGTGCAGGAGCAATTAGCAAGCTACGCAGGTGAATACGGTGGCCACTGGGTGCAGCCGCAGCCCTTCGAGCGGCGCTACGTCGACGCGCCGCCCCGCCTCGCGCTCGAGTCGCCCGAGCCGTCGCCGCGGCTGCGGATGTGGTGGCGTCCCGCCGAGCCGGTGCCGTCGGATGAGATCCTGCACAGCTGCCTGCTGACATATCTGTCGGGCACCACGATGCTCGAGGCCGCGCTCGTCATGCGGCGCGCTACCCCGATCGGCACGTTCAACGCGCTGATCGACCACGCGCTGTGGTTTCACCGGCCCGTAGACCTCTCGGATTGGGTGCTGTCCGACCAGTTCTCGGCCAGCGGCATCGCGGGTCGGGGGTTGACCACGTCGACGATGTACAACCGCGCTGGCCAGCTCGTGTGCATCGCGACCCAGGAGCTCTATTTCGGCCGTGGGTGACCGCTAATCCTCCGCGTCGGGCAACCCCTCAGCCGGCGGAGTCGAATATGCCGGGTTGGCTGGCGGCACGTCGTCTTCCGACGAATCCTGCTGTTCTGCAGCGCCCTTCGAGTCTGGTGAAGTCATTGGTCCTCTTCAACGTCCGGTGTCGATGCACATGGGTTACCCGGATCGGTCAGTGCGAATCGCTGGGACGGGCCCGGTGTGCTGCACTACCGTTTTCACGGTTCTGACGTCTACGGGATTACGGCGGTGCGATGACGACTATCGACAACATTCTTGGCGACGCCAGCAGCTTCATCTGGGGTCCGTGGCTGCTGATCCCGCTACTGCTGCTGACCGGCCTGTACCTGACCGTGCTGTTGCGCGGGATCCAGGTGCGCCGGTTCCGGTTGGCGTTCTGGCTCGCGTTCGTCAAACGTAAGGATCTGGGCGCCGAAGGCGACATCTCGCACTACCAGGCGCTGTCGACGGCGCTGGCCGCCACCGTCGGCGTCGGCAACATCGCCGGCGTCGCCACCGCCATCGCGCTCGGCGGACCCGGCGCGGTGTTCTGGATGTGGTTCACCGGCATGGTCGGTATGGCGACCAAGTACAGCGAAGCCTTCCTCGGCGTGAGGTTCCGCCGCACCGACGCCGCCGGTGAGCAGTCCGGCGGCCCGATGCACTACCTCCGGCGCGGGATCAAAGGACCGCTGGGCGTCTTCCTCGGCGGGTTCTTTGCGATCGCGGGCGCGATCGCCGCGTTCGGCATCGGCAACATGACCCAGGCCAATACCGTCGCCGCCAACGTCGAGGACGAATGGGGGGTGTCCACAACGATCACCGGCGTGGTCATCGTCGTGTTGGCGGCCGCGGTCATCCTCGGCGGCATCAAGAGCATCGGCCGGGTGACCAGCCTGTTCGTCCCGGTGATGATCGTCATCTACATCGTCGGCGCAGCCGCGGTGCTCGCGTTCAACATCGGCGAGGTGCCCGCGGCGCTGGGTCTCATCTTCACCGACGCCTTCACCGGCACCTCGGCCACCGGAGGTTTCGCGGGCGCAGCGGTCGCCGCGGCGATTCGCTACGGCGTCGCGCGGGGCATCTTCTCCAACGAGTCGGGGCTGGGCACCGGGGGCATCGCCGCGGCCGCGGCCAAAACCACCCACCCGGTCCGGCAGGCGTTGGTGTCGATGACACAGACGTTCATCGACACCCTGGTGGTGGTGAGCTTCACCGCGCTGACGATCGTCGTCACCGGGGTGTGGAAAGAAGCGGGCGCCGACCAGGCCGCCAGCTTCACCGCACGCGCGTTCGACGCGGGCCTGCCCGGCGGATGGGGCAGCGTCATCGTCACGCTCAGCGTGATCTTCTTCGCGTTCTCGACGCTGCTCGGCTGGTCCTACTACGGCGAGCGGTGCGTGGAGTACCTGTTCGGGCGCCGGGCGGTGGTCCCGTACCGGATCCTGTTCATCATCGTGATCTACATCGGCGCCACCACGGCCCTGCAGACGGTGTGGACCTTCTCCGACGTGATGAACGGTCTGATGGCGCTGCCCAACCTGATCGGGCTGGTCATCTTGTCGCCGTTGGTCTATCGCGAGACCCGCGCCTACTTTCGAGGCGAGGAGCACGCGGAGGACATGCGCGCGCGCAGCGGGGTGTGAGGAGACGACGATGACCGAACCGCAGATGGATTGGGAGGACGTCTATCGGCAGGACACCGCGCCGCCGTGGAGTATCGGTATGCCGCAGCCCGAACTGGCGGCGTTGATCGAGCAGGGCAAGGTGCGCAGTGAGGTGCTCGACGCCGGCTGCGGGCACGCGGAACTGTCGCTGGCACTGGCGGCGCAGGGCTATCGGGTGGTCGGGCTGGATGCCAGCCAAACGGCCATCGCCGCCGCCACCGCAGCGGCCACCGAGCGCGGGCTCACCTCAGCCACGTTCGCCCAAGCCGACATCACCGACTTCGGCGGCTACGACGGCCGCTTCAACACGGTGATGGACAGCGGGTGCCTGCACACGCTGCCGGTCGAGCGCAGGCAGGGCTACGTCGAGGCGATCCACCGGGCGGCCGCTCCCGGCGCGGCGCTGTTCATCCTGGCCTTCGCCGAACGACCCTTCGGCCATGACGGGCCTGGGCCCAACGGTTTCACCGCAGACGAACTGCGCGACACCCTCGCGACCCGGTGGACGGTCGACGAGGTACGGTCGGCGACGTTGTACGGCAAGGACTTTCAGCCGCCCGACGGCGCCGACCCGCCGAGGAACGTGAAGCGCAGCGCCGACGGGCTGCTGATGATGCCGGGCTTTCTGCTCAGCGCGCACAAGGACGCCGAGCCCAGTCGATAGGACGGCGGGAACGCGCCTACTGCGAGGTCTCGATGCTCGACATCACCAATTGCAGATACGGGCGGTAGAGGTCTTCGCCGTCCAGGTGACTGTCGACGGTGATCCCGTCATTGGCGGCCAAAATCACCCGGGCCAACGTCTCGGCGTTCATGGTCAAGGTTCCGCCGATGCGCGCGACGTCCTTGCTGATGAACTCCGCCAGCGCGTGGATCGTCTCCAGCCGCTGAGCGGCGACGCGTTCTGAAGCCTCGGGATTGCGCAGCAAGAACAGCTTCATCTCCAATCCCAGCGCCGCCCGGTCCGTTCCGCGGCTCAGCTGGCGCCAGCGGTCAGCCAACTCGTCGAGGTTGACGTCACTGAGGCGATGAAATGACATCATCACCTCGATGAACCCGTCGAGGAAGCGTTGCCGCTGGCGGTCCACGACCGCCAGAAACAGCTTCTCCTTGGCGCCGAACTGCGAATAGATGGCGCCGCGAGTGAATCCCGCGGCGTCGGCGATCTCCTCCAGCGCCGCACCGGTCAGGCCCTTGCGAGCGAAGACCTCCTCCGCGGCATCCAAGAGGATCTGCCGGGTGTGCTCGGCACGCCGCTCTTTCGTCCACCGCTCGGCCACGAGGTCATCCTCTCACCAAATCGGATGACGGCGGCCGGGCCGCGAACTTGGCGGTACGGATCTGCGAGTCGAGCAAGAGGTCGGCGAGGGGGTCTGCATCGACGGCGTCGTACGACCAGAACTCCTCCGATGGTTCGACGTGAATGTCAAGTCCAGCGGCATGCAGGGCACAGCCCTTGAATCTCCGGGCCGCCGGACTCAGCTGATGGCGCATGGGGTATTTGGGCTGAGCCGGCTCGCAGTTGACAGACGGTCCCCAGAACAGAAGCTGTGAGCCCGGCTCGGGCCGTTGCAGCGGCACCCCTGTGGTGTATCGGTTCACCGAAGATGAATCGCCGGGCAGGATCCGGGTGTGCACCACCCGTCCCGCCTTCGCCGGCATGTCCCCGGGTTCTCCGGGGAACTGGGTGCGGGTTCCCAGAATGGTCAGCGCCGCTGAGTGGGCGGTGTCTTCGGTGACGACGGCGACGCGCCATCCCGCACGAACGCGGTCGAACATCAGCCCGCCGGCGTGACGCACCGCCTCGGCGATGGTGGCGCTGACCACGTCGAGTCGGTAGTTGCTCACCGCCAGCCTCCTTGGTCGCTCCGAAGGTGTGATCCCGACCACCTTTATACACGGTTGTATCTCTAATACGTTCATGTATATGGTGAACCTCGTCACAGGCGGTGGACGTTCGGATCCATGCCACAGCCAAGGCAGGGCCGGCCAGGCCCTGTCGGGCATGGAAGTCCGGCACCCCGCGTGCTCTCGCCGACTGAGGAGGACTCCCTTGATGCCAGCAACGCGGCCAGGAGAATGGCTCGACCCGGACTCCGGGCTGGGTCTCGGACTTGAAGACATCCAGCCGGGAACGTTCAACACGACAATCCGCACCGACCGCTACACCTGTCCCGATTACGCCGCGGGTGAGCGGGACGCGATCTGGATGCGCACGTGGCAGATTGCGGGCCGAGTGGACGATCTGCCGAAGCCCGGCGACTGGAAAAAGTACGAGATCATGGATCAGTCGTTCATCGTCGTGCGCGGAAAAGACGAGAAACTCCGCGGTTTCGTCAACGCTTGCAGGCACCGCGGTAACGCGCTGTGCCTCGCGGAGACCGGAAATGCCAAGCGCGGCTTCCGGTGTCAGTACCACCTCTGGTCGTATGACCTCGAGGGCAGGCTCAAGGGATTGCTGCGGGAGAACCTCGCCGGGCCGATCGACAAGACCGAGAACTCGCTGCTTGCCGTGTCGGTCGACACCTTCGCCGGCTTCATCTTCCTCAACCCCGACCCCGAGGCGCAGCCGCTGCGGGAGTATTTGGGCGAGGACGTGGTCACACTGCTTGAGCCCTACAACATCGACAAGTTCACCACTGTCATGGACGTCACCGAGGCCATCGAGTGCAACTGGAAGGTCGTCATGGACGCCTTCGAAGAGGGCTACCACATCAACGGCATCCATCCTCAGCTGTTGCAGGTGCTGCACATCAATCCGAGGACGGCGCGTTACCGGTTCTTCGAGAACCACAGTGTCGCAATGGCTCCGTTCGAGGTCGCGGGTGCGAGTGCACAGGAGCAGGTCGAAGGAATGCTGGCGCTGCCGGAGACCTTCCCGGGCACTGTCGCGGTGATCCCGCGTTTCCAGGAACTCCTCGCGCCGTATCAGGACGAGGACGGAAAGGTCACGTTCCCAGACGACGTCACCCCTCGCGTCTTGCTGCAACAGGCCACCCGCGAAGTGTTGACCGGCATGGGCCTCGACGTCAGCGCTCTGACGGACAGCCAGATGGTCGACAACCAGGGCTGGGTGCTGTTCCCCAACTACTTCATGACCGTACGCGCAGGCGAATGCCACGTCATCATGTCGCGACCGCACCCCGACGGTGACCCGAACCGCTGCATCTGGCACGTGGCCAGCTACATGTACGTGCCGGAGGAGTTCCGCGACGCCGTGCGGGCCGAGGCGATCGTGGTGGACACCCCCGGAAGCTACAAGTATTTCGAGGCGCTCCAGCAGGACTACGAGCAGATGCCGCGCCAGCAGAAGGGCTTGCGCAACGACCGGCTCGACCACATGTCGCTGGTGAAAGAGGAAGTGGTCATTGCGCACTTCCACTCGGTGGTCGACCGCTACATGGCCAACGCCGCGACCAATTGACGCGAACCAGAATCAAATCGAAAGAAGGCATATTGACTCTCGAACGCCGCCTGGCTGAAGCCGGGGTGACGGTATGACGACAATCGAGGACGCTCTGGTAACCACGACGGGACGGTCACGTTCCGTACTGGAGTACAGCCAGATCACCAAGCGATTGGTCGACAGCGCAAAACAACCCGGGTTCACCGTCGAGAGCTGGGCACCGCTCGCCGAACTTCTCGCCGTCGAAGAATTCGTGCGCATCGGCCCGTTCAAGGAGGTGATGAACTGGGTCGAATACGCGCAATTCCTCACGAACTGGGCAAAGTCGGCGGACTGGGACTGCTCGTTCCAACGCATCACCGAGACACCGGATCTGGTGTTCCTCGAACTAGAAGAACGAAGCCACATCGGTGACTTCGAAAGTGTGGTCAACACCGTCTCGGTGTACGAGTTCAACGCCGACGACAAAGTTCGCCGGATAGCCGTGTATCTGCAGATGGAATTACCGAACACGGGCAGCGTGCCGAGCTTCGACGGCGCCGGGGGTACCGAGTGACCCAGCCGCACACGGCCACCGCCGATGGTGGTGACCTTGACGCCGTCGACTTCTTCACCGACAACGATCTGCTGCACGACCCCTACGACTACCTCGCCGCACTGCGTGACGAGTGCCCGCTGCGTCGCGAGCCTCATCACGACGTGGTGATGGTGACCGGGTACGACGAGGGTGTCGCCATCTACAACGACACGGCGCAGTTCTCGTCATGTATCTCGGTCACCGGTCCGTTCCCCGGGTTCCCTGTGCCGCTGGACGGAGACCTGAATGTAGAGCAGGTCTCCGAACTGATCGCCCAGCACCGCGACGAGATACCGTTCAACGACCAGCTGCCGACCTTCGACCCGCCCGTACACACCGCGCACCGGGCGCTGCTGTCGAGGATGCTCACTCCGAAGCGACTCAAGGAGAACGAAGACTTCATGTGGCGGCTCGCCGACCGCCAACTCGACGTCGCGATCACCGGGGGGCGCTGCGAGTTCATCGGCGATTTCGCGTCCCCGTTCGCGATGCTCGTTATCGCCGACCTGCTCGGTGTGCCGGAGTCCGACCACGACGAGTTCCGTGCTGCGCTGCTGACCGAAGCGGGAACGATCGGCAGCAGCGAGGGCGAGCAGATGCACCATTCGCCGCTCGAATACCTCTACGGCAAGTTCGGCGAGTACATCCAGAGTCGTCGAGACGAGCCACGCGAAGACGTGTTGAACGGTATTGCCGCAGCGACTTTCCCGGACGGCAGCGTCCCGGAGGTGATCGACGCGGTCCGGGTCGCGGCGAACTTGTTCGCCGCCGGCCAGGAGACGACGGTCCGCTTGCTGAGCGCCGCGGTGATGATGATCGCCGAAGACGCCGAGCTGCAGGCGAAGCTGCGCGCGAACAGGGACCTGATCCCCGGCTTCATCGAGGAGACGCTGCGCTACGAGAGTCCCGTGCGGGGCGACTTCCGGCTGTCGAAATGTCCCGTCACGGTCGGGGGTGTGGACCTGCCCGCCGGAACAACCGTCATGCTGCTCAATGCGGCCATGAACCGCGACCCGCGCAGGTTCCCCGAACCCAATACCTTCGACATCGAGCGAGCCAACGCGCGCAGCCATGTCGCATTCGGTCGTGGGCCGCATGCCTGCCCGGGTGCTCCGTTGGCCCGCGCCGAAGGCCGTATCAGCCTCGAGCGACTCTTCGACCGCACCACAGACATCAGAATCGACGAAGGCAAGCACGGCCCGGCTGACAACCGCCGCTACTCCTATCTGCCGACCTTTATCCTGCGCGGCCTGACCCGCCTGCACATCGAATTCTCGTAGGGGTTCAACCAATATGCCGTTCGAAGACACCACCGCCATCGTCACCGGCGGTGCCGCGGGCCTCGGCCTGGCCATCACCGAGGCGCTTGTCGCGCGTGGCGCGAAAGTCGCGATATTCGACATCACCACCGATGAGATCGAGACCCAAGTCGACCGCCTGCGCCGCGACGGCGTGAAGGTCGCCGGTTATGTCGTCGACGTCTCAAACCGTGTCGCAGTGGAATCCGCTGTGGCGCAGGTGCGAGCCGACCTCGGCCCAGTGTTGATACTGATCAACAACGCCGGCATCGAGCAGTTCGGCAAGTTCGCCGAGATCACCGACGAGCAATGGGACCGGGTGATGGCGGTGAATCTGCGCGGACCGTTCATCTGCACGCAGGTGGTGCTGCCCGACATGCTCGATGCGCAGTGGGGCCGCATCGTCAACATCTCGTCGTCGAGCGCACAGGGCGGGCAGTCCCGGATGGCCGCCTACGTCAGTTCCAAGGCCGGGGTGATCGGGTTCACCAAGAGCCTCGCGCTGGAACTGGGGCCGAAAGGCATCACGGTCAACACCATTCCGCCCGGCATGGTGGTCACTCCGATGCTGGAAAAGGCGATCGACGAAGGGCGGTTCACCGCGTCCCTGGAGCATTTCGTCAAGATCACCCCGGTCCGCCGCGCGGGTCGGCCCGAGGACATCGCCAACGCTGCGATCTTCCTGTGTCAAGACGAATCCGACTACATCACCGGCCAAGTCATTCCGGTCAACGGAGGGCGCCGGACATGACTTCAACCCACAACACCGGACCGCTGCTGACGCCGCTGACGGCCGACGAATGGGGTGACGAGGAGTACGCTGCGTTTGGTGCGCTGCTAGGTCTTCCGGGTGAGAAGGTTCCCCGGGCCGGATCGGGCCATGCCGCCGACCCGCTTAAGTTCGACATCATCGGCCTGCTCGCACGCCACCCCAAAATGGCCCAGCGGGTTCTGACTTTCAACGGTTGGCTGTTACAGCGCGGCGAGTTGCCGTTGCGCCTGCGTGAACTGGCGGTCCTCCGGGTGGCGCTCACCCGGCGGTCCGCCTTCTTCTGGGGGGAGCACTTCAAGGTCGCGACGGATGGCGGTGTGCCGGAGGAAGACATCGCGCGCCTCGCGGAGGGTAACGAGGGTTTCGCCGGTGCCGACCGGTTGGTGCTCGACGCCACCGACGAGCTGATCAGCCAGGGCCGCGCCGAGGAATTGACGTGGCAACGCCTCACCGACGAACTCGGCACGCACCAGGCGATGGAACTCATCTTCGTCGTCGGCACCTACGCGATGCTGGCGATGGCGTTCGACACCTGGCGCCTTGCACCCCCCGCCGGCAGCGCGCCCCTACCAGAAGAACCTACGAACAGCAGGAGTCAGAAGAAGTGACAACCGTGCAGGACGACAGCGGCGTGTTGGCCGGTGAAGAGCGGCCGAAACGCCATGCAGCAGTTGGGGACCGGGTGCATGTGCAACTGCTGGCCGGACTACTCGGACTCTCAGCACCGGCGGGGGTCAGCCCGGTTGTTCCGGATGTCCGATTGAACGGGTAGTTCAACGGCCTCAGCGTCCGGTCTCGTGAGAGGCGTGTGCCCTTTCCGCCGGTTTCGACGATGGACGCGTCAAAACTGTTTCAAGTGGCTCCACACGGGGAATCTGCCGCGCGAGTAGGCCTGCGTCGAGGACGGTTATCGGCACCGAGACAGCCATGAAAGGGAAGAGCGATGGCGGACGACCGCGCACCGAAAGAGGCCGCTGAGGGCATCGTCGAGGAGGCCAAGGGCAAGATCAAGGAGGTGGCCGGGACACTGACCGGCAACGAGCAATTGAAGCGCGAGGGGCAAGCCGAACAGCACGATCCGATGTACGTCCCCGGGGCGCCCGGCCCGGAGGCGCCGTCGTTCGACGAGCCGACCGCACCACGTGAGCCCTTGCCGCCCAAGGCCGATCAGGTCGCGCCCGATCTGCGCACCGCGACGGGCTCGGTCGCCGAGGGCCCGTTGACCGCGCGTGGACAGCAGGGTGAGTACCTCACCACCGCGCAGGGGGCGCGGCTGTACGACACCGACCACTCGCTCAAGGCCGGCGAGCGCGGCCCGACGCTGCTACAGGACCACCACCTTCGGGAGAAGATCACCCACTTCGACCACGAACGCATTCCGGAGCGGGTGGTGCACGCCCGCGGCGCCGGCGCGCATGGGGTGTTTCGCGCCAACGGTGCCGCCGAGAAGATCTGCAAGGCGGAGTTTTTGACGTCCGGTACAGAAACCGACGTCTTCGTCCGCTTCTCGACCGTCCTCGGTAACCGCGGTTCGGCCGACACGGTGCGCGACACCCGCGGGTTCGCCACCAAGTTCTACACCCACCAAGGCACCTTCGACCTTGTCGCCAACAACATCCCGGTGTTCTTCATCCAGGACGGCATCAAGTTCCCCGACGTCGTGCATGCCGCCAAACCGCATCCCGACCGCGAGATCCCCCAGGCGCAGAGCGCGCATGACACCTTCTGGGATTTTGTCTCGCTGCATACCGAAGCGCAGTTCCACACCATGTGGAACATGTCCGACCGTGGGATCCCCCGGTCCTACCGGATGATGGAGGGGTTCGGTGTGCACTCGTTCCGGTTGACCGGACCGGACGGATCGACGTCGCTGGTGAAGTTCCACTGGAAACCGCGGCTGGGCGTGCATTCGCAGGTCTGGGAAGAAGCGCAAATCACCGCCGGGGTGGATCCCGATTTCCATCGACGCGACCTCGCTGACGCGATCGAGAAGGGTGTCTATCCGGAGTGGGATCTCGGGGTGCAGGTGTTGCCGGACACGCCGGAGCAGATGTTCGAGGGCATCGACCTTCTCGACCCGACGAAGATCGTGCCCGAGGAACTGGCTCCGGTGCAGGTGATCGGAACGCTTCAGCTCAACCGCAACGTGACGAACTTCTTCGCCGAGACCGAGCAGGTGGCGTTTCACCCCGGCCATCTGGTGCCGGGCATCGACATCACCGACGACCCGCTGCTGCATGCGCGGCTCTTCTCCTACCTCGACACGCAGATCACCAGGTTGGCCGGGCCGAACTTCAGCCACATCCCGATCAACCGGCCGCATGCGCCGGTCAACGACATGTTCCGCGACGGGTTCCATCAATCCGGTGTCCACCCCGGCGTCGCACCGTATCGACCGAACTCGCTCGACGGCGGCTGCCCGTTCCTCGCGGGTGCGGACACCGGCGCGTACATCGAGGTGCCCGCCGTCGTTCCCGAGTCGACGAAACGCCGCGACGCCCCGGCGACCTACGACGACCACTTCAGCCAGGTGACCATGTTCTACCGCAGCCTGAGTGCCATCGAGCAGCAGCACGTCGCGGAGGCCTACACCTTCGAACTGGGCAAGTGCTACGAACAAGCGATCAAGGAACGCCAACTCGTGGCGCTGGCCAACATCGACGCCGAACTGTGCGCGACCGTCGCCGCAGGGTTGGGCCTCGAGGCGCCGGCTCCGACCGAGGCGCCCGTGGATCCTGTGGTGCTCAGCCCCGCGGTCGCGCAAGTGGGTAAGGAATGGCCCGTCGAGGGCCGCCAGATCGGCATCCTCACCGGGCCGGATTCCGAGATGTCCGACGTGGCGGCCGCTGTCACCGCGATCGCGATGGCCAAGAACGTGCCGTTCGTCATCGCCATGCACGGCGGCACGCTCGAGCACGACGACGGCGTCCTGCCGGTGTCCCGCACGTACGCGACCGCCCGTTCGGTCGAGTTCGACGCGGTGCTCATCGCCGGATCGCCGACCACCCCGCAGGCGAAAACCCTTGTCGACGAGGCATTTCGGCATCACAAGGCGATCGCCGTGCTGCCCCAGGGCACGGAACTCGCTGCGACGGCGGCGGTTCCGACCGAGGGGCCCGGAGTGTTCTCCGGCTCGGATGCGGCGAGCCTCGCGCAGTCGTTGCTCAACGCGCTGGGCCAGCACCGGGTGTGGGACCGCGTCGTGCCCGCATAGCTCGTTTGCTGAAACGGCCGCCGGCGAACGCATCCGGGCTTACCATCGGCGTCGGGCGAATGGAATCCGGCACTACCGATGGCGATGGTGGTTCAAATGTTTCCGGTGATACGTCTTGGGATGGTGGCCGCGGCGCTTGCGGTTTGCTTCGCGGCCCCCGCCGCGGCGACAGAGGACGAATACCTAAGCGGTTTACAGGCCCGGTACACGTTCGTGACCGCCGATCAGTTGCTCTCCGAAGGCCACCGGGTATGTACAGGCACTAGTGCCGGCCTGCTGGTGGTCGACGCCGTCAACATGGTTCGAGCGGACCTCGATGTCGCGACCGGGGCAGCGCTGGACATCGTGAGCGGCGCGCTTCGCGACTTGTGCTGAACGAATAGCAGCGCCTGCGGAACTGGGCCTGGGCAGACACTTCCATCAGCGCGTATAACCCGGCGCTGGCGCGTGGCCGGCGCAGGACCGGGACCTGGTGCGGGCTATCACCGTATTACCACCGGATTACCAAGCTGATGGTAATATGGTGCCATGTACGTGACGGTGGACCGAGTGGGACGGCTTGTCATCCCAAAGGCGCTGCGCGTCGAGCTCGGAATCACCCCGGACACGCCACTCGAGCTGATTCCGGACGGATCCGGTCTCAGGATCGAGCCCGTCCACCGTCAGAAACGCTCGATCGATACCAGCGACGGGCTGCCGATACTCGGCCACGTCGAAGGTGCTGTGCTAAGCGACGACGACGTTCGCCGGCTTCGCGATGACAACCAACGCTGACCGTTGGGCGTGCGATACCAGCGTCGCCGTCGCTGCTCTCGATCCGATGCACGAAGCGCATCAGCCGTGCCGCCGAGCCTTGGTCGAGCTTCGACCCGCCCTCGCCGGGCATGCCATGTTCGAGACATACTCGGTGCTGACCCGGCTCCCACCGCCGCTGCGCCTGACCGCGACCCAAGCCGCCGCGGTGCTGAGTGCGGCCTTCCCGGAGGACTGTTGGCTCGACGTGCCGGGGACCCGTGACCTTCGCGAGCAACTCGCCGCGCTCCGCGTCGTCGGAGGAGGGGTCTACGACGCCCTCGTCGGTCGGGCCGCCGTAGCCAACGGCCGCAGCTTGCTCACCCGTGACCGGCGGGCTGAGCGGACCTACCGCTCCCTCGGTGTCGAGTATCGGTTCGTAAACTGAGACGGGCCCGGGCGTCGTCGCGCGCTACCTCGGTGACCTGTGGACAGGCGATGGGGCAGATCCTCGACCCGCTACCGTGACGTCGGCCGCAGCCGTCAGCGGAAGCGGATGTTCATCGTCGCCAGCCCGAAGATCTTCTTGCCGGCCGACTTCGCCGCGACCACGACGACACCGGAGCGGGTCTGCGGATCCAACGACTTGATGCGGCCGCTGAACTCGATGTCGGCGCCCTCTTTGGCCGACACGATCGCCGGCGCCGACAGCCGCACCGCGTAGCGGGTGACCGCCCCAGGATCCCCGGACCACGCCGAGACGAACCCCGCGCCCAGACCCATCGTGAGCATGCCGTGCGCGATCACATCGGGCAGCCCGGCCAGCTTGGCGATCTCCTCGTCCCAGTGGATCGGGTTGGCGTCACCGGCCACACCCGCGTAGTTCACCAGGTCGCCGCGGGAGAGCCGGGTGTGGCGCAACGGCAGCTCGTCACCGACCGCCACGTCATCGAAGGACGGGGTGCCCGGCGTGCGGGTCATGCCCGCCTCGGCGATCCGGATCTCACCCTCGGGCCGCACCGTCTTCTGGTACTCCGAATCCAGCGTGCTGACGCCGGAGAAGTCGACGTCGTGCATCATCGCCTTCTGCACCGCGGTCTTGACCTCGGGGTTGAGATCCTCGGCGGTGACGCCGACGACGGTGGTGTGCAGCGTGTGCACCCGTTCGCCCGCGGTGTCGGTGAACGTGTTGGTCACCGTGATCATGTCGCGGCCGGCGATCCGGCGCACCGAGGTCAGCTCGACGTCGACCTTCAGTTCGTCGCCGGCCACGATCGGGCGGTGCTGCTCGAAGACCTCTTCGGTCTGCAGGTAGGTGTCGTAGCCGACGACCACACGCTCGAACATGGCCCGGTTACAGGACATGCCGGGGGCCGACGTGAACGTCAGCGGCGCAACCAGGCCCGAATAGCCCAGCTCCGCGGCAGCGCCGACGTCCCAGTGCGCGGGGTGATAATCCTGCACCGCACGGGCGTACTCGCGCACCTTTTCCCGGCCCACCAAATAGGTGTCGTCCATCTGGTAGTAGTGGCCGACCCGGGCTTCAAGCGCCGACGATTCTGCTGCTGTGGTCATGAAATTGCTCAACTCTTCTATCGGCTGGTTCGCTGCGGCCGACCACAGCACCCTAACGCTGCGGGTGAGCCACTCCGCGTTCGCACGCTTTCGGCGCCGCGATGGCGGGTATTCGCGATTGCCGAAACGTCATCCACATCCGAGGAGCGCACGTGAGTAAGACGAGCCAACGTGAGCTGGGTGAATCGAACAGTCCGATCGAAGACGAGCTGGAAGGCGCATTCCAGAGGATGGTCGGCGAGGGCACGCAGCGTTTGCACCGCAGCTGGCGCGAATTGCTGGTCACCGGCTTTTTCGGGGGTACCGAGGTGGCCGTCGGCGTCCTCGCCTATCTCTCGGTGTTGGCGGCCACCGACAACCACCTGCTCGCCGGTCTGGCGTTCTCGATCGGTTTCCTCGCGCTGCTGCTCGGTCGCAGCGAACTGTTCACGGAGGGCTTCCTGATCCCGGTCACCACGGTGGCCGCCAAGCGCGCCAGCGTCGGGCAGCTGCTCAAGCTGTGGAGCGGAACGCTGATCGCCAACCTCGCCGGCGGCTGGCTGATCATGTGGTTGATCATGACCGCGTACCCGAAGCTGCACGCGCAGACGATCGAGTCGGCAACGCACTTCGCGACCGCTCCGCTGTCGGCCGAGACGGTGGCGCTGTCGCTGCTCGGCGGAATGGTCATCACGCTGATGACCCGGCTGCAGCACGGCACCGATTCGACGTTCGGCAAGATCGCGGCCGCCGTCGCGGCAGGGTTCCTGCTTGCCGGGCTGCAGATGTTTCATTCGATCCTCGATTCGCTCTTGATCTTCGGAGCGCTCATCACGAGGAATGCGCCGTTCGGTTACGTCGATTGGCTCGGGTGGTTCGGCTACACCGTGGTCGGCAACCTCGTCGGCGGGCTGCTGCTCGTGACGCTTCTGCGGGGGCTGCGCAGCAAGGACCGCATCCAGGAGGAACGCCACGAAGCGGAGGCGTCGTGAGTCATGGCCCGAGATCGGCCCCGGCCCTGACGCTTTGAGCTGGTCTTACTCCGGCTCTGGTTAACTCGTAGGAGGGTCAAGATCACGCCTACCAGAAGGGACATCGACTTGGCTGCCATTCGCACCCCGCTTATCGCGACGTTCGCCGGGTTGGCCACCGCCGGCTTGTTGTTCGGCGCCGGCACCGCCGCGGCAGAACCCCACGACAAGCTGCTCAACACCACCTGTAACTTCCAGCAGTTCCAGGCGGCGGCCCAGCAGCACGCCCCGGACCTCGCCGCGAACCCGGAAAAGATGGGCAAGTTCGAACGGATCCTGAACCTGTCCGTCGAGGAACGCCACGCCAAGATGGAAGAGAAGCGGGCGAACAAGCCGGAGATCAGCCCGGAGAAACGCGCTAAGTGGGAAGAGTGGAAGAACTCTCCGGAGGGCCAGGCGAAGATCGCCACGATGAGAACCGTGCTGGACACCTGCCAGCAGTTCTGATCGTCACGGCGTTGACGACCAATCGGGTGCGCGCTTCTCGATGAAGGCCTGAACGCCTTCGAGCGCGCAGGAATGCATCATGTTGTGCGCCATCGTCGCGCCCGCATCCGCATACGCCGGCTCGATGCCGACTTCGAGCTGCCGGTAGAACAGGGCCTTGCCTGCCGCGACGGCAGCGCGCGGCTTGCCGACAATGCGCGCCGCCAGCGCCTCGACCTCGTCGTCGAGCGTGCCGGGGGCGGCGACCCGGTTGATCAGCCCCAAGGCGCGGGCCTGCTCGGCGGACACGAAGTCACCGGTGACGAGCATTTCAAAGGCGGCCTTACGTGGGACATTTCGCGTAAGCGCGACACCCGGTGTGGCGCAGAAGAGCCCGACGTTGATGCCGCTGACCGCGAAGCGCGCGTCGTGGCTCGCCACCGCAAGGTCACACATCGCAACGAGTTGGCAGCCGGCCGCGGTGGCCAGACCGTGCACACGCGCGATCACCGGGACGGGTAGGCGTTGCAGCGCCAGCATCACGTCCGTGCACTGTGCGAACAGGCGCTGGTAGTACTCGAGCGAGGGCTCGGCCCGCATCTCCTTCAGGTCATGGCCGGCGCAGAAGGCCTTCCCGGCCGCTCCGAGCACGACAGCGCGTACGGCTTCGTCGTCGGCCACGCGGTCCACGGCCTCGCCGAGCGCGTCGAGCATCGCCTCCGAAAGCGCGTTGAAGGCCTGCGGGCGGTTCAGGGTCAGGGTCACGACGCCGCGCTCATCGCGATCGTGCAGCACCAGGGGTTCTTCCATCGCCTTGACCTCGCTCGCCGACAGGGACGTCTCGATCCTGTCAGAGACGCCAGGTTCCGCATACCCATACGACGACGTGCGAGATCAGCTCCGGCGGGCCTGGCGGAACGGGATGTCGCGGTCGGTCTCGGGTTCCTTGGGCAACCCGAGCACCCGCTCGCCGATGATGTTGCGCTGGATCTGGTCGGTGCCGCCGCCGATCGACGTGAAGAACGCGTTGAGCGTGAGGAAGTTGACATCGTCGGCGACCGGATTGTCGGGTCCGGCCAACAACGCTTGCGCACCGATGATCTGTGTCTTGATTGCCGCTTCGGTGTGCAGGATCTGCGACATCGCGAGCTTGCCCAACGACATGATCGAACTCGACGTGCCCTGGGTGGTGGCGGCTTTCGCGCGGGCGTTGTTGAGCTTGTTGAGCTCGCGCAGAGCCAGCACCTTGGCCAGCGGATAGCGCACCGCCGGGTCGTCGAGCACGCCGTGTTCGCGTGCGAGGTCGATCAGACTGTCGGCCTTGCGGTTACGTGACCCCCGGCCGCTGTCACCCATGATCGACCGCTCGTAGGCCAGCGCGGTCTGCAACGCGCGCCAGCCGTTGCCCTCCCCGCCCAGCAGATAGTTCTCGGAGACGGTCGCATCGGAGATGAACACCTCGTTGAAGTGCGACTCCCCGGTGATCTGCACCAGCGGACGCACCTCGATGCCGGGCTGCTTCATCGGCATGATGAACAGACTCAACCCTTTGTGCTTGGGCACGTCCCAGTCGGTGCGGGCCAGCAGCAGCGCATAGTCGGCGCTCAACGCACCCGACGTCCACACCTTCTGCCCGTTGACCACCCACCGGTCGCCGTCCTTGACCGCCGTGGTCCGCACGGCCGCCAGGTCCGAGCCCGCCCCCGGCTCACTGTAGAGCAGGCAGGTGCGTGAGCGTTCGACCAGAAAGTCGCGCAACAGATCCCGCTTGAGCGCCTCCGTGCCGAGTTTGAGCGCGGTGTTGGCCGGGATGTTGTACTTGTCTTGTCGCGAGCCCGGCGCCTTGATCGCCCTGAACTCATCAGCGATCACGTTGGCCAACTCGCCGGGATAGCCACGTCCGAACCACTCGGTGGGATAGGTCGGTACCGCATAGCCGGCGTCGAGCACCTTCTCCAACCAGGCGATCCGCTCCGGTGACGACACCCACGGATCGTCGGCCTTGGGTAGCCCAACCCAGTTGGCGCGCAGCCACTCCCGGACCTCAGCGCGCAGCTCGTCGGCGGTCGGCAGAGCGGTCATGTCAGGCGCCTTTCGAAACGAGGTAGCGTTCGCGATGGCCGCGTGAGCTACCGAAGAGTTGCATTCCGGTGCGGGCCCGGCGCAGAAACAGGTGGGCGGGATGCTCCCAGGTGAAGGCGATCCCGCCGTGCATCTGGATGGCGTTCATCGCGATGGTTTCGTAGGCCTCCGCACACGTGAAGCCGGCCAATGCCACTGCGCCGCCCGCGGTTTCGCTGTTCGCGGCCATCTCGGCGGCAGCGTGCTGGGCAGCCGATGTCGCGTTCTCGACTTCGAGCAGCAGGTCGGCGGCCAGGTGCTTGAGGGCTTGGAAGCTGCCGATCTGGCGGCCGAACTGCACGCGGGTCTTGAGGTATTCGACGGTCATGTCGAAGACTCGCCGGGCGCCGCCGACCTGTTCGCCGGCCGAGGCGATGACGGCGTAGTCCAGCGCCTGCTGTACGGCGCCCCAACCGGCCGTGCCGAGCCGCCGCGCCGGCGTGGTATCGAAGGTGAACGTCGACAAGCGCACGGTCGGATCGAAAACCGTTGCGGCCGTACGCTCGAAACCCGGCGCGTCGGGGGCGACCTCGAACACACCGACGCCGCCGTCGGTGCGGGCCACCACCAGCACGACGTCGGCCACCTGCCCCCAGGTGACGTAGTGCGCGGCGCCGGTGAGGGCCCCGTCGGCGCCGCACACGACGTCGACGCCGGTTTCGGTCCAGGACCCCGCCGCGCCGGTGAGCGCCACCGTGCCGATCGAGGTGCCGTCGGCCAGACCCGGCAGCAGCCGCTGTCTGTCGTCGTCGGCGCCGGCGGCCTGGATCAGCGCGACGGTCAGCACCGCGCTCGAGATGAACGGTGCGGGCAGCAGCGCTGCCCCGGTCTCCTCGGCCACGGCTTCCAGTTCCAGCGCGCCGAACCCGAGCCCGCCGTGGTCAGCGTCGACGAGCATGCCGAGCACACCCTGTTCGGCGAGCCGGCGCCACAGCGCGCGGTCGAAGCCCTCCTCGGCGTTCATCACGCGGCGCACGTCGGCCTCGGTGCACTTGTCGCGCAGCAACTCGCCGACCGCAGTGCGCAGTTGCGCGCGTTCGGCCACGCTGATCGTCATCGACTCCGCCTCTCCCGGCTCGAGGAGCACGCCTGCGGGTCTATTGGGCCCGGCTTCGGCCCTGGCCGTCGCTCTGTTCTATCAACCTCTCGAGTCCGCGCTGCCAGCGGGCGGCGCGGTGCCGGTCGGCCATCACCCGGGTGACTCCGTAAAGCGCCGCGGCGGCACCGGAGACGGCGAGCCAGATCAGGATCGCGGCCGTCACCGCTTCGGCTGCCGCGCGGGTGGTCGTCACCGGAGCGGTCACCTGGGTGCCGTGGTCATCGACCCAGATGTCGACCGGGTCGCCGACATCGCTCGATGAGGTCGCCGATATCAGGCCGGTGTGCTCGGTTCCGTCGACCGACCACCGTGCCGGCACGGCGATCGTCGCCGCGTGCGGGCCGTCGGAGGCAGGCGGTACTGCGGTGATCGTCGCGGTCACCGGGGTGCTCGCGGCGGCCTGTTCGCTGTAGCGCGCCTGCTTGGCGTCATAGAGCGCGGTGCCGACGGCGCCGGCGACCGGCAGGGTGACCAGTGACACGACGATGGCCACGGCGAGAACCATGGCCTCAACCCGATCGGCGGTGCGCACCAACGGATCACGACCTCGCAGGCCCAGCAGCAGCGGCCACCGGGGCAGGCGGAGTGTGAAGGTGGTCGAATCCTTGCCACCACGGCGGTGCACCGTGACCTCCTCTCGGGTTGCCATTTCCTCCATGGTCGCCCCGAAGGAACGCGCGGGCTTGCCGCGCCCGGACAACGACGCCCGCTCGGGTTGTGCGGGCGCCACAATCCGGTGGCTCGGTGCTAATCGAGCCGGCCTGCGTCGATCACCCGCAGCACCGCGGCGCCGGCCTCGTCGGAGGCCGCCAGGTCCACCTCGGCCGTGAAGCCCCAGTCGCGGTCGCCCGCGGGATCGTCGAAGATCTGCCGCACCCGCCACACCTCGGGCGCGCGGTCGATGATCAGCAGCGCCGGACCGCGGGCGTCGGCGCCGGTGCCGACGTCGTCGTGCTCGTCGAAGTAATCCTCCCCGACTTCGGCCCAACGGTCCGCCGTCCAGCCAGAGCCGCCGTCCAACGCGCCGAGATCGTTCCAGCGGCGCCGGGCGAACAACTCCACCCGCCGGAACAACGCGTTGCGCACCATCGCCGTGAACGCGCGCTGATTGCCGGTCAGCGGCCGCGGACGGGCCGGCACCGCCACCGGCGCATCGTGGGCCTGGTCCGGACTGGTCAACTGCTCCCATTCGTCGAGCAGGCTCGAATCCACCTGGCGGACAATCTCACCGATCCACTCGACGATATCGATGAGCTCCTCGGTTCTGGCCGCCGCGGGCACCCCCGACCGCAGCGCCTTGTAGGCATCGGACAGATACCGCAGCACCGCACCCTCGGAGCGGGTCAGGCCGTACTCGCTGACGTACTCGCGAAACGTCATCGCACGTTCCCACATCTCGCGCACCACCGACTTCGGCGACAACCGGCCGTCGGCGGCCCACGGGTTGCTCTGCAGGTAGACCTCGAAGGTGTGCTCGAGCAACTCCTCGAGCGGCTTGGGATAGGTGACGTCGTCGAGCAGCTCGATGCGTTCCTCGTACTCGATACCCTCGGCCTTCATCGCCGCGACGGCTTCCCCGCGCGCCTTGTTCAGCTGCGCCGCGAGTATCTGACGCGGATCCTCCAGCGTCGCCTCGATCACCGAAACCACATCCAGCGCAAACGTCTCCGAGTCCGGGTCGAGGGTGTCGACGGCGGCCAACGCGAAGGTCGAAAGCGGTTGATACAACGCGAAGTTCGTCGGCAGGTCGACGGTCAGCCGATATCTGCGGCCGTCGGGCCCTGGCTCGTCGAGGCGCTCCACCACCCCGGCCTGCAGCAGCGACCGCGCGATGCCGACGGCTTCGCGGATGTGCTGCAGCTGCCGCTTGCGTGGCTCGTGGTTGTCGGTCAGCAGCCGTCGCATCGCCTCGAACGGGTCCCCGGGGCGATCGATGACGTCGAGCAGCATCGCCGTCGACACCCGCATGTTGCTGGTCAGCGGCTCGGGGACGGCCTCGATCAACCGGTTCATCGTCGCCTCGCTCCACGGCACCATGCCCTCGGGTACCTTGCGGCGCACCAGCTTTCGGCGCTTCTTGGGATCGTCGGCGACCTTGGCGAACTGTTTGAGGTTCTCCACCTCGTAGTCGGGGGCCTGCACCACGACGGTGCCCGCGGTGTCGTAGCCGGCCCGGCCCGCCCGGCCCGCGATCTGGTGGAATTCCCGCGCGTTGAGCAGCCGGGTGCGCACCCCGTCGTACTTCGACAGCGCCGAGAACACCACGGTGCGGATCGGCACGTTGATGCCGACGCCCAGCGTGTCGGTGCCGCAGATGACCTTGAGCAGACCGGCCTGCGCCAACTGTTCGACCAGCCGCCGGTACTTCGGCAGCATCCCGGCGTGGTGCACACCGATACCGTGGCGCACCAGCCGCGATAACGTCGATCCGAAGGCCGTGGCGAACTGGAATGCGCCGATCATGTCGCGGATCTCGGCCTTCTGCTCCTTGGTGCTGACGTTGACGCTCATCAGCGCCTGCGCGCGCTCCAGCGCCGAGGCCTGGGTGAAGTGCACGACGTAGATCGGCGCCTGATTGGTGTCGAGCAAGTCGCCGATCGTCTCGTGCATCGGCGTGGTCGCATACGAAAAATACAGCGGCACAGGGCGTTCGGCGTTGGCGACCAGTGCCGTTGGGCGGCCGGTGCGCCGGGTGAGATCGTCGCGCAGGAACGTGACGTCGCCCAGGGTCGCCGACATCAACAGGAACTGCGCCTTCGGCAGCTCCAGCAGCGGCACCTGCCACGCCCATCCGCGGTCTGGGTCGCCATAGAAGTGGAACTCGTCCATCACCACCAGCGCGATATCGGCATCGGGCCCTTCGCGCAGCGCGATGTTGGCCAGCACCTCGGCGGTACAGGTGATGATCGGGGCCTCGGCGTTGACCGCGGCGTCGCCGGTCAGCATGCCGACGTTGGCCGCGCCGAACACTTCGCACAACGCGAAGAACTTCTCGCTGACCAGCGCCTTGATCGGGGCGGTGTAGAAGCTGCGGCCACGTCCTGCCGCGAGGGTCGCGTACAGCGCGCCGGTGGCCACCAGCGACTTCCCCGAACCGGTCGGGGTCGCCAGGATCACGTTGGCGCCGCTGACCAACTCGATCAGCGCCTCCTCCTGCGCCGGGTACAGCACGGTGCCGTTGGCCTCGGCCCAGGTGGCGAAAGCTGTGAACAGCTCGTCGGGATCGGCGCCCTTGGCCCGTAGCGCCGACAGATCGCTTGGATCGTCGAGCAGGCGAGCAGTGTCGGCCATCGCCTTATCAACCGCCTCTTCTCGCTCGATGTCTCCATCGAGCATGCCCTGCAGCGCCGAGACGGACTACGCGGGGTCACGGCTGGAAAGCTGCCAGCGTGTCACCGCACCAGCGTGGCCCCACCGTCCAGGCGAATCTGCTGTCCGGTCATGAACCGGGACTCGTCGGCGAGTAGATAGAGGGCGGCATACGCCGATTCCCAGACGCTGGCGCGGCCCATCTTGAGCTTGACGACCTCGTTGTGTCGTTCGGTCGCTTCGTCTTTGTCCACTCCGAACAGCGATTGGGTATCTCGGTTGGCCAGTACGGAATTGATGGGACCCAACATCAATGTGTTGACCCGGATTCCGGCCTCGGCGAACTGGACGGCCGCCAGTTCGGTGATCTGGTTCAGACCGCTTTTGCCCAACGCGTAGGGCATGATGCCGATGTTCAGGCCGAGCTCGTTCTTGACGCTCGCGATCGATGAGATGTTGACGATGCTTCCGGTGCTGTCGCCGGGGTTGCGCTCCATGCATTGCGCGGCAAAGAGATTGCAGTGATAGCAGCCCAGCATGTTGACGTTGATGCCGTAGTTGAAGTTCTCGACGGTCATCGAGTTCGAGTCGAAGTCGAATGGAGGATTGGTGGCCGCGCTGTAGACCATCCCGTCGACGCGGCCGCTGGTCGCCATCGCGGTGTCGAAGATGCGTTGGCAGTCAGCTTTATCGGCGACGTCCGCTTCGACGGCGTAGGCGTCACCGCCTTCGGCGATGATCATCTCGACGGTCTCCTTGACCGCCGCCGGGTTCAGGTCGACGGCCACGATCTGGGCGCCGTGCCGGGCGGCGAGGATGGAGATGGCCCGTCCGTTGCCCATGCCGGGGCCGGGGCTCTGCCCCGCTCCCACGACCACGACGACCTTGCCGGACAGGTCGAACGCCTTGCGGTCCCTGCGGTCGAAGTCAATTGACATGGTTCTCCTCGGTGACGTGAATGGCTCTTTCGGGACAGCTCTCGGCCGTGTCGACCACTGACTCTTCGAATCCGGCGGGTATCGCGGTAGGCCTCGCCTCTGCGTAGCCGAAGTCGGTGATGACGAACACCGACGGACACATCGATGCGCAGACTCCGTGTCCGCGGCACGCATCGTCGTCGACGTAAACCCTCATCTCAGGTCACCTTCACGTGCAGCTCGGTGAGTCCGCGCAGGATGTAGGTGGGCACGTAGTCGAAGCGCCGACTTCCGGTGGGGCCGTGTGCGACGTCGTCGATGCGCACTTCGGCGCTGCGCTCGAGCAGTCGCCGAAGGAGCACTCGACCCTCCGAACGCGCCAGCGGAGCACCGATACAGCTGTGCACACCACGTCCGAATCCGATGTGCCGACGCGCATTCGACCGATCAGGATCGAACACATCCGGGTTCTCGAACTGGCGGGGGTCGCGGTTGGCGGCGCCGAAGTGCACCATCAGGGTCGTACCGGCGGGAATCTCTACGCCGCCGACCGTCGTCGCCGCACGGGCCAACCTGAAGTCACCCTTGATCGGGCTCTCGAACCGTAGCGCCTCCTCGATGAAGTTGGGAATCACCTCCGGAGCCTGGCGTAGCCGCTCCTGGAGTCGCGCGTCCTCGGCCAGCATCTTGAGCGCAGACGACAGCAGTCGGACCGTCGTCTCCTGGCCGGCCGAAAACAGGTTGGCCGCGACGCGGACGACGTCGATCACCTCGGGAACCGAGCCGTCCGGAAACGTGGCGAGGGCCATCTCGGTCATCACGTCGCCGCGCGGTGACGTGCGCCGCTCGTTGATGTAGTCGGTGAAGCGCGCGTAGAGGTACTCGAGCGGCGAGTGCGCCATGACGGTTTCGCCGTCGGCGCTGCCCAGGGCGACGTCGCGGGTCAACTCCGCGGTGAGCTCGGCGTGGTCTTCTTCGGGTACGCCCAGCAGGTCGGCGATGACCAGAAGCGCGAACGGGTTGGCGACTTTTCTGATGAACTCGCCACCGCCGGCCGCGAGATAGGGGTCGAGCACCCTGTCGGCGAGGCGCCACATGAACTCTTCGTTCTGTTTGAGGCGCTTGGGGGTGATCAGCCTGGAGAGGAGCGACCGATGGGCGGTGTGCTTGGGCGGGTCGAATGACGGCAATTGGTCACTGAACGGCAGCTCGTCACGATGGGCTTCGATCAGCGCAGCGACCTCCGCCCCGTCGCGACCCTCCAGGGAAACGGGAAAGCCGGCCATGAAACCTGTCGTGGAGTTGCACGAAGAGAACGTCTCCGGATCGCCGACGACGGCCAGCACCTCGTCGTAGCCGGTGACCACCATGACGCCGTGCACCGGCTCGCGCAACACCGGGCTCGTCGCACGCATGCTGGCCAGGACGGGATACGGGTCCGCGATCAACGCGTCGTCATGGAAGAAGTCCAGCGTATCCAGCGTGGTCAACAGCGCTCCTCGGGATGTGGGGTGGTCACGGGATCCTGCGACAAGTCTCCTCGTCACTGACCAATCGTAAAGCTCACTCCTGACCAACCGTACAGCACAGTCCTGTACGACTGGTCAGCTACAGTAAGCGGTGTAAGCAATCCGACAGAGAGAATCCCGTGTGAGTGACCACTCGACGGATGGTGCCCCGACCCGCCAGCGCCTCATCGACGTAGCGATCGAGCTGTTCAAACAGCACAGTGTCGCGGGAACGTCGTTGCAGATGATCTCCGACGAACTCGGGCTGACCAAGTCCGCGATCTACCACCATTTCCGCACCCGCGACGAACTGCTCACCGCTGTCATGGAACCGCTCGTCGACGAGGTCGCCGCGATCGTCGCTGCCGCCGAGACCCACCGCGCGCATCGCGCCCGTGCAGACCATCTGCTGCGGGGCTATGCAGGGCTGGCCGCGGCGAACCGGGAGCTGATACCGCTGTTCACCGGTGATCCGGGCGTCGTCGCACTGCTGCGGACACGATCGGATTGGGCCGCGGTCGTCGACCGCCAGATGCGCCTGCTCGCCGATGTCGAGCCCGGGTTGACCGGCCAGGTGAAAGCGGCGCTCGTGATGTCGGGGATCGCATCCGCCGCGGGCCTGGACTACGGCGACGTCGACGAAGAGACGCTGCGCGATCAACTGATTGCGGCCGGACGCCGCACGCTCGGATTGCGTGCACCGCAATCACGTGACACTCGGCCCGACGGTTGAGCCGCGGCGCCGCTCGACACGTTTGAGCGGGCTCGCGGCTGGAAAAAGGGTTGATCATGCCCAAGCCACGAACTTTGGCGGCGATCCTTGCCGTCTGCGCCCTGACGCTGACCGGGTGTGCTGCGTTCACGAACAAGGCGGCGACCAGCTCTGCGACCTCGGCCACGCAGGCTCCGGTGGCAGCGCCCAGAACCGACGCGCAGACTCCGGCGCCCGTCCCGCCGCCGTCGACCACCGGGGTTCCGCCCACTCGAGAGGTGTCCTTGGCGATCGACGACCGAGACGACCTCGGCGAGATCATCGTCGACAGCACCGGGCGCGCCCTGTACGCGTTCTCGGCGGATCACCCGAACGAGCCGACCTGTTACGACGCCTGCGCCGATACCTGGGTTCCGCTGCTGGCAGGCGGTGATCCGGCGGGCACGATCGGGATCGACGTGGCATCGGTGGAAAGCGTCCCCCGTCGCGACGGCGGTGAGCAGGTGACCTACAAGCAGATTCCGCTGTACCGGTACGCCGGCGACAACAACGACCGGGTCGCCAACGGGCAGGGCCTGGATATGTTCGGTGGCGAATGGCATGTGCTGACCAAGAACGGCCAGCCGCTGGCCTGACGACGACAGCGAGGTGTGCGGATGGAATTCGGGATTTCGACGTTCGTCAACGACGACACCATCGACCCGGTCTCGCTGGCGCGGGCGCTGGAAGAGCGCGGTTTCACCGCGCTGGCGGTCGCCGAGCACACCCACATTCCGGCCAGCCGGGAGTCGGCCTATCCCGGCGGCGGTGAGCTGCCCAGCGTGTACTACCGCACGCTGGACCCGTTCGTCACGCTGGCGGCCGCGGCGGCGGTGACGTCTGAGATCGAGCTGATCACCGCGATCACCCTGCTCATCCAGCGCGACCCGATCGTCACCGCGAAGGAGGCCGCCAGCATCGACCTGATCTCGGGCGGACGGTTCACGTTCGGCGTCGGCGCGGGATGGAACCTCGAGGAGATGCGCCACCACGGCACCGATCCGAAAACGCGTGGCGCGCTGCTCGACGAGCGCATCGACGCCATCAAGGCGCTGTGGACCAGCGAACCCGCCGAGTATCACGGCCGCTACGTCGACTTCGACGCGTCGTATCTGCGGCCCAAGCCCGTGCAGAAACCGCACCCGCCGATCCTGGTCGGCGGCGACTCCGACGCCACCGTTCAGCGCATCATCCGCCATCAGGCCGGGTGGATCTCCAACCCGCTGCCCGTGCAGCGGCTGACCAAACGCGTCGAGCAGATGCGCGCCGGGGCCGGCCACGACGTCGCGCTCACGACGTTCGGCACCCCGATCGACCCGCGCTACTGGGAGGCCCTGGAACAGCTGGGCTACCGGCAAGCGAACCTGCTGCTGCCGACCAAGCCGCTGGACGCCTCGCTGCGACTGCTCGACGAGTACGCCGAGCAGGTCGCCACCTATCGCGGGGCAGGGCTCGCTTAACGGGTGGATTGCCGGCACGCATATGCCTGCGATCCACCCGTTAAGGCCACACAGTCGCGGCTGGTTCCCATCCCGCTGGCCCTCGACACCTGTCGAGTTTCTATTGTGGCTGCATGAGCAATGACGCTGATGCCGAGCGGGTCGCCGAACTGGCCCGCGGGGTCGTCGCCGAACACGACCCGAAAACGGTGCCCGTCCAGCAGTTCCTCGGCGCCTGCTACGACGCCGGGCTGTCGTGGGTGCACTTCCCCGAAGGCCTCGGCGGGCTCGGGGTGTCACGTGGCTTGCAGGCGGTGGCCGACCGGATCCTGCAGGGCGCCGGCGGACCGGTGCCGCTGGGGCTCAACCCGATGGGCTACGGCATGGCGGCCCCGACGATCCGTGAACACGCGCAGACCGAGGACGTGAAACGGCAGTGGTTGCGGCCGCTGGCCACCACCGAGGATCTGTGGTGCCAGCTGTTCTCCGAACCGGGCGCCGGGTCCGACCTGGCCGGGCTGGCCACCTCCGCGGTGCGCGACGGAAACGACTGGGTGATCAACGGCCAGAAGGTCTGGACCAGCCTCGCCCACCGCGCACGCTGGGGGCTGCTGCTCGCGCGCACCAACCCCGACGTGCCCAAGCACAAGGGCCTGACCTACTTCGTCATCGACATGCACGGGCCGGGCGTGGAAACCCGGCCGCTGCGCCAGATGACGGGGCAGGCCGAGTTTAACGAGGTCTACTTCTCCGACGCCCGGATCCCCGACAAACACCGGCTCGGTGAGGTCGGCAACGGCTGGAACGTCGCGATGACCACGCTGATGAACGAGCGCACCGCGCTCGGCGGCAGCGGCAGCCGGCGCGGTGCGGGCACCATCTCCGATGCGACCGGGCTGTGGGCGTCGCGGCCCGAACACCACACGCCGGTGTTACGTGACCGGCTGACGCAGCTGTGGCTGCGCTCGGAGGCCCAGCGCCTCACCTCCGAACGGTCCCGGGCCGCGGCCACGGTCGGCGGCCCAGGCCCGGAAGGGTCGATCGGCAAGCTGGTGGGTGCGGAACTCAACCAGGACATCTACCAGTGGTGCATGGATTTCCTTGGGCCAGAAGGACTCCTGTATCACGGATATCAACAGGGCCCTCGTACCGGAGATGACGATTGGCAGGGGCCGATCCAGCAGCGGTTCCTGCGCAGCCGCGCCAACACGATCGAAGGCGGCACCTCCGAGGTGATGCGCAACATCCTCGGCGAACGCATCCTCGGGCTACCCGGAGATCTGCGTGCCGATGCGGGCATGCCCTGGAAGGAGATCCCCCGTGGCTGAGAAGGTTTCGAGCGCGGAGTACCGATTCACCGACGAGCAGAACCAATTACGGGACGCGGTAAGGAAATTCAGCGCCGAGCACTTCTCCGAAGAGAAGGTGCGCGAGCTGATGGAAGCCGACCCGCCGTTCGACCCGAAGGTCTGGGCACGGCTGGGCGCTGAGCTCGGCGTGCTGGGGCTGTCGGTGCCCGAGACCGACGGCGGCGTCGGCGGCACGCTGATCGATCAGGCCGTCGCGATCGAGGAACTCGGTGCCCGATTGGCGTGCGGGCCGCTGTTCGGCACGGTCTACCTTGCGATTCCGGCGCTGGTAGCTGCCGGCTCCGGCGCCGCGCGCGACGAGCTTTTGGCCGACCTGATTGAGGGCAACCGCACCGCGGCGCTCGCCGTGGTCGACCGGGCCGGTGTCTTCGACCCGGACGCGGTGACGGTGACCGCAGACGGAGATGCCTTGTCGGGCAGCGTGACCCAGGTGGTCGACGCCGGAATCGCCGACGTCCTTCTGGTCGCAGCCCGCGGATCCGACGGTGTCGCGCTGTACACCGTCGACACCGCCGCGACTGGCGTGCAGCGCAGCCCGCTGGCCACCCTCGACCTGACCCGGTCCGCGGCGAACGTCACGCTGACCGATGCGCCCGCCCAGATGATCGCCGGACCCGACGAGACCGACCGGGTGCTCAACCATGCGCTGCAGGTCGGCGCGGCGCTGCTGGCCGTCGAACAGGTCGGCGCCGCGCAGCATCTGCTCGACCTGTCCGTCGAATACGCGAAATCGCGGCTGCAGTTCGGCAGGCCGATCGGGTCGTTCCAGGCGGTCAAGCATCGCCTCGCGAACCTACTCGTCGACGTCGAACACGCCAGATCCACTGCCTATCATGCGATTTGGGCGCTGACCGACGGCTCCGACGACCCCGCGCTTGCGACGAGCATCGCCCAGGCCGTGTGTTCGTCCGCGCTGACCCACGTCGCCACCGACACCATCCAGGTGCACGGCGGCATCGGGTTCACCTGGGAACATCAGGCGCACCTGTACTACAAGCGCGCCACCACCGACGCCGTGCTGCTGGGCAGCGCCGAACAGCATCGGGATCGGATCGCGGCGATGGTGTTGGACGACGCCGAGGTCAGCCGGGTGCCGCGCGTCGCGGACGGGCTGGCGGTCTAGCGGGGGAACAGCATGATCGTCACCGTCGCCAAGGTGCACGACTTCAGTTCCTGACGACCTTCTCGACGGTGGGGGCCGCTCGCTCTGAGAGAGCCGCCGGTGACGGTCGAACCTGTCGCGCAGTACGACACCTGAGCCTCGGCTCGACTATGACAAGAGCCGAAAGGTCCGTACGGTCGGGGTCATGGACGTTTACGGCCTAGCTTTCGAATGGACGGAGACAAACCGGCACTGGCTGATCGAGGTGCCGGTGCGAATCGCGGTGTACCTGGCGGTTGCGCTGGTCGTGCGGTACCTGCTGCACCGAATGATCGATCGAGCCACCACCGGCCGGCGCCGCAACAAGAAGCGCGACGAGGAGCAGTCACCAGAACAGACGAAGCCGCCACTGCTGCGTCACCTGCGCGACAGGGTGCCGAAGGTCGCCACCAGCCAGCAGATCGCCGAACGCCGGCAGGCGCGGGCAAAGACCATCGGTTCGGTGCTCAAGTCGATCGTGTCGATCGTCCTGCTCACCTGGGTCATCCTGGCAATCCTCAGCGTGGTCGGGGTGAACATCGCGCCGTTCATCGCCTCGGCCGGTGTGGTCGGCTTGGCGATCGGCTTCGGCGCCCAGAACCTGGTGCGGGATTTCGTCAGCGGCATGTTCATGCTGTTGGAGGACCAGTACGGGGTGGGTGACATCGTCGACGTCGGCGAGGTGATCGGTGAGGTGGAGAGCGTCGGGCTGCGGATCACCCGGCTCCGCGACATCGACGGCACGCTGTGGTACGTGCGCAACGGCGAGATCGTGCGGGTGGGCAACATGAGCCAGGAGTGGGCCTATGCGCGGCTCGAGCTGCCGGTCGCGTTGTCTGCCGATGTCGAGAAGGCAAAGGACGTCGCCCTCGAGGCCGCGGTGGAGGCGGTGGCCGATCCTTCGCTGGCCGCCAAGGTGCTCGGCGAGCCCGAAATGTATGGGGTGCAAGAAGTCGCGCCGGACCTGTACACCCTGCGGATGCTGGTCAAGACGCGCCCGAACGAGCAGTGGAGCGTGCAGCGCCAGCTTCGCGCGGAGATCCTGCGGGCGTTCGACGAGCACGGCATCGACCTGCCGTACCCGCGCGGACGCATCCACGCCGTGGTCGGAGATTAACCCGCCACTTCACCGGCGCGGCCACGGCGGCCGCCGGCGCGGGATGCCGCAACCCATGCCCGCGCGGCCGCCAGCGCCACCAGCCCCGCACCCGCCAGCGAGGCGATCAGGATCGGGGTGGTTTCGTGCAGGCGCACCGCGATGCCGATCAGCGCCCAGATGATCACCAACGCGTAGGCGACGTCGTCGTGGCGCAGGAGCATCAGCAGTCCGAGCCCGGCCGCCACCGCGATCATGATCACACCCCAGGTCGGTTCGGAGATGCCGAAGCCCGACCAGCCGGCGTCATCGAGGGTGATCGTCGCGTTGGCGATCGTGGCCACCGAAATCCAGCCCAGGTAGACCCGGAACGGGATGTGCACCGTCCACCGCTCCAGCGTCGAGGTCGGTGGGCGCGTGACCAGCAGGCGGTAGATCACGATCAGCGCGCCCAACAGCACCACCATCAGCAGCATGCTCAGCGGAAACCGGTTGTAGTGCCACGCGAACAGCCAACAACAGTTGGCCACCGCCGTCAGCACATACCAGGGAGCGATGGCGCGCGCGGCGCCGCTGTCGGAGTAGTTGCGGTGCAGTGTCAGGCTCAGGTACACGCTGTAGGCGATCACGCCGAAGTAGATGACGCTCCAGATGGAGAACACGTAACCCGCAGGCACGAAGTACACCTCGACGCGGCGGGTGACGTCACCGGTGGTCTGACCGTTGATCGGAAGACCGTTGGCGAGGTAGTTGACGATGAGCGTCACCACCGTCGCCAGGGTCACGGCCAGCGGCAACAGCAACGTCGAAATCGACCGGCGGTCGGTGGCCTTGTTGACCATGGGGTGCTCCTCTGCTTCTACGCGGGTATGCGATACATGCCCGCTGGCAGGGAGTTCGAACCATGCACGCCGCGTCAGCGGCCGAAGCCCGCCTTGCGCAACGCGTCCGCCATCGATCCCGCGGGCGGCGCGGGCTGGCGCGGACCCTTGTCACGACGGGCGCCGCGGTCGCGACGGTTGGTTCCGGCACGCTCGGACCGGTTGGCTTTGTCGCCGGGTGCGTCGTTCAACCGCAGGCTCAACCCGATCCGTTGACGCGCCACGTCGACGTCGATCACCTTGACCCGCACCACCTGCCCGGACCGCACGACCTCGTGCGGATCGGATACGAACCGGTCGGCCATCGCGGACACGTGCACCAGGCCGTCCTGGTGCACGCCGATGTCGACGAACGCCCCGAACGCGGCGACGTTGGTGACCACGCCCTCCAACACCATGCCGGGTTTGAGGTCGGCCACCTTCT
The DNA here is from genome assembly GCA_050205315.1 of Mycolicibacterium pulveris. Taxonomy (GTDB): domain Bacteria; phylum Actinomycetota; class Actinomycetes; order Mycobacteriales; family Mycobacteriaceae; genus Mycobacterium; species Mycobacterium pulveris_A. Next base: position 104,181 of record JBNMRA010000010.1, on the reverse strand, counting down.
CCACACCCGCGGCGAACGTCGCGGTGGAGAACGCCGGCCGCGGGTCGCGCCCGGGTTTCTCGAGTTCGGCGAGGATGTCGGTGACCGTGGGCGTGCCGAACCGGTCATCGGCAAAGTCGGCGGGCTTCAGCGACTTCAACACCCGCTCGTTGCCGATGAGCTCGGCCAGCGTGATGCCCGCCCGGTCGAGGATGCGGCGGACCACCGGATACGCCTCGGGGTGCACGCCGGAGGCGTCGATCGGGTCGTCGCCGCCGCGGATCCGCAGGAACCCGGCGCATTGCTCGAATGCCTTGGGCCCCAACCGGGGAACGTCGAGCAGCGCCTTGCGGGAGCGGAACGGCCCCGTTTTGTCACGATGGGCCACGATCGCCTCGGCCAGCGACTCCGACACTCCCGACACCCGCGCGAGCAACGGAACCGATGCGGTGTTGAGGTCGACGCCCACCGCGTTGACCGCGTCCTCCACGACCGCGTCGAGGCTGCGCGCGAGCGTGCCCGGTGTCACGTCGTGCTGGTACTGCCCGACACCGATCGACTTGGGGTCGATCTTCACCAGCTCGGCCAGCGGATCCTGCAGACGCCGCGCGATCGACACGGCGCCGCGCAACGTCACGTCCAACGCCGGCAGCTCACGGCTCGCATACGCCGAGGCCGAATACACCGACGCGCCCGCCTCGCTCACCACCGCCTTCGTCGGCGCGTCGGCTCCGGCGGCGCGGATATCGGCGATGAGTTCGGCTGCCAGCGCATCGGTTTCGCGCGATGCGGTGCCGTTGCCGACGGCGATCAGCTCGACGCGGTGCCGGGCGACGAGCGCTGCCAGCGTGGCCTTGGCCATCTCCCATTGGCGCTGAGGCTGGTGCGGGAAGATCGTCGCGGTGTCGATGACCTTGCCGGTGCCGTCGACGACCGCGACCTTCACCCCGGTGCGGTAGCCGGGGTCCAAACCGAGCGTCGTGCGGTTGCCTGCGGGGGCGGCCAGCAGCAGGTCCTTGAGGTTGGTCGCGAACACCGCGACGGCCTGGTCCTCGGCCCGGTTGCGCAACCGGATGCGGGCGTCGACCTTCGCCGAGATCATCAGCTTGGTGCGCCAGGCCCACTCGACGGTGCCCACCAGCCACCGCGTCGCGGCCGCGTTGGCAGCCATGTCGACGCCGAGCGCCTTCGCGATCATCACGTGGTATTCGGCGTCGTCGCCGCCGTCGAAGGTCAGGGCCAGGACTTCTTCCTTCTCGCCGCGCAGCACGGCAAGCACCCGGTGCGACGGCATGGTCTCGAGCGATTCGCCGTACTCGAAGTAGTCCCGGAACTTCTGCGCCGCAGCGCTTTCGGCTACCGCTGCTGAGGACGGTGTGGTGCGCAGCGAGCCGCTCTTCCAGAACTTCTCGCGGACGGCGCCGACCAACTCGGCGTCTTCGGCGGCTCGTTCGGCAAGGATGTGGCGTGCGCCGTCCAGCGCCGCCGCGGCGTCGGCGACATCGTCGCTGACGAACGCCGTGGCGGCCTGCTCCGGCACGAGCGTCGGATCGGCCAGCAACCGGTCGGCCAGCGGCTCCAGCCCGGCCTCACGCGCGATCTGGGCCTTGGTGCGTCGTTTCGGCTTGTACGGCAGGTAGATGTCTTCTATGCGCGATTTGGTGTCGGCCGCCAGCAGCGCGGCCTTCACGTCGTCGGTGAGCTTGCCCTGTTCGTCGATGGAGGCCAGCACGGCGGCGCGACGGTCGTCGAGTTCCCGCAGATACTGCAGGCGCTCCTCGAGCGTGCGCAGCGCCGCGTCGTCGAGGCTTCCGGTCATCTCCTTGCGGTAGCGGGCGATGAACGGGACGCTGGAGCCCTCGTCGAGTAGCCGCACAGCAGCGGCGACCCGCGCCTCCTCGACCGCCAATTCCTCAGCAAGCCGGGCGTTTACAGACTTCACAGTTGAGCTCGGTGCCACGCGGCGACTCTACAGGGCTGGTCCGACAACGACGAAGGCGTGCGGTCAACGTAGGAAGATCGTGTCGACGAGTACGTAGGCGGCGACGAGGAACACCAGGTAGGCGAACCAGCGCTGTAGGCGGGCGGTGTCGACCCTGGTGCCGAAGTGGCCGGCCACCAGCGAGGCGAGCATCGCGGCGCCGACGAAGGCCGCGGTGAGCGACCAGTCCAGGCTGACGCCGTTGAGATGCGAGATCAGCCCCGCAACCGAGTTGGCGATGATGATCAGCAGCGATGTGCCGATGGCGGTCGACATCTCGACGCCGAGCACCACCACGAGCGCGGGGATGATCAGAAACCCGCCGCCGACGCCGAACAGTCCGGTCAGCAGGCCGACTGCCAGGCCCGCGGCAAGTGACCGCGGTGCGCACCGGCGCCAGTTGACCTGTCCGGCATCGACTTTGCACGCGGTGCCGGTGTTGTCCTGGTCGGCTAGCATGCGGATGCCGGCGACCACCATCACGATCGCGAACCCGATCAGCAGCGCCGACTCGGGCAGGTGCCTGCTGATCGCACTGCCGGCGATGCTGGCCGGGATACCCGCCGCGCCGAAGATGGCGGCCATCCGCCAACGGATCTGTCGCGCGCGGATCTTCGGCAGCACGCCGACCGCCGAGGCTGCGGCGACGACGATCAGCGACATCGGAATCGCCTCCTGCACACCGAGGTTCAGCCCGAAGACCAGCACCGGTACGGCCAGGATCGAGCCGCCGCCCCCGAGCAGGCCCAGCAGTACGCCGATCAGCGCACCGAACCCCAGGCTTGTCACCGCCGTCATCGATTCAGGTCCGTTCGGTCAGCGGCGCCAGAACCTGCCGACAGCACGTGGCGGCGGCTCGGGCGCCCGTTCGCAGCGGCACCGCTGCGCGGCGGGCACCGACCGCATCACCTCGTCGACGTGCTGGCCGCAGCCGTCCCACGTCGTCTTACCGCAGGACCGGCATCGAACTTCGAAACACATTGCCGCACCTTTCTTTCCGGTCGATTGATTTACACCGTCGCGTGGGCGGTCACCCACTCCTGGTAGCCACCCAGCAGGTCAGTAACCTGATCGAACCCGTTGGCACGCAACAACGAAGCCGCCACGCTCGAGCGCCAGCCACCCGCACAGTGCACGACGATCGGCTTGTCGTTCGGCACCTCGTCGATCCGGACACGCAACTGCGCCAGCGGGATGTGCCGGGCATCGGGGATGGTGCCGGTGTCCAGTTCACCGGGGTTGCGGATGTCGATCAGCGTCACCGCGTCCTGGGCCAGCAGCTCGTCGAGCTCGGACACTTTCGTTCGGGGCGCCGACTGCACCAGGTCGGCCAGTTCGGCAGGGAACCGCCCGTCGCGGGCGACGTTGAGGTAACCGACGGTGTTGTCGGAGCCGATTCGGGCCAGCCGCAGCGCAGACTGCTGCTCCTCGCCGGGATAGGTGATCAACGCGATCTGCTCGCCGACCTCCGCCACCATCCCGGCGGTCTCGGCGAACCGGCCGTCGAAACCGACGTTGACCGACCCGCGCAAGTGCCCTGCGGCGAAATCCTCGACGCTGCGGGCATCCAGCACGCGCACGCCGCCCTGTAGCGCGGCCCGAACCTGCGTCGGCGTCATCTCAGGCACGGTGCGGTCCTGGCGCAGCAGCGGATGCACCCGCTTGTTCATCGCGGCATCGGACGCGAAGTAGGCGGGGGCGGCGGGCTGGCCGTGGGTGATCAGCTCGACGAAGGCGTCCTCGCTCATCGGCTGCACCGCCGGGTTGGTCAAGCGCTGTTCGCCGATGGTCGAGGTGAGCTCGGTGGACAGGTTCTTACCGCACGCCGAACCTGCGCCGTGGGCGGGCAGCACTTTCACGTGATCGGGCAACGTCAGCAGTTTGTCGTGGACCGTGTGATACATCGCCCGCGCCAAATCGCTGGTCGAGCTCTCGCCGATGTTGACCAGATCCGGCCGACCGACGTCGCCGATGAACAGTGAGTCGCCGGTCAACACGGCAACGGGCTCAGCGCCGGCGCGTTCCCGGACCAGCACGCTGATCGACTCCCAGGTATGCCCGGGGGTGGACAAGATCTCCAGCTCCACCGTGCCGAGCGACAGGCGTTCGCCGTCGGCCAGCCTGCGGATCGGGTAGTCGGTCTCGGCGGCCTCTCCGAACCCGATCCAGGCGCCGGTGGCGTCGACCAACTCCAGGTGTCCGGAGACGAAGTCGGCGTGGAAGTGGGTGTTGATGACGCCTTCGATCGTGAGGTTGAGCTTGCTCGCGTCGGCGAGGTACTCGGTGATGTCACGGCGCGGATCGACGACGACCGCGCGCCCGGTCGACTCGTCGCCGATCAGGTAGGACGCGTGCGACAGGCACTCGATGTAGTACTGCTCGAGGATCATCCTCTGACTCCTTCCCCATCGTGGGGATATCACTCTAGATACCCCACCCGGTATATGTGACCATACCCTGGGGGGTATGTGATCCGCAAATACCCCCTCGGGTATAGTCGCTATCAGAGAGAAAAGAGGACGACCAATGGTTGGTGACCAGGAAGCCATCGACGCGGTGCTCAACCGGCTGCGCCGGGCGCAAGGGCAGCTCGCCGGCGTGATCGCGATGATCGAGCAGGGCCGCGACTGTAAAGACGTGGTGACCCAGCTCGCGGCGGTGTCCAGGGCGTTGGATCGCGCCGGGTTCAAAATCGTCGCAACCGGGCTACGTGAATGTATGGCCGGCGATCAGGGCGGTGACGAGAGGCCGATGACCGAGGCGGAACTCGAGAAGCTCTTCCTGGCACTGGCCTGAGACAACCGATCGATGAAGGGAGTCATCGTGGGAATCGCCTTGTCCACCAGCCTGAAGGCAACGTTTGACGACGCCGTCACACGCACCCGTGAAGTGTTGGCCGAGCATGGTTTCGGCGTGCTCACCGAGATCGATGTGAAGACGACGCTGAAGACCAAACTCGACGAGGACATGGAGAACTATTTGATCCTCGGTGCGTGTAATCCGCCGCTGGCGCACCGGGCCCTCGGCGTGCAACGCCAGATCGGGTTGTTGCTGCCGTGCAACGTCGTGGTGCGCAGCGATCCCGACGACCCGGAGACGACGCTCGTCGAGGCGATGGATCCACAGCTTCTCGTCGACGTCACCAGCGAGCCGGGCCTGAAACCGGTCGCCGACGAAGTCGCGACCAAGCTGAAGGCGGCGATCGACGCGCTGTCGAAGTCCTAAGCCAGCGACGCCAGCGCGGTCGCCGGGTCGTAGCCGGCGAACGTGTCGAGTTCGTTGGCGCGCAGGCGATTCACCCATCCCGGGTCGGCCAGCAGCGCCCGTCCGATCGCGACGAGATCGAACTCGCCGGCGTCGAACTGCTCGACCAGCCGGTCGACCGGAGCCGGCGCGATGACTTGACCCCGCTTCTCGCTGCGGAACTGCGTCTGCAGCCCGACCGAGCCGACCGCGATCACGGGCACGCCGGTCAGCTTTTTCGTCCACCCGGCGAGGCTGAGCGCGCTGTCCTGGTCGGGAAACGCGGGCACATAGTGCCTGCGCGTCGAGGGATGCAGGACATCGACGCCGGCCTCGACCAACGGCATCAGCAGCTGCTGCAACTGTGACGGATCGTCGGCGATCGACGCCGTGTAGTCGGTGCCCTTCCACTGCGAGAACCGGAAAATGATCGGATAGTCCGGCCCGACCGCCGCGCGCACCGCCGCCACCACCTCAGCGGGAAACCGGGTCCGCGCCGCCAGCGCCCCGCCGTAACCATCGGTGCGCAGATTGGTTCGTGCCCAAAGGAATTCGTCGAGCAGATAGCCGTGCGCGCCGTGCAACTCGACCGCGTCGAAGCCGACGTCACGCGCGGTCGCGGCACTCTGCGCATACAGCTGCGCGACCTGCTGCAGCTCGTCGGTCTGCAACGCGCGCCCCTTCGGTCGGCCGAGCCCGTCTACCCCCGACGGGCTGACCGGCACCACGCCGTCGGCGTCGTCGCGTTCGGCGCCCTGATGCCACAGCTGCGCGGCGACCGTGGCGCCCTCGGCGTGGACCCCGGCGACGATCCGGCTCCACGCGTCGAGCACCTCCCCGCCGGCCAGCGTCGGAATGCTGAACGGATATCCGGCGGCCGGGTCGGGAAGCCGGATGCCCTCGGTGATGATCAGCCCGACCCCGCCGGCGGCGCGGCGACGGTAGTACTCGGCCACGTCGGCGCCGGGCACCCCGTCGGGCGACGCCTGCCGGGTCATCGGGGCCATCGCGAATCGATTGGGCACCTCAAGGGAGCCGACGGTAAGCGGGGTGAACAGATCATCTAAGGCCATGCCCCGCTCAACGCGGCGGCCCCGACGGTGATTCCGGGCCCCGATCACCTCCTGAGACAATGCCCATATGGTCGAGCAGAGCATCTGGATGCAGAAAGTCAGCGCCGACCCCGGGCATTCGCAGTGGTACATCGAGCGGTTCCGGTCCATGGCGCGCGCCGGTGAGGACCTGGTCGGCGAGGCGCGGCTGGTCGACGCGATGGTGTCGCGCGGCGCGCACATCCTCGACGCCGGCTGCGGACCGGGCCGGCTGTGCGGGTACCTGTCGGCGGCCGGGCACCGCGTGGTCGGCGTCGACGTCGACCCGGCGCTGATCGACGCCGCCGAGCAGGACTACCCGGGACCGCGCTACCTCGTCGGTGATCTGGCCGAACTCGACCTGCCCGCACGCGGCATCGCAGACCCGTTCGACGTCATCGTGTCGGCGGGCAACGTGATGACGTTCTTGGCGCCGAGCACCCGTGGCCAGGTGCTGAGCCGGCTGCGCGCCCATCTGGCCGACGACGGCCGAGCGGTGATCGGGTTCGGCGCGGGCCGCGGCTACCCGTTCAACCAGTTCTTCGAGGATGTGGCGGCCGCTGGGTTGGCGCCTGACCTGCTGCTGTCCACCTGGGATCTGCGGCCGTTCACCGACGACTCCGACTTTGTGGTGGCGCTGCTGCGACCCGCTTAGCGTGCCAGCGGTTTGTAGAACACCAACCCGTTGCCCTTGTTGTCGTACACCACCGCACGCCGTTCGTGCGCGTCGTCGTAGGGGCCTTTGACGATGCCGCCGCCGCTGGCCTCGACCGCCTTCGCGGCGCCGTCGACATCGGCGGTCTTGATGCCGACGACCACCTTGCCGGGGATCGGATGGTCGACGGCGGTGGCCAGCGCCAGCGTGACGGACCCGCCGTCCAGCGCGGCGAAATGCGCGCCGTCGCGGAACTTCAACGACATCCCGAGCGTCTCGGTGTAGAACCGAATCGACTCGTCGAGATCGTCGGTCGACAAGATGATCATCCGGACGTCATGGTCACTCACGCTGCCTCCTGTGCACGAAATCCTGTCGATGATAAGGCGACCCACCGCGCACAGCCTCGGGTTTCGCCCCGTGACGGCATGGAAACCCTGGCCTCATGAGCAGATCACTACGTGCGCTCGCGGCCGCGGCCGCCACGGCGGTGACCGCCGTCGCCGCGCGCGACATCTTCCAGCGAAAGCATGCGCTGCTGCGCAACTTCCCCCTCATCGGGCACGGGCGCTACCTTCTGGAATCCATCGGCCCCGAACTGCGCCAGTACATTGTGGCGGCCAACGACGAAGAACGGCCGTTCACCCGCGACCAACGCCGGTGGGTGTATGCCTCGGCCAAACAAGAGAACAACTACTTCGGGTTCGGCACCGACAACAACATCGAGCACACCGCCGGCTATCCGATCATCAAGCACCACACCTTCGGCCGCGCGGTGCCGACGTCGGCGCCGACGGCCCCGCAGGAGGTGGCGCTGCCGTGCGCCAAGGTGGTCGGTGCCGCACGAAACCGGCCGGGCGCGTTTCGACCCAACTCCGTGGTGAACATCTCCGCGATGAGCTTTGGATCGTTGTCGGGCAACGCCGTCGAGGCCCTCAACAAGGGCGCCGCGCTGGCCGATTGCCTGCACAACACCGGGGAGGGCGGCATCGCGCGCTATCACCGGCACGGCGGTGAGCTCATCTTCCAGATCGGCACCGCCTACTTCGGTTGCCGCGACGCCGACGGCCGCTTCGATCTGGAACGGCTCAAACAGGTGGTGGCCAGCGCGCCGGTGCGGGCGCTGGAGATCAAGCTGAGCCAGGGCGCCAAGCCCAGCCTCGGCGGGCTGCTGCCGGCACCCAAGGTGTCCGCCGAAATCGCCGCTGCGCGAGGCATTCCCGAAGGGCGCGACTGCGTCAGCCCGTCGCGGCACGCCGAATTCTCCGATGCCGACGGCCTGCTGGACTGGGTGGAGCTGCTCGCCGCCGAGACCGGCCTGCCGGTCGGCATCAAGTCGGCGGTCGGCGATCTCGACTTCTGGTACCAGCTCACCGATCTGATGTGTGAAACCGACCGCGGCGTGGACTTCGTGACCATCGACGGCGGCGAGGGCGGCACCGGGGCCGCGCCGCTGATCTTCACCGACGCGGTGTCGTTGCCGTTCCAGCTCGGCTTCTCCCAGGTGTATCGGATCTTCGCGGAACGCGGCCTGCACGAACAGGTCACGTTCATCGGCGGCGGCAAGCTCGGTCTGCCCGGCAACGCCGTGGTCGGTTTCGCGCTCGGCTGCGACATGGTCAACGTCGCACGCGAGGCGATGCTCGCCGTCGGCTGCATCCAGACCCAGAAGTGCCACACCGACACCTGTCCGACCGGCGTCGCCACCCAGAACGCGTGGCTGACCCGCGGCCTGGTGCCCGACGAAAAGGCGGTCCGCGCCGCCAACTACATCAAGACGTTGCGCCGCGACCTGGTCAAGGTGGCCGAAGCCTGTGGGGTGGAACATCCGGGGCTGATCAGCACCGAGGCCGTCGATATCCTCGACGGGCGCACCCATTCCACCCCGCTGCACGACGTGTACGGGTACACGCCGGGTATGGGGCTGCCGTCGGCCGCCGACCGTGCGGAGATCGCCCGGATGATGACCCACGCCGAACCCCGCCGCGGCTCGGCGCAACCCTCGCCATCGGCCGTCGGCTGAGGGATTTCGGTGCGCAAACCAGCGATGAGCGCAGGTTTGCGCACCGAAATCACACTGGGGGTCAGTGACGACGCGGGCGCAGGTCGGTGGTGATGTCCGAACCGCCGCTGCCGGCCCACACCCCCATCCCGTGCAGGGCCACCGCGCGGCTGATGTCGGACGGTGAGACGATGCCGACCAGCCGGCCCTGGTCGTACACCAGCGCGCGGCCGTCCGCGCAGCCGCTGAGCCGGGGCAGCAGATCCGTGAGCGGTTCATCCGGTGTCGCCGAAGGGATTTCCTGCGGTGGGCACGCCACGTCGCGCAGCCGAACCGTCTCGTGATCGCGGATCGGAACCCCGCGCAACCGGTTGAACGTGATCAACCCCTCGACCCGGCCGAACCCGTCGACCAACGGGAAGGCGGAGTGCCGTCGCAGCAACATCACGTCGCGCAGAAAGTCGCCGACGGTGCGCTCACCCGAAACCGTCTCGGGCTCGGCGGTCATCACGTCCTGAACCCGCACGCCGGCGAGCATCGTGGTGGTGCGGGCCTGGTGTTCTTCTGCGCTGGCCATCGTGACGATGAACAGCCCCAACAGAATCCACCACAACCCGCCCATGCCGGACAGAATCCGCAGCAGGCCGAGGCCGATCAGCACGAAGCCGAACAGCCGTCCCGCGCGCGCAGCCCAGACCGTGGCGACGAACTGGTCACCGCGCCACGCCCAGATCGCCGAGCGCAGGATGCGTCCACCGTCGAGCGGCGCAGCGGGGATCAGGTTGAACACCGCCAACACCACGTTGATCAACGCCAGATACGACAGCACGGACACGGTGAGCGAACTGAACCCGGCGTCGTCGGCGAGCAGCGCCGCCACGCCGAACACCGCCGCGGCGAGGAAACTGGTCAACGGCCCGACCACCGCGATGCGGAACGCCGCCCCCGGGGTCAACGCGTCGCCGGTCAACCGGGCCACACCGCCGAGCAGCCACAGCGTGATGCCCTCCACGCCGACACCGTTGCGTTGCGCCCATATCGCGTGCGCCATCTCATGGGCCAGCAGCGACACCACGAACAGCACCGCGGTGACCACCGCGGCGATCACGTACTCCCAGGTCGCGTAGCCCTCGGCGAGCACCTGAAACTGCACCGACAGCCCGATGACGAGCAACAGCACAATGCCCAACACGCTCCAGTGCACCCCGACCGATACACCGGCAATCCGTCCCAGCCGCACCGTCGCCTTCACCATGGCTCCTTCCGTGGTCACCTCGGGCGCCCGCAGGGATGATGAGGAAACCGCGGGTTCCCATCACCGTCGAGTATCCGCCACCGGCCGCTGGGCACATGTCGAGAACCACGCAACGGCTCCGTCTCATAGGGGAGCGGCCACTAGGGTCGCCACTTGCGAAGGGAGAACGCCATGGCCAAGTACCTGCTGCTCAAGCACTACCGAGGTGCGCCCGCGGCGGTCAACGACGTGCCGATGGATCAGTGGACACCGGACGAGGTCGAGGCCCACATCGGGTACATGAACGACTTCGCGGCCCGGTTACAGGCCAGCGGCGAGTTCGTCGACAGCCAGGCCCTGGCCCCGGACGGCGCCTGGGTCCGCTTCGACGGCGACGGTAAGCCCGCCGTCACCGACGGACCGTTCGCCGAGACCAAGGACCTGATCGCGGGCTGGATGATCATCGACGTCGACTCCTACGACCGCGCCGTCGAACTCGCCGGTGAACTGTCGGCGGCGCCCGGCGCGGGCGGCAAGCCGATCCACGAGTGGCTGGAGCTGCGGCCGTTTTTGACCGCCGCGCCGACGATCACCGAGTAGGTTCCGTGGCTTCGGACGAGGCGCAGCTGCGGGAGCTGATCCCGGGTGTACTGGCGGCCCTCGTCCGCTGCGGGGCCGATTTCGCGACGGCCGAGGACGCCGTGCAGGAGGCGCTGGTGCGGGCCGTCGAGATCTGGCCCGACCAGCCTCCGCGCGATCCCAGGGGCTGGCTGATCACCACGGCGTGGCACCGCTTCCTCGACCTCAGCCGATCCGACGATGCCCGCCGTCGTCGAGAGGAGCGGGTGGCCGCACTGCCGCCGCCCGGCCCGGCCACGACCCGCGATGACACCCTGCAGCTGTACTTCCTGTGCGCGCACCCCAGCCTGACCCCGGCATCGGCGGTCGCCCTCACGCTGCGGGCCGTCGCCGGGCTCACCACCCGCCAGATCGCGCAGGCCTATCTGGTGCCCGAACCGACGATGGCCCAACGCATCAGCCGGGCCAAGCGCACGGTGAGCCAGGTCCGGCTGAACCGCCTGGGCGATCTCGGCACCGTGCTGCGCGTGCTGTACCTGGTCTTCAACGAGGGCTACACCGGTGACGTCGACCTCGCCGCCGAGGCGATCCGGCTCGCCCGCCAGCTCGCCGCGGCCACCGACGACCCCGAGGTCGCCGGCCTGCTCGCGCTGTTCCTGCTCCATCACGCCAGACGCCAGGCGCGCACCCGCGCCGACGGCAGCCTGGTGCCGCTGGCCGAGCAGGACCGCAGCCTGTGGCGGCGCGACCTGATCGCTGAGGGGGTCGCCGTGCTGCAGGCCGCGCTGGCCTGCGACCGGCTCGGTGAATATCAGGCGCAGGCCGCGATCGCCGCGTTGCACGCCGACGCGCAGACCGCCGAGGAGACCGACTGGGTGCAGATCGTCGAGTGGTACGACGAGCTCGTCGCGCTGACCGACAGCCCGGTGGTGCGGCTCAACCGCGCCGTCGCGGTCGGTGAGGCCGACGGACCGCAGGCCGGGCTGGCCGCGCTGAGCGAACTCGACGCGACGCTACCGAGCTACACCGCAGCCGCGGCCTATCTCACCGAGCGGGCCGGGGACCTGGCCGTCGCGGCGCGCCTCTACGGCGAAGCCGCTTCGCAAGCGCACACCCTCGCCGAGCGCAACCACCTCACGTTGCGCGCGGCCGGCCTGCGGCAACGCCTTTCGGGTAGGTGACGGCCGTTACCGTGCCGCGCGCGCCTTGACGAACGAGCGCACACCGGCGATCAGATAGACGACGAGCAGCACCAACATGATGATGCTGGTGATGATCGCGGCAGGGCGTTCGGCCGTGCCTGCGAACAGGTCGCCGACCTTGGCGACGTTGCGCAACGCACCCAGCGCCGCGAGCAGCGCGATCACCAGGGCGGCATGCATGGCGGGTTTGCGGAACTTCTCCGCACGCTGGGCGATCAGCGCGGCGAGAAGCAGCAGCACCCCGACGAACGCGGGGATCAGCGCGGTGACGCTGGCAAATGCGGTGACGACATAGGCGATCACCCCGGTCGCGATGAGAAGAGCGCCGGTCCAGGTGGTCAGGGCGAGCATCGACGTCCTTTCCGGAAACGGCAGAGAGATACCTGGTTTCGACCCTATCAAGGCCGCTCAGGTTTTCCGCTTTGCGTTGTGGGGGATAAGGGGCAAGCTGGCAAGCATCGACGTTGGAGGCCCCCATGCAGCCGATCTCACCGACCGACGCGCTGTTTCTGCTCGGCGAATCCCGCGAGCACCCAATGCATGTCGGCGGGCTGCAACTGTTCGAACCGCCGCAGGGCAGTGGCTCGGAGTTTTTACAGGGCCTCTCCGAGACCTTGCTGTCGCAGACCGACGTGCAGCCGACGTTCCGTAAACGTCCGGCGTTCTTCGGCGGCATCACCAACCTGGCGTGGACATCGGACAAAGACGTCGAACTCGACTACCACCTGCGCCGGTCCGCGCTGCCCGCGCCGGGGCGGGTGCGCGAGCTGTTGGAGCTGATCTCACGGCTGCACGGCACGCTGCTCGACCGGCACCGCCCGCTGTGGGAGGCGCACCTGATCGAGGGCCTCGACGACGGCCGGTTCGCGGTCTACACCAAGTTCCACCACGCGCTGATCGACGGCGTCTCGGCGATGAAGCTGATGCAGCGGGTGCTGTCGACCGATCCCGCGGACACCCAGGTGCGGGCACCGTGGAGCCTGCCACCCCGACGCAGGCCCGCAGGTGGGGGGCGGTCGCTGGTGCGGACGGTGGGCCAGGTGGCCAATTCGGTCGCCGGTATCGCGCCCAACACGCTGTCGCTGGCGCGGGCCGCGCTGCTCGAGCAGGAGCTGACGCTGCCGTTCCGGGCGCCCAAGACCATGCTGAACGTGCGCATCGGCGGGGCCCGCCGGGTGGCGGCGCAGTCCTGGGCGTTGGAGCGGATCAAGAACGTCAAGGCCGCGGCCGGGGTGACCGTCAACGACGTCGTGCTGGCGATGTGTGCGGGTGCGCTGCGGGCGTATCTGGCCGAAGAGGACGCGCTTCCGGACACCCCGCTGGTGGCGATGGTTCCGGTCAACCTGCGCACCGAGAACGACGCCGACGGCGGCGGCAACCTGGTCGGCGCGATCCTGTGCAACCTCGCCACCGACGTCGAGGACCCGGCGCGCCGCGTGGAAGTCATCGCCGCGTCGATGCGCGACAACAAGCGGGTGTACTCGGAGCTGCCGCGGGTGCAGCAGCTGGCGGTGTCGGCGTTTCTGATCGGCGGCCTGGCGTTCGGGTTGGTGCCGGGATTCGTGCAGACCGCACCGCCGCCGTTCAACATCGTGATCTCCAACGTGCCCGGGGCGCGGGAACCGTTGTACTGGAACGGCGCCCGCCTCGACGGCAACTATCCGCTGTCGATCCCGCTCGACGGGCAGGCGCTCAACATCACGTTGGCCAACAACGCCGACAACCTCGACTTTGGGTTGGTCGGCGGCCGGCGTGAAGTCCCGAGCCTGCAGCGGCTGCTCGGTCACCTCGAGACGTCGCTGAAAGAGCTGGAGCGCGCGGTGTGCGCCTAGAGTCTGTCGGGCTCAGCCGAATTCGAGCAGGGTGTAGGCGCCGCGGAAGTTCTTGGTCAACTTCAGCTGCCAGAACGCGGGGAACACCTTCTCGAAGAACACCCCGCGGCCTTGCGGCATCGGTAGGTCGTGCACGGCGCGGATACCGGGCACGGTGTTGGCCAGATCGGCCAGTTCAGTTGCCGACAGGGAAAACGGCATCGGCGGAACCCGGTACCGGCGGGTGGCCCGCATACCCTTTGGCGCGAATTTCTTGACCAGCACCGGTGGCAGGTCGAAGATCATCTGACCGCCCGGGAAACGTTGGGCGCACTGGGTGATCAGACCCATCGCCTCCTCGGGCTGCAGATACATCAGCAGACCCTCGGCGGTGATGAAGACGCCGCCGCTGGTGTCCACCGCATCCATCCAGCTGTAGTCCAGTGCGGACTGCGCGATCGTGGTGATCCGCGGTGAGGACGGCAGCAGCTTTTCCCGCAACGCGACGATCGGCTCGAAATCGATGGTGACCCACCGAAAGTCGAGATCAGGCAGCGCCTTGCTCAGGCGCCAGAAGCTGGTCTGCAGCCCTTCGGCGAGCGCGACGACGGTGGCTGACGGATGCGCCGTCAGGTACCGGATCGCGGCGCGGTCGAAGGCCAGGGAACGCAACGCCATCTCCTGGCCCTTGCGGCCGAACTTGTCGAAATCGAAGTCGATCGCGTCGACGAGCTGAATCGCGACCGGATCGTCGATGATGGCGTTCGGATGGCGCGCCTGGTGCGCACGCCCGTTGAGGGTGAGCAGCGCCGTCTCGGAGACTCCGGTCAGCATGCTGGCGTCGGCGGGATCCACCACATCGAACCTACCTGGGCAGGTGCACAGCAGCCGCCCAGGTGGGGCGTATACGGTCTCGATATGAATCGGGTTGCGGTGATCACGGGCGGTGCCGGAGGCATGGGTCAGGCGACGGCGCAAATCGTCGGGGCCGACCACACGGTCGTGCTCGCCGATGTTCGAGCCGACCGGCTCGACGCCGCGGCCGCCGCGCTGGGCGACCTTGGGATCAAGCTGACGGCCGTGAACTGCGACGTCACCGACCGCCAGGCCGTCACGCAGCTCTTCGAAACCGCGTCGGGCCTGGGCACCGTGGCCTCGGTGATCCACACCGCGGGGGTGAGCCCGAGCATGGGCGATGCCGAGTACGTGATGAGGACCAACGCACTGGGCACCCTGCACGTCAACGAGGTGTTCTACCAGGCGGCCGGCGAGGGCAGCGCGATCGTCAACGTGGCCTCGATGGCCGCCCACATGCTGCCCACCGAGATGATCCCCACCGCGACGTTCCCGTCCGCGCTCACCGACGCGGACGCGTTTCTGGCCGACATGCTGGCCGCGTGCGAGATCGCGCCCGAGGAGGCCCGCTCGGGGATCGCCTACGCGCTGAGCAAGAGCTTCGTCCGCTGGTACAGCACAGCGCAGGCCGAACGGTTCAACGGCCGCGGGCTGCGCATCGTCTCGGTTTCGCCGGGATCCATCGACACCGAGATGGGTAGGTTGGAGGAGCAGGCCGGCGCCGGGGCCATGGTCGCCGACGCCGCGGTACCCCGATGGGGCCGACCGGAGGAAATGGCAGCGCTGCTCGCCTTCTGTGCCAGCGACAAAGCCGGCTACCTCACCGGTACGGATATCTTGAACGATGGCGGCGTGATCGCGTCCATGGCGGAGCGCGCCAGAAAGGCCGCCGAGAAAGGGTGAACACCGCGTGACCGACGAACGCCAGCCCGGCGGTGATGCTTCGGCGCCGCGCGCGATCCGGCGTCCGACGGTCGATGCGGCCACCGAACGTGCCTTCGGCCGGCCCGGCGGCGACGCCGATCAGGGGTCCTACGCCCCGACCGACCAGGAACCCGGCCCGGTGCTGGCCGCCGCGTTCGGTGCGGCCCCCGATCCCCAAGACGACGCATACGACGTCGCGGACTACGACGAGCCGGTGCCCGCGCCGCAGGCCCCTGCCCCTGCGGGCCCGGTCGCGCCGGCCGAAAAGCTGGGCGTGCGCGACGTCCTGTTCGGTAAGCGGCTGAAGCTGACGGCGTTGGTGACCCTTGCGGTGCTCGCGTTGGTCCTCGGGTTGGTAGGCGGCTGGGTGGGCCGCAAGACCGCCGAGGTCATCGAGGCGTTCACCACGTCCAAGGTCACGCTGTCCACCACCGGCGAAGGGGATCTGCCCGAGGGTCGATTCGCCAAAGTGGCTGCCGCCGTTGCAGATTCAGTCGTGACCGTCGAAGCGGTCAGCGATTCGCAAGGATCGCAGGGCTCCGGGGTGGTGGTCGACGGGCGGGGTTACATCGTCACCAACAACCACGTGATCGCCGACGCCGCCTCGGCTCCCGACCGATACGAGATGTCGGTGATCTTCAACGACGGCAAGAAAGTGGTGGCCAACCTGGTCGGCGCCGACCCCAAAACCGACCTGGCGGTGCTCAAGGTCGACGACGTCGACAATCTGACCGTGGCGCGGCTGGGCGACTCCGACAAGCTGCGCGTCGGCGACGAGGTGATCGCCGCGGGCGCCCCGCTGGGCCTGCGCAGCACCGACACCCAGGGCATCATCAGCGCGCTCGACCGCGCGGTGCGCATCCCCGGCGAGGGTTCCGACGAGATCGTCATCGCCGCCGTGCAGACGGACGCGCCGATCAACCACGGCAAC
Organism: Mycolicibacterium pulveris; assembly: GCA_050205315.1. Classification (GTDB taxonomy): domain Bacteria; phylum Actinomycetota; class Actinomycetes; order Mycobacteriales; family Mycobacteriaceae; genus Mycobacterium; species Mycobacterium pulveris_A. The sequence continues at coordinate 87,694 of JBNMRA010000010.1, read as the reverse complement.
TCCGGCGGTCCGCTGATCAACATGAACGCCGAGGTGATCGGCATCAACACCGCGGGCAAGTCGCTTTCGGACAGCGCCAGCGGGCTGGGCTTTGCGATACCGGCCAACGAAATGAAGCACGTCGTCGAGACGCTGATCCGCAACGGCGAGATCAGGCACCCCACCCTCGGGCTGACCGCGGAGTCGGTCAGCGAACCGGACCTGTCCGGCGCGCGGGTGACCCGGGTGGTCTCCGGCGGCGCGGCCGACCGCGCCGGAGTCAAAGAGAACGACGTCGTCGTCAAGATCGGTGACCGCAAGATCGACGGCGTCGACGAGTTCGTCGTCGCCGTGCGCGCGCTGACGGTCGGTCAGGACGCGCCGATCGAGGTGATCCGCGACGGTCAGCACGTCACGATGAACATCAACCCGGAGCCCGACAAGAGCCGCTAGCCGCCTCAGATGCGGTTCGGCAGCGCGCCGATCAGCTTCGACGGCCGGCTGAACAGCGTCACCACGATGCACAGCGCGGCGGCGACGGCGAACGCGGCCTGCACGTTGAACGCGTCGGCGGCGCCGCCGAGCAACGCCGCGGCCAGCGGGCGTGAGCCGAGGAACCCGACGAGCCACAGCGCCATGATCCGGCCGCGCAACTCCTCGGGTGCGCGCTCCTGCACGACGGTGCTCAGCCCGGTCATCGCCCAGCCGAAGCCCAGGCCCGCCAACGCAAAGCCGGCCAACGCCACCGCGGTCACCGGCGTGACGATCAGCATCGCGCAGCCCACACCGAGCCCGGCCAAGCCGATCGCCGAGACGTTCGCCGAGGCCATCCGCCCGCGCATGATCGCCAGCGTCGCCATGCCGACCGCCGCACCGATGCCGAACACCGCGGACAACGTTCCGACGAGCTCAGCACCGCCGCCGAGCGCGTTGGCCATCGACGGCGCCAGGGTGATCGACGAATCCGAGGCAAAACCCACCGCGGTCACCGCGAGCAGCGCCAACAGCAGCGGGCGGTCCCGCCAGACGTACCGCAGCGCCGCACGCACCCGGTAGTCGGCGTCGGCTTGGCGCGTCGGCGGCGCCGGGAAGCGCACGGCGATCAGGAAGAACGCGAACACCAGGTGCAGCACCGCGCTGACCGCGAACGCGACGCCCGCGCCGAACTGTGCGGCCACGTATGCGCCGGTGGCCGGACCGAGGATGCGACCGAGGGTCATCGGAATGCTGTTGAGCGCCATGGCCGTCGACAGCTCGCCGGGGCGGATCAGGTTGGGCACGATCGACTGCATCGCGGGCCCGCCGACGACGAAGCCCAGACCCACCAGCAACGTGCCGAGCAGCACGGGAGCCGCGATCGACATGCCCTGCTGCGTCGGATCGAGGATCAGCCACACGGCGGTGAAACCCGAACCGGCCACGCAGAGCACCCGTCCGAGCAGGATCTGGCGGGCGGGATCGCCGGTGTCGGCCCATTTACCGCTGGTCGGGCTGAAGATGAGCTGCGGCCCGAACTGGACGACGCCGACCAGGCCGACCATCAGCGCCGAATGCGTCGCGTCGAACATCACGATCGCGGCGACGATGCCGTGGGTCCACACGGCGACGACCGAGAACATCTTGCCCCAGAACAACGCGCCGAACACTCGGTCGAACATCAGCCCGAGCGCGCCGCGCGGCCGCGGTAGTGAGGTGCGTGCGTGGGTGTCGGCCGTCATCGGGTCACCGCACCTTCGAATGCGTCGGTGAGCCGACCCAGCAGGACGACCAAGGTGTCGACGTCCGCGTCGGGCCAGTCGGCGATCATCTCGGCGACCAGATCGCGGCGCCGCTCGGCCACCGTCGCCAACGCGTTGCGCCCCTCGTCGGTCAACACGAGGGCACAGCGTCGCTGGTCGTCGGCGGCGAACGTCTTCGTCAGCAGCCCGGCCGAAACGACCGCGGCGACCGAGCGGCTTGCGGTGGAGTGTTCGACGGCCATGAAGTCGGCGACGTCGCCGACCGATGCGCCCGCGCCGAGCTGCTGGCACTGTTCGACGGCCCGCAACACGCGCAGCGTCGATGCATTAACCATTTGGCCGCTGCCGTCGAGCACCCGGCGGCGCCAGCTCGGCCGCTGGCGCGCGATCGCAATGCGCGTCAGCAGGTCGTCGAGTTGGTCGTAGCGGGAGTGCGGCATACGGATATATGCATAGCACATAGATATTTATTCGGCGAACCGGCTGGTCAGGTTGTCGGGGCGCAGGGGCCTAAGGTTTGACGGCCGGCCAGAGCAGCGCGAAGATCCGGTCTTCGCAGTCGGGGCCGACCCCGCCCTTACGGGCTCGTTCGGCGATGTACGCGCCGACCATCGCGTCGATCAGCGTCTCGGCGTCCACGTCGGCGCGGAAGGTGCCGTCGGCCCTACCGTCGTCGATCACGCGCACCAGCTTCTTGCGCTGGGCGACCAGGATCTTGCGGAACAGCGCGCTGAACTCGGGGTCTTCCTCGTTGAGCAGTGAGGCGAGCCCGCCGAACCCGATGCCCTCGTTCACCGTCGCGATCGCGTGGCGGATGGTCCATCGCAACCGTTGCGGCGCATCGGCCTGCGTGCTGAGCGGTTCGGTGGAGGTCAGCCGTGACAACGCGGCCGACAGCATGTCGCGCCGGTCGCGGTGGCGCCGGTAGATCGTGGTCTTGGCGACGCCGGAGTCGGCCGTCACCGCCTCGACGGTCACCGACCGCGGACCGCCCGCACGCAGCAGACGCAACGTCGATTCTGCGATGGCCTCCTCGACCGCCTGTCGCTGTGGCATCAGCGTCTCCCTGTCAGCTCGGGGGCCTATCTTCTTTGCCGATTATGCGCTACACTGAGCGTAGCGCTACGCTACGCGTAGCGTTTTGAGGGGCGCGCCGGCGGCCCAGCCGGGTTGCCTGGCGCGCCGGATTGCGAGGTGAGAAAAATGTCTAACTTCTTCAGGCGTATTTCACATCAAATGGTCGGGTACGTGTTCATGCTGCTGTCCGTGGTGGCCTTCGGTTTGATGGTCGCTGGGCTGGCGCTCAGAAGTGACCTGGTACCCGTCGCCGGTATCGCGTTCGTGATCGCCGGCATCGCTGCGATCTCGGGCTTCCGCAACGACGCGGCCCACCGCGCGACAAGTTGACCCCGGGCTGCGGGTCACATGGCCCGTAGGCCGTACATGTAGGTAGTTAGGTATTCGTCGATGACCGGAGTCCGGATCTCCTTGGACTCCGGCATCGTGATCAGCAGCGCGTAGAGGCCCACCAGAAACGACACGCCGTTGAGCATCACGTCGACCTCGGCGGGTATCTCGCCGCGCTCGCGCGCACGCTGCAGTTCTTCGACCACCGCGACGATGACGGGGTGGTTGGTCCATTCCTCCGAAGGCGGGCGCGTCGTCGAAAAGTGCAGCGCGAGAAAATCTTTGAACAGCCGGTTGCCGAGTCGCCGCTCCAGGGCCTCAAGCACCCGCACCGATTCGGTGAGCGTGGCCCGCACATCGTGGGGTTTGGCGAAAAAGCGGTTCAACTCGGCGGCCATCCGCTCTTCTTCCCGCTTCTCCAGTTCCACGAGGACGTGCTCTTTGGTCGGAAAGTGAAAGAAAAAGGTGCCGTGTGCGACGCCGGCCGCCGACACGATCGCGGAGATGTCGGCCGCGGCCATGCCGTCGCGTTTGAACTCGGCCATCGCCGCTCCGAGTAATCGCTCGCGGGTCTGGCGGCCCTTGTTGCCGCGCTCTTGAGGCTTGGAGTTGCGCACTGTCATCCGTTCCGTCGCCGTCCACCGGCGTGCCGACGTGAGTCTACGTCAAAACAAAACCGACTTGAGTCAGAAAGGGTCTTCCGTTCGTGTCGCTCAGCCGTTACGGTGCAGCAAGAGCGATTTGGGTTGGTACGCCGAACAACAGGCCTCATACGGGGGGCTTGTCAATGTGCGCGCGAGATACCGGCCGACGGTCATAAGACCTGACTGAAGTCAACTGGAGGCGGCGGTGCAGATTCTCGCGCAGGTGCAAGACCTGCCGAAAGCCGGAAACATCAAGGCGCAGTGGGTGAGCCTGTGGACCGGACCCGCCGTCGGTTTCGTCCTGCTGGTCGCGTTGCTGGCGTTTCCGGGTTTCTGGCCTCCGATGTCGCCGACGATGACGGCCGGCCAGGTGGCGTCGTTCTACGCTGAGAACACCGCGTGGATCCGGTTCAGCCAGGTCACGTTCAACCTGTGCGGGATCATGGTGCTTCCGTTCTTCATGGTGATCGTGGTCCAGATGAAGCGGATGAAGACCCAGAGCCACGTGCTGGCGTACTGCTATCTGACCGCGGTGGTCAGCGGCGCGACGATCTTCGCGCTGTCCAACATCTTCTTTCTCGTCGCCGCGTTCCGACCCGACCGCAACCCCGAGATCATCCAGGTGCTCAACGATCTGGCGTGGATCGTGTTCATCGCGCCGATCGGCATGGTGGTTGCCCAGTTCGTGCTGCTGGCCGTCGCGGTCTACTTCGACGACGGGCCCCACCCGGTCTTTCCGCGGTGGGTGGGCTACTACTCCGCGGCGACCGCCGTGGCCATGATGCCCGCGGCCGGCGCCGCGGTCTTCCAGACCGGGCCCCTGGCCTGGGACGGCTTTCTGTCGTTCTGGGTCCGCAACGGTGCGTTCGCGTTGTTCGTTGTCGTGATGTTCTTCGTGCTGCGCCGGGCGGTCTACCAACAGGCCCTCGAAGAGGGCGTCGTGGCGGCTGTATCTGAAGGTCCGCCGCGGTGAGCATCCTGACCCCTGACCGGTCCGCCGGAACGGCTCAGGCCCCCGGCGGTAAACCCGATGTGCGACTGGTGTGCTGGTTCTTTCCGCTGTGGTACGCGGTCTTCGGCGTGATCATCTGCGTGCTGGCGCGGGTGACGCCACCGCCGCGTCCCGACGTGACCGCCGCCGACAAGGTGTCGTTCTTCGCCAGCAACGGCCTGACCATCCAGATCGGGTTCTGCCTGCTGCTGATTCTGCTCGGCGGCGCGGCGGTCACCAACGGGCTGGTGGCCTATCAGATGAAGCGGATGTCGGTCGGCTCCGTGTTCGCCTACGCCTACATCGGCGGGATGGGCGTCGGCGCGCTGCCGGGTTTCCTTCTGGTGGCGGTGTGCTTTTTGACCGCGGCGTTTCGCGCCGACCGCAACCCCGAACTGGTCAGCATGCTCTACGACGTCGGCATGTTGTCCTACAACGGGTCGCTGGGCTGCTTCTCGGTGGCCTATCTGGTGCTGGCGATCGCGATCCTCTACGACAGAAACGACATCTTCCCGAAATGGTTTGCCTACGTCAGCATTTGGCAGATCATCACCGAGGTCATCGCCACCCAGATGTTCGTCTTCTACTCGGGTCCGTTCGCGTGGAACGGGTCGCTGGCGTTCTGGTGGTCGGTGGTGGTGTTCACGATCTGGTTGGGGGCGCTGATCGTGCTGCTGAAGCGGGCGACGCTGCGCGAACCCCTTGACGCACCGGCGGTTGACTGACCGATGACGCGATCGACGACCACGCAGGCCGGTGCCCGCCGGCTCGACCACCTGCCCGGCGACATCCACATGTGGGTGATGGTGCTCGGCGACCTGATCATCTTCGCCGGGTATTTCGTCATCTTCATGGTTTACCGGACCATGAACCCCGAGGCATTCCTCGCGGCGCAACAGCATCTCGACATCAACATCGGTGTGCTCAACACGGTGATCCTGCTGACCAGTTCGTGGGTGGTGGCCCGCAGCGTGCTCGCGGCGCGAGACGGACGCCACCGCGACGCGATCCGGCTCACCTACGCGGGCGGCTTCGGCGGCATCCTGTTCATCGTCTTCAAGACATATGAATGGGGCAGCAAGATCGCCGCCGGCCACACCAACTCCGAGATGTTCTACTCGTTTTACTACGTGCTCACCGGCGTGCACCTCGTGCACGTGCTCATCGGGCTCATCGTGCTGGGCGTCGTGATCCGCGAACTCCGCAACCCGGCGCGCCGCAGGGTCTCGATGGTCGAGTCGGGCGCCATCTACTGGCACATGGTGGATCTGCTGTGGGTCATCATCTTCGGCCTACTCTACGTGATGAGGTGACCGTGACGAACACCGCCGATACCCATCCCCACACCACGTCGGCGCGGATGACGTGGTGCTGGATCCTGTTGACCGCCATCACCTTGGCGTCGTGGTGGCTGGCGCCCGCCCACTTCACCGACACCGTGCACGCCAGCATCCCGATCACCGCGCTGGTGCTGATCCTGGCCTGGATCAAATCCCGGCTGATCATCCGCAACTTCATGGAGGTGCGCACCGCCCCGCGCTGGCTTCGGCTGTCCACCGATGCCTGGCTCGGTGTGCTGTTCGCCGCGGTGTTCGTGATCTACCTGTTCTGATCTCGGCGCTCCGTAAGCTCGACAGCGTGCCAAACGTGCTCTCTGTGAACATCGCTCACCACTACTCGGACGGACCGTCGGGACAGACCGGCTTCGACAAGCGCCCGACCACCGAACCCGTCGCGGTGCGCGCGCCCGGCCATAGACGCACCGGGCTGGGCAGCGGCCTGGCCGGCGACCTGATCGGCAACCGCAAGTACCACGGCGGCGACGACCAGGCCGTGTACGCCTACGCGCGAGAAGATCTGGACGGCTGGGAGACACAGCTGAAGCGGACGCTGAGCCCCGGCATGTTCGGCGAGAACTTCACCACCGTCGGAATCGACGTGACCGGCGCGGTGATCGGCGAGCGGTGGGCGGTGGGATCGGACGGCCTTGTCCTGGAGGTGTCGCGGCCCCGCACCCCGTGCCGCACGTTCACCCAGTTCCTGGGCATCCGCGGCTGGATGAACACGTTCACCCGCGCGGCCAAACCCGGTGCGTACCTGCGGGTCATCACCGCGGGTTCGGTGCGGGCCGGCGACCCGGTGACCATCATCGAGCGTCCCGACCACGGCATCACCATCGGCCACGTGTTTCGCGCGATCATGACCGAACCCGAACTGCTGCCCGACATCCTGGTCGCCGAAGCCCTGGCTGCTGAGATCCAGCGGCGGGCACGCCGACGCCTCGCCGGCTGAACCCGTCCTGTACGCTCGTACAGCAGTTACCGGCTGGAGGGTTCGCCATGACGAGATACGACTACATCATCGCGGGTGCCGGTTCGGCCGGATGTGTGCTGGCGAACCGCCTGTCGGCCGACCCAAAAGTCAGCGTGCTGCTGATCGAGGCCGGCGGTGTCGACCGCAATCCGCTGTTCAGCATCCCGAAGGGTTCGGGGATGCTGTTCGAGAGCGAAAAACACATGTGGCACTACGAAACCACACCGTTCGGGCCCAACCCGCACGTCGAGCAGTGGCTGCGCGGGAAGGTGCTGGGCGGGTCGAGCTCGATCAACGGCATGATCTACAACCGCGGCAACCGCGCCGACTACGACGGGCTCGAACGGCTCGGCAACAAGGGCTGGGGCTGGGACGACATCCTGCCCATCTTCAAAGGGTTCGAAGACCATGCGTTCGGGGGCTCGGCGACCCGCGGCGCCGGTGGGCCGCTGCACATCTCGGTGCCCCGCGACCCCGACCCGCTGTGCGCCGAGATGCTCGACGCCGCCGCCGCCACCGGGCTGGCCCGCGTGCGCGACATCAATGAATCCGACGACGAACGCATCGGATACGCCACCGCCACCATCAAGAACGGCCGCCGGGTCAGCGCCGCCACGGCGTTCCTGAAACCCGCGCTGCGCCGGCCCAACCTGACCGTGCGGACCCGCACCGTCGTACGCCGGCTGCTGTTCGAGGGCGGCAGGGCCGTCGGCGTCGAGGTCGACGCCAACGGCGGCTCCGCGCAGCTGCGGGCCACCCGCGAGGTGATCGTCTCGTTGGGCAGCCTCAACAGCCCCAAGCTGCTGCAACTGTCGGGTGTCGGGCCCCGCGACGTGCTGACCGCCGCCAACGTCGCTGTCTACCTCGAACGCGACAACGTCGGCCGCCGTCTGCACGAACACCGCTGCGCCACCTTGCGATACCAGCTGAAGGACGACCTCGGCTACAACCGGCAGCTCGCGAGCAGCTTCGCGCAGGCGCTGACCGGCGCCCGCTATCTCGCGACCCGCAAAGGCCCGCTGGCCGCGCCGTCGTTCGATCTGGTCGGTTTCGTCAAGACCCAGCCCGACGCCGAACGCCCCGACGGGCAGGTGATGCTGGGCCCGTGGACGCTTCCGCCGTACAACACCGGGGAGCCCGTCGCGATCCCCCGCCAGGCCGGGGTCTCCTGTCTGGGGATGGTGTTGCGCCCCACCGCGCAGGGATCGGTCGAGATCACCTCCGGCGACCCCGATGCGCCGCTGCGGATCAACCCGAACTACCTTGGCACCGAACATGATCGGGCAGCCACCGCGAACCTGCTGCGCAAGATGCGGGCCATCTTCGAACAGTCACCGATCGCCGAGCGCATCACCCACGAGACCTTCCCGGGTCCTGACGTCCGCAGCGACGATGAACTGGTGGACTCCGTGCTCGACGGCGGCTACTGCGGCTACCACGCCGCCGGAAGCTGTGCGATGGGTCCCAGCGACGACGACGTGGTGGATCCCCAGCTGCGTGTACGCGGCATCGACGGCCTTCGCGTGGTCGACTGCTCGGTGATGCCCACCATGGTCGCGGGCAACCTGAACGGACCGATCATGGCAATGGCGTGGCGCGCAGCCGATTTCATCCTGCAGGACCAGTAGGGCCGGCGGCGCTCACCCGATGACGGCGGGCATCGTGTCCCAGCCGCGCACCGTCGAGGTCCGGGACCGGCGCGCACCGGCCAAGTCGATCTCCCATTTCGGAAACCGCTTGAGCACTTCCTCGAGCGCGATCCGGCCCTCCAGCCGCGCCAGCGGCGCACCCAGGCAGAAGTGGGGGCCGCGACCAAACGTCAAGTGCCCTGCCGGCTTACGGTGAATATCGAAGCTGTCGGGGTCCTCGAAGTGGCGTTCGTCGCGGTTGGCCGACGCCAGCATCAGCAACAGCGCACTGCCCGCGGGCAGCGTCTGACCGTGGAACTCGACATCGGCTTCGGCGACGTACCGCGCGACATGCGGGCCGGGTGGCTCGTAGCGCAGCAGTTCCTCGATCGCCACCGGAATCAGCGATGGGTCCTCGACGAGTTCCCGGCGTTGGTCGGGGTGCTCGGCGAGCACCTTGCCCATCCAGCCGAACAGCCGCCCGGTGGTCTCCACCCCGGCGCCGGCGATCACGGCCAGAAAGATCAGCAGCTCATCGGTTCGCAGCCGTCGCGTCGTACCGGTTTCGTCCTCGAACTCGACGTCGAGAAGTTCGGTGATCAGATCGTCGGAGGGGTTCTTCTTGCGCCAGGCGACATAGTCGGTGAACATGTCGCCGTCGAAGTAATGGTCCTTTCTGACCGGAAGCGGCTCACCGGGCTTGTTGCGCAGCACGGCGTGGGCCTGCGCGCGCACCGACGGCTGATCGGCGTCGGGGATGCCGACCAGCATTCCGATCGTGCGCATGGGCAGTTCGGCGCCGAGGTCCTGCACGAAGTCGAAGCGGTCACTGCCGACGAGCGGATCCAGACAGGCGACGCAGAAGGCGCGCACCTTGTCCTCCACCGCCCGCATCTTCTTCGGTGTGAACGCCCGCGCCACCAACGCACGGTGCATAGTGTGCAGCGGCGGATCCTCGTTGATGAACACCCCCGGCGGCATCACCGGGTCGGTCTTCACCACTTCGAGGATGTCGCCCTTGGCCGAGCTCAGCCGCTGCGGATCACGCAGCGCGGCGTCGACGTCGGCGTATCGGCTCAGCCCCCAAAAGTCGTGGCGCTCGTTGTAGTACAGCGGCTGCTCGTCGCGCAGCCGCCGGTACGTCGGATACGGGTCGATGTCGATCTCGACATTCCACGGGTCGTAGTACAGCTCGTCCACCGTGCCTCCTCATCAGCGTTACGCCCCAGCGTAACGCAGCGTGCTGTACGCTCGTATAGCGACTGCTGGGTTGGAGCGAGGAGACGTATGGTGAGCCGTGTTGCCGTGGTGACGGGTGGAGCATCAGGGCTCGGACGCGCGATCTGTACCGGGCTTTGCAACGACGGCCACCGGGTCGCGGTGCTCGACATCGACGCCGAGGCCGCGGAAAAGGCCGCCGCAGCGCTGCAGGAAAACGGGGCACAGGCCGTCGCCGTCGGCGTGGACGTCTCCGACGAGGGCGCCGTCGAGGCGGCATTCGACACGGTCAGAACGCAACTCGGCGCGGTCGAGATCCTCGTCACCAGCGCCGCGATCGCCGGGTTCACCCGCTTCGACCAGATCACTATGGCGCAGTGGAACCGCTACCTCGCCGTCAACCTCACCGGAACGTTCCTGTGCCTGCGCGCGGCACTGGCCGACATGGTGCCGGCCAAGTGGGGACGGATCGTGACGATCTCCTCGGCCGCGGGCCAGCAGGGCGCCCGGCGGCAGGGCCACTACGCGGCGACCAAGGGCGGTGTGATCGCGCTGACCAAGACGGTGGCGCTGGACTACGCGAACAAGGGCATCACCGCCAACACGGTGCCGCCGTTCGTGATCGACTCCCCGATGCTGCGGCAGCAACAGGCCGAAGGCAAATTGCCCGCCAGCGAGTACCTGACCCAGGCCATTCCGGCCGGGCGGTTGGGCGCCGGTGAAGACGTCGCCGCGGTGTGCTCGTTCCTGTGCTCGGAGGCCGCCGGCTATGTCACCGGTCAGGTCATCGGGGTCAACGGCGGGGCGGTGATCTAGTGGACCGGGACGACGTGCGTTACCACTTCGATCGGCACAGCCCCGACTATCGGCAGCGCTTCCTCGACACCACCCACGAGATGCATACGAAGTGTCCGCTGGCCTGGACAGACACCTACGGCGGGCACTGGGTGGCGGCGGGCAGCGACCAGGTCTTCGAACTCGCGCGCTGCCCGAACGTCTCCAACGACCACGATGTGAACAACGAACGCCGCGGCTACAAGGGCATCTCGATCCCGACCATGCTCGATGCGGAGAACTTCCGCGGCGGGATGCTGGAGATGGACGACCCGGAACACCGCTACTACCGGACCGCGCTGAACCCGTACCTGTCGCCGGCGGCCGTCAAGCGCTGGGAGCCGTTCGTCGACGAGATCGTCCGCGCGTGCATCGACGACCACATCGAGTCCGGCCGTATCGATTTCGTCGACGACCTGGCCAACGTCGTACCCGCCGTGCTCACCCTGGCGATGCTGGGCGTCGAACTGCAGAAGTGGACGATCTACAACGAGCCGGCCCATGCATCGGTCTACACCCCGCCCGATTCGCCCGACGCCGAACGAGTCCGCGAGCTGTACATGGCCATGGGCGTGGACCTGTTCACCAACCTGGTCGAGATCAGGCAGAACCCGCGGCCCGGCATCATCGACGCGCTGGCCAAGCTGCGCATCGACGGCGAAGCCCCGCCCGACATCGAACTGGTCGGCATGTTGAACCTGCTCATCGGCGGCGGCTTCGACACCACGACGGCGTTGACCGCGCACGCGCTGGAATGGCTGTCCGATCATCCCGACGAGCGCGACCGGCTCAGCCGCGAACGCGACACCCTGCTGAACCCGGCGACCGAGGAGTTCCTGCGGTACTTCACGCCCGCACCCGGAGACGGCCGCACTATCGCCGAGGACATGGAACTGGACGGCATCACGCTTCGGGAAGGTGAACGGCTCTGGCTGTCGTGGGCGATGGCCAACCGCGACCCGTCGCTGTTTTCCGATCCCGACACCGTCGACCTCGGCCGGAAAGGCAACCGGCACTTCAGCTTCGGTCTCGGCGTGCATCGGTGCATCGGCTCCAACGTGGCGCGGACGGTCTTCAAGTCGATGCTGACCGCGGTGCTGGACCGGATGCCCGACTACCGGTGTGTGCCCGAAGGCACCGTGCACTACGACAGCATCGGCGTGATCCAGGGCATGCGCCATCTGCCCGCGACGTTCACCCCCGGCCCGCGGACCGGACCCGGGGTCGCCGCGACGGTCGTCAAACTGCAGCGGATCTGCGACGAGCAGGGGCTGGCGCGGCCGATCACCGAGCTGAAAGACCCCGCGAGAGTTTCGGACTGAGAGGCAGAGAACACGTGTCGGACAAGACGCCGGTCGCCGTGGTCACCGGAGCCAGCCGCGGCGCCGGGGCAGGCATCGCGCATGCGCTGGGCAGCCACGGCTGCACGGTGTATGTCACCGGACGCACCGAAACATCCGGCGCGGCAACACTTCCGGGTACCATCCAGGAAACCGCCGAACGCGTCACTGCCGCCGGCGGCCAGGGGATCGCCGTGCGCGTCGACCATGCCGACGACGAACAGGTCAAGGCGTTGTTCGACCGCATCGCACGCGAACAGGGCCGGGTCGACATCCTGGTCAACAACGCCGCGATCATCCGCGACGAGATGATGGGCCGCACGAAGTTCTGGGAAGAACCCCTCAACGTCATCGACACGCTCAACGTCGGATTGCGTAGCAGCTACGTCGCGACGGTGTATGCCGCACCGCTGATGCTGCCCCAAGGTGACGGCCTGGTGGTGTTCACATCGTCGTCGGGTGGCGTGCACTACGCGTTCGGGCCCGCCTATGGGGTCCCGAAGGCAGGCACCGACAAGATGGCCGCCGACATGGCGGTAGACTTCGAAGACGTTGGTATCACCGCGGTTTCGATCTGGATGGGATCACTGCTCACCGACCGGGTCCGAAAGATCATCGCGAGCAACCCGAAGAAGTTCGGCCACATCCTCGACACCGCCGAGACCCCGGAGCTGACCGGCCACGTCATCTGGGCCCTCTACGGCGATCCCGATCGCCTGAACGTCAGCGGGCAAACGCTGATCGGCGCCGAGCTGGCGGTCAAGTACGGCATCACCGACGAAGACGGCCGCCAACCGCCATCGTACCGCGAGCTTTTCGACGTCCACCCGCATCAACAGCAGGCCCACGTCATCCGCTAGCGCCGCGCTGCGGACGGGCGCCGCGCCCGTAGGTGATGTCGGCCCGCTGGGAGTCCCAGCGGTCACGGAACACCACGTCGGCGACCGGCCGTCGGCGCACGGGGCCGTGGTGACCGCGTGGCCAGCCGACGACGACGTGCCCGGCCAGGAACCACTCATCGGGAACGCCGACGGCCTCGCGCAGCACCTTCTCCCCGTCATAGGAGGCCCAGCTGGTGAAGCACGCGCCCAGCCCCTGGGCGCGCGCGGCGAGGTAGAAGTTCTGCATCGCGGGATAGATCGAACCGGCCTGCAGGTACTCTGACGCGAACTCGTTCTTGAACGCGGCGAACAGCACCGAGGTGTGCTCACCGGCGCGGTCGTGTAACTCGTAGGTGGCGCGGTTGTTTCGCGCCGCGCGGCTGTTGTCGTCGGCGGCGGGCCGGCTCATCCCGTACACCGACTCGATTGTCTTCAGCGCGCTCCCGGCCGCCTGCGCAACCGCTGCGCGCTGTGGTGCGCCGTCGAGCACGATGAACCGCCACAGCTGCGCATTGGCGCCGTTGGGCGCCCACGTCGCCGCCTCGAGGCAGCGGTACAGCGTCGCCTCGTCCACCGGATCGTCGGTGAAACGGCGGATCGAGCGGGCGGTGGACAGCACTTCCCAGACGTCGTCGGTCGGATGCGGCATCCCATTGGTGTACTCGACGGCAACGAAGTTGTCGAGAGCCCAGCGCCATGCTGTACAGTCGTACTGCAACCGACGCGGACAGGAAGTGGTGCTGTGAACGACAGGTTCTCGATGGATGGCAGGGTCGCCGTGATCACCGGCGGCGGAACCGGTATCGGCCGCGCCTCCGCGCTGGTGCTGGCCGAGCGCGGCGCCGACATCGTGCTCGCCGGGCGTCGTGCCGAGCCACTGAAATCCACCGCGGCAGAGATCGAGGCGCTGGGCCGGCGCGCGTTGGCGGTGCCCACCGACGTCGTCGACGCCGAACAGTGCCGCGCGCTGGTCGACGCGACCCTCGGTGAGTTCGGGCGCCTCGACGTGTTGCTCAACAACGCCGGCGGTGGTGAGACCAAGTCGCTGATGAAGTGGACCGACGACGAGTGGCACCAGGTGCTGAACCTGAACCTGTCCAGCGCCTGGTACCTGTCGCGGGCCGCGGTGAAGCCGATGATCGAACAGGGCCGCGGCGCGATCGTCAACATCTCGTCGGGGGCCAGCCTGCTGGCGATGCCGCAGGCGGCGGCCTATGGCGCGGCCAAGGCGGCGCTGAACAACCTGACCGGTTCGATGGCGGCGGCGTGGACGCGAAAAGGTGTGCGGGTCAACTGCATCGCGTGCGGTGCCATTCGCACCCCGGGTCTGGAGGCCGACGCGGCACGGCAGGGTTTCGACATCGACATGATCGGACAAACTAACGCATCCGGGCGCATCGCCGAGCCCGAGGAGATCGGCTACGGCGTACTGTTCTTTGCCTCCGACGCCTCCAGCTACTGCTCCGGGCAGACGCTCTACATGCACGGCGGTCCCGGACCGGCCGGGGTCTGAGATGGATGTCAGCCACGTCGGACTCCGCGTCCGCGATCTCGCCAAGTCGCAAAGCTTCTATGAGGCACTGGGTTTCGTCGAGGCAAAGCGGTTGACCGTCCCCGACGAGATGGCCGCCGGGCTGCTCGGGCTGGAACCGCCGATCGGGTTCGAGGCCGTGTACCTGCGCAACGGCGGCATGGTGCTGCAGCTGCTGACGTTCTCGGGCTATCCGGCGCCTGAGCAGGACGAGCGCGGCATGGTCGGCGCTGGCCTGACGCACCTGTCGATCGTCGTCGACGACATGGCCGCGGCGCAGGCCGCGGTGCAGTCGGCCGGAGGAACCGTCGTTGCCGACCCCGGAGGGGGATTCGCGTGCATGATCCGCGATCCCGACGGCCAGCTGTTGGAGCTGGTGCACTCCCGGGTGCGCCCGGTGCCTTAACAGGTCAAGATCTGAGCTCGTCGACCATCGCGGCGTACCGGTCCAGGAATGCCATCGTGGTCGACGGATCATCGGCGTTGCGCCGGCCGCCGCCGAGCACCGCCCGGTTGAAGCCCATGTCGCGGTAGGCCGCGAGCTTGTCGAGCTTCGGATCGCCCCACGCCATGATCGTCAGGTCCAGCGTCGCGGGATCGCGTCCGGCGTCCTCGGCGGTGCGGCGGAAATCAGCCAGCGCACCGGCGACGTCGCGGAACGCGGCGTCGCCGGGCAACCAACCGTCGGCCCAGCCGACGCATTCCCGGATCGCGTTGGGCCCGGTGGCCGCTGCCAGCAGCGGCGGACGCGGACGTTGCTGGGGTTTGGGATAGGACCACACCGCGTCGAAGTCGAAGAACGGGCCGTGGTGCTCGGCTTCGTCGGCGGTCCACAGCGCATCGAGTGCGGCGACCATGTCGGCCAGCGCGCGGTAGCGGTCGGCCCAGGCGATGGAGCCGGTGACCTCGAGCTCGGCGCGCACGCCCACCCCAACCCCGAGGAGCAGCCGACCGCCGCTCATCTGATCTAGGGTCGCCACTTGCTTTGCGGTCGTGAACAATTCGCGCTCGAGGGGCAGGGCAACCGCTGTACCAAGACGCAATGTGGTCGTCGCCCGGGCCGCCGTCAGCAGCGACAGGAGCGGATCCCACATCTGCTTTTGCGCCGCGAGCAGCGCGGGTGGGAACTGGTCACCGGCGGCGACCGGAATCTGAGGATGCTCACCCACCCAGATCGACTCGAAGCCACGCGATTCGAGCTCGACGGCCAGCGTGTCCGGTGCGAGATCACGCGGCGTGTTCAGGGAGACGAAACCCAGATCCATTGACACTCCTTGAGACGACGGTGCGTGCTGTACGATCGTACAGGTGAGCGTGCTTTCCTACGACCCCTATGACGTCGAGATCGACGTCGACCCGTATCCGGTGTACCGGCGGCTGCGGGATGAGGCGCCGCTGTACTACGACGAGAAGTTCGATTTCTGGGCGCTGAGCCGGTTCGCCGATGTCGAGGAGGCGCTGCGGGACGTCGAGCGGTTCAGCTCCGCCAAGGGCGACATCCTCGAGGTGGTCAAGGCCGAACCGGTGATGCCGTTGGGCGTGTTCATCAACGAGGACCCGCCGCTGCACACCGTGCACCGGCTGCTGGTGTCGCGGGCATTCACGCCGCGCAAGATGAAGGCGATCGAGGACCAGGTGCGGGCGTTCTGCGCGGCCTGCCTGGACCCGCTGAGCGACGGTGACCGGTTCGATTTCACCCGCGACCTCGGGGCCGAGATGCCGATGCGGGTGATCGGGATGCTGGTCGGCATCCCCGACTCGTTGCAGCGCGACGTCCGCAAGATCGCCGGGCGCCGGTTACGCAACAAACCCGGTGAGCCGCTCCCGGTCAGCAAGGACAACTACTTCAACGGCAACATGTTTCGCGACTACGTGGCATGGCGTGAGCAGAACCCGTCCGACGATCTGGTCACCGAACTGCTCAACGTCGAGTTCGAGGATGTGTCCGGGACGGTCAGGAAGCTGAGCACCGACGAACTTCTGGTCTTTCTCGGGGTGATCGCCAACGCCGGGACCGAGACGGTCGGACGGCTCTTCGGTTGGCTGGGCAAGCTGCTCGGTGAGCATCACTCGCAGCGAAGGGAATTGGTGCAGAACCCGTCGCTGATCGCCGGCGCGGTCGAGGAGGTGCTCCGATACGAGCCGCCGGTGCACAACATCGCCCGTTACGTCGCCGCGGACGCCGAGTACCACGGGCAGGTGATCCCGGCGGGCAGCGCGCTGCTGTTGATGAGCGGGTCGGCCAACCGTGATGAACGCAAGTTCGACGATCCCGACACCTTCGACATCCACCGTAACGCGAACCACCTGTCGTTCGGCAGGGGTACGCACTTCTGCCTGGGCGCGTCGCTGGCGCGGCTCGAGGGCCGGGTGGCGCTCGAGGAGATCCTGGCGCGCTGGCCGGACTGGACGGTCGACATCGACAACGCCGTGCGGGCACCGACGGCCACCGTGCGCGGCTGGGACAGCATGCCCGCGATCGTGGGCTGAGCGCCTACCACGAGGCACCGACAATACGTGGGTGGGTGCTTGCGGTTATCCCCAACGGCGTATTGATCCACAGATCGATCGTTTGGTCTGTCGAGTCCGCAGAGCTGTTCGATAGCGTTGCGGCATGGGTGGTTTCATTACCGGGCAGGCGACGGGCGACCGAATCGGCGCGCTACTGGACCAGGTCGATGCCGCCTACGGCGAGCTGCGCGAGTTGTCCTCTGATGTGGTCGGAAACAGCTACCGCGTGCAGATGGCCGAGCGCTTGGAGGGCCAGGAGCGAGTGAACCGGGGGTTGATGTACCGGACGTTCGGGGAAATCGCCGATCCTCCGGACGAGTCCGCGATGGCGCCCGGATTGATCGACCGGTTGTGGGCGCGGCTGCGCATCCCGCCCGCCGAGATCAAACGCCGCATCAAGATGGCGCAGAAGATCCGTCCGCGCCGCCAGCTGAGCGGGCCGCCATTGCCGGCGTTGCTACCCGAGACGGGCACCGCCGTCGAACAGGGCGCGATCGGTGAGGATCACCTCAAGGAGATCTGCACGGCGATGGACCGGTTACCTTCCAACATCTCGGTGACCGAACACAACGAAGTGGAAGCCAGCCTGGTTCGTCAAGCGACCAAGACCGACGCTGACATCGTCAAAGCGGTCGGCAAACGCATCGACGATATCTTCAACCCCGACGGCCACTACAACGAAGAGGATCGCCAACGCCGCCGCGGGGTGAATCTGGGGCCGCAGGGCCGCGACGGGATGTCGCGGCTGACGGGTTGGGTGGATCCGGAGACCCGTTGTTACATCGAGGCGTGCAGCGCCGCGGTTCGCCCTGGACGACACCTGCCCGACGGCGCGATCCAAGAGGTGCCCGACGAGCGCAACTCGGCCCAGCGGTGTCATGACGGCATCAAGCTGGGGCTCAAGGCGGGTATCGTCGCCGGCGGCTTCGGGTCTCACCGCGGACATCCGGTGACGGTGATCGTGCGCACCACGCTGGCCGAGTTGAACCAGGCCGCGCACGCGGTGGTCGATCCGCTGGTGCCGATGCCGACGCCGGCGCGTACCGGCGGCAACACCGCGCTGCCGATGCGTGATCTGATTCGCATGGCCGCCGACGCGGTTCACTACCTGGCCGTGTTCGACGATCACAGTGAGCGCCCGCTCTATCTGGGCCGCCAGAAGCGCATCGCCACGGCCGATCAGCGGATCATCTGCTACGCGCGCGACGGAGGCTGTACTCGACCAAATTGTCTGGTCCCTGGCTATCACTGCGAGGTTCACCACAGCACCGACTGGTCAGCCGGTGGCAACACCGATGCCGACTGCCTGTTCTTTGGCTGCGGGCCCGATCACGCCGCCGTCACTCAGGGCCGCTGGCAGACCACCGTCACCAAAGGCGGCCGGCTGGCATGGACCGATGGCACCAGCCCACCCGAGATCAACCACGCGCATCACCCCGACGAGCTGCTCCGGGGTGATCCGGATCCGCCCGATCAAGGCGAGTGAGTCGGGCGCACCGGTGTGTTGAGCCGCTGATCGGCAGCAGGCACACCGGTAAAAGTCATGGGCCAAGGAGGCTTTCCGTGTTGCACTACCCAGCAGGTACCGGTGTCATCCAGCGGGGCGGTGGCGGCGGTCAGGGCGGCGTCGGCGACGGCGTCGGGCTCCATGACCGGGACGCCGATCCGCTCGACGAGCACGCGCCGGTCGCCGAGGACGCCGGTCTCGGTGATCCCGGGGCAGATGGTGTGCACGGCAATGCCTTCGGCGGCCAGGTTCGGCGCAATCGAGCGCAGAAGCCCGACCACGGCGTGCTTGCCCAGCGCGTAGACGGCGTCGGGATGCCACGGCACCAACCCGGCCAGCGATGCGGTCGCCAGGATCGCGCGGCTGTCGGCGGGGAGGGTCCGCATGGTGCGCACGGCCGCGCGCGCACCGAACACCACGCCGTCGAGGTTGACGCCGACCGATCGGCGGTAATCGGCCAAATCGAGCGTGCCGATGTCGCCCGACCAGTGAACCGTGATGCCCGCGTTGAGGAACGCCAGATCCACGCTGCCGAGCTCGCCGGCACATGCGACGAAAGTTGCGTCGACCTGATCGGGATCGGAGACGTCGCACTGCAGCCCGAGCCCGCCAAGTGAGGACGCGACGGTGTCGGCGGCGTGGGCGTCGATGTCGACGACGCACACCCGCATGCCTTCAGCGGCGAACCGCTGCGCTGCCGCGCGCCCGATGCCGGAACCGCCGCCGGTGATCAACGCGACCCGTCCGGTCAGCTCCATCGGTCACCACCGTTCGACAGGTTCGCTCTCCAACTTCAGCGGCCGGATGTAGGAGGCATCCGACTTGTCCCACTTGCCCTTGATGAAGCCTTGGACAGCACCGGAATTGAGCACCGAGGAGTCGCCGCTCATCATCCACTCGATCGTGCAGCGCCGCAGCGCGATCTTCCAGACCCCGTCACGGCGCTCCAGGCGGTCGAGGTAGCGGCCGCCCATCAGCGACACCACCTTGCCACCCTTGGACCGCATGGCGCCCATCACGTAGCTCTCAGCGTGGGCTTCGTCGCCGTTGATCTCGCACGTGTGGGTGGTGACGTTGTGCAGGTGATCCTCGAACACCGCGCTGTGCGCCGCGTTGGCCCACTCGCCGTACTCCGGGCCGGACTTGACCGTCGGGCCGTGCTCGTCGACGCCGTCTTCCCAGTACACGCTGCCCATCAACTCGGCGTCGTGGCGGTCGTGCCCGCGCGCCTGGTTCATCACGCAATCCAGGATCGCCATCCGGTCTTCGACGTACTGCAGGCGCTGCCGCAACTGTTCGAGCTCATCGGGCATCGTCAGGAGATCCTTCCGCAAGAGGTGACTTCTTTGTACGACTGTACAGCACCGCAGACCACGCCGTACAGTCGTACAACATGTCGAAGCGCATGATCTTCACGCTGCTGGTGATGGACTCGATCGGGCACAACTTTCACGGCAGCTGGCGTCACCCCCGGGCCCGTAACCGCGAGTTCAAGAAATTCGACCTCTGGGTCGACCTCGCCAAGAAGGCCGAGCAGGCCAAGGTCGATGCGTTCTTCTTCACCGACGTCATGGGCGTGCAGGGCGAGTACAACGGCTCACGCGACATCGTCTTCGAAATGGCGATGAACGTTCCGATCGGCGACTGCACCATGCTGATCCCCGCGATGGCCCACGAGACCGACCACCTCGGGTTTCTCTACACCAGCTCGGTCATCTCACATCACCCGTTCGTCTTTGCACGCGCCGCCTCGACACTCGACCATCTCAGCGACGGCCGAATCGGGTGGAACATCGTCACGTCGGCCAACGAGAAAGCCTTCCGCAATCTCGGTCTGCCAGGCAACCTTTCGCACGACGAACGCTACGCATGGGCCAAGGAGTACGTCGACGTCACCTACAAGCTCTGGGAGGGCTCCTGGGACATCGACGCCATCGTCAACGACGCAGAAAAGGGCGTCTACGCCGACCCCTCGAAGATCCACGACATCAACCACGTCGGTGAGCGATACCGCGTCGAGGGCTTCAACCTCATGGAGCCCTCCCCGCAGCGCACCCCGGTGCTGGCCCAGGCCGGCGGCTCACCCGCCGGGCTCGACTTCGCGAGCGGCCACGCGGAACTGATGTTCCTCTCCGCCTACTCGCTCGAGACCATCGCCCAGCAGGTCGGCAGCGTGCGCGAACTCGCCCGCGCCAAGGGTCGCAAGGACGGCGACATCCTGTTCCTGCAAGGCATGATGTTCGTGATCGGATCCACCGATGAAGAGGCGCACCGCAAGTGGGGCGAATTGGAGGAGTGGCGCAGCCCAGAGGCCCAGACCGCGTACTTCTCCAGCCTGAGCGGCATGGACCTGGGACGCTACGACCCGGCCACGCCGCTCGAAGACATCATCGACGAGATCCCCGGCATCCAGGGCGCCTTCCTCGCCGTGATCAACGCCTGGCCCGAGGGCTCCAAACCGACCGTCAAAGACTTTCTGACGTCGCTGTCGCTGCCTCAGATGGTGGTCGGGTCACCGGAGACCATCGCCGCGCGGCTGCAGGAGTTTCAACGCGCCGGAGTGGACGGTGTGCAGGTGATGAACATCCTGATGCCCGAAAGCTACGACGAGTTCTTCGACCACCTGGTGCCCGTGCTTCAGGACAAGGGGCTCATGCAAACGGAATACCGCCCGGGAACGTTGCGCGAGAAGCTTTTCGACACCTCGACACCCGATATCAACGAACGGCACCCCGCCTACGGCTACCGCGGCATGTTCTGCGGCCAATGAACCCGGCCACGACCATTCTGGTGCTGGTCGGCAGCTTGCGGCGGGCGTCGATCAACAGACAACTCGCGCAGGTGGCCATCGACCAGGCGCCGCGCCATGTCCGCATGCGGCTGTTCGACCGGCTCGCCGAATTACCCTTGTACAACGAGGATATCGACACCGCCGACGTCGCAGAGCCGGTCGTGGCCTTCCGCACCGCGGCTGCCGAAGCCGACGCGCTGCTCGTCGTCACCCCCGAATACAACGGAAGCATTCCGGGCGGGCTCAAGAACGCGATCGACTGGCTGTCGCGGCCCTACGGTAAAAGCCCGATGAAAGATAAACCGGCCGCCGTGATCGGCGCATCGCTCAGCCGCTACGGTGGGGTATGGGCCCACGACGAAGCCCGAAAGTCATTGGCGATCGCGGGACTTCGGGTGATCGAGTCGATCACCCTGTCGGTGCCGACGAAAACCCTCGACGGGAAACACCCCGCCGAAATCGCCGATCTGGTGCGCACACTGCGCGGCGTCGTCGGCGACCTGACAGCAGAAGTGCCGGGCTAACGGCCGGTGGGCTTGGCTCGCCTGCGCTTCGCCGACGACACCGGCGGTTCGACTGAGTCCAGATAGCGCTCGAAGGCCTTGGTCACCTCCGCGTGTGCGGTCTTGACGCCGACACCCTCCTCGAGGTTGAGGAACTTCGGTAGTCCCGAAATCAACAACAGCAGAGCCGACAGTGACAGATCGCCGTCCACCCGCGCGTTCTTACCGAACTTCGCGGTCAGCGCTTTCAACTGAACCTTGCGCACACTTTCGGTGGCCGCGGCGATCTCGGCCCGGACCGACTTGCGATGGTTGCCCAGGGCCATGAACTCGGTCATCAGTGCGCCGGTGGCCTCGTCCCAGCTGTATTCCCACAGCGCCCGCAGCGGATCATCGGAACGCTTCTCCAACGTCTTGTTCAGAAACTCGAGGTTACGAGCGGAATAGCGGCGGATCGCGGCGATGAAGATGTCATCGAGGGTGGGAAAGTAATACTGCACCAGGCTTGGTGTGACGCCCGCCTTCGTGGCCAGGGCGCGGTACGTCACGCTGGGATATCCCTCGTCGAGCATCATCTGTTCGACGCAGTCCAGCAGCGCGTCGCGCGTCTTCGATGTTTCGGCGCCAACGCGGCGGGCAGATGAGGCCATGCGAACATTCTGACACCCGCACCGCGCTGTACGGCCGTATGGTGTCACGATTTCGAATTGACGGCGGGAAGGTGCCGGGTATCGTTCAGGCGCAACCTCCCTCAGAGGCGGAGGTCCACATGACAAACACCGGTGCGGCGCGCCCCCTACGCGGCCGACGTGAGGAATGCGCGGCCCTGGACCGCGTGATATCGACCGTCCGCTCCGGGCGCAGTCAGGTACTGGTGCTGCGCGGCGAGGCTGGCGTGGGCAAAAGCGCGCTGCTGGACTACGTCGCCGACAACGCGGCGGGTAGCCGCGTGCTACGCACCGCCGGCGTGGAATCGGAGATGGAGCTCGCGTTCGCCGGGCTGCAACAGCTCTGCGCGCCGCTGGCCGACCACAGCGATGCGCTGCCGGCCCCGCAACACGCGGCGGTCGACACCGCGTTCGGCCGCAGCGCCGGCCCCGCGCCTGACCGCTTTCTCGTCGGCCTGGCCGTGTTGAGCCTGCTGGCCTCCGCCGCCCGCGATCAGCCGTTGGTCTGCCTGATCGACGACGCGCAGTGGTTGGACCGCGTTTCGATACAGACACTGGCGTTCGTCGCCCGCCGCCTACTGGCCGAGCCGGTCGCGCTGATCTTCGCGGCACGCGACGGCAGCGCCGACGAGTCGAGCGGGCTGCCCACTCTGGCGGTGGGCGGGCTGCGGCCCGACGATGCCCGCGCGCTGCTGGAATCGGTCATTCCGGGACGCCTGGACGAGCGGGTACGTGACCGGATCGTCGCCGAAACGCGCGGCAACCCCCTCGCGCTATTGGAGCTTCCGCGGGACCTGTCGGCCGCGGAATTGGCGGGCGGTTTCGGACGCCCCGACTCACGACCGTTGGCCAACATCGAACAGACCTTTCTGCGGCGCATCGAGCTCCTTCCGCCGCAAACCCAGCGGCTGCTGCTCATCGCGGCGGCCGAACCGGTCGGTGACGCGGTGCTGTTGATGAGGGCAGCGCAGCGGCTCGGGGTCTCCTTGGACGCGGGTGCTCCCGCGCAAGGCGCCGGGCTGATCGACATCGACACCTCGGTGCGATTCCGGCATCCGCTGGTGCGCTCTGCCGCCTACCGCGCCGCGGATCCGCAGCAACGCAGGGCCGTTCATCAGGCGCTGGCCGAGGCGACCGATCCCGCAGCCGATCCCGACCGTCGCGCGTGGCACCTCGCCAACGCCGCGTCCGGACCGGACGAACAGGTGGCGGCCGAACTCGAACGGTCGGCGGACCGCGCCCAGGCCCGAGGTGGAATCGCTTCGGCGGCAGCGTTTCTCGAACGTGCAACCGAGCTGACCATGGACCCGGTCCGCCGCGGTGCCCGCGCGTTGGCCGCCGCACAAGCCAAACGCGACGCTGCGGACCTCGACGGGACCGATCAGCTACTTGCCGTCGCGCAGAATGCGCCGCTGGACGCGCTGCAACGCGCCCGGCTGGTGCGGCTCCACGCCCAGATCGCGTTCGCGAAGAGCCGCGGCGGCGATTCGTCGATGTCCGTCTCCGAAACGGCCGTGGGCCTGCTGCACGCCGCCAAGGGACTCGAAACGCTCGACGACGGGTTGTCCCGCGAGACCTACCTGGAAGCCATGGGCGCGGCGATGCACGGCGGCCGGCTCTGCCCGCTCGGCGGCGCGGTGGAGGTGGCAGAGCCGGCGCGGCTGGCGCCGCCGGGGCCGCAGCCGCCACGGCCGATCGACCTCCTGTTGGAGGGCCTGTCGGCACGGGTGACCGACGGCCACGCGGCAAGCGTGGCGACGCTGCGAAACGGGTTGACGCTGCTGCGCGAGGAAGTCGGGCGCGGCGGCCCAGAGGTGATGACCTGGCTGTGGCTGGCGTTTCCGGTCGCGCAGGAATCGGCCGTGCACGAGTTGTGGGATGACGATCTGTGGCACCAACTCGCGACCGAGGCGGTGCGGCTGGCCCGCGGTGCCGGAACGTTGGCTGTGCTGCCGGTGACGTTGGCGTACCGCGCGGGCGTGCACGTGCAGGCCGGTGAACTGGCCACAGCGGCGGAACTGATCGCCGAGGCCGACGCCATCACCGCCGCGACCGGATATGTCCCGGTGAAGTTTCCCGCGTTGATGCTGTCCGCCTGGCGTGGTGTGGAAGCCGAGGCGATGGCGCTGATCGACGCGGCTGCCGCAGACGCGACCGCAAGAGGCGACGGCCGGCTTGCCGGTTCAGCCAGCTACGCCACCGCCGTACTCAACAACGGCCTCGGCAGATACGAACTCGCTCGTGTTGCCGCCGAAAACGCTTGTGACCATGAAGATCTCGGATTGTTCGGATGGTCGCTGGTGGAGCTCATCGAGGCGGCGTCACGAAGCGGGGGAAGACCGGTGGCGTCAAAGGCGCTCGGGCAGCTCGAGGAGCGCACGGTCGCCGGTGAAACCGACTGGGCCCGAGGTATTTACGCCCGGTCACAGGCACTGCTCGCACCCGATGACTCGGCCGAACCACTGTATCGCGAAGCGATCGAACGGCTCGGCGCCACCAAGATAGCCGTGCACCTGGCTCGCGCTCGGCTGATCTACGGCGAATGGCTGCGCCGCTGCAACCGCCGCGCCGATGCCCGCGTGCAACTCAACGAAGCCCACGAGATGTTCACGGGCATGGGTGCGGAGGCGTTCGCCGAGCGCACCCGACGAGAACTGATCGCCACCGGCGAGAAGATGCGTAAGAAGGCCGGCAGCTCCGGTGAGCAGCTGACGGCGCAGGAGGCCCAGATCGCGCGGCTGGCCGGCGAGGGTTTGACGAACCAAGAGATCGGCGCACAGCTGTTCATCAGCACCCACACCGTCGAATGGCATCTGCGCAAGGTGTTCGTCAAGCTCGGGATCACCTCGCGGCGCCAGCTGCGCAAGATCTCGTGGGCGAGCTAGCCCCGCACAGGACTACGGACTTTCAAGGGTTCGTCGGCGCCCCGTGCCCACAAGGCTGGGGTCATGGACGTATACGAAGCGGTCCGGACCAGGCGGGCGGTGCGCGGGTTCCTTGACCGGCCGGTACCGACAGAGGTCCTGCATCGTGTGCTGACCGCGGCTGCCGGAGCGCCGTCGGGGTCCAACCTTCAACCGTGGCACATCTACGTCGTCACCGGCGCGCCGCTATGTCAGCTCAAGAAGCTGGCCACCGAACGGGTGGCTGCCGGCGACCCCTGGGATGAGCGGGAATTCGAGATGTACCCGCGCGATCTGAAATCGCCCTACCGTGAACGGCGATCCCAGTTCGGCCGCGAACGCTACAGCGCGCTGGGCATCGAGCGCGAGGACTGGGAAGCGCGCCAACGCGCGGCGATCGCCAACTGGGACTGCTTCGGCGCACCCGCAGCCCTGTTCTGCTACATCGATCGCGACCTGGGCCGACCCCAGTGGGCCGACGTCGGCATGTACCTGCAGACCGTCATGTTGCTGTTGCGCGGCGAGGGGCTGCACAGCTGCCCGCAGATGGCATGGTCTCAGGTCCGCAAGACCGTGGCCGACATCGTGTCGCCACCGGAGAACCTGATGTTGTTCTGCGGCATGTCGATCGGATACGAGGACCCCACGGTCGAATTCGTCCGCCATGGCAGGGCGCCGATCGACGAGACCGTCACCTACATCTCCGAACTGTAGAGACCCGGAAGGATTCAGCATGACGGCTGCCGTTCGCCGACCTAACCAGGAGCTGGCCGCGCGCTTCGCCAGGGACACCGAACCGCTTCTCGATGTGCTGTCCCGGGGTGCGCGCCGGCTGACCCGCAGCGACGCCGACGCCGACGATCTGCTGCAGGACACCCTGCTGCACGCCTACTCGGGCTTTCACACCTTCCAGGAGGGCAGCAACCTTCGGGCGTGGCTGTTCCGGATCCTCTACAACTGCTGGGTCAGCAACCACCGCCGCAAACAGCGCCGCCCCGTTGAGGTTCCGGTCGCGACGCTCGCCGAGCACAACTTGGTTCATCGCTCCGCCGAGGCCGAGGTGCTGGATGTGTTGCCCGGCAACGACATCAAGACAGCCATGGACAAGCTGCCTGCCAGCTTCAAGGAGGCGATCTACTACGCCGACGTTCAGGGCTACACCTACGCCGAAACCGCCAAGCTGCTGAACATCCCGATGGGAACGGTGATGTCGCGGGTCGCGCGGGGCCGACACCGGCTGCGCATCGCGTTGACCACCGACCAAACCTGCATCGCCTGAGAAAGGGAAATCGAAATGGAACTCACCAACCACACGGCGCTGATCACCGGCGGCACCGCCGGAATCGGATTCGCCTGCGCGCGGCTGATGGCCAGCGAAGGCGCCTCGGTCATCATCACCGGCAGAGACCGCGACCGCGGCACGGCTGCGGCCGAAGAGATCGGCGCCCGCTTCATCCAGGCCGACCTTGCGGATCTCGATGACGTGAAAAGTCTTGTGCGGCAGGTGGGGAATGTCGAAATCCTGGTCAACAACGCCGCCAGCTTTCCCGGCGCTTCGACGATCGAACAGGACGTCGACTCGTTCGAGAAAACGTTCGACACCAACGTGCGCGGCACCTACTTCCTGGCCGCCGGCCTGGTACCGGGCATGCTCGAACGCGGATACGGCTGCATCGTCAACGTCACCAGCATGGTCGCCTCCAAAGGCGTGCCCGGCGCGTCGACCTACAGCGCGTCCAAGGCCGCGGTGGAGTCGCTGACCCGCACCTGGGCCGCCGAGTTCGGCCGGCACGGCATCCGCGTCAACAGCGTCGCGCCCGGACCCACCAAAACCGAAGGCGTAGCCGCAGAATGGGGCGACACCAACGAGGAACTCGGCCGTGCGCTGCCGTTGGGCCGCACCGCCGACCCCGAGGAGATCGCCGACGCGGTGCTGTTCCTCGCCTCCCCCCGCGCCAGCTTCATCACCGGATCCACGCTGCACGCCGACGGCGGCGGCAGCGCTGTTTGATAGCGAGGGACCGATGATGAGTTTCGCGCGCTGAGCCGGTCATAACCGGTACGACACGAGCAGGAGGCGTACCGATGTCGACGAACTCGACGAAACCCACCGCGATGCCACCCGTCGTCGACCACCAGACGTGGCGGGCGGCGCTTGACGAACTGCGCAGGCGGGAGAAGGCCGCGACGCGCGAACTGGATGCGATCGCCGCGCAGCGCCGGCGGCTGCCCATGGTGAAAATGGCCGACTACACCCTGATCGGCGAGCACGGACCGGTGCGGCTGGCCGACGTGTTCGAGGGTCGCTCGCAGCTGATCGTCTACCACCACATGTGGACCGACGGCGCGGAGTGGCAGTGCGGCGGCTGCACCAGCCTGACCGCGCAGTACACCCGCTTGCGCTTCCTCGACAACTACGACGCCCGCTTCGTCATCGTCACCAACGGGCCGATCGAGGAAGCGCTGGCCTACCGCGCCAAGGTGGGCAACCGGATGGACTGGTACTCGTCGTCGCAGAGCTCGTTCGGCGCCGACGTGGACGCCCCACCCGGCGGCGGCTTCGGCGTGAACGTGTTCCTCCGCGACGGCGAGACGGTGTATCGCACCTGGCACACCGACGGCCGCGGCACCGAACAGCTCAGCCACACGTTCCCGCTCATCGACGTGCTGCCGTGGGGCCGGCAAGAGGACTGGCAGGACTCACCTGAGGGCTGGCCGCAGGGCCCCGCCTATGCCGGATGGATGGACTCACCCGATATCGCCGCGCAGTACGGCTAGCCGGGCCGCACCAGAAACTCGGTCAGCAGCTGTGCCATGTTCGGAATCGCTTGGCGCGCAATGACTTCGTAACCGTGGGTGCTCAGCGTCGGCAGGCACAGCAGCCCGGCGCGTGGGGTGAGCCCGGTGCTCTTGGCGTGCGAGGCGTCGGATTCGAACGCGCCGAGCACCGCCGCCTGCGGCTGCAGCCCCAGGTCGAGCCCGACGCCCATCAGCGTGTCGGCGACGTCCTTGTCGTAGACGCACTGCGCGTCGCTGTAGCCGACGATCGGGCCGCCGCTGACCGTGGTGCTGTACTCGGCCTCCGTCGGGCCGACCTCCAAGGCCAGCGTCAGGTCGCCCGGCAGAGTCCGGCTGGCCCAGGAGCCGCCCACCCCGCCGATCTCCTCGCTGGTGGTGAACACCAGGTACACGTCGTGGGCGGGGCGGCGGTCGTGGATCACGCGCGCGGTGTCCAGCAGCGCGGTCACCGCGGCCCGGTCATCGAGGAAATAGCTGCCGAGGTAGCCGTCGCCGACGTCGACCAGCGTGCGCTTGCTGCGGTCGATACACACCCGGGTCCCGGGCTGCACCCCGGCGTCGGTCAGTTCTTCGGGGGTGTGGCCGGTGAAGACGTAGACGTGCATCCAGTCCAGCGACTTGTCGCCCTGGTCGGGTTTGGTCTCCCAGATCCGCTGGCTTTCCTTGGTGGTGTGCTCCGAGCCCAGCGTCAGCACGCCGCACACGGTCTGCCGGTCACCGAGCAGCGTGATCGGGCCGAGCCCGAAGTTGCCCGGATACATCGTGCCCAACGGCGTCAGGTGCAGCGAGCCGTCGCTCTCGACTCGTTTGACGAGCATCGACAACTCGTCCAGATGGGCCATCACCCGGGTGGCCTTGCCGTCGTCACCGCTGCGCCCGCGGATCAGGCCGATCAGGTTGCCGGCCGGATCCACCCACGCCTCGTCGACGTGCGGTTCGAGCTCGCGGCGGCAGATGTCGCGCACCGCCTCTTCCTGGCCGCACGGCCCGTAGGCCCAGAGCAGCTCCTGCAGCAGGTCACGGCGTAATTGATATTGATCGCTCACCGCCGAGGAGTTACCGAAGCGGGCGCGGCGAAAACCCGGCGCTAGTGAATCGGCGGGTGCGGGAACGGCGGAGGCGCCGGCACGCACAACCCGGTGTTGACGTCGAGCGCCTTGCCCGGCACGCAGAACGGCGCGCAGCCGAAGATCACGCCGGTCTCACCCGGCGCGCAGCCGACGTTGCCGGGCTGGGCCACCGCCACGGCTGGGGAGAACGGGGCCGCGGCCAGCGCAGCCGTGAAAAGCGCCGCGGTCACCGACCGTCGCAGCGAAACCATGATCGAAAGTGTAAGCCGCCGGTCACGTCCCGCAGAAGGTTCGGTATTTCCCGAAGTCCTCCGGTGCCGGCTCGGCGTAGCGTTCCAGGCCCGGCCGTTCGTCGTACGGCGCGGTCACCGCGACCAGCAGCTGTTGCAGCGGGCGCAGCTCGCCGTCGGTGGCCGCGGACAGGGCTTCCTCGACGAGGTGGTTGCGCGGGATGTAGACCGGGTTGACCCGATCCATCAGCTCGGGGTCGGGCTGCAACGCGCGCCACCGGCTCAACCAGCCGTCGAACGCCGCCAGGTCGAGAAACAGGCCGCGGGCCGGTTCGGTATCGCCGCGCGCCGCACGGCCCAGATGCCGGAAGAACGACGTGAAGTCGACGTGGCTGGCCGCGAGCTGCTCGAGCAACTCGTTCATCAACGGTGCCTGCTCGGCGGGTTCGCCGGTCAGCCCGATCTTGGCCTGCATTCCGCTGGTCAGAGCGTGCTGGAACCGCGCACTGAACCCCTCGAGCCGGTCCTGGGCGATCGCGATCGCCTGGTCCTGGTCGTCGGCGAACAGCGGCAGCAGCGTTTCGGCGAACCGGGCGAGGTTCCACCCGGCGATCGACGGCTGGTTGCCGTAGGAGTAGCGGCCCCAGCTGTCGATCGAGCTGAACACCGTCCCGGGGTCGTAGGCCTCCATGAACGCGCACGGCCCGTAGTCGATCGTTTCACCCGAGATCGTGGTGTTGTCGGTGTTCATCACGCCATGCACGAACCCGACGAGCATCCACTGCGCGACCAGCGCGGCCTGCACGGCGATCACCGCCTCGAACAGCGCGACGTACGGGTTGTCGGCGTCGGCCGCGCCGGGATGGTGGCGGCTGATGGCGTGGTCGGCCAGCCGGCGCAACAAGTCACGGTCGCCTGTCGTCGCCGCGTACTGGAACGTGCCGACCCGCAGGTGGCTTCGCGCGACGCGGGCCAGCACCGCGCCCGGCAGCAGCGTCTCACGGGTGACCGTGCGCCCGGTCGCGACGACGGCCAGCGACCGGGTGGTCGGAATGCCCAGCGCGTGCATCGCCTCGCTGATCACGTATTCGCGCAACATCGGGCCGACGGCGGCCAGCCCGTCGCCGCCGCGGGCGAACGGGGTGGCGCCGGAGCCTTTCAGGTGCAGGTCGCGCAGCTCACCGCCGGTGGTGGTGAGTTCACCGATCAGCAGCGCGCGCCCGTCGCCCAGCCGCGGAACGAACCCGCCGAACTGGTGGCCGGCGTAGGCCTGCGCCACCGGCGCGGCGCCGTCCGGGATCAGGGTGCCGGTCAGAAATTGCAGGCCGTCGGGGGTCTGCAGCCAGTCGGCGTCGAGGCCGAGGTCGGCGGCCAGCGGTTCGTTGAGCACGAGCAGCCGCGGATCGGGTGCCGGCTCGGCCCGCCACTTGACCGCCAGCTCCGGCAGCTCACGGGCGAAGCGGTCCCCGACGGGAATGGTCATGGGTGCAACGCTCACTGCATCCAGAGTACGGAGATCGCCGACGTCGGCGGTTCGAGCTGCCCGGGTGTCTGTATGGTGAGGCTGCCTGAGCAGCGGGAAGTAATCGTCGGATCGAGGAGCAAACCTGGTGACGCTCTCCACTATCGCGCTCGAGTTGGTGGCGCCCAATGTGGACCGCGGCCGCGAGCAGGCGCTGGAGGATGCGCACAAGGTGCTGAGGTACTCGGCGCAGACGGGCCTGGGCGGGCGCATCGGGCACGTGATGATTCCGGGGATGATCGACGAGGACGAGGACCGCCCCGTCGAGATGAAGCCGAAGATGGACGTGCTGGACTTCTGGTCGGTGATCAAACCCGAGCTGGCCGGGGTCAGCGGGTTGTGCACGCAGGTCACCTCGTTCATGGACGAGCCGACCCTGCGCGGACGCCTGACCGAGCTGTCCGGTGCCGGGTTCGACGGCATCGCGTTCGTCGGGGTGCCGCGCACGATGGCCGACGGTGAGGGGTCCGGGGTCGCGCCGACCGATGCGCTGGCGATGTTCGGCGAGCTGGTGCCCAACCGCGGCGCGATCCTGATTCCGACCCGCGAAGGTGAGCAGGGCCGGTTCGCGTTCAAGTGCGACCGGGGCGCGACGTACGGCATGACGCAGTTGCTGTACTCCGATGCGATCGTCGGGTTTTTGCGGGACTTCGCGCAGCAGACCGACCACCGCCCGGAGCTGCTGCTGTCGTTCGGGTTCGTGCCGAAGATGGAGAGCAAGGTCGGCCTGATCCACTGGCTGATCCAGGACCCGGGCAACGCCGCGGTCGCCGAGGAGCAGGAGTTCGTCAAGCGGTTGGCCGGCGCTGAGCCGACCGAGAAGCGCAAGCTGATGGTCGACCTGTACAAGCGGGTCATCGACGGCGTGGTCGACCTCGGTTTCCCGCTGTCGATCCACCTCGAGGCGACCTACGGGGTGTCGGCTCCGGCGTTCGAGACCTTCGCGGAGATGCTCGCGTACTGGGCCCCCGACCGCCCCTGAATTTCGCCCCAAAGGGACACATGGGCGACAAAGAATTGCGTGCTCGCCTCGACGGGTTGACCCTCCGCGACGCGGACCGGCTGCGCCGGCGGCTGAGAAGCCTGCGCGGTGCCGGACCCGACAAACTGGCCCGCTTCACCGAACAGCTCACCGAGGCAGAGGCGCTCGTGGCCGCCCGCACCGCCGCGGTCCCCGCGATCACCTACCCGGACCTGCCGGTCAGCGAGCGACGCGACGAGCTCGCGCGGGCGATCACCGAGAACCAGGTGGTGATCGTCGCCGGGGAGACCGGCTCCGGGAAGACGACGCAGCTGCCCAAAATCTGCCTGGAGCTCGGCCGCGGCGTCCGCGGCACGATCGGGCATACGCAACCGCGGCGGCTGGCCGCGCGCACCGTGGCCCAGCGCATCGCCGACGAACTGGACAGCCCGCTGGGCGAGGCCATCGGCTACACCGTGCGGTTCACCGACCGGGCCAGCGACCGCACCCTGGTCAAGCTGATGACCGACGGCATCCTGCTCGCCGAGATCCAACGCGACCGCCGGCTTTTGCGCTACGACACACTGATCCTCGACGAGGCCCACGAACGCAGCCTCAACATCGACTTCCTGCTCGGTTACCTGCGTGAGCTGCTGCCGCGGCGGCCCGACCTCAAGGTGATCATCACGTCGGCGACGATCGAACCGCAGCGGTTTGCGGCGCACTTCTTCGACGCGCCGATCGTCGAGGTGTCCGGGCGCACCTATCCGGTCGAGATCCGTTATCGCCCACTGGAAGTCCCTGTGGTGGACGAGGATGCGGACGATCCCGACGACCCCGACCACGAGGTGGTACGCACCGAGATCCGCGACCGCACCGAGGCCATCGTCGACGCGATCGCCGAACTCGAGGCCGAACCGCCCGGCGACATCCTGGTCTTCCTGTCCGGCGAACGCGAAATCCGCGACACCGCAGAGGTGCTGCGCGGGGTGCTGCGCGACACCGAGGTGCTGCCGCTGTATGCGCGGCTGCCGACGGCCGAACAGCAGCGCGTGTTCGCCCCGCATTCCGGGCGCCGGGTGGTGCTGGCCACCAACGTCGCCGAGACGTCGCTGACGGTGCCCGGCATCCGCTACGTCGTCGACCCGGGTACGGCACGGATCTCGCGCTACAGCCGACGCACCAAGGTGCAACGGCTTCCGATCGAGCCGATCTCGCAGGCGTCGGCCGCCCAACGCGCGGGCCGGTCCGGACGCACCGCGCCCGGCGTGTGCATCCGGTTGTACTCCGAAGAGGACTTCGCGGCGCGGCCCCGCTACACCGATCCCGAGATCCTGCGCACCAACCTGGCCGCGGTGATCCTGCAGATGGCCGCGCTCAACCTCGGTGATATCGAGAGCTTTCCGTTCCTCGACCCGCCCGAACGGCGCAGCATCCGCGACGGCGTGCTGTTGCTGCAGGAACTGGGCGCCTTCGACCAAGACGGTGCCCTCACCGACATCGGGCGCCGTCTCGCGCAGCTGCCCGTCGACCCGCGGCTGGGCCGGATGATCCTGGCCGCCGACGCCGAAGGCTGTGTGGCCGAAATCCTGGTTCTGGCCGCCGCGCTGTCGATCCCCGATCCGCGGGAACGGCCTGCCGACCGCGAGGAGGCCGCCCGGCAGAAACACGCCCGGTTCGCCGACGAGCATTCGGACTTCGTGTCCTACCTGAACCTGTGGCGGTATCTGAGCGAGCAACGTAAAGAACTCTCCGGCAACGCGTTTCGCCGGATATGCCGCGAAGAGTTCCTGCACTACCTGCGGATCCGCGAATGGCAGGATCTGGTCGGCCAACTGCGCGGCATCGCCCGCGACCTGGGTATCCGCGAGTCCGGTGAACCCGCCGATCCCGCCCAGGTGCACACCGCGCTGCTGGCCGGACTGCTGTCCCACATCGGTGTGCGTGACGATTCAAAAGGGCGCGGTTCCAGGGAATTTCAGGGAGCCCGGAACGCACGGTTCGTACTCGCGCCCGGTTCGGTGCTCACCAAACGTCCGCCGCGCTGGGTCGTCGTCGCCGACCTCGTCGAGACCAGCAGGCTGTACGGGCGCATCGCCGCACGCATCCAGCCCGAGACCGTCGAACGGGTCGGCGCGCATCTGCTCAACCGCACCTACAGCGAGCCGCACTGGGACGCCCAACGCGGCGCGGTGATGGCCTACGAGCGGGTCACGCTGTACGGGCTGGTGCTGGTGCCGCGCCGCCGCGTCGGCTATTCGCAGATCGCTCCCGAAGTCGCACGCGAACTGTTCATCCGCCACGCGCTGGTCGAAGGTGACTGGCAAACCCGCCACCACTTCTTTCGCGACAACACCCGGCTGCGCGAAGAACTCGAAGAGCTCGAGGAAAAGGCCCGGCGACGCGACCTGTTGGTCGGCGACGACGAGATCTTCGCCTTCTACGACGCCCGCGTGCCCGCCGAGGTGGTCTCGGCGCGGCACTTCGACGCGTGGTGGCGCAAACAGCGGCACAAGACACCGCATCTGCTCACCTTCACCCGCGACGACCTATTACGCGCCGACGACGCCGCCGAGCAACCCGATGCCTGGCGGGCCGGTGATCTGGCGTTGCCGCTGAGCTACCGCTTCGAACCCGGCGCCGAGGACGACGGCGTCACCGTGCACATTCCGGTCGAGGTGCTGGCCCGGCTCGGCGGTGACGAATTCGCTTGGCAGGTACCGGCGTTCCGCGAGGAGCTGGTCACCGCGCTGATCCGGACGCTACCGAAACCGCTGCGCCGCAACTTCGTACCCGCACCCGACACCGCGCGGGCCATCCTGTCCGCGATCGCCCCCGATGACGGGCCGCTGCTGGAGGCCGTGCAACGTGAGCTGCACCGGCGCACCGGCGTGTTGGTGCCGATCGACGCGTTCGATCTCGACAAGCTGCCGTCGCACCTGCGCGTGACGTTCGCCGTCGAAGCACCCGACGGCACCGAGCTGTCGCGCGGTAAGGACCTCGAGGCGCTTCAGCACGAACTGGCCGGACCGACGCGTCGGGCCGTGGCCGACGCGGTCGCCGGTGGGCTCGAACGTAGGGGCCTGCGCGGGTGGCCCGACGACCTCGAGGAGCTGCCCCGAACCGTCGAGCGCGACTCCGTGCGCGGTTATCCGGCGCTGGTGGACGCCGGCGCGACGGTCGAAATCCACGTGTTCGCCTCGCAGGCCGAGCAGGACAGCGCGATGGGCCCGGGAACCCGCCGGCTGCTGCGCCTGGCGCTGCCGTCGCCGGTCAAAGCGGTTGAGCGCCAACTCGATCCACGAACCCGGCTGGTGCTGGGCACCAACCCCGACGGCTCGTTGCAGGCGCTGCTCGAGGACTGCGCCGACGCCGCGGTCGACGTGTTGACGCCCGCGCCGGCGTGGACCCGCGCCGACTTCGCCGCGCTGCGGGAACGTGTCGGCCGCGACCTGGAGCCCACCACCGGCGACATCGTCGCC
Organism: Mycolicibacterium pulveris; assembly: GCA_050205315.1. Lineage (GTDB taxonomy): Bacteria > Actinomycetota > Actinomycetes > Mycobacteriales > Mycobacteriaceae > Mycobacterium > Mycobacterium pulveris_A. Next base: position 52,242 of record JBNMRA010000010.1, on the reverse strand, counting down.
CGGGTGCAAAAGGTGCTCGCCGCCGCGCACGACGTCCAGCTCGCACTTCCCGCCGCGCCGGCGCCCGCCCAAGCCGACGCGATCGCCGACATCCGCGCGCAACTCGACGCCCTGCTGCCCGAGCGGTTCGTCACCGCCACCGGCGCGGGTCACCTCGCCGACCTGACCCGCTACCTCACCGCGATCGGCAGGCGCCTGGAGCGGCTGCCGCACGGCGTCGGCGCCGACCGGGAGCGGATGCAGCGCGTGCACGCCGTGCAGGACGCCTACGACGACCTCGTCGCCGCCCTGTCCCCGGCCCGCGCCGCCGCCGCCGACGTCCGCGACATCGGGCGCCAGATCGAGGAACTGCGGGTGAGCCTGTGGGCGCAGCAGCTCGGCACCCCGCGCCCGGTCAGCGAGCAGCGGATCTACCGCGCGATCGACGCCGTGCGGCCCTGAGCCGTCACCGCACAGCCACATCGCGAAATACCGTGTGCGCAAACGGTCCGTTCCACGAACAGTTGCGCCGTGGGCCGCGCTTGCGGGCATATCCGCGACATGGATTCGGGTAGACGGGCAGGGAAGGAGGACATCCCGATGACGACCGCGACGCGACGGCGCACGAACTCCGACTACGGCGAGATCCCGGAGCTGATCCGCACCGTCCGCGCCATGCCGCCGGAATCCGTTGCGTACCAGCGGATGCACGAGCAAATCGTGCACCGATGCCTGCCGCTGGCCGAGCACATCGCCCACCGCTACGGCGGCAGAGGAGAACCGCGCGACGACCTGGTGCAGACCGCGCGGCTGGGTCTGCTCAACGCGATCGACCGCTTCGACCCGGAGTCCGGCAATGATTTCCTGTCTTTCGCCGTGCCGACGATCATGGGTGAGGTCAAACGCTATTTCCGCGACAGCGGGTGGGCGGTGCACGTACCGCGGCGGTTGAAGGAGGCGCGCGCGACGGTGACCGCGGCGACGTCGCGGTTGAGCCAGCGCATGGGCCGGGCACCCACCCCGACCGAGGTGGCCGACGAGCTGGGGATGAGCCGCGAGGAGGTCGTGGAGGCGCTGATCGCGGCGCAGTGCTACCAGATCGGGTCGCTGGACGCGCCGGCCCGAGGGGACTCCGACGACGGCGGCCCAGCGATCGTCGACCGGCTCGGCGCGAACGACACCGGGATCGACATCGTCGAGTTCCGCCATGCGCTGCGCCCGCTGATGGCTGCGCTGCCGCCACGCGAACGCGAGATCCTGACCATGCGGTTCTTCGGCTCACACACCCAGACGCAGATCGCGCAGCGTTTGGGCATCTCGCAGATGCACGTGTCGCGGCTGCTCGCCAAGACGCTGGCCACGTTGCGCGACGGGTTGGACGCCTAGCCGGGGTTTCTTGCGCGCGACGGCGGCCGCTGGGGTAGGTATTAGCACCTATGGGCGTAGTCCAAGCCGCGCGGCGGCCTGTCACCTGGCTGACCGCACTCGTGCTGTTCGTGGCGGCCGGGTGCGGCGACTCGGCGCCCCAGTCCGACAGCCAGCCCACAGCCGACGGCGGTTCCGCCCCGGTCATCACCCCGGTCGTGCTCGCGCAGACGCCGCATGACCCCGAGGCGTGGACGCAGGGGCTCGAGTTCGACGGGCCGGCGCTGTGGGAGGGCACCGGGATCGCCGGCGCGTCACAGGTGCGCGAACTCGACCCCGCGACCGGCGCGGTGCTGCGCGCCGCACCCGCACCGCACAACTACTACGGCGAGGGCATCACCGTCGTCGGCGACCGGATCTGGCAACTGACCTGGCGCGATGGCGTCGCTGTCGAATGGGACAAAGCGACCCTGACGCCGGTGCGCGAGGTGCCCGTCGACGGCGAAGGGTGGGGTCTGTGCCACGACGATCATCCGGATCGCGACCGCTTCGTCCGCAGCGACGGAACCGATCGGCTGCGGTTCCACGATCCGGTGACGTTCGCCGAAACCGGTTCGGTCGCCGTCACGCGCGACGGCGTCCCGCAGACCAGCCTCAACGAGCTGGAGTGCGTCGACGGACGGGTCTGGGCCAACGTGTGGAAGACCGACATGATCGTGCGGATCGACCCGGCGACCGGACACGTCGACACGGTGGTCAACGCGGCGGGGCTGTGGCCGGGTCGGGCCGGCGACAGCGACCGGGTTCTCAACGGCATCGCCCACATCGGCGGCGACGAGTACCTGCTGACCGGCAAGAAATGGCCGTCGATGTACCGGGTGCGCCTCGACGCGCCCGCCGGCGGTCCAAGCCGGTGAGCCGGTGAGCCGGTGAGTCGGCCGCGGGTCGTCGTCGCCGGCCTCGGCGACAGCGGCGTGCTCGTCGCGATCCGGTTGGCGCGCCACGCCGACGTCGTCGGCATCTCCGCCAAACCGGGCCTGGTCAGCGGACAGGAACTCGGTACCCGGCTCAGCAGACCCGACATGTGGGCGCGCGACTACTGGATCGCGTTCGATCGGTTCCGCCGCCTCGACGATGTGCGCACCGTTCACGCCACCCTGACCGGTGTCGATCTGGCCGCGCGAAAAGTGTTCGCGCAGCACGTCGATGGGGGTGCGCTCTGTGAACCCTATGACGCGCTGGTCATTTCCACAGGTGTGACCAACGGCTTCTGGCGCAGGCCGGATCTGCAGTCGACCGACCAGGTGCGAGACGACCTGCGGGGCCGGCACGCACGGCTGGCCGCAGCGGAGTCCGTGCTCGTGATCGGCGGGGGCGCGGCCGCGGTCAGCAGCGCCGCCAACGTGGCCCGGACCTGGCCGGACAAGCGTGTCTCGCTGTACTTTCCGGGCGAGCGGGCGCTGCGTCAGCACCATCCGCGGGTGTGGCAGCGGGTGCGGCGCCGCCTGATCGACGCCGGCGTCGACCTGCACGCCGGGCACCGCGCCGTCGTCCCCGACGGTTTCGGATGCGACGACATCACCACCGGCGCCGTGCACTGGAGCACCGGCCAGCCGCCGGCCTTCGCGGACGCGGTGCTCTGGACGATCGGGCAGGTGGTGCCCAACACCGGCTGGCTGCCCGCCGACATCCTCGACGAACACGGCTTCGTCCGGGTCACCCCGCAGCTGGCGGTACCCGGGCACCACGGTGTGTTCGCGATCGGCGACGTCGCGGCCACCGACCCGCTGCGCAGTTCGGCGCGCAACCGCGCCGACGGGCTGTTGGCGCACAACATCCGTGCGGCCTTGTCGGGTGGCACAGCGCGCACCTTTCGGCCCGCGGCGCGGCGGTGGGGTTCGGTGCTCGGCGTCCAGCCCGACGGGCTCGAGGTGTTCACCCCGAACGGGCAGTCGTTGCGGTTTCCGGCCTGGTCGATCGAGCGGCTGCTGCAGCCGTGGATCGTGCGGCGCGGAATCTACCGCGGTGTGCGGGGGATCTCGGCGGTGATGCGATCCAGCAGTGCGCCATAGCGTTTGGCCTCCCGGTGCGGACCCGGTTTACCGCTGCTGATCAGCCCGGCGGCCAGCCCCCGCTGCGGATCGGCCCACACCGCGATGTTGGTCAGCCCGGTGTGGCCGAACGCGGCGGGCGCATCGCGCCCGAACGGCCCGAACCGCTGCGAGCCGAGCATGAACCCGGTGCCCCACCGCAGCGGCGCCAACCCGACCGCGACATCGGGCCGCAGCCGACGGCACTCCGCCGTCGCCGCCCGCAATGTCTCCGGCCGCAGCACCCGAACCCCGTCGAGTTCGCCACCGCGGCGCAGCAATTCGGCAAAGCGGGACAGCTCGTATGCGGTCGACACCGTGTTCGACGACGGCAGCACGCTGGTCAGATACCTCGGCGTGTTCGAGAACGGGATGATCTTGTGCAACGATCCGCCGACGGCCCACCGGAACACCGTGGCGGCGGGTTGCGGCAGCGGCTTACCGGTGGCGTGGCTGGGGGCCACGGCTGAAACATCGTGTGGCGCAACACCGTAGTTCGTCCACCGGAAACCGAGCGGCTCCAGTATTTCGGTGGCCAGGACGTCTCGGATGTTGCGGCCGGTGGCGGCGCCGACGATCTCGCGGATCAGCGGTCCCCATGTCAGCCCGTGGTAGATGTGCACGAGCCCGGGCCGGTACAGCGGTTTGAGCTCGCCGAGCTGCGCGACGGTGTACTCGCTGTCGTCCATGCGGTTGAGGTCCGGGCGTGGCCCCCGATGGATCGGAATGCCCGCGCTGTGGGTCATCACGTGCCGGATCGTGGTGCGGTGCTTGCCGTGGCTGGTGTAGCCGGGCAGGTAGTCGCAGACCCGGTCGTCGAGCGACAAGGTGCCGCGCTCGACGAGCATGTGCACCACCGTGGAGGTGATCGCCTTGGCCGCCGAGTACGTGCAGAACGGGGTTTCCGTTGTGACAGGGATCTTTTCGGCATCGTCGGGATCAGAAGGGCCGTTGCCCCACCCGTGTCCGATCGCACGGTTCAACACAACCTTGCCGTTGTGCCGCAAGCACAATTGGATCGCCGGATGCATCCCGGCGGCATACCAGTGCCGGGCGGCCTGCCAGATCCGCTCGACGGCAGCGGGATCGAGCTCCGAATGGTCTTCGTCGCCGACGGCCGTCACCGCGTCGAGATCGGTCGGCACGTCGATGCCGCCCTGTACCGCGTTCACGTGGTCAGCGTACGGCGGCGCTCAGGAAGGGGGCGGGCCGCTCAGGATGCCGGAACCGATGAACGACCCGAGCTGGCCGAGCAGATCCTGCGGACCGGGCTGGGGCGGCGGTGCGGCGTTGGTGAGCTGCCAGCTCTGACAGTCGTTGGTGGTGAACGTGGTGTCGTCGGCCTTGATCTGCACCACCTGCGGCTTCTTGGTCAGCGCGTTGTCGACCAGCTCGCCGTTGCTGCTGCGCTTCCAGTAGCACACGCCGTCGGTGATCGGGCCCGCCGACGAGTAGGTGCCCGGCACGATGTCCACGCCGACCTGGTAAGTGCCGTCGGCGTCGATGGTCGTCTTCGGCGCCGCGGGCGCCTCGGATTCCGGGGCTTCCTCGGGCGCCGGGCCCGGTGCCGCCGCGGACGGGTCATGGGTGGATGGTGCGGGTGTCGGGGACGGCTCGGGCTGGGCATGCGCGACCCCGGCGACCGCTCCACCAGCGGCGAGCAGGAGCGCCGCGGTGAGGACGGTGACTCGGGTCGGGTTCATAGGAAGCCAGTCTAGGCGTCTCCCGGACATGAAAAAACCCGCCGCCGCAGCGGGGCTGCAGCGGCGGGTTCCTTATCGGGTCAGCCGGCCATGAACTCGTTGTAGGCCGACGCCAGCTCCGGCGGGAGCACCGAGACGTTGCACTTGTTCTGCACGTCCCCGATCGGCGCGAGGATGCCGCGCAGGTCGTAGTACTCGCCCGGGTTGTTGGTGAAGTACCCGCGCAGCGTCGCCGCGGCCTCCGGACGCGGCTGGTTGAACGCGGTCGTCACCGCCTGGTTGGCGCCGGGATGGCTGTCCAGATACGCCCGGGCCGAGCCCGTCACGGAACTGACGGTGCCCGACACCGCGCTGGCGCTGCACTGCTCCGGTGAGGCCGCCGCCATCGGCGCGGCGATGGTTGCTACGGCCAGGCCGCCGAGCACGCCTGCTGCGCATGCGCCGGCGATTCCCCGGCGCGCAGCGATACCACTGAATTTCATGTGTTCTTCCTTTTGATTGCGATGTTGTCGCTGATATCCCCGTCCCTGAAAACCCAAGGTAGCGGAACGTGACGGGGGCGAATCGGCCGTCAACTTTCGTTTGCTGGATAGCCGTGGGCGTTACACCGATCCGGCGTGATCTGCACCGCAATTCGGGTCGAATTCGATAAGCGAGCGACCAGAGCGGGCGCCCATTCTCAGAATTTGCCCGCAGCTCTTAGATGATCGTGATCTGGACGGTGATCGAATCGTTATCGACCGCGGTTCGTCGGCGGCCCGAAACCGCCTCTTTAAGGTGGTTTGCATGTCGATCCCCGCGGAGACGCAGACCTGCTACCGGCACCCCGACCGGGTGACCTATGTCCGCTGTTCCCGGTGCAACCGGAACATCTGCCCGGAGTGTATGCGCAGCGCCGCGGTCGGCCACCAGTGCGTCGAGTGCGTGAACGCGGGCGCCAAGACGATCCGGCAACCGCGGACCCAGTTCGGCGGGCGCCCGTCGGCCACCCCGCTGGTGACCTACGTGTTGATCGCGGTCAACGTGGTGATGTTCGTGCTGCAGAACATGTCGGTGGACCTGCAGCGGGCGCTGGTGATGCATTCCGGCGCGGTCGCCGCCGACGGAGAGCTGTACCGGCTGTTGACGTCGGCTTTTCTGCACTACGGCCTGACCCATCTGCTGTTCAACATGTGGGCGCTGTACGTGGTGGGTCCGCCGCTGGAGGCCGCGCTGGGCCGGCTGCGGTTCAGCGGCCTGTACCTTTTGAGCGCGCTGGGCGGCTCGGTGCTGGTGTACCTGCTGTCGTCGGTGAACGCGGCGACCGCGGGCGCCTCCGGCGCGATCTTCGGGCTGTTCGGCGCGACGTTCGTGGTGGGCAAGCGGCTCAACCTCGACGTGCGCTGGGTGGTCGCGATCATCGGGCTCAACCTGGTGTTCACGTTCATCATTCCGATGTTCAGCTCGGTCAACATCAGCTGGCAGGGCCACCTGGGCGGGCTCATCACCGGCGCGGTGGTCGCCGCGGCGTACGCCTACGCCCCGCAGAAGTCGCGCAACCTCGTGCAGGCCGGGGTCACCGCCGCGATCCTGGTGCTGTTCGCGGTGCTGATCTGGTGGCGCACCGCCGTCCTGCTGGAGTTGTTCGGGCTGGCCTGACGTGCTCGCCTACGCGGTGGCGGTGCCGCTGACCGTGGTGCCCGCGCTGGCCGTGGTGGGCACCCTGTTGTACGACGTGCCCTATGTCGGCATGGCGGCCGCGTTCGTGCCGTGGTTTCTCGTCTGGCTGATCGTCGCGGCGGCGATCGGCGCGGCATTGGCGGGCTACCGCTGGTGGCGCCGGCGGGGCCGGTTCGCCGCGACGCTGACCGTGGTGGCGCTGCTCGCGGTGGCGGGCGGATCGTTCGTCACCGCGCGGATGACGGCCGCCGTCGACGCCGCCGGGGCCGACGTCGACCTCGTCTCCTTGTTCGACATCCGGCCGTCCTCATCGGTACCGCCGGACGCCGAAGCGACCTACACGACGTTCGAGGGTGAGCCGCTGCAGCTCAGCATCTACCGTCCACCCGGTTCGACGGCACAGTCCCGTGCGCCGGTGCTGGTCTACGTCCACGGCGGCGGGTGGATCGCGGGCGACCCGCAGTCGCGCAGCACCGATCTGCGCTGGCTCGCCGACCACGGCTGGCTGACGATCAGCGTCGGATACTCGCTGTCCTCGCAGGACCGGCATCTGGCGGACGTCACCCAGGGTCAACTCGGCTGTGCGCTGACCTGGATCGGCGCGAACGCCCACCGCTACGGAGGCGACCCGACGCGGTTGTCGATCTCGGGACACTCCGCGGGCGGCAACCTGGCCATCAACACCGCCTACCAGGCGGCCGCGGGAACGCTGCCGTCGTCGTGCGGGGGCCGACCGCCGGCGGTGCACGCGGTCTCGGCGATGTATCCCGCCGTCGACCCCGCGGGCTTGTACCGCAACGACGACCCCGTGGTCGGCGGCGCCGCGCGCGATATGGTCGCCGCCTACACCGGCGGATCACCGGAGCAGTTTCCCCAGCGCTACCAACGCATTTCGTCGGCCAGCCACATCACCGCCGACGCGCCGCCGACGTTGATCATCCTGCCCGAAGCCGACCACCTGGCTCCGGCCGAAGACACCTACCGGTTCGCCGAACAGGCCGCGGCGGCGGGCGTCGACGTCGAGCTGGTCGCCGTGCCGTTCGCCGACCACGTGTTCGACGCCCGCCCCGGCAGCATCGGCCAACAGGCCTTTCGGCAGCTGACCGCGCGGTGGTTGCGCGACCATGGACAGGGGCCCTAACCGCGACCGGCACGGAGGCACGCATGGATCCGCTCGACGAGCTCTACGCCGCCCGTCCCGAGGAGTTCACCGCGCTGCGCAGCAAGCTCGCCGCGGCGGCGAAGAAACGCGGCGACGCCGACCAGGCCAAGAAGATCTCGGCGGCGCGCAAGCCGACCACCGCGGCGTGGGTGATCAACCGGCTGGCCCACGCCGACGACGACGTGCGTGCGCGCCTCGGCGACCTCGGCGACCGGTTGCGCCGAGCGCACGCCGAGATGGACGGCGCCCGCATCCGCGAGCTGTCCGCCGAGCAGCGCCGGCTCGTCGACGACCTGTCCCGAACGGCGTTCGAAGAAGCCGAGCTGACCAATCCGTCGGCGGCGCTGCGCGATGACGTCACCTCGACGCTGCAGGCCGCGGTCGCCGACCAGGACGTCGCGGCCAGGATCGGCCGGCTCACCAAGGCCGAACAGTGGTCGGGCTTCGGCGAATTCGGCGCCGCCGCAGCGGTTTTCAAGCCGACCCGCGGCACCAAGAAGACCAAGGCCGAGCCGGCCGCGCCCGAGCCGGAGCGCAAAGCGGCCCGCGCCGAGCTGCGGGCCGCCGAACGGGCCAAGGCCGAGGCCGACGAGGCGCTCGAGGAACTGCAGGCCGATCTGGCCACCGCACGGCTGCGGCGCCAGGATGCGCGCCGACGGCTCGAGGAGGCCGAGGCGGCGCTGGCCGCCGCCGAAGAGGCCTACGAGAAGGGTAAACAGGCCAGCCGCGACGCCACTGCGCGGTTTCGGCGCGCTAATGCACCCTGAGCGTCCGTGAACGCGCCGAAATCGCTTTAGGCTGGGTCATGGCCGGTTCCGGCAAGTCGACCGGGCGCGTGATCGCGGTCATCGCGCTGCTGATCCTTGCCGCGTGGGCGCTGCGCGGATACGTTCCCGGCGCGCCCGAGCCGCCGGTTGACCGCGGGCCCCCGCAGAGCAACCCCGCGGCGCTGGCCGCCGTCGTCGCGCTGCTCACCGCGGCGGTGGCGATCATCGGGTTCGCGATCATCGTGCGGTTGCGAGACCGCCGCGTCCGGCCCCCGTCATCGGGTCCGCTGCCGCGCAGCGCGGGCACGGTCGGGCGGTCCAGATGGCGTTTCTCGCTGATCGCACTGGCCGTTGTCGTCGGATGGCTGCTTCTGATCGTGGTGCTGAGCCAAATCGGCGGTCAGGACCTGATCGAACCGCCCGCCCCCGACGCCGGGTCCGAGGGCGTCGGTGGAACGTCCGCAGATCCGCGCCCGGCGCCGTCCGCGCCGATGCCGACCGAAGCCGACGACACCGGTTCGGACGTCCTCACATACCTGGTTCCGCCGATGCTGATCCTGATGGCGCTGGTGGTGCTCGGCACGGCGATCGCCTCGCGCCGGCAGCGGCGCAACGCACCGCCCGACGCGGTCATCGACGACGACGGTGTGGCTGCGGATGCGCCGCGGCCGACGGATTCGCTTGCCAGGGCGGCCGAGATCGGGCTCGCCGAGATCGGCGACCTGAGCCGCGAGCCGCGCGAGGCGATCATCGCGTGCTACGCGGCGATGGAACGGGAGCTGACCCGGGTGCCCGGCGCCATCCCGCAGGACTGCGACACCCCCACCGAGGTGTTGGCCCGCGCGGTCGGCCGCCATGCGTTACGTGCCGACAGCGCAACCGAACTGGTCGAGCTGTTCGAGGAGGCGCGGTTCTCCCCGCATGTGATGACCGAGGCGCACCGGGACGCGGCGGTGCGGGTGCTGCACCGGGTGCTGGCCGAACTGCGTGACCGGGTTCCGGAGGTGCCGGCGTGAAAAGGTTTGCGGCGGCCGCAGTTCTGCTGGTCGTCGGAGCGGAGCTGATGGTGCTGGCCGCCCCCGACCGCGGCATGGCCCTCGTGGTGTCGGGGCTGGCCCTTGCGGTGGCGCTGCTGGGGGTGCGTTGGTACCTGGTGTTCGGGTCGGCTGCCGGTGCCGGCGACGTCCCCGTTGACGACGCCGCAGCGTCGCTGCGGCGCTGGCTGTCCCGCACCGAGACGCTGGTCAGCAGGGCGGACTCCACTCGAAGGGACTGGGACCGCCACCTGCGGCCGATGCTGGCGCGGCAGTTCGAAATGGCAACGGGGCAAAAGCGACTCAAGGACCGCGACGCGTATTCGGCCACCGGCAAGATGCTTTTCGGCGCGCAGCTGTGGGCGTGGGTGGACCCGGAGAACGTCGCGCACAGCGACGCCAACGAACCCGGTCCCGGCCGGGCGGCGCTCGACGAGATCCTGCAACGGCTGGAGCGGATATGACCATGGGCCTTCCCGCGGCGACCACCACTGCCAACTGTGAGACCGTGCTCGACGAGATCGGGCGCGTCGTGGTCGGCAAACGCGGTGCGCTCGCGCTGATCCTGACCACGGTGCTCGCGGGCGGACATGTGCTGATCGAGGACCTGCCCGGACTCGGCAAGACCCTGATCGCGCGGTCGTTCGCCGCCGCATTGGGGTTGCAGTTCAAGCGCGTTCAGTTCACCCCCGACCTGCTGCCGGCCGACCTGCTCGGATCGACGGTCTACGACATGCAGTCGGGTCGGTTCGAGTTCCGGGCCGGGCCGATCTTCACCAACCTGTTGCTGGCCGACGAGATCAACCGCACCCCGCCCAAGACCCAGGCCGCACTTCTGGAGGGAATGGCCGAACGTCAGGTCAGCATCGACGGTGTCACACACCGGCTGCCCGCGCCGTTCATCGTGCTGGCGACCGACAACCCGATCGAGTACGAGGGCACCTATCCGCTGCCCGAGGCGCAACTCGACCGGTTCACGATCCGGCTCGAGCTGAGCTATCTGTCTGAGCCTGAGGAGGTTTCGATGCTGCGCCGCCGTATCGACCGCGGGTCGACCGAGCCGGTGGTGCAGCAGGTCGTCGACGCCGACGAGCTGGTCGCGATGCGTGAGTCGGTGGAGCAGGTGAGCGTGCACGACGACGTGCTGGGATACGTGGTGGCGCTGGCCGCGGCCACCCGCCAGCATCCGCAGGTCGCCGTCGGCGCCAGCCCCCGCGCCGAACTCGACCTGGTCCAGCTGGCCCGCGCCCGCGCGCTGCTGTTCGGCCGTGACTACGTGATCCCCGAAGATGTGAAATCCCTTGCTGTTCCGGCGATCGCACACCGCATCAGCCTGCGCCCGGAGATGTGGGTGCGGCGGGTACACGGCAGCGACGTGGTCCAGGAACTGTTGCACCGGCTGCCGGTACCGCGCGCGCAGGTGTGACGCGTCGTGACCGAGACCCGAAGCAGTACACCGCAATTGACGTGGCACGCGTCACCGCTCACGAGAGCGCTGGTGACGTGTGCGGCGGTGGCGTTCGTGGTGGCGGTGATCGCCGGGTTCTGGCAGCTGATGGTGTTCGCCGCGCCGCTGGTCGGGGTGCTGTGTTCGATCGGCTGGCAGCCCAGGCCGCCGACCGTGCGGGTACACGCCCGACCGGGCTCACACCGGTGCTTCGAGACCGAACCCGCCCGGATCACCGTGTGGGCGGACGCCGCGCCGGAGGCGGTGACGCTGGCGGTCTCGACACCTGACGAGATGCAGTGCGACGTCGTCGAACACGACGGCAACCGGGCAACGACGGTCGAGGCCAGCGCCGAGCGCTGGGGCCGCTATCCGATCCGGGCGCACGTGCGGGTCAGCGCCCGCGGTGGGCTGCTCGAAGGCCGCGCAACCGTCGACGCCGCCAACGTTTACGTCTTTCCGCAGGCACCGCCGCAAGCGACGGCGTTGCCGCGCACCGAACTGCTCGACCGGCTCGGCACCCATCTCACCCGGTACGTCGGGCCCGGCGTCGAGTACGCCGACGTGCGCCGGTACGTGCCCGGCGATCAGCTGCGCACGGTCAACTGGCCGGTCAGCGCCCGGCGCGGCAGCCTGCATGTCACCCAGCGGTTGACCGACCGCGCCGCCGACGTGGTGGTGCTCGTCGACAACTATCCGCAACCTGCCGGACCGGCGACCGAGGCCACCGACCGCACCGCACGGGGCGCGGTGCAGGTGGTGCAGAGCGCGCTGCGAAGCGGTGACCGCGCCGGTGTCGTCGCGCTGGGGGATCGGCGGCCGCGCTGGCTCGGCGCCGACATCGGCCGCAGGCAGTTCTACCGGGTGCTTGACGCGATCCTCGCCGTCGACGACGGGTTCGAAACCACGCCGGGCACGCTGGCGCCGCAGGCAGCGGTTCCGCCCGGTGCGATCGTCGTCGCGTTCTCCACGATGCTCGACACCGAATTCGGCTTGGCGCTCATCGATTTGCGCAAGCGGGGGCACACCGTCGTCGCGGTGGACGTCCTGGAGGGCGCACCGTTCGCCGACGACACCGACCCGCTGATCGCCAGGATGTGGTCGCTGCAACGGTCGTTTCTGTACCGCGACATGGGCACCGTCGGCGTCGACGTGGTGTCGTGGCGCGCGGTCGACACGCTGGATCAAGCGATGCAGTTGGTGCCGGAGCGGCGGCGCCCGGTAGGGAGGCGCCGGTGAACCGCGCGATATCGACCGCGTTCGGGCTGGTGATGGTCGCGGTGTCGGCGGTGCAGGCCGGCGACGCCGCGCTGCTGGTCGCCGGGATGGCGGTGCTGGCGGTGTTGGCGGGCAACGTGTTTGCGCCGTGCGCGACGCTTGCGGTGCTGTTGTGCGGTGCGGTGCTGGTGCTCGCCGACGCGGCGCCGATGCTGGCGGCGATGTGCGGGTTGACCGCCGCCGGCTACCTGGTGCTGCGGCACACGACCGCGGCGACGGCGTCCACAGTGATTGGTGCGGTGGGGTTTACGGCGGCCGGTCTGGCGGCCGTCTCGCTGCCCGCCGAAGTGCCGTGGCTGCCGCTGGCCGCACCGGTCGCCGTGCTGGCGTTGGTGCTGCTCGCCACCCGCCCGTTCTGGGCCGACCGATAAACTCCAATCCACACTGGCGCCAGCACTATTGAGCGCTACGCTTAGTTTCAGGGAGCAGCGACATGCCGTCCGACGTGCGCAAGGCCATCACCGGGGCATCGATCGGCAACGCGGTCGAATGGTTCGACTTCGCGATCTACGGGTTCCTGGCGACGTTCATCGCCGCCAACTTCTTCCCGGCGGGCAACGAAACCGCCGCTCTGCTCAACACATTCGCGATCTTCGCTGCCGCGTTCTTCATGCGACCGCTCGGCGGGTTCGTGTTCGGCCCGCTCGGTGACCGCATCGGGCGCCAGCGCGTGCTGGCGATTGTGATCCTGTTGATGTCGGCGGCCACGGTGGCCATCGGGCTGCTGCCCACCTACGCCTCGATCGGCGTCGCCGCGCCGCTGCTGCTGCTGGTGCTGCGCTGCCTGCAAGGGTTCTCGGCAGGCGGTGAGTACGGTGGCGGCGCGGTGTACCTGGCGGAGTTCGCCTCCGACAAGCGCCGCGGGGTGACCGTCACGTTCATGGCGTGGTCGGGGGTGCTGGGCTTTCTGCTCGGCTCGATGACCGTGACGCTGTTGCAGGCCATGCTGCCCGCGGCCGCGATGGAGAGCTACGGCTGGCGGATACCGTTCCTGATCGCCGGGCCGCTGGGTTTGGTCGGCCTCTACATCCGGCTGCGCTTGGACGACACCCCGCAGTTCGCCGAACTCAGCAAGACCGATCAGGTGGTCAAGTCGCCGCTGCGGGAGGCCGTCACGACCGCGTGGCGGCCGATCCTTCAGGTGATCGGGCTGTTCATCGTGTTCAACGTCGGCTACTACGTGGTGTTCACGTTCCTGCCCAACTACTTCATCCAGACCCTGGACTTCTCCAAGACCAGCGCGTTCGTGTCGATGACGCTGGCCAGCCTGGTGGCGTTGATCCTGATCCTGCCGCTGGCAGCGCTGTCGGACCGGATCGGACGCAAACCGCTGCTCATCGGCGCCTCGGTGGCCTTCGCGGTGCTGGGCTACCCGCTGTTTCTGCTGCTGAACTCCGGGTCGTTGGCGGCGGCGATCAGCGCGCACTGCGCGCTGGCCGCGATCGAATCCGTCTACGTATCGGTGGCGGTGTCGGCCGGCGTCGAACTGTTCGCGACCACCGTGCGCTACAGCGGTTTCTCGATCGGATACAACATCTGTGTCGCCGGGTTCGGCGGCACCACACCGTATGTGGTCACCTGGCTGACCGCCGAGACCGCCAACAACGTGGCGCCCGCCTTCTATCTGATCGCGGCGGCGGTCATCTCGCTGGCCGTGGTGTTGACCATGCGCGAGACCGCCGCGCGCCCGCTTCCGCAGACCACCGATCAGCGGATGCCCGCTATCGTGGGGCCATGAAGCTTCAGGTGTTGCCCTACGTCTCGGTCGAGATCGACGACCGGCTTCGCCGCAGGCTGCGCTCGGCCGGCGAGCGTTTCCGGGTCAGCGTCCGGGCGTATCTGCGCAGCGCTGTAGATGACGTCGACGAGGCCAGTGACCGGGTCCGCGGGCTGTGCGACCGCGCGGTCAGCCGCGTCGACACGGTCGTGGCGTCCGTCAACGACAAGATCGCGCCGACACCCCAGCCGACGCCCCACGCGCCGCCCCGGCTGCGCGTGGTCGGGGGCCGCGAGGCGAGTTAGCCGGTGCGTGCGCTGCCGGTGCGGCCGACGAAGAACCCGCCGACCAGAATCACGAGCCCGATGATCGCCACCGGAATGGCCCAGGTACGCCGCTGCGACACCGCCGACTCACACTGCGCGACGTAGTCGGTGTGCGGAATCAATTCGTTGAGCACCGGCAGGTTGGCCGGATTGCTGTTGTCCACGTCGCGGGCGGCGCCGTAGTCCGCGGCGATCGCGTTGCCGCAGCCGATGTTCTGATTGTCGGGTCCGGCCACCGATACGGGTACCAGAAGTCCGATGACACCCACGACCAACACGATCGCGCCCAGTAACAGCACCAAACGTCGCATGTTCATGATCGATCAATGCCCGCTGGGCCGGACGTCGAAACTTGTCCGCAGTCACACCGATTGCGCGGCGCATCGGTCCATATGGTCTGCTTGTTCGGTGCGCCGACCATGGTTTGACGAAGGGAGTGCAACGCCTTGCTGAGCCATGGTCTGGCCGTCCTTCTCGCGTTGCTGGCCGCGGTGTTTTTGGCGATCGGCATCGTGGTCCGGCAGCGCGCCACCATGGACGTCGCACCCGAGCACGGCGTCAGCAGCGTGATGTTCTACACCCTGCTGCGCAGACCCCTGTGGTGGGCCGGCACCGCAGCGGCCGTCACCGGGTTCTGCTTCCAGGCGTTCGCGCTCGCGTTCGGTTCACTGATGCTGGTCCAGCCGATCCTGGTTTCCGCGCTGTTGTTCGCGCTGCCGCTGAGCGCGCGCCTCGCCGGTCGCCGCGTCACCCGCAGTGACTGGTTGTGGGCCTCGGCGTTGACCGCCGCGCTGGCCGTGTTCGTCGTGCTGGCCAAGACCCGCCCCGGCGACTACGAGGCGTCCGCGCCGCTGATGGTGATCGTGGCGGTGGTATGCGCGGCGGTGGTGACCGCATGTGTGGTGGTGGCGGTGCGCAATCCCGGGTGGCGGCGGGCCGTGCTGCTCGCGGTTGCGGTCGGCGTGCTGTTCGGCGTCGTCGCGGTGCTCACCAAGGTCGTCATGCACATCCTCACCCGCCACGGGCTGCTCGCCGTGATCACCACCCCGATCCCGTATCTGCTCGTGGTGCTCGGTGTGATCGCGGTGTTCCTGCAGCAGTCGGCGTTTCACGCCGGCTCCCTGCAGACCTCGGTGCCGACGATGCTGGTGCTCGAACCGGTCATCGCAGTGGTGCTCGGTGCCGTCGTGCTCGGCGAGCACATGACCGTGAACGGCGTCAAAGCCGTGGCGATCACGATCGCGGTCGTCGCGATGACGGCGTCGACCATCGCGCTGGGCCGCGAAGAGGGGGCGCTGGAAGAAGAGCTGGAGGCGGCCGCCAGCCGACCCAGCCCGGCCAGCCGACCCCACTAGCCGACGACCTGGACCGTCGCGACCTGATCCAGACCCGAGATCTCGAGCAACGTCGTGATCGGTCCCTCGGCGGGCACCAGCAACGTCAGCTTGGTCCTGGTCGCGACAGAAAACAGTTCGCGCAGCGCGGCGCTGTCGCAATAGCTCACCGCAACGAGGTCGACGGTGATCGCGGGGTCGGCGCGCGCGGCGCGCGCGAGTACCGCACCGAACTCGTCGATATTGGCCAGGTCGATCTCACCGGTGGCGACGACGACCGGTGATTGCTCGGCGTCAGCGCCCGTCACCCGGAATTGCGCCTTGGTCATGGCATGGATGGCTCAGCGGATCTGCCGGCGCCGCACGATTGTTGGGGCATCGCACCTCCTGAAACAGCGACAGCCGCTGCTTGCCGATGAAACTAATATCATGCGGGCGGCGGTGGCGGGCTGCACAAGTCCGGATTTCTGTCATCCGGCAGCCGGAACGACAGCTCCACCGTCGTGCCCGCGGGTGTGCCGTCGAGATCGACCCCGTCGCTGACCGCGCGCATTAGCAGCAGCCCCCGCCCCCTGGTACCCGGATCGGCAGGCGGCGGCTTCCATGAACCGCCGTCGATCACGCCGATGTGCACCTCGTTTCCGCTGATGTCGGCTTCCACGCGCATGTGGCCGGGGGCCCGGCCGCGGTAGGCGTGCTCGACGGAGTTCGAACACGCCTCGTTGACCACCAGCACGATGTCGTGTGCGAGCTGTTCGGGGACGCCGTTGCCCTGCAGCCAAGCGCCCAACCGGTGCCGAACCTCGGCCAGCCGGGTCGCCGCGGCTTCGGTCTCGATGCGCAGCGGCGTGTAGGTGTGCCGGTAGAGCACGATCGCGACGTCGTCGTCGAAGCCGTTGTCGGGCACTAGCTTTGCCAGCACCGTGTCCGCGACGGTTTCGACGGGTTGTTTGGTGGTTTCGGTGAGTACCTCGGCGAGGCGGTCGATCTGGATGTCGATCGCTTCGTCGCGCCGCTCGACGAGCCCGTCGGTGTAGAGCATCAGCGTCGAACCGGGCGTCAGCGTGCGGCTCGCCTGCGGGCGCGGTTCGCCGAGCTGCACCGCCAGCGGCACCGAACGCCCGTCGGTCAGCCGTTCCGGTGGCGAGCAGCCGGTGACCAGCACCGGCGGCACGTGCCCGGCGCTGCTGTAGTGCACCGACTGGGCCTCGGTGTCGAGTACCGCGACGAACACCGTGGTGCAGAACGCATCCGGGATCAGCTCGGCCACCGAGTCGAGGTGTTCGAGCACCGCCGACGGCTCTGCACCCGTCATCAGCAGCGCCCGCGTGGACGCCCGCAACTGGCCCATCACCGCCGCGGCTGCCAACCCGCGGCCCACGCAGTCGCCGACGACCACACCGGTCCGGTGTTCGGCGACCGGTAACACGTCGTAGAAGTCGCCGCCGATCTCCAGCGGCGGAACGGCCGGTTCGTAGCGCACCGCAAAACCGGACGGGAGCTTGGTGGAGGCCAGCATCGAGCGCTGTAACGTCAGCGATGTCTCCCGGACGTTCTCGAACTGGCGCACGTGCTGCATCGCCAGCCCCAGATGACCGACCAGCGCGCTGACCAGCCGCCGGTCCTCGGTGCTGACCACGCGGGGGTTGCGGTGTTCCAGGCACACCACGACGTCGCGGGTGCTGGACAGCGCCGCGGCGAAGCCTCGGGTGGTGCCGGCGCTGGGTGCGGCGCCGACCGGGTTGACGGTCAGCGGCAGCCAGTCGCGCGCGTCGTCGAAGGTGCGCCGCCAGTCCGGGCTCAGCTCCTGCCAACTGGACACCGGGGGATCGCCGGCCACGTGGATCGTCGGGTCGGCGTCGGTCGGGGACCAGATGACCGCGAGCACCCGTGCGACGTCCAGCGTGGAAGCGCATTGCGCCAGCGTGATCGACAGCACCTCGTCGACGTTCTTGGCGACGCTGACCCCGGTGGCGAGCCGGGCTACCGTGCTGTCGCGTTCGGCCGCCGCACGGGGCGCGGTGATGTCGCGGATCGTCCCGACGTAGGCGGTGCGCTCCGATGCGTGCTCGTCGATCACGTTCATGCTCAGCACCACCCACCGGCGGCGGCCGTCGCGATGCTGGATGGCGACCTCGGCCGTGCCCGAACCGCGCCGGGCCACCTCCGCCAGGTGCTCGAAGGCGGTGTCGGGATCGTCCACCCACGGATGGGGCATCGGGTAGGGCAGGCCGTCCGCGTCGTATCCGGTGATGTCGGCGAACGCGTCGTTGATCTCCACGATGGTGCCGGTGTGGTCGGCGACGAAGAAACCTTCCTGCAGGGAGTTCACCAGCGCGGTGCGGAACTCGTCACGATCGGCGAGGTCGTCGGCGCGGGCCCGCTGCTGCGCATAACGCCTTGTGTTGTCGAGGAACCCGCGAGCGGCGACGTCGAGCGCCGCCAGAGTTTGCAACAGAAACTGCAGTCCTCGGCCCGGACCCGCTTCTTTACCGCGGCCACCGTCGCCGGTCAGCCGCGCATGGTTCTCGATGATCTCGAGCACGCTCATCCGGGCCCGCAGCGCCTGGCGGCCGAGGTCGTGTCCGAGCGCCAACGCGGCTTCGTCGCCGCTGCGCAGATAGCTTTGCAGCGCCTCGGCGTAGCGGGCGTAGAAGTCGGCTTCTTCGGTCATCGCTGTTCCGGCTTACCCACTGTCGGGCACCCATTTCCACATGTCGATCACCGTGCCCCTTTCGGGTCCGGAGTCGACCTGCAGCCGGTCCATCAGCCGGCGCGCGCCCGGCAGGCCCAGTCCAAGCCCGCGAGCCGTGGAGTAGCCGTCCTCCATCGCGCGTTCGACGTCGACGATTCCGGGCCCGTCGTCCTCGGCGTGCACCACCAGCGCCGGTCTGCCGTCGCGCAGCTGCGCACCGATCCGCATCTCCCCACGCCCGGCGTAACTCGTTATATTGCAAGCGATCTCGGAAATCGCGGTGGCGACCATCGTGACATCGGTCAGCGAGAAACCGAGCCGCCGTGCCAACTCGCCGCCCGCCTGGCGGGCGGCCACCACATCGCCTGGACCGCTGATCTGGACGACGAAATCAAACGCCACTGTCACTCCCGGATCGCCTTGTTCGAACGCGCACGCTCGGCCAGCTCTGGCATCAGGTCGGCGTTAACGGGCGCACGGGTCCTACCGCGACATTAGCCTGCAGGTATCCGCGGAACCGTCGAAGCGTTGATCTGCAACCGGCGGTGAAGCGTTAAGCTCTGCGCACTGCCGTCGTCCGCCCCCGGCGGCGCTTCCGAACGTAAGGACCACTGTTGCCAGGTAACGATCCGATCACCACGTCGGTCACCCACCAAGATGGGGTCGCCGTGGTAGCGGTCGGTGGCGACGTCGACGTGGCCACCGTCAGCACCCTCGAAGACGCGATCACCGACGCGTTGGACGCCAAACCCACCGCCCTGGTCATCGACCTGACCGACGTCGACTTCCTGGCGTCGGCGGGCCTGCAGACGCTGGTGGCCACCAACGAGGCGCTCAGCAAGGGCACCGGGTTTGCGGTGGTCGCCAACGGCCCCGCAACCAGCAGGCCAATCCAGTTGACGGGCCTGGACCAGGTGTTCGCCCTGTATCCGACGCTGGCCGAGGCGATCGCCGCGCTCAACGCTGCGCCGCGCAATTAGTCGACGCGCGCGGACCTGCATATTCCATTAAAGTTTCACCTCGCCGACGGTGATCTTGGTATGCCCTCGGTACCGGGTCGGAACAGATGGGAATGAACAGATGAGGCCAGGGCTTTTGGGGCGCCGTATCGCCGCGGTCGCCGGTGGCGCCGCGATCGCGGCGACCGTGCTGTTGACCGCGTCGTGCGCAGGCGAAGAGGAATCGACGCCCACAGACACCACCACGACCACCACGGGGACGACCACCACGACCGCACCGCCGGAGAGCCCGCCGCCGCCGGACCCGGCCGACCCTGGCCCGCCGACGGAGAAGGCGCCGCGCATCGATCCCGGGCCCAACCCGTTCTCGCCGACGGTGAAAGCGCCCCCCGCGCCGACAGCCCACCCCGGCGATCACTGAGCATCGATTCGATCGGTTCAGAGCGGCGCTGACGTCGGGGCGGCTCGGTATGCTCGCGGTCCTGGCGGCGAGCGTGCTGGTGTTCGCCGCTGACCTGCGCGCGTCGCCGCCGCCGCCAGACACCGCGATCACCGGGCCGTACGCCTACCTGCTGGCCAACTCGACCGACCTGGGGCCGTCGCACGACGACGGCGCCCAGCTCACCTTGGCCCTGCACCACCGGAACCGTCCGGGCGCGGTGTTCGACTGGGCGCAGCGTCGAGAGCTGGCCGTGCGGTGGCAGCAGGGCGACAACTGGGCCGTCGTCGAAGGCACCGCGCAGCACCTGGCGCGCGCATTCGACGTGGAGGTGCACGACTACCGCGGCCGACGCGGGCGGGTGTTCTACGCGTCCCCGCATCAGCCGCAGGTTCCCGACGCGCTGCGCGGCGACGTCGAAGAGGTCGGCCGGATTCTCGGCTACGTACCGCACCACACCTCGCAGCTGCCGATGGTGCCGCTGGACGTGCCGGACAAGGGCCTGTCGCCGGCGGCGCTGCGCCACACCTACAACGTCGATCCGCTGACCGCCGCCGGCTACACCGGCAAGGGTGTGACGATCGTGTTCTTCGCGTTCGACGGTTTCGCGCAGGCCGACCTCGACCTGTTCGCCGACACGTTCGGGCTGCCGCGGTTCACCCCGGAGGTGGTCGGCGGCGAACTCGACGCGCCGCGCGGGGAGACCACCATGGACCTTCAGGTGGCGCACGCGGTGGCCCCCGATGCGCGCAAGGTCGTCGTCAGCGCGCGCCCGACCGTCGCGGGCGACGGGACCTTCGAGAAGGTCGGCGAGATGTTCGCCGAAACTGACCGGCGATTTCCCGGTGCGGTGTGGAGCCTGTCGATCGGCTGGGGATGCGACAAGCTGGTCACCGCAGCCGATCTCGCGCCGGTGCGCTCGGCGTTGGCGGCCGCGCAGGCCAACGGCACGACGGCGTTCAACGCCAGCGGTGATCTCGCCGGGCTGGAATGCAGGGGCGGTGGCGAATGGTCCTCGCCGCCCGGGCAGGACGACATCGGGCTGGACACCGTCGCGTCGCTACCGGAGATCACCGACGTCGGCGGCACCACGTTGTCCACCGACGCCGACGGCCGCTGGCTGGCCGAGCAGGCCTGGTTCGACGTGCCGCTGTCCGTGGGCACCGGCGGCGGGGTGTCGGCGTTGTTCGACCGCCCCGTTTGGCAGCGCGACGTGTTGCCCGACGAGAACCCCGGCCGCAGGCTGACACCGGACGTCGCCGCGGTCGCCGACCCGTTCACCGGGGTGCGGATCGTGTTCCAACAGACCCCGCTCGTCGGCGGCGGCACGTCGCAGTCGGCGCCGATCTGGGCCGGCTTCGCCGCGGTGATGAACCAGTACCTGCTCGCCAACGGCGGACAGCTTCTCGGTGAGCTGAACCCGAAGCTGTACCGCATCGCGGCGGGTGCGCCGCTGCCCGGGTTCCGCGACGTGATCCTCGGCGGCAACGCGGTCGCCGACGCCGGAGCCGGCTACGACCTGGTGACCGGGCTGGGCACCCCCGATGTCGACAACCTCGTCCGAAACCTGCTGGCGCTCGAGGAATCTGGCCAATGAGCGTGCCCACCGCCGAATGCCGGGTGTGTCGAACCGACGTCCCCGCCGGCGAGTACTGCGGGTTGTGCGGCTGTCACCTGACCCCGCGGCGCGGTGAGGGACCCGACTGGCTGCGGGTGCGCGACTTCGGCGCCGCGCCCGACGAACACCTGCTGGCGCCGTCGCCGACCAGCTCGCTGTTTCCGCATCTGCCGGGGCGCTCCCGCACCGCGTTTCGGTGGGGCCTGGCGGTGCTGGTGGCGACGCTGGTCGCGTTCACGCTGCTGCGGCTGCCGGCCGCGCTGGTGACCGTGGCCGCACTGGGCCTTCCGGTGTTGTTCGTCATCTACCTGCGGGAGTCAGATGCGTTCCGGGACTTCGGCTTTCGCACGTTGGCGCTGACGGCCGCGCTGGGGGTGGGGCTGGGTCTGGGGTGGGTGCTGCTGACCGAGGCGACGATCACCCGCTCCTACGAGCTGGGCCTCACCGAAGGCATGGACTGGGGCCGCATGCTGCGCGACGGTATCGCGCTACCGCTCGGCGGTGTGCTCCTGATGCTGGCGCCCGCGGTGATCGTGCGGATGCTGCGGCCGCCGACCCGAGAAGCGTTGGACGGCTTCCTGGTTGGTGCGCTCGGCGCGCTCGCGTTCACCGCCGCGTCGACGCTGGCCCATCTGGCACCGCAGTTCGGGACCGGGGTGGTCAGCCGGCAGCCGATGGCCAGCCTGCTGGTGGAGGCCGGCATCCGGGGAGTGGCCGAACCCGTCACGGCCGCCGCGGCGGGCGGGTTGATCGGTGCGGCGCTGTGGTTTCGGCGGCCGCCGAGCAAGCAGCGCCAGCGGCCGATGGTGGTGCGCGGTGTGCTCGTCGGGTTCGCGGCCGCGGTGCTGACGGTGTGCCTGGCGCTCGGGGTGGTCGACGCCGCCGCGCCCACACAGCTGCTGATGTTGGCGACGCATCTGCTGTTGGCGGTGGTCGCGCTGCTGCTGTTGCGCATCGGGCTGCATCTGGCGTTGCTGCACGAAGCCCACGACGACATCGCCGCCGATGAGCCGCTGCTGTGCCCGCACTGCGGACATGTGGTGCCCGATATGGCGTTCTGTCCGGCGTGCGGGGTGGCGACCCGCGCCTCGTCGCGGACGTCGCGCAGCTACCGGCGAACGATGCGGCCGGTGCGCCGGACCGGACCCGATACGCCGTGAGCGCGCCGACGTACTTTCCGGGATATGCGGTTCCGCCAGGCACCTACGCGGCGCCCGCGCCGCGGCGGACGTCGCGGCGACGGCTGGTGGTGACGTGGCTGCTGGCCATCGTCGTCGTGGCCGCCGGTCTGATCGCGTGGTCGGCGGCGATCAGCAAGCCGCCCGCCCGCTACGCCTGCCCGCCCGAGTGCGGACGCCCGCCCACCGGTACGCCGGTGGAGATCAACCCGCGCTTCACCGCAGCCGACGGCGCGTTCTCGGTGAGCCACCCGACGCCGAGTTCGGCCTATCGCATCACCACCCAACCCGACGGGGTGACCGCGCAGTTTCTGGCCGGCGACGGCGGCACCATGCGGTTGTTCGGCGTACCCGCGGGCAACCGGTCGGCCGAGGAGATCGCCAAGGCGGTGGTGAGCAAGGCGTTTCCGGACACGCGTACCGCATACGAGATACCGAATGCGATGGTCGGCTACCAGCCCGGCTACGGCGAGGTGGCCGACTGCTGGCCGCAGGGCGCCAACACCAGCTACGCGAGGATGCGGGTGATGGTGATGGTCGCGGTGAAGGACGGGCTGGCGCTGGTGGCCGCCGCGGTGGGCCCCTACCACGAGTTCGGCCCCGACTTCGGGTTCGGTAAACCGTCGGGTGCCAACCTCCAAATCGCTTTGGACATGGGCAAATACGTGAACAGCTTCAGCTGGCGGGGCGACCCGCCGCGGTAGGGCCGGTCGGGCGTCGGGGTCAATGGGCGCCGTTGAACAGCCACAGCCAGGCGATGACCAACACGGCGATGCCCATCAGCCCGGTCACGATGACATGGCGAAGCAGGTGAGTCCGATCTTGCACGAGGCTCGACGGTAGAAAGTTCGGCTGAGAACAGCCTGACAGCCGCCGCAGAATTGGCTGTCTCAGGCCGGCGCCATCACCTTGGCGGCGGCGTGCTCGGGCATCGGCTCGTAGCGGGCGAAGGACCGGGTGAACGATCCGGCGCCGTGGGCCATCGAACGCAGGTCGATCGCGTACCGGGTCAGCTCGACCTCCGGGATCTCGGCCTTGACCAGCGTCCGGTCCTCGCCGACCTTCTCGGTGCCCAGCACCCGGCCGCGGCGGCCCGCCAGATCACCCATCACGGTGCCCACCAGATCGTCGGGCACCAGCACCGACACCTCGTCGACGGGTTCCAGCAGGTTCACCTTGGTGGCCGCGGCGGCTTCTCGCAGCGCCAACGCGCCGGCCATCTGAAACGCGAAGTCCGACGAGTCGACGCTGTGCGCCTTGCCGTCGAACAGGGTGACCCGGATGTCGACGACGGGATAGCCAGCGCCCACGCCCTTTTCCATCTGCGCGCGGATTCCCTTCTCGACGCTGGGAATGAACTGGCGCGGCACCGCGCCGCCGACCACCTTGTCGACGAACTCGAACCCCGAACCCTCCGGCAGCGGCTGCACCTCGATGTCGCACACCGCGTACTGGCCGTGCCCGCCGGACTGCTTGACGTGCCGACCGTGGCCTTTGGCCTTGCCGCCGAACGTTTCCCGCATCGGCACCCGCAACTCGATCGTGTCGACGGCGACCCCGTAGCGGCGCTGCAACCCGTCCAGCACCACCCCGGCGTGGGCCTCGCCCATGGTCCACAGCACGATCTGGTGGGTTTCGCGGTTCTGCTCGATACGCAGCGTCGGATCCTCTGCCGCCAGCCGCTGCAACCCGACCGACAGCTTGTCCTCGTCGGTCTTGGCGCGCGGCGCGACCGCGATCGGCAACAGCGGTTCGGGCATAGTCCACGGTTTGAGGACCAGCGGATCGGCCTTGTCCGACAACGTGTCTCCGGTTTCGGCGCGGCTGAGCCGGCCGATCGCGCAGATGTCGCCCGCGACCACCGACGGCGCCGGTCGCTGTTGTTTGCCCAGCGGAAAAGACAGCGTGCCGATGCGTTCGTCCTCGTCGTGATCCTCATGGCTGACGGTCGAGCCGTTG
Source organism: Mycolicibacterium pulveris (assembly GCA_050205315.1). GTDB lineage: Bacteria > Actinomycetota > Actinomycetes > Mycobacteriales > Mycobacteriaceae > Mycobacterium > Mycobacterium pulveris_A. The sequence continues at coordinate 27,533 of JBNMRA010000010.1, read as the reverse complement.
TGGGCCGGCGTGCCGAAGAACGACGTGAAATGACCCGACACGTGCACGGTCGCATCCGGGTTGATCGTGCCGGAGAACACCCGCACCAGGCTGACCCGGCCGACGTACGGATCCGAGGTGGTCTTGACGACCTCGGCCAGCAGCGGCCCGTTCGGGTCACAGGTCAGCCCGTCGCGCGCCTTGCCCTGCGGCGTGAACACCTCGGGCAACCGATGTTCCGGCGGCGACGGGAAGGCGCTGGTGATGATCTCCAGCAGTTCGAGGGTGCCGACGCCGGTGCCGCTGCACGCCGGGATCACCGGAAAGAAGGAGCCGCGCGCCACGGCCTTTTCGAGATCGTCGATCAACACCGACTCGTCGATCTGTTCACCGCCGAGGTAGCGCTCCATCAGCGTCTCGTCCTCGGATTCCTCGATGATCCCCTCGATCAGCGTGCCGCGCATCTCCTCGATCGCCTCGGCGTATGAAACGTCGGGCTCATGGGTGGCGGTGCGCTTGCCGTCGGCGTACTCGTAGTGCGTCTGCGACAGCAATCCGATCAGCCCGGTGCATGGTGAATTCGCCGGCAGGTACAGCGGCAGCACCTTGTCGCCGAACGCCTGCTGGGCCGCGGTCAGCGCGGCATCGTAGTCGGCGCGGGCATGGTCGAGTTTGGTGATCACCACCGCGCGCGGCATGCCGACCTGGCTGCACTCCTGCCACAGCGATTTGGTCGGCTCGTCGACCTGTTCGTTGGCCGCGATCACGAACAGCGCACAGTCGGCGGCGCGTAGCCCCGCGCGCAGTTCCCCGACGAAGTCGGCGTAGCCCGGGGTGTCGATCAGGTTGACCTTGACGCCGTCGTGTTTCAGCGATGCCAGCGCAAGCCCGACCGAGCGCTGCTGGGAGATCTCGGCGTCATCGAAGTCGCACACCGTGGTGCCGTCCACGACCGAGCCGGCCCGGTTGAGCACCCCGGAAGCCACGAGCAGCGATTCGACGAGTGTGGTCTTGCCGCCACCCGATGGGCCCACCAGCACCACGTTTCGGATGGCGGCCGGACTGTCCGCGGTGGGGGCGGCTCCGGCACCACCAGAAGTTGTCGTTTTGTCAGCCATGGCGTCGCCTCCTGACGGTGGTGCCTCCCACCATTCCCCCAACCGACACCGAGCACAAGGGGTCTGGTGCACGTCCGCCGCGTCGATTTCGACACCAGGGCTGTGGTCGCCCGCCGAAGCGCGACCCTGTCGCTCACGCGTGCCAGGACACCCATCGGTCGACGGCGACGGTCACCACCGGCCCGTCCAGCGCAATCCGCTCGTACTGAACGTATTTGCTGCGCAGCAGCGCATAGCCGACGGCGCGGGCCTCGCCGCTGTGGTGCACTTCTGCCAGCCCGTCCGCGCGCACCCACCACAGCTGCGTCCAGTCGTCGGCGTAGTGGTCGACGAGCAGGCTCACCCGCGGGTTGGCCTCGATGTTGGCCAGCCGCCGCAGCCGTTGGGTGGATTTACGTTTGGCGTCGACGGCGGTGTAGACGACGCCGTCGTGCACCCCGAACACCACGGGCACCAGGTGCGGTGCACCGTCCGCGCCGACGGTGCCCAGGATCGCGACCGGTGACTGCGCGAACAGCGCCTCGGCCTCGGTTCCGGCCATGGGCTCAGCCTATTCCGCGGAGCCGACGCTAGCCGGGCCGATTCGGCGCGACGCTGATCGGCCTGCGCGTCTCGCGGGTGCGCGTCACCCCGAACTCGGGTTCCTTGGTGGCCCGCGTCGACGGCGGCTCCTCGACCGCCGGCGCGGTCACGATCGGCTCCGCGGTGATCCCGGCCGGCGGCGGCGCGGGCGCGGGCGGTTCGACGCTGGTTTGCGCGGGCGTGGACGCGGGGGTCGGCGCAGCGGTGCGCGGTGCGGCGCTGGGCGCGGTGGTGGGGACGCGCGTGGTGGCCGGCGCCGGGGCGGTTTCGGTGGGCACCGCACCGGACCCGTCGAACACCAGCAGCACCCCCGAGACGACGATGGCCGCCGACGCCGCGACGACGGCGATCCCCGCGGTCAGCGCCTGCCTGCGCCGGTACCACGGCGCGGGCGCCGGCTCGAAGCGCCAGGTGTCCGGATCGAACGCGTCGAATCCCCTGGCTTCCTCGCGCTCAGCCATCCACCGATGCTAACTCCGGTACCAGCGCCGACGACCGCCGCGATAGGGTGCCATCGCGCTTCGCAGAACCACCGGAAGGTTGGCAACGATATGAAGTCCCGTCTGGCGGCCGTGACCGCCTCCGCGTTCCTGCTCGTCGGAACGGCGGCCTGCGCCCCGCCGGAGAAGGACAACGCAGGAGCCGAAACGCAGTCCGGCGTGAAGGCCGGCGAAGCCACCTCGGCACAGGACTTCGGCGGCATGGACGGGCTCATCGAAGCCGCCAAGACCGAAGGCGAGCTCAATGTCATTGCGTTGCCGCCAGATTGGGCCAACTACGGCACCATCATCCAGACGTTCTCCGACAAGTACGGCATCAAGGTGAACTCGGCGCAGCCCAACGCCTCCAGCCAGGAGGAGATCAACGCCGCCACCCAGCAGAAGGGCAGGAGCAGCGCACCCGACGTGTTCGACCTCGGACAGTCGGTCGCGCTCGCCAACACCGACATGTTCGCGCCGTACCGGGTCACCACGTTCGACGACATCCCGGCGGCCTTCAAGGACCGCGAGGGCAGATGGGTCAACGACTACGGCGGCTACATGTCGATCGGCTACGACTCCGCCAAGGTGCCCGAGGTCACCAGCATCGACGACCTGCTCAAACCGGAATTCCGCGGCATGGTCGCGCTCAACGGTGACCCGACCCAGGCCGGGGCGGCCTACTCCGGGGTCCTGATGGTCGCGCTGTCGCAGGGCGGTTCGGTCGACGACATCGCGCCGGGCGTCGAGTTCTTCCGCAAGCTCAACGAGGCGGGCAACTTCCTGCCGGTCGACCCGACGCCGGCCACCATCGAATCGGGTCAGACGCCGGTGGTGATCGACTGGAACTACCTCAACGCCACCCAGACCCAGAAGCTGCCGTCGTGGCGGGTCTTCGTGCCACCGGAGTACGCCGTGGCGGGCTTCTACTACCAGGCGATCAACAAGGACGCCCCGCATCCGGCCGCCGCCCGGCTCTGGCAGGAGTTCCTCTACAGCGACGAGGGCCAAAACCTGTACGCCGCAGGCGGTGTCCGGCCCGTACGTGCCGACAACATGATCACCGACGGCACCCTCGACCCGGTCGCCGCCGCCAGCCTGCCGATCATCGACGGCCCGGTCACGGTACCGAGCCCCGACCAGACCGAGCAGGCGACCGCGTACCTGTCCGAGCACTGGGCCGCTGCAGTCGGTTAGACCCGCCATGGCGGCACCAGCACTACACCGGCGGTTGCGGGAAACGCTGCCGCTGCTGCCGTTTCTGGCGATCGTGGTCACGTTTCTGTTGATCCCGACGGCAACGGTGATCGTCAACGCGTTCGTCGTCGACGGGGTGTTCTCGCTCGCTCAGATCCGGGCGCTGTTCTCGGGTGCCGCGCTGGCGGCGCTGGTCGACAGCCTGCTGCTGTCGGGCAGCACGGCGATCATCGGCGCGGTGTTCGGCTCCGTTCTGGCGTGGCTGATCGTCAGCAGCCCACCCACCTCGATGGTGCGGCGCGCGGTGCTCTCGGTGTGCAGTGTGCTGGCCCAATTCGGCGGTGTGGCATTGGCTTTCGCGTTTCTGGCGACGGTCGGGCTCAACGGCGTGCTGACCCTGTGGCTGCAGCAGCTGTTCGGGTGGAACCTGGCCGGATCGGGGTGGCTGTACAGCCTGAGCGGGCTGATCCTGGTCTACTCCTATTTCCAGATCCCGCTGATGGTGCTGGTGTTCCTGCCCGCGCTGGAGGGCCTGCGGGTGCAGTGGCGCGAAGCCGCAATGAGTCTGGGCGCGTCGCGGTGGCAGTACTTCCGCACGGTCGCGGTGCCGCTGCTCACGCCGGCGTTTCTCGGCTCGACGCTGTTGTTGTTCGCCAACGCGTTCGCGGCGTATGCCACCGCGGCCGCGCTGGTCAGCCAGGGCAGCCCGATCGTGCCGCTGCTGATCCGGACCGCACTCACCAGCGAGGTGGTGCTCGGCCAGGCCGGGTTCGCCTACGCGCTGGCGCTGGAGATGGTGGTGGTCGTCGCGGTGGTGATGGTGGCCTACCACGTGCTGGTGCGACGGACCGCGCGGTGGCTGCGATGAGGCCGGGCCGCAAGGTGCTTCGCGCGACGCTGTGGTTGGTGTTCGCGGCGTTCTTCGGCTTCCCGCTCTACGCGATGGCCGACTTCTCCACCCGCGACCTGATCGCCGGCGGGCGCACCTGGGACGCCTGGGCCGCCCTGGTCACCGACGAGGCGCTGTACTCGGCGATCGTGATCTCGGTGCTGCTGGCCGTGCTCACCGTCGCGGCGATGCTGGTGCTGCTGGTGCCGACGATGATCTGGGTGCGGCTGCGGGCGCCGTGGGCGAAGAACACGGTGGAGTTTCTGTGCCTGCTGCCGTTGACGATTCCCGCGCTGGTGATCGTCGTCGGCCTGCGCAACGTGTACCTGTGGGTGACCTACTTCCTCGGCGAATCCGCGCTGACGTTGACGTTCGTCTACGTGGTGCTGGTGTTGCCGTTCGCCTACCGCGCGTTGGATGCGGCGCTGTCGGCGATCGATTTGCGCACGCTGACCGAGGCGGCCCGATCGCTGGGCGCCGGGTGGGCCACCACGATCCTGCGGGTGGTGGTGCCCAACATCTGGTCGGGAATCTTGTCGGCGGCCTTCATCTCGATCGCGGTGGTGCTCGGCGAGTACACCATCGCGTCGCTGTCGGGCTATCAGACGTTGCAGGTGGCTATCGTCGCGATCGGCAAGAGCGACGGCCCGACGTCGGTGGCCGCATCGCTGGCGGTGCTGGTGTTGGGTTTCATATTGCTGCTTGGTCTTTCGCTGGTGACCCGGGGCCGGCGCCGCGTCGAAGGGGTGCTGCCGTGAGCGTCTCGGTCGACTTCACCGACGTCACCCGCAGCTACGGGGCGGTCAACGCGCTCGACGGCTTCACGCTGCACATCGAGCCGGGTGAGCTGGTCGCGCTGCTGGGCCCGTCGGGCTGCGGTAAGACCACCGCGTTGCGCATCCTCGCCGGACTGGACGACGCCACGTCGGGCACCGTGGCCGTCGACGGCCGCGACATCGGCAACGTGCCCGCCAACAAACGCGATATGGGCATGGTGTTTCAGGCCTACAGCCTGTTTCCGCATCTGACCGTGCTCGACAACGTGGCGTTCGGGCTGAAGATGCGCGGAAAGTCCAAGAGCCGACGGCTTTCTCGCGCCGCCGAGATGCTCGACATGGTGGGGCTGGCGCAGCACCGCGACAAGTTCACCAGCGAACTGTCCGGCGGCCAACAGCAGCGCGTCGCGCTGGCCCGCGCGCTGGCGATCGCCCCGCGGGTGCTGTTGCTTGACGAACCGCTGTCCGCGCTGGACGCGAAGGTGCGCGCCGCGCTGCGCGACGAGATCCGGCGGGTGCAGCTCGAGGTCGGCACGACGACGTTGTTCGTCACCCACGACCAGGAGGAGGCGCTGGCCATCGCCGACCGGGTCGGCGTGATGAGCCACGGCAGGCTCGAACAGCTCGCGCCGCCCGCCGACGTGTACGCCCACCCGTCCACACCGTTCGTCGCCGAGTTCGTCGGGCTGACCAACAAGGTGCCCGCGCGGGTGTCGGGCGGGCGGGCACACCTGCTCGGCGCGTCGGTTCCGACCCTGCCCGGCTCGGTCCCCTCCGGCGCCGGGCTGGCGATGGTGCGCCCCGAGTCCGTCACCATCACGGCGGACCCCGCAGGTCCGGCGACGATCACGTCGGTGGCGTTCCTCGGGGCCATCTCCCGGGTCTATCTCACGCTGCCCGACGGCGCGGTGATCAGCGCGCAGATGGCCAGTTCGGCGGCGCGGGCGTTCACCCCCGGCGACGCGGCGACCGTCGGCCTCGAACCAGGTCTGGAAACCGGCGGTGTCCTTGTGGTGGCCGCCTGATCACAATCAGTGCGTGATCAGCGGCGGATGCTTGCGTCTGCGCAACCGATGTGGGTATCACAGAGGTATGACTCAGGGCGTCGCGGGCCACATCAAGGCGAGAAGCCTGGCCTCGTCCTCGGGTTCGCCGGCTGCCGAGGCGAACGCGGCCATCGCCGCACCGACTGCGCTGCGCTCGCCGGGCGTCATCGTCGAAAGCACCCGTTCGATCTCTTTGCGGCGCCGCTTGGTCACCTTTTCGACCAACCGCCGCCCGGCCGCGGTCAAGGACAACGTGATGTTGCGCCGATCCACGGTCGATTCCCGCCGATCGAGCAGGCCGGCCTGGATCAGCCGGTCGCAGGTGCGGCTGGCGTTGGACGGGTTGACCCCGAGCCCGGCCGCGACCGCACCCAGGTTCAGCGGACCGCGGGTGTGCACCATCACCAGCGTCCGCAGCTGCGGCACCGTGACGACTTCGTCGACACCGGCCAGCGACGTCGCGACGATGCCGACGATCGCGCGCGAGGCCCGCAACACCTCGTCGACCTGGGCCACCAACGCGTCCTCGCCGCTGTCGGCGGGGGCGCTGTGCATTGACGTCATACCGAGAATCCTGCCGACAAGGGTTGCGCGGCCGCAACTGCAAACGGCAGCCACGATGACCAGGCCATGGTAGGACCGACGTGCGCAGCCAGGCGACTTCACTTGCGCTGTGCGCCGCGGGCGCGACGGTGCTGATCACGGCGGCCGGCTGCGGGCACGGCCCCTCGGGTGGAGGGTCGGGTTCACCCGAGGGGTCATCCGCCGGCGCGGCCGGGCAGGCCACCGCCGTCGAGCACGCCTACATCGTTCCGCAGTTCATCCCGGGCAGGTGTTCGATCGCGGTCGGCGGGCAGGCCGAGCTGCGGTTCACCGTCGCCAACCACCGGCCGAGCGGTATCGAGCGGCTGCTCGACATCACGATCGACGCCGCCGACACCGTGCAGTACTCCACCGACGCGCCGGTCGAGATCTGGCCCGGCACCTCGGTCGCATTCGGGCAGCGACAGGTGAAACCGGTCGGCGCCAAGGGGTTTTCGATCCAAGCCATCGATCTGGAGGGGTTGAACGCCGACGCCCGGCCCGGCACATCGGTCGCCGTGACGTTCGGGTTCGAGCGCTCCGGCGACATCGACATCCAAGTGCCGATCCAGACCTGCCGGTCGCAAACATGAGCGGAAAGATTACGGCGGCCGCAGCCGTGCTGGTGCTGGCGCTCGGAGCGTGCGCCGAACCGGCGCCGCCCACCGGGGTGGCGCCGCCGAGCAGCTCGGCTCACAGTCAACCGCTGGGCGCGAGCACCGAACGTGGTGGCGCCGCACCGGAATTGACCGCCGACGACGTGATCCGCGCGCTCACCCGCGCCGGGCTGACCGCACCGCATCCGTTGGACACCACCGCCCAGGAATGCGGCCTCGCGCAGTGCGAACAGTCCGTGGTCACCGACACGTTGCGGGTCAAGTCCTTCGCCACCCCGGCGCAGGCGATGCGCTATGCAGTGCCGCGTGGATTCAAACACGTTGGGCCGGTATCGGTTTCGTTTCCACCCCACATGCCCCAAGCCGAGCGGCAGCGATACTGGTCGGTGATCACCGCGCTGGTGCGCTGAACTAGACGTCCTTGACCGGTTCGATGCCCAGATCGCGGTAGGTGACCAGCGCGACGAACGGGACGCCGCGGTCCGCGAAGCGGGCGGCCGCGACGTCGCCGCGGTCCACCATCGGGATGACGCCGGCGACCACGGCACCCACCGCGGTCACCCGGTCGAACGCGATCTCGGTGGATCCGCCGGTGCTGATCACGTCGTCGACGAGCAGCACCCGGGTGCCCGGCTGCAGCCGGGTGCCTTCGATCCACTGCTCGCGGCCCCGCTGCTTCTGCTCCTTGCGCACCGAGAACCACGCCTTGCCGGTCACCATCGCCACGCCGTGCGCCAGCGGGTCGGCGCCCATCGTGAGCCCGCCCACCGCGTCGAACTCGATGCCGTGCCCGGCGGCCAGATCCGCGACCGCGCGGCTGACGATCGTCAACCGCTCGCCGGTGTCGATCGCGTACTTACCGTCGATGTAGTCGTGGCTGAGCTGACCGCTGGCCAACGTGAACGGCTCGGCGCGGTGCTCGTAGCCGCGGTTCTTGATCAGGTCGAACGCCGATTGCCAGCTGTCGGGGCGCCAAGACATGGGGTGATGGTATTTCAGGCCTGCCGGGCGCGGCGGGTCAACTCCACCGCGGCGGCGCGCAATTCGGCCGCCGAATCGAGCGGGGCGGCGTAGCCGATCCGGGTGTAGGCCATCCCGCGCTCGGTGACAACGCGCAAGTCCAGGCCGTAGCGATCGGCGCCGGTGCAGGTCGCGGCGGTGGTGTCGGGGTAGCCGCCCAACGCCTGGGCCATCGCGACCAGCGTGTCGGCGTGGTCGGCGTTGAGGTGGGCGATCGCGCCGGCCGCGTGCGGCGCGACGGGGTCGGGTTCGGCCGCGGTGTAGGCCGCACCCGTCGCCGAGTCCATCCGGCCGTATCCGCCGACCCAGCGGACCCGCTGCACGCGCAGCACCCACAACGTGAAGTCGCTGTAGTCGATGTAGTACTTGGCCGACGCGACCGCCGACAGGTGCGCTTCGCGCGCCGCCGCCCGCTGCGCGCCGGTCGGCGCCTCGGCCACACCGGCCAGCGTGACCCGCCCGCTGGCCAGCGGATCGGCTTCGGCGTCGGGTGCGACGATCGCGATGCTCGCCCTCGGATCGTGCTCGAGGTTGCGGCCGTGCTCGGCGAGGTTGGACACGCACAGCACCGGCGCGCCGTCGAGCAGCCCGTACGTCACGAACGACGCCCACGGATCACCGTCGACCGTCAGGGTCGCCAGCGTGCCCGCGTTGGTGGATGCGGCGATGGTGCGCGCTTCCTCGGCCGCCGACGGGCGCGCGTCGTTGACGACTTCGGTCAGCGGGGGCGGCACCGAGGGCGCGTCACCCGGATCCCCATGATCACGAACGGCCACGTCGGCACCATACCGCCGGTGCACCGATTCATTTTCGGCGGACGTGGGTACGTTTGAACTCGGTATGGATCAGCGCAGCGGTGGACACGAACACGACCCGTCCGAAGGCAGCCATGTCGAGGAGGGTCCCGAAGGCCGGACCGTTGAGCACCCCACCGCCGACGACTTCGGCCACGCCCGGGTGCTGCCCGAGGACCGGACGTGGTTCAAGCGCGCCGTGTTCTACGAGGTGCTGGTGCGCGCCTTCTACGACTCCAACGCCGACGGCGTCGGTGATCTGCGCGGGCTGACCGAACAGCTCGACTACATCAAATGGCTTGGCGTCGACTGCCTTTGGCTGCCGCCGTTCTACGACTCCCCGCTGCGCGACGGCGGCTACGACATCCGCGACTTCTACAAGGTGCTGCCCGAGTTCGGCACCGTCGAGGACTTCGTCGAGCTGCTGGACGCCGCGCACCGGCGCGGCATCCGCGTGATCACCGACCTGGTGATGAACCACACCTCCGATTCCCACGCCTGGTTTCAGGAGTCGCGCCGCGACCCCGACGGGCCGTACGGCGACTTCTACGTGTGGAGCGACACCAGCGACCGCTATCGCGACGCGCGGATCATCTTCGTCGACACCGAGGAGTCCAACTGGACATTCGACCCGGTGCGCAGGCAGTTCTACTGGCACCGGTTCTTTTCCCACCAGCCCGATCTGAACTACGACAACCCGGCGGTGCAGGAGGCGATGATCGACGTCCTGCGGTTCTGGCTGGATCTCGGCATCGACGGCTTTCGGCTGGACGCGGTGCCCTACCTGTTCGAGCGTGAAGGCACCAACTGCGAGAACCTGCCCGAGACGCACGCGTTCCTCAAACACTGCCGCAAGGTGATCGACGACGAATATCCCGGCCGGGTGCTGCTGGCCGAGGCCAACCAGTGGCCCGCCGACGTCGTGCAGTACTTCGGCGACCCCGACACCGGCGGCGACGAATGCCACATGGCGTTCCACTTTCCGCTGATGCCACGGATTTTCATGGCGGTGCGGCGCGAATCGCGGTTTCCGATCAGCGAGATCCTCGCGCAGACGCCCGACATCCCGGAGCTGGCGCAGTGGGCGATCTTCCTGCGTAACCACGACGAGTTGACGCTGGAGATGGTCACCGACGAAGAACGCGACTACATGTACGCCGAGTACGCCAAGGATCCGCGGATGAAAGCCAACGTCGGCATCCGCAGGCGGCTGGCCCCGCTGCTGGAGAACGACCGCAACCAGATCGAGCTGTTCACCGCGCTGCTGCTGAGCCTGCCCGGTTCGCCGATGCTGTACTACGGCGACGAGATCGGCATGGGCGACATCATCTGGCTCGGCGACCGCGACGGCGTGCGCACCCCGATGCAGTGGACGCCGGACCGCAACGCCGGATTCTCCACCGCCACGCCGGGCCGGCTGTACCTGCCGCCCAACCAGGACGCGATCTACGGGTATCAGGCCGTCAACGTCGAAGCCCAGCGCGACATCTCGAATTCGCTGCTGAACTGGACCCGCACCATGCTGGCCGTGCGGCGCCGCCACGAGGCGTTCGCGATCGGCACCTTCCACGAGCTGGGCGGGTCCAACCCGTCCGTGCTGACCTATGTCCGCGAGATCCAACGCGACGACGGCGGCGCCGACACGGTGCTGTGCGTGAACAACCTGTCGCGCTTTCCGCAGCCCATCGAGCTGAACCTGCAGGCCTACAGCGGGTACACCCCGATCGAGATGACCGGATACGTCGAGTTCCCGTCGATCGGTCAGCTGCCGTATCTGCTGACCCTGCCCGGCCACGGGTTCTACTGGTTCTCGTTGCGTGCACCCGAACCCGAACCGAAAGACCAACCATGACCCTGCCGTTCGACGAGTGGCTACCCCAGCAACGGTGGTATGCCGGACGCAACCGCGAGTTGGCGTCCGCGCAACCCGCCGTCGTGGTGGCGCTGCCCAACGATGTGGGCCTGGACCTCGAGCTGATGCTGCTCGACGTCGCCTACACCGACGGATCGGCGGAGCGCTACCAGGTGCTGGTCCAGTGGAACGCCCACCCGATCGACGAGTACGCCGATCAGGCGCGGATCGGCAACGACGGCGACCGCACCGCGTACGACGCGCTGTACGACCCGACCGCGGCCAAGGCGCTGCTGACGCTCGTCGACGCCTCGGCTGAGGTGGGCGACATCCGGTTCAGCAAGGAACCCGGCGTCGAGCTGCCGCTGAAGGCCGCGCCGCGGCTGTCGAGCGCCGAGCAGAGCAACACCAGCGTGGTGTTCGAGGAGGACGCGATCCTGAAGGCGTTTCGCCGCATCACCCCCGGCATCAACCCCGACATCGAGCTGAACCGGGTGTTGGCCTCGGCGGGCAACCCGCACGTGGCCCGGCTGCTCGGATCGTATGAGGCGCGGTGGGACGGTGAGCCGTACGCGTTGGGCATGGTCGCCGAGTTCGCCGCCAACTCCGCCGAGGGCTGGGATATGGCGATGACCAGCACCCGCGACCTGTTCGCCGAGGGAGATCTCTACGCCGACGAGGTCGGAGGCGATTTCGCCGGGGAGTCCTACCGGCTCGGCGAGGCGGTCGCGTCGGTGCACGCGACGCTGGCCGATCAGCTGGACACGTCGACGACGCCGTTCCCCGCCGACACGATGGTCAAGCGGCTGCGGTCCGCTGCAGCCTCGGTACCCGAACTGCAGCAGTATGTTTCGCTGATCGAAGAGCGCTACCACAAGCTCAGCGACGAACCCGTCACCGTGCAGCGCATCCACGGCGACCTGCATCTCGGGCAGGTGCTGCGCACCCCGGAACGCTGGTTGCTGATCGACTTCGAGGGCGAGCCCGGCCAGCCGCTGGACGAACGGCGTCGGGCCGACTCGCCGCTGCGCGACGTGGCCGGGATTCTGCGGTCTTTCGAATACGCGGCCTACCACCGCCTGATGGATCAGGCGTCGGAGTCGGGCACCGAGGACCGCGACCGCCAGCTGGGCGCCCGCGCCCGCGAGTGGGTGGACCGCAACGCCGCGTCGTTCTGTGACGGCTACGCCGAGCACGCCGGCGCCGACCCGCGTGACTCGGCGGCACTGCTGGCCGCCTACGAACTGGACAAGGCCGTCTACGAAGCCACCTACGAGGCGCGGCACCGCCCGAGCTGGCTGCCGATCCCGCTCAAGTCGATCGCCAGGATCGTCGGCTAGGCCAGGCTGCGCATCGCATCCGCGGCGGGCTTGGGCGTCCAGTCCGTGCGGTACACGCCGTAGTTGTCCTGCGGGTTGGGGCTGCCGGTGGCGCGGTCGCGAGTGGTGTAGACGAACGCCGGCCCCGCACCCGGCAGCGTGCGCCACGTGACGATGAAGTCGCGGATACGGTCGGCCTGGGTGGCCTCGCTGACCTTCGACGTCGCCTCGCCGAACTCGGTGGCCCAGATCTGCTTGCCGCCGTCACCGTTGGCGGCCATCACCCCGCGCAGCTGGTCGTAGAGTCCGCGCGGCGAGTTGGCCTGACCCGTGGAGAACCGGGAGGCCTCGTTGTTGGTGAACAGGTACGGGTGATAGCCCACGGCGTCGAAGTTTCCGCCGCCGCCGGCCGCGTACACGCCGTTGAGGTAGTCCACCGGGTTCTTGGTGATCGAGAAGAAGTTGATGGTCGGCGACAGTCCGCCCAGGACCACCGTGGCGTTGGGATCGGCGCCCTTGATCGCCGGGTAGGCGCCCTTCAACAGATCCGCGAACCGGTCGGGCTGCGGACCCGCCGGCCCGGCCCAGAACTGCACGGCGTTGGCTTCGTTCCACAGCTCGTAGGCGGCGATCCGCCCGGCGAAGTGCGACGCCATCGTGCCCGCGAACGTGCCGAACGCGTCGGCCGACGCCGGCGGTGCCGCGATGGCCGGTCCACCGCCGGTGGCCCATCCGGGGGTGGAGTTCAACAGCGCGACGACGGCGATGCCGCGCGCGTTGGCCGCGTTCACGATCAGGTCGGCCTGACCCCAGTTCCACTCCTGCGGGGAGGGCTGGATGCCGGCCCACGGCATCATGATCCGTGCGCTTCGCACGCCGGTGTCGACCATCAGGTCCAGTTGGCGGTTGACGTCCTCGGGCGAGAGGAACCACAGCCACGAGTCGGCGAACCCCAGCGAGGACACCGCGGCGGTCTCGGTGACCGCGATGCTGCGGCTGCTTTCCGAATCGGGGCGGAGCATGTGGGTGAGGCTCGCCGACACCAGGACCACGGCCGCCAGCGCGACGACCGCCTGAAAGAATTTGCGCACGTTTTTCCTATCTCGGACCCGATCTTGTACGTGTATCGGGATTGCCCTCGACGAAGTTACCCAAAACCCGACGGCGCGGTACCGGGCGGAGGACGCTACCGAGATGATTGACGTTACCGCTGATTATTGCGTTGGGGGAGCAGGGTTCGCGGGTATGGCCGCCGCGCTGCGGCTCGACCAGGCGGGTATGCCGGTCGTTTTGCTGGAGGCCCGCGACCGGGTCGGTGGCCTATCGCTTCAGCATCAGGTCCAGAACGCGCTCGCTGAGTGACCCCGACAGCTCCTGGGGCGAGGTCGACTCGTGCAGCAGCCCGACACCGGCGGCGAACAACACCGTCGAGCGCAGGTCCGCCTCGTCGTCGTCGAACCCGTAATCGACGAAAGCCTGCCGGACCGCGCCCAGCACACGTTCGTCGCTGCGCCGAACACTGGCCAGCACCGCCTCGTCGGTCAGCGCCCAGACCCGCATCGCACGTTCCAGCGCCCAGTGGTCCGGGCGTGTCAACGTCTGCACCATCTCCGCCAACCGCCGGCGCGGATCGGTCTCGGCGCTTTCCTCGAAGCGACGCCGCTTCTCGTCGTGAAGATCTCCCCAGGCGCTGGCCAACGCGGCCCGGTACTCCGGCATATCGGTGAAATGCCAGTAGAAGCTGCCTTTGGTGACCGACAACCGGTCGCACAACCGGCTGATCCGCAGTGCGGCCGGACCCCCCTCGGCCAGAATCGCGAAACCGGCCTGAATCCAGTCGTCGGCCGTCACCCGCCGGCCAGCACCGGTCGGCGCCGTCATGGGGGCAGCATACGCCCGTTATTGACACCGCCGAATATATGTTCATTGTGGCAACCGCGGCCGCCTCGTAGGCGCCGCCGCTCGTCGGCTCCTACTCCGGCCCGCCCGACCGGAGGCACCCGTTGAATACCCCTCGTGCCAGTGTGGCGGCCACGGTTGCTATAGCTGGTGACCATACCATACGGGCTGGTACGGAGTGTGGTGGTTTCGCGCGCAAGTCTGCTGGCGCACAACACTTCTGACGTTTCGCCCGCTGTGGCTGTCCCGCCTCGGCGTTTAACGCGACCGGGAGTGGGCAACCGATGGGGCGTGGAGCCCGATAACACTGAATTCGACGCCTCGCCGAACGACGCCGGCGGGGTCGATGACACCCTGCGCCCGATGGAGGCGACGGATTCCGACGACGTCCGCAACGCCGACGGCGACGAGGTGGTCGATCCGCCCGATCAGTGGGCCGCCGCCGACCACATCGCCGAGCAACCCGACGGCGAGTCCCTCGACGACAAGCTGGCCGCCGAGCGGCCCGAGCAGCCACCGACCGCAGCCCCGGAGGGCACCGACGACGTCGAGCGCATCGACCCCGGAAGCCACGGCCGCACCGAGGGCGATATCGACGGCGCCCCGGAGGACGGCAGCTCGATCTTCCCGGTCGTCGAGTAGCCGTCACTCGGCCGGGGTGCGCAGCACCAGCACCGAACGCGCCTCGACGGTGACCTTCGCGCCCGCGGCGACCTCGGCGCGGTCGTCGTCGTCATCGGCCGCGGTGTCGATCACCGGCAGCCACGCCGCAGCGAAATGCTTGGCGGGAAGCGCGAACTCGATCGGCTCGTGGTGCGCGTTGAAGCACAACAGGAACGAATCGTCGAGCACCCGCTGACCGCGCACGTCCAGATACGGGATGCCGTGACCGTTGAGGTACACCGCGATCGACTTGGCGAACCCGCTCTCCCAATCCTCGTCGCTCATCTCCGAACCGTCGGGAGCCAGCCAGGCGATATCGGGTAGGCCCGCGCCGCTGCCGCGTCGGCGCACCGTGTCCCCGGAGAAGAACCGTCGCCGCCGGAACACCGGGTGCGCGGCGCGCAGCGCGGACACCGTGCGGGTGAACTCCATCAACTCGGTGTCCGCGTTGTCCCAGTCGATCCAGGACAGCTCGTTGTCTTGGCAGTACACGTTGTTGTTGCCCTGCTGGGTGCGGCCGAGCTCATCGCCGTGGCTGATCATCGGCACCCCCTGCGACAACAGCAGGGTGGTCAGGAAGTTGCGCTGCTGCCGGGCCCGCAGCGCGTTGACCTCCGCGTCGTCGGTCGGGCCTTCGGCACCGCAGTTCCAGGACCGGTTGTGGCTCTCCCCGTCGTTGTTGTCCTCACCGTTGGCCTCGTTGTGTTTTTCGTTGTAGGACACCAGATCCCGCAGCGTGAAGCCGTCGTGTGCGGTGACGAAGTTGATCGATGCGACGGGCCGGCGCGCGGTGTGCTCGTAGAGATCGGCCGAGCCGGTCAGCCGGTAGGCGAACTCGTCGAGGGTGGCCGGCTCACCGCGCCAGTAGTCGCGGACCGTGTCGCGGTACTTGCCGTTCCACTCGGTCCACTGCGGCGGGAAGTTGCCGACCTGGTAGCCGCCCGGTCCGACGTCCCACGGTTCGGCGATCAACTTCACCTGCGACACCGTCGGATCCTGCTGCACGAGCTCGAAGAACGTCGACAACCGGTCCACGTCGTAGAACTCGCGCGCCAGCGTGGAGGCCAGGTCGAACCGGAACCCGTCGACGTGCATCTCGGTGACCCAGTACCGCAGCGAATCCATGATCAGCTGCAGTGAATGCGGATGCCCGACGTTGAGGCTGTTGCCGGTGCCGGTGTAGTCCATGTAGTAGCGCTTGTCGTCCTCGACCAGCCGGTAGTAGGCGGCGTTGTCGATACCGCGGAAGCTGGCCGTCGGCCCCAGGTGGTTGCCCTCGGCGGTGTGGTTGTAGACCACGTCGAGCAGCACCTCGATACCGGCTTCGTGCAGCGCGCGCACCATCGCCTTGAACTCCTGCACCTGGCCGCCGGGGTTAGGGCTGGAGCTGTACTTGGAGTCGGGGGCGAAAAACCCGATCGTGTTGTAGCCCCAGTAGTTGGTGAGGCCCTTCTCCAGCAGCGTGGAGTCGTTGGCGAAGTGGTGCACCGGCATCAACTCGAGCGCGGTGACCCCCAGTGCGGTCAGATGCTCGATGATTACCGGATGCGCGACGGCGGCGTAGGTGCCGCGGATCTGTTCGGGAATGTCGGGATGCGTCTGGGTCAGCCCCTTGACGTGGGCTTCGTAGATGACGGTGTCGGCGTACTCGTAACCGGGCGGGCGGTCGCTGCCCCAGTCGAAGAACGGGTTGATCACGACGGACTTCGGCATGGCCGCCGCCGAGTCGTCGTCGTTGCGGCTGTCGGGTTCGCCGAACGTGTAGCCGAACAGCGGCTGGCCCCAGTCGAAGTTGCCGTCGATGGCCTTCGAATACGGGTCCAGCAGCAGCTTGTTCGGGTTGCAGCGCTGCCCGTCGGCCGGGTCGTAGGGGCCGTGCACCCGGTAGCCGTAGCGTTGCCCGGGCTCGATGTTGGGGATGAACCCGTGCCAGACGAACCCGTCGACCTCGGGCAACGTCACCCGCGACTCGGTGCCGTCGTTGTCGAACAGGCACAGTTCCACCTTGTCGGCGACCTCGCTGAACAGGCCGAAGTTGGTGCCGGTGCCGTCGTAGGTGGCGCCGAGGGGATATGCCTTACCGGGCCAGACTTCCAAGATTGCACTCCAGTGATCGGTGGACGAGACGATTAGGGGAGTGCCCAATCGGGGCGGATCGCAATCGCGGCTCTCCAACGTGAAGTTGTGCTCGAAAAATAGCGACGAATTCCTGCACAAGCTCACGTTCGGCGGCACGTAAGTGTCGTCGGATAGGCTGGGCGGTGCAGTTGGTCTGTCGGCGCTGCAGTTCGGTGTCGGCATCGAGCCACACGTGTGGCGAGAGGGAACCCGGTGAGAATCCGGGACTGTCCCGCAGCGGTATGCAGGAACGACCGCCGTCATCGGCACTGGCCCCCGGGCTGGGAAGCGACGGCCACTAGGAGCACTTCGGTGCGTGCCTGCGAGTCCGAAGACCTGCCAGCTGTGCCGGACGCGCCGCGTCCGGTGGTTCATCGCCTCGTGGAATGGGCAGTGGCCGAAGCGGTTGAACCCGTGTTCGGTGCGCGTCCGCCGGCGATGACCATCCCGCCGTAAAGAGGACGAAGCATGACCGCAGCACCTTTCACCGCCACGATTCTCGGATCGCCCCGCATCGGGCCGAACCGCGAACTCAAACGGGCCGTCGAGAAATACTGGGCCGGCAACTCCGATCGCCGCGAGCTGGAAGCGGTGGCCGCGCGGCTGCGCCGCGACACCGCCGAAGCGCTCGTCGCCGCCGGCCTGGACTCCGTGCCGGTGAACACCTTCTCCTACTACGACCAGGTGCTCGACACCGCGGTGATGGTCGGGGCGCTACCGCCGCGCGTGTCCGGGATAACCGACGACTTGGACCGCTATTTCGCCGCGGCTCGGGGCACCGACGAGATCGCGCCGCTGGAGATGACCAAGTGGTTCGACACCAACTACCACTACATCGTGCCCGAGCTGGGCCCCGACACCCGGTTCACGCTGAACCCGACCAAGGTGCTGGCCGAGGTCAAAGAAGCAGGGGCGCTTGATGTTCCGGCTCGACCGGTGCTCGTCGGGCCGATCACGTTCCTGGCGCTGTCCAAGGCCGTGGACGGCGCGCACGCACCGATCGAACGTCTCGACGAGCTCGTCACGGTGTACGCCGAACTGCTCGAGCTGCTCGACGATGAGGGGGTCGGCTGGGTGCAGCTCGACGAACCCGTGCTGGTGACCGACATCCTCGACAACACCGCGGAACTGGCCGAGCGCACCTACGCGACGCTGGGCGGGCTGACCAAACGACCGGCGCTGTTCGTCGCGACCTACTTCGGCGAGCTCACCGACGCGCTGCCCGCACTGGCCCGCACACCGGTGGAGGCCATCGGGGTCGACCTGGTCGCCGGGGGAGTTTCGGCGGTGGCCGCGGTCCCCGAGCTGGCCACCAAGATCCTGGTGGCCGGCGTCGTCGACGGCCGCAACGTCTGGCGGACGAACCTGGAATCCGCGCTGGCCACGCTGGCGAAGCTGCTCGGTCTGGCCAAGCACGTGGCGGTCTCGACATCGTGCTCGACGCTGCACGTGCCCTACTCGCTGGACGCCGAGGACGATCTGGACGCGGCGCTGCGCAGCTGGCTGGCGTTCGGGCGCGAGAAGGTCACCGAGGTCGTGGCGTTGTCGCGCGGAATCACAATCGGCCGCGACGCGATCTCGGCGGAGGTGGCCGCCTCCAACGCCGCCGTCGCGTCGCGGCGCTCCGACCCGCGCCTGACCAATGAGCAGGTGCGGTCCCGGATTTCGTCGATCGCGGCCGCCGGCGCCACGCGGGGCCCGGCCGAGGCGCGCCGCGCCGCCCAACAGGAGCGGCTGGGCCTGCCGGTGTTGCCGACGACCACGATCGGCTCCTACCCGCAGACCTCGGCCATCCGGGTGGCCCGCGCCGAGCTGAGGGCGCACAAGATCGACTACGCCGAATACGAGCGGCGGATGAAGGCCGAGATCGCCGACGTGATCCGGCTGCAGGAGCAACTCGGCATCGACGTGCTGGTACACGGCGAGCCC
The DNA here is from genome assembly GCA_050205315.1 of Mycolicibacterium pulveris. Lineage (GTDB taxonomy): Bacteria > Actinomycetota > Actinomycetes > Mycobacteriales > Mycobacteriaceae > Mycobacterium > Mycobacterium pulveris_A. The sequence goes on along the minus strand of JBNMRA010000010.1, from coordinate 8,674 downwards.
GAGCGCAACGACATGGTGCAGTACTTCGCCGAGCAGCTCGACGGCTTCTTCGCGACCCAGAACGGCTGGGTGCAGTCCTACGGCAGCCGCTGCGTGCGCCCGCCGATCCTGTACGGCGACGTCGCGCGGCCCGAACCGATGACCGTGGACTGGATCAGCTACGCGCAGTCGTTGACCGACAAGCCGGTCAAGGGCATGCTCACCGGACCGGTGACGATCCTGGCGTGGTCGTTCGTGCGTGACGATCAGCTGCTGGCCGAGACGGCGGCACAGGTTGCGTTGGCGATCCGCGACGAGACCGTCGACCTGCAATCCGCCGGTATCGGGATCATCCAGGTCGACGAGCCGGCGCTGCGGGAGCTGCTGCCGCTGCGGTCCAAGGACAAAGAGGCCTACCTGAAGTGGGCCGTCGACGCGTTCCGGCTTGCCACCTCGGGGGTCCGCGACACCACCCAGATCCACACCCACCTGTGCTATTCGGAGTTCGGTGAGATCATCGGCGCGATCGCCGATCTGGACGCCGATGTCACCTCGATCGAAGCGGCGCGTTCACACATGGAGGTGCTGGACGACCTCAACGCGATCGGGTTCGGCAACAGCGTCGGTCCCGGTGTCTACGACATCCACTCGCCGCGGGTGCCCGGCGTCGAGGAGATGGCGGCCTCGCTGCGCGAAGCACTGAACGCCGTTCCGGCCGAGCGGCTTTGGGTCAACCCGGACTGCGGACTGAAGACCCGCAAGACCGATGAGGTGACCGCGTCGCTGCGCAATATGGTGACGGCGGCCCGCGCGGTACGGGGCTAGCTGATCTGCACCCCCGCGGCGCGCAGTTCGTCGACGGCCTTGGCGGTGGAATCCGGTGCGACGCCGGCGGTGAGGTCCAGCAGCACCCGGGTGGCAAAACCTGCGTCGGCGGCGTCGGCGGCGGTCGCGCGCACGCAGTGGTCGGTGGCGATCCCGACCACGTCGACCTCGTCGACGCCGCGCTGCCGCAGCCAGTCGGCGAGCGTGGTGCCGTCGTCGTCGGTGCCCTCGAACCCGCTGTAGGCCGCCGAATAGTGGCCCTTGCGGAACACGGCCTCCACCGCGGTGGGGTCGAACTCCGGATGAAACTCCGCGCCGGGGGTGTCGGCAACGCAATGCCTCGGCCACGAAACCTTGTAGTCGGGGGTGTCGGAGAAGTGCTCGCCGGGATCGATGTGAAAGTCCTTGGTAGCGACGATGTGTGCGTAGTCTGAGCGCTCAGCGAGCAGCCGGGTGACGTTGCGGGCCACCTCGGCGCCGCCGGTCACGGCCAGCGATCCGCCCTCGCAGAAGTCGTTCTGCACATCGACGATGATCAGTGCCTTCATACCTCAACCGTAGCGCCGTTATCCGCCGAAGAGCAGATACAGCCCGGTGAACGTGTAGCCGACCATCACCAGCATCATCGCCAGCTGGCCGGTGAGCTGGTGGTCCTTGGGCAGCAGCCGCAGCGCGCGGTCGTGGGCGGCGATCACCCCGGCGACATGGCCGGCCAGCACACAACCGACCTTGATGGTGGCCAGCAGCGAAGGATGAAGCGACAGTACGTAGTTGACCTCGGCGTCGAGCCCGAACAGCAGGATGATCGTCTGCTGGCCGCGCTCCACCAGGTAGGTCAGATAATGCGCGAACACGTAGCCGATCACGATCGGGATCAGCGAATGCACCATCTGCCCTGGCAATTCGCGGCGCTGCCGGCGGTCGACTCCGCCGGTCGCGATGGCCGCCAGCCAGAACGTGGCCGCGACCACGCCGACGAACAGCAGCAGCCCCGTCGTCCGGATCACGGTGGCGGTCAGGGTGGACGTGGAGTTGTCGTCGACGAAGTTGCGCCAGGCCGGCATCGCCGAAAAGCTGTCGAACGCGGTCGATCCCAGCAGCACCGCCATCACGGCCACCGCGCCGGACCGGATCGGAAACGACGGCAGGTGGTCGAACGGGTTACCGATCGCGATCAGCCCGCTGCGCGGATCGCGCCGCCACGGCGACAGCCGCGACACCACCACGCTGTACACCTCGAACGGGTCGGCGCGGCCATACCATCGCGGACCGCACAGCAGCCCACCCGCCAGGGTGATCCCCAGATAGATCAGTAGCCAAATCCGAATGGCACCAAGCGATCCGGGGTTCGGGCTGGCGAGCTCGAGCCAGACGAACGCGAAAAGGGCCACCGCGGCAGGCCAATAGCCCAACGCGGCCGGATAGGCGCGGCGAAGCGAGCGCCACCCCAACAGCCGGTGCACCGCACGGATCGGTGAAATCGCCCGCCACACCGGCCCGAACAGCAGCGACAGCGCCACCAGGCCGACCCAGAGCAGCACGTAGAACACCCCGGGCAGCGGGTTGTCGGCGTTCTGCGGCGCGATGATCGACGCCACCGCCACCCACACCGCGAACAGCAGCCCCGCCAGCGCCGCGGCCCATCGGGTGACCGGCGCGTCGATCACCGTCGTCACCCAGCGCGGTAACGGGTGCGCGGGTTTGTCGGGGTCGAAGCGGGGTTTGCGCCACGCGAACGCGACGACCGCGAACGTGAACGTCAGCGTCCACGCGGCACCGATCAGCGCGTAGGTGAACGGGATCGGCAGGTCGGTCGAGCCGCCAAGGCCGTGCGCCAGTACGGCCAGCGACGGATCGCGGCTCACCGAACCTGAAGGGTCGCGACGACCTTGTTCGCGTCGTGCAGCTCGACCTCGACGCGTCCGGGCACCTCGACGGTGAACTGGAACGACTGGCCGGGCTCCGGCTTGACCTGGAAGGTGTGCTCAGGGGTGGAGTGCACGTGCAGTTCGTCGGGGGCGTCGCTGTTGACCCGGATCACGATCGGCTCGCCGACCTTGGCCTCCAACTGGGCGTTGGTGGGTTCGACCTGCCCGCCTTCGATCGTGACGTCGAGTGTCACGCGGTCGGCCGGGCGCTGCTGATCGGTCATGTCCGTCGGGCTGATGGTCCCTGCGGGCGGTGACGTGCCCTCCGCGGTGTCGCTGTCTTGCGACCCGCAGCCGACGACGACCAGGGCGGCGGTGGCCAGGACGAGAACTCCCTTACGACTGATCACGATCCTCCATCTTTGTTTCCGGGTTTGCGGCGATTCTTCACGGCGATGTACACGACCACGCCGGCCACCACGATCGCCGGCGCGAACGCGGGTACGGCCAGCCAGATCGGGTGATCGGCCAAAATGACGACGTTGGGGTCGTCCGGAACACCGGTCATGCCGTCAGGCCTGAACCGTTGGTCGCAATTCCGCCTCGCTGCCGGTCGGTTCGTACTTGTTGATCCGGCCCGCGCCCCACGTGACACCGGCGACCATGACCAGCGTGCAGAACAGCACGATCAGGCAACCGATCAGCCACAACGCCTCGGGGATGTCGGGGCTGCGCTCGCGCTGCAGGATCGTGATCTCGGCGACGAACGGACGCGTCATCGAGGCTTCCGCAGGCACCTCCTCCGCCCCGATGCCGGGGTCGCCGGCCAGATAGATCGGCACCGCGGCCAACGTCTTGCCGTCGTGCACGCGCAGCAGCGTCTTCCACGAGCCGGACACCGGCATCGGCTGCGTCGAGCGGTAGTGGCCGGGGCCGACCTGTTCCAGGTGGTCGATGAAGAGCCCACGCTGGTTGGCGATACCGCCCTGCCAACCCAGCACCGACACCCAGTTGGGGTTGTCGCTGAGCAGGTTGGCCGGGGTCAGCTGGATGTCGGCGGTGGCCTGCTGTTGCTCACCGATGCTGGGCGCTTCGGTCAGAGTGATTGTGGCAGTGGCGCTTTCGGGTACGTTGTAGCGCAAGCCGTTGGCTGTGGCGGCGCCGATGACGACGACGGTCAGTGCCACCAGACCGACCCCGATGGCGCGTCGCGGCAGCCGTTCACCGCAAAGCACCATGCCCAGCATCGCGCCGCAGGCGCCGGTGAGCACCGCCACCGGAACCGCCATGGCCAGCCCCTCGGGCCACAGGCTGGTCTCCCACGGGTAGGGGTAGACGGCGTTGATCCACAGCGACTCCAGCCAGAGACCGACGGTGCCGACGGCCAGACCGCTCACGAGGCCGAACGCGATCCGGCGCTTCACCAGCGGCGTCAGCGCGATCAGCTCGACGAGTACCGCCGCGCCGAGGTAGAGCGGGAACCAGCTGTTGGGCGCGTCCAGCACCGGTCCCACCGCCAGTGAGACCAGCCCGCGTAGCCCGATCGCGAGCAGCGCGGCGATGATGGCCGCGCCCTTGCCCATGAACAGCCGCGCCCCGACCAGCGCGAACGCGGCCGCCGCGGCGATCAACATGGGTTGGAACGGCTGCCGGAACTGCTGTACGCCGAAGTCGAATTCGATCTGGTACACCGACATGCCGATCAACACCCCGGCGAACGCGAGGTACTGGACGAACTTCAAACCGATTCCGTCGCGAGGCTTCTCGTCGCCCATCGCGCGCCGACCTTCGTGCTCGAGGTAAAGCGCCGCCAGGGTGGAGAAGCCGGCCCCGCCGATCATCATCAAATGCGTTGGACCCCAAAGCGTTACGTCCTGACCGAAGATGCGGTGCCAGATGTCGTCGAGCGGGAACCCCAACAGTGCGTACAGACCGCAGCCGGCCATCACGATACCGCCGACCGGTGCGTACCAGGTGTCGGTGATCCGTACCGCCGACGGCCCGGGTTTGTCGTCGGCTCCACCGAGGGGCAGCACCATCGCCAGGCAGCCCGCGACGAAGATGAAGAACAGCCCGGCGAGGATGAAGTAGTGGGCGGGGTTGGCCAGCGGGCCTTCGTCGCGGCCGGCGCCGATGTGCAGGCTGACGTCCCAGATGAAGCCGAACAGCGCGCAGATGATCGCCGTGATGAACACCGCGATGGGCAGCGCCACCCACGGCGGGCGCTTGAAGCGGCGCCCCGACCAGTCGGCCAGACGGGTCAGCCAGGTGATCTTGCGGCTGCGATGCAGCCAGCCGATCCACAGCAGCAGGGCCGTCACCACGGTCGCGAAGATCGACAAGCCGATCACTTCATCGAGCGCGGCGCCGCCGCCCTCATCCTGGGCAATAAACGAAATTTCCATCGTGCCCGTCACGCCCCCTACCCGGTCGAATGTCGGAGGAAACTTCTTACTGTGCAGTAATGTTGCCAGAACTTCGGCGGGCCAAACCAGGTCTGATTTAGGCGACCACCCGGAACGTCTCCAGCGTCGGATCGGCGGCATCGGGAAGGTTCATGCCCGCACGCAACCCCGAGCGCAGATAGTCGATCACGGCGTCGTTGAGGCGCTCACCGGGGACGACGGCGGGGATGCCGGGCGGGTAGGGCGTGATCTGCTCGGCGGCGATGCGACCGTCGGCCTTGGCGGCAGGCACCTTTTCGGTCCGGCCGAAGAACGCGTCGCGGGGCAGCGCCACGGTCTCCAACTCGATCTCCTCCGGGGAGGGCAGCCGCATCGGGGGCGGCTTGTCGAAGTCGTTGGCGGCCTTGCGCCACGCCCACAGCGAGTCGAGCAGCCGTTCGCAGGTCATCTTGTCGTCGGCGAACGACATCGTCGCCAGGACGCGGCGGTGATCGCTCATGCCGAGATCGATCTGGCGATGTTCACGCAGCCAGTCGGCGACCTGGTAGCCCGTCGTTCCGACGGCCGACACGTCGATCAGCACCTGCAGACGGTCGAGGTCGTGGGAGGCTTCGATGCCGAGAAGTTCATCGTCGAGCACCTCGACGTCGGGAATCAGTTCGATGTCGTCGCGCAGCCCGCGAACCAGTTCCATTGCGGCGCCGAGTAAGTCGCGGCCGTGCTCGACCATCTGCCTGCGCCAGCCGTCCATCGCGGCGTAGATCGGCACGCTGGGGCTGGTGGTCATCAACAGGTCGGCGCAGGCCGACAGGCGGTCCTGGTCGATCAGATCGCCTTGCAGGTGAAAGACCGAGCCCTGTTCGAACCCGGCACCCATCTTGTGCACGCTGACCACGCAGACGTCGGCGCCGGCGTCCATCGCCCACGTCGGCAGGTTCTCATGGAACGGCAGGTGGGCGCCCCATGCCTCGTCGACGATCAGCGGCTTGCCGCGGGCGTGGCACACCTGGGCGATGCCGGCGATGTCGGCGCAGGTGCCGTACGGGCTGGGGCTGACGACGAGTGCGCCGGCGGCGTCGGGGTGGGCATCCCAGGCCCGTTCGTACTCGTCGGGCGACGGGGGATGGGAGATGTGCCGGTCGGCGTCCCAGCGCGGGGTGACCCAGTGCGGTTGTACGCCGGAGAAGATCAGGCCCGCGACGATGGACTTGTGGCTGTCACGCGGGACGATCAGGCTGCCGCCGCCCGATGACGCGGCGGATTGATCCGGTCCACCGGCGACGGCCATCATCGCGGCCTTGACCGACAGTGAGCTGCCGCAGGTGGAGAACCAGGCGACTTTGGCACCGACGGCCTCGGCCATCAGATCCTCGGCGTGCTGGAGGTACTTGTTGAGTGAGCGACGGTCGTCGAGGCCGCCGTTGGCGAGCAGGTCGTCACGGAAGGCTTCGTGCCCGAGCACGCCGAGCACCCGGTCGTCGACCCCGCGGCCCTGACGGTGCCCCGGGGGGCTGTACCCGTAGCGGTCCCGCTTGCGGTAGTCGACCAGAGCATCCAGAAGTGGCGCTTCGGATTGATCCATGTCGGCCGAATACCCGATTACGGGGTGAGCACCACCTTGACCATGCCGTCCTGCTTCTTTTGGTAGGTGGCGTAGGCGTCGGGGGCGGCGGCCAGCGGAAGCCGGTGCGTGGCGAACTGTTCGACGCCGAGCGGATCCTCGGCGGTGAGCAGCGGCATGATGTCGGGCACCCACCGTTTGACGTTGGCCTGGCCCATCCGTAGCTGAATCTGCTTGTCGAACAACGTCATCATGTTGATCGGGTCGGCCGCGCCGCCGTAGACGCCGGACAGTGAAATGGTGCCGCCGCGGCGCACCAGCGAGATGGCGGAGTTGAACGCGGCGAGTCGGTCGACGCCGGCGCGCTTCATCATCACCCGTCCGACCGGGGACGGCAGGTAACCGCTTGCGGTCTGCGCGGCCTCGGCGATCGGGGAGCCGTGGGCCTCCATGCCGACAGCGTCGAGCACCGCGTCGGCGCCCCGGCCCTGGGTGTGGCTCTTGACGATCTCGTCGGCGTCGTCTTTGCGCAGATCGATGATCTCCTCGCAGTAGTCGCGGGCGCGGTCCAGGCGCTCGTCGACCAGGTCGACACCAATCACCTTGCAGTTGTTGCGATGTGAGGCGATGCGGCACGCCATGGCACCGATCGGGCCGAGACCCAGCACCACCAGCGTGCCGCCGTCGGGCACGGCGGCGTACTCGAGGCCCTGCCACGCGGTGGGCAGCACGTCGGAGAGGTAGACGTAGCGTTCGTCGGGTCCGTCGTCGGGCACCTTGATGTGGGTGTACTGAGCTTGGGGGATGCGCAGGTATTCGGCTTGGCCACCGGCGACCTCACCGTAGAGCTTCGAGTAACCGAACAGCGCGGCGCCGGTGCCTTGGTCGCGGTTTTGTGTGGTTTCGCATTGGCTTTGCAAGCCCTGGTCGCACATGTAGCAGTGGCCGCAGGAGATGTTGAACGGAATGACGACACGGTCGCCGACGTTGAGGCCGTCGACGTCGCGGCCGACCTCCTCGACCACACCCATCGCCTCGTGCCCGAGGATGTCGCCTTCGCTCATGAACGCGCCGAGCACTTCGTACAGGTGCAGGTCGGACCCGCAGATGTTGGTGCTGGTTACGCGGATGATCGCGTCGTTGGGTTCCTTGATCGTCGGGTCGGGAACGTTGTCGACGGAGACCTTTCGTCGTCCCTGCCAGGTCACTGCGCGCATGGGCATCCTCCTCGAAGTCTTGCGTTAGGACGTGCCCGTTGAGGAATGGGCCAAACGTCTCCTGCTCGACAGGTCCCTCGAGGGTCTCGATCAGTCGCGTTTCGCCTCGTAGCGCAGCAGGACGGCGCCGCCCGGGAAGGTGCGGTTCTCCAGCAGTCGCAGCGAGATCCATGCCGGCAGGGCCGGGAAGAACGGGGTACCGCCGCCGACAGCGGTGGGCGCGACCACGAGCCGGTACTCGTCCACCAGCCCGGCCTGCACGACCGGTGCGGCCAGCGTCGCCCCGGCGATCTCCAGATGGCCGTCGGTTTCGGCTTTCAATTTCGCCACCACATCGACGGGGTCGCCGCGTTCCAGGCGGGAGTTCCAGTCGACGGACTCCAGGGTCTGCGAGAACACGACCTTGGGCATGTCACGCCAGATGCGGGCGAAGTCGACGATCAACGGGGTCGCGTCCGGCGCCTCGTCAGCGGTCGGCCAGTACGCGGACATCAGTTCGTAGAGCCGGCGCCCGTAGAACGCCAGGGCGGTCTCCCGTTCGAAGTCGTTCCAGTACTGGTGCAGTTCTTCGCTTGGCTCGCTCCAGTCGATGTTGCCTTGTGCGTCGGCGATGTAGCCGTCCAGCGACACGTTGAAGCCATAGATGAGTTTTCCCATGGACATCAGACTGCACCGGACGGCGGAACTCATCGCGACGATTCGGTGAGTCCGCGTCGGCGCGGGGATGTGCAGCCCGAATCCGCCGGTGCCCCGGGTGGTTTGGGTATCGGCGGGGTGGGTGTTAGTTCAGTGGTGGTGGTGGGGGTTCGAAGGGGTCAT
>JBNMRA010000009.1:0-186642 GCA_050205315.1 Mycolicibacterium pulveris | reverse complement strand
CTTCAACCTCTCCGGGTAGAACAGGCGATCCATGAAATCTGGTGCACTGCGCCCGTTGACCGGGCTGGCGATGGTCATCACCGTCATCGCCATCATCGCCATCGCGATCGCACTGTTTCGCGGCGACTTCACCAAAACCGTGCCCATCACCGTCATCTCCGATCGCGCCGGACTCGTCATGAACCCCGACGCACGGGTCAAACTCAACGGCGCCCAAGTCGGCACGGTGGCGTCCATCGACGCGCTACCCGACGGGAAGGCCGCAATACACCTCGCGCTGGAACCCGCTGCGCTGGAACTTATCCCGGCTGACGTGAAGGTGGACATCACGTCGTCGACCGTGTTCGGCGCCAAGTACGTCGCGCTGGTCCCGCCGGACAATCCGTCACCGCAGCCGTTGCGGTCCGGTCAGGTGCTCGACTCCCAGTATGTCACGGTCGAAATCAACACGATCTTCGAACAACTCGTCACCGTGCTGAACAAGATCGAACCGGCCAAGCTCAACGAAACACTGAGAGCACTTTCTTCTGGACTCGACGGGCGTGGGGAGAAGTTCGGCCAGATGTTCGCCGACCTGGACGCGCTGCTGGCCAAGATCAATCCCAGCCTGGACAACCTCGCCCACGACATCGCGGTCGCACCCCACGTGCTCGACGCGTACGCCGATGCGGCGCCGCACCTTCTGACGATCGTCGACAGTGCCACCGCGATGAGCGACACCATCGTGGAAAAGCAAACCGATCTGGACACGTTGCTGCTCAGCACGATTGGGCTGGCCGAGACCGGCAACGACGTGGTCGGCACCAACCGGCAGGCGATCACCGACGTCGTGCACCTGCTGGCGCCCACGACGGACTTGACCAACGAGTACCACACGGCGCTCAACTGCGCGCTGGCCGGCATGGTGCCGTTGGCCACTGCGCCGCCGCCACCGGTTCCCGGTGTGCTGCTGCTGGACTCGTTCGTGCTGGGTTCCGAGCGCTACCGCTACCCCGGTAACCTGCCCAAGGTCGCGGCCACCGGTGGGCCGCAATGCGGTCAGTTGCCGGACATCGGTTACGCAACGCGCGCACCGTATGTCGTTTCCGATATAGGCGCCAACCGTGCGCAATACGGTAACCAGGGCATCCTGCTCAACTCGGACGCGCTCAAGCAGGCGTTGTTCGGTCCGATCGACGGGCCGCCGCGCAACACCGCACAGATTGGACAGCCGGGATGAGGCTGTTGGCAACCGCGGTCAAGTTCGGCGCCTTCGGCGGCGTCATGGCCCTGATGACCGCCGCACTGTTCGCGGTCTTCGGCGAGTATCGCTCCGGGTCGGCACACGCCTACTCCGCGGTGTTCGCCGACGTGTCGAGCCTGGAACCCGGGGATTCGGTGCGGGTTTCGGGGATCCGGGTCGGCACGGTAACCGACGTCGGGTTGCAACCCGACAACAACGTCGTGGTCCGATTCAATGCAGACCCCGACATCGTGCTGACCACGGGCACCCGGGCGGCGGTGCGCTACCTCAACCTGGTGGGGGACCGCTATCTCGAACTGCTCGACGGCCCCGGCTCAACCGAGATTCAGTCCGCCGGTACCCAGATTCCCAGTGAGCGCACCGAATCGGCGTTGGACCTCGACCTGCTACTCGGCGGCCTCAAACCGGTCATCCGCGGATTGGACGCCCAGGACGTCAACGCGCTGACCAACTCGCTGATCCAGATCCTGCAGGGCCAGAGCAGCGATGTGGAGTCGCTGTTCACCAAGACCGCGTCATTCACCAACGCGATCGCCGACAACGGCCAGACGGTGCGGCAACTGATCGACAACCTCGACGCGGTGATGACCACCGTGGCCAAGGACGGCGACAAGTTCTCCGACGCCGTCGACCAACTCGAACAGTTGATCACCGGCTTGGCCGCCGACCGAGACCCCATCGGCGAGGCGATCACCGCCCTGGACAACGGCACCGCATCGCTGGCCGACCTGCTCGACAACGCACGCCAGCCGCTGGCGGGCAGCATCGACCAACTCAACCGGGTGGCGCCGTTGTTGGAGGAAGGTGAGCCGATGCTGGATATCTCACTGCAGAAGCTTCCCGAGAACTACAAGAAGGTGGTGCGTCTGGGCGCCTACGGAAGCTTCCTGAACCAGTACCTCTGCGGAATCTCCGTGCGCGTCACCGATCTGCAGGGGCGCACCGCGCACTTCCCCTGGGTCATTCAGAACACTGCCCGGTGCGGGGAGCCCTGATGCTGAAATACCGGCAATCCTCGTTCATCCGCGCCGGGTTCATCGGTGCGATCCTCATCGTGCTCGTGTGCGTGGTCGGGCTGCAGTCCGAGCGGCTGTTGGCGATGGCGACTTCGGTGAAGTACCAAGCGCTGTTCGCCGAGGCCGGCGGGCTGACGGCAGGAAACGACGTGAAGGTGTCCGGCATGAAGGTCGGTTCGGTTTCCCAGGTCACTCTGGACAAGGGCAAGGCGTTGGTGACCTTCACCGTCGACAGCAGCGTGCGGCTCGGCTCCCAGACCACGGCCCACATCCGCACCGGAACGTTGCTCGGCGAGCGCATGATGACGTTGGAGCCGGACGGCGACGTCAAACTGGGCCCGTCCGAAGTGATCCCCCTATCGCACACCTCTTCGCCGTATTCGTTGACCGAGGCCGTCAGCGAGTTCACGTCGAACACCGCGAGCACCGACACCGCCGCGCTGAACCAGTCCCTGGACACGCTGTCGGAAACCATCGAGCGAATCGCGCCGCAGCTGGGACCCATGTTCGACGGGCTGAGCCAACTGTCGCAGTCACTGAACGGACGCGACGAGTCACTGGGCAACCTGCTCGACAGCGCCGCCGACGTCACCGGAGTCCTCTCCGAACGCAGTCAACAACTCAACACGCTCATCCTCAACGCCAACGACTTCATGGGCGTGCTCGAGCAGCGCCGCTACGCGATCGTGAACCTGCTCGCCCAGACCTCGGCCGTCGCACAGCAACTGACCAACCTGGTGCATGACAACGAAGCCGAACTCGCTCCGACCCTGCAGAAGTTGAACATGGTGTACGACATGCTCGAGCGCAACCGCGACAACATCGCCACCGCGCTCAGTGGTCTGGCCAAGTACCAGGTGACCCAGGGTGAGGCGGTCAACAACGGGTTCTACTACAACGCATTCGTCGGCAACCTGCTGCCCGGGCCCGCGCTGCAGCCGTTCCTCGACTACCTCTGGGGCTTCCGGCGCGGCGTCGACGCCGGCCAGCCCCCGGACAACGCCGGTCCGCGCGCCGAATTCCCGTTCCCGTACAACGGTATCCCCGGAGGGACCCGATGAACCGCCGTACCCGGGCGACCGCACTGTCCGTTGCGCTGGCGGGACTTCTCATCGCCGGCTCGGCGGTGCTGGTGTACCAGAACTTCTTCGGCGCGAAGACCATCACGGCCTACTTCACGTCGGCCACCGCGATCTACCCCGGTGACGAGGTGCGGGTGTCCGGAGTCAAAGTGGGCACCATCAAATCCATCGAACCGGTAGGTGCCGAGGCACGAATCACGCTCGCCGTCGACCGTGGCGTGCCCGTGCCCGCCGACGCCAAAGCAATCATCGTCGCCCAAAACCTGGTCTCCGCACGCTACGTGCAGCTCACACCCGCCTACGAGACCAGCGGACCGACGATGCCCGACGACGCGGTGATCGGCGTCGACCGCACCGCGGTGCCCGTCGAGTGGGACGAGGTCAAGACCCAACTGACGCGGCTGGCAACGGAGTTGGGGCCCTCCAGCGACATCTCCACCACCTCGATCGGACGTTTCATCGACAGCACCGCCAACGCGATGCAGGGCAACGGGGTCAAGTTGCGCGAGACCATCACCCAGCTCTCACAGGTCGGGCGCATCCTCGCGGACGGCAGCACAGACATCGTCGACGTCATCAAAAACCTGCAGACCTTCGTTGCGGCCCTGCGCGACAGCAACATCCAGATCGTGCAGTTCCAGGACCGGTTGGCCACCGTGAGCAGCGTGGTGGATGCCAGCAGGTCCGACCTCGACGCCGCGCTGACCTACCTCTCGGAGGCCGTCGTCGAGGTGCAGCGGTTCGTGGCAGGCAGCAGGGACCAAACCGCCGAGCAGATATCCCGGTTGGCCGACGTGACGCAGAACCTCGCCGACAACCGGCTGGCGTTGGAAAACGTGTTGCACACCGCCCCAAACGCCATCGCCAACGGCTACAACATCTACAACCCCGACACCGGCACCATGATCGGTAGCTTTGCGATGTCGAACTTCGCCAACCCCGCACAGCTGGTCTGCGCAGCGATCGGAGCCGTCGAAAACGCGACCGCGGCAGAGTCATCCAGGCTCTGCTCGGAGTATCTGGGACCCGCGCTGCGCCTGCTCAACTTCAACTACCTGCCGATGCCGTTCAACGCATACCTGCAGAAATCGCCGAGCCCGGGCAACCTGATCTACTCGGACCCCGCGCTGGCGCCCGGCGGCACAGGTGGCCGCCCGTCACAACCGGAACCGGCGCCCGCGGTGTCGGCCTACACCGGCATCGGCGACGTCGCGCCACCGGCGGGTTGGGGCCCGGCGCCACCCCGACCGCCGGGAGCATATGCCCCCAACGGATTACCCGCACACCCCCAACCCGCGCTGTTCCCCGGTGCGCCGATTCCACCCGGGGTCCCCGCGCCCACAACCCTTTCGGACATGTTGCTTCCCGCCGAAGCGCAGCCAACCGCGCAGGAGCCTCCGTCATGACCATCGGTATCTCGCTACGCCGCCTGGCCGTGCTCGCCACCGGCGTCGTCCTCGCGGCCACCGGATGCGCCTTCCAGGGGCTGAACTCCCTCGCACTGCCCGGCACCGTCGGACGCGGACCCGACGCGTCGACCTACCGGGTCATCATCGCCAACGTCGGCTCGCTGGAATCGAATTCGCCGGTCATGGTCGATGACGTCGTGGTCGGCAGCGTCGGACGGATGCGCGTGAACAACTGGCACGCCGACGTCGAAATCTCGGTGAAACCCGATGTGGTCATACCGGCCAATGCGGTGGCCACCGTGGGGCAGACGAGCCTGCTCGGCTCCATGCACCTGGCCCTAGACCCGCCGGTGGGCCAACCCGCCAGCGGCAGACTGCAACCGGGAGCGACCATCGGACTGGACAACTCCTCGACGTACCCGTCCACCGAACAAACCCTGGCGTCCCTGTCCGTCGTCATCAACGGCGGGGGCCTGGGGCAGGTGGGCGACATCGTCAGGGAGTTCAACGCCGCGCTGAACGGGCGCGAGACGAACATCAGGAGCCTGCTGACACGGTTGAACGACTTCGTCGGCATGCTCGACACCCAACGTGACGACGTCAATGCGTCCATCGCCGCGATGGACCGGATGGCCACCACGTTCGCCGGTCAGCGTGACGTGATCAGCGCTGCGCTCCAGCGGATTCCGCCGGCACTGGACGTGCTCGTCCGGGAACGCCCGCGCATCACCGAAGCGCTGGACAAACTCCGGCGCTTCAGCGACACCGCCACCGGGTTGATCAACGACTCCCAAGCCGACCTGGTGCGCAACCTCGAAAACCTCGAGCCGACCTTGCAGGCGCTGGCCGATATCGGACCCGACCTCGGCACGGTGCTGGCGTACGCGCCGACCTTCCCTTACACGCAGAGCTTCATCGACCGCGCGATCCGCGGCGACTACATGAACCAGTTCATCGTCTTCGACTTCACCATCCCGCGGCTCAAGAGGGGTTTGTTCCTCGGGACCCGCTGGGGACAGGAGGGCGCGCCGATGGTGCCCGCGCCGGGGGATCCGTGGTATCTGTCCTACACCTACGACCCGCTCAAGGCGCCCATCACCCCGACACCCCCCGAAGTCGCCGACCTGCCGCCCCTGGTCGACGCACCGGCCGACGCGATGGCTGAGGGCGGTCGCTGATGCTGTCGCGCTTCGTTCGAAATCAGTTGATCGTCTTCACGATCGCCTCGGTCATCGCCGTCTCGGTGATGCTGTTCACCTATATGCAGGTGCCGACGCTGTTGGGCATCGGGCGTATCACGGTGAAGTTGGAATTGACCGGCACGGGCGGTCTTTACCGGTTCGCCAACGTCACCTACCGCGGGGTGCAGGTCGGCAAGGTGATGGAGGTGCGCCCCACCCGCGACGGTGCTGTCGCGACCCTGTCGCTGGCCACATCACCGAAAATCCCGGCCAGCTCCCACGCCGCCGTGCGCAGCGTCTCGGCCGTCGGTGAACAGTACGTCGACCTGATGCCCGCCAACGGCGACGGCCCGTACCTTCAAGACGGATCGGTCATCTCGAAAGCCGACACGTCAGTTCCGCAAGCCGTCGGGCCCATGCTCGATCAGGTCAGCGCGTTGGTGGACAGCGTGCCCAAAGACAAGATCCAGGCGCTGCTCGAGGAATCGTTTCTAGGCCTCGACGGGGCCGATTACGAGATCGGGTCGCTGTTGGATTCGGCGGCGACGATCGTCGGCGACGCCGATGCCGTCGCGGATCAGACCCGGTCGCTCATCGACGACAGCCGTCCGTTGCTCGACGGGCAGGCGCAGTCTGCCGACAGCATCCGGACGTGGGCGCGCAGCGTGGCAGGAGTCACCGAACAGCTCGCCGCCAACGACCCGCAGGTACGTACGTTGCTGGACGCCGGTCCCGGCGCGGCCGACGAAGCCTCGCGGTTGCTCAACGACGTCAAGGCGACGCTGCCGGTGCTGCTGGCCAACCTGACCACGATCGGCAAGATCGGCGTGACCTATCACGCATCGCTGGAACAACTGCTCGTGCTGTTTCCGCCCTATGTCGCGGCCACACAGACCGTCGGCGTCTCGCGAAACAACCCGACCGGAATGTCGTTGGGCGACTTCACGATGGCGATGAACGATCCACCTGCCTGCACCGTCGGGTTCCTTCCGCCGAACATGTGGCGCTCACCCGAGGACACCTCGATCGTCGACACCCCCGACGGGTTGTACTGCAAGCTGCCGCAGGACTCACCGATCGGCGTGCGCGGCGCGCGGAACTACCCGTGCATGGGGAAGCCGGGTAAGCGCGCACCCACGGTCGAGATCTGTGAAAGCGACAAGCCCTACGAACCGCTGGCGATGCGCCAGCACGCACTCGGCCCGTATCCGATCGATCCGAACCTGATCGCTCAGGGAGTCGCGCCCGATGACCGGGTGGACTTCGGAGATCGCATTCACGCGCCGGTCGAGGGGACGCCACCGCCGCCGGAGACGGCGCCTGCGGCAGTGCCGCCGACCGGGCCCTCGGTTGCGGCCGCGATCTACGATCCGCAGACCGGTCAGTACGCCACGCCGGACGGGAAAGTCTTCCGCCAAGCGGATCTCGTCACGCCGGCAGGTCCACGACCCTGGCAGGACCTCTTCACCCACGGACGGTGACGGACAACTTCAACCGTCGACCTTGACCAGCTTGAACGGCATGGTGATGAACACCGGCTTACTGACCCCGCAGGCGCCGCTGACGCCCGTCGTCTGGTCCTCGCCGGCCAGCGTCGTCGACGCGGGATCGGTCATGCTGCCGTCGTCCACGACCGGCACGAACCGAAACACCTGTAGTCCGGGCGCCGCCGTACCGTCCGGGCACGGCACCCAGTTCTCGATGGTGTGCTTGACGTACCAGACGCCGCCAGTCTTGTAGATCGGTGCGCGCCAACCGAAGTCGCTGACCACGGTGCCCGTGCATTCGGTCGGGTAACTGCAGTCCGTCGAGATCGTCCACGTGCTGCGCAGGCTGTCGAGTTCGCGGAACCTGTCGTTGGTCTTGGCCCATTCGCCGTTCGACGTCGCGGTGTAGGTGCCGTTGAGACCCCACGAGTCCTCGGACGCGTGGGCGGTCGGCGCGGACCCGGCGATGGCGAGCCCAAGCGCCAACGCCGTCGCGCAGCCCGCCATTTCGGAGATACCCAACCCACGCTCCTCCAGCGACTGTTCGGCCAGAAAACCACCGTAGCGGCGGTGCCGGTACCGAGGTGCGATGATCGTCCGCTGAGCGGGATGAACCCGCCTGTGCCGTCCCACTTGCAGGGACACCTCGACACGGGCGCGCACCGAATCGGCGACAATCACCGCAGCCGATCCCGAGTCCGGAGAGCCTATGAAAGCCGCACTGGTTGCCGCCGCGTTCACCCTCATCGGCTTGATGTGCCCGGTGCCGGCGGCCGCCCACACCCCGTACGGCAACTTCGAGCTGCGCATCGACGGCCGCTACGACTTCCACACCTGGCTGTGGGCGATCTCGCGCTGCCCCGGGGAATGCATCCAGATCCAGGCGATACCGCAACCCAACGCGAAGGCGTTCCCGTACCGGGGGACCGCCCAGCTGGTGGATGGCCGGTACACGATGACGGTCGACGTGCCGGACGGTTTGCGGTGCGGCAACGTCTATTACGGGCCGGTCATCGCGACCCGCGACGTCTATTCCTGGGATGCGGTCACCCGCTCCGGCACCCTGGAGTCGTCCTTCGCCGTGGGATGTGACGGTGCACCGGGCGGCACGTTCACCTACCCGTTCACGCTTGTGCGGCTGTAGCCGATATCGCGGTCGAACTTTTCGGCGCCCGCATTCGTGACCTGAAAAAGGTTAGGGGTCGAGATGCGTGGTCGCGTGCAATCAGGTCTGGTGGCCGCGGTCACCGCCGTCGGCGTCGTCGCGCCGATCGGGATCCTCCCCGCGCCGCCGCCACCGACGTGGACGCCGCGCGCCGAGATTCAGGAGGTGCGGCTCGCCGCGGCCGCGCCACCCCTGGGTGCGATACCGCTGGCGTTCCTCCGCAACCAGTTCCAGTACTGCAGCGTCATCTGCCCCCACGTGGCAGCGGGTCTGGTCAGGG
This sequence comes from Mycolicibacterium pulveris, assembly GCA_050205315.1. Taxonomy (GTDB): domain Bacteria; phylum Actinomycetota; class Actinomycetes; order Mycobacteriales; family Mycobacteriaceae; genus Mycobacterium; species Mycobacterium pulveris_A. The sequence goes on along the minus strand of JBNMRA010000009.1, from coordinate 177,779 downwards.
TGCCCGTCGCGCTGGTGATGACGCCGGTGATGTTTTGGGGCGCCCTCGGTACGACCGGGTCACCGTTGCGGGCGATCGGCGCTGCCGCGGCTTCGGTGACCGGGGCGGCGAACGCCGCGCTGACGCCGATCATCGAAAACGATGTCTATCGCGTGGTGCCCAAGGCGTTCAACAATCTCGAGGTCGGAGTTGTCGAATTGATCAACGTCGCGTCGGCGGTGTTGCGGCCCGAGGACTTCTTGCGCGTGCTCGCCACCGCGCGGGCCAACATCCTGGGTGCGTTGAATCAGCCGCTGCCGCCGCCGGTGCCGACCGAAACCGGGGCCAGGACGCTGCCGCAGGTGCTGGCCGTGGAGGCCATCAAGGTATTCGCGGCCGTCGCGTTCCAAGCCGGGGAAATCCTGCTGCTCGGCGTCGTTCAAACGGCGGATGCCGCGGCCCAGGAGCTGGCCCGGTCCGGTGACCCGTTCGCGGCGATCACCGCGGGCACCGCGGCCGCGGCCGGGTCGCTGACCACCGCCGGCCGCATCGTCGACGACGCCGCTGACACCGCGGTCACCAATGTGCGCGCCGCGCTCGCCGACCCGTTCCCGCGCACCGCATCCGTCGTCCGCACCGAGGATGCGGCGCGGGACGCCGACAGCCCACCACCCGAGCCGGCGGCCGAACCCGAACGCGCGGATGCGCATGAAACCCGACTCGACCGTCGCCAGCGGATGGCCGACTACGACGACGATTCGTTCTCGTCGACCGGTTCCTCGGCCACGTCTTCCGCCGATTCGTCGGAGACCTCTTCCGATGGCTCCTCGGTGGCCGCATCGACATCGCCGGACCGATTCGACGGTTCGGACGCCGCCGATGCCGAGACATCCGCCGAGGACGCGACATCCACGGATAACGCGACGCCGAGCGCGACGAAGAACGCGATGAACAACGATCCGCCGAGATAGGCGTTCATCGGACCGCCCGGGGAGATGAAGCTGCCCGGCGGCCCGATGATCGTGATCGTCTCGATCAACTGCTCGACGGTGAACACCGCGGCCGCGATCCCCAACCAGCGCGGAAACCGGTCTTCGTTGGCCGCCAACAGGATTGGTACCGCCACCATGATGTTGGCGATGGTCAGCATCGGCGCCGACATCGCCACGATGTCGCCGAGCGTGCGCGCGGTCGCCGAGCCGAGTTGGCCCGGGTGCAGCGCGAACCCCGCGGTGAACCACGCCGCGACGCAGATCTGGACGAGCACAAGCGCCGAGCCGATCGTGAACACGTAACCGGCCGGCCCGGCCAGCCGCTCACGGGCGTGGCCGACCACCACGACCAACGCCAACGATCCGAACGCCACTAACAGCGCGTGCGCCCGCATCGCGGCCGAATGTTGGTTGACGTGGGAGACGATGTCGAAGCCGGGCTGGTCGATGCCCGGCATGGTCGGAACCATCAGCAGCGCAGCGGCGAACAGGACGCCAAACGCGATGCCGGCGATCATCGGGGTACGACGATCCATTGCTGCGCTCCCTACGTGCCGTGGCGATGCGTTGCGCGGGCGCCGGCGGACCAGCGTCGACAACACCGTATCCACAAACGCGAATTCATCCACAGCCCGCACGGCGTGTCACCGCACAAGGCGAAATCCGTCGTCCTCGCCACCTACCTTTCAGCGCATGCGAACCGAATTACCGGCCGAGCGTCTCCAGCGCCGATTGGGTACGGAGACAGAGTTCGACGCGCACGAGGGCGATCTGGGTGGCGAGCTGGCTGGCGAACGCCACCAACCCGACACGCTGCTGTCCCGATGGCTGCCCGACACCACAGCGGGCGGCACCGCCGGCTGGCTGGCTGCCGTGCGCGCCGACCCCGGACGGGCCGGTGTCGTCGCGTTGGCCGCGGTGGGCATCGTGGCGGTGCTGGTCACCGTGTTCGCGATCGTCCGCGACAAGCCGCCGCCGGTGATGTCGGCGAACTTGCCTCCGGTGCAGATGGTTTCGTCGGGCAGTCCCACACCGAGCGGTGCACCACCTCCCGAGCAACCCGTCGTCGTCAGCGTGGTCGGGCTGGTGCACAAACCGGGGCTGGTCACGCTGGATCCCGGCGCGCGGATCGCCGACGCGCTCGGTGCCGCCGGGGGAGCGCTCGACGGCGCCGACCTGCTCGGGTTGAACATGGCCCGGCGCGTCGCCGACGGTGAGCAGATCATCGTCGGCATCGCATCCGCGCCCGGGCAACCGACCGCGATGGGCAGCTCGATCACCGCGGACAACGGCACCGCCGCGCCGGCCGACCCAGCGGCCCCCGCCGCCGACACCGCGGCCCAAGGCGCTGTGGTGGACCTCAATACCGCGACCGTCGAACAACTCGACACGCTGCCCGGTATCGGCCCGGTGACCGCATCGGCGATCGTGGCATGGCGCGACGCCAACGGGCCGTTCAGCAGCGTCGAACAGCTCGGCGACGTGGACGGTATCGGCCCCGCGCGGCTGGAGAAGCTTCGTGACCGCGTCCGTGCGTGACCTCAATGGACGTCGGCGCCTTTCGGCTCGACCTGCGCCTGGTGCCGGCGGCGCTGACCGGCTGGGCCGTGACAGCGGCCGGAATCCTCTGGCACATCCCGGGTTTGATCGCGACGGTGATCGCCGCGGTGGTGCTGACGGCGGCGGCGGGGTGGGTCGGTAATGGCCGCCGCGCAACCGACGCGGACCGCGGGACGATCGGGGCGGGGATCGTCGCGGTCGCGGTGGTCGGTGCGATGTTCGCCATCGCGATCGGGTTGCGGGTCGACGAACTCCACGAGCATCCGATCACGCTGCGCTACGGCACGGTCGCCCCCGTCGTGGTCACACCGAGCGAAAGCCCACGCGTGCTGGGCGGTAACCGGGCGATGTTCCGCGGATCGCTGGTGGCGCTCGACGGACACGAGATGACCGGCCGGGTCGTCGTTTTCGCCTCCGCGGGTAAGGTCGCCGGCCTGGCTGCCGGACAACCCGCCGGGTTTCGCGCCCGCATCGGCCGGCCGACGCGCCGCGACTTGTCCGTCGCCGTGCTGTCGGCCACCGGAGACATGTCGCTGGGCCAAGCGTCGCCGATGCAGCGGGCCGCACACCGGGTGCGACGCGGGTTCGCCGACGCCGCGCGCCGGGTGCTGCCCGCCGACCAGGCGGCGATGCTGCCGGCGCTGGTGCTCGGCGACACCTCGGCGGTGAGCTCGCGAACGACCGACGAGTTCCGGGCGTCGGGTCTGACCCACCTGACCGCGGTGTCGGGAGCCAACGTCACCATCGTGTGCGGTGCGGTGCTGTTGGCCGCGGGGCTGATCGGACCACGCGTTGCGGTGGTGTTGGCCGCGGTCGTGCTGGTGGCGTTCGTCGTGGTGGTGCAGCCGTCGGCCAGCGTGCTTCGCGCGGCGGTCATGGGTGGGATCACGCTGCTGGCGTTGCTGACCCACCGCCGCCGCCAGGCCATGCCCGCGCTGGCGGCCAGCGTGCTGGTGTTGATGGTCGCGTCGCCGGAACTGGCCGTCGACGTCGGGTTCGCGCTGTCGGTGTCGGCGACGGCGGCCCTGGTCGTCATCGCTCCGCACTGGTCGCGACGGCTCGTCGGACGGGGCTGGCCCAAGCCGCTCGCTGACGCGGTGGCCGTCGCCGTCGCCGCGCAGCTGGTCACGGCCCCGTTGGTGGCCGGAATCTCGGGCCGGTTCAGCATGGTCGCGGTCGCGGCGAACCTGGCTGCGGCGGCGGTGATCCCACCGATCACCGTGGTCGGCACCGCGGCGGCGGCGCTGGGCGTGGTGTGGGCAGACGGCGCTCAACTGCTGATCCGGTTCACCGGACCCGAGCTGTGGTGGTTGTTGGGGGTAGCGCGGTGGGCCGCGGCGGTGCCCGGCGCCTCGTTGCCGGTGCCCTCGGGTCTGCTCGGTGTGGTGACGATCGCGGTCACCGGCGTCGTCGTGGTGGTGGCGTGGCGGTGGCGCGCGGTGCGGATCGCGGTGTGCGCCGTCGCGATGTGCCTGCTTGCCTGGACGGTGTCGGGCCTGTCGGCCGGACATGACACGATCGGGGAGTGACCCAAGAGGTTTCGCGACTGCACCTGGTCCTCGGCGACGAAGAGCTGCTGGTCGAACGCGCCGTTGCGGCCGTTCTGCAGGCCGCCCGCAAGAGCGCGGGCACCGACGACGTGCCCGTCGATCGGTTGCGCGCCGGCGAGGTCAGCACCAGCGAACTCGCCGAGCTGCTCAGCCCGTCGTTGTTCGCCGACGAGCGGGTGGTGGTGTTGGAGTCGGCGGGTGAGGCGGGCAAGGACGCGGCCGCCGTCATCGCCGCCGCGGCCGCCGACCTGCCGCCCGGAACCATGCTCGTCGTCGTGCACTCCGGCGGAGGCCGCGCCAAGGCCCTCGCCGATCAGATCAAAAAGCTTGGCGCACAAGTGCATCCATGCGCGCGCCTCACCAAGCCGAAGGAGCGTGCCGACTTCGTGCGCGCCGAGTTCCGGGCGTTGAAGACCAAGGTCGACGACGACACCGTCACCGCGGTGCTCGACGCTGTCGGTTCGGACATCCGCGAACTGGCGTCGGCGTGCTCGCAACTGGTCGCCGACACCGCAGGCGCGGTCAACGCCGCGGCGGTGCGCCGCTACCACTCGGGCAAGGCGGAGGTGAAAGGCTTCGACATCGCCGACAAGGCCGTCGTCGGCGACGTCGCGGGAGCCGCCGAGGCGCTGCGGTGGGCGATGATGCGCGGCGAACCGCAGGTGGTGTTGGCCGACGCGTTGGCCGAGGCGGTGCACATGATCGCGCGGGTGGCCCCGCTGTCGGGGGATCCGTACCGGCTGGCGTCGGAGTTAGGTATGCCGCCGTGGCGAGTGCAGAAGGCGCAGAAGCAGGCCCGACGGTGGTCACGCGCATCGGTGGCCGAAGCGGTGCGGCTCGTCGCGGCGCTGAACGCCGACGTCAAGGGTGCCGCAGCCGACGCCGACTACGCGTTGGAAGCGACGGTGCGCAAAGTCGCCGAACTGGCGGCGGACTAGCTCAGAGTTTGTTGAACGCGCGGGCCAGCGCCGACTTGCGGTTGGCGGCCTGGTTCTTGTGGATGACGCCCTTGCTGGCCGCCTTGTCCAGCTGCCGGCTGGTCGACAGCATCAGCTCGCCGGCCTTCTCCTTGTCGCCGGCCTCCACGGCCGCCCGGAATCCACGCACCGCGGTGTGCAGCGACGACTTCACCGACTTGTTGCGCAGCCTGCGCTTCTCGTTGGTGCGGTTGCGCTTCATCTGCGACTTGATGTTGGCCACGCGGGTATTCCTTCGTAAATCTCGTCTGGGTTGGGCAAGTGTGTGGGCGCCCGAACTACGGGCAGCGACTGCTCAGGGTACCAGCGAGCGCCCTGATCTCCCAAAGCGAGGGCCGCTGGCCTGCCGATATGGGCATCGTCCGGCTCAGCCGCGCTTGCCGCTGACGCCGGGGTGCACCTCGACGCGGTGCAGATCGTCGCCGATCTCGATCTGGCGGTCGAACTTCGATGCGGCCAGTGCCCGCCACTCGTCTTCCTGACCAGGCTCGATGCCCGGCACGTAATGGGTGAGGATCAGAATGCCGACCCCGGCGCGCGTCGCGGTTTCCGCGGCCTCCTCGACCGAGGAGTGGTAGTCGCAGATATCGCGGATGCGCTGCATCGGCATCGCGTCGATCAGGTCCTTGCGGATCACCGTGTGCACCATCGCGCCGGCCCCGGCGGCCAGCTCGTCGAGGCTTTCGCACGGCACCGTGTCACCGGCGAGCACCACCGACGCGTCGGCGTGTTCGACGCGGAAACCGATCGTCGGCGCGACGGGCCGGTGATCGGTCGGCGCCGCGGTGATCGTCACGCCGTCGCGGTCCCACACCACACCCTCGGTGTACTCGCGCACCTCGAGCGGCGGCGGGGTCTTCAGGTCGTCGTGGTGGGCGATCCGGTAGCCGATGTCGAAGCCGAACGCCTTGAGCGTGGCGTCGACCACCTCCGCGGTGCCCGGCGGGCCGATGATCGGAAACGGCGGCTGTTCGGGGGTGAACGTGGTGACCCAGCGGCTGATGATCATGTCGCCCAGATCGGCGATGTGGTCGCTGTGCAGGTGCGTCAACAGCAGCGCGGTCAGCCCGTTGGCCGCCGCGCCCGCGGCCGTCAACCGCTGCTGGACGCCGCGGCCGCAGTCGATCAGGAACGTCTGCCCGCCCGCGCGCACCAGCGTCGACGGACCCGCTCGGTTCGCGTCGGGGATCGGACTTCCAGTTCCGAGCAGCGTCACCTCGATCATGGCCCCACATATACCTGACGGTCGCGTCGAAAGGGCGCTATTGGCCGGATCGAAACCTGCTGCGGTGGCGAATATTTCGTTCCCCCGCGTGGTGGCGGCGCAGTGTAAGGGGGCACGCGCCGCGCGCTCAAGAGTGGCCCTGCGAAGGCGCGGCGCCCGGCTGCGGCGCTGGGACGCCGTTCTGGGACACCAATGCCAAAAGCTCCCGCTTTTGATCACCGCGACCTAGCCTGGTGTGAGGAAGATCACTGAAACGGAGGCATCGATGCGGATCGCGGACGTATTGCGCAGTAAGGGTGCGTCGGTGGCGACCATCACCCCCGAGACTTCGGTCGCGGGGCTGCTGACTGAACTGAGCGTGCACAACATCGGCGCGATGGTGGTGGTTGGGCAGGATGGTTTGGTCGGCATCGTGTCAGAACGCGACGTCGTGCGCGCGCTACAAAAAAGGGGCGCCGAGCTGCTCACCCAACCGGTGTCGGAAATCATGTCCACGCTGGTGGCGACCTGCTCGCCCGAGGATTCGGTGGACAGTCTCAGCGCGTTGATGACCACCAACCGGGTGCGCCACATCCCGGTGATGGTGAACGGCCGGCTCGCCGGCATCGTTAGCATCGGCGACGTGGTCAAGACGCGCATGGAGGAACTCGAGGCACAGCAGGAGCACTTGGAGGCCTACATCACCCAGGGCGGCTGATGCCGTTCGCGATCGACGTTCGTCCTCCGCACAAGACCGACATCCGGCCGTTGGCCCGCACCCTGGGCCGGGCCTTCTACGACGACCCCGTGATGAAGTGGATGCTGTCCGACGACAGGCGTCGCACCAACGGGTTGGCGCGGATGTTCGCGACGATGACCCGTCATCATTTTCTGGGCGGCGGCGGTGTCGAGGTCGCGCTCGGATCCGACGGTATCGGCGCGGCCGCGCTGTGGGATCCGCCCGGCCGGTGGAAGCAGTCGCCGCTGGAAGAGTTGCGGATGATGCCCAGCTTTCTGTTGGCGATGGGCGCGGCCGCGGGCCGGGGGCGCCAGATCAGCGAGCTGATGAAGCAACACCATCCCGAGGAGCCGCACTGGTATCTGGGGGTGATCGGCAGTGACCCGACCGTGCGCGGCGGTGGGTTCGGACGGGCGTTGATGCAGTCGCGGCTGGACCGCGTCGACGCCGAACACGCACCCGCCTACCTCGAGTCCAGCAACCCCGACAACATCCCCTACTACCAGCGGTTCGGCTTCGAGGTCACCGGCGAGATCACGCTGCCCGACGGTGGCCCGAAGATGTGGCCGATGTGGCGCAACCCGAGGTAGGTCACCGCTGCGGCGAGCGTGCGCAAACTTCGGCTAAACCACGGCGTGTCGGCCGCAGACACGCACGCTCGCGGCAGATGAAAACTCGCGGCAGATGAAAACTCGCGGCAAGGGAAAAGGGGTCAGCTCCAGGCGTATTCGGCGCGCAGCCGGGCGGCGACCAACTCGAACTTCTCGCGCTCGAGGATCGCGCCTTCGCGTCGGATGCCCTCCTCGGGCACATCGAGCACCCGGTCCAGCCGCACCCAGCTCTGCCTGCTCTCGTAATCCCAGCTGCCCGCTCCGATCGGCACCCAGTTCGGGTCGTCGCCGTGATGCTCGCGGCTGGAGAGCATCAGGCCCAGCAGGGTGGTCCGGTCGCGGCCGACCACCAGCACCGGACGGTCCTTGCCGCGGTTCGGGTCATCCTCGTAGACCACCCAGGTCCACACGATCTCGCCGGGGTCCGCGCGGCCGTCGAGGTCGGGGGCGTAGACCAGCTTGCGAGCCCGGTGCGCGGTCGGCACGAAGTGTCGGCTCACCGGCCGTCCCGCGGTGATCGCCGTGCCGCGGGCGTCGGGCGTGCCGGCGATGGCGTCCAGGCCGATCTTGATGCCCTGCTGGATACCGCGCTGCAGGGTCTGCGAGTTCTGTAGCTGACGGACGAACTTCGGCGCCTCGTTGAACACCAAATTCTCCGCAAACCTCTGAAAGGTCTTCCACGGCGGAGCCATATTGCCGAGCATAAGTGAAGACTTCGGGCCGCGATTGTGTCGACCGGCGCCTGCATAGATACCCTGGTAGCACCCACAGTCCGCCTCACCAGGAGATTCCTCATCAGCAGCTTCGCCGACCAGACCTTCACCGCGCCGGCGCAGATTCGGAACTTCTGCATCATCGCCCACATCGACCACGGCAAGTCGACGCTGGCCGACCGGATGCTGCAACTCACCGGTGTCGTCGACGACCGCACGATGCGGGCGCAGTACCTGGACCGGATGGACATCGAACGCGAGCGCGGCATCACGATCAAGGCCCAGAACGTCCGGCTGCCGTGGCAGCTCGACGGCACCGATTACGTGCTGCACCTGATCGACACCCCCGGTCACGTCGACTTCACCTACGAGGTGTCGCGGGCGCTGGAGGCCTGCGAGGGCGCGGTGCTGTTGGTCGACGCCGCCCAGGGCATCGAGGCCCAGACGCTGGCCAACCTGTACCTGGCGCTGGACCGCGACCTGGTCATCATCCCGGTGCTCAACAAGATCGACCTGCCGGCCGCCGACCCGGACCGCTACGCCGCCGAGATCGCCCACATCATCGGCTGCGAACCCGAGGACGTGCTGCGGGTCTCGGGCAAGACCGGGGACGGGGTGACCGACCTGCTCGACCACGTCGTGCGCGAGGTGCCCCCACCCACCGGCGACGCCGACGCGCCCGCGCGCGCGATGATCTTCGACTCGGTCTACGACACCTACCGCGGCGTGGTGACCTACGTCCGCGTCGTCGACGGCAAGATCATCCCGCGTGAGCGGATCAAGATGATGTCCACCGGCGCCACCCACGAACTGCTCGAGGTCGGCATCGTCTCCCCGGAACCCAAACCCGCCGACGGGCTGGGTGTCGGTGAGGTCGGCTACCTGATCACCGGCGTGAAGGACGTGCGTCAGTCCAAGGTCGGTGACACCGTCACCACCGCCAAGCACGGCGCCGCCGAAGCGCTGACCGGCTACCGCGAACCCAAGCCGATGGTCTACTCCGGGCTGTATCCGGTCGACGGCTCCGACTACCCGGATCTGCGCGACGCGCTGGACCGTCTGCAACTCAACGACGCCGCGCTGACGTGGGAACCCGAGACGTCGGTGGCGCTGGGATTCGGTTTCCGCTGCGGCTTTCTGGGGCTGCTGCACATGGAGATCACCCGAGAGCGCCTGGAGCGCGAATTCAACCTGGACCTGATCTCCACGTCTCCGAACGTCGTGTATCGCGTTGTGACAGAAGACGGTTCGGAGTTGAAGGTGACCAACCCGTCGGACTGGCCGGGCGGCAAGCTGCGCACCGTGTACGAACCCGTCGTCAAGACGACCATCATCGCACCCAGCGAGTTCATCGGCGCAATCATGGAGCTGTGCCAGTCGCGCCGCGGTGAGCTCGGCGGCATGGACTACCTGTCGCCCGAGCGCGTCGAGTTGCGCTACACGATGCCGCTGGGCGAGATCATCTTCGACTTCTTCGACTCGCTGAAATCGCGCACCCGCGGCTACGCCAGCCTCGACTACGAGGACGCCGGTGAGCAGGAAGCCGAGCTGGTCAAGGTCGACATCCTGTTGCAGGGCGAGCCGGTCGACGCGTTCAGCGCGATCGTGCACAAGGACGCGGCGTATGCCTACGGCAACAAGATGACGACCAAGCTTCGCGAACTGATCCCGCGCCAGCAGTTCGAGGTTCCGGTGCAGGCCGCGATCGGATCGAAGATCATAGCTCGGGAAAACATCCGCGCGATCCGCAAAGACGTGCTATCGAAGTGCTACGGCGGTGACATCACCCGTAAGCGCAAGCTGCTGGAGAAGCAGAAGGAAGGCAAGAAGCGGATGAAGACGATCGGTCGGGTCGAGGTGCCGCAGGAGGCGTTCGTCGCCGCCCTGTCCACCGACTCGGCGGCCGACAAGGCCAAGAAGTAGGCCGCCGATGCGCTCGCGCGGGTCGACCGTCGTCGCGCTGAGCGCCTGCGTGCTGCTGGCCGGCTGTTCGGCCCAGGTCGCCGACCCGCCCGCGCTGCGCATCGCCGAGGTCGCCAAACCGTCACCGGTGCGCGCGCTGGCCCAGGTGCTGCCCAGCGCCGACGAACTGACCGCGATGCTGGGCGCCGCCGGTTTCTCGGGCCAGCTCGTCGAGGGCGGCCCCGACGTGCTGCTGCGCAGCGTCGGGCAAGCCGAGGCGACGCCCGCCGACTGCGTGAGCACCGGCTACCCGCTGCAGCACACCGTGTACGACGCCGGTCCGGTACGCACCGTGGCCAGCCAGTCCTGGGCGGGCGGTGACGCCGGCGGCCCGTCGGCGTCGGGTTTCTTCGGTGTCGTCCAGTTCGCCACCGTCGACGACGCCCGGGAGTTCTTCGCCGCCGCGGCCGACAAATGGCACCGCTGCAACGGTGAGACCTTGGTGCTGCACCATCCCGGCTCGCAGACCTCCGCGGCCGGCAGGATCACCGACGTGACCGTCGACCACAGCACCATCTCGGCCATCGTGCTGCACGACGCCGGGTCGACGGTTCAGCGCGCGCTGGGCATCGCCGCGGATTGCGTTGTGGAGGTGGAGATTTCCGAGCACGCAGGACCCGATCCGATGGGTGCGCGGGACGCGGTGTCGGTCGCCGACCTGATGCTGCAGCAGATCGGTTAGATATACATCGCGGGATCGATGTAGCAGGTGGGGTCGACGGCCTGCTCGCGTTCTTTTTCGGTGCGATGCCGCACGACCGCCGGTATGCCGGTCGCGATCGAGTCCGGCGGAACATCGCGGGTGACAACGGCATTGGCGCCGATCGCGCTGTCGTCGCCGACCGTGAGCGGCCCCAGCACCTTGGCGCCGGCGCCGATCGTGACGCGGTTGCCGATCGTGGGGTGACGCTTGACCTGCTTGAGGGTGCGCCCGCCCAACGTCACCCCGTGGTAGAGCATTACGTCGTCGCCGATTTCGGCGGTCTCGCCGATCACCACGCCCATACCGTGGTCGATGAAGAAGCGCCGCCCGATGACGGCACCCGGGTGGATCTCGACGCCGGTGAGCGAGCGGACCACTTGCATCAGCACGCGGGCCGGTCCGCGCAGCGCCGGCCGCCGCCACATCCGGTGCGCCACCCGGTGCGCCCAGATCGCGTGCAGACCGGAATACACCAGCGCGTTCTCCACATCCCCGCGCGCGGCCGGATCGTGGGCACGGGCGTTTTGCAGGTCCTCTCGCAAAGTGGTGAGCAGCGCCATGACGGTGTCAGTCCCGGATGTGTTCGAACAGCGGCGTGGATACGTAGCGTTCGCCGAAGTCGGGGATGATCACCACGATCACCTTGCCGGCGTTCTCCGGCCGCTTGGCCAACTCGAGCGCGGCCCACACGTTGGCGCCGGCCGAGATGCCGCCCAGGATGCCCTCCTGGGTGCCCAGCGCGCGGGCGACGGTGATCGAGTCGTCGAAGGCGGCGTCGACGATCTCGTCGTAGACGCCGCGGTCGAGCACCTCGGGGATGAAGTTGGCCCCGATGCCCTGGATCTTGTGCGGGCCGGGTTCGCCGCCGTTGAGAATCGGGGAGTCCAACGGCTCGACGCCGACGATCTTCACGTCCGGCTTGCGGGCCTTGAGCACCCGGCCGACGCCGGTCAGCGTGCCGCCGGTGCCGATCCCGGCGACGAAGATGTCGACGGTGCCGTCGGTGTCCGCCCAGACTTCCTCGGCGGTGGTGCGCTCGTGGATGTCGGGGTTGGCCGGGTTGGCGAATTGATTTGCGAGCACGGCGTTCTCGGTCTCGGCGATGATCTGTTCGGCGCGGGCGACCGCACCGGCCATGCCCTCGGCGCCGGGTGTCAGGACGATGTCGGCGCCGAAGGCCCGCAGCATCACCCGGCGTTCGGTCGACATGGTGTCGGGCATGGTCAGGATCACCCGGTAGCCGCGGGCCGCGCCCACCATCGCCAACGCGATACCGGTGTTGCCGCTGGTGGCCTCCACGATGGTGCCGCCCGGCCGCAGCGCGCCGGCAGCCTCCGCCGCGTCGATGATCGCCACCCCGATCCGGTCCTTGACGCTGCTGGCGGGGTTGTAGAACTCCAGCTTGGCCAGCACTTGGGCCTGCAGGCCCGCGGTGATCCGGTTGAGTCGGACCAGCGGGGTCCGTCCGACGATCTCGCTGACGTCGTTATAGATGTTGCCCATACCGCCCTTTTGGTCGAGCTCATTGGTCAGACCGAGAGTAGCGGGTAGCGCGCGGCTGCTACATCGGCGCGTTGGCGGGCACGAACCCGCCGGAGCTGTCGGCCTCCTCCTCGGCGCGGATCACGTGCACCACCGCGTTGATCAACGCCAGATGGGTGAACGCCTGCGGGAAGTTGCCGAGGTGGCGGCCCGTGCGCGGCTCGATCTCCTCGGCGTACAGGTGCAGCGGGCTCGCGAACGACAGCAGCCGCTCACACAGGTGTTTGGCGCGGCTGATCTCGCCGATCTCCACCAGGGCCGACACCAGCCAGAACGAGCAGATCGTGAACGTGCCCTCCTCGCCGGACAACCCGTCGTCGGTCTCCTCGACGCGGTAGCGCAGCACCAGACCTTCTTCGGTCAGCTCGTCGGCGATGGCCAGCACGGTGGCCCGCACCCGCGGATCGTCAGGCGGCAGGAACCGGGTCAGCACCGCCAGCAGCAGCGACGCGTCCAGCGCGTCGTCGCCGTAACGCTGGGTCAGCACCCCACGCGAGTCGACACCGTTCTTGAGCACATCGGCCTTGATCTCCTCGGCGATGGCGCGCCACTGCTGCGCGTAGGACTTCTCGCCCTGCAGTTCGGCGAGTTTGGAGCCGCGGTCCAGCGCCACCCAGCACATGATCTTGCTGGAGGTGAAGTGCTGCGGTTCGCCGCGCACCTCCCAGATACCGCGGTCGGGCTGGCGCCAGTGCTTGATCGCCTCTTCGACCTGTTGTTTGAGCACCGGCCACAACGTGTCGGAAATCTGCTCGCGCGATTTGGCGTGCAGATACACCGAGTCCAGCATCGTGCCCCAGATGTCGTGCTGCATCTGGTTGTAGGCGCCGTTGCCGATACGCACCGGACGGGCACCGTCGTAGCCGGACAGGTGATGCAGTTCCTCCTCGACCAGCGTGCGTTCCCCGCCGACCGCATACATCACCTGAAGCGGGTGGCGTTCCCCGTTGTTGGCGCCGGACACGTCGGCGATGAACGCGAAGAAGTCGTCGGCCTCACGGTCCAGACCTAACGTGTACAGACCCCACAGCGCGAACGTCGAGTCGCGCACCCAGGCGTAGCGGTAGTCCCAGTTACGTTCGCCGCGTGGGGTTTCCGGCAACGACGTGGTGGGCGCTGCGAGCAGCGCCCCGGTCGGGGAGTAGGTGAGCCCCTTCAGCGTCAACGCGCTGCGCTGCAGGTAGGCCCGCCACGGGTGGTCGGGGAAGTTGCCGATGTTGATCCACTGCCGCCAGCATTCGCTGGTCTGCCACATCTTGTCGGCGGCTTCTTCGTAGTTCTGCGGTGCGGGATGTTTGGACCACGACAGCGCGACGAACGCGTTGTCGCCCTCCTTCATCCGGGTGCGGGCGCGGGCCTCGTGGCCCTCCAGTCCCAGCCGCAGGTTGGTGGTCAGCCGCAGCGTCGGATGCGCATCGGGGTCGCGGCGGGCGCGGGCGATCGCCTCTCCATAAGCCTGGGCCGAGTACTCCCAGGTGGCCGGAATGCGGTGGTAGTCGAAGGCCGGCTCGCAGTTCAGCACCAACTCGACGGTGCCGCTGACACATCGCACCGTGCGCAGCAGGATGTGCTCGGCGTCCCAGTCCATCGGGGTGCGGCGGTGGGTGCGCGACCGCGCGTCGAGGTCATGCCACGGCCCCATCACCAGCGCGTCGCGCACGATCAACCAGCCGGTGTGGGTCTGCCAGGTGGTCTCCAGGATCAGGCTCCCCGGCAGGTACCGGCGCGCGGACGGAACCGACACCCCGTACGGGCCGAGCCGGAAGTGGCCGGCGCCGCGGTCCAGGATCGCGCCGAACACGCTGGGGGAGTCCGGGCGTGGCACGCACAGCCATTCCACCGATCCGGCCGACGAGATCAAACACGTGTTCTCGCAGTCGGACAGGAACGCGTAGTCGGCGATCGGTGGAAACGGGTTCCGCAACGACGCGCTCGGTGCGTAGGGCATCGGCCCGGTCATCGTCAACGGGGCGCCCGGCTGGCCGCGCCGGCCGGAACTCGACCCGTTGCCGGCCTCCGACGGTCCTTCGGACGGCTCGATCTGTGGCAGCACCATGCCGACATCATCGACTGCCGACCCGTCCGGCGTCCACCGAATCGTCAGCGGCGCGCGAACGTCGGCACGTGCTCGGGCAGCGGGCCGATCGCGACCCCGTAAGCGGCGATTCTGCGCAACATCGGCGTGCGCGCGGCGATGCGGACCAGCAGCGGCGGCCGTGCCGGGCCGGTCGCGCCCACCGCGACCGCGATCACCCGCGCGTGGATCAACCGCTGCACCGCCTGGACCAGCGCCGCAGGCAGCCAGCGGCGGGCCTGCACCCGGGCCAGCTGCCGGGTGGTGACCGTGCCGGTGTGCAGCGGGCCGGCCAGGACGCGCCCGGCGGCGACGGCGTCGGCCACGGCGAGGTTGATGCCGACTCCGCCAACCGGCGACATCGCGTGCGCGGCGTCGCCGATCAGCAACAAGCCGTCGGTGTACCAGCGGCGCAGCCGGTTGAGCGCCACGTTGAGCAGCTTGACCTCGTCCATCGACGTCAGCGCCGCGGTGTGCTCGGCCAGCCACGGCACCAGCGCCTCCACGTCGCGGCGCAGCGCCTCGACGCCCTCGGCGCGAAGGTCGCTGTCGCGGCCCTTGGGGATCACGTAGGCGCACTGGTAGTAGTCGCCGCGGTCGATCACGATCTGCGCATGGCCGGCGCCGAGCACCCCGGCCAGACCGTGCGGGTCACCGGCGCGGCGCGGCAGCCGAAACCACCACACGTCCATCGGCGCGCCGAAGTTCTTCGGCGTCATCCCCATCGCCGCGCGCAGCGTCGAGGACCGGCCGTCGCACGCGACGGTCAGCGCGGCGTGCATCGCGCGCACCTGGCCGTCGGGCGCGCGGTAGCGGACCCCGACCACCGTGCCCCCGCGCACGATCGGGCCCAGCACCTCGGTGCTGCGCATCAGCGTGAACGTCGGCTCCTGCTGGGCCGCCGACGCCAACAACTCGAGAAAGTCCCACTGCGGAACCAGCGCAATGTGCTTGTGCGGACCGGGAATTCGCCGCAGATCCATCGCCACCTCGGTGCCCTGCACGGTGAGCGACAGCCGATCGATCTTCCGGTGCGGCACTTCGGCGAACTGCTCGGTGAGGCCGAGTTCGTCGAGCAGCCGCAGCGTGCTGGCGTGCACGGTGTCGCCGCGAAAGTCACGCAGGAAGTCGGCGTGCTTCTCCATCACGGTGACGTCCACCCCGGCGCGGGCGAGCAGCAGGCCGAGCATGATTCCCGCGGGGCCGCCGCCGGCGACGATGCATGTGGTGTGGTCGGTGCACTCACGGTCGTCGGGCACGGCGCAATCTTCGCATCGCATACCCTGGCCACGTGGACGGCTTCCTCAATTGGTGGGACGGCGTTGAGCTGTGGCTCACCGGGCTGCCGTTCGTCGCGCAGACCGCCGTGGTGATGCCGGTCGTCGTCGCGCTGGCGTTCGGCATCGCCGTGGTGCTCGACGGCGCGCTGGGCAACGGCATTCGGCTGGTTCGGCGGGTGCGCCATCTCGACCAGGACGACGACCGATGAGGAGCGGCATGCCACGGTCACGGGTGACATTGGTGCTCGTTTTTCTGGTGGTGTTGGTGCTCGTCACCTGGCTGGTGACGCGTCAGGGCGGCTGAGCCACACCGTGCACAACCGGCCGGCTCTGTTATTCTTCGCGCCATGCGTACGGCAACCGGCAACAAGGGCGGCCATGTCTTGGCCCTCATCGCCGTGGGATTCACCGCCGTCGCAGATGTCTGCTGTTGTCGCTGACCCCATTTCCGTCCGCGGTCTGGTGCGTCGGCGGCTGCCGTGAGCCCGATGCTGCTCCCGCCTTGCCGACGTGGCGGATCGCCCCGTAAGCGTCCCCTGCAAGGAAGGTCATCAATGCGCAACACCTCGAAGTTTTGGCGCACCGCCGCCGTCATCGCCGCCACCACCGGCTTGGTTGGCGCGTGCGGCGGCGGATCCAGCGACGTCGTGGGCGGCGCCCCGGAAACGGGGGGCGGCGACAGCACGCTGACGTTGGTCGCCTACGCGGTTCCCGAGCCCGGCTGGAGCGAGATCATCCCGGCGTTCGCGGCCACCCAGGAAGGCGAAGGCGCCGCGGTGACCGCCTCCTACGGCCCGTCGGGTGACCAGTCGCGCGCGGTGGTCGACGGTAAACCGGCCGACATCGTGAACTTCTCCGTCGAACCCGACGTCACCCGGTTGGTCAAGGCAGGCAAGGTCGCCGAAAACTGGAACGCCGACGCCACCGGCGGTGTCCCGTTCGGCTCCGTCGTCACGCTGGTGGTCCGTGAGGGCAACCCGAAGAACATTCGGGATTGGGACGACCTGCTGCAGCCGGGCCTGGAGGTGGTGAGCCCGAGCCCACTCAGCTCCGGATCGGCCAAGTGGAACCTGTTGGCGCCGTACGCCGCGAAGTCCAACGGCGGCCGAAACCCGCAGGCCGGGCTGGATTTCGTCAACGAACTGGTGACCGAGCACATCAGAACCCGGCCGTCATCCGGGCGTGAGGCCAGCGACCTGTTTTTGCAGGGCACCGGTGATGTGCTGCTGAGCTACGAGAACGAGGCGATCAACATCGAACGGCAGGGCAAGCCCGTCGAACATGTGAACCCGCCGCAGACCTTCAAGATCGAAAACCCGGTCGCGGTCGTCACCTCCAGCCCCCACCTCGAGAAGGCCAACGCGCTCAAGAACTTCCTCTACACCCCCGAGGGGCAGAAGATCTGGGCCGAGGCCGGCTTCAGGCCGGTCGATCCCGGGGTCGCGTTGGACTTCGCCGAGGATTTCCCCGCCCCGGAAAAACTGTGGACGATCGCCGATCTGGGTGGCTGGCAGAGCGTGGATCCGGCATTGTTCGACAAGGATCACGGCACGATCACGAAAATCTATAAAGAAGCAACCAGATGACAGCTGGCCTCGACGCGAAAGGTCCGCGCCTCCCGGAAGAGCAGTACGACGACGCCGGGACGCCCAGAGGATTTTTCATCAGCCGCTACGGCAACACGAAGCTGCGCGTCGGCGTGGCCACCACCTGGCTGTCGATCATCGTGCTGCTGCCGCTGGCCGCGATCGTGTGGCAGTCCGCCGGCGGCGGGTGGGACGCGTTCTGGGCGGCGATCACCTCCAACGGCGCGATCCAGTCGTTCCGCGTCACATTGACCGTCTCGCTGGCGGTCGCGGTGATCAACCTGTTCTTCGGCCTGCTGGTGGCGTGGGTGCTGACCCGCGACGACTTCGTCGGCAAGCGTTTGGTGGACGCGATCATCGACCTGCCGTTCGCGTTGCCCACCATCGTGGCGAGCCTGGTGATGCTGGCGCTCTACGGGCCGAGCAGCCCGGTCGGGATCCACCTCCAGCACACCAAGTGGGGGGTGGGCATCGCGCTGCTGTTCGTCACCCTGCCGTTCGTGGTGCGCTCGGTGCAGCCGGTGATCCTCGAGTTGGACCGTGAGGTCGAGGAGGCCGCGGCGTCGCTGGGCGCCGACAACTTCACGATCTTCCGGCTCGTGATGCTGCCCGCGCTGCTGCCGTCGCTGCTCTCCGGAGCCGGGCTGGCCTTCTCCCGCGCGATCGGCGAATACGGTTCGGTGGTGCTGATCGGCGGTGCGGTGCCCGGCGAATCCGAGGTGTCCTCGCAGTACATCCGCACCCTGATCGAGTTCGACGACCGCACCGGCGCGGCGGCGGTATCGATTGTGCTGCTGACGATCTCGTTCGTGGTGCTGTTCATTCTGCGCAGCATCGGGTCGCGGGTGGCCCGGCGCGAGGAGTTGGCCGCATGACGTTGTCGCCGGCGGTCCGCTATCTGCTTCGCGTCCTGGCGCTCGGCTACCTGCTGGTGCTGTTGGTGGTGCCGGTCGGTCTGATCCTGTGGCGCACCTTCGAACCGGGCATCGGCGCGTTCGTCGGGTCCATCACCACCCCGGCGGCGGTCTCGGCGCTGCAACTGTCGCTGATCGTGGTGGCCATCGTGGTGCCGCTCAACGTGATCTTCGGTGTGCCGACCGCGTTGGTGTTGGCGCGCAACAAGTTTCGCGGCAAGAGCATGCTGCAGGCGGTGATCGACCTGCCGTTCGCGGTGTCGCCGGTGGTGGTCGGTGTGGCGCTGATCCTGCTGTGGGGTTCGGCCGGCGCGTTGGGGTTCGTCGAGAACAACCTGGGCTTCAAGATCATCTTCGGGTTTCCGGGCATCGTGTTGGCCAGCATCTTCGTCACCGTGCCCTACGTGATCCGCGAGGTCGAACCGGTGCTGCACGAGCTGGGCACCGACCAGGAGGAGGCCGCCTCGACCCTGGGTTCCAGCGCGTGGCAGACGTTTCGGCTGGTGACGCTGCCCTCGATCAAGTGGGGCCTGATGTACGGGGTGGTGTTGACCGTCGCGCGGACGCTCGGCGAATACGGGGCCGTGATCATGGTGTCGTCGAACCTGCCGGGCAAGTCGCAGACGTTGACCCTGCTGGTATCGGACCGGCACGCGCTGGGCAACGAGTACGGCGCCTACGCGATCTCGACGCTGCTGATGAGCGTCGCCGTGGTCGTCCTGATCGTCCAGGTGATCCTGGACGCCCGCCGCGCCAAACTGGACACCTGAGCATCGCGATGAGGAGACGAATGCTGTGACCCCCGGGAGCACCAACGCGATCACCGTGCGGGGCGCCAACAAGCGCTACGGCGACTTCGCCGCGCTGGACAACGTCGACTTCGACGTACCGTCGGGCTCGTTGACCGCGCTGCTCGGCCCCAGCGGTTCGGGCAAATCGACCCTGCTGCGCGCGATCGCCGGTCTCGACCAGCCCGACAGCGGAACCATCACGATCAACGGCCGCGACGTCACCAACGTGCCGCCGCAGCGGCGCGGCATCGGGTTCGTGTTCCAGCACTACGCGGCGTTCAAGCACCTGACGGTGCGCGACAACGTGGCCTTCGGCCTCAAGATCCGCAAACGCCCGAAAGCCGAGATCAAGGACAAGGTCGACAACCTGCTGGACGTGGTGGGGCTGACCGGCTTTCAGACCCGCTACCCCAACCAGCTTTCCGGAGGACAACGCCAACGTATGGCGCTGGCGCGTGCGCTGGCCGTCAACCCGGAGGTGCTGCTGCTCGACGAGCCGTTCGGTGCGCTGGACGCCAAGGTCCGTGAGGATCTGCGGGTCTGGTTGCGACACCTGCACGAAGAGGTCAACGTCACGACCGTGCTGGTCACCCACGACCAGTCCGAAGCGCTGGACGTCGCCGACCGGATCGCGGTGCTCAACAAGGGCCGCATCGAGCAAGTCGGTTCCCCGACAGAGGTTTACGACCAACCCGCCAACGCGTTCGTGATGTCGTTCCTCGGTGCGGTGTCCTCGCTGAACGGCAGCCTGGTGCGCCCCCACGACATCCGGGTCGGCCGCACGCCCGAGATGGCGATCGCAGCAAGCGAAGACTCCATCGCCGCCACCGGTGTGGTGCGCGCGACCATCGACCGGATCGTGATGCTCGGTTTCGAGGTCCGCGTCGAGCTCACCAACGCCGCATCGAAAACCTCGTTCACCGCGCAGATCACCCGCGGCGACGCCGAAGCGCTCGCGCTGAAAGAGGGGGACACCGTCTACGTCCGCGCCACCCGCGTACCCGCGGTCCCGCCCGGCGGCGCGAGCAGACATGAAAACCCCCTGCAGAGCGAGAAAATGGGGGATTTCGCGACTGTTCGCGAAGAGTGAACTAGGCCGCCACGGTGGCGGCGGCGAGCGCGTCGAAGCGGTCCAGCGCCGTCGCGGCGACCAGATTGTGTGAACCCAACGGCTCAGCCATCGAAATGCCCTGGGCGGCAGCGTAGTTGGCCACCCGGTCGGTGATGCGGCCGTGCGCCAAAAACCACGGCGCGATCACCAGCCGTCGCGCACCTTTGGCACGCAGCAGCTGCGCGGCGTCGTCGACACCGGGATGCGGACCGGTCGCGAACGCGACTTCGGTGCCCACCCAACGGGTTCCGGTGCCCAGCGCCCGCGCCACCGAGGCGGTGTGGGCGTTGGCCGTGGCGCTCGACGACCCGACGGCCACGACCAGCACACCGAGGCCGTCGTCGTCCGGGGACACCCCGCGCTCGGCGAGGCGCTGCCGCAACACCGACAGCAGCGCCGGATCCTCGCCGAGCACATCGGCCTGCGCGACGTCGGCCCCGGAGGCTTCGATCACCGCGGGCAGATCGATGCGGGCATGGTAGGCGTCGGCCAGTAGGAACGGAACCACGATGCCCGGGCCTGGCAGGCCGGCCAGCACGTCGCTCAGGTTCGGTGCGGCCTTTTCCAGAAACGCCGGACGCACATCCAGCCACGGCCGCAGCCGCCGGATCCGGCCTGCGACCGCGTGCGTCACCGCCGCCGAGCGCGGATCGACGCTGCCGTGCGCGGTCAAAATCAGCGTCACGAGGCGTGCAGCCCGCATTCGATCTTGCCGGTGCCCGCCCAGCGGCCGCTGCGCGGATCGGCGCCCTCGACCGGCTTGGCCGTGCACGGCGCGCAGCCGATCGACGGATAGCCCTCGTCGACAAGCGGATTGACCAACACGCCGTTGGCGTCGATGTAGTTCTGCATGTCCTCATCGGTCCACGCCGCCAACGGGTTGATCTTCACCAGCCCGAACGCGTTGTCCCAACTGATCAGCGGCGCGTTCGCCCGGGTCGGTGCCTCCACCCGCCGAATCCCGGTGACCCACGCCGAATATCCGCGCAGCGCCTTGCTCAACGGTTCGACCTTGCGCATCCGGCAGCATTCGTTGGGTTCGCGGGCGAACAGATCCTTACCGAACAGCGCATCCTGTTCGGCCACGGACTTCTCCGGGGTGACGTTGACCACGTTCACGTCATAGACCGACGCGACCGCGTCGCGGGTGCCGATCGTCTCCGCGAAGTGATAGCCGGTGTCCAGAAACAGCACGTCCACGCCGGGGCGCACCTTGGCGGCCATGTCGACGAGCACCGCGTCCTGCATGTTGGACGCCACGATGTAGTTGCCTGCGAAGTTCTCGTCGGTCCAGCGCAGCAGGTCGACCGCGCTGGCGCCGTCGAGCTCCCTGGCGCCGCGCTCGGCCAGCGCCTGCAGGTCGGTGTCGGAAAGTACCTCGGTCACCGCAGATCCGCCTCCTCGGCTCGCATCGCCCACGTAGCGAAACGCTCGCCGTCCTCGCGTTGTTTCACGAAGTTGCGGATCACCCGGTCGATGTAGTCGCCGAGCTCGGTGGCCAACACCTTGTGCTGGCGCAGCTTGCGGCCGAACCCGCTGTCCAGCCCGAGGCTGCCACCCAGATGCACCTGGAAGCCCTCTTCGGGGCCGTCGCCGTCGTCGATCATCTGGCCCTTGAAACCGATGTCGGCCACCTGGATCCGCGCGCACGAGTTCGGGCAGCCGTTCAGGTTGATCGTGATCGGCACGTCGAGCTGGGCGTTGATGTCCTCGAGCCGCTTCTCCAGCTCCGGCACCAGCGTCTGCGCGCGGGTGCGGGTCTCGGTGAACGACAGCTTGCAGAACTCGATACCGGTGCAGGCCATCAGGTTCTTGCGCCAGTGGGTCGGCTCGGCGGGCAAGCCCAGCCGGGCCAGCCCGGCTTTGAGCTCGTCGAGCTTGTCGTCGGGCACGTCGAGGATGATCAGTTTCTGATACGGCGTGAACCGCGCCCGGTCGGAGCCGGCCTGCTCCATCAGGTCGGCCACCTCGGTCAGGATCGTGCCGGAGACCCGGCCCGCGATCGGGGCGACCCCGACGGCGTTGAGGCCGTTCTTGAGCTTCTGGATGCCGACGTGGTCGATCGGATGCTTCACGGGCTGGGGCGCCGGGCCGTCGATCAGTTTGCGTCCCAGGTACTCGGTCTCGAGAACTTCGCGGAACTTTTCCACACCCCAGTCCTTGACCAGGAACTTCAGCCGCGCCTTCGACCGCAGCCTGCGGTAGCCGTAATCGCGGAACACCGAGGTGACCGCTTCCCACACGTCGGGCACCTCGTCCAACGGCACCCACACGCCGAGCCGTTGGGCCAGCATCGGGTTGACCGACAACCCGCCGCCCACCCACAGGTCCAGCCCGGGCCCGTGCTCGGGATGGTTCACCCCGATGAACGAGATGTCGTTGACCTCGTGGGCGACGTCCTGCAGACCCGACACCGCGGTCTTGTACTTGCGCGGCAGGTTGGAGTACTCGGGGTTGTCGATGTAGCGGCGGACGATCTCGTCGAGCGCCGGCGTCGGATCGAGCACCTCGTCGACGGACAGGCCAGCCAGCGGTGAGCCGAGCATGCCGCGCGGGCAGTCACCGCAGGCTTCGGTGGTCTGCAGCCCGACCTCGTCGAGCCGACGCCAGACCTCGGGGATGTTCTCGATCTCCAGCCAGTGGTACTGCAGGTTCATCCGGTCGGTGATGTCGGCGGTGTCGCGGGCGAACTCGGTGGAGATGCCGCCCAGCGTGCGCAGCGCCGCAGTCGAGAGCGCCTTGCCGTCGCAGCGCACCCGCATCATGAAGTATTTGGCCTCCAGCAGATCGGCGTTCTCGTCGCCGGTCCAGGTGCCGTCGTAGCCCTGCTCGCGTTGGGTGTAGAGGCCCATCCAGCGGAAGCGGCCGCGCAGGTCGGTCTTGTCGATGCCGTCGAAACCGGTCTTGGCGTAGATGTTGACGATGCGGTCCCGCACGTTGAGCGGGTTGTCGTCCTTCTTGAGCTGCTCGTTGCCGTTGAGCGGTTCGCGGTAGCCGAGGGCCCACTGGCCTTCTGCGCGTGGTTTGCGGGCCGGTTTGGCTTTTGCCTGAGTCATTCGGTGTTGGCTCCTTCGTGGAGCCGGCGTTCGGATCGCGCATGTCACCGGAGGGCTGTCCGGCGGCGCAGATCCGGCGGCCAGCTAGAACAGGTTGGTGGGCTGGGGTCCGTAATCAGCGCGTCAAGGCAGACAACAACACGTACAAACGCGCTTGAAATCGACGTGCCGACGCGCCACCAGCGAAATGCGGGGGAAGATGCGTGCGGCAGTCACGACGCCAATTGTGCCATGAACTAGGCCCAACGCCCTAACCGGCCCATATTCGCGCTCAGGGTGAGCAGAACGCTTCTGGGAAACTGGCTTCTATGACCGCGTTCGGCATCTACGTCCACGTGCCGTTCTGCGCGGCGCGCTGCGGGTACTGCGACTTCAACACCTACACCCCCGCTGAACTGGGCGGCGCGACGCCGGACGGCTATCTGGCGGGTCTGCGCACGGAGCTGCGGCTGGCCGGTGCGGCGCTGGGATCGCCGCCGCCGGTCGACACCGTGTTCGTCGGCGGCGGCACCCCATCACTGCTGGGCGCCGACGGCCTGAAGGCTGTGCTCGACGCGATCCGCGCGCATTTCGATGTCGCACCCGACGCCGAGGTCACCACCGAAGCCAACCCGGAGTCGACGTCACCGCGGTTCTTCGCAGAGCTGCGCGACGTGGGGTTCACCCGGGTGTCGCTGGGCATGCAGTCCACGGCCGCGCATGTGCTGGCGGTGCTGGACCGGGTGCACTCACCGGGACGTGCGCTCGACGCGGCCCGCGAGGCGCGCGCCGCCGGGTTCGAGCACGTCAACCTCGACCTGATCTACGGCACACCGGGGGAGAGCGACGACGACCTGCTGGGTTCGGTCGAGGCCGCCGTCGACGCCGGCGTCGACCACGTTTCCGGGTATGCGCTGGTGGTCGAGGACGGCACCGCGATGGCGCGCCGGGTGCGCCGCGGCGAGCTCGCCACACCCGACAACGACGAGCTGGCGCACCGCTACGAACTGCTCGACGCGCGGCTGTCGGCGGCCGGCTTCGACTGGTACGAGGTGTCGAACTGGTGCCGCCCCGGCGGCGAGTGCCGGCACAACATCGGCTACTGGAACGGTGGCCAATGGTGGGGTGCCGGACCCGGCGCGCACGGCTACATCGGTGCGACCCGGTGGTGGAATGTCAAGCATCCCAACACCTATGCGCAAGTGTTGGCCGAGGGCCGGCTTCCCGTCGCCGACTACGAACAGCTCGACGCCGTCGCCCGCCACACCGAGGACGTGATGTTGGGGGTGCGGCTGCGCGACGGGCTGCCGATGACCCTGCTGGGTGAGGCCGAACGCCGCCGCGCCGCGACGGTCGTCGAGGACGGGTTGGCGATCATGCGGTCCGATCGGCTGGTGCTCACCGACCGGGGTCGGCTGCTGGCCGACGCGGTGGTGCGCACCCTTCTGGACTAGCGACCTCGGCGCCTCGCGCCCCTCGCACCCCGCGCCCCGCTTCCCCGCGCGCCGAACGTGGATTACCCGCACGCCTTTTTCGGTTTGGCGTGACACGAGCCCACACTCGGCGCGCAGGAAGCGCGCGGGGAACCGCGGGGATCAGCCGTCGGCGCCGTCACTGCCGTTCGCGCCGTCGGTGGTGCTGCCGTCGCCGCCTTGGCCGCCGGCTCCGCCCGGGGCGCCGGTGCCACCGGGGCCGCCGTCTCCGCCCTTGCCGCCGATACCGGTGCTGCCGAGGCCACCGGGTCCGGCGGCGCCGCCGTTGCCGCCGTCGCCGCCCGCGGAACCGAAACCACCGTCGCCGCCGGGTCCGCCCGCTCCGCCGCTGGCCGTGCCGCCGGGAGTGCTGGCGGATCCACCTTTTCCGCCCTTGCCGCCGGGTCCGGTGAACGCACCGCCGTCGCCGCCGCTGCCGCCGCCGCCGGCGGCGGCATTGCCGTTCAGGTTCACGGCGGCGTTTCCGCCGTTTCCGCCGGCCCCGCCAACACCAGCGACCGAGGCTTCACCGCCATCGCCGCCCTTGCCGCCGGTCGCGGTGCCGTTGGAGACGACGGCACCGCCGCCCGCGCCGCCATTGCCGGCGTGGCCGCTCAGTCCGCCATTGCCGCCGACGCCGCCGTGCCCACCGCTGGACACCATTCCGCCGGCGGCGTTTCCGCCGTTGCCGCCGTTTCCCCCGTCGCCGAACATTCCGCCCTTGCCGCCGACGCCGCCGTGGCCACCGGACGACACGACATCGCCCGTGGCGTTGCCGCCGTTCCCGCCGTTGCCGCCGTCGCCCCACAGCATGCCGCCGCTAGCACCCGAGCCGCCGTGTCCAGCCACCCCGCCTGTGGCGCTGGTGGCGTTTGCGCCGGCCCCGCCGTCGCCGCCGCGGCCGAACAGGCCTGCAGCACCGCCGTTTCCGCCTCGACCGCCGTTCACGCCGATCACCCCGTTGCCGCCCTTGCCGCCGTTGCCGAACAGCAGGCCGCCTCTGCCGCCGTTTTGGCCCGGTCCGCCGTCGGCGCCATTACCGATCAGCAGCCCGCCGTTCTCACCGGGCTCGTCGCCGTTGCCGATGAAGACACCGATCGCGGCGCCGATCATGCTCCCGATGTTGCCGCCCGGTGCGATGCCCGGCAATGCCGGAGAAACCCCGCCGCTGCGGGCCTCGTGCAACGCTGGGCGCGCGTAAACCGTTGGTGCGAAGAATGTTTGAGCCAGCCCATCGGCACTGCGAGTGATGTCACGTGTCACCGCGACGCTGGCCGCCGCGGGTACGGTCGACAGTGCGGCATGCAGGTCGGCAACGAGTTTCGCCCCCGGCTTCGCCGTGGTCGCGGGCGCGGTCGGTAGCGCGGGTGGCAAGTGCTCGGGTGTGCCGATCGGCGCAAAGTACGACGAGGAAACGTGCCCGGCGTCGACGGCCCGTGGCTGTGCCGCAGGATGATTGGCGTCCGCCGCGGAAGTACTTGCTCCCGTCGCGGCGAGCATCCCCGCAGTCACAGCCGCGGCGAAAATGGTCCTTCGCGTGTCGGGTTTGGCATGTGTTGTCGTCATTGGTTCGCTCCTTCGGATGGCGTGACGTGTTGTTGGCCCGCGGTATCGGGTCCGAACTCGGTGATCACGGCGGACACGGTGTGCACCGGGAAGCCGCACCGGCGGGAGTGCTCGCGGATCACTTCCTCATCGTCTGCCTCGTGCACGCAGTAGACCTTGTCGCCGGCGATGTAACTGGTGATCCATCGGTATGGAACGCCGAGCGAACTGGCCGCGATATTGAATTTCCTTGATATCTCGGCCAGTTCGGCTCCGGTGAACGCGCCCGCTTGGGGCATTTCCCGTTCGATGAGAAATCGCCTCATGGCTGGTCCTTGGTGGTGTCGATGATCAGCCGGGGAAGGCCGGCGCATAGGTTGCGACGACGGTCGGCTGCGGCGACGGCGGGGCTTGCGGCGCGTCCTGGGCTTGGGTGGCCGTGCCGGAACTGGGTGCCTGAACGACTTCCCCCGGACTTTGCGGCGGCGTCTGAGCCGTCATGGGCGCGGTGCACTTGCGCTTGTTGATGTCCCAGTCCCCGCCAGATGACACACAGCAGAGCAGGTCGGAAACCTTGCCGGCCTTGACGCACTTGTCGTACTCGCCGATATCCCACAAGGCATACGAGACCGCGGGTTGTGCGACGCCCACGGCCAATGCCAAAGCCGCCGCGCCGAATACCGCTGCCGACAAGTGTTTCACCTTCATGATCCCGTCCTCACCGATTGGCTCCGCGTCATCGCGGATGTGCAACCACATTCGGACATGGTTCGTGCGGTGCACATCGGGAGACGCTCCCTATATTTGGTTCGGCTGCGGTATCCCTATGCGCTCAACGGGACCCCTACCGTGCGGGCGCCTCGGTACGATTCGCTGCGTGGTCCTTACCGAGCGCGCCCACTCTCTCGGCGAGCTCACCGCTGTGGCCGACGAGGCGCGGGCGGGCCGCGGCGGCGTTGTGATCGTCTGCGGGGAGTCCGGCGTCGGCAAGACGTCGTTCGTCGAGGCGTTCCTGAAACGTTGGCCGGACCGCGAACGGGTGTTGTGGGGGGTGTGCGATCCGCTGACGACACCGCGGCCGCTGGGGCCGATCCACGACCTCGCCGACCAGTTCGAGCCGCTGACCCAGCAGGTGCTGCGCGGTAGCGACCGTCCCTACGAGATCTTCGCCGCCGTGTTCGAGGAGCTGGCGGCACAGCCTTCTGTCCTGGTGATCGACGATATGCATTGGGCGGACCAGGCGACCGTCGACCTGATTCGCTTTGTGCTGCGGCGGATCAGGCGCACGCATTCGCTGGTGGTGGGGGCCGTGCGCGACGACGAGATCGCGATCGCCCATCCGATGCGCTTGCTGCTGGGCGATGTCGCTCGCTCGACAACGGCTGTGTCGCTGAAGCTGTCGCCGCTGAGCCTGGATGCGGTCACCGAATTCGTCGGCGACCGGTCGGTCGATCCGGTGTGGCTGCATCAGATCACCGGCGGCAACGCGTTCTTCGTCACCGAGATGCTCGACCACATCGGCGAGGAGCTGCCGACGACGGTGCTGGATGCGATCCTCGCCCGCACCGTCGGTCTGGACGTGCCCGCATGGGATCTGCTGTATCTGCTGGCGTGTGCGCCCGGTCCGATCCCCGACTATCTGCTGGCCGATCTCGGCGTGACGATAACGGCGCTGCGCACGCTGGATGACGCCAAACTCATCCTGCGAAGTGATCGCGGCGTCACGTTCCGTCACGACTTGTGCCGCCTGGCGATCGCCAGCGTCATCCCGCCGGGCGCCGAGGCCGACCTGCATCGCCGGATGATTCACGCATACGAGTCGGCGTCGCGATTCGAGCCCGCGATCTTGACGCATCACGCCGTCGGCGCCGGTGATCACCAACGCATCCGGGCCGTCGCTTCCGAAGCCGGCCGCGTCGCCGCCCGATCCGGCGCGCACACGCAGGCAGCCGACTTCTACAAGATCGCGCTCGACCGGGGCGGTCCGTCAGCGGCCCCCGGTGAGGCCGAACTTCTCGAATTGCTTGCCGAGGAGTGTTATCTGACGGATCGGTTGGATGATGCGATCGCGGCGGGTCGGCGCGCGCTGCGGCTGCGCGAACAGCTGGGCGATGCCGTAGCCGTCAGCGCCGGCCATCACGCGTTGGCGCTTTTCGAAGCGAACAACGCCAACCTTTCGGCGGCACACCACCATGCGGCACAAGCGGTCGCCGCTCTCGACGGTCACGGTGAGGCGGGCAGCGAACCTGAATACGCCCCGCTCGGCCACGCTCTGACGACGCAGGCGTATCTTGCCGTGCTGGCAAGCGATCTCACCCGCGCAGCGGAATTTCTTTGCCAGGCCGAGGAATTCGCCGCAACGATCGATGACCCGGCGCTGGCAGCCCGGGTCGCCCTGATCGACGGCTACCGCGGCGCGCTCGCCGGAGAGGACGGGGCGCGGGAAAAGATGCTGTCGAGCATCCGATCGGCTGGCGAACTCTTCGAAGACCACACCTATGCGAACGGGTGCACCAGCCTCGCATTCGTCGACATCGAGCAACGGCGGCTCAACGACGCCGCGGCGGTACTCGACATGGGTGTTGCGCCCAGCGACGAACGCGACGTCCCGCTCGGTCGGTCCCACCTGCTCGCGATGCGCAGCAGGCTCGAGCTGCTGACGGGAAGCTGGGACGACGCGGCCGTCGACGCCGAGGAGGTGGTGGGCGGCCCCAGCGGGCCGCTGGCCCGAACGTGGCCGTACGTCGTTCGTGCGCTGATCGCCCTCCGGCGCGACGGCACCCGGGTCGCCGGCATCGACGAGGCGTGGCGCCTCGGGCGCGGGTTCGGTGAGCACTTCCGGCTGTGTCCCGCGGCGGCGATCGCCGAGCAGGCGTGGTTGACCGGCGCCGCAGACGATCGGCTCGACGAGTGCTGGGCGCTGCTTGCCAGCCACAACGGCGCCCACCATCTGGCACGGGGCGAATTGGCGATGTGGCTTGATCGTCTGGGCCACAGCATCGACGTGGATCGGATCGAGGGCCCGTACCGGCTGCTTCTCGACGGCGCTCACGAGGCGGCGGGCGAGGAATTCCTCGAGCTTTCCATGCCTTATGACGCGGCGCTCGCGTTCACCGACTCCGGCGATGCGGTGCTGGCCGGCCGCGGGCTTCGCCTGCTCGACGAACTCGGCGCCGGCGCTGTCGCCACGAAGATCCGTCATGATCTGCGCGCACGAGGCGTCACGGTGGTATCGCCTCGTCGCGTCGAGGCCGGCGCGAACCCGGTGGGCTTGACGAGCCGACAAGTCGAGGTGTTACGGCTGATCGGTGAAGGCCTGACCAACGCCGAGCTTGCCGAACGGCTGTTTCTGTCGGTCAAAACCGTCGGCCATCACGTCTCGGCGATCCTGGCCAAGCTGGAGGTGTCGCGGCGCCGCGATGCCGTGCGGCGAGGCCGCGAACTGGGCATTTTGGATTGACCCAACCCGGGGTGCCGAACGTGGGTTACCCGCACGGCGTTTTCGTGTTTGCCGTAACACGAGCCCACACTCGGCGGCAGCATGGACGGGTGACCGAGCCCGACCAGGCGGCGCTGCTGCGTGCGATCTCCGATGCGCACAGCCAGGCGCTGCTGCGCTACGTCATGCGGCTCGCGCGCGGAGACCGGCCGTTCGCCGAGGACGTGGTGCAGGAATCGCTGCTGCGGCTCTGGCGTAAACCCGAGATCCTGCAGCAGCCCAGCGAATCCGTGCGGGCGTGGCTGTTCACCGTGGCCCGCAACCTGGTGATCGACGACCGGCGCAGCGCGCGGTTCACCCGCGAGTTGCAGACCGACGACGTCCCGGAACAGCCGTCGCTCGACGCGATCGGCCCCGCGGTCGACAAGTGGATCCTCACCGATGCGCTCAAGTCGCTCAGCGCCGAGCACCGCAACGTGATCGTGCGCGCCTACTACCTCGGCCAGACCGTCGCCGATATCGCACAGCACGAACAGATACCGGCGGGCACTGTCAAGTCGAGGTTGCACTACGCGCTGCGCGCGCTGCGAATCGCGTTGCAGGAAAGGGGGATTGTGCAGTGAGCAAGCCCGACGACGACCTCGCCCAGTGGGACGCCGCCTATGTGCTGGGCGCGTTGGATGCCGAAGACCGGCGAAGCTACGAAGACTACCTCGCCACCAACCCGGAAAAGGCCGCCGAGCTCACCGAACTCACCGACCTGCCGGACATCCTCGACGTGCTCAGCCCCGACGAGGCGGCGGCGCTGATCGAACCGGTCGGCGTGGCCTCGCTGGCGGCCAAGCGGCAGCAACGGTCGCGGCGCACGGTCCTGATCAGCGCGGTCGCCGCGGCGGCCGCGCTGGCGATCGTGGGCGGTGTGGTCGGCGCGACGGTGTTCCCCCGGACCTCAGAAGTAGTGCAGACGGTGGCGATGGCCCCGATGCAGCCCGGACAGCGCGAGGGTCTGACCGCCCAACTCGCGGTCACCGAGAAGGGCTGGGGCACCGAACTCAACTGGTCCTGCGAGTACACCAAGGACTGGGCCCGCAACGTCGCCAGCTACGACATCGTGGTCACCACCCACGACGGCACCCAGACCGTCGTCGGGTCGTGGCGGCCCGCCGGCGATGAGGCGACCGGTTTGTCGGCGGCGACCAGCATCCCGACGTCACAGATCCAGACCGTCGACATCAGGGTGTCCGGGGACGACCAGCCGTTGGCCGTGAAGACGCTGTAGAAGACACCACCGCGCCGACGTGAGCGGCACCACCTTCGACCTGCTGTCCATAGTTCCCAAATGTCAGCCGGGGTGTGCGAACATTGGCGCCATGGCGCGTGGCTTCTTAGGCAAGGCTACCCAGACTATTGGGCATTCTGGTGCCCGTGGGAACCGTTCGTGAGCCCAGCCTCCGAACCCGTCGCGGTCGTCGGCATCGGTTGCCGGCTGGCCGGCAACATCACCACGCCCGCCCAGTTCTGGCGCTTCCTGTGCCAAGGCGGCAGCGCGGTCAGCGAAGTGCCCGCCGAGCGGTGGGAGCCGTACCTGCGCCGGGATCCGCGCAACGCCGCGGTGCTGCGCGACGTCACCCGCTGGGGCACCTTCCTCGACGACCTGCCCGGCTTTGACGCGGAGTTCTTCGGCGTCTCCCCGCGGGAGGCCGAGCTGATGGATCCCCAGCAGCGGCTGGCGCTGGAAGTCAGCTGGGAGGCGCTCGAACACGCCGGGGTGCCGCCGAGGTCGCTGGCCGGCAGTGACACCGCCGTACTGATGGGCGTCAACTCCGACGACTACGGCAAGTTGGTCATGGAAGACCTGCCCGGCATCGAAGCCTGGACCGGAATCGGCACCTCGTTGTGCGGCATCGCCAACCGCGTGTCGCACCTGCTGGATCTGCGCGGCCCCAGCGTCGCGCTGGACGCCGCCTGCGCCGCGTCGCTGGTCGCGGTGCACCAGGCCTGCCAGATGCTGCGCGCGGGGGAGACGTCGTTGGCGCTGGCCGGTGGGGTCAGCGCGCTGATCGGCCCCGGCCTGACCCGGGTGCTCGACGTCGCAGGCGCCACCGCACCCGACGGGCGATGCAAGACCTTCGACGCCGCCGCCGACGGATACGGCCGCGGCGAAGGCGCCGGCGTTGTGGTGCTCAAGCGGCTCACCGACGCGGTGCGCGACGGCGACCACATCTACGCCGTCGTGCGCGGCGGCGCGATCGCACAGGACGGCCGCACCGTCGGCATCATGTCGCCCAACGGTGACGCGCAGGCCGAGATGTTCCGGCGCGCCTGCGAATCAGCGGGCATCGCACCGTCAAGCGTCGACTTCGTCGAAGCCCACGGCACCGGCACCCCGACCGGTGATCCGACCGAAATCCAGGCGCTGTCATCGGTTTACGGCCTGGACCGGCCCGCCGATGCGCCGTGTCGCATCGGATCGGTCAAACCCAACGTCGGCCACCTCGAGGGCGGCGCCGGGATTGTCGGGCTGATCAAGGCCGCTCTGGCGTTGCACCATGAGGCGATTCCACCGACCGCGGGCGTGCAGTCGTTGACCCCGGCGGTCGACTGGGCCAGCAGCGGGCTGCGGGTGCCCACCGAGCTCGAGCAGTGGAAGCGCAATGACGACGCGCCGCGCCGGGCCGCGGTGTGCAGCTACGGCTACGGCGGCACCATCGCCCACGTGCTGCTCGAGGAGGCGCCGCAACGCAAGCCCACAACCGTACCGACACAACACCATCCGACGGTGATCCCGGTGTCGGCGCGGTCAACCGCGCGGTTGCGCGCCCAGGCCGCGGCGCTGTCGGCGCGTCTGCGCGTCGGTGACGTGCCGCTGGCCGAGGCCGCCGCGACGACGTGGCTACGCCGCTCGCACGAACCGGTACGGGCCGCGGTGGTCGCCGACGACATCGACGGCGTGACAACGAGTCTCGACGCGCTGGCCAACGGGGTATCCGACGTGTCGGTGGTGACCGGCACCGCGTTGCCGAGCGCCGCCGACGGCGCGGTGTGGGTGTTCTCCGGGCACGGCTCGCACTGGCCGCAGATGGGCCGCGAATTGCTGGCCGCCGAACCGCATTTCGCGGCGGTGATCGATACCGTCGAACCGATCTTCGCCGCCGAGTTGGGGTTCTCGGCGCGCGACGCGCTGCGCACCGGTGATCTCGGCGGCACGGACCGCGTGCAGGCGCTGACGTTCGCGATGCAGGTGGGCCTTGCCGCGGTGCTGCGTGCCCGCGGCGCGGCGCCGGCCGCGGTGATCGGACACTCCGTCGGAGAGGTCGCCGCCTGCGTGACGGCCGGGGTGTTCGATCTGACGGTCGGTGCGGCGGTGGCCTGTTACCGGGCCCGCGGTTTCCGCACGGTGATGGGTCAGGGTGCGATGGCGCTGGTGCGGCTTCCGTTCGCGGAAGCGGAAACCCGGTTGGGCGCACGATCGGACGTGGTGGCCGCGATCAGCGCGTCACCGGAGTCCACGGTCATCTCCGGGGACCTCGAGGCGGTCGAGGCGGTCTGCCGACGCTGGACCGACGAAGGTCTGATGGTGCGCAGGGTCAACACCGACGTGGCGTTTCACAGCCCCGCGATGGACGCCCTCACCGGCGAGCTGGCCCGGCTCACCGCGCAGCTGCCGCCGACCAGATCGCCCCAGATCCCGCTGTACACCACCGCTTTGACCGATCCGCGCTCGGACGCGCCGCGCGACCAGCACTACTGGGTGGCCAACCTGCGGGGCCGCGTCCGCTTCGCCGAAGCGGTCGTCGCCGCCGCCGACGACGGCCACCGGCTGTTCCTGGAGGTGTCCGCACATCCGGTGGTGGCCCATTCGATCGCCGAGACACTGACCGTCTCGGTCGCCGACGAACACGCGGTGGTGCCGTTGCTTCGTCGCGAGCGCCCCGCCATCACGTCGGTGGCCACCGCGCTGGCCGCGTTGCACTGCAACGGCGCACCGGTCGACCACGGGATCGATGTCGACGCACCGTGGGCCGACGACCTGCCGGTGACCCAGTGGCAGCACCGGCGGTTCTGGCGCACCCCGACGCCGCCGCCCGGCGGGCGCGGCGTACACGACGTCGAAAGCCACACCCTGCTCGGCGGTCGCATCGAGGTGACCGGCGCCGTGGCATCGCGCATGTGGCAGACCCGCGTCGATCTGGACACCCGACCCTACCCCGGCGATCACCCGGTGAAGGGTACCGAGATCGTTCCTGCCGCAGTTCTTTTGAACACCTTTCTGGCCGCCGGCCGAGCTGACCTGGTCGACGTGCGGCTTCGCACGCCGGTCGCACCCGGCCGGGCCCGCGATGTCCAGGTGGTGCTGCAGGACCGCACGTTGACCCTGTCCACGTGTTTGCTCGACGACGACGAAACCGCCGAGGAGGGGTGGCTCACCCACAGCAGTGCGGTGGCCGCCGCCGCCGCCGACATCGCCGATCTGAGCGGTCAGACCGTCGACGAGCCCGCGCTTCGGGCCCGGTGCCGCGAGCCGTTACCTGCCGACCACGTGGTCGACACGCTGGCGTCGCTGGGCGTGGCGGCGATGGGATTCGATTGGCAGATCACCGATTTGCAGCGAGGTGACGACGAACTGCTGGTCCGGGTCGCCGCGCGGCCCGACCGGTCGCCGCCGGCGACATGGGCTCCGCTGCTGGACGCGGCGACGTCGGCGGCCTCGACGATCTTCGACGGCCCTCCGCGGCTGCGGATGCCCGCCGGTATCGAACATGTGGCGGTGCGCGGACGTCCGCCCGCGGTGGCGCTGCTGCACATCCGGCGCCGCGCCGCAACCACCGTCACAGACGTGCTGATCGCCGAGGAGTCCGGGCAGGTGTGCGCGTCGTTGACCGGAATGGTGTTCGAAGAGCTGGAAAGCCCAGCCGGCACCGATGTTTCGCGAATGGTTCACCGGCTGGCGTGGCATCCGGTGTCGTGGTCTGAAGACAGCCGCCCGGGCGCGGTGATGCTGCTCGGCGGCGACGCCGACACGCGCGGGTTCGTCACCCGAGACCTGGCCGCGGCCGACGTGCCGTACGCGATGTGTGCCGATCCGGCCGAGCTCACCGAACTGGACCGCGACGCGGTGGTGCTGGTGCTGCCCGGCGACCACGACTCGCCGCAGCAATCGGTCGACCTCGTGATGCGCACGCTCAAACGCCTGCTCGCCCAAGGTGCTAAGGCCCGAATGTGGGTGCTGACCCAGCGGGTGCACGACGGGACGAACGTCGCACACGCCCCGCTGTGGGGGCTGGCGCGCGTCGCCGCCGCCGAACACCCCGAGGTCTTCGGCGGGGTGCTCGACGTGGCCGACGCACATCTACCGGTCGGGGCGTTGGCGTCACTGCACGGTCATTCGGTCGTGGTGGTGCGCGACGGTGTCGCGACCGTCGCCCGGATGGCCGAGGCGGGCCTCGGCGCCGGTGCGCCGATGCAGTGCGGCGCCGGCGGTACCTACCTGATCACCGGCGGCACCGGTGTATTGGGGCTGCGGATGGCTCAGCGGCTGGCCGACCTCGGAGCGCGGCGACTGGTGCTGCTGTCGCGCTCCGGGATGCCCGAGCGCTCCCAATGGCGCGCGGCGGGCGACTCCGAACTGGTGCACACCGTCGAGGCGCTCGAGGAGCGCGGCGTCTCGGTCCACGTCGTCGCCGTCGACATCGCGGCGCCCGATGCCGCCGACACCCTTCGCGCCGCCCTGCGCCACCTGCCGCCGGTGCGCGGCGTGATCCACGCCGCGGGTGTGGAAGCCGGTGCGCTGCTGGTCAATACCAGCCAGCACGATATCGAGACCGCGATGCGGCCCAAGGTCGACGGCACCCTGACCCTGCACGAGGTGTTTCCGCCCGGGCAGCTGGACTGGATGGTGTTGTTCTCGTCGTGCGGATATCTCGCCGGTTTCCCGGGACAGGGTGCCTACGCCTGCGCGAACTCCTACCTCGACGCGATGGCCCGCCACCGCAATCGGCTGGGGGACCGCACCGTCGCCGTCGCGTGGACCGCGTGGCGTGGCCTGGGCATGGGCTCGACGTCACGGTTCGTCGCAGCACAACTCGACGCGCTGGGGATGGACACCGTCACCGCCGACGAGGCGATGTACGCACTGGACATCGCCATGCGGCTCGACGATCCGAATGTGGTTGTGCTGCCGTTGTTTCCGCACGCTGCCGCGGTGCCCATGCTCGCCGACGTGGCGCCCGCCGAGAACGAGTCGGCCGATGCGGGCGAGTTGATCGGCGTCGATGCCGATCCCGAGCAGGTGCCCGACCGGGTGGTCGCCGCGGTCGCCGCACAGCTCGGGCTGGCCGAAGATGCGGTCGATACGAGCCAGCCGCTGGTGGAGCTCGGCGTCGACTCGATCATGACGATCGGGCTGCTGCGGCAGCTGGAAAAGCAGACCGGGCTCTCGTTGCCGCCGACCCTGCTGTGGGAATATCCGACCGCCGGCGCGGTGTCCGACCGGATCGTCGAATTGGTCAGGGCCGCACGCGAAGAAGTCCAGGTGTCCTGAGCCGCTACCGGTCGGACAGCAGCTGCGCCACCACTTTCTTCTTGTCCACCTTGCCGACCGCGGTCTTGGGCAGCGACGGCAACGGCGCGAGCATGTCGGGCCGGGTGTGCGCCGACACGCCGCGCTGGTCGAGAAACTCGTTGAGCTCGGCCAGCGATATCGGTGAACCGTTGAAAACCACAGCGGCGCAGATCTTCTCGCCGAGGTAGTCGTCGGGCATCGCGACGGCCGCGGCGGCGTAGATCGCCGGGTGGGCGAACAGGTGCTCCTCGAGGTCGGACGCCGACACCGTCTCGCCGCCGCGGTGGATGACGTCCTTGATGCGCCCGGTGACCTCGACGTAGCCGGCCAGCGGACCGTCGGCGAAGATCCGTACCCGGTCGCCGGTGCGGTAGAACCCGTCGGGGCTGAACGACCGGGCGTTGGCCTCCTCGGCGCGGTAATAGCCGTTGAGGGTGTAGGGCCCACGCACCAACAGCTCACCCTCTTCGCCCGGGGCGACCGGGGCGCCGCTGTCGTCGACCACCCGCATTTCGTCGTGCGGGGACATCGGCCTGCCCTGCGTGTTGAGCACGATGTCGGCGGAGTCGCCGAGGCGGGTGAAGTTCAGCATGCCCTCGGCCATCCCGAAGATCTGCGACAGCCCCGGCGTCAGCCCCTCGTGGATGTAGCGCGCCTCCTCGGGCGTCATCCGCGACCCACCGACCTGTACCAGTCGTAACGACTTGGGCAGCACCGGTTCCCACTCGCAGGCCTGCGTCCACATCTTGGCCAGCGCGTTGACGATCCCGGTCACCGTGATCTTGTGCCGGTCGATAAGCGCGAACGCCGACTCCGGGCTGGGATCGGTGGTGAACACGGTGGCGGCGCCGACCGTCATCGATCCGAGCAAGCCGGGACAGCCCAGCGGAAAGTTGTGCCCGGCGGGCAGCACCACCAGGTAGGTGTCCTCGGCGGTCAGCCCGCACTCCCGTGCGCTGGCGACCGCGTTGTAGACGTAGTCGTTGTGGGTGCGCGGGATCAGCTTGGGCAGCCCGGTGGTGCCGCCGGACACCAGCAGCAGCGCGGGCAGATCCGGGTCGACGGGCACGGGTTCGCGCAATTCGCCGTCGAAAGCGCTCAGCTGCGACCATGATTGGAACGCGCCGGGTGCGCCGTCGACGAACACGTGACGCAACGCCGGGTGGTCGTTCACCAAACCCTCGGCCAACTCGCGGTAGTCGAACCCGCCGACGACGTCGGGGATGATCAGCCCGACCGCGCCGCTGACCGCGGCGAAGTGGCTGAGTTCGGCGGAGCGGTGCCCTGACAGGCACATCACCGGGACGGCGCCCGCGCGCAACAGGCCGAACAGCGCGACCGCGAACTCGCACGTGTTCGGAAGCTGCAGCAGGACACGGTCGCCCGGGGCGATACCGCGGTCGGCCAACGCGGCGGCGATCCGGTTGGCGCGCGCGTCGAGTTCGGCGAACGTGTAGGTGACATCCGCGTCGAGCACCGCGGTGCGGTCAGGCCAGGCGGCCGCCGCGTCGGACAGGATCGAATCGAGCCGGCGATCGGTCCAGTAGCCGAGCTTGCGGTACACGTCGGCCCGGTCGGCCGGAAACGGCACGAAACCTGTCGCCAGGTCGCCGAAGTCGCTCCGCTGAGGCGTGAAACCGGTGCTCATGGATGATGTGGCCCCTCTGGTAGGAGTGTGCGGTGCCTCGAATATAAGGTAGCCTCCACCGGGTTAGTTAGGGCAGCCTTTACTAATTTGGAGGACAGCGTGGGTGATGCGGCGACCAGGTCCGATACCGTGCGCGAGGAGGTCGCCGAGCTGCTCGGCGTCAGCCCCGACGCCGTCGACCCCGACGCCGATCTGATCGCCTCCGGGCTGGATTCCATCCGGATGATGTCGCTGTCCGGGCGCTGGCGCAAGCAGGGCATCGACGTCAACTTCGCCGCGCTGGCGGAAAACCCGACCGTCACCGCGTGGTCGGCGCTGGTCGCCGACCGCACGACCCAGCCCGACGCCGACCGACCCGCAGCCACCGACGACGGCGAGGCCGACGCGCCGTTCCCGCTGGCGCCGATGCAACACGCGATGTGGTT
Organism: Mycolicibacterium pulveris; assembly: GCA_050205315.1. Lineage (GTDB taxonomy): Bacteria > Actinomycetota > Actinomycetes > Mycobacteriales > Mycobacteriaceae > Mycobacterium > Mycobacterium pulveris_A. The sequence continues at coordinate 139,365 of JBNMRA010000009.1, read as the reverse complement.
GGGCCGCAACGACGATCAGCAGCTCGGCGGGGTGGCCGCGCATCTGTACGTGGAGTTCGACGGAACCGGTGTCGACCCGCAGCGGCTGCGGGATGCCGCCGCGAAACTCGTTGCGCGCCACCCGATGCTGCGCGTGGAGATCCTGCCCGACGGCACCCAGCGGATCGGCGATCGTGACCTACCGGTGACGGTATACGACCTGCGGGACCTCGCCGACGACGCCGCGCAGGCACGGCTCGACGCGATCCGGGACGAGAAGTCACACCAAATCCTCGACGGTGACGTGCTGGAGCTGAGCCTGTCGCTGTGCCCTGGCGGCCGCACCCGGCTGCACGTCGACATGGACATGAACGCCGCCGACGCGGTGAGCTACCGCAAGTTCATGGCCGACCTCGCGGTGTTCTACCGCGGCGGCGAGCTTCCCGAGCTGGGCTACACCTACCGCGAATACCGTGCCGCGCTGACAGCGGCTGACACCGGCCCGACCGAGCAGGACCGGCGGTGGTGGGCCGAACGGATACCGGAGCTGCCCGAACCGCCTGTGCTGCCGCTGGTTCCGCCGGCCGAACAAGCCGACCCGCGGCGCAGCGTCCGGCTGTGGCACGTCTTCGACGTCGCGACGCGCGACGCGCTGTTCGCCGCCGCGCAGCGCCGCGGCCTCACCCCGGCGATGGCGGTGGCGGCGTCGTATTCCCATGCGTTGGCGCGCTGGTCGACGAATTCGCGCTTCCTGCTGAACCTTCCGATGTTCGGCCGCGAGCCGTTCCACCCCGACGTCGAGAAGCTGGTCGGCTGCTTCACCTCGTCGCTGATGCTCGACATCGACCTCACCCAGGCCCGCACCCCCGTCGAGCGCACCCGCGCCGTTCAGGAGACGCTGCACAGCACCGCCCGGCATTCCAGCTACTCCGGGCTGTCGGTGCTGCGCGACCTGGGCCGCCACCGTGGCACGCAGACCTTGGCGCCGATCGTGTACACCAGCGCGATCGGTCTCGGCGACCTGTTCGCGGGGGAGGTCACCGACCAGTTCGGTGCACCGGTGTGGACGATTTCACAAGGCCCGCAGGTGCTCATCGACGCACAGGCCACACCGCTGGCGACCGGCCTGATGATCAACTGGGATGTCCGCGTCGACGCGTTCCGGCCCGGCGTGGCCGACGCGATGTTCGCCTATCACGTCGCCGAGCTGACCAGGCTGGCCACCGACGACGCCGCCTGGGACGCACCGGATCCGCCGGCCGTGCCCGAGTCCGCCCGCGCGGTGCGCGACGCGCTGAACGCCACGACCGCACCGCCGAGCGGGGAAGCGTTGCACGACGGGTTCTTTCGCGCCGCGCTGACAACACCGGATGCGCCGGCGGTGTTCAGCCGCGACGGCGAACTCAGCTACGGTGAGCTGCGCAGGCAGGCGCTTTCGGTCACGCAGACACTGCGAGACAACGGGGTTCGGCCAGGTGATCTGGTCGCGCTGGTCGGACCCAAGTGCGCCGAGCAGATCCCCGCGGTGCTGGGCATCCTGGCCGCCGGTGCGGCCTATCTGCCCATCGGCGCGGACCAACCGGCAGACCGCACCGCGCGCATCCTGCAGTCCAGCGGCGTCGCCGCGGTGCTGTGGTGCGGTGACGGCCGACCGGATACGGGGCTGCCCGACGTGCCCACGATCAGCGTCGCCGACGCAACCGGGTCCGACGCGACCGTCGAACCGGCCGCCGTCGACCCGTCCGCGCTGGCGTACGTATTGTTCACCTCGGGATCGACGGGCGAACCCAAGGGCGTCGAGTTGACCCACGACGCGGTGATGAACACCGTCGAGTTCCTGTCCGCACACTTCGAGCTCGGGCCGACCGACCGCAGCCTGGCGTTGGCTTCGCTGGAAGCCGACATGTCGGTGCTGGAGATCTTCGCGATCCTGCGGGCCGGCGGCGCGGTCGTGGTCGTCGACGAGCAGCAGCGCCGCGACCCCGACAGCTGGGCCGAGGCGATCCACCGGCACGCGGTCACGTTCTTGAACTGGATGCCCGGCTGGCTGGACATGCTGCTCAGCGTCGACGGCTCCCGGCTGTCGAGCCTGCGGGTGGTGTTACTCGGTGGCGACTGGGTACGGCCCGAACTTGTTGTAGCGCTGCGCAACAGCGCGCCCGGGGTGCGCGCAGCCGGGCTGGGCGGGGCGACCGAGACCGCGGTGCACGCGACGCTGTGCGAGGTCGGCGAGCCGCCGTCGCACTGGACCTCGGTGCCCTACGGCACACCGTTTCCGAACAACGCGTGCCGCGTGGTCGCCGCCGACGGTTCGGACTGCCCGGACTGGGTGCCCGGCGAGTTGTGGATCGCCGGGCGCGGCATCGCGCGCGGCTACCGCGGCCGCCCCGATTTGACCGCGCAGAAGTTCGTCGAACACGACGGCCGGATCTGGTATCGGACGGGCGATCTGGTCCGCTATTGGCCCGACGGCACGCTGGAGTTCGTGGGCCGCATCGACCACCGGGTCAAGATCAGCGGCTACCGGATCGAGCTCGGCGAGGTCGAGGCGGCGCTCAAACGCGTCGCAGGGGTCGACGCCGCCGTCGCCGCCGTGCTGCCCGGCGAACGCGACGTGCTCGCCGCGCTGGTCCGCACCGACGACCCGGCCGTCGATTCGCGCACGGTCGCCGAAGCCATGGCGGAACTCGTTCCGGCGCATATGGTTCCGAAAGTGCTCGTGGTCAGCGACCGGATCCCGTTCACGCTCGCGGGCAAGATCGACCGCGCGGCGGTGCAGCGGCAACTGGCCCAGGCCGAGGTGCCCGCCGGAAACGCATACCGGGCGCCGTCGAACCCACTGGAGTCGGCGCTGGTCGCGATCATCGCGCGGGTGCTCGGCGTCGGCGCGCACCAGGTCGGCGTCGACGACGACTTCTTCGCGCTCGGCGGTGATTCGTTGCTGGCGACCCAGGCGGTGGCCCGGGTCCGCGACTGGCTGGACACGTCGTCGGTGATGGTCACCGACATGTTCGCGGCGCGCTGCGTGGCGAAGCTGGCCACGCGGCTGCGCGAACGGGAGGCCGACAGCGAGCGGCTCGACGCGGTGGCCGAGGTGTACCTGGAGGTCGCCGAGATGGACGGCGCCGAGGTCCTCTCCGAACTCGGTTAGCTCAGCGCCGCCGCCAGCCGACGCCACTGCTCGCGCGGGAACTCCCTCGGGTCGGCGGTCAGCACTTGCACGCACACGTGGTCGGCGCCGGCGTCGAGGTGTTCCTTGACCCGCGCCAGCACCGTCTCCTCGTCGCCCCAGGCGATGATCGCGTCGAACAGCCGGTCGCTGACAGAGGCCACATCCTCTTCGGTGAAGCCCGCCCGCAGCATGTTGTTGGCGTAGTTGGGCATCGCCAGATACGAACGCAGCCAGTCCTTTCCGAGCGTGTGCGCCTCGTCCCGGTCGTCGGTGAGCAGCACGGTCTGCTCGGGCAGCAGCAGCGGACCGTCGCCGAGCACCTCGCGGGCACCGCGGGTGTAGTCGGGCGTGACGAGATACGGGTGGGCGCCGCGCGACCGCGTCGCCGACAACTCGAGCATCTTCGGGCCCAGCGCCGCGAGCACCCGGTTGGCGACCGGCACCGGCGTCTCCGCCGCGTCGAGGCCGTCGAGGAAGGCCCGCGTCGCCGCCAGCGGCTTGCGGTAGCGACCGGGCTCCTTCGCGTCGATCAGCGGTGCATGGCTCACCCCGATGCCCAGCAGGAAACGCTCACCGTGCTTCGCCGCCAGCGACGCGTAGCGCGCCGCCACCCCGGCGGGTTCGTGCATCCACAGGTTCAGGATGCCGGTCGCGATCACGACGTCTTTGGTCGACGACAGCAGATGGTCCACCGAGTCGAGGACCGGCCCGCCGACGTCGGGGATCCACAGCGCCGAAAAGCCCAGGTCTTCCAGTTCGGCCGCCGCCTCCGCGGCCTCCGCTGGGTCGCCGTAGCGCAGCTGAGAACTCCATACTCCGACGCCTGCCAGATCCATGACCTGTCCTTTCGACCGAACCGATGACACCCCACGTTACGTAGTCGCCGATCCGCAAACGACGACCGGTAGGGTTAGGCCACCCTAACCACGCCCAGGAGTTGTTGATGACCGCTGTGCAGCCCGCGCTCGACGGCGCCGAGCCCACGACGACAGCGCAGGCACCGGATGCGGCCAAACGCGCCGCCACCTACGACAAACTCGCGCTCGGGCAGCTGCTGGCCCCGACCCGGTCGCGCACCGCGCGGGCCCAGCGCTACCAGCTGCTCGCCTCGGCCGCGACGGTGGTGCCGTTCATCGGCATCGTCGAGATCGGCCGCGAGCTGCTGGCCGACGGGCCGGTCAACACGTCGCGGGTGTGGACCATCGTCGCGATCGTGGCGATCGCCCTGCTGGTGCGCACCGTCGCCGGTGGCGCCGCGCTGACCCTCACCCACTATGCCGACGTCGACCTGCAGCGCTCCCTGCGGCGGCGCATCGTCGACAAGCTGAGCCGGCTGCCGCTGGGCTGGTTCAACACCACGTCGTCGGGGGAGGTGCGCAAGGCCGTCCAGAACGACGTCGGCGAATTGCATTTCCTGGTGGCCCATTCCGCGGTGGAGAACACCGGGGCGCTGGCCACACCGGTGTTCGGGCTGGCGTACTGCTTCTACCTGGACTGGCGGCTCGGGTTGCTCGCGCTGGCCACCGTTCCGGTCTACGTCGGCATCTTCACCTGGCTGGGCCGCGACTCCAGGACCCAGATGGAACGGCTCAACCAGGGCGTCGAACGGATCAGCGCCACCATCGTCGAGTTCATCGCCGGGGTGTCGGTGGTCAAGACGTTCGGCGAAACCGGCAAGGCGCACAAGCGATTCGCCGACGCCGCCGACCAGTTCAACGACAGCTTCGCCGACTGGATGGGTCCGCTGGTGCGCGTCAAGGCCGCCTCGTCCATCTTCATCGAAACCCCGGTGCTGCTGCTGGCCAACCTGGCAGGCGGCTACTGGTTCGTGCGCAGCGGCTGGGTGACACCGATCGAGGTGCTCGGCTCGACGCTGGTCGCGGTCACCATTCCCGCGGCGGTGCTGACCGTCGGATACTCCACCCACATCAAGCGCCAGGCCGCATCGGCCGCCGGTCGGCTGCAACGGCTGCTCGACACCCCGTCACTGCCGACGCCCGCCAACCCGCAAGCACCGCAGGACAACTCGGTGCAGTTCGACGCTGTCAGCTTCTCCTACGACGGTGAGCACACCGTGCTGCACGACGTGTCGCTGGCGTTGGCGCCGGGAACCATCACCGCGCTCGTCGGCCCGTCGGGCAGCGGGAAGTCGACGCTGGCCACGCTGGTGCCGCGGTTCCACGACGTGACCGCGGGCGCAGTGCGCGTCGGCGGCGTCGACGTGCGCGAGATCGCCCCCGACGAGCTGTACCGCCACGTCGGCTTCGTGCTGCAGGACGTCGCGCTGCTCGGCATCAGCGTCGCCGACAACATCCGGCTCGGCAAGCCCGACGCCAGCCACCACGACGTGGTCGCCGCCGCGCAAGCCGCACACATCCACGACCGGATCATGCAGCTGCCCAACGGCTATGACTCGATCGTCGACGTCGACGCGCACTTCTCCGGCGGAGAGGCCCAGCGGGTCAGCATCGCCCGCGCGCTGCTCGCCGACACCCCGATCCTGGTGCTCGACGAAGCGACCGCGTTCGCCGACCCCGACTCCGAAGCGCAGATCCAGGCCGCGCTGTCCCGGCTGATCGTCGGCCGCACCGTGTTGGTCATCGCGCACCGCCTCGGCTCGATCGTATCCGCCGACCAGATCGTGGTGCTCGCTGACGGCCGCATCGTCGAACAGGGCCGCCACGATGAACTGCTCGCCGCCGGAAGGCAATACGCCCGCATGTGGCAGAGCTATACCGACGGCCACGCCAAGGAATGGGAGGTGGCACGGTGATCCGCGGCTTTCTGCGCATCCTCGGCCCGCAGCGCGGCCGGATGTACACCTACCTGGCGTTGGTGACTGTCTACGGCGTGCTGCACGGCCTGGCGATGGTGCTGCTGGTGCCGATCTCGGTGGCGCTGTTCGACGGCGACTTTTCCGCCGCGGCGCGTTGGCTGGGGGTGCTGGCCGTGCTGGTGGTCATCGCGTCGGTGTGCAACTACGTGCAGGCCACCTCGGCGATCCGGATGGCGCTGACCACGATGCGGCTGCTGCATCACCGGCTCGGCGACCACATGGTGACGCTGCCGCTGGGCTGGTTCAACCGCGAACGAACCGGACAGGTGTCCCAGATCGCGGTCAAGGGAACGGTTTTCGTCGGCACCAGCGGCGGCAACCTGCTCACACCCCTGGTGCTCAACATCGTCAGCGCATCGACCGTGGTGGTCGGTCTGACGATCTTCGACTGGCGAATCGGGCTGGTCGCGCTGGTCGGCGGTGCGGTGCTGATCGCGTGCGGCAGGTTCGCCTCGCGGCTGATCGCCTCGGCAGAACAGGCCGGCCACGAAGCCGAAACCGAGGTCAACAACCGGGTGATCGAGTTCGCCCGGTATCAGCCCGTGCTGCGGGCGTTCGGCCGCAGCGGCGCCGACTACCAGCCGCTCGCCGACGCGCTGGAAACCCAGCACCGCGTCGGGCGACAGGCGCTGCGGCAGTCGGTGGCCGGGCTGATGCTCAACGGCGTTGCGGTACAAGCGGTCTTCTCGGTCCTGATCGCCACCGGCGCCTGGATCGCCGTCGGCGGCGACATGAACCCGATTACGCTGGTGGCCATCCTCGGGCTCGCCGCCCGGTTCGCCTCGCCGCTGGCCGCGCTCGCCGAGGTCGGCTCCGCGATGCGCATCGCCGCCACCGAACTGCGCCGCATCACCTCGATCCTGCAGACCCCGGCGCTGCCCGAACCCACCGACCCGCGGCCGACGTCGACGCCCGGCAAGGTCGAGCTCGACCACGTCGCGTTCGGCTACGCCGGGCGAAACGTGTTGTCCGATGTCAGCTTCACCGCCGAACCGGGCACCATGACCGCGCTGGTCGGACCGTCCGGATCGGGCAAGTCCACCATCACCAAGCTGATCGCCCGCTTCTACGACGTCGACGCCGGCGTGATCCGGGTCGGCGGGGTCGACGTGCGCGACCAGAGCAGCGCCGACCTGATGGCGCAGCTGTCGCTGGTCTTCCAGGACGTCTACCTGTTCGACGACACGCTGTGGGAGAACATCCGGATCGGGGCGCCCGACGCCGCCGACGAGCAGATCGTCGAGGCGGCCCGCACGGCCGGCCTGCTGCCGGTGGTGGAGCGGCTGCCGCGCGGCTGGCAGACCCGGGTGGGCGAGGGCGGCTCGGCGCTGTCCGGAGGTGAGCGCCAGCGGGTGTCGATCGCACGCGCACTGGTCAAGGACGCGCCGATCGTGTTGTTCGACGAGGCCACCAGCGCGCTGGACCCCGAGAACGAACACCACGTCGCCGAGTCGATCCGCACCCTGGGACGGACCAGCACCGTGATCGTCATCGCGCACAAACTGTCCACGGTGACCGCCGCCGACAACATCGTCGTGCTCTCACCCGACGGCACCGTCGAGGACCAGGGCAGCCACGCGGAGCTGATGCAGCGGGGCGGCCAGTACGCGCAGTTCTGGGAGCGCCGGGTCGCCGCGACCGGGTGGACCATGGCCGCCCAGGGCTGACCCCGACAACACCGCAGGTGGGCACCGCGTCAGCAAACGCGCTCGGGGTGGTCGACATCACCCGGTGGCACCCGGGGCGTAGGCGTGTTCGGTGGGCCGAAGATAAGGTAACGTCACCGCTAACTTAGGGCAGCCTGGGCTAATTCACGTGGAGGGATGATGGGTGTTATCGCCGCGGGAAACCAGGCTGTCCGCTGCCGGGGAGCCGATGCGACGCCGGCGCGAAAATGATTGACGAACAGCGCGAACTGACCTTCGCGCCCTGGATCAAACGCTCGCCCGGCCGGCGCGCCGACGGCGCAACGGTCGTCTTCCCGCACGCCGGCGGCGCCGCGGCGGCCTACCGCGCGTTCGCGTCGGCGTTGGCTGCCCACGGCAACGACGCGTACGTCGTGCAGTACCCGCAACGCGCCGACCGGTTGTCGCATCCCGCTCCCACCACCGTCGAACAGCTGGCCGACGACCTGTTCGCCGCCGGCGACTGGACGCGGCTGGGTCCGCTGCGACTGTTCGGGCACTGCATGGGTGCGATCATCGCGTTCGAGTTCGCCCGCGTCGCCGAGGCACACGGCGTCGACGTCGGCCAGCTGTGGGTGTCGGCCAGCCAGGCGCCGCACACGGTCGTCACCTCACCGCGGCTGCCGACCGCCGACGCCGAGGTGATCGCCAACATGGTCGATCTCGGCGGCACCGATCCGCGGCTGCTCGACGACGACGAGTTCATCGAGTTGCTGGTGCGCGCGGTCCGCGCCGACTACGAGGCGTTCAACCGTTACGCGTGCGGACCCGACCGCAAGATCCGCGCCGACATCCACCTGCTCGGCGGACGCGACGACCACCGGGTGAGCCAGGACATGTTGCGGCGCTGGGAAATCCACACCGATCAGGCGGTCACGCTCACGCTGTTCGACGGCGGCCACTTCTACCTCGACGAGCACATCGACACGGTGGCGGAGCTGGTCAATGACAGCTGATGACCCAGTCGTCATCGTCGGGATGGCGCTCGAGGCACCCGGCGGGATCGAAACCGCCGACCAGTACTGGTCGTTGCTCGCCGAGCAGCGCGAAGCGCTGAGCCCGTTTCCGCGCGACCGCGGCTGGGCGATCCGCAGCGTGCTGGACGGGTCGCGGCGCGACGGATTCAAGCCGATCCAGGATTCAGGCGGATTCCTGACCGGCGCAGCCACATTCGACCCCGAGTTCTTTTCGATCTCACCACGTGAGGCCGTCGCGATGGATCCGCAGCAGCGGGTCGCGCTGCGGGTGGCCTGGCGCGCGCTGGAGAACACCGGCATCAACCCCGACGACCTGACCGGCGCCGACGTGGGCTGCTATGTCGGCGCCTCGGCGATGGGATACGGCCCCGACCTGGCCGAGTTCACCGACCTGACCGGGCATCTGATGGCAGGCACCGCGCTCGGGCCGGTGTCGGGCCGGATCGCCTACACGCTGGGGCTGGCCGGGCCGGCGCTGACGATCGACACCTCGTGCTCGTCGGCGCTGACCGCGATCCACGTCGCCGGCCAGGCCCTGCGCTCCGGCGACTGCGACATGGCGCTGGCAGGCGGAGTCTGCGTGATGGGCTCGCCGGGCTTTTTCGTCGAGTTCTCCAAGCAGCACGCGCTTTCCGACGACGGCCATTGCCGCCCGTACAGTGCGCACGCCTCGGGAACGGTGTGGGCCGAGGGCGCGGCGATTTTCGTCCTGCAACGCCGGTCGGACGCCGTGCGCGACCGACGCCGGGTGCTGGCCGAGCTGCGCGCCACCTGCCTGAACCAGGACGGCCGATCGGTCGGGCTGACCGCACCCAGCGGGCCGGCCCAGGCCCGGTTGTTCCAGCGCGCTATCGACCGAAGCGGCGCGCGCCCCGAAGACATCGGGATGATCGAAGGCCACGGCACCGCAACACGACTCGGCGACCGCACCGAGCTGATCTCGCTGTCGCAGACCTACGGCGACACCGCGCCCGGCCGCGGCGGACTGCTCGGCTCGGTGAAGTCGAACATCGGCCACACCCAGGCGGCAGCCGGTGGGCTGGGCCTGGCCAAGGTGCTGGTCGCCGCGCAGCACGCCGCCGTCCCGGCCACCCTGCACACCGACGACGCCAGCCGCGAAATCGACTGGGACAGCCAAGGTTTGCGGCTGGCCACGAAGCTGACCCCCTGGCCTGCGGTCGACGGTCAACGGCTGGCCGCGGTCAGCGCGTTCGGGATGAGCGGCACCAACGCGCACGTGATCGTCTCGATCCCCGAGCACGGAAACGAGGCGACCTGAGATGCCGGCTCGCACGCTGCCCGACGGACGGGTGCCCGTGGTGCTCAGCGCTCACGCCGAAGAGCTGATCGCATCCGATGCCGAGGCGATCCTGCACTACCTGGACCGCGGTCCCGACGTGCATGCGGTCGCGGCCACCTTGCTGCGCACCCGCAGGCTGCGCAGACACCGTGCGGTGCTTCGCGCCGCGAACGCCGACGAGCTGGCCGACGGGCTGCGCGCGCTGAGCACCGGTGCGGATCACCCCCTGTTGGCCCGCTCCTCGCAATCCTGCGCTGCCCGAACGGCGTTCGTTCTTCCCGGCCAGGGCAACCAGTGGCCGTCGATGGGTGCCGAGGCCTACCACCGGTCCCCGGTCTACCGCGCCGAGGTCGACCGGTGCGCCGAAGCGTTCGCCGCGGCAGGCCAACCGTCGCCGCTGCCGTACCTGATCGCCGACACCGACGGCGGCACATGGCCGCAGGTGCAGATTCAGGCGGCGCAGTTCACCCACGCGGCCGGGCTGGCCCAGGTGTGGCGGTCCTGCGGTATCCGGCCCGATATCGCGGTCGGACACAGCCTCGGCGAAGTCGCCGCCGCCTACCTCGCAGGCACGATGACGCTCGCCGACGCCGCCGCGGTCGTGATTGCGAGAGCCGAGGCCGTCGAATCGCTGTCGGGTGACTACGGCATGGCGGCGCTGGGCATTAGCGTCGAGGACGCGCAGCGCCTGATCGCCAGCATCGACGGCTGGCTGGAGATCTCGGCGGTCAACTCGTCGTCCTCGGTGGTGGTGTCGGGGCGCGGCGCCGCGGTCGAGGCGCTGGTGGCCGCCGCAGCGGAGCGCGGACATTTCGTGCGCTCGCTCGACGTCACCTATCCCGGCCACACCAGCGCGCTCGAACCACTACGCGAGACCCTCACCGCGCTGCTGCCGCCTGGCCGATTCGACTCCGGCGCAGCGGAATTCATCGGATCGGCTACCGCGGACGCTGTTCCGGCCGGCACGGACTTCGCCGACTACTGGTACCGCAACCTGCGCAACACCGTGCGCTTCGACCGCGCCGCCGCCGCGGCCCACCAGCGCGGGGCATCGGCGTTCGTCGAGCTGTCGGCGCATCCGTCGCTGCTGTTCGCGCTGGGCGACCTGGTCGCCGACGGGCTGATCGTCGGGTCGGGGCAGCGCGGTGAGCCGTTCGCCGACGCGGTCTCCGCGGCCGTGGTCACGGTCGCCGTCGCCGATCCCGATTTCCGCTGGGCTGACCTTCTTGACACCGATGCCGCGGTGCTGCCCGGTTTTCCGAACGCGCCGATGCGCGACGTCCGGCTGTGGGCGACACCGGAGCCGCTCGCGCCGCTACCCGGGATCACCGTGGCCGAGGAGCGGTGGCTGCCGACGACAGGCGCACCCGCCGGCGACGCAACGCGGGGTGTCGCGGTCGTCGAGCTGGCGGGGCCTGCCGGATCACTTGCCGACCGGTTGCGCGATGCGGTGCGGCGTCACCCCGGCGCCCAGAACGCAGCACCGCATGACGCCGACGTGCTCGTCGCGGTCGCGCCCGTACTCGACCACCCCGACGCCGAACTGGCCGCACAGGAGATCGCCAAGCTCGTCGACACCGGGCTGCTCGACTACGTCGACACCGCCGGACCCCGTTGTCCGACCGTGTGTTTGGTGACCGTCGGCGGTGAGCAGGTCCGGCCCGACGAACCCGTGGCGCTGCCCGCCCAGGCCGCGCTGGCCGCGATGCACCGCAGCCTCGGCTACGAACACCCCGACCAGACGTTTCGCCGCGTCGACCTGCCCGCGTGGCAGATCGACGACACCACCGCCGCCGTCGCGGTCGACGCGGTGCTCGGCGACGGGCCGGACGCGGCGGTGCGCGACGGAACGACGTACGTGCGCACGGTGACGGAAACCGTGCAGGCCGCGACGCCGTGGCCGCTGGGCAGCGGTGTGCTCGACAACGTGGTGATCACCGGCGGCAGCGGAACGGTCGGCCTGCACTTCGCACGGTATCTCGCCGGGCGGGGCGCCCGTCGCATCGTGTTGCTCAGCCGCAGCGGGATCGACGAGGCCACCAGAACGCAGCTGGCCTGTCTCGGCGCGCCCGAAGTCGAAATCGTCGACGCCCGATGCGATATCACCTCCGCCGAGCAGCTGTCGAGCGCGGCCGGCGAACACGCCGACGGCGGTGCGACGCTGCTGATCCACGCCGCAGGCGCTGCCACGTTCACCGAACGCAACGGCATCACCGGCGCCGCGTTCGCCGACACCGCGGCGGCCAAGGTCGACGGGCTCGCCCGGATGATGCAGCGTTGGCCGTTACGCCCCGACGCGCGGATCCTGCTGTGCTCGTCGATATCCGGGGTATGGGGCGGGCGCGGCCACGGCGCCTATTCCGCGGCCAACCGGATGCTCGACGTGATGGCCGGCCAACTGCGCGCAACGGGCAGGCACTGTGTGGCCGCGCGATACGGGCTGTGGCACGGCAGCGGCATCGCCGAGAAAGCCGGGGTGGCCAGCATCGAACGCTCCGGGCTGCTGCCGATGGCCCCCGAGTTGGCCGTAGCGGCAAGCCTGTGCGACCACCACGGCGATCCGCTGCTGATGACCGCCGACGCCGAGCGGCTGCGGATGTTCCTCGACCATCACGCGGTCCGCGAAACACCTTCGGCTACCACCGAACTCGCCGCGGACGCCGGTGTCGCCGAGCACGTGCTGGCCGCGCTGACCGCCGTGCTGAAGACCGACACCATCGACCCCGACATGTCGCTGCTGGACCTGGGCCTGGATTCCCTTCTGGCGCTGGATTTACGCAAGCGGCTGCTGAAGACGACCAACACGAAGGTGGCGCTGGCGACCCTGCTCGGCGGGATCACAGCCGGCGAGCTCATCGACAGCCTGGACTACCCGACACGCACAGAGAAGGTGGAAACCACGCGTGACTGAGACAGCTGACATCCGCGAGGACCTCGACCAGCGACGGCTGGAGTTGTTGCGGCGCAGGCTCGCCGAGCGAGGGCTGCGCTCGACGAACCAGCAAGTCGATCCGGCCGACGCCGGCCTGTCCGACGGCCAGCGCCGCATGTGGTTCGTCCAGATGGCCGATCCGACCGGGGCGATCCTGAACATCTGTCTGTCCTACCGGCTCACCGGACCGCTCGACGTGTCCCGGCTGCACGACGCCGTCAACGCCGTCGCGGCCCGCCATCCCGCGCTGCGCAGCACCTTCACCGCCGACGCTGACGGCGAACCGCAGCTGACCGTGCACGACGAGCTGACGCCGGGCTGGTCGGCACACGATCTGTCCGAGCTTTCCGAACACGCCCGCCGGCTGCGGCTGGAGGTGTTGGCGCAGCGCGAGTTCAACGCACCGTTCGACCTGAGCACCGATGCGCCGCTGCGCATCACGGTGGTCCGCACCGGCGCCGACGAACACGTCATGCTGCTGGTCGCCCACCACATCGCGTGGGACGACGGCTGCTGGCCGGTGTTCTTCGCCGACCTCACCCGCGCCTACGGCGGAGAGCCGCTGCCCGCCCCGGCCGCGGTGCCCGCAGTCGACGGCGAACCGAGCGCCGAGGACCTCGACTACTGGCGCGCGGTGATGGCCGATCCGCCGGAGCCCCTCGAGCTTCCCGGTCCGAACGGGTCGGCGATCCCGACGAGCTGGCGCTCGCAGCGCAGCACGCTGACGCTGCCCGAGCGGACCGCCGAGCAGGTGGCGAAGCTGGCCAAGGAATCCGGGGCCACGCCCTACATGGTGCTGTTGGCCGCGTTCGGGGTGCTGATGCACCGCTACACCCACGCCGACGACTTCCTGGTCGCCACACCGGTGCTCAACCGGCCCGCTGAACTCGACGACGTGATCGGCTATTACGGCAACACGGTCGCGTTGCGGCTGCGCCCGCAACCTCGCCAGAGCTTCCGCGACGTCCTGGCCGCCACCCGCGACACCGCCGTCGGCGCGTTCGCCCATCAACGCGCCAACCTCGACCGGGTCGTGCGCGAGCTGAACCCCGACCGCCGCCACGGGGTGGAGCGGATGACCCGGGTCGCGTTCGGTGCCCGCGGTGCCGACGGCGCCGGCTTTTCCCCTGCCGGCATCACGTGCGAACGCGCCGAGTTGCGTGGGCAGTTCACCCAGCTGCCACTGGCTTTCATGGTCGAGTTCGACGGCCCGAACGTGGTCGTGGAGGCCGAGTACCTGATCGAGGTACTCGACGCCACGCTGGCCCGGCAGCTGCTGGACCACTACGCCGTACTGCTCGACGACGCGTTGACCAACGCCGACCAGCCGATCAGCGAGCTGACACTGATGGGCCCCGCAGACCTGGCGTGGCTGCGGGACGTCTCGGCGGGCGACGAATTCCACACCCCGGCAAGAACATTGACCGACCTGGTGGAGGCCCAGGTGGCGCGCACCCCCGATGCGGTGGCCGTGGTCTATGAGGGCCGCCAGTACTCCTACCGCGAGATCAACGAGTCGGCGAACCAGATGGCGCACTGGCTGATCGAGCAGGGCATCGGCGCCGAGGACCGCGTTGCGGTGCTGCTGGACCGCTCACCGGAGCTGGTGATCACCGCGCTCGGCGTGATCAAGGCCGGCGCGGTCTACCTACCCGTCGACCCGACCTACCCCGAAGACCGGCTCACCTTCATCCTGTCGGACTCCGACCCGAAACTCGTGCTGCGCGAACCGGTCACCGGGCTGGACCGGTTCCGCGCCGACAACCCGACCGACGCCGACCGGGTGCGCGCACTGGGCCCGGAGAGCACGGCCTACCTGATCTACACCTCGGGTTCGACCGGCCTGCCCAAGGGCGTGCCGGTCCCGCACCGCCCGGTCGCCGAGTACTTCGTCTGGTTCGCCGACGAATACGAGATCGACCATCGCGAACGGCTGCTGCAGGTGGCCTCACCCAGCTTCGACGTGTCGATGGGCGAGATCTTCGGCATGCTGGCATGCGGTGGGCGGCTGGTGATTCCCCGCCCCGACGGCCTGCGCGACATCGGCTATCTCACCGAGCTGCTGCACAACGAGGGCATCACCTCGATGCACTTCGTGCCGTCGCTGCTGGGACTGTTTCTTTCGCTGCCGGGAGTGAACCAGTGGCGCACCCTGCAGCGGGTGCCGATCGGCGGCGAGGCGCTACCCGGTGAGCTCGCCGACAAGTTCCACGCCACGTTCGACGCGCTGCTGCACAACTTCTACGGCCCCACCGAGACGGTCATCAACGCCAGCCGCTACAAGGTGGAAGGCGCCCAGGGCACCCGGATCGTGCCGATCGGCACGCCCAAGATCAACACCCAGATCCACCTGCTCGACAACGCGCTGCAGCCGGTGCCGGTCGGCGTGATCGGTGAGATCTACATCGGCGGAACCCATGTCGCCTACGGCTACCATGACCGTCCGGCGTTGACAGCCGAACGGTTCGTCGCCGACCCGTTCACCCCCGGGGGCCGGCTCTACCGGTCCGGCGACCTGGCGCGCCGCAACGCCGACGGTGACATCGAGTTCGTCGGCCGCGCCGACGAGCAGGTGAAGATCCGCGGCTTTCGCATCGAACTCGGCGAAGTCGCCGCGGCGATCTCGGTGGACCCCAGCGTCGGTCAGGCCGTCGTGGTGGCCAGCGATCTGCCCGGGCTGGGCCGCAGCCTCGTCGGCTATCTGACCGCTGCCACCGACGCCGAAGTCGTCGACGTCGAGCGCATCCGCAACCGGGTCGCCGCCGCGCTGCCCGAATACATGACACCGGCCGCCTACGTGGTGGTCGACGAGATTCCGATCACCGCCCACGGCAAGATCGACCGGGCCGCGCTGCCCCAACCGGATATGAACGCGCTGGCCGGGCACGGCGCCGAGTACCGCGAACCCGCCGACGGAACCGAGCGACGCGTCGCGGCGCTGTTCGCCGAACTGCTCGACCGCGAACGGGTCGGCGCCGACGACTCGTTCTTCGATCTGGGCGGGCACTCGCTGCTGGCCACCAAACTCGTTGCGGCGGTGCGGTCGCAGTTCAACGTCGACATCGGCGTCCGCGAGGTGTTCGAGCTCGGCACGGTCAGCGCGTTGGCCGAGCGGATCGACGCGACGTCATCGACGGGCTCCGCGCGGCCACCGCTGGTGGCCATCCCGCACGACGGGCCGCTGCAGCTGTCGGCGTCGCAGCTGCGGATGTGGTTCCAGTACCGCGTCGACGGACCCAACCCGGTCAACAACATCCCGTTCGCGGCCCGCATCAGCGGACCCTGCGACGCCGACGCGTTCGTGGCCGCGGTACGCGACGTGATCGCCCGCCACGAGGTGCTGCGCACGACCTACCGCGAAATCGACGGTGTGCCATACCAGATCGTCACCGAACCCGGCGACGTGGCGGTGCGCCGCGCGCAGGGCGCCGACGACGCCTGGCTGCAAACCGAGCTCGACCAGGAGCGGCGCCAGGTCTTCGACCTCGAACGCGACCTGCCCGTGCGCGCCGCCGTGCTGTCGACCCCCGACGCGCACGTGGTGTCGCTGGTGGTGCATCACATCGCATCCGACCACTGGTCGGCGATGGTGCTGTTCACCGACCTGTTGACCGCCTACCGGTCCCGCCGCGCCGGCCGGCCGCCGAAGTTCGCGCCGCTGCCGGTGCAGTACGCGGACTACGCGGCGTGGCAGGCGACCCTGCTCGCCGACCCCGACGGTCCCGCGGCCGCCCAACGCGACTACTGGCGTACCCAACTGGCCGACCTGCCGCAGGATCCCGGCCTGGCACCGGATTTCCCGCGCCCGCCGGTGCTGAGCGGCGAGGGCGACGCCGTCGAGTTCCGTATCGACGCGGCGACCCGCGCGAAGTTCGCCGCGTTGAGCCAGGAGCTCGGGGTCACCGAGTTCATGCTGCTGCAATCGGCGGTGGCCGTGGCGCTGCACAAAGCCGGTGAGCAACCGGACATTCCGCTGGGCACCCCGGTCGCCGGCCGCACCGAGGCCGAACTGGACCAGCTGATCGGGTTCTTCATCAACATCGTGGTGCTGCGAAACGATCTGCGGGACAACCCCACGCTGCGTGACGTGCTGCGCCGATCCCGCGACACCGCGCTGGAAGCCTATGCGCACCAAGACCTTCCGTTCGACCAGGTGGTCGACGCGGTGCGTCCCACCCGGTCGCTGTCGCGTAACCCGCTGTTCGGAGTCGTCGTCCACGTGCGTGACGGGCTACCCGTCGACCAGCCGATCGAATCGACGGCCGAAGGCGACACCACGTTCACCGCGCTGGAGCCGCCCTTCGACGTCGCGCACGCCGACCTCTCGGTCAACTTCTTCGCCGTCGACGACGGCTACCGCGGCCACGTCATCTACCGCACCGACCTGTACCGGCGCGCGACCGTGCAACGGCTGGTCGGCTGGCTGGGCCGGGTGCTGAGCGCGTTCGCCGACGACCCCGACCAGCGGGTGCGCGACGTGCAGATCGCTGACCGCGCCGAACGCAGCCAGGTCGAACAATTCAGCGCCGCAGCACAAGTCAGCATCCTCGACGGCTGGCGCGACCCCGTTGCGATCGGTGTCGTCGGCGACCTCTACGACCACGTGGCCGACGCGGACGGCGTCGCGCTTCGGGCCCGCGGCAAGCGGGGCCGGTGGAGCGAGGACGGTTCCGTGCAGATCATCGAGGCGACCGAGGTGCGGCTACCGTCGGCTCCGGCCGGACCCGCCGAACCGGCCCGCACCGACACCGAACGGGCGCTGGCCGCGATCCTGGCCGACGTGCTCGGCGTGGCCGAGGTCAACCGCACCGACGGCTTCTTCGAACTCGGCGGCGACTCGATCCTGGCGGTGCAGGTCGCCGCCCGCGCCCGAGACACCGGGTTGGCGCTGACCGCGCGAATGGTGTTCGAGCACCCCACCGTTTCCGAGTTGGCCGCCAAGGTCGACGAGGCCGCCGAGACGCCCCGGACCGGCGACACCCGCCACGAGCCGATGTCGACCTCCGGGCTGTCGCCCGACGAACTCGCGGCCGTGACGTCGATGTGGTCGGCGTCGCGCGACGGTGCTCCGTGACCGCGACGAACGCCGAAGCGGCCATCGAGGATGTGATGGCGCTGAGCCCGCTGCAACAGGGGCTGTTCTCGCTGGCCAAGCTCAGCGACGACGACAGCGGCGACCCGTACGTGATCGCGATGGCCGCCGACATCAGCGGTGCGCTGGACACCGCGCTGTTACGCGACTGCGCGGCGGCGATGCTGGCCCGCCACCCCAACCTGAGAGCCAGCTTCCTGCAGGTCAATCCGGGCCGCCCGGTGCAGGTGGTGCCCAGCCGGGTCGACGTGCCGTGGCGGCAGGTCACCGCGACCGCCGACGAAGTCGCCGCCCTCGACGCCGACGAACGACGCCGCCCGTTCGACCTCGAGCGCGGACCGGCCATCCGGTTCCTGCTCATCGAATTGCCCGGCGCGCGTTGGCGGCTGGTCATCGTCGCCCACCACATCATCATCGACGGCTGGTCGTTGCCGCTGTTCGTCGGTGAGCTGATCACGCTGTACCGCTCCGGCGGCGACGATGCCGCGCTGCCGCCACCGCCGCGGCCGTACCGCGACTACATCGGTTGGCTCGCGGAACGCGACCGCGACGCCAGCCGGGCGCGGTGGCGCGAACACCTCGACGGGCTCGACGGCCCGACGCTGATGACCCCCGCGCTGGCCGCAGGTGAGCCGCCCGCAGGAGCGCCGCGGCGCACCGAACTCAAGCTGGACCGGGAAACCACCGCGGCGCTTTCCGAAGCCGCGCGCAGCCGCGGCGTCACGGTGAACACCCTGATGCAAATGGCCTGGGCCACAGTGCTGTCCACGTTCACCGACCGCAGCGACGTGGTGTTCGGGGTGACCGTGTCGGGCCGGCCCGACGAGCTCACCGGCGTGGAGACGATGGTCGGCCTGTTCATCAACACCGTGCCGCTGCGCGTGCGGCTCGATCCGGTCGCGTCGGTCGGTGCACAATGCGTGGCGTTACAGCGCGAGGCCGCCGCGCTGCGCGATCACAGCTATGTACCGCACGCCGAACTGCGCGCGTTGGGCGGCGTCGGCGAGATGTTCGACAGCTTGCTGGTCTATGAGAACTTTCCGCCCGGCGGGCTGGTCGGCGGCGGCGACTTCACCGCCAACGGCGCGACCTTTCGCCCCGCGGCGCTGGAAAGCCTGTCCCACTTTCCGGTGACCATCGCCGCGCACATGGTCGACGACCAGCTCACCGTGCTGGTCGAGGCGATCGACGGCGCGCTGGGCCAGATCAGCGCCGAATCGTTGGGCCGGCGACTGCTGGCCACGGTCCAGCGCCTGATCACGCACTGGGACCGCCCGCTGCGCGATGTCGGTGTGTTGCTCGACGGGGAGCAACCGCCGCCGAGCCAGAATGCCGGCACGACAACACAACTCGGAGTGCACACCGCGTTCGCCGAGATCGCCCACCGCCAGCCCGCCTCGCCGGCGCTGAGCTGGCCCGGCGGCGAGCTGACCTACCGCGAACTGGACCAGGCGGCCGACCGGCTGGCCGCCGCGCTGGCCCGTCGCGGGGTGGACCCCGAACAGCCGATCGCGATCAACCTGCGTCGCGGCCCGCAGTATGTGGTCGCGATGCTCGCGGTGCTGAAGGCCGGCGCCGCGATCGTTCCGCTGGACCCGTCGATGCCCGCCGACCGCGTCGCCGACATCCTGCAGCAGAGCGCTGCGACGGTCGTCGTCGACGACGCGCTGATCGCCGCCGCGGCCGACGAACCCGGCGAGGGCTTCCAACCCGCCGCCGTCTGCGCCGGCCAGGCCGCCTATATGGTGTTCACCTCCGGCACCACCGGCAGGCCGAAGGGCGTCGTCGGCACCCACCAGGCGGTGCTGGCCTACGCCGGCGACCACATCCGAAACATGCTGCGGCCGGCCAGCAGTCGACTGAATCGACCGCTGCGAGTCGCGCACGCCTGGTCGTTCACGTTCGACGCCGCCTGGCAACCGTTGGCGGCGCTGCTCGACGGGCACGCCGTGCACATCGTCGACGACGACGTGCAGCGCGACGCCGAGGCGCTGGTGCGCACGATCGATCGATACGGCATCGACATGATCGACACCACACCGTCGATGTTCGCCCAACTGCACGCCGCCGGGCTGCTGAGCGCGGTGCCGCTCGCCGTGCTGGCGCTGGGCGGTGAGGCCGTCGGCACCGCGGCATGGAACCTGATCCGCGACGCATGCGCCGACACCCAGATGGCGGCCTACAACTGTTACGGCCCAACCGAAACCACGGTGGAGGCGGTGGTCGCCACCATCGCCGAGCACGAGCAGCCCACGATCGGGCGCCCGACCGCGCCCAGCCGCGCCTATGTGCTGGACTCCTGGCTGCGCCAAGTGCCCGACGGCGTCCCGGGTGAGCTGTACCTGTCCGGAGCCCAACTGACCCGCGGCTACCTCGGCAGACCGCGGGAGACCGCGAGCCGGTTCGTCGCCGACCCATTCGCGCCCGGCCGGCGCATGTACCGCACCGGCGACATCGTGCGCCGCCAAACCGATGGCGCGCTGCAGTTCCTCGGTCGCTCCGACGCCCAGATCAAGATCCGCGGCTTCCGGGTGGAGCCCGGCGAGATCGCCGCGGTGCTGCACAGCCATCCTTCCGTGCGCCACGCCCACGTCGCGGTGCGGCGGCAGCGCTGGGGACACCAGCTGGTCGCCTACGTCGCCGCCGACCCCGCACCTTCGGTGGCCGAGCTGCGCAGCCTGATGGCAAAACGGTTGCCGCGCTACATGGTTCCGCACAGCATCGTCGTCGTCGACCAGCTGCCGCTGACGTCACACGGCAAGGTCGACGAAGCCGCGCTGGCCACCATCACCGTCGACGACGGCCCGTCGACCGGCCCCGCAACCGAAACCGAAACCGCGCTGGTCGAAGTGCTCACCGAGCTGTTGGACGGCGCCGACATCGACGTCGCCGCCGACTTTCTGACGCTCGGGCTGGACAGCATCGTGGCGCTCTCGGTGGTACAGGCCGCGCGCCGGCGCGGCATCCCGGTGCGGGCCCGGCTGATGCTGGAATGCGCGAACATCCGCGAGCTCGCCGCGGCGATCGACAACGAGTCGGCCGGCGTCGACCACGATGACGACGACGACACCGGGCCGATCCCGGTACTGCCCAACGCCCATTGGCTCTACGAACACGGCGACCCGCGCAGGCTGGCGCAGACGGAGGCGATCTGGCTGCCCGACACCATCACCGGCGAACAGCTGCGCGCGATGCTGCGCGCGGTCGTCGACGGGCACGAAGCGCTGCGCTGCCGGCTCGACGTCGACACGATGACGCTGCTCGCTGACGATCCGGGCGAGATCCTGTCGGAGGTGCTGGTCGAAGAGGACCTGGCCGATGCGGTCGCCCGGTATACCGACGAATCGGTGCAACGCCTTGACCCGCAACGGGGTTCGATGCTGTCCGCGGTATGGCTGCGGCAGCCCGGCAAGCCGGGCGTGCTGGTGCTCACCGCGCACGTCCTCGCGCTGGATCCGGCGTCGTGGCGGATCGTGCTGGGCGAGCTCGACGCCGCGTGCCACGCCGTCTCCAGCGGCACGACGCCGGCGCCGATCCGCGAACACACCACCTTGCGCCGATGGTCGCGACTGCTCGGCGAACGCGCAAAAGGTCTGCAGACATGCGACTTCTGGGTCGCGCAACTCGACGGAAACGACCCGCCCCTCGGTGCGCGCCGGGTGCGGCCGCAGACCGACCGGGTGGGCGATGTCGTCGTCACCGTCTCGGCCGCCGACGCCGACGTGAGCGCCCGGCTGCTGTCATCGAGCGTGCCGACACCGCACCTGCTGGCCCTGGCGGCCGCCCGCACCGTCACCCGCTGGCGGCTGCACCGCGGACAACAGACGCCGACGCCGCTGCTGGCGCTGGAGACCCACGGCCGCGCCGACGGCGTCGTCGCCGGCGCCGACACGTCGGACACCGTCGGGCTGCTCACCGCGATCTATCCGCTGCGGGTGGCTTCGGCGCGGGACCTGACCGCGATCCCCGGCGACGGCATCGACTACGGTCTGCTGCGGTACCTGCGCCCCGACACCGCGCAGCGGCTGCGCGGCTATCCCGAACCACAGCTGCTGCTGAACTTCCTGGGCCGCATCCACGTCGGGCTCGACGGCGGTGTGGTCCGAGCGGATCGCGCGCTGTTGAAAGGCGTTTCCCCGTTGCCGGAGCTGGATCTCGCGGTGCGCCACGAACTCACGATCGTGGCGGCCGTGCTCGGCGAAAGCGACGCCCCGGTGTTGGCCACGCAGTGGCGCACGTTGCCCGACATCCTGTCGGCCGACGACGTCGTCACCCTTCAGTCGATGTGGCAGGAGAGTTTAGGAGAGGTGGTGTCATCATGACCCCGACATTGGCGGTCGTCGGTGCTGGAGCCAAGGCGGTCGCGGTCGCCGCCAAGGCTGCCGTACTACGCGAGATGGGTGTCGCTGTCCCCGATGTCGTCGCGGTGGAACGCACTGCGGTGGCGGCCAACTGGCAGGCCGACGGCGGCTGGACCGACGGCCAGCACCGGCTCGGCACCGGCCCGGAGAAGGATGTCGGCTTCCCCTACCGGTCGTCGTTGGTGCCGCGTCGCAACGCCGAACTCGACGAGCGGATGACCCGGCACAGCTGGCAGGCCTACCTGATCAGCACCGGACAGTTCGCCGAATGGGTGGACCGCGGCAGGCCCGCCCCGACCCACAAGAAGTGGAGCCAGTATCTGCGCTGGGTCGCCGACAACATCGGCATGAAGGCGGTTCTCAGTGAGGTGCAGCAGATCTCGGTGGACTCCGGCGCCGCCGGGCCGCGCTGGGCGCTGCACACCGCCGACCAGACCGTACACGGCGACGCGCTGATGATCACCGGGCCGGGGCAGCCCGAACGGTCCATCCTGCCCGGCAATCCGCGGGTGTTGTCGATCGCCCAGTTCTGGCACCGCGCCGCCCAGTGCGAGCTGATCAGCGCTGAGCGCGTCGCGGTGATCGGCGGCGGTGAGACCGCGGCGTCGATGCTCAACGAGCTGTTCCGGCACCGGGTTTCGACGATCACCGTGATTGCGCCGCAGGTCACGTTGTTCACCAGGGGTGAGGGCTTCTTCGAGAACACCCTGTTCTCCGATCCCACCGGCTGGACCAGCCTGACGCTGGCCGAACGCCGCGACGCGATGATCCGCACCGACCGTGGGGTGTTCTCCGCGCGGGTGCAGGAGGCCCTGCTGTCCGACGACCGGATTCGGCACCTGCGGGGCAGGGTCGCGCACGCCGTCGCCCGCGACGGACGCATCCGCTTGACGCTCAGCACCAATCAGGGCGGTGAGAACCTCGAGACCGTGCACGGTTTCGACCTGGTGATCGACGGCTCGGGCGCCGACGCGGAGTGGTTCGTGCCGCTGCTGTGCCAGGACGCGCTGGACCTGCTCGAACTCGGTCTCGGCGGCCCGCTCACCTCAGATGCGCTGCAGGAGGCCATCGGCCACGACCTCGCGGTCACCAACGTCACCCCGAAGCTGTTTCTGCCCGGCCTGTCCGGGCTGACCCAGGGGCCCGGCTTTCCGAACCTGTCGTGTCTGGGGCTGCTGTCCGACCGGATACTCGGCGCCGACATCGCCGCAGCCGACGGCGCACCCACCGTCCGATCAACGGGGAGAAGCGATGAGCACCAACCCATTCGATGACGACGACGCCACGTTCGTCGTGCTCGTCAACGACGAGGACCAGCACAGCCTGTGGCCCGCGTTCGCCGACGTGCCCGCCGGATGGCGCGTCGTGTTCGGCACGGCCAGCCGCGCGGACTGTATGACCTACGTCGAACAGAACTGGACCGACATCCGGCCGCGCAGCCTGCGGGCCGCGATCAACGCGGGATAACTGCTCTACGTTGGTGCCGTGACAACTGCGACGCGGCCCACGACGCTTGCGATCGCTGCGGCGTGTTGGATCGCCGCGGCGGCCGGTTATGTCGTACTGGAGTTGCTGGCCGCGGCGGCGCTACCGGGCTACAGCTACACCGAGCACTACATCAGCTCGCTGGGCGTTCCGGCGTGGTCATCGCGCGCCCACCTGATGAATGCCGCGTTCTATCTGCAGGGCGTGCTGTTCCTGCTGGGCGCGCTGCTGGTCGCCAGGACGGTGCGGGGCCGGTTCAGCGCGGTGTTCGTCGTGCTGGCGGCGCTCACCGCCGTCGGCAACGTTCTGGTCGGGGTGGTGCACGGCGGATCTGCGCTGTGGACGAGCGGATACGAGTGGCTGCACGTGCTCGGCGCGGTTCTGGCGATTCTCGGCGGAAACGCCGCGGTGCTAGCCGGGTCCGCGGTGGTGGCCCGCGCCACCGCGGCGCGGTGGTACCTGCCGGTCGGGCTGCTGATCGGCGTCGCGGGGATCGTGCTCTTCGCGATGCTGCAGAACTACAACGACTGGGCGGTCGACTACGCGCCGGTGGGCCTCGTCGAACGCGGCTGCGTGTACACGATCCTGGGCTGGCAGCTGCTCAGCGGCCTGGTCCTGTGGGCGCGGTCAGACCTGCTGCGCTAACGGCACATCCATGTCGAACACCCGCGCATGCAGCACGGTGCGGTTGCGCAGCGCGGCCCGCACCGCCCGGTGCAGCCCGTCCTCCAGATAGACCACGCCTCGCCACCGCACCGCATGCGGAAAAAGGTCCCCGTAGAACGTCGAGTCCTCCGACAACAACCGGTCCAGGGCCAGCACGGTCGTCGTCGTCACCAACTCGTCGAGCCGGATCTGCCGCGGCGGAATACGGGCCCACTGCCGATGGGACAGCCCGTGGTCGGGGTACGGCCGGCCCTCACGCACGCCTCGAAAGATCACCGCCGCGCCGTCCTGCGCGCGCACGCTTGCAGCAACCGCTTCACGTTGCGAAGGCTATCGCACCGCAGCGGTTCGGCATGCGTACTGCGTCGGCGGCTATCACCGCTGCTGATGACCGTAAACTGGACGGCGATTGGAGGTGAACCATGGGGAGTGCCGACGAGCGTCGGTTCGAGGTGCTGCGCGCCATCGTCGCTGACTTCGTGGCCACCAAGGAACCGATCGGATCCAAAGCCCTCGTCGAACGACACAACCTCGGGGTGTCGAGCGCGACGGTGCGCAACGACATGGCGGTCCTGGAGGCCGAGGGGTACATCACCCAGCCGCACACCAGCTCGGGCCGCGTGCCCACCGAGAAGGGTTACCGCGAGTTCGTCGACCGGATCAACGAGGTCAAGCCGATGTCGACGGCTGAGCGACGCGCGATCCTGTCGTTCCTGGAGTCCGGTGTCGACCTCGACGACGTGCTGCGCCGCGCGGTGCGGCTGCTGGCCCAGCTCACCCGGCAGGTCGCGATCGTGCAATATCCGACGCTGACCACGTCGACCGTGCGTCGCCTGGAGGTGGTGCCGCTGACCCCGGCGCGGGTGCTGCTGGTGGTGATCACCGACTCGGGCCGCATCGACCAGCGCATCGTCGAACTCGGCGACACGATCGACGACCACGAGCTGGTTCAGCTGCGTGACCGGCTGGGCCAGGCGCTGGAAGGCAAACCGTTCGCCGCCGCATCGGCCGCGGTGGCCGAGCTGGCCGCGCAGCTCGACGGCACCGGTGGGCTGTCCGACGCGATCGGTCGTGCCGCCACCGTGCTGGTGGAGACCCTCGTCGAGCACCGCGACGAGCGGCTGGTGCTGGGCGGCACCGCCAACCTGACCCGCAACACCGCCGACTTCGGCGGTTCGCTGCGTTCGGTGCTCGAGGCGCTCGAGGAACAGGTCGTGGTGTTGCGGTTGCTGGCCGCGCAGCAGGAGGCGGGCAAGGTGACCGTGCGCATCGGCCACGAAACCGAGGCCGAGGAGATGTCGGGCACGTCGGTGGTGAGCACCGCCTACGGTAGTGCGGGCAAGGTGTACGGCGGCATGGGAGTGTTGGGACCCACCCGGATGGACTATCCGGGAACTATCGCTAATGTCGCTGCGGTTGCTCTCTATATCGGTGAAGTCCTAGGCAGCCGATAGTTCGGCACCAAACACAGGCATAGACAGGCAGGTCAGGCGTGGCACGCGACTACTACGGGCTGCTCGGAGTGAGCAGAGGCGCGAGTGACTCAGAGATCAAACGCGCCTATCGGAAGCTGGCTCGTGAACTGCATCCCGACGTCAACCCCGATGAGGCCGCCCAGGCGCGGTTCAAGGAGATCAGCGTCGCCTACGAGGTACTGAGCGATCCGGAGAAGCGCCGCATCGTCGACCTCGGCGGCGATCCGCTGGAGTCCGCGGGCGCCGCGGGCAACGGCTTCGCCGGGTTCGGCGGGTTGGGCGATGTGTTCGAGGCGTTCTTCGGCGGCGGCCAGGCCACGCGCGGGCCGGTCGGCCGCGTCCGGCCGGGCTCGGACTCGCTGCTGCGGATGCGGCTGGACCTGACCGAATGCGCCACCGGGGTGACCAAGCAGGTCACCGTCGACACCGCGGTGTTGTGCGACCTGTGCCACGGCAAGGGCACCCACGGCAACTCCAGCCCCGCCACCTGCGACACCTGCGGTGGCCGCGGTGAAATCCAGACCGTGCAGCGCTCGCTGCTGGGGCAGGTCATGACGTCGCGGCCATGTCCGGTGTGCGGCGGGGTCGGCGAGGTCATCCCGGATCCGTGCCACCGTTGCGGCGGCGACGGCCGGGTGCGCGCGCGCCGCGAGATCAGCGTCAAGATCCCGGCCGGTGTGGGCGACGGGATGCGGGTGCGGTTGGCCGCCCAAGGTGAGGTCGGCCCCGGCGGCGGGCCGGCGGGTGACCTGTACGTCGAGGTGCACGAAAAGCCGCACGACGTGTTCGTCCGCGACAACGACGATCTGCACTGCACGATCTCGGTGCCGATGGTCGACGCCGCGTTGGGCACCACTGTCACCGTCGACGCGATTCTCGACGGGCCGACCGAGATCACCATCCCGGCAGGCACCCAACCCGGTCAGGTCACCACGCTGCGCGGCCACGGCATGCCGCATCTGCGGTCCGGGGTGCGTGGCGACCTGCACGCCCACATCGAGGTCGTCGTGCCGTCGCGGCTCGACCACGAGGACATCGAGTTGCTGCGCAAGCTGAAGGAACACCGTTCCAAGGACACCGCCGAGGTGCGCTCCACCAACGGCGCCGCGGGATCGTCGGGCGGCGGGCTGTTCTCCCGGCTGCGTGAGACGTTCAGCGGCCGCTGACGCGGTTGTGGTTCGCGAAATCCACACCAGGGTCGTGATTTCGGCGTGCCAACGACCCTGGCGCAGATCTCGGCGAAACAGCCGATGACCGACGCGCTGTTCTACGTCGATGCGCTGCCGGCGGCCGGCGAAACCGTCGTCGTCGACGGCGACGAGGGCTTCCACGCCGCCAACGTGCGCCGCATCCGGCCCGGCGAGCGGCTGGCGCTCAGCGACGGCGCCGGGGAACTGGCGCAGTGTGTCGTCGAGGAGACGGGCAAGGCCCGGCTGACCGCGCGGGTGCTGGACCGCCGGTTCGTCCCGCCCGCGTCGCCGACGGTCACCGTCGTGCAGGCGATCCCGAAATCCGACCGCGCGGAGTTGGCCGTCGAACTGGCCACGGAGGCCGGCGCCGACGCGTTCGTGGCCTGGCAGGCGGCGCGCTGCGTGGCCAGGTGGGACGGCGCCGCCAAGGTCGACAAAGGGCTGCGGCGCTGGGGCGCGGTGGCCCGCTCAGCGGCGCGCCAGTCGCGCCGCGCCCACATCCCGCAGATCGACGGCGTGGTGACCACGGCCGAGCTGGCCGATCGGCTCGCCACCCGCGACGCCGTCGTCCTGGTCCTGCACGAAACGGCGACCCGGCCGCTCACCGACGTGGCGGTGGCCGACGCCGGATCGGTGTACCTGGTCGTCGGCCCGGAAGGCGGGATCACCGACGACGAGGTCGACGCGCTGTCAGGCGCCGGAGCGACGCCGGTGCGGCTGGGCCCCACGGTGTTGCGGACGTCGACGGCGGCGGCGGTGGCGTTGGGCGCTCTGGGGGTGCTGACGGACCGGTGGGGTTAGCCGGCGTCGAGGGCGATCAGACCCAGGTCCGCCACCCGGCTGAAGTGCCGCTGGTTTCGCGTCGCGAGCGGCACGTCGAACCGCAGGCAGATACCGGCCTGCAAACAATCGGCCATGCCGATCTCCTGACCAGCGGCTCGCAGCGTCGCGGCAACCTCCCCAGCCCGCAACGCCGCCTCGGGATCGAGCGGGAAGGTCCGCGACCGGGCGAGCCGCAGGATGTCGTCGCGTCGTGCGAGGAAGTCGGTGCCGACGCGAAGTTCGAACGCGGTGACCGCGGTCAGCCGTAGCCGACGATCGGCGAGCAGCTCACGAACCACGCGCGCGCCGGGGCCCTTCCCGCGGAGAAAGTCGATCACCAATTCGGTGTCGACGACTACGAGGCCCGCCACGTGCTCTTCGCGTCGGTGATGCGGGCCCGCACCTCGCGCGTCTCCGATTCGGTGAGCACACCCTCGAGGCCGAGGAGCAACTCCACTTCATCGGTGCTCAGATCCGCGAGATAGCTGTCCAGCGCTTCCTGGACGAGCGGCGAAAACCCGCGGACGCCGCGCCGCTGAGCGATCGCAGTGAGCGCGCGATGCTGCTCCGCTGTGATCTCCACGGTCGTGCGCATGCATGCATGCTAGCATCCACCGGAGCTCTTGGGGCGAGCCCGCCGTCGGCGCTAGACTGAAAATCGCTGAACAGCCAGGTCAGAAAACACAGAAAGTAGGCACTGGACCCTCTTGACGCCCCGCGAGACGGCCGCTGACTCGTCGCAGGTTGAGTCGGTACGCAGCAGCATTGATGTTCCGCCCGACCACGTCATGGGCCTACTGGGTTCCGCCGACGAAAACCTGCGCGCGCTCGAGCGCATCCTGGCGGCCGATATCCACGTGCGCGGCAACGCGCTGACCCTGTCCGGCGAGCCCGCCGACGTCGCGCTGGCCGAACGGGTGATCTCCGAGCTGATGGCGATCGTGGCCCGCGGCCAGTCGCTGACCCCCGACGTGGTCCGCCACAGCGTGGCCATGCTCACCGGCGCGGGCAATGAGTCCCCCGCCGAGGTGCTGACGCTGGACATCCTGTCGCGGCGTGGCAAGACGATTCGGCCCAAGACGCTGAACCAGAAGCGCTACGTCGACGCGATCGACGCGCACACCATCGTGTTCGGCGTCGGCCCGGCAGGCACCGGCAAGACGTATCTGGCAATGGCCAAGGCGGTCAGCGCATTACAGGCCAAGCAGGTCAACCGGATCATTCTGACCCGGCCGGCGGTGGAAGCCGGTGAACGCCTTGGCTTTTTGCCGGGCACGCTCAGCGAGAAGATCGACCCCTACCTGCGGCCGCTCTACGACGCGCTGCACGACATGATGGATCCGGAGCTGATCCCAAAGCTGATGAGCGCCGGGGTAATTGAGGTCGCGCCGCTCGGATATATGCGTGGTAGGACGTTAAATGATGCATTCATCATTCTCGACGAGGCGCAGAACACCACCGCCGAACAGATGAAGATGTTTCTGACCCGGCTGGGGTTTAACTCGAAAATCGTTGTCACAGGCGATATCACGCAGGTGGATCTGGCCGGCGGTGCGAGCTCCGGGCTGCGCGCGGCGATGCAGATTCTCGACGGCATCGACGACATCCACTTCGCCGAGCTAACCAGCGCCGACGTGGTGCGGCACCGGTTGGTCTCCGAGATCGTCGACGCGTACGCCAGACACGAGGAGCCCATGCAGTTGAACCGGGCCCAGCGGCGCGCCTCCGGGAACAGGTCACGACGGTAGCCCGATATGAGCATTGAGGTGTCCAACGAGTCGGGCATCGACGTCTCCGAAGACGAATTGATCAGCATCGCCCGGTTCGTGATTCGGAAGATGAACGTCCACCCGGCGGCGGAGCTGTCGATGGTGCTGCTCGACACCGCGGCGATGGCCGACCTGCACATGCGGTGGATGGATCTGCCGGGGCCCACCGATGTGATGAGTTTCCCGATGGACGAGCTCGAACCGGGTGGTCGTCCGGATGCGCCGGAGCCGGGTCCGGCGATGCTCGGCGACATCGCGCTGTGTCCGCAGTTCGCCGCCGAGCAGGCCGCGGCGGCCGGCCACTCGCTGGGCCAGGAGCTGGCCCTGCTGACCGTGCACGGCGTGTTACACCTGCTCGGGTACGACCACGCCGAACCCGATGAGGAAAAGGAGATGTTCACGCTGCAGCGCCAACTGCTCGAAGAGTGGGTGGCCGATCAGGTCGAGTCCTATCACCAGCATCGCCAGACCGAGAAGGAGCGCAGGCTGCTGGACAACTCCCGATACTTCGACGAACCGTGAACACCACATGGCAGCTGATCGTCGCGATCGTGCTCGTCGGGCTCGGTGGGTTGTTCGCGGCGATCGACGCGGCGCTGAGCACGGTGTCCCCGGCCCGCGTCGACGAACTCATGCGCGAGGAACGCCCCGGCGCGGTACGGCTGGCCAAAGTGATGGCCGACCGCCCCCGCTACATCAACCTGATCGTGCTGCTACGCATCGCGTGCGAGGTCGGCGCGACCGTGCTGCTCGCGGCGTATCTGGACGACCATCTCGGTGTGACGTGGGGACTGGTCGCGTCCGCGGCGATCATGGTGGTGGTCAGCTTCGTGGTGATCGGCGTCGGCCCGCGCACCATGGGCCGACAGCACGCGTACACGATCGCGTTACTGGCCGCCCTTCCGCTGCAAGGGCTTTCGCTGCTGTTGACGCCGATCAGCCGGCTGCTGGTGCTGATCGGTAACGCGCTGACACCGGGCCGCGGTTTCCGCAACGGGCCGTTCGCCTCCGAGATCGAGCTGCGCGAGGTCGTCGACCTGGCTCAGCAGCGCGGCGTGGTGGCCGACGACGAGCGCCGGATGATCCAGTCGGTGTTCGAACTCGGCGACACCCCGGCCCGCGAGGTGATGGTGCCGCGCACCGAGATGGTGTGGATCGAGGCGGACAAGTCGGCGGGCCAGGCCACCTCGCTTGCGGTGCGCAGCGGACACTCCCGGATCCCGGTGATCGGCGAGAACGTCGACGACATCGTCGGCGTGGTCTACCTCAAAGACCTTGTGCAGCGCACCTATTACTCCACCAACGGTGGTCGCGGCACCAAGGTGTCGGAGGTCATGCGCCCCGCGGTGTTCGTCCCGGACTCCAAACCGCTCGACGAGTTGCTGCGGGAGATGCAGCGCGACCGCAACCACATGACGTTGCTGGTCGACGAGTACGGCGCCATCGCCGGGCTGGTCACCATCGAAGACGTGCTCGAGGAGATCGTCGGCGAGATCGTCGACGAATACGACGCGGGCGAAACCGTTCCGGTGGAAGACCTGGGCGACCAGCGATATCGGGTTTCGGCGCGGCTGTCGATCGAAGACCTCGGCGAGCTCTACGGCATCGAGTTCGACGAAGACCTCGACGTCGACACCGTCGGCGGGCTGGTGGCCCTGGAGCTGGGCCGCGTTCCGCTGCCGGGCGCCGAGGTGACCTGGGACGGGCTGCGGCTGCGCGCCGAGGGCGGTCCCGACCACCGCGGCCGGGTGCACATCGGTACGGTCCTGGTCAGCCCGACCGAGCCGGCCCCGAAGGAGACGCGATGAGTGACCTCGACCCCGAGGACGCCAAGCTGGTGACGCTGGCGCGCGGCGCGATGGGCCGCGCCGAGGCGACCAGCGGGGCCGCCGTGCGCGACGCCGACGGCCGCACCTACGCCGGGGCGCCCGTCGCGCTGGACGCGCTGCGGCTCACCGCGCTGCAGGCCGCCGTCGCCGCCGCCGTGTCCAGCGGTGCGACCGGGCTGGAAGCCGCGGTGCTGGTCGGCGGCAGCGCCGACGACGCCGGCGTCGCCGCGGTGCGTGAACTGTCGGCCGACGCGGCGGTTCTGGTCACCGACCGGTCGGGACGCCCGTTGTGACCGAATTCCGTTCCGGTTTCGTCTGTTTCGTCGGGCGGCCGAACACCGGCAAGTCGACGTTGACCAACGCGCTGGTCGGCGCCAAGGTCGCGATCACGTCGAACCGGCCGCAGACCACCCGGCACACGATCCGCGGGATCGTGCACCGCGACGACTTTCAGATCATCCTCGTCGACACCCCCGGGCTGCACCGGCCGCGCACGCTGCTGGGGCAGCGGCTCAACGATCTGGTCAAGGACACCTACTCCCAGGTCGACGTCATCGGGCTGTGTATCCCCGCCGACGAGAAGATCGGGCCGGGGGACCGGTGGATCTGCGAGCAGATCCGCGCCGTCGCACCCAACACCACGCTGATCGCGATCGTGACCAAGATCGACAAGGTGGCCAAGGACAGCGTGGCCGCGCAGCTGGTCGCGGTCAGTGACCTGGTGGGCTCGGAGTCCGAGATCGTGCCGGTGTCGGCGAGCACGGGGGAGAACCTCGACGTGCTGGTCAATGTGCTGGCGGCGCAGCTCCCCGAGGGCCCGGCGTTCTATCCCGACGGCGAGCTCACCGACGAACCCGAGGAAACGTTGATGGCCGAGCTGATCCGCGAGGCCGCGCTGGAAGGTGTGCGCGATGAGCTGCCGCATTCACTGGCGGTGGTGATCGAGGAGGTCAGCCCGCGCGAGGGTCGCTCGCCAGAACAAGGGGAGCTGATCGACGTGCGCGCCAACCTGTTCGTCGAGCGGGACAGCCAGAAGGGCATCGTGATCGGTAAGGGCGGCGCGCGGCTACGCGAAGTCGGCACCGCTGCACGCACGGCGATCGAGAAACTGCTCGGCACCAAGGTGTTCTTGGACCTGCGGGTCAAGGTCGCCAAGAACTGGCAGCGCGACCCCAAACAGCTGGGCCGCTTGGGTTTTTAGACGCTCAGCTCTGGGCGCCCGAGCCGGGCAGCCCGAACGGCCTTCCGGGGGCGTGGACCGGCGGGGCGCCGTCGCCCTTGCCGTACACCGCGACCACCACGGTGCGGTCGATCAGGTTCTCCGACCACACGCCGATGTCGACGTTGGAGCAGTCCGACATGATCGCGTGATAGTCGGGCCGGTGATACCACTGGTTGATCAGCTCGATACCGCTGATCGCCAGCGCCGGGTTGATCGCGACTGTCTCGGCGACCTCTCCGGCGTAGCCGGCTCGGTGCGCGCGGTCGGCCACCGTCGACCCGTCGGAGCCGATGTCGCCGTTCAGCGCCCGGTTGTGCAACACATCGTTGGTGTGCCACTGGGCGGCCAACCGCAGTTTCGGGTTGATCTTGATGTCGGTGTCACACCCGGCCAGATGCTGCATCGTGTAGACGTTGGCGACCACACCGTCGTTCAGGCGCTTGTTGTCCGCAGTCGCCGCCGGCGTGCCGACCACCAGGCCACCGGCCACGGCCAGTGCGGAAACCGCGTATGCGAAATGCCGCGCATTCATGATCGGAAACCTTACGCGACCTCGTCGGAGATCGAGCCCGCAATGTCGGGTTCGGTGCGTCCGGTCGGCTCGGGGTCGGGGGCCGGCCCTGCGGTCCACCATGGCTGCGGTTGCTTCATCGCCCACCCGTTGATCGCCTCCAGCTCCGCGGCCAGCGAGACCAGCAGCTGTTCGCTGTTGGCCGGGCCCATCAGCTGCACACCGATCGGCAGCCCGGATGAGGTGAAACCGGCGGGCACGTTGATCGACGGCCAGCCCAACAGGTTCCACGGCCAGGTCACCGGGCACGCCTTGATCATCGTGCGGTCGGTGGACAGCCCGCCGCGGTGATCGAAATCGTGCACCGGCAGCGGCGGTTGCGCGGTCGTCGGCGCCAGCACCACGTCGGCGATATTGAAGATCCAGCCCATCCGGCGCTGGGCAGCGGCCTCCCGGGCACGCGCCTTGCGCAGCACGTTCTCGGAAAGCAACCGACCCATCCGCAGGTTGGACTTGGTGCGCGTATCCAGCGTGACGCCGTAACCGAGGCGGTCGGCCCACTCCAGCAGCCCCGACGTCGAGCGGGACAGGAAGTTCCATGACATGCCGAGGCTGTAGCTCGGGTCGGCCTTGGTGACGCGGTGTCCCAGCTCGCCCAGCTGGGCCGCGATGGCCTCCATCGCGGCGCGGATCTCCGGATCCAGGGTGGCGCGAAACACCGTGAACGGAAACTTCGTCGACATCGCGATGCGCAGCGGGCCGGGCGCTTGGGCGACGGAGTCCGACACCCGCACCGGCGGCGGCTGATGCAGATCTCCCGGGACGTTGCCCGACGCGGCGTCCAGTACGATCGCGGCGTCGGCCACGGTTCTGGCCAGCACCCCGTTGACCGTGATGCCGTTGAACGCCTCGGGCAGCGGCCAGGTGGAGATGCGGCCGCGCTGCGGTTTGATGCCAACCAGGTGCGTCCACGCCGCGGGAATCCGTACGCTGCCCGCACCGTCGGAGCCGATCGCGGCGCTCACCAACCCGGCCGCGACGGCCGCGGCGCTGCCGCCCGAGGAGCCGCCGGGGGTGTGGTCACGCGACCACGGGTTGCGAGTGTGTCCGAACCCCGGTCCGCTGGTGAACGGCCACTGACCCAGCTCGCACGTGTTGGTCTTGCCGACGATCACCGCGCCTGCCGCGCGCAGCCGGCGCACGACCTCGGCGTCGGCGGTGGCCGGTCGCACCGTGCCGTCGGCGCCGAACCGGGTCGGCACCCCGGCCACGTCGACGTCGTCTTTGACCGCGATCGGGATTCCCAACAACGGAAGTTGTTCACCCGCGGCGCGTTTGCGGTCGGCTGCCGCGGCGGCGGCAAGCGCCTGCTGGCGCAGGACCACCCGGAACGCGTTGAGCGTCGGCTGGCTGGCCTCGATCGCGTCCAGCGAGCGCCGCACCAGTTCGACGGACGTGACCGATCCGCTCGCCAGCTGGAAAAGTTGCTGCGTGAGGGTGGGGAAGCGGGCAGTGTCGACCATCACGTACCAGGATATCGGCGCTGCGTGACAAGGATCTGTCGGATGCAGTGCCAGACTGTAGCGATGCGGCTGTATCGGGATCGAGCGGTGGTGCTGCGCCAGCACAAGCTCGGCGAGGCCGACCGGATCGTCACCCTGCTGACCCGTCAGCATGGGCTGGTGCGCGCGGTGGCCAAGGGGGTGCGACGCACCCGCAGCAAGTTCGGGGCCAGGCTGGAGCCGTTCGCGCACATCGACGTTCAGCTGCACCCGGGCCGCAACCTCGACATCGTCACCCAGGTGCAGGCCATCGACGCGTTCGCCACCGACATCGTCAGCGACTACGGCCGCTACACCTGTGCGTGCGCCATGCTGGAGACCGCCGAACGGCTGGCGGGGGAGGAGCGGGTGCCGATGCCCGCGCTGCACCGGCTGACCGTGTCCGCGTTGCGGGCGGTGGCCGACGGCGGCCGGCCCCGCGAACTCGTGCTGGATGCTTACCTGTTGCGGGCCATGGGGATCGCCGGCTGGGCGCCGGCGCTGACCGAATGCGCCCGCTGCGCCACGCCCGGTCCGCACCGCGCGTTTTCGGTCGCGGCCGGCGGAAGCGTGTGCGTGCACTGCCGCCCGTCGGGGTCGGTGACACCGCCGCAGCCCGTGCTGGACCTGATGGTCGCACTGCACGACGGGGACTGGGAGTATGCGCAAGCGACCACGTCGTCGCACCGCAGCCAGGCCAGCGGGCTGGTCGCCGCGCACCTGCAGTGGCACCTGGAACGCCAATTGCGGACGTTGCCGCTGGTCGAGCGGGTCTATCGGGTGGATAGGACCCTGGCCGATCACCGCGTGTCTCTGTTCGGGCAGGATGTGGCCCATGGCAGTGAAGAGGGCCGGGCACAGGACGCGCAAGGTGACCTACCCCCAGCTGCCTCCGGCCCCTGACGACTACCCGACCTTTCCCGACAAGTCGACGTGGCCCGTGGTTTTCCCCGAGATCCCGGCGGGCACCAACGGCCGGTTCGCCCGTCCGCCCCAGCACACGTCGAAGGCCGCCGCCCCGCAGATCCCCGCCGACCAGGTGCCCAACCACGTCGCGGTCGTGATGGACGGCAACGGCCGCTGGGCCACCCAACGCGGGCTGCACCGCACCGAAGGGCACAAGATGGGCGAGGCGGTGCTCATCGACATCACTTGTGGCGCAATCGAAATCGGTGTCAAGCACTTGACCGTCTATGCGTTCTCCACCGAGAACTGGAAGCGCAGCACCGAAGAGGTGCGGTTCCTGATGGGCTTCAACCGCGAGGTGGTGCGTCGACGCCGCGAGAACCTCAACGACATGGGCGTACGGATGCGCTGGGTCGGCTCGCGGCCCCGGATGTGGCGCAGCGTGATCAAGGAATTCGACATCGCCGAGCAGATGACGGTCGGCAACGACGTCATCACGATCAACTACTGCGTGAACTACGGCGGCCGCACCGAGATCGTCGAGGCCGCCCGCGCGCTCGCGCAGGAGGCGGTCGACGGCAGGATCAACCCCGGTCGCATCAGCGAGGCGACGTTCGCCAAACACCTGCACCGCGCCGACATTCCCGACGTCGACCTGTTCATCCGAACCTCGGGGGAACAGCGGGCCAGCAACTTCCTGCTGTGGCAGGCCGCCTACGCGGAGTTCGTCTTCCAGGACAAGCTGTGGCCCGACTACGACCGCCGCGATCTGTGGGCGGCGTGCGAGGAGTATGTGAACCGCAACCGTCGCTTCGGCAGAGCCGAATGATGTACCTGAGCGGCAGAGCCTGATGGCGTTGGGGGAGCGGCTGGCCACGGTGCTCGGCGAGATCCTGCCGGTGCACGTGGAGGACGACGGCGCGGTCACCGTCCAGCACGACGAGACGTTGGCGTCGTTGCGCACGGTGACGATCGCCGAGGGGTTGGAGATGGTGTCGCTGACCCAGATCCTGGCCTGGGATCTGCCGTTGGACGCCAAACTGCGGGCCAAGGTCGCCGACCACGCGCACAACACGCTGCTGGGCACGGTGTCGCTGGCCGCCAAGAGCACGCCGACCCAAATCGCGGCGGGCGCCAAGCGCAACTCCAAGAAGGCCGCCGATGTGTTGCTGCGCTACAACTTTCCCGCAGCGGGCCTCAGTGACGACGCGCTGCGCACGCTGATCCTGATGGTGCTGGCCACCGGTGCGGACGTGCGCCGAGCGTTAGTCGGTTGAGCAATCTCCGCAGCGTCCGAAGATCTCGATGGTGTGGGTGACGTCGGAGAACCCGTGTTCGCGGGCGACCTCGGCGGCCCAGGTCTCCACGTCGCGGCCCTGGATCTCGACGGTCGCGCCGCAGGCCCGGCACACCAGATGGTGGTGGTGGTCGTCGGAGCACCGCCGGTACACCGCTTCGCCGGTGTCGGTGCGCAGCGTGTCGACGATGCCTGCGGTCGCCATCTGCTGCAGCGTGCGGTAGACGGTGGTCAGGCCGATTCCTTCGCCGCGCCTGCGCAGTTCGTCGTGCAGTTCCTGAGCGGAGCGGAACTCGTCGGTCTTCTCGAGCAGCGCGGCGATCGCGGCGCGCTGTCGGGTCGAGCGCACGCCGGTCGGGATCGAGGTGGACGTCATGTGCTGCCCTCGCCCGCGTGGCTGACGGCGGCGACGACGATGTCGGCAAGGTGGTGATCCACCAGGCGGTACATCACTTCCCGGCCGGACCGTTCTCCGGCGACGACGCCGGCAGCCTTGAGGATGCGCAGATGCTGGCTGACCAACGGTTGCGGTACGCCCAGCGCGTCGACGAGCTCGTGTACGCAGCGCGCCGATTCGCGCAGCTGCAGCACGATCGCGATCCGTACCGGCGCGGCCAGCGCGCGCAGCAGATCGCCGGAGGTGTCGAGCACGTCGCGGGGCGGTAGCTCAGGAAACGGTGCGCCGCTGTGGTCATGGGTGGTGTCGGCGCGGCCGGCGGTGCCGGCGTCACCGGCCAAAGTGGAAACGATTTCCATTATGCTGCCACCATACATGCACGGTTGCGCATGTCAATGGATGTCGGCGGGTCGCTAGGCTGTGCAGTCGTGGCTTCCATCATCGACACCGTGGCGAACCTGGCCAAGCGTCGCGGTCTGGTCTTTCAGTCCGGCGAGATCTACGGCGGAACCAAGTCGGCGTGGGATTACGGCCCGCTCGGGGTGGAGCTCAAGGAGAACATCAAGCGGCAGTGGTGGCGCGCGGTGGTCACCGCCCGCGACGACGTCGTCGGCCTCGACAGCGCGATCATCCTGCCGCGCGAGGTGTGGGTGGCGTCCGGGCACGTCGACGTGTTCAACGACCCGCTCGTCGAGTGCCTCAACTGCCACAAGCGTCACCGCCAGGACCACATGCAGGAGGCGTACGCCGCCAAGAAGGATCTCGATGACCCGGACGCGGTGCCGATGGACGAGATCGCCTGCCCGGACTGCGGCACCAAGGGCCAGTGGACCGAGCCACGCGACTTCAACATGATGCTCAAGACCTACCTCGGTCCGATCGAGACCGAGGAGGGTCTGCACTATCTGCGGCCGGAGACGGCCCAGGGCATCTTCGTCAACTTCGCGAACGTGGTGACGACGGCGCGTAAGAAGCCACCGTTCGGAATCGCCCAGACCGGCAAGAGCTTTCGCAACGAGATCACTCCGGGCAACTTCATCTTCCGGACCCGCGAGTTCGAGCAGATGGAGATGGAGTTCTTCGTCGAACCGTCGACCGCGCGCGAGTGGCACCAGTATTGGATTGACGAACGCCTGCAGTGGTACGTCGACCTCGGCATCGACCGCGACAACCTGCGGCTCTACGAACATCCTCAGGAGAAGCTGTCGCACTACTCCGAACGCACGGTCGACATCGAATACAAGTTCGGGTTCACGGGCAGCCCGTGGGGTGAGCTGGAGGGTGTGGCCAACCGCACCGACTTCGACTTGTCCACGCACAGCAAGCATTCCGGTGTCGACCTGTCGTTCTACGATCAGGCCACCGACGCGCGCTATGTGCCCTATGTGATCGAACCGGCGGCGGGCCTGACCCGGTCGTTCATGGCGTTTCTCGTCGACGCCTACGCCGAGGACGAGGCGCCCAACGCCAAGGGCGGGGTGGACAAACGCACGGTGCTTCGGCTCGATCCGCGGCTGGCACCGGTCAAGGCCGCGGTGCTGCCGCTGTCGCGCAACCCCGAACTGTCGCCGAAGGCGCGTGACCTGGCGACCGAACTGCGCAAGTACTGGAACGTCGAGTTCGACGACGCCGGCGCGATCGGACGGCGCTACCGCCGCCAGGACGAGATCGGCACTCCGTTCTGCGTGACGGTCGACTTCGACACGCTCGAGGATCAGGCGGTGACGATCCGCGAACGCGACGCGATGACCCAGGACCGCGTCGCACTCGACACCGTCAGCGACTACCTCGCCGCCCGCCTCAAAGGCTGCTAGCTTTCGGCCGCGAGCGTGCGTGTCTGAGGCCGACACGCCGCAAAAATTCGCGAGTTTACGCACGCTCGGGCCCAACCGGAGTTGTCCCCAACCGGGCGCTCATCCCCAGCCGGGCGTGAAAGTGCGTGGCGCCCGCCTGCCCAGCACTGAGGATCGTCGCCATGACAGGCGATATCGCGAAGCTGTTCGACACCCAAAATGGCGTCGTCACCACTGCTCAACTGTTGGCGACGATGGGCCGCAGCCGGCTCGACGCCAAGATCCGCGGCGGTGAACTGATAAAGGTCTGGCCCGGCATCTACAGCCGTGACGAGCCCGACACCTTCACACGACTCGCCGGCCTGGATCTTCGCGCCGGGGAGCCCGTCGCGATCTGTCTCGGAACCGCCGCGGCCGCATACGGGTTCGACACCGAAGACGTCGTCGACCTTCACGTCCTCAACCCCGAGGGGCACCAGTTGCGAAACTCCGATGGGCTGTTCGTACATCGTCGCGAAGGCGCACCGCTCGGCATGGTCGACGGCAGACCCGCGACGACGCCCGCGTGGACGGCCGTCGAGGTCGCGCGGGGCTTGCGTCGTCATCGTGCACTGGCCACGCTCGACGCCGCGCTGCGGAGTGGCACCTGTGATGCTCGTCAGCTGCGTATCGCGGCCGGACAGCAAGCGGGCAGGCGCGGCATTGTGGCTGTGCGCGAACTGATTTCGTTGGCAAGACCCGAAGCCGAGTCGCCGATGGAAAGTGAGGCGCGGCTGGTCATGATCGACGGCGGTGTGGCGCCGACGGAGTTGCAGTACGAGATCGTCGATCGTGATTTCCGAACGTGGCGGGTGGATTTCGCGTGGCCCGAGTGCGGGCTCGCCGTCGAGTACGA
Organism: Mycolicibacterium pulveris; assembly: GCA_050205315.1. Classification (GTDB taxonomy): domain Bacteria; phylum Actinomycetota; class Actinomycetes; order Mycobacteriales; family Mycobacteriaceae; genus Mycobacterium; species Mycobacterium pulveris_A. The sequence goes on along the minus strand of JBNMRA010000009.1, from coordinate 99,233 downwards.
CGGCTTCGACTGGCACAGCGACCAGGAACAGTTTCGTCGCGACCGCTTGAAGCGCGCGGCCCTGCAGGAGGTCGGTTGGAGTGTGTTGTCGGTGGTTTTCGATGACGTCAGGGTTCGGCCGTCGCAGATGTTGCGGCGTATCGAGACCGAGTTGCGCCGGGCGAAGGCGGCGTGAGCGTGCGTAAACTCGCGGTTTTGCGCGGCGTGTCGGGCGCAGACACGCACGCTCGCGCAGAAAAAGGGCAACACCACTAGAAGCGGCCGCCGCCTCCTGAAAAGCCGCCGCCGGAGCCGCCGAACGACCCGGGGCTGAACCCGCCGCCGCCAAAGCCGCCGCCGAACCCGCCGAAGCCGCCGCGCATCGCGCCGCCCAACATGTTGCCGATCAGGATGCCGCCGATCACGGCACCCATGTTCCCGCCGCCACCACCGCCGTACGGACCCATGTAGCTGCGCCGCGCCTCCTGCACGTCGGCGTTGGCCAACGCCTGCGCCTGGGCGGCCAGCATCGCCGCGCCGTTGGCGTGCGCGATCGCCTCGGCCGGATCCGTCGACCGCTTGGCCTCCGCGGCGCCGATCTGCCGCACCGCCTCGGCCAGCCGCGTGCGCGCCTCAGGGCCGATGGTGCCGCGCCGGGTGTCGATGAAATCCGACACCGAACGCACCCGGGACCGCGCGGTGAACAGCGCCTCCTCCAGCGCGCGGTTGAGCCGGTCGGCGGCCTCACGTTCCTGCTCGACGGCGGCCAACAGCCGGTCCAGATCGGCGTCGGCCTTGGTCAGCTCGGTGAACGTGCCGAGCGGATCGACCGATCCGGCGCGCTGCGCGGCGGCGACGGCAGCGGCCGCGGCATCACGCGCCGCCGTCAGCTGTTCTGCCTGGGGCACCGACCCCTGCGCCAGCAGCGCGCCGGCTTGCGCGATACCGGCCTTGATGTCCTCGATCGCGGCGGGCAGCGTGGCCGCGGCCCGGCGGATATCGCTGGCCGCGCTGTCGACCGCGTCCAACAGTGAATTGGCCTGTCCCAACGCGGATTCCCCGGCCCGCACACTTTCGACGAGCTCGGTCTGACGTCCGGGCACGGGCCGCTCGGCCAACTCGCGCGCGCGGGTGATGTTGGTGTCGGCGAACGTCAGCAGTTCGGTGGCCGCGTCGACGTTGTCGGCCACCGACGTCAGCGCCGCGGGGTCGAATTCGTTGTGCAGTTCGGCGAGCTTCTGTCGCGACGGCTCGATCCGCGCGGTGATGTCGACGACCTTCTGGGTCATCTTGTCGAGCCGGGTGGGCGCGTTGATCACCAGGTCGCGCAGCCGCGCGAACTCCTCGCTGCGGGCGTCGAGTTCACGGTCGGCCTTGGCGGCCGCCACCACCACGCGCGTCAGCAGGTCGCGGCGCTGCGCCGGGGTCTCCGGGATCGCGTCGTCGAGCTGTTGGCGCACATTGAACGCTTGGGTCAGAGTGGCTTTCGCGTTGCGCACCGCTTCTGCGAACTTCGCGGTCTGCGCTTCACCGAACTCTTCGACGGCCAACTCGAGCTCGTGTTCACTGGTGAGCACCGCGTTGTCGACCTCGACCACCTTGGCCCGCGACAGGTCGTCGAGCGCGTCCAGCGACACCTTCGCCAACGCGTTCGGATCCGTCGGGTCGACCCGACGCGCGGCGGCGAATTCGGCCTCGCGGCGCTTGCGCTGTCGGCGCCGGCCCCACAGCCACAACGCCAGCACCAACACGCCGATCACCGCCAGCAGCACCAACACGGACAGCCAGCCGACGCCGCCTTCCGAGGTGGTGTTGAGCCCGGTGGCCGCCGCGATCGCCGCACCGGCCCAGTCCCCGCGGCGCAGGGCCGGTTCGATGTCGTCGCGCTGCAGCGCGCCCGCGTCGGACTGGTCCATCACGCTCGACGGCACCTGGAATGCGTAGGCACGTTCGTTCGTGGCGACCGCCAGCAGCGCGTCGCGGTCCCCGAAGTCGCTGAGCTGCATGGTGGTTCGCGCCCAGCGCACCGGGCTCTGCCCGAAGCTGTCGACATAGACCACCCACAACCGGACACGCTTGTCGGTGTAGAGCTGCTCGACGGCGCTTTGGACCTGGGCGCGCTGATCAGGAGACAACACGCCCGCGTTGTCGGTGACGTAGCCCGGAACCCGGAACGGCGGTTCGGCGGCAGCGGTCGGGACCAGCAGCACACTGGCGACGAGCACCGCGAACACGAGAGGAAGCAGACGGGCAAGGCGCATGGTCGCCAATGTAATGCGACGCGCGACCCGACCACGCGCTACCCGCGATCACGGCTGGCAGACTGTGCTCCGGTGGCAGCGCATTCCGATCCGTACAACGAGTTCGACCGAGAGCGATTGGTGGTCGAACCGCCCAAGGCTGCCGGGCTGCCGGGCACCGACACCGAGCACCGCACCGACTTCGCCCGCGACCGGGCGCGGGTGCTGCACAGCGCGGCGCTGCGCCGGCTGGCCGACAAGACGCAGGTCGTCGGCCCGCGTGAGGGCGAGACGCCGCGCACCAGGCTGACCCACTCGCTGGAGGTGGCCCAGATCGGCCGCGGCATGGCGATCGGGCTGGGCTGCGACCCCGACCTCGTCGACCTGGCCGGGCTGGCACACGACATCGGGCATCCGCCGTACGGACACAACGGTGAACGCGCGCTTGCCGAGTTCGCCGCCGAGCACGGCGGGTTCGAAGGTAACGCCCAGAACATCCGGATCCTCACCCGGCTCGAACCGAAAATCCTTGATGCGCAGGGCCATAGCGCGGGGCTGAACCTGACGCGCGCAGCGTTGGATGCCGTCACCAAGTATCCGTGGCGCTGCGACGAGCAGCACCGCAAGTTCGGTTTCTACGACGACGACGCGGACACCGCCGATTGGATCCGCGAGGGCGCCCCGGCGCACCGGCCGTGCCTGGAGGCCCAGGTGATGGACTGGGCCGACGACGTCGCCTACTCGGTGCACGACGTCGAAGACGGCGTCATCTCCGGGCGCATCGACATGCGGGTGCTGGCCGACGACGACGCGGCCGCCGTGCTGGGTCGGCTCGGCGAATCCAGCGGGATGGGCGCGGGCCTGCCCGCCGACCACCTGGTGGCCGCGGCGGCGCGGCTGTCGAGCCTGCCGGTGGTCGCCGCCGTCGGTAAGTACGACGGCACGGTGGGCGCATCCGTCGCGCTGAAGCGGCTGACCAGCGAGCTGGTGGGGCGTTTCGCGTCGGCGGCGATCACCGCGACCCGACAGATCGCCGGGAACGGCCCGCTGGTGCGTTACGCGGCCGATCTGGCCGTCCCCGACCTGGTGCGCGCCGAGGTCGCCGTGCTCAAGATCCTGGCGCTGCAGTTCATCATGTCCGACCCGCGACACCTGGAGCTGCAGGCGCACCAGCGTGAACGCATCCACCGCGTCGCACGCTGGCTGCTCGCCGGCGCGCCGGCCACCCTGGACCCGGTCTTCGTTCCGGCGTTCAACGACGCCGCCGACGACGGCGCGCGGATCCGGGTGATCGTCGACCAGATCGCGTCGTACACCGAGGGGCGGCTGGAGCGGCTGGAACCGGCGGAAGCCTAATCAGGCTCGGCCTAGACTGTGCGCGTGGCAGGCCGCATTCCCGATCGAGACATCGCGGCCATCCGTGAACGCATCCGCATCGAAGACGTCGTCGGCGACTACGTACAGCTGCGCCGCGCCGGCGCGGACTCGATGAAAGGGCTGTGCCCGTTTCACGACGAGAAGACGCCGTCGTTTCACGTACGGCCCAACCACGGCCACTTCCACTGCTTCGGCTGCGGTGAGGGCGGCGACGTCTACGCGTTCGTCCAGAAGATCGAGCACGTCAGCTTCGTGGAATCGGTCGAACTGCTCGCCGACCGGGTCGGCTACACGATCACCTATTCCGGAGCCGCGGCCACCAACGTGCAGCGCGACCGCGGCAGCCGCAGCCGGCTGCTGGCCGCCAACGCCGCCGCCCAGGAGTTCTATGCCGAGGCGTTGCAATCCGAGGAGGCCGCCCCGGCGCGCCAGTACCTGCTCGATCGCAGCTTCGATGCCGAAGCCGCCGCCCGGTTCGGCTGCGGTTTCGCGCCGTCGGGCTGGGACAGCTTGACCAAACACCTGCTGCGCAAGGGATTTGAGTTCAAGGAGCTCGAGGCGGCCGGGCTGTCGCGGGAGGGGCGACGCGGCCCGATGGATCGGTTTCACCGCAGGCTGCTGTGGCCGATCCGGGCCAGCGGCGGTGAGGTGATCGGCTTCGGTGCGCGCCGGATCTTCGACGACGACCCGATGGAGGCCAAGTACCTCAACACCCCCGAGACGGTGCTGTACAAGAAGTCCTCGGTGCTGTTCGGGCTGGATCTGGCCAAACGCGATATCGCCAAGTCCCACCGGGCCGTCGTCGTCGAGGGCTACACCGACGTGATGGCCATGCACCTGGCCAACGAGACCACGGCGGTGGCGTCGTGCGGAACCGCCTTCGGGGAGGGCCACCTGGCGCTGCTGCGCCGGTTGATGATGGATGACAACTGGTACCGCGGCGAGCTGATCTTCGTGTTCGACGGCGACGAGGCCGGTCAGGCCGCGGCGCTGAAGGCGTTCGACGGTGACCAGCAGGTGGCCGGAAAGTCCTTCGTCGCAATCGCTTCCGAAGGGATGGATCCGTGCGATCTGCGGCTGAAGTCCGGCGACAAGGCGCTGCGCGATCTGGTGGCCCGGCGCATCCCGATGTTCGAGTTCGCGATCCGCAACCTGATCCCCGACGGCGATGTCCTCGACAACGACCCGCAGGCGCAGGTGGACGCGCTGCGCCAGTGCGTGCCGCTGGTGGCCAGGATCCGCGACTACGCGCTGCGCGACGAGTACGCGCGCCGGCTGGCGGGCTGGACCGGATGGAGCGACGAGGGCCAGGTGCTGTCGCGGGTGCGCGAGGAGGCGCAGAAGCGCGGTATGCCCGACCGTCGTCGGCGCCGCGGCGCGGTGACCGAGCCCCCACCGCGACGGGCGGCCAACCAGGCACCCGCGGCGGCGCGACCCGATCCGGCCGACCCGACCCTGTGGCCGCAACGGGAGGCGCTCAAGGCGGCGCTGCAGTATCCGGCGCTGGCGGGTCCGGTGTTCGACTCGCTGACGGTGGAGAGCTTCACCCATCCCGGCTACGCGGCGGTGCGCGCGGCGATCGAGGCTGCCGGCGGCGCGTCGGCGGGCCAGTCGGGCGCGCAGTGGATCGAGGCGGTCCGGGAAAAGACGGCGACGCCGGCCGCGGCGGGCCTGGTCAACGAACTCGGCGTGGAGGCGATCAACGTCGACGACGACGAGCGGCTGCCGCGCTACATCGGTGGCGTGCTGGCCCGGTTGCAGGAAGTATGGGTGGGACGGCAGATCGCGGAGGTCAAGTCGAAACTGCAGCGCATGTCGCCGGTCGAACAGGGCGATGAGTACCACGCGTTGTTCGGCGACCTGGTTGCGATGGAGGCGTATCGCCGCAGCCTGCTCGAACAGGCCAGCGGCGACGACTTGACTGCGTGACGCCCGGTAACGCGATAGGGTTGGCGCGCTATACACCGTCGGGGACGGTCAGAAAGGCAAGTTCGTGACATCGACCAACAACCGGGCGCGGCGGCTCGTCGCCGCGGGCGCCTTCGCGGTGGCTGCGGTCGCGGCGCCGTTCGCGGCATCTGTGGTTTCCACTGGCACTGAAGCGCAGGGCGCGCAGGTCGCCCAGGGCGGCTGCCTGGCCTGGTTCGGCAACAAAGAAGACGGCAAGTGCCTCGGCTACTCCAACGGCAACGGCGTCAACGTCGGCACGCCGTGGGTCGGCCTCTACGGCCCCGACGGCGCGGGCTTCAGCACCGGCCCGCTGCTTCCGGGCACCACGATTTCTGAGGGCATCAACTAGGACGCTGGCCGCGCTGCGCGGTCTCCGGCCCGATCACCGTGGTGTCGGAGTCGATCTCGGTCAACGTGACCAGCGCCGGATCCGGTGAAACCCGGTCGGCGATCTTGCGCCGGCCTGCATCGATCATGGCCTTGGCGGCTGGGCTCTCGGTGACCGCCTTGTAGGTCCCGGCGATCTGTTCATACCGGCGTCGGCCAGCCTTGGTACCCAATACGTAGCCGACACCCAATACGACGAGATACCGGATCACAGGGCCCCTCCCAGTCGACGGTGCATACCCATCCATCCTGCCTCACGTGGCGGGGTGCGTGCGGGGTGGCGGCGTATTGGCGGGCCCCGCGGCACGTAAGCTAGAGTCATCCCTCGATCCGCGGGACTTTCGCGGAGGAGCAGTCCCCTGTAGCTCAATTGGCAGAGCATTCGGCTGTTAACCGAAGGGTTGCTGGTTCGAGTCCAGCCGGGGGAGCAAGTATTTATGCAGGTCAGACCATATGTCTAGCTTAACGAGACAAATGGCGTGCCATCTGGCGTGCTATCCCCAAGCATGATTTGGCTTCGATTCCGATCAGGAGAATTGCGCTTCGGATATGCGCGTAGTGGCGTTCATGGCGGCGGAGTGGGCGGAGCTTCAAGGCGAGACCGTGAGCGCCAGAGGGTTTCCGCAGATCGGTTTCGCACAGAAGAGATACCTATGGCCTTCCGTTCCCGTCGTGTTAATCGTGAGCGCTCGCGCCGGACAGGAAAGCTATCCGGTGTTCTTCGTTTCCGCGCAGACGCCCGATGGCGACCGCTGTGGCGGCATCGAGTGGGTTGCCCACTGGCCCGACGATCCGGTTTCGCCCTTCAAGTACGTTGCATCGGTTCACCACCTGAAGTTCTACGTGGCGAGTCCCGGCGTCTACACACTCGGCGTCTACACCGATCCTGATGCGACCACCGCTCTAGCGGAGATCCCCTATGAGGTGACACTCGCGCGGCCGTAGCTCGATTGTTGGCATATTTCCGAAATTGAATAACCTGTTCAATAATTAACTATCAGTGTCAAGAATTGATGGTAAAAGAATTTCGAAATTAGTATTCTGGAGCGCTTTACGCTGAGGTAAATTACTCGCGGCATCACAGATGTGTATGCGAAAGTAAAGTCCCCGCACCTGCGCTAACAGGCCGGGGGATTGGCCGAACTGAATGGGAGTTCGACAAATGGATAGCCTACGTCATCAACCCCTCGCCACATGGCATTGTCTGGCGAGCCAACTCACGCCGGAACAAATCGCGTTCCTGTGGAAGTGTGACCGCAATCCCGATCATCCCGCCGGCCCCGACGCGCATCGGCGCGGACTGATCAGACAGGCGCTGATGTTCAGCGCGCTTGGGCCGGGCGTGTTGAACTGAACCGTTCAACACGCTGATTGACCAGGCAACTCGCGACCTACCGGGTAGGGATGTTATTCGGCGTTAGGCTTTAGCCCAGCGAGGTGTAGTGGGCTTCCTCGGCGCTCATTCGGCTGTCACGGCGAAAGAGTCCAGGCGAGCGCCCAGTGCTAGTGAGCGCCCGCCCGACTCACCTCGCAGGGTCCCCCAACGGTTTGGCGGCCAGGTTTTGGAAGGCCAGGGCGACCGGTTCAACTCCGGTGGGATCCACCTGCGTCACTGAGCAGGTTCTTTACCCGCCCAGTGAGTAACAATCTACAGCGCTGGACACCTTTTGACAGACATTGGTAGGCATAGTCCGCTCGCATGCGATGTAACCGACACCGCAGAGTGATCGAGCCGTAAGGCGTCTACCTCGTAAAACGCCGCTAGCTCGCACAACTTTGTTAACTGTGCACCAACTTCTGCGGCGTGTCGCATGTTTGACACGCCTGTGCACTGGACACTGGGCGCAACTCGCGTAATATTCCCCGCTCGGCGGATAGTGGTCAGTAGTCGAAACTGCTGCGGGTTTGCGTATAGGTTCTCTCCAATGGAGTCGAGCACAACTCGCAAGTGCGGCCAGTGTGACGAACGGGCCGAATTAGTACCGGGCTCTGAGCAGATCTTGTCGGGCACTCCCGCCGAACCGATCTACGTTCGCGGAACTTTTGAATGTCCAAACGGCCACACGCGGTACGGCCGCATCCGGACATAGCTCATCCCGAAATTGGCTCCACCGGTCAAGAGGTAACACTGAGCCGCCGCTTACCGCGACCAAATGCGTTGTTATCGCCGCGGGTAACGCAGCCGATGGGCGGGTTGGTGCTTATACCGCGGTCTTCGCAAATATCCGCGCATTCGTGGCCGCTGGCGTGTCGCAGACCTTGTTTGTCGGAACGGTGTGGGATCGTTACGAGGAATGACTGGCAACCGTCAGCCAACAGCCAACAATACTCTGGAAGTCGACAAATGACCGACAACGACAAGTTAAGCAACCATGTCAGCCAGCTTCTGCAAGCAATGAGCGAGCGCGAGCCTCGACATGCATCGATGCGCGAGCGCACCGGTACGCTACCCACGCTCACGGCACAAGCCGGCCCTGATGAACTGACAGAATGGGCGCAGCAGACCGTAGCCCTTTACGACGAAGGCACCGCGGATATCTTCCACCGGGTAGACGTCCATGCCCATGCGATTCTCAAGTTAACCGACGATCCGACCATCGTCGGACCTGTGCGAGTCATCGCGGACCGCATGGCTAAGGAATGCAGCGACATGCACGATGTGATCTCGGAAGTCGAGCGCGTCGCCTCGGCAGCCGACAAGTTCATGGTGCTAATGAAGTTGATCGGCCTCTTAGGGCGCGCGTTGCCGCGTCAGAGCGAGCTTGCAACGGCAGTTGCACGGCTGGAGCGATTCTCCGCTTAGGATGTCCCGCCCATCTCCCTCGCCGCGGCGCGGTTTGTGATTTCCTACCGAAACTCGAAGGTGCCTCAGTCTGATGACAGAAGAGTCGGTCGAACCGGTCATCTCACCCAATGCAGAGCCGGATCAGGCTTGGAAAGCCCTCTCCCTGGTGAATGAGTGGATTCGTCATGCCGAGACCAAGGCAGGCGTTGTTCTCGCTGCATCGGGAGTGGCTGGCGGCGCCCTCTACAACCTAGTAAAAAATCAGTCGGACCCGCCATGCGGTATTAAGGTTGCCGCCGTCATCGCTGGCCTTCTCGTATTCGCGGCCGGATTCTGCGCCACGGCGGCGTTGATCCCTCGGCGGAGGGTTTCGGGAAAGCCCGAGGATTTCAGCAACCTGCTGTTTTACTCGCACGTCGCGAGCAAGTACCGGCACGATGAGCCCTCTTACTCTGAGGTGCTCACCGCATTGACCACGAATAAGGGAGAATTGACGCGCCACATCGCGAACCAAGTTCATGCCAATTCGATCGTGGCACATAGAAAATTCTACTTCGCCGCTTGGAGTATTGGCCTTTTTGCCGGTGCCCTCGTGACCCTCGCCGTGCTCGCACTGACGATTGGGACTGGTAATGGATAGCAACCATAAACCCTACGACCATGTCGCGAGCTTTTCGCGCATCGATGACATTCTCGCGCTACCCCGGGGGAACTACGAGGAAGTCAAAGAGCTTCCCGACAGAGACGCACTCACTTTCGAAAACGGGTTCTATGCCTACTGTTCTGCGATATTTGTCGATATCCGTGATTCTTCGTCATTGCCAACGCACTACAACCGACCAGCGCTCGCAAAGCTCTATAGGGCGTACATTTCCGAAGCTGTCGCCATTCTAAATTCATTCGAAAAGACACGTGAAATAAATATCGTGGGAGATGGAGTCTGGGCGGTAGTGAATACCCCCAAGAAGAGCGATATAAACGCTGTCTTTAGCCTCGGAGCACGCATCAATACCCTTATGAAGGTTTTGAATTACAAACTGGATAAAGCTGGCTATGAGGAACCGGTGAAGGCTGGTGTTGGCATGGACTACGGCCGAGCGCTAATGATAAAAGCAGGGTTCAAAGGTAGCGGTATCAATGACGTTGTCTACATGGGCGATGTGGTTAATCACGCTGCCAAACTGGCGGCCAAGGCAAACAAGGATTATTCCCCACCGATTTTTATCGGAAATGTCTTCGCCAACAACCTAGATGCAGATCGAACGGAGCTTATTACCAAGGACTATCTAAACGACTGTTACACGGCGGATTGCGTCAACACCGCGATGAACGACTGGTATAAAGAAAATTGCGAGTAAGCGCTCGTAGCTGTGTCAGCGTCGCCGCATTGGTATTAGTTAGAACCGCACACGGCCCAAAACCGATACCAGCGATGGTCCGAGAAAGTAACTTAGGCTGCTGTCCAAACTCGCCGGTAGGGCGCGATTGACGCCAGTACGTCGGCATCGAGTTCGTGGCCTCCCGCTGCTGTCCACCCGTACTCGACGTCATCGACGCGATGCCGGTTCAATGCGCCGGTGATGTTTTCTCGACGATCGTAGAAGCGGCTCGCTTGGACGAGCGTCGCGTACACGATCGGGTACGGTACGTTGGCCCAACCGAATTCGGCGGTAACCGCCACTTCGCCGCGCGGACCGGTGTATTCAATACGGGTCCACGGCCGGCCGTTGGCGGGCGCGTTTCTCGGCAGCAACGTGACGTCGACAACGGTGCCGTCGATCTCGACAACGGGCTCAGTGCACATGTCATCGACCGAGACCGTCCAACGGTCGCGGTGCCATTCGGGTGTGTAGTAACGGGTCTGGGAATCGGTTCTACCGAACTGTCTGCCGCAGGCCCTGTCTACGGCGCGCGATGCGGCGTCGATGGCTAGGGCGAGCTGGTCGGTGTCCTTATTGGGAACATCGAGCCAGCTCGCCAGCTCGTCGGCAACCGCGTAGGCGGGTGCCCACATTTAGACCCCCGAACTGACCGCGTAGACCTTGGCCGTGGCGGTGAAGCTGTCGGTGGTGCCCACCTTAGAGACACGGCAGCGCAGCCACGGGCGGTCTGACCGGACGCGCACGAACGTGTGCGCGTGCGCGTCGCCGGGACCCAATTCGGTCAGCGCGCCATCGGTGACCGCAGCAGCCGGGGTGCCGATGCCAGAGTCGTCGGGTGCATCCTGCACTGAGAATGACACCAGGTCAGCGCTTCCCGACGTGGTGACGGTGAACACGACCAGCACCTTGTCGCCGTGGGCGTAGGCGGTGTCGGGTAGGTGGATATCGTTGGGGTTGCCGAAATCGAAGTTGTTCCAATCATTGTTGGACACGGCGACCTTGGCCGCCCCCAACAGGGTCAAGGATTCAGCGCACAGATCTCTTACCGTCATCAGGCAGCCTCACCAGTGAGTGCGATGTAGGCGTGGGTGTTCTGCGGGACAGCGTCCATGCGCGCGTAGACGGCGTACTGAACCTCGCGGTTGGATGCCATGCGGGTGATCGGGTCGACAATCAGTTGAATGTCGCGCACCCGGCGGATCACATAACCTTCCTTGAGGTTGCCGAACGCGCCCCAGTTGACGGTGTTGTTGTCGACGTCGATGTTGGCGAACGCCTGATCGACCACGACCGGGTAGCCCAGCAGCACGCCGCCACCGGTCGAGGTGGCCATGTCGGCATCGGCGGGGCGCCAGATGGGATCGCCGTGGCTGTCTTTGATCTTCTTGATGGAAGCCAGTGTCTGATCGTTGAACGCCCACACCGCGCCGTTGCGGTATGCCGGGTCTACCGAGTGGATGAAGGTGATCAGGTCGTCGTAGGTCACGCCATCGGTGTCGTCGGCCAACTCGACACCGGTCAGACCGTGGACGAGGCCCTTGGGCTGTCCCGTGCCGCTACCGGTTACCAGGTGGGTGGACTGCAAGCGTGCGACACGCTCACCGAGCTTGCCCGCTACGAACGACTCGATATCGAAGGCGCTGTCCTGCAATAGTTCGATCGACACCCGCAACGGGTTGTTGCCAGCCCCGCCGGCGGTGTAGGTGTAGGCGCCCAGTGAAGCGGTGCCGAAGGTCAGGTCAGCGCCAGAGGCGAAGGTGCCGCCTTCGGCGACGATCTCGCCGACGTTGGCGGTGTCGTCCACGGTTGGCCACTGAAGGGACTGACCGGTTTCGGTGTTGATGGTCTCGGCGGCGTTGGCGATTCCGCCGAAAGCCTTCATCCGGTCGATGATCTTGGTACGGAAGCCCTCTGGCACGGTGTAGCCACCGGCAGATGGGGTGCCTTCACTCTGGGCGCGAAGCTCTGCCAGGTCGGCGTTGGCCTGCCCGGTGCGCAGATACGCGGTGAATGCACGCTCAAGGGTGTCGTCTTCCTTGGGGCTAGCGACGTTCACGCCAGCGACCAGTGAGGCATTGGGCGCCTGATATGCCGCCTGGCGCGAACGCAGTTCCTGCGTCTTCTGGGCGGCCTTGAGTTGGCTTTCCAGTTCCTCGTACTGCGCAACCTCTTCCTCGGTGAGGGAGCGGTTCTCGCCGAGGTCGGCGATTTCCTGAAGCTTCGCCAGGATCTCTTCGATGGTCAATCAGTTTCCTTTCGAAAGGTGCACGCGGGCTCTTGCCCGAATGCGTTGAGTGCGGCCGTCGATGGCCGGGGTGAGCGTGCGCACGCTCGCTGAGGTGGTGGGGTTGGCGCCGAAGTTCACTACCGACACATCGCCCTTGTTCAGGTCTACGGCCGAGATGGTGCGCAGTGACTCGGGGTTGGTGAAGCCGGGTGCTGCTTCCCATTTCTGGGCCTTGACGCGGAACGCGAACGACATTTCATCCATGTCGCCGCGGCGCATCTTCGGCTCAAGGCGCTGCACGTCAGGATCTGAGCGGTCCAGTACGGCAACGACCTTCAGGCCGTGGTCGTCCACTGACAGGCTCAAGGTGCCTGATTTCGTGCGTGCCAGCGGCATGCCGTCGTGGTTGATCAACAGGTGCAGATCGGGTGTTTCGCGTAGTGTTTCGTCGAACGCATGGCGATCCAACTGTTCGATCCAGCCGTGATTAGCCGGCCCGCCGTACATTTCGTAGGGCTCGAAGGTGGATGCGTAGCCGGTCAGGGTCAGCGTGTCGGGATCGCCGTTGACCTCGAACGGTGTCCGGTATTCCCAGAGGTTTAGGTCATGGTTGTGTTTCGTTGTTCTGTTCCTGCTCTTGAGATTCCGGCAGCGGCGGCCGGTTGAGGATTTGGCGGGCCTCGGCATGCGAGAGCAAACCGGCCTCAAGTTGTTCGATGAGCAATCGGATCTCGGTCTGCGGATCGGGTGCCAGCAGGCCCTTGTAGTCGAACTCCGCTACGCGAGTTGCGGGCAGCAACAGCGATAGGCGTTCTTCGATGCGCGCGGTCCACGGCATAAACGTCCAGCGGGCCATGGCTTGATGCATCTCTCGAATGCCGGTGCCCCAGCTGGACTGCTTGTCCGACAAGCCGATGAGGGTGGCGGGCACGCCGTAAATCCGTGCGATCTCCTCGATTTGAAACTCGCGGGACTGAATCCATTGAGCGTCCTCGGGTTTCAACTGCCACGGCGTGATCTTGACGTTGCGGTTGATGAACGCGATTTCGCCGGCGTTGGATTCCCCGGCCAGCTTACGGTCCAGGCCATCTTTGATGGCCTTGGCCTCGTCTTCGGGCAATTGCTCGTCCACGGTGGCGATGGCCGACGCCAACAAGCCGTTGCCGAACAACCGTGCGGCGCTGCGGTCGGCCGCAAGGGCGGTACCGAAGGCACCGTTGCGCGCCAGCTCCAGCGGGGACAGGCCGCGAATACCGTCCGTGGAGAGCCCTTTGATATGGGTCATCGTCGCGTCGGTGAACTTTCGCGCCGACCCGTTGGCGAGTGAGACCTTGTACGTCTTGACGCCGTTGTCGTCCACGTCGATGCCCACCGCCTGCGGATGGAGCGGGGACACGCCCACTAGCTGGCCTGCCCCGCCGTAGATGTGAGCGAGATAGGCGTTGCCGTTGAGTAGCAGATGGGCCAGCGTGGTTTCGATCAACTCGAAGCGGGTCAACGTGCCGGCCGGTTTGTCCAGCCAGCTCGGCACGCGGGTTTTGATCCCGTCGTTCTCCTGCACTGTGCGCAGCGGCAGAGTGGCGATACCGCCGGCGATCAGCGATACGGCGCGAAACACCGCCGACAGTCCGAGGACTGAGCGTTCACTGACCGACACCCCGGTCAGTGACGGCGCGCCGCCGAATAGGGCGACAACGGCGGGGTCGCTGATCGACCAGTTGCGGGTCTCGGGTGGTTCATAGGGCGGATTGGGGGTGCGGAGAATCCGCGACCAGAGGCTCAAACGCTCTCCTAGTTTGCTGATGTCTACGCAAGAGTTTGCTGTAGCGTGTAATGAGTGTGGGAAAAATCGAGGCCGGGCGTCGAGCAGGCGCGATAGCCTGCCAACTTTTTAAGCCTCTGACCAGCAGATATATGGCTTCGATCGAAGGCGATAGCGAACGAGCGTCGCTGACCAGCACCGATGACACCCGAGGCTAGATGATCGCTGGCATCGGCTGGAGTTTGCTAGAGGACGAACACGGGCGCCTTCGGCTTTGCCACGGTCGTGCTCGCCCGGCTGTGGGCCAGCGCGGCGGCGACGGCCAAGTCGATCTTGGCGGGGCTGTCCTTGTCTGCCTTCACGATCACGTCGCCCTGCGGGCTGGGCTTGACGACACAGTTGGCGACGTGGCGGGCCAGTCGTGGGTCTCCGTCGTGGGTCAGCGTGGCGTCCATGACGGCGGCGTAGAACCCGGTACATGCGGGTGCAAAGCGTGCCCGTGAGTAGGTGGGTACGGCGATGACGACGTTCTCGCCGTAGCGTGCTGCCCACTCGGCAAGCTCGCGTTCCCAGTACGGGGGGTCGCACACCATCTCGACGACACGCCAGCGCGCGAACGCTTCGGCCACGGTTTGTTCTACGTCATCGCGTGGGACGCGCCAGCCCTTCTTACCGGGATTCTCCCAGCAGCCCACCACGAAGATGTGACCTTCATCGGTGATGCCCACCAGGGCGGTCGAATCGCCCGAGTAGGAACCGTCAAAGCCCAGCCAGATCCGTGTTCCGTCCGGTGGTGCGGGGATGGGATGGGCCAGTGAGTCCCACTTGCCGTAGGGCAACCACGCCGATTCGGTGGCCGTCCACTGGCCGAGGCGGAAGCGGCGAAATTCGTGTTCGGGCAACCGCTTGAAGTCGAACTCAAGAGCGTCAGCGAAACCGGGCCGGGTGTAGCAGGGGTTGGCGCGCTTCCAGTTCTGCCGGTCATCGATGGGCGCAGACGGGTCGCCCTCGTAGATCCTGCCGTAGATGGTCGGATCGCCCGCCTTGACGGCCGCATAGAGGTTGTGCGCCATCGACGTGAGGTCGTAGCCGGGTGTGGTGATACCGAACAACAGCGCATCTGAGCGTGCCGCGCCGGCCATCTGCATGCCCGACCAGATCGAGTCATCGCGTTGTAGGTGCACCTCGTCGAAAAGGACCAGATGCGGGTTAATCCCTTGAGAAGCCTTGAAATTGTTCGGTCGGGTCTGGATGAATGAGCCGGTCTCGGGAACCTCGATGCGATCCTTGAAAATGTGGATCGAGTCGCGCAGATGCTCACTACCGCCGATGAGATCCCTAAGTTCACGGATCAGAACAGAGTTCAGGTTGCGTTCGGAATCGGCGATGGCGTACACGTGACGCTGCTGCTTCAGGCACACCTCGCACAGCGCCAGAGCGGCGGCGAGCCGGGTTTTACCGGACTTGCGGGCGACCTGGACGTAGGCGACGCGCGGCCGCTTGTTGGCGGTGAGGTCGCGCAGGATCTCGCGCTGCCACGGGTAAAGCTTCTCCCCGGTAGCGTGTTCGACCCACGGCACCGGCTGGCGCTTGGATGGTAACGGTTTGAGGTTCTTCGATTTCGGCCCTGCAGCGAGGGCCACCTACAGTTCCACGTCCATCCAGCGTGCGGCTGCCTTGCGGAACATATAAAACGCTTCGGTGGCGCCGTGCTCAGCGGTCGCACCACGGCCGAACTCCAAGGTGTTCACCTTCGCCGGGTCGTCGTCTGAGCGAACGGTGCCGATCTTGATCGGGCGGAACCCCAATCGCCGGTACGGCGTGCGGCGGCCCCTCACCTCGATCGACGCTTTCGCGGTGCCGGTGTCCACCGGGACGAACGACTGCACCGTGTCGGCAACCCGGTCGGGGATGGCTTCCAGTTGTGCGCGCAGTTCGGCGTCCTTGGCAATCTCGTCGAGGATCGCCCGCTCGATCTCGTCAGCGTCCAATGTCTGTTGACCCATCGCGCGGGGCTGCTGGCTGCGTTAGCGCCGCGCGGATTTCGTCAGCGACGCGCTCCACGTCGAGTTGCTTGACCTTGGCCTTGACGTCAATGATTACGTGCGCCACGTTCTGTTTCCTTTACTCGAATTACATGGCCCGCATGCGGGAGTGATGTTGGCCGGGTGGTGGTTTCGCGGGTTGCCGTCGATGTGGTCCCATGACGTGGCCGGTGCGCCGTCGCACAGAATCCGCAACTGACAGCGACCCGATGGGCGACCCAACGACCGATACGCTGCTGACCCATACGTGGCCCGCTTACGCGCACGTCGACAGCGCGGACACCGGCTGGCGTCGGTCAGTCGTCCGCATTCGAGGCATGGGCGCTTCACGCCATGTCCGCCAGTAGTTGGTTCTGCAGCGCCTGCATCGCCCGTTCGGCGCCGCTGGCCAGCATGGCCAAGTGCATTGACGAGGTGGCCAGCAGTCGCGCCGCCACCCTGCCTAAGCAGTAGGCGCAATCGCGGACCTCTTCCATGTGCAGCCCGACTACATCGGGCGCGGCGTTCAGCGTGGCGAGTAGAAGCCGCTGCACGCGAACCGATTCGGCGTGTTCGGCGCGGGTCGGGTCGGTTTCCCATAACGCGCAGCGACCGCAATCGACCGTGTGCGTGCTCATCGGCCCAGCCACGATGATTGTGATTGGAAGGCGAGATCTGACACCGACTTAGCCGTGTCACGGTGAGGCGCCTGGTTCCAGTTTTCGATCTGCACCAGCGGACCCGGCGGTTGGCCTTGGCCCTGACCGTGTTGGGTGGTGTTCGGATCGACCTGCGCCAGCGGGGCCTCGGTCTGTCCAGCCTGGTTGGGCAGCGCAGGACGCGCACCAGCAATACCCGCTGCGATACGTCCCAGCCAAGATTCCTCTAAAGCGCTATCGAGCCCAAGGGTTTCCAACGCGCCCCCGACGCCGATGCCCGCCGCTTGACCGGCGTAGGAGATCGTGCGCTGAATCAGTTTCATTGCGGTCTGCGCGGCTACGCCGGCCGCTGCCGCGCCGCCGTCCATACCACCGCCGGCGGCTGCTGCCATACCGGCGCCAATGGCCCCGTCGCCACTGATACCGAAGCCGCCGCCGTTGGGTTGCCAGCCCTGACCGGGCGCTTGCCCGACAACAGGTGTCGGCCCTATGGGGGTGGTGAACGGTGCTGCCTGTGGCATGCCCTGGCCGGGCATCATTCCGCCCGGTATCGAGGGGACGCCTGTCAGTGGCGGCGGTGCGGTTGGCGCGTAACTCGGTGCGACGGCCGGTGCGCTGGGATACGTCGGTGCGATGGGCGGCGCGACGGGGCGGTAAAACTGTTGTGTCAACGCCGGATCGTCTGCCCCTGTGCCGCCGATGCCACGGTTCGCCGCTGCGGCGTCACTGCCCCAGTTAAAGCGGGTCCCACCGGGGAGGGTCGCCTGCATGTGCGAATCGTTATATGCCACACGGAAGTCACCCAGGCTGCCCTTGCCGGGCACAAACCCGCGTGAGCGCAGCCAGTCGGCGGCGTTGCCGGTACTCATCGACCGCCCGCCCGTGGGCATGCCATCGAGAATGTTGACGAGATCCTCAATAGCGCTTGAGCAGTCGGCCAATCCTTGGGTGAGGTCGGCACTGCCCGTCTGGCTGTATCTTCCGGCGGGAACGTTGGCCAGCAGTGCCGCGTCGCCGGGGTAGTAGCCCTGCGCCGCGTACTGCGGATAGGCGTACTGCTGCGGCGTCCCGCTGAACCGTGGGCCGAATGCGCCTTGCGCGGCAAGCATCCCGGCCAAACCGTGACCACCTTGGGAGGTGCTGGCCATTGCGGACAGTTGCCCCAAAGCCGGTGCCATGCCGAGCGTGGCGACAAACCGAATCAGGTTGTCGGCGATGCCCGCCAAGCCGTTGGAAATGCCCAGATCGTCATCGAGTGCGGCGCTGATGTTCTCAAATTGCTTGGCAGCGCCCTGCATTTGGTTGGCGAACTTCTCAGTTGAAGACGCCTTCGCCTCTTGCAGCCGCAGTTCGGCCTCATGGGCCTCGCGCTCGGCCCTAGCCCGGTCGTTGCGTGCGTCCTGAATCTCTTCTGCCGTCGCATCGTTGCGCTGAAGCAGCGCGTTGAGTTCGGCCTCTGATTGGGCTAGTCGGTGTCTGGAGTCGATCACCGTTCCGGCCGCCGAATACAGCGACGCCGTGACGGGCAAGCCCTGCAACAGAGACATTGGATCGGTGTTCGGATATGGCACAACCGGTTTCGATGCATCAGAGCCCGGCCCGCCGGTTGTGCTGGCGTTCGGGTTGGCGAATAACCCACCGCGCGGCCCCCAACTCGGTCCGGATTGGGTCATCGCCGCAAGACTGCCGCCGATACGGCCAGCGGTTGCCCCCGGCGGTAGCGGCAGGCCGGTGAACGGGTCGATGCCTGCCGTGGGTAGCGGATCGGTCGGCCGGGGTATCCAGCTCCCGCCGCGCTCGGGACCGGTCAGATTCAACGGTCCCGCGTTTTGCCATTTTGGGATATTGGGAAGGTCGATCGGCGAAAACTTATTGGCGGTGTCGATCGCCTTGCGGATAGGTTCAAGCATTGAGTCGAATGCCTGCCCGATCTTATTGATAATCGGTAGAACAGCATTTCCGACGCCTTCAACAATGCCCTTGAAGCCTTCCATAGCCTTGCTGGCCAGGTCGATGTATTTCGCCCACGGGAGAAACGTGCCCGACACCATCACCGCGCCAGCGCTGATTACGGGCATCATCTTGTTGATCGCAGGCAGCAACTCGTTGATCTCGGGAAGGATCTTGGAGCCTATCGGCGCCAATGAAAAGAACGCTTTTCCGAGTTGCCAGGCGGCGTCGGCGAGTTCCTTGACGGTGGTCAAGCCTTCGCCGATCCACCGCTTGAGTTGGCCGGACTGCTGCGCTTCGCGCACGAACGCGGCGAACGACTCCGCCGCCCGCGCAGCAGAACTCGCAAGGTCGGGCAACCAGTCTGACCCGGCCGCCATCAGGTTGGCCAGCGCCGAGGTCAGCGGCCCAGCGGCACCGCTGAGGTTCTGGAACGCGGAGACGATGTTGCTGACGGTGGTCGATATCGCCGCCCCAGTTTCGGGGGTCATCAGCTGATCGGCGACACCGGAGAGCATTTGGTTGAACGCACCCGCAACACCGGTCGTCATCCGCTGAATAGTCGGCAGAAATTGATTTGCGAGGGCGGTAAGCTGCTGGCCAACATCGGCGAACAGCGCATTCTGCGCCGCGTTTTTCAGTTGGTCGAATCGCGGCAGCAGGTTTTGGATTGCCAGCGCCGCTTGTTGCGCATTGGGGGCCAACTCTCGTAGGGCCTCGGCGAACTTCTCGGGATCGCGAATGTCCTTCAGCGCATCGCCGAACCCTAGGGTGGCAATTCGCAATGATCCGAAGGCCGCACCGGCAGCACCTGCAGCACCGGGCAGAAGCCATAGACTTTGCGCCGCCGACGCGGCTATGCCGGCCGCATACACCAAAGCCGCGCTGACAGCGCTGATCGCGATCGGAGCACCGACGGTGCCCAGGGCACGAAAGACAGCACCCGTGCGCACAACTTCGTTGCGGACGTGTTCCCAGTCGAAGCCGCGCGCACTGTCACCGACGCTGGCCATCGCCTTCTGCGCCACCCGCGCATCGGCTTCCAGACCGCCGTAGGAGGTGCGCAAGTCACGGACGGCGCGGTCGTGTTCACGGTGGCTCTTGAGGACGCGATCGCTGGCCTTCGAAATCTTGTTGAAATTCGCCTCGCCGGCCGCGAGCATCTCGTTCAGCTTTTGCTGCTCGGTTTGCACTTTTCGCGTCGATTCGGCGAGCTTGATCTGCGCCGCTTGGATTCTCGCGCTTCGTGATTCGTAGCCGCGGGCAAAGTGGGCGGCGAAGTGCTGGCCCGCCTCGCGGCCAGCGCGCTCCAACGGCCGTTTAATGTTCTCGGCAGCGCGATCGACGGAACGTCGATGGACCTTGGCTAAGACGTCGACTGTTACATCAGCCAATGAAACTAACTCCTTGAGAGACTGAAAGTGTGGAGACGACGCCGCGCCCGCTGGAACCCGGCGAGCAAAGCTCAAGCGCGGGTTGGCACAACCAGCGGCACCGGGCGACCGAAGAGGCTTAGGAGGTCGCTACCGGAGTGCGGCGTCGTCGTGTGGGAAGGGGGGCTGGGACGGCCCTTTTGCCCGTCAGGGCGCGCCTGTGGCGCTAAACGAGCTGTTCGGCCGTGTCGACCAAGCC
Source organism: Mycolicibacterium pulveris (assembly GCA_050205315.1). Taxonomy (GTDB): domain Bacteria; phylum Actinomycetota; class Actinomycetes; order Mycobacteriales; family Mycobacteriaceae; genus Mycobacterium; species Mycobacterium pulveris_A. The sequence goes on along the minus strand of JBNMRA010000009.1, from coordinate 78,879 downwards.
ATCGGCGACGGCAATCGCGTCGGCGGGTCCGAGGATCAAATGATGCGTGCGGCCGTTTACGGTCCGACTGAGCCGGATCAATCCGCGAGGCGTCAGGTCAATTTCGTACGGTTCGCCGACCGTCGCCGGGATAGTCGTCGTCACCGCGCCGCCGCGGGGTCGGTGCGCACGGTGGTGACGAACACAGCCGTGCCGCCGTGTACGGCGCGGTATCCGCATGGGTCGGGCGAGAGTGGTACCTCGATCGTCGTCCCGTCGTAGCTGACGGCGGTGATCGTCGTGAAGTTCAAAGTTTTGAGTTCCCCTGGTGTTCGTGTGAAGTTACTTTCGGGTCGACCCGGCGGAAGCCTTAAGCGGGCCGGGATTAACCCCCGCCTCGCGGCCGGCGCGTGCTTTCCAGTGGCGTACCACTCTTTTCGCTGACCTATCGACCGCTAATCAACCGGCGAGCGCCGTACACGGGCCGACGACAGCCCCGGTCGGAAGGTGAGTTGCCTCTCAACGGGGAGGTGCAACCTCCCGAAGGGGAATCAACCCCGAGAATTCTTTAAAAAGTGTTTGGCTCGCTTCGCGAGGTGCGTTCCTGCGCGCTGCCGCGCGTGCGGGGTGCGTTTTTGTCTTCGGTCGACCCTCAGCGCCGTCGGCCCGTGGTGGCGAAGCCTGGTCAGCAGACAGGAAGACAAACAAGAGACGAAGGGGACACCGCAGTTCAGGGCGTTGGAAACGACCACTGTCCCCTCATTCGTCCCCTTCAAACGACCATTGTCCCCTCATTTGTCCCCTGATTTTCGCCATGATCTGGCGCATCGGAGGGGACATATTCGATGGGCTGAATCACCCAATACGGTTCCCGTCCCTCTTTTTTGGCCCGCCGGATCTCGGCGCGGTAGCACGGATCGCACCGCCCGTGCGCTTTGTGTTTGCGGCCGGGGTGACAGTCTGCGGTATACAGCGGTGCGGGTTGTCCGCCGTGGGTTGCGCACTTCAGCCACTTGCCGCGCGTGCTCTTGTCGTATATCTCGACAATGGGCGGCACCACTAGGCACGTTGGCATTGACCGGGGGTCGAGCAATCGGCATTCGACGGCCAGTCGGATCGCGCCGACAACGTCGCGGTGTCTCTTGCCGAGAAACTTCGCCAACTCCCCGTGCTTGAACTCGGCGTGGCCATTGGGCTTAGCCCGCGACACCGCGAGGTGGAAAAGCCGCGCATGCGAAGGCGCATCATCGAGCAGGCTGATACTTTTGCATTGCTCGATACTAAGTTTTGCAAATTCAGCGTTCGTCAACTTTGGTCATCATCGTTTCCGCCCGTGTTGGGCTATCAGCGGATATCAACGTCTGCATATCGGCAATGAGCTGTAGCGCTTCGTCGCGATCAAGCAGGACAAAGCTTTTCCCTTGGATAATGTGCACGCCACCGTTTTGGCGCTTGGACAGCCGAATTGGGTTAGTCACTGGTCCTGTTCCTTTGTCGGCACGGCCGAGATAAACGACGCTGCTACCTCGAAGTCGCGAATTCTTTCCTCGATTTGTTCAGTCGTCGGCTTATCCACGCCCTGCGCCCATAGGCTCGTTAAGGCCATTGTGCGCTGGAAATGCGTCCAGTCGAATTCACCATTCGCATACGCGGTAGCTGCGCCGAGAGCGATTGCGGCCAGCTCGTTCATCGAATACCCATCGACTGGCATTCCTGCAGCGTTCGATAATCGGCGTTCTGCAGGACGGCAATAGCTTCGCCGCCCGACAGTCCGCGCGCTTCTGCGGCGTGCAGCAGCGCCATGGCCAGGCGCTGCCGGCGGCGATATTTGGCCTGCCTCGCCCGCGTAGCCTCTTTCGATTCGCCGGTACTCACGTAGTACTCGGTACTGCTTAATGTCATCTGGTCGCGTCCTTTCGCAGACGATCGCCATACGGGAAAAGGTCAAAAAAATAGCGAGAGAATCCATCTCTCTACCAATAGAGAGAAAGTGGAGAATTAATCAGCCAGTGCCGACCACTGGCGACAGACACCCGGGCGACCATTCACTGCCACCCCACGGCGTGCCGCCGACCGTACAAAGCAGGTCGACCCATTCGCGGGGCATGACGTGGACCCGGGGGAACTCGCCGCGGGGGAAGGCGCCGCTCAATGTCTTGATCGTCCAGCCGTGGGCCGAAGCGGTCATGTCGTCCACCTCAGGGGATGGGCGCGGCGTGATCCTCATTGTCTCCCGCCGGGTCGGATGCTTGCGCGTCTTCGGTGGGGGCTGCCAGTCGGGCCAGCAGGTTAAACAGACGCGGTTGCCCGTGCCCCACACCGCGACGTTCTCACCGATGAGTGGATGCCCGCGGCGGCAATGGAATTGGGCCTTCCCATAGCCGATCTCCGGCCAGTAGCGCCGGTAGAGCGCTGCCACCGCCACCCGCACCGTTGCGCCGTCGATGCGCAGCGACACCCGGCCTGCCGAATCTGGTTTGAGCTGCCGAGCTTGCAGGACTCGCACGGAGCCCGCTTTGCCGGCCACGGTGCGCGGACGTGACCAGACTTCACCGCTGGCTGTGATGACATAGGCCGGGGCTTCGGTGATCGTGCGGGCGGTGCTGTCGGTGTCGGCGAGCGGGACGCTCACCGACCGCCGTCGTCGGAGGAATGCTCGCCACTGACCACTTCACGCCGCCGTCTGATGTTGGGTGCATCGCTGATCGGGCCATCCAAATCGCGGTGATGAACTCGCGCACTGTGATTGTGCTGAAGTTCCTTCGGCATCACTTGATCCAAGTAATCGCCAACGGTGATTGCCGGCCCGGTCTCAGGGCGCACGATCAGTTCGTCGGTCTCGGTGCGGCCAGTGACGGGACGCCGCCAGAATGGGGGGCCGTCGATTTCAATGTCGTTCTCGACCGGCCAGACGTGGAACTCAACAACGCCGCGCTCGTGGCAGGCGTGGCGGGCCGGAGTGGGATGGTAGCTCATCGGGCGCCGCCCACCGGTTGTCCGAGCTTCAGAAGTGACTCGCGGTCGATGCGGATCGCGCGTACCCCGATCCGGCGGGCCTTCAGTTGTCCACCCGCGATCAGCCGGCGGATATGCGTGGACGAGCAATTCAGATGGTGCGCCGCCTGCGCGATCGTGGGCTGTGCAGGCAGCGTCGTTTCAGCGTCGAACAATGGTTCCTCCCGTGGGCATGCCGCGACCCGGTTGGCCTCGGCCCTAGACACACGTGCCCTGCGGGAGAAGAAAGGCGCTGCTGGTGTCCGGTGGCTAGTCTAGCAAACGGGTGTTCGATACCCGTACGTCCTGGTTGTCATTTTTGACAAAGCCGTCTAGTTGCCGTTTTCGGCGAGCTTGGAGAGTCCCTCGGCTACCTCGGCATCCCTGCCGCTGGCAATCTGCTGGTAGATCAGCGACGCTTGCACCGTCTTGTGGCCAAGCCTGCCCATCGTCTCCACCAAGTTGCCCACCCGCGCCGTCTGCGTGCCCGCAAAATGACGCAAATCATGGATGGTCGGCCGCGGTTTCTTCTCGCCATCGCGGCCGATTTCCGTAAGTGCGCGATCAAAGTAGCTTTCGCGAAAAACCTTGTCGCGCAAGTGGCAGCCGCCGCGCGCGGGTGGGAACAGTAGCGCCTCGGCGTCCTTCGCCACGTGGGCTTTCAGGTGATGTTGCAAGGCGGGGCGAACGTGCGGGGGCACAACGACCTTGCGCGCCTCGCCCGACTTCGGCGAGTCGATGATGCATGCCTTGTCGCGATGGGTGACGGCGCGCCACACGCTGATCTCTGCGCAACCTTGCCCAACGTCTTTGCGTCGCAGTTCGGTCAATTCGCCCCACCGGAGGCCGCACCACGCCGCGATCAGGATGAACGTCTTGAATTTCTCAGGCCGAATCGCGTCGGCAAGCTGACCGACCTCGGCGACGTCGAGAATCACCGGTTGCCGCTTGCGGCTCGCCTTGGCCGCCCCCTTGATCTGGGCAGGGTTGACCGCGATGTGTCCATCGGTCACCGCCGTTGCGAGCATGGAGTGCAGCAACCCATACGCGTGCGCGCGGTAGGTCGGTTTGTCGGCGAGGGTGCGCGCGTGCCAGTCCCGCACAGCTGATGGGGTGATGTCTTTGAGTGCCAGTTTTCCGAGCTTCGTGGGCTTGATGTGCTCATCGAACAACGCCGTGTAGTGGCTCTTGGTACGCGGCTTGAGCGGCTGTCCACCCTTGGTGCGTTGTTCGACCCACGCCGGCCCGTACTCCGCAAGCGTGATACCGCGCGCCTTACGTTCGGTTTCACGCTGCGCCGGGGGAGTCCACTCGTCGCGCTCGATCGCGCGGTGTTCGTCGGCCAGCCAGCGCTCAGCGTCCAGCTTTGAGGTATAGGTGCGCGGTGCCCGATGCCGCACCAGGTCTGGCCCCATGTAGCTCGCCTGATACCGACCGGAGGGGAGTCGGCGAACAAACCCCCAGCCCCGCCGTCCCTTCTTACCCGCCATCCATTCACACCTTTTCGTGCTATTTGCGAGGCCATCCGCGTGCTATATAGCGACGGTTGTGGCGATTGCTGAGCCTAGCGTACAGCGTGCATCATAGCAGGTAGACAGATGAATCTGCTGTAAGGAGGCTTGCTAAGACGGCTAATTCGAGTCCAGCCGGGGGAGCAAGTATTTCGCAGGGCCTGCCCGGCCGAAGCACGGTCGGCTGGCACTTCCATCAATGGGTGGCGGTAAAAGTCGAGCGGCTGATCGCCCAGACCGATAGTGTGGTCGTGATCACAACGGACCACATAGCTCGCCGCTGGCTGGTTTGCGGAGAGCCTTTTCGAGCGCCGGCCCGTCACCGAGAGGGTGGCGGGCCGACGCGTCTTTAGGTGTCGATGATGTTTTCCGGGTGCAGCATCTCGGCGTAGCGCAGCTGTTCGGGAATGCCGAACCCGTCGACCAGCAGCTCGGCGTACGGACGCAGGTTGCGGCACCGTTCGTTGATCCCGCGGGTGACGGCCTTGGCCCGCTCGGTGGACAGGAAGCGGTGCTCCATGTACCAGGCGCGGTCTTCTTCGAACACCGACAGCGCATACAGGTCGCACACCATGTCGAGGATCTTGCGGGCCTCCTCGTCCTGGCAGGTGTCGATACCTGCGACGAACGCTTCGAGGATGACGCGGTCGATGTGGGCGCGCGCGGCGTGCAGCACATGGTCCTGCACGGCGTTGAACGCGTCGAACGCGCTCATCTCCTTGGACTTGCCCTGCAGCCGGCGCGCCACCGTGGACAGCATGTACTCCTCGCGGTCCTCGAACATCTGGACCTGGGTGCCACGGTTGAACAGGCTGCCCTCTTCCTCGTTGTCCTGCCGGTTGTCCAGGATCGTCTGGATGATCGGTTGTGCCGCCGTGCGTTTCATCACGCGGGTGCCGACGGTCTCGGCGGCGAAGCGCACCCATTCCACCGGGCTCATGCTCTTGACGTCGTCGGCGTATTCGGTGAGCAACTGCTTGGCGACCAGCTGGGTCAGCACGTGGTTGTCACCCTCGAACGTGGTGAACACGTCGGTGTCGGCCTTCAGCGCGATCAGCCGGTTCTCGGCCATATAGCCGGCGCCACCGCAGGCTTCGCGGGCCTCCTGGATCGCGCGGGTGGCGTGCCAGGTGTTGGCCGCTTTCAGGCCCGCCGCGCGCGCCTCCAACTCGCGCTGCTCTTCGGGATCGGGGTCGTCGGCGGTCTGCAGCTCGTGGCACTTGGCCACCAGCTCGTTCTGCGCGAACTGCAGCGCATAGGACTTGGCGATCAGCGGCAGCAGCCGGCGCTGATGCACCAGGTAGTCCATGATCAACACTTCGTCGTCGTTGTCGGGCTCGGTGAACTGCCTGCGCTGCAACGCATATCGGGTGGCGATGTCCAGCGCTACCCGCGCGGCCGCGGCCGCGCTGCCCCCGACGGTCACCCTGCCGCGGATCAACGTGCCCAGCATCGTGAAGAACCGCCGACCCTCGCTCTCGATCGGCGACGAGTACGTGCCGTCCTCGGAGACGTCGGCGTACTTGTTGAGCAGGTTCTCCCGCGGGATCCGGACATGGGCGAACTGGATACGGCCGTTGTCCACACCCGGCAGCCCACCCTTGTAATGGTTGTCCGACGTGGTCACGCCCGGCAGGTCGTTGCCGTCGTCGTCGCGGATCGGGACCACGAAACAGTGCACGCCGTGGCCCTCGCCGTCAGGGGTGATCAGTTGGGCGAAAACCGCTGCGACCCTGGCTGTTTCGGCCGCACCGCCGATATAGTCCTTGCGCGACGTCGGGGTGGGGGAGTCGATGATGAACTCTTGGGTGGCCGGATCGTAGGTTGCGGTGGTCTCCAGTGACTGCACGTCGCTGCCGTGGCCGGTCTCGGTCATCGCGAAGCAGCCGAGCAACTCCAGGTTGATGATCTTCGGCACGTACTTCTCGTGGTGGCGCTCGGTGCCGAGGTTCTCGATCGCGCCGCCGAACAGGCCCCACTGCACACCGGCCTTGACCATCAGCGACAGGTCCGACATGGCCAGCATCTCGATCTGGGTGACCGCCGCGCCGACGTCGCCGTTGCCGCCGTGCTCCTTTTTGAACCCGTCCTCGGCCGCACCGTGGGCGGCCATGATCGTCATCTGCTCGGCCACCTTGGTGCGGGCGATCACGGTGTTGGGGGTGTAATGCGGGCGGAAGACCTCCGTGGAGAGCTCCTCGCGCATCCGGTTCTTGACGTCGCGCCAACGGCCGTCGAGCGCATTGCGTAGGTGCTCTGCAGTGGTGGTCATACCTCGACGGTATCCCGCTAGCGCGCACCGCAAACCGTGATGCCGCAAACGCAGGTAAACCTGAGTAGAACCCGTCCAAACGCATGCAGTTCAATCGATGGCATGCAAAGGTGCGGACATGCCTAAATGGGTGGCGCCCACCGGGGTGCCGCACCTGACCACCCACCGGCACGCCGACGTCACCGGCGGCTGGCTGCGCGCCGCGACGTTCGGCGCCATGGACGGTCTGGTCAGCAACACCGCGTTGATCGCGGGCGTCGCGGCCGCCGCCAGCGCGCAGACCGTCGTGATCAGCGGCATCGCCGGACTGCTGGCCGGCGCCTTCTCGATGGCGATGGGCGAGTACACCTCCGTGACCACCGCCAACGAACAGATCGAATCCGAGGTGCTCGTCGAGCGTCGCTCGTTTCGCATGAACCCGCAGGCCGAGAAGGCGGAGCTGATCGCGATGCTGATGGAGATGGGCATGACGCGCGAAACCGCGACGACGGCCACCGAAGAGGTGCACCGCGACGAGAAACGCGCGCTGAACTTCCATCTGGTGCAGGAGTTGGGTGTCGATCCGCGGGAGAAGCCCTCGCCCTGGCTGGCGGCGGTCTCGTCGTTCGTGTTGTTCGCGATCGGCGCCATCATCCCGCTGATCCCGTACCTGCTCGGCTACGAATCGCTGTGGGCCGGGTTGGCGTGCGGAGGGCTGGGGCTGCTGATCGCCGGTGCTGTGGCAGCGCGGTTCACCCGCAAGCCGGCGTGGTTTGGGTCGTTGCGGCAGTTGGCGTTCGGCACGGTTGCGATCGCGGCGACCTATGTCGTCGGGACCCTGCTCGATACGGTGGTCTAGTGCCCATCTTTCGGACCATCGCGGTCGCGTGCGCGGTGCTGCTCACCGCATGCGGCGCCGAAACCGCCGCCCCCGACGGCCCGCGGTATCTCGGACAGCTGCAACTCGACGAGGCGACCTTCGACGGCACCGTGATCGGCGGGCTGTCCGGGCTGAGCTACGACCCGGACCGCGACCTGTACTACATCATCAGCGACGACCGCTCCGACAAGAACCCGGCCCGCTTCTATACGGCGCGGATCGCGCTGTCGGACAACGGGATCGACGACGTCGAGTTCGTATCGACACACCCGTTGCGGGACGAGGACGGCCAACCGTTCCGGCCGCTGGACGCCGACGCCCGACCGCCGGTGGTGCCGCCGGATCCGGAGGGCATCGCGTTCGACGCTCGCCGTCAGCGGCTCTACTGGTCGGGTGAAGGCGAGCGCAAGGGCGAGGCGATGCGTGACCCATCGCTGCGGATCGCCGATCTCGACGGTGGCTACCTCGGCGAGTTCACGCTGCCGCCGATGCTGCGGATGTCCACCGAGGAAACCGGACCGCGGCGCAACCGCGGCCTCGAAGGGCTCACGCTGACGCCGGATGGTCGCTCCCTGTGGGCGGCGATGGAGAACCCGGGCTACAACGACGGCGCACTACCCGACAGCGACGCCGGTGCACTCACCAGGATCACCCGTTTCGACGTCGAATCCCGCACCGCGACAGCGCAGTACGCCTACCCGGTCGACAAGGTGACTGCCGGGCCCGACGGTGACAACGGGCTGACCGATCTGCTGGCGATCGACGACGAGACCTTTCTGGTCCTCGAACGCGGCTACGGCACCCACGTCGAGGCACGTATCTACCGCGTCAGCGTCGGCGACGCCGAGGATGTGCTGGACCGGCCGTCGTTGCGGAACGCGCCGGTGCGGCCGATGACCAAGACACTGCTGGTGGACCTGACACCGCTCGTCGAGCCGCTCGACAACGTCGAGGGCCTCACCTTCGGTCCGGAGCTGCCCGACGGTCGCCGCTCGCTGGTCCTGGTCAGCGACAACAACTTCTCGGCCGACCAAATCACCCAGTTTCTGGCGTTTTCGCTCTAGCGCTGCCGGCGGCGGGTGACGCGGCGTCCTCGAGAAGTCGGCGTAGCACCACGACGGCGTCGGCGAGGGTCTGGCGATCGGCGGCGTCGAGGCGTTCCAGATAGGGGTCGATGGCCGCACCACGATCGACCCGCACCTGGCGCAGCGTTTCCACCCCCTTGGGGGTGATGCGGATCAGCACGGCGCGGCCGTCCTCGGGGTCGACGGTGCGCGACACCAGCCCGGCGTCCTCGAGCCGGCGCACCTGGGTGGTCATCGTCGGCTGCGAGCAGTGGTCGAGCGCCGCCAGATCCGAGATGCGGGCCGCGCCGCGGTCTTCGATGGTGGACAGCAGCCGGGCCTGGGCATAGCCGAGCGGCATCCGGGCCCGCTGCGTGGCGAGCCGGTTGATCCGAGCAACGACGGCCAGCAGGTCGGCTCCGAGCGTCGGCGACATACGAACCATAATTACATAGGTTTACTATATTTCTCAACTGTCGCCGTGTCACCGGTCACATCAGCGCTGATGGAGCTTATCGGCTTTCGACTGGCAGAATCGTGAAATGGCCGTGACCGGGGAATCGACACCGTCTCGACGGACCGGTTCCCTGCGTCCCGGCGAACTCGCGCAGGCCGCCGTGATGGCGGCGCTGACGGCGGCCACCGCGATCATCGCGATCGTCGTGCCGTTCGCGGCGGGGCTGGCGCTGCTGGGCACCGTGCCGATGGGTCTGCTGGCCTACCGCTACCGGCTGCGGGTGCTGATCACCGCCATGGTGGCCGGCGGCATTATCGCGTTTCTGATCGCCGGCGTCGGCGGGTTCATGACGGTGTTCAACTGTGCCTATATCGGCGGGCTCACCGGAATCGTCAAGCGCCGTGGCCGCGGCACGCCGACGGTGGTGTTCGTCGCGATCATCGCCGGGGCGGTGTTCGGCGCGGCGACAGTGCTGGCGCTGAGCATCCTGGCCCGGCTGCGGCACCTGATCTTCGACACGGTCACCGCCAACGTCGAGGGTGTGGCCGCGATCATCGCCCGGATCCCGGACATGCAGGGCGTGGCCGATCAACTCAAGCGTGACTTCGCGACGGCGCTGGACTACTGGCCGTTGCTGTTCTTCGGCAGCGGGGTGCTGTCCATCACGATGATCAGCCTGCTGGGCTGGTGGGCGCTGTCGCGGGTGATGGCGCGGCTGCTCGGCATCCCCGACGTGCACAAGCTGGAGTCCTCCACCGACACCGGCACCGTCGCGCCGGTGCCCGCCCGGTTGCACGACGTGCGGTTCCGCTATCCCAACAGCGACGACGACGCGCTGGGCCCGGTGTCGCTGACCGTTGAACCCGGCGAGTACCTCGCGGTGACCGGAGCCAACGGCTCCGGCAAGACCACGCTGATGCTGGTGCTGGCCGGCCGCGAACCCACGTCGGGCACCGTCGAACGGCCCGGCGCGGTGGGGCTCGGGCGGATCGGCGGAACCGCGGTGATCATGCAGCATCCCGAGAGCCAGGTGCTGGGCACCCGCGTCGCCGACGACGTGGTCTGGGGGCTGCCGCCCGGCAAGAGCATCGACGTGCACGGGCTGCTGTCCGAGGTCGGGCTCGACGGGCTCGCCGAGCGCGACACCGGCGGCCTGTCGGGCGGCGAGCTTCAGCGGCTGGCCGTGGCGGCGGCACTGGCGCGTGAACCTTCGCTGCTGATCGCCGACGAGGTCACCAGCATGGTCGACCAGCAGGGCCGTGACTCGTTGGTGTCGGTGCTGTCCGGGCTCACCAAACGCCATCGGATGTCGCTGGTGCACATCACCCACTACAACGCCGAGGCCGACAACGCCGACCGGGCCGTCAACCTCACCGGCGGCAGCGGTGCCGCCGACAACACCGAGATGGTGGAGACGACGGCGGCGCCTGCCCCGACCGTCGTGCCGGGTCATCACTCAGAACAGCCGGTGCTCGAGCTCGTCGACGTCGGCCATGAATACGGCAGCGGAACACCCTGGGCGGCAACCGCATTGCGCGATATCAACTTCACCGTCCACGAGGGCGACGGCGTGCTGATCCACGGGCTCAACGGATCCGGCAAGTCGACGCTGGCCTGGATCATGGCGGGGCTCACCGTTCCGACCGTCGGCACGTGCCTGCTCGACGGGGCGCCGGCCTCCGATCAGGTCGGCGCTGTCGCGTTGTCGTTCCAGGCCGCGCGGCTGCAGTTGATGCGCAGCCACGTCGGCTACGAAATCGCCTCGGCCGCCGGGTTTTCCGCCAGGGACCGCGGCCGGATCGCCGATGCGCTGACCATGGTCGGCCTGGATCCGTCGCTGGCCAAGCGCCGCATCGACCAACTCAGCGGCGGGCAGATGCGCCGGGTGGTGCTGGCCGGGCTGCTGGCGCGTGCCCCGCGCGCGCTGATCCTCGACGAACCGCTGGCCGGGCTCGACGCCGCCAGCCAGCGCGGTCTGCTGCGGCTATTGGAGGACCTGCGTCGCAACGCCGGGCTGACCGTCGTGGTGATCTCACATGACTTCACCGGTCTGGAAGATCTGTGCCCGCGCACGCTGCACCTGGAAAGCGGTGCGTTGGTCCCCGCGCCCTCGACGGCCGGAGGTATGTCATGACGGCGCCCGCGACCAAACGGCAACCCAAGCCGTTGGTGCTGCTGCGACCCGTGCCGGGTAACAGCGTCATCCACCAACTGTGGGCCGGCTCGAAACTGGCGATCGTCGCCGGTATCGGCGTCCTGCTGACGTTCTATCCGGGCTGGGTGCCGATCGCGGCGGTTGCCGCGCTGGTGCTGACGGCGGCGTGGCTGGCGCGCATCCCGCGCGGCGTGCTGCCGACGATTCCGGGCTGGCTGTTCTTTCTGCTGTTCCTGGGCGGGCTCACCGCCGCCTTCGCCGGTGGCGACCCGGTCATCGGGTTGGGCTCAACAGAACTCGGGTTGGGCGGGCTGCTCAACTTCCTGCGCATCACCTCGCTGTCGATCGTGCTGCTGGGCCTCGGCGTGATGGTGTCGTGGACCACCAACGTCGCCGAGATCGCCCCGGCCGTCGCGACATTGGGCCGGCCGCTGCGTCTGCTGCGGATTCCGGTGGACGAATGGGCGGTCGCGCTGACGTTGGCGCTGCGGGCGTTTCCGATGCTGATCGACGAGTTCCGGGTGCTCTACGCCGCGCGCCGGCTGCGACCCAAAGAGCGACCGCAGAGCAGGCGGGGCCGCCACCGCCGCTGGTGGCTGGAGGCTATCGACCTGCTCGCCGCGGCGATCACCGTCGCGCTGCGCCGCGCCGACGAGATGGGCGACGCGATCACCGCGCGCGGCGGTGCGGGTCAGATCTCGGCGATGCCGTCGGGACCCAAACGAATCGACTGGGTGACGTTCGCGATCGTCGCGGTGGTGTGCGGTGCCGCGTTGGCGCTGGAGCTGACGGTGGCGGGCACCAGCGGCTAGTTCGTTGGACGGCGAGGCGCGCCATTGCTTCGCCGATTTCTGCAGCAGGGTCGTTCGACGACGGAATTCACAGCCGTGGCGCAGATTTCGACGCGTCAGCCCCGGGCAGTCGACCGGCACGTGGTGTGGCCGCTGAGCCGTTGAAGCGGGCCGCTGCGCCCGCCGTTACGGTAGAGGCGTGACAGCGAGCCGACGCGTCGACGCCGACTTCCTCGAGCTGCCGCGCCACGCCCTTGCCGATGCGGCATTGTCCGCGGCGGTGGCCGCCGGAGCCAGCCACGCCGATCTCCGCATTCACGCGACCACCTCCGAGCTCGTGCAGCTGCGCGACGGTGAGCTGGAAACCGCCGTCGTCAACCGCGAGATCGGCCTGGCCGTGCGGGTGATCGTCGACGGCACCTGGGGGTTCGCATCACACGCCGAACTGTCCGCCGACGTGGCCGCCGACACCGCACGCAGGGCCGTGCAGGTGGCGACGACGTTGGCCGCGCTCAACGCCGAGCGCATCGAACTGGCCCCCGAACCGGTGTATTCCGACGCCGAGTGGGTGTCGCACTACCGGATCGACCCGTTCGACGTCGCATCGACCGACAAGCTCGCCGTGCTGGGCGAGCACTCCGCGCGGCTGCTGGCCGCCGACGGTGTCGACCACGTGTCGGCCGGGATCAACGCCGTCAAGGAGCAGAGCTTCTACGCCGACACCTTCGGCTCGTCGATCACCCAGCAACGCGTGCGGGTGCTGCCGATGCTGGAGGCGGTCACTGTCGACGCCACCGCCGGGACGTTCGAAACCATGCGCTCGCTGTGCTCACCGGCGGCGCGGGGCTGGGAGCTTCTGGCCGGCGACGAGGTGTGGAACTGGTCCGAGGAGCTCGCCGAGATGCCGACGCTGCTCGCGGAGAAAGTCAAGGCCCCCAGCGTCACGGCAGGACCGACCGATCTGGTGATCGACCCGTCCAACCTGTGGTTGACCATCCACGAATCCGTCGGGCACGCAACGGAATACGACCGTGCGATCGGATATGAGGCAGCGTATGCCGGCACCTCGTTCGCCACGCCGGACAAACTGAACACCATGCGCTACGGTTCGCCGGTGATGAACGTGACCGCCGACCGCACCGTCGAATACGGGTTGGCGACGGTCGGTTTCGACGACGAGGGCGTGCGGGCGCAGAGCTGGGATCTGGTGCGCGACGGCATCTTCGTGGGCTATCAACTGGACCGGGTGTTCGCGCCGCGGTTGGGGGTGGCGCGGTCCAACGGCTGCTCATATGCCGACTCCGCGCATCACGTGCCGATTCAGCGGATGGCCAACGTGTCGCTGCAGCCGGCGGCCGAGGACATCAGCACCGAGGATCTGATCGCTCAGGTAGCCGACGGCATCTACATCGTGGGAGACAAGAGTTGGTCGATTGACATGCAGCGCTACAACTTCCAGTTCACCGGGCAGCGGTTCTACCGGATCCGGAACGGCCGGCTGGACGGTCAGCTGCGCGACGTCGCCTACCAGTCGACGACGACTGACTTCTGGGGTGCGCTGGAGGCCGTCGGCGGGCCGTCGACCTGGCGGCTGAGCGGGGCGTTCAACTGCGGCAAGGCCCAGCCGGGACAGGTGGCTCCGGTCAGCCACGGTTGTCCGTCCGCGCTGTTCCGCGGCGTGAACGTGCTCAACACGCGGGCCGAGGCGGGGCGCTAGCCGGTGATCGGGGCACAGCAGGTCATCGATATCGCGCTGGCCGAGGCCGCCCGGCTGGGCAAGGCCGACGAGACGATCGTGTTGGTCACCGACCGGGCGGACGCGTCGCTGCGCTGGGCGGGCAACTCGATGACCACCAACGGGGAGTCGACGAGTCGGCACACCACGGTGATATCGATTGTGCGCCAAGGCAAAGAGGCTCGTGTCGGGTCGGTGCGGTCAAGCGAGGTGGACCCGGGCGTCATCGCGGGCCTGGTGGCGGCGTCGCAGGAGGCGGCCGCGTCGGCGCCTGAAGCGCGTGACGGCGCTGAACCGCTGCCGGCGACGGATCCGCCGGCGGACTGGGACGATCCGGTGCCGGGTACCGGTGCGCAGGTTTTTCTTCCGGTGGCGGGCAGCCTTGCCGCGCGGGGCTTTCGCGGCCCGAATCAACTGTACGGGTACGCCAGGCACGTCGTGGAGACGACGTTCGTGGCCACGTCCAACGGGCTGCGCCGACGCTACACGCAGCCGACGGGGTCGGTGGAGATCAACGCCAAACGCGACGGTGCTTCGGCGTGGGTGGGGGTGAGCACACCCGATTTCGCCGATGTGCCAACGGATTCGATGCTGGAGCAGCTGTCGACACGGCTGAGCTGGGCGCAGCGGTCGGTGGCGCTGCCCGCGGGGCGGTACGAGACGATTCTGCCGCCGTCGACCGTGGCGGACCTGATGATCTATCTGACCTGGACCATGGACGGGCGCGGCGCCCAGGAAGGCCGCACCGCGTTGTCCTCGCCGGGCGGCGGAACGCGGGTGGGGGAGCGGCTCACCGATCTGCCGTTGACGTTGTACTCCGACCCGGACGCGGCGGGGCTGGAGTGCACACCGTTTGTGGCGACCACGACGTCGTCGGAGCGGGTGTCGGTGTTCGACAACGGGATGGACATCGGCCGGGTGGACTGGATCCGAGACGGGGCCGTCGAGACGTTGGCGTATCCGCGGGCGGCCGCCGCGGAATTCGGTGCGTCGGTGGCGGTGCCGGCCGACAACCTGGTGATGACCGGCGGCACGGCGAGCCTGGCGGACATGATCGCGCGCACCGAGCGCGGGTTGTTGCTGACGACGATGTGGTACATCCGCGAGGTCGACCCGACGGTGTTGCTGCTGACCGGGCTGACCCGCGACGGCGTCTACCTGGTCGAGGACGGCGAGGTGACCGCGGCCGTCAACAACTTCCGGTTCAACGAAAGCCCGCTGGACCTGTTGCGCCGGGCCACTGAAGCCGGGATCAGCGAGGTCACGTTGCCGCGGGAGTGGGGTGACTGGGCGACCCGGGCGGCGATGCCCACGCTGCGAATACCGGACTTTCACATGTCTTCGGTCAGCCAAGCGCAATAATCCTGGGCATGGGCTCGCAGGAACTGGCCGACAGGTTGGCCGGGTTGGTGGCGTTGTCATCGGGGGATCGCGGTCTGGACACGCTGATCCGGTTGACGTGTGCGCGAGCGTCGGTGTTGCCGCCGCTGCCGGTGGAGATCGACCCGGTCGACGGTCCGGCCGAGCGGGACTCGGTGGTGGCCGCGTTCGCCGAGCAGTTTTCCGTCGACGTGTCGGGGATCGGGGACAACCAGCGGACACAGTTGACGGCGACGTTGGGCGACAACGCGTTTCGCACGGTGGTGATGATCTTCATCGCCGACTTCATCCCGCGGGTGTGGGCCGGATGTGAGGCGTTGGGGCTGGGCAAGCGGGGTGCGCGTGAGGCGGTGGAGTGGGATCACGACACCGATCCGGTCGATGCGCTGCTGAACGGGTTCGTGCCGGCGGTGGCCCGGATGCGCGGACTCGATGCGGTGACGACGGAGGTTGTGCGGTTGCGCGGGGCGATGCAGCACAACTGCCGGCTGTGTAAGTCGCTGCGGGAGTCCACGGCGTTGGATGCGGGCGGTTCGGAGGAGTTGTACGGCCAGATCGAGGACTACGAATCCGCGGAGGGGCTGACGAAGGCGCAGAAGGCGGCGCTGCGATACGTCGACGCGCTGATCTGGTCGCCGTCGCAAATCTCAGAGAAGGTGGCGCGCGGTGTGCACAAACATTTCTCCGACGAGCAGGCGTTCGAACTGACGTTGGACGTGATGCGCAATGCCGCCAACAAGATCGCGGTGTCGCTGGGCGCCGATGCGCCGCGGGTGGCCGAGGGCACCGAGCGGTACCTGATCGACGCCGACGGGCAGACGGTGTACGGCAGCTAGGGGCTTCGCGCCGGGTCTCTCTTGGGTGTGAATGATTCCTGGCAAGCTCTGAGCGAATAATTCGCTCGCTCGCTCGAGCCGGCCCGGTTCGGCGGCCACCACGATCGTCACCTCGGGCGATGGCCCACCGTCGCGCGCCCCTGGGAACACCAGGGTTACGCCACCGTTAGAGTTGTCGAGCGCATGCTCGGTTATCCGCAGCTTGCTGCGCAGGGGCGGTAGCTCAGTTGGTTAGAGCCGCGGACTCATAATCCGTTGGTCGCGGGTTCGAGCCCCGCCCGCCCCACCAAGCATTAAGTCGGGTCGTTTACTCGCACGCGACACCATCGCCATCGCGGTCGAGTCCGTAGATGTCGTCTCCTTCGACATACACGGGGCCGGACACGTACGCCGGGCCGTTGCCGCTACCGCCGGCACAGTCGACATCGCTGGCAATCGGCACGCAGGCGCCCGAGTAATTCGGGTCGCAGTCTGAACCTTGCTGCTGCGGCATCGGCGCGGCGGTAGCCACCGGCGCGAAGGACAGCCCCAGGCCGAACGCAATTGTCAACAGTGTCAATTTCCGCACGAGCGCCGATGCTAGCCCAAGCGCTGTTTTCACGTCGCCTTTCCAGCGCGCATACCCCACACACCGAAAACCACCAGCAGCACAGCGCTTACGATCGTGAACGCCGGCAGCCCGAACTGCGCGATCAGCGGTACGGACAGCGCCGTGAGCAGCCCGCCCCCGAAGAACGGCTCGTACAACAGTTGTTTGTAGCCGTAGTCATTCGCGGTGCTGGTTCGCCGCTGCGGGTCGACCATGTCGGCCAGCACGAAGCCAGTCGCGACGTTGCCTTGTGACTGGCCGAAGTCGGCGATGGCGTGCTCGAACCAGTGCGTGCGGTGAAACCGCCGCCCGAACCACACCGTGATCACGACACTCCACAGCACCCCCACGATCGTGAACGCGACGATGGCCGGCACGTTGGAGCCCAGCGTCGCAAGCGACATCGTGCCGATCGCGCACACCAACAGCGCATCCAGCGCGACCGCGGAGATTCCCTGCACCGCTTCCTTGTCGATCTTGTCGGCATGTCCCGCCTTCGTGGTCACCCACTGCACGATGAACCCGCCGATCACCGCCACCGGGAACAGCGGGAACGTGTCGAGGATGTCGGAGCCCAGCGCGCGGACGATCGCGCGCGCCGACCACAGCAGCGCCACCGCCACCAAGATCGCCAACGCGATCATCGCGAACGCCAACGTCGTCGCATGAATGCCCTCGTCCTTGACGGGGCGGTCGTCCGCCGGTGCGACGCGGACGCGGTCGACGTCGTAGTCCTCCGCCGCGGTGGGTACCGTGTTACGCATCACCTCCACCTTGGGGCTGCGCACCGCCCATCGCACCAACGCCGATCCCACGACCACGCCGGTGATCATGCTGATGGTCGCCAGCCCCAGGCCCACGTCGACGAGTTCGGGCGCGTCCACATCTTCGAGCAACTGTCCCATCCCCGCGATGGTGCCGTGACCGCCCGCGAACGACATCTCCAACAGCGCCCCGGCTTCGGGTGCGAGCCCGAACACCGGCGTGAGCAGGAACAGCACCAGCATCCCGCCGAGCGCGAACTGGCCCAGCGACAGCACGATACCCATCAACGCGTGTGGCGAGGCGGCCCGCCACAACTTCCGCGGCGCCGGCAAAGTCTTGCCGATCATGATGGCGCCGAACACCACATTGATCAACAGACCGGGCATAACCCGCCACACGTCGATGACGGCGCTCGGAAACAGGCCGCCGGTACCGGTCAGCCTGCCCAGCACCTGAGGACCGAGGAACAGCACCAGAAATCCGGTGATGATGCTCGATGGAATAAACAGGCTGCGTAGCAACCGGATTCGACCGCGCACCGTCCAGCCGACAGCAAAAGTGGCGCCCAGGATCACTAGCGCCAGGCCGATTGTCTGTGCGTCAGTCAACCAGTCGATCGCAGACCACCCTCTTCACAGTCGGGTGTCATGACGAAAGCACCCTATCAGCCTTGTGGCACAACGCAGGCCAATTCCAGCCGATCAAGGCGCCTCACAAGCAGGCTCGGCAACCAGCGACCCACGTCGACGGCCTCGATGTGCGTGGTGCGGTCAAGAAGCTGCCGGATCACGACCGTCGCTTCCAGACGCGCCAGCGCGGCACCGACGCAAAAATGTGCGCCTTTGCCAAAACTGATGTGGCCCTTGCCTCCAGCCCGGTCCAACCTGAACTCATCCGGGTTGTCGAAATGCGACGGGTCACGGTTCGCCGCTCCCCACAACAACAGCAGCCGCGACCCCGCCCGAAGACGCACACCGCACAGCGACGTGTCGTTCACCACGTGGCGGTAATGCCCCCGAAACGGCGGTTCGGTACGCAGCACCTCTTCGAGAAATGCGCCCAATAGTTCGGGGTCGTCGCGCACCTGCTCCTGGACGTCGGTGCGTGTCGCCAAAATCCAAGCGGCAGAGCCGATCAGCGACGCAGTGGATTCGCCGCCGGCGCTGAACAGGATGATCATCATCCCTAGCGCGGTCTGTTCGTCCATCTCGCCCGATGCGCACGCCAGGGCCAGATCGCCGAGCAGGTTGTCCTGCGGGTCATCCGCAGCCCGTCGGAATTGATCGATGATGTATCCGGTGAGCTCTCCGACCGCGACGCCGGCCTGGGCCAGCTGGTCTCGGCCGACCAGGCCCTCCACGACTTGTGTTGCGGCATAACCCCACCGGACGAGCGCGTCGACATCGGTGTCGGGCACGCCGATGATCCGCCCCACGATCATCATCGGCAGACGGTTGGCCACCGCGCTCATCCACTCGATGCGCCCGTGCAGAAAGCCCCCATCCCACAACCGCTCTGACGTGTCACCGATGAAAGTGTCGAACGCCCGAATCCGCTTGGCCGTCAACTGTCGCAGCACCGCTTTGCGGTGCACCGCGTGCGCGGGTTCATCGGCGGTGGCCAATACATGGCTCTTACCGCCCAGCCCCTCCATCTCGAAGGCGCCGATCACGCCGCCGGGTTGGTAGGTCATCGTCGCGGTCAGGTTCGACGAGAAGTCTTGCGGCCGCGCGATCGCCTCGTTGACCGCGTCCCAACTGCACACCGCATAGAAACCCGAGTTCCCGATTCGGTGCACCGGCGCCGTCTCGACCATCCGGCGGTACAGCGGATAGGGGTCCTGAATGTACTTGTCGTCGAACAACGCGATGCCCAGCGCAGACCCCATACGTCCACGCTGACCGGCCGCAAACACCGTCGTCAATAGCCGCCGGTGAAGTTGAAATCCCAGGTCAAGCCAGGCGGCCGGCGCCGTCTCAGCGCATACCTCCGACATGGGCAAACGCTGAGATGTAACGTCAGGTTTGTCTCAGAGTTGAGAAACAGGGGAGCAGTGGTGGCACGAGACGATTGGCTTCTCGGCGGCGAGCGTCGTACCGCAGCCGCCGAGCGGATCTACGCCGCGGCCACCGACCTCGTCGTACGCGACGGTCTCGACGCGTTCGACATCGACGCATTGGCCGCACGCGTGCACTGTTCACGCGCAACGATCTACCGCTACGCCGGCGGCAAGGCCCAGATCCGCGACGCCGTTCTACTGCGCCTGGCGGCTCGCGTCGTCGACTCCGTACGCACCGCGGTCAACGACCTCACCGGCACCGAACGCGTCGTGAAGGCGATCACGGTCGCGCTCGAACACATCCGGTCAGACCCGATCCGCCCGATGATGATGAGCCTCACCGCAGGGCGGGATCTGACCCAGCTGCCGTCGTCGCCGGTGCTGGGCCGCCTTGCCGCCGACCTCACCGGCATCACCGACGACGACCCGCACGCGGCCCAATGGATCGTGCGCGTCGTCATGTCGCTGGCGATCTGGCCCGTCGGCGACGACGACGCCGAACGCCGCATGGTCGAACGGTTCGTCGCTCCAGCGTTCAGCTAACGCGTTGTCACGCAACGATCGCGGCGTTGCACGGCACCTCTGCGGTCGCGCCCTCACCGCAGGCCAGCAGCGCCAGGTTCGGCGGGATCAGCGGCGACGGCGGCCACGTCGACGGCGGCGCCGGGAACAGCGGGAAGATGCTGTTGTTGTTTACGCCGGTCAGCCGGGCCACGATCTGCGCGGGAATGTTGGTCGCCACGTACAGCAGGTTGCCGACGAGTTGCACCGGCACGATCGCCAGCCCGGCCAGTGCGCTGACGAGGAAGATGTCCTGGTCGGCGATCGCCCTCAGTTCGTCGATCGTGTCGTAGGTGATCGTGTAGATGAAGTAGGGGATCGAGGTGAAGATCGTTCGCACGCCCAGCGCGATGTTGGTGCCGATGTCGGGATAGCCGTTCATCGCGATGGCGTCGAACAGCGCCTGGTGCAGATCGACCGGGTCGACGTCGCTGTCGCCGAGCGTGGTCAGCGAGACGCCGTCGGAATACGCGGGTGGCGGTGCACCGAAGAGGTCCAACACCGTTGGCGTCGTGTCGACGATCTCGTACTGCAGGTTCATAAACCCTTCTTGGAAGTCCGAACCCCGCGCGATCACGAACGTCGATGTCTCCGAAGGCGTTTGGAACCCGTGCCCGAAGCCCTGTTGCGGCTGGTGACCGTGGTCGGTGACCACGATCACGGTCCAGTTCTCGCACAGCCCCGGGTTGCACTTCTCCCGCTCGGCGATCTCGGCCATGATCAAGCCGAGATTTTCGTCGACGTTGCGGAGGGCCTCCGCGTACTCCGGTGACGCCCCGCCGTAGTCGTGCCCGTTCTCGTCGACGCCGACGAAGTAGCTGAACATGAACGTCGGAGTGCCCGTCTGGGTGTTGCGGATCGCTTCGACGGTGGCGGCGCCGACCGCGTCGTCGGTGAGCAACCAGTTCGTGTCGCCGGGAACCCGTGGTACGAAATGGATCTGGTCGGCGGGTATCGATCCGGCATTCGCGATATCGGCGATGACGTTCCAGTTGGCGATCGCGATGGTCTCGATGTTCGGGTCGTGTGTCTCGAGCATGTTGAACACCGTCGGGTACCGGTTGTACGGCCCCGGCGTGAAGACGTTGTTCACGACGCCCGTGGTTTCACCCCACACACCGGTCAGGATCGCCGTCCACGAGGGGTTGGAGATCGTGGTGTGGCCGACAATGCTCGAGGCCGCGGTGGTGCCCTCGTCCATCAGCGCGAAGAAGTGGTCGTTCTCGGGATCGGAGAGGATCCGGCCCAGGTTGGTGCCGTCGACGCCGATCACCAGCACGTAGGGCGTGCCGTTGGCTTGTGCTGAGGGCCCCGAGATCTGCGTGACGGTGTACTGCGCCGCCGGCGGCGTGCTCTGCTGAGACAGCTGCCGCTCGAACTCGCCGCGTGCGGCCGCGAGCATCGTCCACAGCCCGGGCAGCTGAAGCGGCGCTTCGGTGCCCAGTCCCATCAACGGCCGCAGCACCGCTTCCACCGTTTCCGTGACCAGGCTGACCAGGGTGGGCCGCGGCTGGGGGGTGACCGTCACCGCGGCGGCTTCTGGGGCGGTCATGGTCGTGAACGTCACCGTGGGGTTGGGTGTGGTGGTCGACGACTTAGGTGCGACGTCTGCTGTGTCGGTGACCTTCGCCGCGGCGGTGACGTCCGGCTCGGACTCCGCGGCCTGCGCGCGGGTGAACCGTTCGACGGTCGCGTTGACATACGACGTGACCTCGTCGGCGAAATCCCTGTTGCCAGAGCGTGACTCGTTGTCAACGGGCGGATCGGCCGACTCCACGTCGGCCGACGACGTGTCGTCCTGAGCGGCCTCGGCATCTTCGGCCTCTTCGACGTCCTCAACCTCTTCGACCTCGTCGACCTCGTCAAGGTCTTCGGCCTCGTCGACGTCCTCGGTCTCTTCGGCGGCGTTCTCGTCGGCGGCGTCCGAAGAATCAGTGGTGTCGGCGGTGGCTGTCGAGTTCTCGGCCGCAGCAGATTCGCTGGTCGACGTGGACGTGTCGCTCGTGGACGACGAGCCGGAGGTGTCCGCGAACGCAACGGCCGGAGCGTTCGCGATGGCGACGCCAACGCCCAATGTCACCGCTAATGCTCCGACGCGACCGATGTAGTTGGCGTAGCCCATGACGTTTTCCTTCCGTACCCACGTCCCCGAACGTGGTGGAGCAGAAATTTGACGTTTGCAGCAAATTACCGCTTTCAGGGCGCCCTGTATGCCGCTTCGACGAACCGGGGCTGCGCTGCGCGGAACGCAACAGCAAACACTATTGCACTGGGCGCAGCACGACGATCCCCGGCACGGTCTGTAGGTACTCGGCCAGCGGCTGGTCCACGACCTTCTGGTTTGCCCGCAACGACGATGCGTTCCGGAACACCGGCCCGTCGGGTGTCTCGACGAAGATGCCGACATGCGTGACGTCGAGACCGCCGTCTTCTGCGAACGCCCCGATGTAGTCGCCGGTACGAAGTTGGCTCAGCACGCCGCCGTCGACCTGGGAACTGGGAATGTAGAAAACGGTTCGCGGGACCACCGGCAACCCGGGCAGGTAGTGGCCGCCCGAATCCTTCTGGTTGAGGTTCTTGTGCACCTGAATCGCGCTGGGGCTCAGGCGCGCAGTGACGTCCGTGGCCAACGCGGGCGTTGCGACCGCCCAGTCGGTGAAGAAGTGCTTCCTGCTCTGGAACCCGACGACGCCATCCTTGTATCGCACGTTGATCAGCGCGTCGATGAACTCGTCGCGGTTCGCCGCACGTTTGAGCGCTTCGACGTAGTCGGCGTAGGTGAAGCAGTCCACCCGATCCAGTTCCACCACAAGCTGTTCGGGGTCGGCGGGCGAACCGATCAAAGTGTTTGCGCGATAAGGGGTTCCGAGGAACTGCCGCGACAGCGTTTCGGCGCGCGCCGATGGATCCGAACCCGACACATCGTTTCGGACCGCCAACAGCCTCTCGAGGATCTGCTCGCTACGGTCGGAGATCCGCACCGCCGGCGATGTCTGGGACGCAAGGTAGGCCTCGACCGGAATCGGCGCGGCCTCCGAGTAACCGACCGGTAGGAGCACATCACCGGCCGTCGTCTTGTAATAGACCTCCCACCGGTGATATCCGGTGAACACGGCGGGATCGGCGGCCAGTGCGGCGGCGTAGTCGTTGATGGCCCGCACATAGTTGTTCGAGTTGTTGTACCGGTACAGCGCGTAATCGCGGTTGCCGGTGAACCCGTTGGCGGCCAAATAGCGTCCCGCGGCCATGATGCTGTCGCGGGGCGAGTGGATGTCTCCGCCCGCGCCGAATGCGGCGAACGTGGAGGGCATGAACTGCATCGGACCCTGCGCGCCCGCGGTGCTCACCCCGGCGACCCGTCCGAACGCGGTTTCGACGAGGTTGATCGCCGCCAGATAGTTCCAGCCGACACCGAACTCGGCTTCGGCCGCGCGGTAGTAATCCATGAGTTCGGCTGCCGGTGTGGGGGGAACGATCCGCCACGCCGGCAGCGTGTCCTTCGGCCGGCTCATCACGCCGAGCTCCCGGCGCGCGTTGACATTGAGGTCGTAGACCGTCAGCAGCTCGGACGGGATCCGCGGACGCACGATCGGGTCCCATTCGGGATGGTGCCCGATGGCCCGGTAGGCCACCTGCTGCCGTTGTGCCGCCGCCGTCAGCACCGCCTCCGAGGACGACGGGTCGCGCAACGCACGTTCGTCGGCAACCAGGTCGTCGGCGATGGTGACGGGGTCCGACGCGAGTTCGCGGCGTGGCGGCTCGGCTGCCGGTGCCGGAGTCTCGGGCGCCGCTGTCGTCGTGGCAGATGTATCCGGCCTGTCGCTGGTCGAGCACCCGACGAGGGCCAACAACATCATGGCGGTACCCGCGACAGCAGCAGCAATCCTGGCGGCGTCAAAGCGGGGCGCACCGGCACTCATTGCCGTCGAAGTTTAGCCGTTCAGGGTTGGCGGTGTTCCGGGCAGAAGTACAGCCCAGCCCCGGCCACGATGAAGTTCGACAGCGTTTCGTCGTTCGTCGTGCTGTCCAACCTCTCGGCCACCGCGGTCGCATCCGCACCGCGCTCGAGTTGAGCGCATACGTCGCGGGCCAGGGTGCTCAGGGTCGCGCAGTTGCCGGTGAAACCGACCGAGGTCATGCTGCGGCAGAAATCGTCCTCGGGTGATGCGGCAGCCTGCGGTGCGGCCAACACCGCGCCGATCACTACCACCAACAGCGCTGTGAGTCGCGCAAGCGTCGTCATGTCACCTCTTTCCTATCGCTGGACTGCCCGTTTCGCGTCGCGGCACACGCGATTGCAAGCAGATCGAGATAGGAGCGTGACCGGGTGACAGACTGCACCCATGGCGTGGGATTTCAGCACCGAACCGGAGTTTCAGAAAAAGCTCGACTGGGTCAAGCAGTTCTGCGAGGAAAAGGTCGAACGGCTCGATCACGTGTTTCCGCACGCGGTGCGCTCACCGGACCCCGCGGTCAAGGCCTACGTGCGTGAGCTGCAGCAAGAGGTCAAAGACCAGGGTCTATGGGCGATCTTTCTCGACGAGGAGCTCGGCGGCCCCGGCTACGGGCAGCTCAAGCTCGGGCTGCTCAACGAGGTCATCGGCCGCTATCCCGGCGCGCCGCACATGTTCGGTGCGTCGGCCCCCGACACCGGCAACATGGAGATGCTCGCCGCCTACGGCACCGAGGAGCAGAAGGAACGCTGGCTGAAGCCGCTGCTCAACCAGGACATGTTCTCGGCCTACTCGATGACCGAACCTCAGGGCGGCAGCGACCCGAGCCTGTTCAAGACGCATGCCGTGCGCGACGGCGACGAGTGGGTGATCAACGGCGAGAAGTGGTTCACCTCAGCGGGTCGCGTCGCCGACATCTTGTTCGTGATGTGCACCAACGGGATGTTCGTGGTGCCGCGCAAGACCCCGGGCGTGGAGATCCTGCCGGAACCGCGCAACCACAACCACATCATCTACCGCGACGTGCGGGTGCCGCTGGACCATCTTCTCGGCCCGGAGGACGGCGCGCGCGTGCTGGCCCAGCGCCGTCTCGGCGGTGGCCGCATCCACCACGCCATGCGCACCATCGCCCAGTGCAACCTCGCGTTCGACATGATGTGCGAGCGGGCGCTCAGCCGCGAATCGCACGGCAAGGTCATCTCCGAGCATCAGATGGTGCAGGAGAAGATCGCCGAGTCCTACGCGATGATCAAGATGCTGCGGCTGTTCGTGCTCGAGACGGCGTGGAAGATCGACCAGACCTCCACCCAGGAGGCCCGCACCGACATCGCCGCGGTCAAGTTCACGATGGCGCGGGTGCTGCGCGAGGTGTCGTTCAACGCGCTGCACATCCTCGGCTCGTTGGGCACCACCGATCTGACCCCGATCCAGGCGATGTACGCCGGCGCGCCGACGATGGGCATCGCCGACGGGGTCGACGAGGTGCACAAGGCCACCGTCGCGCGCCGGGTGCTGCGCGACTACGAGCCGCATGAGGGCAACTTCCCGACGGAGTTTCTGCCGTACAAACGCGAGGCGGCGCGCAAGAAGCTTCAGCCGCTGCTCGACGCGCGCCCGGAGTTGGCGGCCGCCGCCGAGGCCTACCAGAAGTACCTGTCGCGGCGCCGCTGAACCTGCTCGCCGAGCGCACGGTTGTTCGCGCGTGGTCTCGGCGTTTGCGTATAACAAGCGTGCGCTCGCGGATGCTGCGCCTAGGGTGAAGCCATGCGAATCGCCATCGCCATCGTCGGTGTGATCGTCGCGTTGTTCGGCCTGCTGTTCGCACTGCAGGGGTTCGGGCTGGTGGGCGGAAGCCCGATGAGCAACACCACGACCTGGTCGATTCTGGGCCCACTCATCGCGCTGGTCGGGGTGGCGCTGGTGATCGGTGCGCTGCGTCGCAAGCCGTAGACCGCTCGGGCTGTAACTACTACGGCCTGACGAGCGATGAAACTGTCGAGCGCGACTGCTGGAACAGGCACCAGCGTTGGGGGAGTCGACGCGCATGTTTCAAAAGGAGCAGACGCACGATGGGTGCACCCCTTGAATTTTGCTCAAAGCGAGGCGTGGTCGCCGTTCTGGCGTCCGGCGTCGTCATCTCACTGACCGCCCTCACGGGCGGTGTTGCACCGGCTCTGGCCCAGCCGGGTTCCGACGACTCCAGCGGGCCGACGACGACCGTGATCGCGCCGCCGCCGAAGCGCACCGCGCCGGAGGCCAAACAGGAGGCGCCCAAACGGGAGGCTCCGAAGGAGGCGACGCAGGCGCCGGCGGTAGAGGCTCCTGCGCAGACGCCGACGCAAGCGCCACAGACGCAGACGCCGACGCAGCAGACGCCGACGCAGGCGCCCCAGACGCAGGCGCCCCAGACGCAGGCGCCGCAGACGCAGGCGCCCGCCGTCGTCGAACCGAAGCCCGAACCCGAGCCCGAGCCGTCGACCCAGGCGCCGAAGACGACGGTCAACACGACGGTGCAAACCACCGAACCGGCGGCCGCCCCCGAGCCGGAGCCGTCGACCACCGCCGAGCGCGCACCGGCCAGCTCGGCGGCGCCCAGCACCGAAAGCAAGGTCGTGCGCACGACCGAAGCCGAGCGTGATGCACCGGAGACGTCGGGCACATCGGTGCCCCCGTCCGAGGCCCTCGCACCGGCCATCGAAACCAGCGAGGCGCCTACCAGTGAGCCGTCGCCGCGCAACACCGAGACGCCCACCAGTGAACCGGCGACGTCGGAGACCGAGAGCCAGACCCGCGACGAGGAATCCGAAACGCCGACGGTGTCGATCTCGCAGGCCGCCAAGCAGATCGAGACGCTGGAGCCCGAAACACTGGAGGCTCCCGCCGAGGATGTGCAGCTGGCCAAGCGGGCCGAGCCGATCTTCGAGGAACAGCCCGAACCGGCTGCCGACGAAGACGTCGCCGCGTTCGCGAACTCGATCGAGACCAGCCTGAAGATCCCGGGCCTGGACATCGGGGCGAGCGCCAAGACCGAGTTCGGCGTCGAGCGCCGCGTCGAGCGTCGCGAGGTCGAGTACATCAGCAACGTGCGCCAATGGCGGCCGGAGTGGATCGAATACGACGAGTACTACCGTCCGATCATCGCCAACCCGTTCCGGGCTCCGGTGCGCATCGTCTACGTCTACGACATGCGGCCCCGCATCATGTACATCCCGCCGCTGTCTCGGATCGTGCTGGAGGCGGCCCGGTTCGCCGCCTACAGCTTCACCGCGGCGATCCTGAACCCGATCAACGCGGCGATCGACACGATGCAAGCCGTCACCAACATCGCGGTGGGCAGCTTCTTCGGCGGCGGCTACTACCCGGGCGCCGGGCTGCCGTTGCCGCCGCCCCCGCCGCCGGTGTTGCGCTACGACAACGTGCCCGTCCAGGTGCGCTACTCGGATGCGGTGTACGAACCGTTCCGGGTCCGCCGGATCGTCGACGTCGGCGAGGACGCTCGCTTCGGGGAGCGCAAGGTGCTGCTCGACGGCGCGACGCCGGCGTGGGGCGTGTGGACCCAGACACCAAGCGGCGAACGCCAATTCGAGGTGCACCGGACCCAGCAGTTCCCGGGTCTGGAGGAGCCCCAAGAGGGTCCGTTGCCGGGTGACTACCAGCTGCGGCTGGCATCAGATGAGTCGTCGTCGGCCGGCTTGACCGGACGCGACATCTTCCTGATGGTCGCGGCCGGGGTGATCGGCACCCTGGGCTTCGGCGCCATCGGGATGGCGTTCTACCTCGGACGCCGGCGGCCTGAACACTGATAACGCGCCTCGGGCGTCGTCCCATCGAGAGTTGATGCATGATGGGGCGATGCCCGAGGTTCGCGTGGGGCCCCTGCTCCGCCACGTCGGTGTGACCGACGCGACCATCTGGGTCGAGACGGACGCACCGTGTGCGGTGGAGGTCCTCGGCCACCGTGCGGACACGTTCGAGGTCGAGGGCCACCACTTCGCGCTCGTCTGCGTGACGGGGCTGGATCCGGAACGCGAGCACCCCTACGAGGTTCACCTCGACGGCCAGAAGGCTTGGCCGCCAGCCGATTACGAGTTCCCGCAGCCGCGGGTGCGGTTGATGCCGCGTGACGGCTCGCTGCGGCTGCTGTTCGGGTCGTGCCGCGCGTCGGCTCCGCACCACCCGCCGTTCACCTACCAGCACTGGTGGCACCCGCGGGGCAAGGGCATCGACGTGCTGCGCACCTACGGTATGCGGATGCTGCGCCAGCCGTCGGCGCTGTGGCCCGACGCGCTGCTGATGATGGGCGACCAGCTCTACGCCGATCAGGTCAACGACACGATCAAGGACCTGGTCGCCGACCGTGAGGTGCACGCCGACGGGCCCGTCGAGGTGCTCGAGGACTTCGAGGAGTACTGCATCGGCTACTGGGACGCCTGGCGCGATCCCGTTGTGCGGTGGATGCTCTCGACGGTCCCGACCTCGATGATGTTCGACGATCACGAGATCAACGACAAGTGGAACACCTCGCGGTCCTGGCTCGAGGAGAAACGCCAGACCGATTGGTATCAGACCCGGATCATCGGCGGGCTGATGGCGTACTGGATCTATCAGCACCTCGGCAACATGTCTCCCGACGAGCTGGCCAAGGACGAGATCTTCCAGCGGGCCGTCAAGACCCGGCAGGGCACCGAGGCGGTCCGGGAGCTCGCGCTGATGGCCGAAAAGGACGACGGGGTCTCACATTTCAGCATGTGCCGCGATCTCGGTGCGGCGCGCCTGATCGTCGTCGACGCCCGCTCGGGGCGCCAGCTGCAGCCGGGGCACCGCCGGATCACCACCGACGAGGAATGGGACTGGATCACCTCGAACGTCGACGGCAACTATCAGCATCTGCTGTTCGCCAGTTCGCTGCCGATCCTGTTGCCCTACGGCATGCACCACATCGAGGCGTGGTCGGAGGCCGTCGGTGACGGCGCATGGGGCAGATGGCTGTCCGGGCTGGGGGAGAAGGTGCGCATGACCGCCAACCTCGACCACTGGGCCTGCTTCCAGGACAGCTATCGACGCTTCGAGGATCTGGTCATCGACGTGGTGAGCGGAAAACGAGGCCGGGCACCCGCCACGATGGTGCTGTTCGGCGGCGACGTGCACCACTGCTGGGTGACTGAGGTCGAGGCGCCCGATGCCGGTGCCGGAGTCGCCACGAAGGTGTGGCAGGTGGTGTGCTCG
This sequence comes from Mycolicibacterium pulveris, assembly GCA_050205315.1. Classification (GTDB taxonomy): domain Bacteria; phylum Actinomycetota; class Actinomycetes; order Mycobacteriales; family Mycobacteriaceae; genus Mycobacterium; species Mycobacterium pulveris_A. The sequence continues at coordinate 49,693 of JBNMRA010000009.1, read as the reverse complement.
GGGCTGCGCAAGGAGCCGTCGGCGGTGGAACGCGTCGTGCTGCGGCTCGGTCACACCCGGTTCATCGAGTCCTTCGGCAAGGCGCTGGTGCGGACCACGAACGCGGGGATGCCGCGGCTTCGGTGGCGACCCGTCACGATGCCGCACTTTCGCAATCAGATCGGCACGCTCGAGATCGCCGGCGGGGAGATGGGCGTGCGCATCGAGAAGGTCACCGGAGGCTGGCGCAAGCCACAGCTGACCACCGCGATCGAGCACAAACTGCTCTGACTTTTGCGATTTCGGTGCGCAAACCATCGCGTGGCGCACGTTAGCGCACCCAAATCCCCTCAGCCCGCGCCTTTGCCGTTGTCCACCCGGTACACCGCGCCGTGGATCGCGGCGGCGTCGTCGCTGGCCAGAAACGCGATCGCCTTGGCGACGTCGACGGTGTCCATGAACCCGCGCGGTGACGCGATCCGCATGATCAGATCCCAGTCGGCGCCCTCGGGCGCGGTGAACTCCGTGGTCTGCGCGGTCGGCATCCCGCCGGGGCACACCGCGTTCACGCGGACCTTCTCCTTGGTGTACTCGACGGCCAGCGCGCGGGTCAGCCCGACCAGCCCGTGTTTGGCGGCGCAGTAACCGGCCGAGTACACCTCACCCTCCACGCCCGCGATCGACGCGACGTTGACGATGTTGCCGCCGGTCTCCAGCAGGTGCGGCAGCGCGGCGCGGCACAGGTAGAACGGCCCGTTGAGGTTCACCGCCAGATCGCGATCCCAGTCCTCGTCGGTCATCGTCGTGGTGTGGCGCATCTGATGAAAGCCGGCGACGTTGACCAGCACGTCGAGCCGGCCGAACGCCGCGACGCAGTTCGACACCGCGTCGCGGCACGCCTGCGGTGAGGTGACGTCCACCGACGCGTACCTGCCGCCCGGCACGGACTCGAAGACCGTGGCCATCCGTTCGGCGTCGCGCGCGATCCCGAACACCGTCGCGCCGCGCTGGGCGAATAGCTGCGCCACCGCGGCGCCCAGACCCGCCGACGCGCCGGTGACCAACGTGACCTTGCCGCTGAGTGAAGTCATGGTTCAAGACCCTCTCACGGCCTGAGCGGGGCGGCGGGCGGGACGGCCGCCAGCAGCGCGCGGGTGTAGTCGTGTTCAGCCGCGGCGAACAGGTCAGCGGCCGGACGGTATTCGATGCCGGCGCCGTCACGCATGACCAGCACGTCGTGGCTCATCTGCTGCACGACGGCCAGATCATGGGCGATGAACAGGTAGGTCAACCCGAGCTCGCGCTGCAGCCGGGTCAACAGGTCGAGCACCCGCGCCTGCACCGAAACATCCAGTGACGCAGTGGCTTCGTCGAAGATCACGAGATCGGGTTCGACGGCCAGCGCGCGGGCGATCGACACGCGTTGGCGTTCACCGCCGGACAATTCGTGCGGATATCGGCCGGCGAACGACGTCGGCAACCCGACCAGGTCGAGCAGTTCCGCCACCCGGGCGCGGCGGGCCTGCCTGCCCCGCGCGAGTCGGTGCACCATCAACGGTTCAGCGATCGAGATACCCACCCGGGCACGGGGATTCAGCGACGAGAACGGATCCTGCAGAACCAGGCTGATCCGTCTGCGCACCGCCTTGAGCGCCGCGCGTCGCGCGCCGATCACGTCGTCACCGCCGATGGTGGCGGTACCCGCATCGGGCTTGACCAAACCGGTCAGCGCCGCGGCGACCGTCGATTTACCCGAACCGGATTCCCCGACCAGCCCCAGCGTGGTGCCCCGCCGAATACGAAACGACAGCTGGTTCACCGCATGTACGGTGCGCTTGCCGCTCGCGGTCGTGACCCGGTAGCGCACGTCGAGGCCGTCGACATCCAGCAGTACCTCGGCGTCGGGAACCGGCGCCGGTCCGGCATGCCCGATCAGCGGCCGCGCCGCCAACAGCTCGCGGGTATAGGGATGCTGCGGGCGGTCGAAGATGTCGGTGATCGCCGCCTGCTCGACGGCCTGACCGTCCTGAAGCACGGTGACGTCGTCGGCCACTTGGCCGATGACGCCGAGGTCGTGGCTGATCCACACCACCGCGGTGCCGAAGTCGCGCCGTAAATCCGTTACCAGCTCGACGATCTGGGCCTGCGTGGTCACGTCCAGCGCGGTGGTCGGTTCGTCGGCGATCAGCAGCTGCGGGTCACACGCCAGCGCGACCGCGATCATCACCCGTTGCCGCTGCCCGCCCGAGAGCTGGTGCGGATAGCTGTCCAGCCGCGCCTCGGGCTGCGGCAGCCCCACCGCCGCCAACAGCTCGAGCGCCCGGGTGCGGGCCTGCCGTCGGGTGAAACGACGGTGGGTCTCAATTGATTCGGTGATCTGACGTTCGATGGTCAGCAGCGGGTTCAGCGACGTGGACGGGTCCTGGAACACGAAGCCGATCCGGCCGCCGTGCACGCTGCGCAGCAGCCGCGCCGACGCGCCGACGAGCTGGACGGCGTCGGTGCCGGCGGTGGCGCCCAGCGTGCTCGTCCCGGTGACGACGGCGCCGGGCGCGTCGAGCAGCCCGGTGGCGGCCAGCGCGGTCATCGTCTTACCCGACCCGGATTCACCGACGATGCCCAGCGTCTGTTCGGGTTGCACATCGAACGAGACACCGCGCACGATGTCGCGTCGACCGATCGCGACCCGCAGGTCACGCACGCTGAGGGTGGGGCCGGTCACCGCTTCCTCCGCGCCTCGATCAACGTGCGCTGCTTGGGATCCAGCACATCGCGCAGCCCGTCACCGAGCAGGTTGAACGCCAGCACCGTGACCACGATCGCGGCGCCGGGCACCACCGCCATCCACCACGCCAGCGTCACGAAACCCTGCGAGTCGAAGATCATCCGGCCCAACGACGGCTGCGGTGGCTGGATGCCCAGCCCGAGAAACGACAACGCCGCCTCGGCCAGGATCGCGAACGCCAGCGACAGCGAGGTCTGAACCACCAGCGGCCCAGCGATGTTCGGCACGATGTGGCGGCCGAGGATGTACAGGTTGCCGGTGCCCATGCTCTGTGACGCCGCGACGAACGGTTCCGTGCGCACGCTCAACGTGCTGCCCCTGGCCACCCTGGCGAAGATCGGGGTGTAGACGATGCCGATCGCCAACATCGTCGTCGTCACACCCGGGCCCAGGATCGCAACCACGGCCAACGCCAGGATCAGCACCGGAAAGGCGAACATCACGTCGACCACGCGCATCAACACCGCGTCCAGCCAGCCGCCGCGGTAACCGGAGACGACGCCGATCGTCACGCCGACGATCGCCGCGAACGCGACGCTGACCACCGCCACCCGCAGCGACGCCTGCACCGCGACCAGCACCCGCGACAACACGTCGCGGCCCAACTCGTCGGTGCCGAACCAGTGCGCGGCGCCCGGCGGCTGCAGCGCGTTGGGCACGTCGACGTCGTTGACGCCATAGGGGGCAAGCCAATTCGCGCCGATCGCGGCGAACACGACGACGGCGAGCACCGTGGCGCTCACGGCGGTGACCGGGTTGCGCAGCAGCAGCTGCCACGATGACATTCGCGTGTCGTCGCTCATGACAACCGAATCCTCGGGTCGACGACGGCGTACAGCGCGTCCACGATCAAGTTGATGAGCAGAAACAGCGCGGCGATCAGCAGCACCGCACCCTGGATCACCGGGTAATCCCGTGCGGCGACGGCGTTGTAGACGAGCCGGCCCAATCCGGGCCACGCGAAGACCACCTCGACCACGATGACCCCGCCGAGGATCGTCGCCAGCTGGATACCCGTGATGGTCAGCACCGGGATGAGCGCGTTGCGCACCGTGTGCCGAAACGTCACCACCGCCGGCGGCAACCCCTTCGATCGGGCGGTGCGGACATAGCCGGTCGCGGCGACCTCGAGCACCGCCGAGCGCACGTACCTGGTCATGATCGCCGCGGCGACCAGCCCGACCGTCAACGCGGGCAACACGATGTGGCGCAGCCAGCCCGCCGGATCCTCGAACAGCGGCCGATAGCCGGACGTCGGCAGCCAGCCCAGCGTCGTGGCGAACAGCGCGATCAACAGAATGCCCATCCAGAAGTCGGGGATCGAGACGCCGAACTGGCTGGCCACCCGCACGATCGCGTCGCTGAGCCGGCCTTCGTGCAGTGCCGACCAGATCCCGGCGGGCAGCGCGATCAGCAACGCGAGCAGAATGCCGACCACGGCCAGTGACACCGTCGCGGGCAGCCGCTCGAGCAGGATCAGCGTGACCGGATCGCCGTTGCGAAAGCTCACCCCGAGATCGCCGGTCAGCGCCGAGCCGAGATAGCCGAAAAACTGCTCGAGAATCGGTTTGTCCAGCCCGCTGGCCTGGCGCAGCGCCTCGTAGGCCTGCGGTGTGTAGCGGGTGCCCAGCGCGATGCGGACCGGATCGCCGGGCACCAGGTGCACGAGCGTGAACACCGCCACCACGACCCCGACCATCACCACCGCCGAATACACCAGCCGGCGGGCCAGAAACCGTAGCACCGGATGCGTCATCGCTTCTGTCCCCGCCCGAGATCCGCTGTGCGGAACCGGACTGCGGCGTCGCGGCGGGCCTGATAACCGGTCAGCTCGGGCGTCCACGCCTGGATCACCGACGGGTTGTACAAGAAGATGTAGCTGACCTTGTCGGCGATCAGCGTGGCCGCCTCGTCGTACAGCGCGCCACGCGCCTGCCGGTCGGTCTCCACCCGCCCGGCATCCAACAGCCGATCCACCTCCGGGTCGGAGAACTTCTGCGCGTTGCTGGTGCCCTGCGAGTGGTGTTGGGCGTAGTAGAAGTCGTCGGGGTCGATGTTGCCCAGCCAGCCCATCATCAGCATGTCGAAGTTGCCGGTGTTCTGTTCGTCCAGCCAGGTGGCGAAGTCGACGGTGCGGATGCTCACCGTGATACCAAGCGGCGCAAGGTTATCGGCGATGATCTGCGCGGCGGTCACGGTCTCCGGATACTCGGTGGTGACCAGCAGATCGAGGTCGACGTCGTCGACCCCGGCCTCGTCCAGCAGCCGCTGCGCGGTGTCCAGGTCGTAGCGGTAGTGGTCATAGGGGGTGTACCACGGGTTGCCTTCGGGGATCGCGAGCTGGTTGGCGGTCGCGGTGCCGTAGCTGGTGGCCGCCACGATCGCGGCCCGGTCGACGCCGTAGGCGATCGCCTGGCGCACCCGCACGTCGTTCCAGGGCTGACGGGCCTCGTTGAGCGCCAGATACCAGTAGTCGTTGCTGGCGGTGACGGCCAACGTGATCGAGTCGTCCTCACGCAACTGCGCGACGCGTTGGGTCGGAACCGAATCGGTCCAGTCGACTTCACCGGCCTGCAACGCCGACAGCGCGGTGGACGGCTCCGAGATGAACCGGAAGGTGACACCCGAAATCGGTGGTGGCCCATCCCAATACGACGGGTTGGCCTTCAGCGTGATCGAGTCACCGCTCTTTTGGGCCAGAAACGAGAACGGGCCGGTGCCGATCGGGTGCGTGGCGATCTGACCGCTTTCGACGTTGCGCCGCGACACGATCGCCATGCCCTTGAAACCGCCGAGGTTGGTCAGCAGGTTCGGCGTCGGGCGGTCCAGGTGCACGACGACGGTGTGCGGGTCGGGTGCGGCGACGTCGGCGACGGCGCTGAACTTGTCGACGTTGGCGAGCTTTTCGTCCATGATCCGGCGGTAGGAGTAGACCACGTCATCGGCGGTGAACGGGCTGCCGTCGTGGAAGGTGATCCCGCGACGCAAATGGAAGGTCCAGCTGAGTTGGTCGGGGCTGACGTCCCAGGATTGGGCGAGTGCCGGACGCATCTCGAGGTTCTCGTCGGGCTCCACCAGGGTGTCGAAGACGTTCTCCAGCACCTCGAACGAGAAGTAGGCGGTGGTCTTGTGCGGGTCGAGTTGGTCGGGTTCACCGGAGATGGCGGCGATGAGGTTGCCCGCCACCTCATCACCGAGGTCGACCCGCTGGCCGGGTGAGCATGCGGTGACGGCCAGGATCAGCAGGGCGATGGTGGCGACCGCCGCCGCCACCGCCCGCCGTTTCATGTGCCATCACCTCGGAGTCGTCAGCCCCCGCCGTCCTAGACGGGGCCAGGTCCACACTGACATACTCGACGCGGTTCCATGTCGGACGCTGAGTGAGGAGGTGCGCATCGTGCGACTTTTCCGTGGGCTCGGCGTGGCCCTGGCCAGCGCCGCCATGGTTCTCGGGCTGGCCGCGACGGCGCACGCGCAGGGCGACGTGAAGGCCCCCGGTGTTCCGGAGGGCGTCTACAACGTCAACATCGACGGCCAGGCCACCACGGAGTGGGAGATCTTTCCGTCGTGCGTTCCGGTCGTCGGGGATCTGCGCGAACCACTGCTGCTTCCGGTCGGCTGCAAGTTGAAGGTCACCCCGCAGGGTCAGCCGGGCGCCGAGGCCGTGATGATCGGCGGCCGGTGGACGTTCGACTACGACACCATCGACGGGAAGATCTGCCCGGACGGGTCCACGGCTCCGCAGCAGACGATCTATTCGTTCGACCCCTACACGTGGGTGGGCTCGATGAAGGTGATCCACGGCGCGGTGTGCGGTGAGCAGGCCGCGATGTTCGAAGTGCCGCTGACGATGTCGTTCAACCGGCCGCTGGTGATCCCCGTCGACCAGTATCCGCTGATCTGTGAGCCCGGCGGCCTGCGCCGCTGCTTCTGACCTGCCGGACGCCCACCTGAAACCATGTCTGACGGCGTAGGGCTATCGGTTGGGGCCACCAACCTGGCGGCCGTAGTGGTGGGCCGGGCAGCGCTGGTGCGGTCACCGGTGCTGACGCGCTACCCGCACCGCCCGCCCGAGGTCGGCGTACCCCGCGAAAATCCGCGGCTCAACGAGCGCGGGCTGATCCTCACCGACTTCGTCGACCGGGTCGGTGATCCGGTCGGCATCGTCGCCGCTGACGGCACCACCCACCGCGCCGACGTCGTGCTGAGCGAGGCGTTGCGGGCCATGCTCTACGCGCTCGGCGGCGGCCGGATGCCGTCGGGCCCGGTGACCGTGACGCACCCCGCGCACTGGCGTCCCACCGCGGTCGAGGCGCTGCGTACCGCACTGGAGGCGATTCCGGAGTTCCAGTCGGCGCCGGTGCTTCCCGACGCCGCCGCGGCGTTGACCGCGCTGCGCGACGACCCCGGCGTACCCGCGCGCGGGGTGATCGCGCTCTGCGATTTCGGCGGCAGCGGCACCAGCATCACGCTGGTCGACGCGGCCAACGGCTACACACCCGTCGGCCCGACCGTGCGGCACACCGACTTCTCCGGTGATCTCGTCGATCAGGCGCTGCTCAGCCATGTCATCGAGGACCTCGCCGCGGCCGGCGCCGTCGACCTGTCCGGCACGTCGGCGATCGGGTCGCTGACCCGGTTGCGCGCGCAGTGCCGCGGCGCCAAGGAACGGCTGTCCACCGCCAGCGCCACCACTTTGGTGGCCGAGCTGCCCGGGCACCGCAGCGAGGTGCGGGTCACCCGTACCGAACTCGACGAAGCGATACGCCAGCCGGTCGCCGACCTCATCGCTGTGCTGCAGGACACGTTGGACCGCAACGGAATTCACAGCGCCAACCTCGCCGCCGTGGCATCGGTGGGCGGGGGAGCGCGTATCCCGGTCATCACCACCGCGCTGTCCGAAAGCTTGCGGGTACCGGTCATCACGACCGGGCACCCCGAGCTGGCCGCCGCGATCGGCGCGGGTCTGGCGGCGATGCGCGGGACAGTCGAGGAGAGCGCGACGTCGATGTCGGCCGCCCCGGACGCCGCCCCGGACGTCGCTGCAGCCGCCGCCGCCGCGACCGCGATGGCACCCGAGGCCGAACCCCCGGCGCTGGCGTGGTCGGATGCCGAGGACATCCCCGAGGTGCCGGCGTCGGACCCGTACGACTATCCGGTCGTCGCCGGGCGCACGGCCGAACCCCGCCCGCAACTGCAGTTCGACCACGAGTCGTGGGACGACCTTCCGCCGCCGCCGCTGCCGTGGTACCGCAAACCCGCGGTCGCGCTGGGCATCGGGGTGATCGCGGTGCTGGCCGCGCTGACCGCGGCGATGCTGTTCGTCGTCGGCGACGACTCCGCCCCGTCGCCCGCGTCGACCACCGAACCGATCACCGCCACACCACGGCCGACCACGCCGGCGCCGCCGACAAGTGAGCCGCCGCCGGCGACGCAGGCGCCACCGCCGCCGCGCACCGTCACCCAGCAGGCACCGCCTCCGGTGACGCAGACGGTCACGGCGCCGCCGCCGTCACCGCCCGAGCCACCACCACCGTCGCCCGAGCCGCCGCCGGCCGAGACGACCCCTGAGCCGCCGCCGGCCGAGACCACACCGGAGCCACCACCGAGCCCCGAGCCGCCGCCATGGAGCCCGACGCCGCCGTACCCGACGATCCCGGGGCTGCCGTGGGTACCGGCGCCGCAGTTCCCGCAGCCGGGGCCGTAACCGGGTTCAGTGCACCTTCGGCCGCTTGACCAGCACCAGGTGCGCCATCGGGATCTGCACTTGTTCGGGCGCGGCGGCCACCCGCTGGGCAACCCCGGTCTCCAGGCGGTCGAAGAAGTCCGCCGACCGGGGATCGCCCAGGCCGCCCTCGAGTGCGCTGGCCAACGTCCGAAACACCGACGCGCGTAAGAACGCGGCCCACTGTTGACCGAAAACCGCGGCGTCCTTGTGGATTTGGAACTGGCTATAGAAGCGGTCCTCGGCATCGAACACCTCGAGATGCTCGATCTCGAGCTGCTCGAACCGCCCTTTGGGCGCGAACGGCGCCAGAAAATCCGACTTGCTGCGACCCACGATCGGAATGCACATCCGGTGCACTTCATCGGGCGACAGCAGCTGTTGGCCCGCCAGCTCGTTGAGCGTGTCCATCAACGCCTTGAGCAGCGGGCGGTACCCGAACTCGCCGGTGTCGTCGACGCCCATCGTCATCACCATCAGGCGGCCGCCGCGGCGCAATTCCCTACCGCGGCACGCGATGAACGCCAGCCAGTCGTTGGCGGCCTGCTTGGTGTAGGCGGCGCGGACGTCGTCGCTGGCGCTGTACTCGATGTGCAGATGATCGGGGATCGGCGCCGGAACGCGGCGCAGCCACTGCACCGCCCATGAACTCCAGCCCAGGTGCACGCTGCTGGTCGGCAGGATCTGCTCGTAAAACGAGCGTCCGACCGCCGTCGGAAAAGTGTTGGAGTCCTCGTGCAGGTAGCTGTCGGGATCCGCGGTCAGCGTGCGAAACAGCTCGGAAAAGTCGTTGTCGGGTACATCGGTGTGGGCAACCAGAACCGAGTGATCGAGCCGGGTGCGGCCGCGGATCGTTCGCACCGCCGAGCAGATCGGCAGCAGCGAGTTGTGGCCCGTGGCGGCGCCGTAGTCGGCCAGCACGATCGGTTGCGGCGGCGCAGGCAACGGCACCTCCGCGGCAGCCTGCTCGAACAGCGCGATCGCTTCGCGCAAGCCGGCGGCCTGCAGACGCGAACTCGCGGTGTAGGACTCGCTTTCCATCGGTTCGGGACGCACGACGATGCTGGACTCAGGCACCGCGACATCGGAGACATGCGGACGGTTCACACCACCGACCGTAGTCTTTGCCGCCGCAGCCGTGACAGACTTCGGCCATGAGTCGAAGGTCCGGCCCGCGCCTCGCCGTCGCCGCCGCCATCCTGACGCTGGTGGCCGGTATCGCCGGCATCATCGCGACCTTGGCGCTCAACGCGTTCGTGCTCGACGACTACGACGCGTACGGGGAGGTCCCGATCCCGGGTTCCGACGAAATCTGGCTTCCCGCAGGTGACGTGACCGTCAGTTTCCATACGACGATCACCGGCCGTCCGACGAGCGAATTTCCGATACCGCGGATGAGCGTGAGCATCGAACCGCCCGAGGGCAGCCCCGACCCGGTGGTCGTCGAGAGCATCGGCGGCACCACGACGGTCAACAGCGACACCCGGGTGCGGGTGTGGACGGCTCAGATCGCCAACGGCGGCACCTATCAGGTCACCACCGACGGCGACGTCGACGGCTACCTCAGCCCGCGGCTGGCGTTCGGGCACGCCAGCAGCCACGGCTGGCTGCCGTGGGTGTTCGGCGGCCTGGCCGCGGCGGGCGCGGTGCTGCTGATCCCGTCGGTGATCTGGTCAGTTCGCGCTGCCCGACGGGCGTCCGACGATCAGGCCTAGTGCCCGCGCGCCACCCACTCGTCGTAGTTCACCAACTCGTCGCCGATCGTGGTGGAATCGCCGTGGCCGGTGTAGACCACCGTTTCGCCGGGCAACTTCCCGAGCCGCCCGGAGATCGACTCCAGGATCGTCGGGAAGTCGGAGTACGAGCGGCCGGTCGCGCCGGGCCCGCCCTGAAACAGCGTGTCGCCGCTGAACACCGCGTTGAGTTCGGGCGCGTGCCAGCACACCGAACCAGGGGAGTGGCCCGGAGTGTGCAGGGCACGCAGCTCGATACCGGCGACGGTCAGGGTGTCGCCGTGATCGACCGTGCGAAAGTCGTTGTCCGGGTGGGTCATCCGCCACAGCACATCGTCGGCCGGGTGCATCAGCACCGGCGCGTCCAGCGCCGCGGACAGTTCGGGGGCCACGGTGACGTGGTCGTTGTGGCCATGGGTGCACACGATCGCCACCACGTTGCGGTCGCCGACCGCGGCCTTGATCGGTTCGGCGGTGTGGGCCGCGTCGAACACGATCACGTCGTTCTCGTCGCCGACGAGCCAGATGTTGTTGTCGACATCCCAACTGCCGCCGTCGAGTTCGAACGTGCCCGAGGTCACCACCCGTTGAATCGGTCCGCCGTTCATCGGTCGACCACCACCACGGACCGAAGTACCTCTCCACCATGCATTTTCGCGAATGCTCCTTCCACCTCGTCCAGCGCGATCCGTTCGGTGACGAACTTCTCCAACGGCAAGCGGCCCTGCAGATGCAGGCTGATCAGGGTGGGGAAGTCACGCTCGGGCAGACAGTCGCCGTACCAGGACGACTTCAACGAGCCACCGCGGGAGAAGAAGTCGACCAGCGGCATCTCCAACGTCATCTCCGGTGTCGGCACACCGACCAGCACCACGGTGCCCGCCAGGTCGCGGGCGTAGAACGCCTGCTTCCAGGTCTCCGGGCGGCCGACCGCGTCGATCACCACGTCGGCGCCGAACCCGTCGGTCAGGTCGGCGATCGTCTCCACCGGATCGAGTTCACGGGCGTTGATGGTGTGGGTCGCGCCGAATTCGCGTGCCCAGTCCAACTTCTTGTCGTCGGTGTCCACGGCGATGATGCGCCGCGCGCCGACCAGCGCCGCGCCCGCGATCGCGGCGTCGCCGACACCGCCGCACCCGATCACCGCCACCGTGTCGTCGCGGGTGACCGCGCCGGTGTTGATCGCCGCGCCGATACCGGCCATCACGCCGCAGCCCAGCAGCCCGGCCACAGCCGGGTCGGCAGCGGAATCGACTTTGGTGCACTGCCCTTCGTGCACCAGCGTCTTGTCGGCGAACGCGCCGATGCCCAGCGCCGGCGTCAACTCGGTGCCGTCGCTCAGCGTCATCTTCTGCGCGGCGTTGTGGGTGTCGAAGCACAGATGCGGGCGGCCCCGCTTGCAGGCCCGGCACTGCCCGCAGACCGCGCGCCAGTTCAAGATCACGAAATCGCCTGGCGCCACGTTGGTCACGCCCGCGCCGACCGATTCCACGGTGCCCGCGGCCTCGTGGCCGAGCAGGAACGGGTATTCGTCGTTGATACCGCCCTCCCGGTAGGTCAGGTCGGTATGGCACACACCGCAGGCCAGCACGTCGACGACCACCTCGCCCGGTCCGGGATCGGGGATGACGACATCCACCAACTCGACCGGCGCACCCTTTTTCCGCGAAATCACCCCACGTACCGTTTGACTCATAGGTCCAACCTATCGAGAAGTCCGCCGCGAAGTGCAAGGCTCGAGAGCGTGCTGCCCGCGTTGTATCTGTCCCACGGCGCGCCTCCGCTCGTCGACGACGACCTGTGGGTGTCGCAGCTGCGCGCGTGGGCCGCGCAGCTGGCGCGCCCGACCGCGATCCTGATCGTCTCCGCGCACTGGGAGTCGGCGCCGCTGACCATCGGGTCGACGTCCCCGCAGACGCCGTTGACCTACGACTTCTGGGGATTTCCGCAGCGCTACTACGACGTCACCTACGACGCGCCCGGCGCCACGGACGTCGCCGCGCAGGTGGAAGCCGCGATGCCCGCCGACGAACCGGTACGCCACGATCCGAACCGCCGGCTCGATCACGGCGCCTACGTTCCGTTGACGGTCATGTACCCCGACGCCGACGTTCCCGTCGTCCAGATCTCGATGCCGACGCTGGAACCGCAACGGCTGCTCGAACTCGGGAAACGGCTGCGGCCGCTGCGCGACGACGGCGTGCTGCTCATCGGGTCCGGGTTCACCACGCACGGGCTGCCGTTCCTCGAGGACTGGACGCCGGGCGCGGTGCCGCCGGGCTGGTCCGTCGAGTTCGACGCGTGGGCGGCCGAGATGTTCGCCGCCGGCGACGTCGACGCGCTGATCGACTTCCGGCACCGCGCGCCCGGGATGCCGTATGCGCATCCGACGATCGAGCACTGGTCTCCGCTGTTCGTCGCGCTCGGTGCGTCCTCCGACGCCGGCCAACCGGCGCGTCAGGTGATCGACGGCTACTGGATGGGCCTGGCGAAACGGTCGATTGAACTCAGCTGATTTTTCCGATGCGCGGGACCCCGCCTGCGGCCTACCGTTCGGATATGACGACATTGCCCGACACCGCGGTGGCCGAGACCACCGACGAGTTCGCTCAACGCATCGTGGGCGCGATCGACAGCGCCAGCCTGGCCATCCTGTTGTCGATCGGCCATCAGACCAAGCTGTTCGACACGCTGGCCGACATGCCGCCGGCGACCAGCGTGCAGATCGCCGACGCCGCGGGGCTCGACGAACGCTATGTGCGCGAGTGGCTCGGCGGGCTGGCGGCCGCGCAGGTGATCGACTACGACCCGGCCACCGCGACATTCACGCTGCCGCCGCACCGCGCGGCGGTACTGACCCGCGCGGCGGGGCCCGACAACTTCGCCCGCGTCGCGCAGTTCATCCCGCTGCTCGGCGAGGTGGAACAAAAGATCATCGGGTGCTTTCACCGCGGCGGCGGGCTGTCCTACAGCGAATATCCGCGCTTCCACACGCTGATGGCCGAGGAGAGCGGCGAGGTGTTCGACGCCGCGCTCGTCGACGTGATCCTGCCGATGGCCGAGGGGCTTCCGCAGCTGCTGCACGCGGGCGCCGACGTCGCCGACATCGGGTGCGGCAGCGGCCACGCCATCAACGTCATGGCCGCGGCGTTTCCGGCCAGCCGCTTCACCGGCATCGACTTCTCCGACGAGGGGTTGGCCGCAGCCCGCGCCGAGGCGACCCGGCTGGGCCTGACCAACGCCACGTTCGTCGCGCACGACGTGGCCCGGCTCGACACGGTCGAAAGCTATGACGTGATCACCGCCTTCGACGCGATCCACGACCAGGCCGCCCCGGCCCGGGTGCTCGAGAACATCTACCGCGCGCTGCGGCCCGGCGGCGTGTTCCTGATGGTCGACATCAAATCGTCCAGCCAGCTCGAGGACAACGTCGGCGTCCCGTTCGCGACCTACATGTACACGGTGTCGACGATGCACTGCATGAGCGTGTCGCTCGGGCTCGACGGCGCCGGGCTCGGCACGTGCTGGGGCCGTCAGCTCGCCGAGTCGATGCTGGCCGACGCCGGATTCGCCGACGTGACGGTGCGTGAAATCGAGTCCGACCCGATCAACAACTACTACATCGCCCGCAAGTAGGCTCGCGCGATGGGCGCGCTGAATGTTATTGCCGACTGGCCAGTGACGACGGCGGCCGCGGCGGTGGTCGGTCCCTCCGGTGTGCTCGCCGAGCACGGCGACGTCGCGCACGAGTTCCGGTTGGCGTCGGTCACCAAACCGTTGGTGGCCCGCGCCGCGCACGTCGCGGTCGAAGAGGGCGCCTTCGGACTCGACACCGAGGCCGGCCCGCCGGGCTCGACCGTGCGTCATCTGCTGGCACATGCGACCGGCTACTCGATGAACTCGGCGGAGCTGATGGCCGAGCCGGGCACCCGGCGGGTGTATTCCAACTACGGTTTCACGGTGCTGGCCGAGACGCTCGAGCAGGCGTCGGGCATCGAGTTCGGGCAATACCTGACCGAGGCGGTGTTCCAGCCGCTGGGCATGGCCGCGACCTCGCTGACCGGCGGCGCCTCGGCCGCCGGGTTCGGTGCGACGTCGACGGTGACCGACCTCGCCGCGTTTGCCGCCGACCTGCTGCGCCCGGCGATCGTGTCGGCGCAGATGCACGCCGAGGCCACCAGCGTGCAGTTTCCGGACCTGACCGGGGTGCTGCCCGGGTTCGGGGTGCAGCGGCCCAACGACTGGGGGCTGGGCTTCGAGCTCCGCGGAAACAAGTCGCCGCACTGGACCGGGTCGGCCAACTCGGACCGCACGTACGGCCATTTCGGCCAGTCAGGGACGTTTTTGTGGGCCGATCCGGCGGCGGAGTTGGCGCTGGTGGTGCTCACCGACCGCGACTTCGGCGACTGGGCGTATTCGCTGTGGCCGGAGCTATCTGATGAAGTGCTGAGAGAATTTCGCGCACACTAGCGCAACAGGGGTCACACAGGGCACAATAGACACGCACGACACAGCTGTAATTTTCGGTTTCTGCCAGGTCGTTGGGGAAGACGTCCCTCGTGGAGCCGAAGGAGCAGCAGATGCGTGCAGCGAATCAGTTCGCCGACGCGACGACCGGCGTGGTGTACATCCACGCCTCACCCGCGGCGGTTTGCCCGCATGTCGAGTGGGCGTTGTCGTCGACCCTTCAAGCCAGGGCGAATCTCAAGTGGACCCCGCAGCCTGCCATGCCCGGCCAGCTGCGTGCGGTGACGAACTGGGTCGGCCCGGTCGGCACCGGCGCCCAGTTGGCCAGTGCGCTGCGCTCGTGGTCGGTGCTGCGGTTCGAGGTGACCGAGGATCCGAGCGCCGGCGTCGACGGGCACCGCTGGTGTCACACCCCGCAGCTGGGCATGTGGAGCGGGCCGATGAGCGCCAACGGCGACGTGATGGTCGGCGAGATGCGGTTGCGTGCGCTGATGGCCGAGGGCGCCGACATGCTCGCCGCCGAACTCGACTCGGTGCTGGGCACCGCGTGGGATGAGGCGCTCGAGCCGTACCGCGACGGCGGCGAGGGCGCCGAGGTGAGCTGGCTGTCGCGCGGAGTCGGTTAGTCCGCGGCTGGGCGCAGGATCTTCAGCGCGGCAGGCACCGCCGACACCTCGACCGGCAGCGGGCAGATGTATTCGCCGTCGGCGTAGGCGTTGATGTTCGGCGAGTCCACGGTGATCGTCTGCGCCCGGGCGGTGCTGACCTCGTCGAGGTGCACGTGGGTGCCCTTGAACACGGTCGGAAACAGCCGGATCAGCTTGGTGCGCGACGCCGACGCCACCATCGTCACGTCGAGCTTGCCGTCGGTGGGATCGGCGTCCGGACAGATCAGCATCCCGCCGCCGTAGCTCTTCGTGTTGCCGAACGCGGCCAGCGTCAACTTGGTGTCCATCTCGCGCCCGTCCAGAACCAACCGAAACGGCAACAGCCGCAGCTTCGACAGCTCGGCGAGGATCGCCAGGTTGTAGCGCATCCGGCCGTGCGGCCACGTCATCCGGTTGGTCCGGTCGGTGACCAGCGAATCGAACCCGGCGGCCATCACGGTGCCGAACCACGTGTTGGTGCCGTCGGCGCCCACGATGCGGCCCAGGTCCACGGTGGCGACGGTGCCGTCGACCACCACGTCGGCGGCCGCTTCGGGATCCTTTCGGGGGATGCCGAATTCGCGCGCGTGGTCGTTGCCGGTGCCGGCCGGGATGATGCCCAGCGGAATGTCGGTCTTGGCAAGCACTTGCAGCGCAAGGGAAATGATCCCGTCGCCGCCGACCACCACGAGCGCATCCATCTCGCGTTCGAGGGCGCCCTCGACGAGACGGCGGGCGTGCTCGGCGTCGCGGCCCGCGATCGCGACGACGTCGACGCCGCGTTTGGCGAACCTGGCGGCCGCCCGCTCGGCGGCGTGCGACGCGCTGCCGTGCCCCGACATCGGGTTGGTCAACATCGTGATGCGCGAGATGCTCATGGAATGAGCTTGCCGGGGTTGAGGATTCCCGCCGGATCCAGCGTGGCCTTGACCGCGCGCAGCACCGCGACACCGAGCTCGCCCACCTCGTTCCGCATCCACGGCCGGTGGTCGGCGCCGACGGCGTGGTGATGGGTGATCGTGCCGCCGGTGCGCATCATCGCCTCCGAGGCGGCGGCTTTGGCGTTGCGCCACTGTTCGATCGGGTTGCCGCGCTGCGCGGCGACGACGGTGAAATACAGCGACGCTCCGGTGGGATACACATGCGAAATGTGGCACAGCACCAACGCGGGCGTGCCGGATTCCGCGAGCGAGGTCGTCAGCGCATCGGTGACCGCGGCTTTGAGCGCCAACACATTCGACCAGTTCGTCGCCGTCTCCAGCGTCTCGCACAACGCCCCCGCGGCCAATAGCGAGTCACGCAGATACGGTGCGCCGAACCGGCCGTGCTCCCAGGCGCGGGCCGGTTCCTCGCCCAACGAGGTGCCGCCGGCGGCTTCCAGCACCGCGCGGGTCTCGGCATGGCGGCTCGCGACATGGGCATCGGTGCCCTCGAACAACGTGATGGCCAAACAGCCGCCGGTGATCTGCTGTTCGCCGATCTGCTCGGTGGTCGCGAGGTTGACGCCGGTTTCGGCCTCGTCGGACAACCGGATCACGGTCGGTCCGGTGCCGGTCTGCACCACCGCGCGCAGCGCGTCGGCGCCGGCCGCGAAGTCGGAAAACGACCACGCCTCGTAGCGGGTGGCGGTCGGAACGGGGTGCACCCGCACGCGCACCCGGGTGATGATGCCGAACACCCCTTCCGAACCGATCAGCAGCTGGCGCAGGTCGGGGCCGGCGGCTGACTCCGGCGCGCGGCCGAGCTCGAGCGTGCCGGCCGGGGTGATGACCCGCAAACCCCGGACCATGTCGTTGAACCGGCCGTAGCCGGCCGAATCCTGCCCGGACGAGCGGGTGGCCGCGAACCCGCCGATCGTGGCGTACTCGAAGCTCTGCGGGAAGTGCCCGAGCGAGAAGCCGCGCTCGCCGAGCAGGCGTTCGGCGTCGGGGCCGGTCACCCCCGCACCCAGTTCGGCCTCGCCGGAAATCTCGTCGAGCGAATGCAACTGGTCCAGCCGCCGCAGATCCAGCGAGACGACCGCGGCGAACTCACCGCGGATGGGGTCCAGGCCGCCGACCACGCTGGTGCCGCCGCCGAACGGCACGACCGCGATGGCGCGCTCGGAGCAGAATCGCAGTACCGCGGCGATCTCGTCCTCAGATCCCGGAACCAGCACCGCATCCGGAGCGTCTTGTTCACCGGAGTCCTTGCGCCGCAACAGATCCAGCGTCGACTTGCCGCCGGCGCGCAGCAGCCGGCCGCGGTCCTCGACGCTGCAGTATTCGGCGCCGACGATGGCCGCCAACCCGTCGCGGTCGGCATCCGACAGCGCCGACGGTCGCAACCGCACCTGATCAGCCGTCGGTTCAGGAACCGTCGACGCGGTGACCCCGAGGGCCTGCTCCAACAGCGACCGGATGCCGTCCGACAGCGGTTTGGCCGCATCCGGATCGCCCCAGGCGTTCCACTTCATCGGGGGGAGCAGGTGGTCATCACGACGACTCATGCGTTACAGTATTACACATGATGTCAAGAAGTAACGCGGTGTCGCCGTCCATCGGGGACCGGATCCTCGAGGCCGCGGCGTACTGCGTCACGGCCTACGGAATCGACCGGGTGACCCTGGCCGAGATCGCGCGCAGGGCCAGGGTGAGCCGGCCGACGGTGTATCGGCGCTGGCCCGACACCCGCTCGATCATGGCGGCGTTGCTGACCTCGCGGATCGTGGCCGTGCTCGACGACGTGCCCGCTGCCGGTGTGGGGCGCGAGGCACTGGTCAACCGCATCGTGACCGTCGCGCAGCGGCTGCGTCGTGACGACGTGGTGATGTCGGTGCTGCACAGCGCACCCGAGCTCGCGATGGTCTACATCGCCGAGCGGCTCGGCACCAGCCAGCAGATCCTGCTGGACGCGGTCGCCGGCGAGATCAAGCTGGCGCAGGAAGAGGGCAGTGTCCGCGACGGTGATCCGCGTCAGCTCGCGGCGATGTGCCTGCTGATCACCCAGTCGGCGATTCAGTCGGCCCAGATCGTCGCGCCGATCCTCGATGCCGACGCGTTGGCCGTCGAGCTGGCGCACTCACTGAACGGATACCTCAAATCGTGACTGGCTCAACGGCTCTGAACGCCGCCCGACGCACCGCCGAGCTGACCGAACTGGCCGACGGGAAGCTCCTCGACGTGCTGGTTATCGGCGGCGGTATCACCGGTGCGGGTATCGCGCTGGACGCCGCGACCCGCGGTCTGAGCGTCGCGCTGGTCGAAAAGCACGACCTCGCGTTCGGGACCAGCCGGTGGAGTTCGAAGCTGGTGCACGGTGGCCTGCGGTACCTGGCGACCGGCAACGTGGGCATCGCCCGGCGTAGCGCGATCGAACGAGGAATCCTCATGGACCGCAACGCCCCTCATCTCGTCAACGCGATGCCGCAGCTGGTTCCGTTGCTGCCGGCGATGAGCCCGGCGTCGCGGGCGCTGGTGCGGATCGGCTTCCTGGCCGGCGACGGGCTGCGCAAGCTGGCGGGCACCCCGGGGTCGGTGTTGCCGCGGTCGCGGCGGATCGACGCGCAGCGTGCGATCGAGCTTTCCCCGACGGTGCGCCGCGACGGGCTGGACGGGGCCCTGCTCGCCTACGACGGGCAGTTGATCGACGACGCTCGCCTGGTGACGGCCGTGGTGCGCACCGCCGCCCAGCACGGTGCCCGGATTCTGACCCGGGTGGCGGCTGCACAGGCCACCGGCACGACGGCGACGCTGACCGACCAGTTGACGGGCGAATCCTTCGACGTCACCGCCCGCGCCGTCATCAACGCCTCCGGGGTGTGGGCCGGCGAGGTGGATCCGTCGATCACGTTACGGCCCAGCCGCGGAACGCATCTGGTGTTCGACGCCGCGGCGTTCGGCAATCCGACTGCGGCGCTGACGGTTCCGATTCCCGGCGAGATCAACCGCTTCGTGTTCGCGATGCCCGAACAGCTGGGCCGGATCTATCTCGGGCTCACCGACGAGGACGCGCCGGGCCCGGTTCCCGATGTGCCGGAGCCGACCCCGCAGGAGATCTCGTTCCTGCTCGACACGGTGAACACCGCGCTGGACGTATCGGTGGGACCCTCGGATGTGATCGGCGCGTACGCGGGTCTGCGGCCGCTGATCGACACCGGGGCCGGTCGCACGGCCGATGTGTCACGTGAGCATGCGGTGGTCGAGTCGCCGTCGGGTCTGATCAGCATCATCGGCGGCAAGCTGACCGAATACCGTTTCATGGCCGAAGATGTGCTCGACCGGGCCATCGCGTTGCGGGGGCTGACCGCGTCGCGGTGCCGCACCCGCAACCTGCCGTTGGTGGGTGCGCCGTCGAATCCGGTTGCAACGCTTCGTGCGCCGGTCGACATCCCGAGTTCGCTGGTCGCCCGCTACGGCGCCGAGGCGCCCAACGTCATCGCCGCCGCCAGCTGCGAGCGGCCGACCGACCCGGTGGCCGACGGGATCGACGTGATCCGGGCGGAGTTCGAGTACGCGGTGACACACGAAGGCGCGTTGAGCGCCGACGACATCCTCGACCGTCGCACCCGTATCGGGTTGGTCAAGGCCGACCGCGACCGCGCCGAGGCGGCCGCCGACGAGTTCGTGGTTTCGGCGCGCTAATCCCAGTTACAGCGGGATGTTCTTGTGGCGGCCGCGGCGGGCCGGGGCTTCGGCCAGGGCCTGCGTCAGCTTGCTGCGGGTGCGCGACGGGTCGATCTTCTCGTCGACCACACCGATCTCGATCGCGGAGTCCACGCCGCCGGCGATCCGCTCGTGCTCGGCGGCCAACTCCTCGTGCAGCGCCTCGCGCTCGTCCTCGGGCGCGGCGGCCAGCTTCTTCTTGTGCAGGATGCCGACCGCGGCCTTGGCGCCCATCACCGCGACCTCCGCGTCGGGCCAGGCGAACACCTTCGTCGCGCCGAGCGACCGCGAGTTCATCGCGATGTAGGCGCCGCCGTAGATCTTGCGCGTCACCAGCGTGACGCGGGGAACCGAGCACTCGCCGAACGCGTGCAGCAGCTTCGCGCCGCGGCGCACCACGCCGCCCCACTCCTGGTCCACCCCGGGCAGATACCCGGGCACGTCGACGACGTTGACGATCGGGATGCCGAACGCGTCGCACAGCCGCACGAAACGTGCTGCCTTCTCGGCGCTCTCGGAGTTCAGGCAACCGCCCAGACGCAGCGGGTTGTTGGCGATCACGCCCACGGTGCGCCCGGACAGCCGGCCCAGGCCGATCACGATCGACGGCGCCCACTTGCCCTGGAACTCGTCAAAAGGCGCGTCGTCGTCCAACAACGCCTCGACGATCGGGTGTACGTCGTAGGCGCGCCGCGGCGACTCGGGCAGCAGCGCGTGCAGGTCGATGTCGCCGGCCTCCGCCTTGGCCCGGTCGAAATGACCCTGCTGGCAGAATAATCCGACGAGCCGGCGGCCGCGCTCGTAGGCGTCGAGCTCGTCGTCGGCGACGATGTGGCACACACCGGACTTCTTGTGGTGGGTGTCGGGGCCGCCCAGCGACGCCATGTCGACGTCCTCGCCCGTCACGCTGCGGACCACGTCGGGCCCGGTCACGAACACGCGGCTCTCCGGGGCCATCACGATGACGTCGGTCAGCGCGGGCCCGTAGGCCGCGCCGCCCGCGGCGAAACCGACCACCACCGAGATCTGCGGGATGTAGCCCGAGGCCCGGATCATCGCCTCGAAGACCAGCCCGACCGCGTGCAGCGCCTTGACGCCTTCGGCCAGCCGGGCGCCACCGGAGTGCCAGATGCCCACGATCGGGCTCTGCTCCTCGATCGCGGTGTCATAGGCGTTGACGATGTGGGTGCAGCCCTCCATGCCCATCGCGCCACCCATCACGGTGCCGTCGGTGCAGAAGGCGATGGTGCGCACGCCGTTGACCTCGCCGGCCGCGGCCAGCACACCCGAGCGGTCGCGCTCGTGTAGCAGCTCGACGGTGCCGTCGTCGAAGAACGTGCTCAGCCGCAACAGTGGATCGCGCGGATCCAGTGATTCGCCGACCGCCTCTGGCGCCATGATCGTCATCGAAACCTCCTGTAGCGCAGCGGATGTCGGCGTGCGCCCTCGAGTTGTAGGTGTCAGTACTTCCCGAAGGCGAGCGCGACGTTGTGCCCACCGAATCCGAACGAGTTGTTGATCGCGTACTTGTAATTTCCGGGCCGGGCTCCACCTGCGACGACGTCGAGGTCGATCTCGGGGTCTTGGTTCTTCAGGTTCAGCGTCGGCGGGATGATGCCGTCGCGCAGCGCCAGCACGGTGATGATGGACTCCACCGCACCGACGGCGCCGACCGAGTGGCCCAGGGCCGACTTGGGTGCGTACACCGCGGGCCGGTGTGAGCCGAGCGCGTTGTTGATCGCCACACCCTCGGCGACGTCGCCGACCGAGGTGCCGGTGGCGTGCGCGTTGACGTGGTCGATGTCGGTCGGGGACAGGCCGGCGAGCTGGATCGCGCGGGTCATCGCGTGTCCAGCCTGCTCACCGTTGGGGTCGGGCGCCACCATGTGGTAGCCGTCGGAGGTGACGCTGGCACCCATGATGCGGGCCAGGATCCTGGCCCCCCGCGCCTTGGCGTGCTCCTCGGTCTCGATGACCATCAGCGCGCCGCCCTCACCGAACACAAAACCGTTGCGGTCCTTGTCGAACGGACGGCAAGCACCCGGCGGGTCGTCGTTGGTGTTGGACAGCACGATGCGCATCTGGGCGAAACCGGCGATCGGCACCGCCTCGATCTTGGACTCCACCCCACCGCAGATCGCGATGTCGGCTTCGCCGAGAACGATGTTGCGCCACGCGTGCGCGATTCCCTCCGACCCGGACGCGCACGCCGAAACCGGCGTGATCACACCGGCTTTGGCGCCGCGTTCCAGACCCACTGCGGCGGCGGGGGAGTTGGGCATGTACTTCTGCACCGCCAGCGGCGACACCGCCCTCATCCCCTTGGCGCGCATGTCGTCGTAGGCGAAGACGAGTTCTTCGGCCGAACCCATGCCGGTGCCGATCGACACCATCAACCG
Source organism: Mycolicibacterium pulveris (assembly GCA_050205315.1). Classification (GTDB taxonomy): domain Bacteria; phylum Actinomycetota; class Actinomycetes; order Mycobacteriales; family Mycobacteriaceae; genus Mycobacterium; species Mycobacterium pulveris_A. Next base: position 27,315 of record JBNMRA010000009.1, on the reverse strand, counting down.
CTTGGTGTCGACCTCGGGTGTGCCGGCGTGCTCCCACACCCGCCGGCTCAGCACCGTGGACATCTTCTGCAGATACGACAGGCGGCGGAGCTCGACCTTCGTCAGCTCGGAGTCGAAATCCTCGAGCAGGTGGCCGCCGATGCGCACCGGAAGGTCGTACTGCTCGACGAACGGGTCCTCGAGCTTACGGATCCCGCTTCGCCCTTCCAGCAACGCTTTCCAGGTACCCTCGGCGTCGGTCGCCACGGACGTCGTCATCGCGATACCGGTGACGACGACGTCGGGGAAACCGGCACCGGTGGAAAGCCCCGCTAACCGTGTCTGCCCTGCCATTACAGCTCCGAATGTTCCTTTCGTAGCTCAGTAGCGCCCGAATGCCAGGGCGACATTGTGCCCACCGAAACCGAACGAGTTGTTGATGGCGTACTGGTAGTCGCCATATCGAGGCTCGCCCGCAACGACATCGAGATCGACCTCGGGATCGGGGGTTTCGTAGTTGAGCGTCGGCGGGATGACGCCGTCGCGCAGTGTGAGCACGGTCAGCAGCGACTCCAGCGCGCCGACCGCACCGATGGAGTGCCCCAGCGCCGACTTCGGCGCGTACACCGCAGCGTGTTCGACGCCCGCGACGCGAATCGCGTTGGCCTCGGCGACGTCACCGATCGAGGTGGCCGTGGCGTGGGCGTTGACGTGCTGAATGTCCTTGGGCTCCAGGCCCGCGGTCTCCATCGCACGCTTCATCGCCTGCCCGGCCCGCAGCCCGTCAGAAGCCGGCGCCACCATGTGGAACGCGTCGCTGGTGATGCCCGCACCCAACAGCCTGGCCAGCGGTTTGGCGCCGCGGGCCTTGGCGTGCTCCTCGGTCTCGATGACCATCATCGCGCCGGCTTCGCCGAACACGAACCCGTCGCGGTTCTTGTCGAAGGGCCTCGACGCACCCGCGGGGTCCTCGTTGTTGGTCGACATCGCGCGCATCATCGAGAACGCCGCGATCGGCAGCGCCTCGATACCGCCTTCGACACCGCCGACGACGGCGATGTCGGCGTCACCCATCACGATCTGACGCCAGCCGTGGGCGATGGCTTCCGAACCCGACGAGCAGGCCGACACCGGCGTGATCACCCCGGCGCGGGCGCCCAGCTGCAGCCCGACGACCGCGGCCGCACCGTTGGGCATGATCATCTGAACGGCCAGCGGCGACACCTTGCGGGGGCCGCCCTCGTTCATCGCGTCGTAGGTTTCGACGATCTTCTCGCCGCCACCCAGACCGGTGCCGATGACCACGCTGAAGCGGTCCGGGTCGACCTCGGGGCTACCCGCGGTCTCCCACAATTGGCCGCTGAGCAGCTTGGCCATCCGCTGGACGTAGGACATCCGGCGCAGGTCCAGACGTGTCATCTGTGGGTCGATGGGCTCCTTGAGGTGCCCACCGATTCTGACCGGCAGGTCCCACTTGGTGACGAACTCGTCTTCGAGGATGCGGATTCCGCTCTCGCCTGCCAGCAGGCCCTTCCACGTGCTTTCGATGTCCGCCGCTATCGACGTCGTCGCCGTCACGGCGGTCACCACAACGCTGGGGAAACCGCCGTTAGCAGTGGAAGGTCTGGTCACTTGTTCTCCGCGATCTGCGCCCGAATGGCGGCGGCGGCCTCGGGGTTCTCTTCCTCGAGCTTCTGGATGTAGGCGACCACGTCACCGACGGTGCGCAGGCCGGCCAGGTCCTCGTCGGGGATCTTCACGCCGTACTTGTCCTCGGTCTGCACCGCGATCTCGACCATCGACAGCGAGTCGATGTCCAGGTCGTCGACGAACGACTTCTCCGGGGTGACCTCGGACGGCTCGATACCGGTGACCTCTTCGATGATCTCGGCGAGACCGGCAATGATTTCTTCTTGCGTAGCGGGCACGGTGGCTCCTTCTATGTGGTTGGTACTGCTTTTCTTTGATTGACGTGCGTATGCGGTTATACGTTGCCGGCAAGCCGGAAACGGTACCCGTCAGAGCTCTGCAAGCCCGTCCAGGTCAGCGGGGGACTTGACGGCATGCGTCGGCACTCCCCGAAGTTCGCGTTTGGCGATGCCGGCCAATGTCCCGGCGGGCGGGAACTCGACGATTGCCGTGACGTTCTTGTCCCGCATGGTCGCGGTGCACAGGTCCCACCGCACCGGGCGGGTCATCTGCGCCACCAACTTGGTCATCGCGTCGGCGGCCGAGGCCACCGGCTGGCCATCGGCGTTCGACAGGAGCGTCGTGTTCGGCTCGTTGATCGTTACACCTTCGGCGGCGGCGGCGTAGCCGTCGAGCGCCGAGGCCATGTAATGGGTGTGGAACGCGCCCGCGGTCGCCAGTTTGCGCACCCGCGCCTTCTCCGGCGGATCTTCGACCAGCTTGTCCAGCGCGGCCAGCGCACCGGCGGCGACGATCTGGCCGGCGGCGTTGCGGTTGGCGGGCACCAGGTCGAGCGCCTCGAGGCGGGCGAGCACTTCGGCCTCGTCGCCACCGAGCACCGCGGCCATACCGGTCGGTTCCAGCGCGCAGGCCTTGGCCATCTCGGCGCCGCGGGTGGCGGCCAGCTTGACCGCGTCGTCGGCGGAGATCACGCCGGCGATCGCGTACGCCGCGATCTCGCCGACCGAATGCCCCGCCACCACGCTTTCGCGCCCGGCGAGCAGCCCGCGCTTGGCCAGCTCCTCATGGGCCAACAGGGTGGCGGCCACGACCAGCGGCTGGGTCACCGCGGTGTCGGTGATCTCCTCGGCGGTCGCGGTGGTGCCCAAACGGGCCAGGTCGAGCCCGCTGATCTCCGACCACCCCGCGAGGCGCTCGGCCGCGCCCGGCAGCTCCAGCCAGGTGGCGAGCATGCCGGGAGCCTGGGAGCCCTGTCCGGGCGCAAGCAAGGCAAGCGGAGTTCTCTGAGGCACGAATTAAGAAAACACTGTGAAGACGGTTTCGCGCGGTGTAAGAGATTATGAACCTCGTCTTATGTTTTTGTGGGAGTCCCACAAAAACGCATGTGATGCGACTTCATCGATATCGGTTCGCGACCTACCGCTTCGCTTACTGGCCAGCAGATGACGCCGGACGCAGCACCGGACGCACCACCGCACCCGCGTTTGTCGTGCTCGTTTGGTATGTCTGGCGGCCGAGGCGGCTCAAGCTCGAGGCCACGCGCAGCACGTACGCATCGCGCGGGACGGTCGGGTCGCGCCCGGTGAAGTCGGCGATCCGTTTGAGCCGGTAGCGGACGGTATTTGGATGAACGAACAATTTGCGTGCGCACGCCTCGATAGCACCCCCGGAATCCAGGTACGCATCCAGGGTGTCGGTCAGCGCGGGGCCAGCGTCGGCCAGCGGCCGCATCACCTCGGTTTCCAACGCCGCGATCGCGGTCGCGTCGCCGAGTAATGCCCGCTCGGGCAGCAGCTCGCGGGCGGCGACGGGCCGCGGCGCCCCGGTCCAGCCGGCGACGGCGTTCATTCCCGCGATCGCCTCGGTGGCGCTGCGATGGGCCGCGCTCAGCGTGGGGGCGGTCGGTCCGACCACCACGGGCCCGTCGGCGAACACCGAAAGCACGTCGGTCAGGAACCGGTCGGTCGGCGACAGCGCGCCCGAGACGATCGCGACGAGCCAGGCGCCGTGCACGTCCGACAGCGCCGCGCGCCCGTTGCGGCTCACGACGTCGTGGATGTCGTCGCTGGCCAGGTCGATGCGGTCGGGTTGCGGCAACCCCACGATGACGGTGGCCGGCGCGGTGGCGTTCCAGTTGAGCGCGGCGGCCTGCGACTGCAGCTCCGGTCCGGTGTCGCCGCGGACGACGGCGTCGACGACGTTGGCCTCCATCCGGGTGTCCCATGCGCCGCGGGCCTCGGCCTGGTCGGCGTAGGCGGTGGCCGCGGCGAACGCCAGATCACGGCTGTAGCGCAGGATTCCGGCGGTCAACGCGGTGAGCTGCTCCTCGGAGCGGGCCAGCAGCGGCACCACCTCTTCGAAGAACTCCATGGTGGTGCGCACCATCTCGACCGACTGCCGCAGCGCGATGCGGCGCCGCAGGTCCTGGGGCACCACCTCGAACGCCTCGACGGTGTAGCTGACATTGCTCTGCGGATCGCGCATCCACTCGACGAAGTTGACGATCGCGGTCTGCACCACCAACTGCACGCTGGCCCGCTGCGATGCCTCGAGCTCGGCGAAGAACGGCAGCCGTTCCTCCAGCGCGCGGACCGCTTGGGTGGACAGCCGGCCCGAATACTGCTGCAACCGGCGCAGCACCGAGTCGGGCACCGTCTCGAGCACCTCGACGGTGGACTTCGGCGGAACGTACCGATTGTTGGCCACCCATAAAGGCTACGCCAAACCTATGGAGGTTTCCTCCAATGCGCTGGCCTACGCCACTCCCCGGCCCGATGTCGTGGCCTACGCCACTCCGGGATCCGACGTCTGCTCCGGCGCGGCCAACACATCGTCGATCTTGTACTTGCCTGCGGCATCCACGGCGACCGACTGGTCGATGTTCCCGTCGCGCGCCAGCCCCTCGAGCACCGCAACGGCGATCGACTCGGCGTCGGTGTTGAAGTAGCGGCGTGCGGCGGGGCGGGTGTCGGAGAACCCGAAGCCGTCGGTGCCCAGGGTGATGTAGGTGCCCGGCACCCACGGCCGGATCTGTTCGGGCACCCCGCGCATCCAGTCGCTGACCGCGACCACCGGTCCGGCCGCGTCGGCCAGCGCCTTGGTGACATAGGGGGTTTCGGCCGGGCGATCGGGATGGCGCAGCCGTTGTTTCTCGATCTGCACGCCCTCGCGGTTGAGCTCCCCCCAACTGGTGACCGACCAGACGTCGGCGGCGACATCCCAGTCCTCGGCCAGCAGCTCGGCCGCGCGCAGCGCATCGGGCATTGCCACACCCGACGCGAGGATCTGCGCGACGTGCGACCGCTTCTCCGGTGCCGGGCGGTACCGGTAGATACCGCGCAGCAGGCCGTCGACGTCGAGGTTGTCCGGTTCGGCGGGCTGCTTGTAGGGCTCGTTGTAGATGGTCATGTAGAAGAACACGTTCTCCTGGCGCTCGCCGTACATCCGGTCCAGGCCGCTTTCGATGATGTAGGCGATCTCGTAGGCGAACGCCGGGTCGTAGGCCACCACCGCGGGGTTGGTCGACGCCAGCAGCAGCGAGTGCCCGTCGGCGTGCTGCAGGCCCTCGCCGACCAGCGTGGTGCGTCCCGCCGTCGCGCCGAGCAAGAATCCGCGGGCCATCTGGTCACCGGCGGCCCACAGGTTGTCGCCGGTGCGCTGGAAGCCGAACATCGAATAGAAGATGTAGACCGGGATCATCGGCTCGTTGTGCGTCGAGTACGACGTGCCGACCGCGATGAAGCTGCCCGACGATCCGGCCTCGTTGATGCCCTCGTGCAGGATCTGGCCGACGTCGCTCTCCTTGTAGGCCAGCATCAGCTCGGCATCTACCGACGTGTACAGCTGCCCGTTGGGGTTGTAGATCTTGAGGTTCGGGAACCACGAGTCCATCCCGAACGTGCGGGCCTCGTCGGGGATGATCGGCACGATGCGCCAGCCGATCTCCTTGTCGCGCAACAGTTCCTTGAACGTGCGCACGGTGGCCATGGTGGTGGCCACCTCCTGGTTGCCCGATCCCTTCTTCAGGGATTTGTAGGTGTCGCGGCCGGGCAGCGGCAGTACCTTGCCCTTGGTGCGTCGTTCCGGGATGAACCCGCCCAGCGCGCGTCGGCGCTCGAGCAGATAGCGGATCTCGGGGGCCTCGGGCCCCGGGTGGTAGTACGGCGGCAGGTACGGGTCCTCTTCGAGTTCGGCGTCGCCGACCGGAATCCGCATCGCATCGCGGAAGTACTTGAGGTCTTCTATCGCAAGCTTTTTCATCTGGTGGGTGGCGTTGCGGCCCTGGAAGTGCGCGCCCAGCGAATAACCCTTGATGGTCTTGGCCAGGATGACCGTCGGCTGGCCCTTGTGCTCCATCGCGGCGCGGTAGGCGGCATAGACCTTGCGGTAGTCGTGCCCGCCGCGCTTGAGGTTCCAGATCTCCTGGTCGGACAGATGCTGCACCAACTGCTTGGTGCGCGGGTCGCGGTTGAAGAAGTGCTCACGCACATAGCCGCCGTCGTTGGCCTTGTAGGTCTGGTAATCGCCGTCGGGGGTGACGTTCATCAGGTTGACCAGGGCGCCGTCCTTGTCGGCGTGCAACAGCGCATCCCACTCGCGGCCCCACACCACCTTGATGACGTTCCAGCCCGCGCCGCGGAAGAACGACTCCAGTTCCTGGATGATCTTGCCGTTGCCGCGGACCGGGCCGTCCAGGCGCTGCAGGTTGCAGTTGACGACGAACGTCAGGTTGTCCAGGCCCTCCAGCGCCGCCACGTGGGCCAGCCCGCGGCTTTCGGGCTCGTCCATCTCGCCGTCGCCCAGAAACGCCCAGACGTGTTGATCGGAGGTGTCCTTGATGCCGCGGTTGTGCAGGTAATGGTTGAACCGGGCCTGGTAGATCGCGTTCATCGGGCCCAGCCCCATCGACACGGTGGGGAACTCCCAGAAGTGCGGCATCAGCCGGGGATGCGGGTACGACGGCAGCCCGCCGCCGGGGTGGCTGTGCTCCTGCCGGAAACCGTCGAGGTCGTCGGTGCTCAGCCGGCCTTCCAGAAACGCGCGGGCGTAAATCCCCGGCGAGGCGTGGCCCTGCACGAACACGTGGTCCCCGCCGCCGGGGTGCGATTTGCCGCGGAAGAAGTGGTTGAAACCCACCTCGTACAGTGCCGCCGAGGAGGCGTACGTCGAGATATGGCCTCCCACACCGACTCCCGGCCGCTGGGCACGGTGCACCATGATCGCGGCGTTCCAGCGGATCCAGGTCCGGAAGCGGCGTTCGATCTCCTCGTCACCGGGAAACCACGGCTCGGATTCGGTCGGGATCGTGTTGACGTAGTCGGTGGACGTCAGCGCCGGAATCGCGACGCGCTTCTCGCGGGAGCGCTCCAACAGGCGCAACATCAGATAGCGGGCTCGGGCCGGCCCCGAACGTTCCACCATCTGATCGAATGACTCGAGCCATTCGCCGGTCTCTTCGGGATCGATATCGGGCAGATACGACGCGACCCCTTCGCGGATCACTCGAACCCGGTCGGGTTCTGCTGGAGTGGCGGAGTTTTGGGCCAGATCCTGGCGCGCGAACTCGGTGGTCAACTTCCGCTCCTTGTTAGGCGGTATAGGTGGTTACCGATGTGCACAGATGTTTTCTGCGTAGCTCCATCTTTGTCCCATCCTGCCCCAGGCGCACCGGCAGGGGTGTGAACCCAATGAAGCGGCAGCCGTGAAGGTGAACCGGTAACGTCTGCAGACCGTGCAGATCGGTGGGCTGTTGCGAAAGCGGCTGCGGATCGCCGCTCTGGCGTTGGGCAGCCTGGCTGTCGTGGCGATGATCATCGTCGGCTGCAGCAGCGTCACCGAGGGCACGGCGCGGGTCGACGCGGGCGAAGCGCCGGTCTACCGGGCGTCGGTGTCGGCCTCGATCGAGGAGTCGCTGTCCAGCTCGCGTGCGCAGGAATCGGCGCGTCAGACGTCGCTCACCAGGGCGGCTGTGCGCTCCTCCTGCGAGGCGCTGAGCACCAGCAGCGTCGACGCGGTGACCGCGGTCAACGACTACGTCGACGCGTTCAACCAGAACTCCGCCGACGTGCTCGTCAAGACCGGGCCGGCCGTCGACGCGCTCAACCACAGCGCCGACCTGGTCGCGCGCAGCGTTTCCGACCCGTTGACCCAGGAGTTGAAGGATGCGCTGCACGCCTGGGTGGACGCGGCCAGGGGCGTGGCCACCGCGATCGAGGGCAATTACGGGCCCGTCGAGTTCAACGCGGCGATCACACGGCTCAACGACACGAAGACCACCGCGCTGAATTTGTGCGATGCCGCATACTGACGCAGTTTTGGTGCGGTTTTGACGAACTTGCCGCCACGCGCCTGCAAACGCAGCCCGCCGTGCGACGATAGGTTTCGAAAGCGCATGGCGCGCCCGAGTTGGCTGAAGGAGGACCACGGTGGTCGCGGCGGACAACGCCTCGAGCTACGCCCGCAGACTGGGCATCCAAAAAGATCAGGTTGTGCAGGAGTTGGGCTGGGACGAAGACACCGACGACGACATCCGGGCCGACATCGAAGAGGCGTGCGGTAGCGAGCTGCTCGACGAGGACGCCGACGAGGTCATCGACGTCGTGCTGCTGTGGTGGCGTAACGATGACGGCGACCTGGTCGACCGGCTGATGGACGCGATCACCCCGCTGGCCGACGACGGCGTCATCTGGGTGATCACACCCAAGACGGGCAAGCCCGGCCACGTGCAGCCCGCCGATATCGCCGAGTCGGCGCCGACCGCGGGCCTGATGCAGACGTCGTCGGCCAACCTGGGCGATTGGATCGCGACCCGGTTGGTGCAGCCGAAATCCAAAGCCGCCGGGAGGCGCTAATGCTTGAAGTCGGGACCGAGGCGCCGGACTTCACGCTGAAGGACCAGAACGGTCAGTCCGTCACGCTGAGCAGTTTCCGGGGCGAGAAGAACGTGGTGCTGGTGTTCTTCCCGCTGGCGTTCACCGGGATCTGCCAGGGCGAGCTCGACGAGATCCGCGACAACCTGCCCAGATACGAGAACGACGACACCGCGGTGCTGGCGCTCTCGGTGGGCCCGCCGCCCACCCACAAGATTTGGGCGACGCAGAGCGGATTCCTGTTTCCGGTGCTTTCGGACTTCTGGCCGCACGGCGCGGTGGCGCAGGCCTACGGCGTCTTCAACGACGACGCCGGTTTCCCGAACCGCGGCACGTTCGTGGTGGACCGCTCCGGCGTCATCCGGTTCGCCGAGATGAAGGAGCCGGGGGAGCCGCGCGACCAGTCGGTGTGGACAGAGGCGTTGGCCGCGCTGCAGGCCGGCTGAATTTCCTGTCACCCGAGGTCGGCGTGTAGCTTGCCTTCGCAGGGGCGCGTAGCTCAGTGGTAGAGCTCTGGTTTTACACACCAGCGGTCGGCGGTTCGATACCGTCCGCGCCCACGATCAATCCCCAGTTCAGGGCCTTACGAGCCGACTTCTCCGCAGGTTCGCGAGTCCCCGTTGTGCTAAGCGGGTGCCCGATATTTTTCGAGTGCTGGTTCGGTGTGCCAACCCGACCCCATGCAGTGAAGACCGCGGACAACACGCCCGCCGCGCGATGCAGTGTTTCGGCTGCCCCTCTTTCGAGGGTGTCGATACGATTCTGCGAACCGTCTTAAGCGGTTGGCTGTGGGAGAGGTTCGTGGGTTGATCCCTGAACTAAGCGGCGGGCACGTCCCGCCTGGGCGTTATCGCGCGTCGCTCGAAGAGGTGCGGGACCGCTTCGTTGCGCATCCCGACTTCGTGGAAAGCGCGTCGCGGCCAGGCTTATTCGCAGGCTTGATTCGGTACCTCGTTGCGTGGGAGCAGGTTCAAGAAACGACCCAAGCCGATGACCGTCTGCTGAAGGCAATCTGGATTGCGGGAAGTTTCGCTTCAGCCGAGATGAACCCAGGCGACGTAGACCTGACCGTCATCGTCAATGGTCCGGTGGCGGACAGTGTGGCTGGTCAGCAGGGTTCGGGTGGGATCCGCAAGCTAACGCGGCATCGCGGCTCTGTGAAAGCGAAATACAACGTTGAGGTGTTCCCCGTGAGGTGGCATCCTATCGAACATCCGTTCGATAACTCGGTAGACTTAGACGGCGACCTCGCCGCATACTTGAGCGATCGCGGGAAGATGGACGACTGGTGGCAAAGGTGCCGTGTCGACGGTCGGGACGTGCCAACCATTGAGAGCTGCGAGACGCGGCGAGGTTACTTGGAGGTGATCCCTTGAATTTGGGTGACCGTTTTCCAGAAATCGCGCGCATACCACGCGATCCTGACCTCGATGAAGTCGATAACGAGCGAGCTTCGAATTATTTAAGGGCTGCATTTGTCGAAAGTGTCCAACCCTTCTCGCACGGTGCGCGGGTGGACGCCTTTGCGAATATTCGACTCAGTGGCCGGGTTTTCCAGGATGGGGTTTTTGAGCGTCACGCTGCCGACATATTCATCCGCTTCCAGAACGAAATCGACGCTGTGACCGATGACGAGTATCGCGAGAGTGTTCAGATGGGCTTTCGACAATTAGGTCCCGGAAGCGTCATCATGCATCTCAGACCGGTCCCGTCTGTACCCGCCAGCGACGACCAGCTCGCCGTTAGCGTTCCGCCTCAGCTTGAAGTTGCATTGCAGCGCGTCCTCGACCTTCACGACGCATTTGAGAAGGATGATGTCGAGCTGGTGCAGCGCCGCACCACTGCGAGTCTCGCTGCCCGTGTGCGGCAGCTCATCGAGTCGTTAGATGCTGCGGAAGCGGGTATAGAAGTCGACTTATCGCGGTCTGATGGATCCCGCCGCCAGTCGAGTATTTCAGCAGTTGGTAGGGCCAATGCCCGTCGATTTTTTGAGCGCATTCCGACTGTGTCTATTGAAGTGCTTGACGGCTACCTCCGCACAGTTTCGACGCTAGGAAAAGTCGAGCTCAGCAAAGGTCAGCGCGTCCATGAAATAATCGATGTACCCGCAGATATCGCGAAAGCTCTTGAGTGGGACAAAGTGATTAGGGTTCGTGTGCGCCAGACGGTGAACGCTGCGAAAGCTGGGCGTTCGCGAAAGATCGAGAATGAGTTCGTCGAAATAGTGCCGCACGAGGATCCGCTACCTGGCGTGGAGATCGAATAGTGGACTGTGCGGGTGCGCTGTGCTTTGGACTATACCCTCGTATAAAACGTCTGGGAATCGACGACGGTCGCCGGTAGCGCCACAACGGTCGAACTTCGGGATTAACGACACGCTCAAGCGCCAATTGGCATGTACGCGCAACAAATGCAACGACCTTCCACGCGGCCGCGTATCTTCGAAAAGCGCCGTTGTTTGCCCCGTCGTCGGTGTGCATTTCACCTCCTCAGTCATTTGACGTTGAAAATGAGCGGCTCCGGTACAACTTGAGCTTCCCAGGGAACTAGCTCTCCCCGAGGGACTCTAGTCGCCGTTGGAAGTTCTCAAGAGCCACGGTTATCTGCGCTTTTGTGCGCGCATCAATTTGAATGGACCGGCCGCTTGCCAGCAACTCCACGATAGCATTCGATAGCTGTTTCTTAGTCACGGACTTGCCCGCTGATTCGGGATTTACTGCGTTCACCATCCGTTCTTTGTCACCATCGCTCAAAAGTCGCTCAGGCGTAATGCTACTGGCTTCACCCGTCACCTCTCCGAGGGAAACTATCCGGCCTCGCACCATGACACCGAATACCCGCTCATATCGATCCTTTTGGTCCCGGCCCTCCTTGTCGGAATCGAGCAGAATAATGAAGTTCTTTGCCCAAGCAATGTAGAGTCTGATTAGCGTATCGAGCGAGCCAGCCCCAGTACCTGGAGCGAAGTGCAGCTTTGGTTCCATGCCAATTACATCGGTCATGTAGCGGAAGAGATGGAAGTCTATTTTTCCCTCCACCATGACGATATCTGGAATTGGTTCGAGTGTCGATGGGCGGTAGTCGAGTAAGTCGAGAACTGGCTGTATATAGGAGAGTTTGGTTGGATTCTGGCTTACGAAGTGCCGATAGCGAGTTGCTGATATGGATGTACGAGAGCTGCCGCTATTCAGAATGTAATCGTCAAATTGCAGATTCCCCAGCGCGTTATTCGATACAACGTAGCTCAAGTCCAACCATCGAATGTCGATCATATGATGGCTGTGCGTTGAATACACGAGATGGCATCGTTCAGTTAACGAGGCGAAGCTCTTCAATAGCTCGGCTTGCGCACTCGAATGTAAGTTGGATGCCGGTTCATCAAAGAGGAACAAGGGCTTTTGTGTAGATCTTGCTTCTTCGTGGAAAGAGGTCATGAATAGAAACATAAAAAACCACCGAAATCCAAGGCTGCGCTCAGCGAGATCGAAGTAGCCGTCGTCAGTCCTGATCTTCAACTCCAAGTAGGCCGATGAGTCAGAATCCGATCCATGTTGAATGACAACCTCTTGACCTGCGGGTTTAGTGCCTAATATTCGGTACCAACCATCAAATACAGTAGTCGTGATTTTCCTGCTCATGTCCAACAGTAATGACTGTAGGTTCCGTTGGTCCGTTCTTTCGGATGAGTGAATTCGTTCGATTATGTGAGTCTCTAGGCTTGCGTCTTGATCGAGCTGTTTTATTACGCGCTCGAATGTGTTTTTGTAAAATTCGTCCCGGTCGGTTAACTCGCCGTTCCCAGCTTTACTACTACCTTCCAACTCGAAGCGTTCGGGCAGCTCGAATAGGAAATTAGGGAAGTACCAGATCCGCGGAAGCCTTGTTTTTAGATACAAGACAGCGCCTTGCCATTCGCGAGTGCTCGAGCCGTATGATCGTGGCTTTCGTTGCTTCCCGGTCGTCCCAGATATATCCAGCGACCACACTTTTCGATTGAGAGTCAACTTTGAGGCTTTGAACGTGTAGGTCTCGGTTATTTTGAGCTCAGTGGGTACTTTGTTTAATCTTAAATCGAACACGTCGGACATGTGACGTTTGAAGTGTAGTCGATCAATTTCATCTAACCCGACGAAGGCGCATATGCTAATGGTCCCATTGAAGCTCCCGCGTTGTGAGATGGGTATCCACTGTTCTGGATCTCGTAGCGATTCGAGCGTCGGATCTATTGCTGCTAGATCTTCGGCGCCGTACAAGAAGCAAAAAATTGCCTCTAGGATCGTGGTTTTTCCGCTTTCATTGAGTCCAATAAGCGTCGTCACATCGCCATCCAGCATTAGTTCTAGGCTTTTTATCCCCTTATAATTTTCGAATCGAAATTTCTTGTACCACATTGCGACGCTCCGTTCGGAGTCGGCGATAGTTGGACATCGCCATTTGGTGTATGGCGGTACAGTGTACGCAGCGTCCTCGTCCAGTTCTCCCGCGATGACGTCGTGCGCTATGGCCACGACTGCCAACAGCGTGCCGCCCGCCTAGTCGCCACGAGCGGGGCTCGGGTGCATCTACTTACGACTGTGAGGTTGCCGTTCATTTGAGCGGTGCAAGGAGGCATGGGGAGCGAATGGTCTTGGATCTCGGTGTGCGCCGCTGAGTCTTGATCGGGGGCCCCGGGTGCTAATTCCGGATGCGGGCAACTCTCCCCGAAGAAGGCCGGCTTTCGGAGCAAATTTGGGAAGCAACGCCGCGAGAGGGTACAGAAGGGTAGATGCAGTCGCTACCGAGCCGAGATCTACACAGCTGAATGATCTGACTTTCGGGATAAGATGGTGCATCGCCCTAGTTCGCGACCTGCCTGGTGAACGGTCCTCTACCGAACGCTCCAACGAGGGCACGAGGCGCTCTTTGTGCGAGACGCTACGAATACGGCAAGAGTTTGTTTACACACCAGTGGTCGGCGGTTCGATACCGTCCGCGCCCACCAAGGTCGCCGCTGGCGAACGGGCCGCGCGGTTTGCCTGAACGGCGTCGCGCCGTGCGTATCACTTCCCAGCAGTGCAAAATTCCATTGGCGCGGCGGTGGCTAGGGCGTTGAAGTTAAACCCGCGGGCATTTGCCTGTATCGCAAGCCCGCGCTTACTGCGTCGTGTGTTTCCGAGGCTAGACCGCGATCGTCGCTGCGGGGTCGGGCACGGTGAGACCCACGTCGCTGTAGGCCCGCCGGACCGCGGCCATCTCGTCGGCGTCGAACCCGAGCGCTTCGGCCTCGGCGACGACGGCCGCCGCCGCCTGGGCGAACGACGCACCCGGGGTGAGCCGGTACAGCGAGCCGTAGAACACCTGAGCCCAGACCTCATCCGACACGCTGGCGGTGTCGACATCGGTCATCATCCGATACGCCGCGTGGCTGAAGATCGTGCTGTTGCGGTGCGCGCTGCCGCCCGAAACGAACTCGCTGAAATGCGCGGTGCCGCCCAGCGATTGCGGATCGGCGAGGTTGCGGATCGCGCAGCCGTGGGCCCGCGGTGACGCGCACCCGTAGTCCTCGGCGATCAGCCACCGATCCGGTCCGGCTTTGCCCTCGATCAGGGTGCCCAGGATGTCGGAGTAGGCCTCCTCCAACGCCAGCGACTGCGCGTCCTGCCCGAGGATCTCGCCGTGCTGGCCCTTGACCACGCTGTCGATGACGGCGTGGGTGTACTCGTGTCCGACGATGTCCAGCGCGCCCTCGTAGTCGTGCCCGAACACGAACACCTCGTGCGCGCGATACCAATACGCGTTGTTGAACACATGTGAGATGACCGTGACCGCGATCGGTGCGCCGGTGTCGTCGAACGAGTCGTGCGCCAGCGTGCCGACGTAGAAGTCGTACACCACGGCCATATTGGCGTGCGCGGACACCGCCGACGGATCCCACCCCGACGCCAGCACGACGATGTCTCCGGGCGGGTCGACCGGATAGTGCACGTTTCCGGACACATAGGTGACCGCGGTGTAGGTGGTGATATCGCGCGTCGTGTCGGTCAGGAAATGCTTGTCGAGCTCGGCACTGTATCCGCCGGCGAACACCCGGGGCACCCCGTGCAGGTCGGCCGCGGTGTAGACGGTCGGGACGATCAGCGTGGTCACATAGGTGGTAGTGGTATGGAAGGCCGAAAGACCGACGCGATCAAGGACATTGGCGACGCCCGTCTCGATGCGCCGGTACAGCCCCCAGATCGCGTCCAGCGCCGGCACCAACGGGTTGGGCGAGGAACCGGTGGCGTCCGGGTTGAACCCGAACAGGCCCAACACGGCCAGCGTCACGGTCCGGAACACGTTGGGCCGCACCGTGCGCTCGGTGATGACATCGATGACCAGCGTGACCGGCTCGGGGTCGGCCAGCGCGGCGGGCGCGGCCAGCTCGGCGGGGTCGGCCTCGGTGACCGCGACCGCGGCGACGACGCCCGAGTCGGTTTCGGTCGACGGCGGTGTCTCGTCGCTCTGCTCGGACGGGGTGGGCACCGCCAGTGCGAGCGGCGTCGATTCGGCGGCCGCCGGCAGCGACGAGTCGCGGTTCGATGTTGATGCCGGCTCGGCGGGCACCGGGACTTCGTCGGCGGCCTCGACCTCCGGCTCCTCGGTGTCGACCTCCGTGTCGTCGTCGACGGGCTCGGTGGGGTCGGTGGTGTCGTCGGGCACGGCGGCCGACGCGGGCAGGGTAAGGGTTTCGGTGAGTGAGTCGGCGTCCGGTGCCTCTGCGACATCCGGCGTCGCGGCCGCGTCCTCCGCACCGGAGCCAGTGTCGGTGTCGGTGTCCGTGTCGGTGGTGGTCGTCGCGGTGTCGGTCGAGGCGTCGGGTGCGGCCACTGCCACGCCCGGCCCGAACATCAGCGCCACGCTCAGCCCGGCCGTTGCCGCGCCGACGCGAACCCACCCACGGTGCTGCTCGTCGGCCATCTTGCTTCCCCGCCCCTTCGACTGTCCGCCAGCAAAGACGGTAACACCGGGCGGCGCCCCGCGGGGCGATTGGGATGACGTATTCGTTAATTTGCTGGGACGAGTTTCGCGCGGCGCTACACGACCCGCCGTCCGCGGCGCGCCCGCATCCGCATATCCCACAGGTACAGCTGATAACCCAACAGCCACACCTCGCGCGGCACCACCCGATCGGCGACGCGCAGCAGGGTCAGCAGCTTTTCGAACCGGCGTTGCTGGCCGGCCGTCCAGCGCAGCTGCATGTGCTCGCGAAACTCCGCGGGCAAAAACCCGGTCGTCGCGAACAGGTTGAACTTGCCGGCCAGCAACCGCAGCGGCGCAGGCAGCATCGCCATCGCGGCGACACCGTGCAGGTGTTCGCGCACCGGCTCGTCGATGCGCAGTTGCTCCAACGAGGTTTTCCAGTACTCGGCGAACGCCGCCCGGTCCGGCGGCCACATGTCCGCGCGGACCTGCAACGTGGTGCCGAGCTTGCGGGCGTCCTGGTACACCGCGTCCGCGGCGTCGTCGTCTAGCGGCCCGTACAGAAACTCGTGTTGGTCGACGTAATAGCGATACAGGCAGGCGGCCACCCACAACTGCAGCTGCGGATCAAACGCCTTGTACGCCACCGGACTTGATTTCGTGGACCGCACCATCGCGTGCACGCGGTCGACCTCACGGCGGATCAACTCGCGGTCGTCCTGCGTGCCCATCGTCGCCACCGCCAGATATGTCCCCGTGGTGCGTGCCCGTTTGAACGGACGCTTGTAGACGTTGCCGCTGTCCACCGGGCTTTCCAGCACCCCGTAGCCCACCCCGGGCATTGCCAACTGCATGATCACGTTGGCCGCGGGCAGCAACGCCGCCGCGGGGTTGATCAGATCGATGACTCGGGTCGGTTGCCGCGGTGGTCCCAGCCTCATGCTTTCGAGTCAACCACTTTGTGAGACGCTCCCGAAGTGTTTGCGTCGACGACATGGGGGCGCGCCGCGGGAATCGCGGCGGGCTGCATCGCCGATTGGCTGCTCGGAGACCCGCGTCATGGACATCCGGTGGCGTTGTTCGGCCGCGGCGCAGCGGCTTTGGAACGTGCGACGTACGCCGACTCCCGAACCGCGGGCGCACTTCACACGGGCGTACTGCTCGGCCTGCTCGGAGTGTTGGGCGTGGCGGCCGGCCGCGCAGGCGCGCGCCGGGGCCCGCTCGGCAGCGCCGCGGTGACGGCGGCTGCGGTGTTCGTCGCGCTCGGCGGCACCACGCTGACGCGCACCGGCAGCGCGATGGCGGACCATCTGCAAAACGGCGATCTGGACGCGGCCCGGCGGCTGCTGCCGTCGTTGTGCGGACGTGATCCCGCCGTGCTCGACGCGGCCGGGCTGACCCGCGCGGCGGTGGAGTCCATCGCCGAGAACACCTCCGACGCGCAGGTGGCGCCGCTGTGGTGGGCCGCCGTCGGCGGCGTGCCCGCGGTGCTGGTCTACCGCGGCGCCAACACGCTCGACGCGATGATCGGCAACCGATCCGCCCGATACGTCCAATTCGGTTGGGCTGCAGCGCGCTTCGACGACCTGGTCAACTATCTGGCCGCCCGTGCGACGGCGGTGCTGGTTGCGGTGTGCGCGCCGGTGGTGGGTGGTTCACCCGCCGGGGCGGTGCGCAGCTGGCGGCGTGACGCGGCCCGCCATCCCAGCCCGAACGCCGGTGTGGTCGAGGCGGCGTTCGCCGGCGCGCTGGGCGTCCAGTTGGGCGGTCCGACGCAGTACGCCTACGAGCTGGAGATCCGGCCGACGCTCGGGGACGGCCGTGCGCCGCAGGTCAGCGATCTCGCGCGCGCGGTGCGGTTGTCGCGGGCGGTGCAGGTGGCTGCGGCGGGTGCGGCTGTTGCTCTCAGCGCCGTCGGCCGTACCGGTCGGCGAGCTTGTCCTCCGTGCTGACCGGCGCATCCGGCGCCGCCGCCGCGGCATCCCGCGCCTCTTTCTCTCGCCGGCGTTGCCGCAGTTCGGCATACACGAAATAACCCAGCCCGATCGGCGCGATGATGCCGAACGATATCCACTGGATGCCGTAGGACAAGAACGGGCCGGCGTCCAGGTGCGGCAGGGCCAGTTCGCCCAACCCGCCCGGCTGATCCCCGGTGAGCTGCAGGTACGACCCCGCCAGCGGAACACCGGTCAGTTGCGAGATCTGCTCGATGTTGATCGAGTACACCTGCACGGTGCCGTCCTCACGCAGCGGCTCCTTGCCGCGGGCCAACCCCTCGGAGTCACGCAACCGCGCGACGATCGTCACTTCGTCATCGGGAACCGGCGCGATGTCGGGCACCGCAGAACCCTGTACCGGCCGCACATAGCCGCGGTTGACCAGCACGGTCGGGCCGTCGTCGACGGCAAACGGCACCAACACCTCGAACGCCGGTTCGCCCTCGACAACCCGCAACCGGGCCAACACCTGAGCCTCGGGCAGATATCGTCCGGTGGCGGTGACCAGACGCCATTGCGCATCGGGAGCCGCCGAATCCTGTTCGGGCAAAACCGATGTGACCGGCACCGGATCGGCCTGCAGCGACTGGGCGATCTGTGCGTTCTCACGGGACGTCTTGGTGTTCTTGCCCAGCTGCCACGGCGCGAGCACGGTGAAGCACAGATACGCGAATGCGATCACCACGACGAACAACGCCAGCCATTGCGGCCGCAGCAGAAATGCCCAGCGTCGCATCAGCTTGCGATTCCCCGAGCGGTCAGCTGTTCGTCCACCCACGCGTGCAGGCCCGGCAGCGCCGACTCGATCACGCGGAACACCTCTTCGAAGTCGTCATGGTCGCCGTAGTACGGGTCTTCCACGTCGAGGACATGGGCACCCGAGCGCGGATCGAACGACCGCAGCATCCGGATCCGGTCCTCAGCCACGCCGAGTTCACGCAGGATGCGGACGTGGTTTCGGCCCAGCGCGATCACGAGATCGGCCGACATGTGCTCGTCGTCGACCTGAGCGGCGCGGTGCGCCGTCGGATAACCGTGGTTGCGCAGCACATGGCTGGCCCGGCGGTCCGCCGGTGCGCCGGCGTGCCAGCCGCCGGTACCCGCGCTGCTGACCCGAACCGCCTCGGACAGCCCGCGTTCGCTGATCTGGTGGGCGAACATCTTCTCGGCCATCGGCGACCGGCAGATGTTGCCGGAGCAGATGAACGTCACGTGCAGCAGGTCAGACACCGAGCACCTCGCGCAACTCGTCGACGCTGGAGACGTGGGCCCGCGCGGTCGGGCTGTCGGGGGCGTCGAAATCCCCACGACCGTAACCCCATCCGACCACCACGGTGTCGATGCCGTGTTCGGCGGCGCCCTCCACGTCATGGGAGCGGTCACCGACCATCACGACGCGTTCGGGCAGCGGCGCCAGCTGGGCCACAGCATGCGCGACCACATCGGCCTTGAGCGCCCGGGAGCCGTCGACGCTGGCACCGGCGATCACCTCGAAGTGGTCGTCGAGGCCGAAGTGGGCGAGGATGCGCTGCGCCGTCGGCTCGGCCTTGGACGTGGCGACCGCCAGGCGCACGCCGGCGGCGCGCAGATCGGCCAGCAGCTCGGGAATGCCGTCGAACACCTGGTTGATCGCCCAACCCCGGGTGCGGTAATCGGAGCGGTAGGCCGCGATCGCGGCGTCGGTCTGTTCGCCGAGCCCCAGCTCCCGCAGCGTGTGATGCATCGGGGGGCCGACCACCATGCTGGCCAGGTCCCCGTCGGGTACGACGGCGCCGACCGAGCCCAGCGCATGGCGGAAGCTCGAGACGATGCCCTTCGCCGAATCGGTCAGGGTCCCGTCGAGATCGAAGATCACCAGGTGCGGGCGGGTCGCCGCAGCGGTGTGGTCCAACATGTCGGTCACGACCCCATTCTCCCCGATCACAGAACTGCGCTGCCCGGCGCACTAGGGTCGTGTTGTGGCGAGTCCGTTTCCGGGTGCGATGCGTGCGGGCGCGCGCTACCACGGCGATCAGGCCGCCGCCCCCGGCATGCTGGACTTCGCCGTCAACGTCCGCACCGACGAGCCGCCCACCTGGCTCGTTGACCGCCTGGCGGCCCGGTTGGCCGATCTCGGGCGCTATCCGAGCGCCGCCGACGAGCACCGCGCGATCACCGCCGTCGCGGCCAGGCACGGGCGCGGCGTCGACGAGGTCGCGCTGCTGTCCGGGGCGGCCGAGGGATTTGCGCTCTTGGCGAACCTGCGGCCGCGGCTGACCGCGCTGATCCAGCCGTCGTTCACCGGACCCGAAGCCGCGCTGACCGCGGCCGGGCTGCCGTTCGAGCACGTCGTGCTCGCCCCGCCGTTCGGTCTGGCCGGCGGCTCGGTGCCCGACGCCGCCGACCTCGTCATCGTGGGCAACCCGACCAACCCCACGTCGGTGCTGCACCCGCGCGAGCAGGTGCTGGCGCTGCGCCGACCGGGCCGCCTTCTGGTGGTCGACGAGGCGTTCGCCGATGCGGTACCGGGCGAGCCGGCGTCGCTGGCGGACCAGCCGCTACCCGATGTGGTGGTGCTGCGCAGCCTGACCAAAACCTGGGCGTTGGCCGGGCTGCGGGTCGGCTACGCGCTGGGCCCGCCCGACGTGCTCGACCGGCTCACGGCACGACGTCCCCACTGGCCGCTGGGCACGCTGCAGCTGGAGGCGATCACCGCGTGCAGCTCGCCGGATGCGGTGGCCGAAGCCGAACGCGGGGCCCGCCGGCTCGCCGGCCTGCGCGCCGAGATGGTGGCCGGCTTGGCTAGCATCGGCGTCGATGTCGTCGACGGCTGCGCCCCGTTCGTCCTGGTGTCGGTCGGTGATGCGGCGTTGACGCGGAAACACCTGTACAGCAAAGGAATTGCCGTGCGACGCTGCGACACGTTCGTCGGTTTGGAAGGTCAGTACCTGCGGGTGGCGGTGCGCCCGGAGTGGCCGGCGCTGGTCGACGCGATGGCGGAGGTGCTGCGGTGAGCGTACGGCTGGCCGACATCATCGACGTGCTCGACGCCGCCTATCCGCCGGCGCTGGCGCAGGACTGGGACTCGGTGGGTTTGGTGTGCGGTGATCCCGCCGAGTCGGTCGAGGCGGTGACCGTCGCGGTCGACGCGACCGCCGCCGTCGTCGCCGAGGTGCCCGAGGACGGCCTGCTGCTCGCGCACCATCCGCTGTTGCTGCGCGGGGTCGACACCGTGGCCGCCAGCACCGCCAAAGGCGCCCTGATCCACCAGATGATCCGGACCCGCCGGGCCCTGTTCACCGCGCACACCAACGCCGACGCGGCGTCACCGGGGGTGTCCGACGCGCTGGCCGAAGCGTTGGGCCTCACCGTCGAGCAGGTTCTCGCACCCGCCTCCGCCGGGTCTGACCTGGACAAGTGGGTGGTGTTCGTGCCCGTGGACAACGCCGACGCGGTGCGGCTGGCGATGTTCGACGCGGGCGCCGGACGCATCGGTGACTACTCGCACTGCAGCTGGAGCGTCGCGGGCACCGGCCAGTTCCTGCCTCACGACGGCGCGTCACCGGCAATCGGCAGCGTGGGCACCGTCGAACGCGTTTCCGAGGACCGGGTGGAGGTGATCGCGCCCGCCGCGCGACGCGCCCACGTCCTCGCCGCGCTGCGCTCCGCGCACCCCTATGAGGAGCCGGCGTTCGACATCTTCACCCTCGCACCGATTCCCGGAGATGTCGGACTGGGCCGGATCGGTGTGTTGCCGAAGCCGGAGCCGTTGTCGGCGTTCTTCACCCGGGTGCGCGACGGGCTACCGGCCACGTCATGGGGCATCCGGGCCTGCGGGGATTCAGACGCGCAGGTGTCGCGGGTGGCGGTGTGCGGGGGAGCGGGCGACTCCCTGCTCGACGTGGTCGCAGGCGCCGACGTACAGGCCTACGTCACCGCCGATCTGCGCCACCACCCTGCCGATGAACATCAGCGCGCCTCCGACGTGGCGCTCATCGACGTGGCGCACTGGGCCAGTGAGTATCCGTGGTGCCACCAAGCCGCGGCGCTGTTGCGCGACCATTTCGGCGATGCACTCGCGGTGCGGGTGTCGGCGATCCGAACCGATCCGTGGAATGTCGAGAGAACGAGTCATGAAAGCTGAAGTAGCTCAACAACGGTCGTTGCTCGAACTGGCGGAGCTCGACGCCGGGCTGAACCGAATCGAGCACCGCGCCAAGAACCTGGCCGAGCAGCAGCGCCTCGAAGAGGTCCAGGCGACGCTGCAGGAGGCCAACGACACTCTGGCCGCGCTGCAGCTCGCTATCGACGACCTCGACGAGCAGATCGCGAAGTTCGAAACCGAGATCGACGGCGTGCGCCAGCGCGAGGACCGCGACCGGCGCCTGCTCGCCGACGGCAGCGTCGACGCCAAACAGCTCACCGAATTGCAGCACGAGCTGCAGACATTGGAACGTCGTCAGGCCGCGCTGGAGGATTCCCTGCTGGACGTGATGGAACGGCGCGAAGAACTGCAGCGCGACCAGGCGGCGGCGCTGGCGAGGATCGACGACCTGCAGACCACGCTCAGCGACGCCCAGAGCGCATGTGACGCCGCCCGGACCGAGATCGACCAGCAGCGACACCAAAGCCTCTCGCGCCGAGACGAACTGCTCTCAGGGCTGGACCCCGACCTGGCGGCGTTGTATGAACGGCAACGTGAGCGCAGCGGCGCCGGTGCCGGCCCTCTGCAGGGGCGTCGTTGCGGTGCGTGCCGGATCGAGATCGACAAGGGTGAGCTGGCGCGCATTTCCGCCGCGGCCGAAGATGAGCTGTTGCGCTGCCCGGAGTGTGGAGCGATCCTGTTGCGGCGCAACGGAACCAGCGCGTGAAGGTTATCGTCGAGGCCGACGGCGGCTCCCGGGGCAATCCCGGCGCGGCGGGCTACGGGACGGTCGTGTGGTCGCAGGACCACGCCACGATGCTCGCCGAGACCAAGCAGGCGATCGGACACGCCACCAACAACGTCGCCGAATACCGCGGCCTGATCGCGGGTTTGGAGAAGGCCGCCGAAGTCGGCGCTTCCGAGGTCGAGGTCCATATGGACTCCAAGCTGGTGGTGGAGCAGATGGCGGGCCGGTGGCGCGTCAAACATCCTGATCTGGCGCCGTTACACCAGCAGGCCAAGGCGCTGTCGTCGCAGTTCGACCGCGTCAGCTACCAATGGATACCGCGGTCGAAGAACCTTCATGCCGACCGGTTGGCCAACGAAGCGATGGATGCTGCCGCTTCCGGGACATTCGCGTCACAGGCGTCACCCGCCGGCTGGACCGGTGCGCGCGGCGAGCCGACACGGCTTCTGCTGCTTCGTCATGGTCAAACCGAATTATCCGCGCAGCGACGCTATTCCGGCCGCGGAAACCCGGCGTTGACCGACGTCGGGCGCCGACAGGCCGAGCTCGCCGCGCAGTATCTGGCGAACAAGGGCGGCATCGACGCCGTCGTCACCTCGCCGCTACAGCGCGCGTACGACACCGCGGAGGCGGCGGCCAAAGCCCTCGGCCTCGATGTCGTCGTCGACGACGATCTGATCGAAACCGACTTCGGCGCCTGGGAAGGGCTGACATTTGTCGAGGCGTCCCAACGCGATCCGGAGCTTCACCGCCGATGGCTGCGCGACACCTCCGTGATGCCGCCTGCCGGGGAGAGCTTCGACAGCGTGGCGCAACGCGTGCGTCGCGCCCAAGACCGCTTCGTCACCGAACACGGTGGGCAGACGCTGCTGGTGGTGTCGCATGTGACACCGATCAAGACGCTGCTGCGGATGGCGCTGGATGCCGGACCCAGCATCCTCTACCGGCTGCACCTGGATCTGGCGTCGTTGTCGATGGCCGAGTTCTATCCGGACGGTGCGGCATCGGTGCGGCTGGTCAACCAGACGGAATACCTCAGCTCAGGCATGTAGGTGCAGACGCTCACCGTGCGGGCCGAAGATCGTGATGGCCTCCACCGGGCCGTCGACCACGCCGAACCAGTGTGGTGTCCACGTCGAAAACTCCACCGCCTCACCGGGTTTGACTGTGAAGTCGCGGTCGCCGAGTATCAGCCGCAGCTGCCCGGACAGCACGTACATCCAGTCCTGGCCTTCATGCACGGGCAGCTCGTCGGGCGGGGTGCGGCGCCGTGCGCTGATCCGGATCTTGTACGCGTGCAGGCCACCTGCTGCTTGGCGGGTCAGCGGCCAGTAGGTGATGTTGTGATGGGTGTGAGAGTTGGCCCGTACCCGAGGATCTGGAGATTCGGGCTCGCGCAGCAGTTCGTCGGTGCTCACCGACAGCGCGGCGGCCAGGCGGGGGAGATGGTCGAGCGCCAGGCGGCGCTTGCCCGACTCCAGCCGGCTCAGCGTCGAGACGTCGATATTGGACCGGTTGGCGACATCTTCGAGCGTCAGCCCGTGTTGGGTACGCAGTTCGCGTAGCCGCCGCCGCACCCGCACGTCGACGCTTTCCTCCGGGTTTGCCTCCATGGCAAACCAGCTTGGCATTCTGTGTGTTGGTCTGCAAGGTGGTGTCATATGACCTGGCCGATCCTGGAGGGACTCAACATGTCAACGCCTGACGCCAAAGCACATTGGGAAGAGCACTACGGCGAACGCAACCGGGCCTGGAGCGGACGGGTCAACGCCCGTCTCGCCGAAGTCGCCGAATCGCTACCCCCCGGCCGAGCCCTGGACCTGGGCTGCGGCGAGGGAGGCGACGCGCTGTGGCTGGCCGAACATGGTTGGCACGTCGTGGGCGTCGACATCTCCGACACCGCGCTGCAACGCGCGGCGGCCGATGCCCAGAAGCGGGGGGTCGGCGATCGGATCTCGTTTCAGCAAGCCGACCTGCCAGAGCAATTCCCGGACGGCACATTCGATCTGGTGTCGGCGCAGTTTCTGCACTCCACGCTTCCGCTCGATCGCACCCGCATCTTTCAGCGGGCCGCCGATGCGATCCGTCCCGGGGGACTGCTCCTGATCGTCGACCACGGCGGTCCGCCGCCCTGGGCGTCGAAGCTGCACCATCACCATGAGTTCCCCAGCGCCGAGGAGGTGCACGCATCGCTGAACTTGGTTGAGCCCCAATGGGAAAAGTTGCGGGTCGAATCGGTCGAGCGGCAGGCGTCGGGGCCCGACGGCGAATCGGGCACGCTGGTCGACAACATCATCCTGCTGCGGCGACGTGCTCCCGACGCGTGAGGACAAGCGGCCGACCGTCGGTGATCGCGATGGTGTGTTCGCTGTGCGCCGTGCGCGACCCATCGGCTGATCGCAGGGTCCAGCCGTCGGGGTCGTAGACGATCTTGTCGGTGCCCGCGGCGAACCATGGCTCGAGTGCAAGCGTGAGCCCGGGGCGCAGTTTGAGCCCACGGCCCGCGCGGCCGACGTTGGGCACATGCGGGTCTTCGTGCATGGTGCGGCCAAGCCCGTGGCCGCCGAAGTCGGTGTTCACCAGATATCCATAATCGGCTGCCACGGCACCGATCGCCGCGGAAATGTCTCCCAACCGGTTTCCGGGCAGCGCCGCCGAGATGCCCGCCGACAGGGCTTGTTCGGTGGCCTCGATGAGGCGTTGGTCTTTAGGTCGCGGAGTGCCCACGATGATGCTGCGCGCGCAGTCGGCGACCCAACCGTCGATGGATACCGCGATGTCCATGCTGAGCAGGTCACCGTCGTTCAGCACGTAATCGTGCGGTAACCCATGCAGCACAGCGTCATTGACCGACAGACAGATCACATTGCGAAAAGGTCCGCGCCCGAACGACGGTGCGTAATCCCAGTAGCACGACTTGGCGCCGCGCTGCGCGATCAGTTCTCGGGCGCGGTGTTCGAGATCGAGCAGGTTCACGCCGGGTCGGGCACGGTCGGTGAGATCGTCGAGCAACTCGGCGAGGAAAGCACCGGTGACGGCCATCGCGGTGATTTCACGCGGGGTCTTCAACTCGACCATCGGCTGGCCCTCCTCTGCATGTAGGCGGTATGAAAATACCAGTCTAGCGCGAGTTATCGGTATATTCATACCGGTTCGGGTACGTTGGCCGTATGGTCCGTGTCCCGTTGACGGCAGAACAACTCGCCGCGGGCAAACGTATCGGCGAGCGGCTCCGTCAGGCCCGCGGTGATCGCACCCTCACGGAAGTGGCTGAGGCGGCGGCGATTTCACCGGAGACACTGCGCAAGATCGAGACGGGTCGGCTGCCGACACCGGCGTTCAACACGATCGCGGCGCTGGCCCGCGTACTTCCGCTGTCGCTCGACGAGCTCGCCGACATCTGTCTCGCACGTGTCGGCGATGTGGCCGCCGAAAGGCGCCAAAGCCCCTAGTCTCATCTGGAGACCCTTGCTTCCTGTTTCTGCCAAGCGACCGTAGGAGATTGCAGGCCGATGAAGAAACCACCGGTAGGGACGACGGCGGGGGCTATCGCCGTCACTCTGAGCCTCGGGCTCGTGGGCTGTGGTTCCAGCACCGACACCGCGTCCACGACGACCCCGACGGCGGCGGCTGAAACCACTACTACGGCCGCAACGACACCCGAGGCCAGCGATCGCGACACGATCAACGACTACATCACCGAGAACGACATCGCCGAAACGCCGATCAAACCGGGAGAGCCGGGAACCCCGAACTTTGATTTCCCGATTCCACCGCAATGGCGCGACGCCGGCGAGATGACGCCGGACTGGGCCTACGGTGCGATCCTCTACGACAACCCGACGGATCCCAACGATCCGCCTGATATGTATGCCATTGCCTCCAAGCTCACCGGCAACGTCGACGCGGCGAGAATCCTCGAGTACGCCCCGCAGCAACTGGAGGAGATGAACGAGTTCAAACCAATCGGTGAGCCGGAGAGGACCAGTTTGAGCGGCTTTGACGCCATTTCATTCGCCGGCACCTACATGAACGAGGGCAAGGAGCGATTCGTCGCCCAAAAGACCGTCGTCGTGCCGGCCGCAGATGGTCTTTTCGTGCTGCAACTCAATGGCGACAGCCTCGCGAGCGAACAAAACGTGGTGCTCGACGCCGCGAAAGTGGTCAATGAACAGACGACCATCACCCCGCCGCAGTGACCGCCGACATCAACCGAACCCACTCAGCTCGCGTGACCGACGGAGAAGCATCGAAATGAAAATCCAAGCCACGGCTGCAGGGTTCTTGCTGGCCTCGGTGTGCAGCGCCGTGCTGGTGGCGTCGTCTCTGCTGACCGCGCCAGCGGCGCGTGCGCAATGTACTGCCGGAGAAGACTGGGACCCGCGCACGGGGATTTGCTGGCCTCAGTCACGGACCTCACTTGGGGTTACTGGTACGGGTGGCTGGTGTAAGCCGGGCAGGATCGGGCTGTGCATCGCGGCCTGGGAAAACTCGACTCGACCGGGCGCGGCGCTTGACCCCGCTCCTCCGGCAGGGCCTGCACCGCGCTCGACTTGGCCTCGCGGCTGATCTACCTGCGCCGTCTGCCTCGGGCGCAATTTGTCAGACCCGTCTGGCAGTATCGAACGTATGTTCGCATCGGAGTTTCGGTCGGCCGACGAGTCCGCGTTGGTCGCTGAGATCCAGGCGTGCACCCGTACTGAAACGGTGACGGCGGCGCGGCGGATGGCCGCGATCGGCGAGCTCGCGGCGCGCGCTGACGCGCCTGAGCTCGATGAACGCCAGCAGTGGGTGGTGGATCTGTGGGCGAGTGCGGCCGCGGAGGTGGCCGCGGCGATGGGCATCAGCCAACGCAAAGCCTCCGGGCAGATGAGGACCGCGTTGGCGCTGCGTGAGCGCCTACCCAAACTGGCCGCCCGGTTTTCCGCCGGGGAGATCAGCGCCAAGCTGGTCTCGGCGATCACCTGGCGCACCCACCTGGTGGTCGATGCCGAGTTGATGGCGCGCATC
>JBNMRA010000008.1:0-191029 GCA_050205315.1 Mycolicibacterium pulveris | reverse complement strand
TCACCGAGTGCGGCCAGGCGCCGGCCCATCGCCGCGGACTCCTCACGGGCCTCCTCACCCATGTAGTCGACCAGCTCCGCATCCGACAAGATCTCGAACATACGTTCGATACTAGCCAGCCCCCCGACAACTGGGGGCAGGTTAGCGTTTGAGGTTCGCGTACCAGTCGAGCAAAGCGGGGTCGTCGACGGCGCTGCGCTCGACCACCTTCGCCGGGTCGGCGCCGCCGAACAGCTTCTTGATCGGCACCTCGAGTTTCTTGCCCGTGCGGGTGTGCGGCACGCCCGGGGCGACGATGATTTCGTCGGGCACATGCCGCGGCGACACCTCGGTGCGGACGGTGTTCTTGATGCGGTCACGCAGCTCGTCGGTGAGCTCAGCGTCGCCGGCGAGCACCACGAACAGCGGCATCCAGTAGCCGCCCTCGGAGTCTTCGACCCCGATGACCAATGCCTCGGCGATCTCCGGAATCCGTTCGACGACTTGGTAGATGTCGGCGCTGCCCATCCGGATACCGTGCCGGTTCAGCGTGGAGTCCGACCGGCCGTGTACGACGATGCTGCCGCGCTCGGTGATGGTGATCCAGTCACCGTGGCGCCAGACACCGGGGAACATGTCGAAATACGCGCTGTGGTAGCGCGAGCCGTCGGTGTCGTTCCAGAACCGGACCGGCATGGACGGCATCGGTTTGGTGATCACCAGCTCGCCGACCTCACCGCGCACCGGGTTGCCCGACTCATCCCAGGCGTCCAGCGCACACCCGAGGTACGGCGCGGACAACTCCCCCGGCCAGACCGGCACGGTGGGCACCCCGCCGATGAATGCCGACACCACGTCGGTGCCGCCGCTGATCGAGGACACCTGCACACGCTCGCCGACGTTGTCGCGCAACCACAGTGACGTCGACGGCGGCAGCGAGGAGCCCGTGATGCCGACGGTGCGCAGCGCCGAGAGGTCGTGGTCGTTGCGCGGCACCGCGCCCGCCTTGGCGCAGCTCAGCACGTAGCCGGGGCTGGTGCCCAGGACGGTGGCGCGCACCCGCGCGGCGATATCCCACAGCGCATCTGGACGCGGCGAACTCGGACTGCCCGCGTAGCAGACAATGGTGGACCCCACGAGCAATCCGGCGACCTGGAAGTTCCACATCATCCAGCTGGGGCTGGTGAACCAGAAGAACGTGTCGTCTGGACCGATATCGCACTGCAGCGCAACGGCTTTCAGGTGCTCCAGCAGGACGCCGCCGTGACCGTGCACGATGCCCTTGGGCAGCCCGGTGGTGCCCGAGGAGAACAGGATCCACAGCGGATGGTCGAAGTCCACGGCCGTGGTGGTCAGCTCTTCCGCGTCGCTGCAGCGGTCCAGCTCACTTGCCAGCACGGTCGCGCGCAGCGACGGCAGGCCGGCTTGCATGGCCGCGATGTCGGCGCTCTTGTCGTGGAATTTCCCGCCGTAGTGGTAGCCGTCGGCGGTCACCAGCACGGTCGGTTCGAGCTGCCCGAGCCGATCCAGCGCCGCCTTGGCCGAGTAGTCCTGCCCGCACGCACTCCACACCGCGCCGATGCTGGCCGTCGCCAGAAACGCGATGACCGCTTCGGGGATGTTCGGCAGATATCCGACCACCCGATCACCGGAACTCACGCCCAGCTCGCGCAACCGTTGCGCGAAAGCCGCAGTGCGGCCCAGCAGTTCAGCCCAGCTCACTTCGCTGGTCGAACCATCCTCGGTCACATACACAATGGCCGGTCGATCGGTGCGCGCGCTGCGGATCACCTGGTCGACATAGTTCAGGGTGGCGCCGGGAAACCACTGAGCACCGGGCATCGTTTCAGCGGTGAGCACCGTGTCCGGCCGCTCGCCGAGCTCGAAGTAGTCCCACAGCGCCGCCCAGAACCCGGCCGGGTCGTCGATCGACCACTGCCACAGCGACCGGTAATCCTCGAAAGGTGCGCCGACACGGTCGGTCACGAAGCGGGCGAAGTCGGTGACCCGCGCGGCCGCGACGTCGTCAGCGGTCGGCGTCCACTGCGCGACCACGGTCTCGGTCATCGCGCGCTCCATCCACCGTCCATCGTGTAGGACGCTCCCGTCACCATGCCCGCATCCGGTGAGGCGAGCCAACTCACCAGGGAGCCAACCTCTTCCGGTTCGACCAGCCGTTTGATCGCGCTCTCCTTCAGCAGAATCTCTTCCACCACCTTATCTTCGGGGACACCGTGGCGACGCGCTTGGTCGGCGATCTGCTTGGAGACCAGCGGGGTACGCACGTACCCGGGGTCGACGCAGTTGCTGGTGACGTTGTGCGGGCCGCCCTCCAGCGCGGTCACCTTCGAAAGACCTTCCAGCCCGTGCTTCGCCGTGACGTAGCCGCTCTTGTACTCCGAGGCCCGCAGCCCGTGCACCGATGAGATGTTGATGATCCGGCCGAACTTCTGGCCGTACATGTGCGGCAGCGCGGCGCGGATCAGCAGGAACGGCGCCTCGACCATCAGCGCCAGGATGAACCGGAAACGTTCGGGCGGAAAGTCCTCGATCGGGCTGACGTGCTGCACGCCGGCGTTGTTGACCAGGATGTCGGTTTCCAGCTGCAGATCCTCGAGAGCGCTGACATCGGAAAGGTCGACGACCCAAGGCTTTCCATCGATTTCGCGGGCGACGGTCTCGGCGCCGTCGGCGTCGAGGTCCGCCACGGTGACGTGCGCCCCGCGCTCGGCCAGAGCGCGCGCACACGCGGCGCCGATACCGCTCGCCGCGCCGGTGACCAGCGCGGTCCGGCCGTCGAGAACGCTCATGGCCGGTCCGCCTTCGCGAGCTCGTCGCGGTCGGCCTGATCGAGGATCTCCAGGTCGATCCCGTTGGTTTCCCTGGTCAGCAGCGCGGCCACCAAGGTGATTGCCGCCGCACCCGCGAGGTACAGCGCGATCGGCACCGCGGAGTTGAACCTGTCCAGCAGCCACGTCGCGATCGCCGGTGCCAACGAGCCCGCCACGATCGAGGTGACCTGATAGCCAAGGGAGACACCGGAATACCGCATCCGGGTGGGGAACATTTCGGCCATCAGCGCCGGCTGAGGTGCGTACATCAGGGCGTGGATCACCAGGCCGGCGATGATGGCGCCCATGATCAGCAGATAGTTGGCGCTGTTCATCATCGGGAACGCGAAGAAGCCCCAGCCGGCCGCGGCGACCGTGCCGACGATGTAGACCGGTCGGCGCCCGAAACGGTCGGCCAACCGGCCCACTTGCGGGATGACCACGAAGTGCACCGCGTGTGCGACCAACAGCCACCACAGGATGTCGCTCGTGTCGGCTTCGACGTGGGTCTTGAGGTAGACGATCGAGAACGTGACGACGAGGTAGTACATGATGTTCTCGGCGAACCGCAGCCCCATCGCGGTGAAAACCCCACGCGGGTACCGCTTCAACACCTCGACCACGCCGTAGGACGCCGATTTGGCCCGCTCGACCTCCTGTTGGGCGGCCACGAAGATCGGCGCGTCGGAAACCTTGGTGCGGATGTAGTAGCCGATGAGCACCACCACCGCCGACAGCCAGAACGCGATCCTCCAGCCCCAGGACAAGAACGACGCCTCCGAGAGCAGCTGGGTCAGGATCAGCAGCACGACGGTGGCCAGCATGTTGCCGACCGGCACCGCCGCCTGCGGCCAGCTGGACCAGAACGCCCGCTTGTCGTTCGGGCTGTGCTCGGCGACCAACAGCACCGCTCCACCCCATTCCCCGCCGACCGCGAAGCCCTGCAGGAACCGCAGGATCACGAGCAGGATCGGCGCCCACACCCCGATCTGCGCGTAGGTCGGCAGGCAACCCATCAGGAACGTGACGGCCCCGACGAGCAGGATGGCGAACTGGAGCAGTTTCTTGCGACCGTACTTGTCGCCGAAATGTCCGAAGACCACGCCGCCGAGGGGTCGCGCGACGAACCCGACGGCGTAGGTCAGCAGCGCCGCGATGAGCCCGGCGGCCTCGCTCGTGCCCTCGGCGAAGAAGATCTTGTTGAACACCAGCGTGGCCGCGGTGGCGTACAGGAAGAACTCGTACCACTCGACGACCGTGCCGGCCATCGAGGCGACCACCACCCGCTTGAGACCGGTCGGTATCGGACCCGCCCCGTTGCGCTGCGGCTCGTCACTGATGCTCATCGGACGCTCCTTCGAACTGTGACCATGGGCGCAGGCCCGCTGTGTGAGTATTCATGCACGTCCCCACCGCCCGCAATAGCCAAACATGCAGCACTGATCTGCAAAAATGCAGACATGACCGCCCCACCCGGCCGCCGACCCAGCGCCGATGACCTGCTGGTATTGCTGGCCGTCGGCCGGTCGGGCCGCTACACCACCGCGGCCGAGGAGCTCGGGCTCAACCACACCACGATCTCGCGACGCATCGCCGCGCTCGAACGGTCGATCGGCGGCCGGGTGCTGACGCGGGGCGCCGGCGGCTGGGAGCTGACCGACCTCGGCCGCGAGGCGCTGTCGGCCGCCGAGGCCGTCGAATCGGCGGTGCGGTCCCTGTCGGTCGACGCCGGCGGTGAACGGGCCCTGGAGGGCGTCGTACGTATTTCGGCCACCGACGGCTTCTCGGCCTACATCGCCGCGCCCGCCGCCGCCAACGTCCAACGTGAGCACCCCAGGATCGCGGTCGAAATCGTGGCCACCACCCGCCCGGCCACCCAGCAGCGTTCAGGCCTGGACATCGAGGTCGTGGTCGGTGAGCCGAAGGTGCACCGGGCCAAGGCGATTCGACTGGGCGACTACTGCCTCGGGCTGTACGGAGCACGCGATTATCTCAGTGCACACGGCACCCCGACGAGCATCGCCGAGCTGTCCCGATTTCCGCTCGTCTACTTCATCGATGCGATGCTGCAGGTCGACGACTTGGACGTGGCGACCAGCTTCGCCCCGGCGATGCGCGAATCAGTCACCTCCACAAACGTTTTCGTCCACGTCGAAGCCACACGAGCCTCCGCGGGCCTGGGCCTGCTGCCCTGCTTCATGGCCGACCGCCACCGCGACCTGGTCCGGGTCCTGCCGCGCGCCGTCGCGGTGCAGCTGACCTACTGGCTCGTCGCGCGTGCCGAGACGTTACGCAGGCCGGAGGTCGCGGCCGTCGTGGACGCCATCCGCGCCCAGATGGCCGACCAGCGCGACGTTCTTCTCGGCCGGTGAGTCGCTGCAGCGTTTAGAGCCAGGTGTCGTCGGTGGTGGCGGTCAGGAACGCTTCGAGGTCGTCGCGCCATTGCGCCGGTGTGGTCTTGTCCGGCTCGATACCGGTGTACTGGCCCCGGTAGAACAGCAGCGGGCGCGGCTTGCGCTGCGGGGCATCCGACAGCGAGTGCACGGCGCCGATCACCACATAATGGTCGCCGCCGTCGTGCACGGTGTGCACCGTGCAGTCGATGTGCGCCAACGTTTCCTTGATCACCGGCGACCCGAGTTCGGAGGGATACCAGTCGATTCGGGCGAACTTGTCGGGTTCCTTGGACCCGAACGTCGCCGACACGTCCTTCTGATTCTCGTGCAGCACGTTCACGCAGAAGCGACCGCTGGCCTCGATCGCCTGCCACGACCGCGACATCTTGGTCGGACAGAACAACACCAGCGGCGGGTCGAGCGACAACGCCGCAAACGACTGGCAGGCGAAGCCGACCGGCACGTCCTGGTGCATGGTGGTGATGACGGTGATCCCGGTGCAGAACTGGCCGAGCACACTGCGAAATGTGCGCGGGTCCAACGTCTCTGCGGACACTAGTTCTGGAAGCCGACGCTGAAGTCGTGGCCCCACAGGCTGACCGCGGTGCTCTCGCGGGCCACCCAGTTGTCATCGGTGACCTGCAAGCCCTCACACCCGAATTCGACGTCGAAGCCGCCCGGTGTCTTCATGTAGAACGACAGCATCTTGTCGTTGACGTGGCGACCCAACGTCGCCGACATCGGCACCTTACGCCGCAGCGCCCGGTCCAGACACAGGCCGACGTCGTCGCTGTTCTCCACCTCGACCATCAGATGCACGATGCCGCTTGGCGTTTCCCCGGGCATGAAGGCCAGGCTGTGATGGCGGGGGTTGACGCCGAAGAACCGCAGCCACGCCGGGGCTCCGTCGGCGGGCCGCCCGACCAGCTGCGGCGGCAGCCGCATCGAGTCGCGCAACGAGAACCCGAGCACGTCGCGGTAGAAGTGCAGCGACTCGGCGTCGTCGCGGGTGGTCAGCACCACGTGCCCAAGGCCCTGCTCCTCGGTGACGAACTTGTGACCGTACGGGCTGACCACGCGCCGATGTTCGAGCGCTGCCCCGTGGAACACCTCCAGCGTGTTACCCGACGGGTCGTCGAAGATGATCATCTCGTCGACGCGGCGGTCGGCCAACTGGGCGGCCGTGGCCTCCTTGTACGGGGTGCCCTCCACGTCGAGCCGGTTACGGATCTCCTGCAGCCCTGCGGCGTTCGCGGTTTCCCAACCCGAAACCTGCAGCCGGTCATGGTCGCCCGGCACGATGACAAGGCGCGCCGGGAAGTCGTCCATCCGCAGGTAGAGCGCCCCTTCGGCCTCGCCCTTACCCTCGACCATGCCGAGCACCTTGAGCCCGTATTCACGCCAAGCCGCGACGTCGGTGGCCTCGATGCGCAGATAGCCCAGTGACCGGATGCTCACGATCCGCCTCCTAGAAAATCCACTGTCAGCTTGTTGAACTCATCGAACTTCTCCAGCTGCGCCCAGTGCCCGCACTGCCCGAAGACGTGCAACTGCACCCGCGGGATCTGCTTGAGCGCCACCAATGCACCGTCGAGCGGGTTGACGCGGTCCTCACGGCCCCAGATCAGAAGTACCCGCTGGCGCAGCTTGTATACCTCGCGCCACATCATGCCGAGCTCGAAGTCCGCGCCGGCGAACGATTTACCCATCGCTTTGGCGGCGGCCAGCGACTCGGGTTGGCTGGCGATCGCGAACCGTTCGTCGATCAACTCCGGCGTGATCAGGCTCTGGTCGTAGACCATGATGCGCAGGAACTTCTCCATGTTCTCGCGCGTGGGCTCCGCGGTGAACTTGCCGAGCAGCTTGACGCCCTCGGTCGGGTCGGGTGAGAACAGGTTGACGCTCAACCCGCCGGGGCCCATCAACACCAGCCGACCCGCCCGCTTGGGGTTGTCGAGCGCGAACCGTACCGCTGTCCCGCCGCCGAGCGAATTGCCCACCAGCGCAGCACGTTCGATGCCGAGGTGATCGAACAGGTCCAGCACCGCGGTGGCGCTGTAGCGGTTGTACTGCTCGTGCTCGGTGTGCTTGTCGGAGTGACCGTAGCCCGGCTGATCGACCGCGATCACGTGGAAGTGCCGGGAAAGCACGGCGATGTTTCGTCCGAAGTTCGACCAGCTCGACGCGCCCGGACCGCCGCCGTGCAGCAGCACAACGGTCTCACCGTTGCCGACACCGGCCTCGTGATAGTGCAGCCGCATATCTTCGCGGACCTGCGCAAAACGAGACGTCGACTCGAACGTGATCTCTTGCTGTTGGGCAGCTTCGGCGGCGAAAGACGTCATCAGGCCTTCCAATCAAACCATCGTGTCCTGCGGCGGCAGGCCGAACTCGTTGTTGCCGAAAATCAAGTAGGCCCGCTCGGGGTCGTTGGCCGCGTGCACCCGGCCGGCGTGCGCGTCACGCCAGAACCGCTGCACCGGAGCGTCCAGGTTCAGCGCCGTGGCGCCCGAGGCCTCGAAGAGCCGGTCGATCGACGCGATGGCACGGCCGGTCGCACGCACCTGATCGCGTCGGGCCCGGGCGCGCAGCTCGAACGGGATCTCCTGGCCCGCCTTCAGCAGCGCGTACTCATCGCCGACGTTGCCGATCAGTTGACGCCACGCCGCGTCGATGTCGCTGGCCGCTTCGGCGATGCGGATCTTGGCGAACGGGTCGTCCTTGGCCTTCTCCCCGGCGAACGCGGCGCGCACCCGCTTGCCCTGGTGCTCGACGTGCGCGTCGTATGCGCCGTAGGCCATGCCGACGATCGGCGCCGAAATAGTGGTCGGATGCACTGTGCCCCAAGGCATCTTGTACACCGGCGCGGTATTGGTCTGCAGACCGCCCGCGGTGTGGTCGTTCATCGCCTTGTAGGACAGGAAGCGGTGCCGCGGCACGAACACGTCTTTGACCTTGAGCGTGTTGCTGCCGGTGCCCTTGAGCCCGACCACATGCCACACGTCGTCGATCTCGTACTCGCTGCGCGGGATCAGGAAGCTGCCGAAGTCCACCGGTTTGCCGTCCTTGATCACCGGGCCGCCGACGAACGTCCACGTCGCGTGGTCACAGCCCGACGACCAGTTCCACGAGCCGTTGACGAGGTAGCCGCCGTCGACCACGGTGCCGGCACCCATCGGCGCGTACGACGACGAGACCCGCACGCTGGGGTCCTGCCCCCAAACCTCTTCTTGGGCCTTCTGGTCGAACAGCGCGAGGTGCCAGTTGTGCACGCCGATGATCGATGCGACCCAGCCGGTGGATCCGCACGCGCTGGCGAGCCGGCGCACCGCCTCGTAGAACAGCGTGGGGTCGCACTGCATGCCGCCCCACTGCTCGGGCTGCAACAGCTTGAAGAAGCCGAGCTCGTCGAGTTCGTTGACCGTCTCGTCGGGTAGCCGCCGCAGATCTTCGGTCTGCTGGGCGCGCTTGGTGATCAACGGCAGCAGGTCGTCGATGCCGGCTAGGACCGACTGCACGTCACGCTGTTCAATGGACGTCACTGGTTACCTCCCGAGGTAAGGACCTGGCATTGAGCGTTTGCGCGAAGACCAGACCGCTAGGAAAGAGATTAGAACACGTTACGATTCATGTCGAGTACAGGGCACCAGCAGCTTCTGGACCTGCACACATGTGTTTCTGTAACCTGTTCTAATTACAGGCAGTTTACGACCCGAGGAAAGGGTAAAAGGCCGTGACCGATGAGCCGCTCGGCAGCCACGTGCTCGAGCTCGAAGTGGCCGAGGTGGTCGAGGAGACCGCCGACGCGCGGTCGCTGGTGTTTCGGGTCCCCGACGGCCGCGAGATTCCCGCCGAGCGGCTGCGCTACGCCCCCGGACAGTTCCTGACGCTGCGGGTGCCCAGCGAGCGCACCGGTTCGGTGGCGCGCTGCTACTCCCTGTGCAGTTCACCGTTCACCGGCGATCCGTTGACGGTCACGGTCAAACGCACCGCCGACGGCTACGCGTCCAACTGGCTCTGCGACCACGCCCACCCCGGCATGAAGATCCACGTGCTCGCCCCGTCGGGCACGTTCGTGCCCAAGACGCTCGACGGCGACTTCCTGCTGCTCGCCGCCGGCAGCGGTATCACGCCGATGCTGTCGATCTGCAAGTCGGCGCTGGCCGAGGGCAACGGCAAGGTGGTGCTGGTCTACGCCAACGCCGACGAGAACTCGGTCATCTTCGGCGCGGCCCTGCGCGAGCTGGCCGCCAAGTATCCCGATCGGCTCACGGTCGTGCACTGGTTGGTCAGCGTCCAAGGGCTGCCGAGCGCCGCGGCGCTCGGGGGTCTCATCGCGCCCTACATCGGACACGACGCCTACATCTGCGGGCCCGCACCGTTCATGGCCGCGGCCGAGGAGGCGCTCAAGAACGTCGGCGCCGACGATGGTCGGATCCACATCGAGGTGTTCAAGTCGCTGGAGTCCGACCCTTTCAAAGCGGTGGTCGTCGACTACTCAGAGGACGACGACAGCGACGAGGGCCCAGCCACCGCGATCGTCACCCTCGACGGCGAGACCCACGAAGTTTCCTGGCCTCGCAACGCCAAACTGCTCGACGTGCTGCTGGACAAGGGGCTGGACGCACCGTTCTCGTGCCGCGAAGGTCACTGCGGCGCGTGCGCGGTGCTCAAGAAGGACGGCGAGGTCGAGATGGAGGTCAACGACGTGCTCGAGCAGTCCGACCTCGACGAGGGCCTGATCCTGGGCTGCCAGGCCAAACCACGGTCGGATTCGGTCGAAGTCACCTACGACGAGTAGCCGGCGGGCTAGCATTCGCCGCACCGAAGGGAGAATTGTGAAGCGGTTGGGCGGCTTACTCGGGATGATCCCGGCGGCATCGTTGGCGCTCGCCGTCATCGCCCCGACCCCGACGTCGACGGCGGCAGTCGATACGGCGAACGCGTCGATCCCTGTGGACGCGGCCACCTCGCTGCAGATGTCGGTCACCGCCAACTGCGTGGCGGCCGAGGGCACCTGCTTCTTTGACACCAGCGCGAATCTGCTTGCCCCCCAAGGTGTCACCGGGTTCCCGGGTGACCTGTGGGCACGGCAGACGACCACGGTGCGCACGATGGATCGCAGCGTCTACGTGGATTCGAAGTCCGATGCGCCCAACACCCGGATGTTCAAGTCGCTCACCGATATGGAGTTCACCACCATCTACTTCGGCGGTGGCCCACCGGAGAAGTTCCGCCTGCACGGGCAGACCTGGCCGGTCGATGCGCGCACGGGCACACCGCGCACCGACGTGCCGTTGATCGTGTGCGCGCACATCCAGGTGGTCTACGCCGGGGTCAACCTCACCTCACCGGACGCCTGCGCGCAGGCCGCCTTCAGCTAGCGCGGCAGCCCGAGCAGGCGCTCGCCGGCCAACGTGAGCAGGATCTGCTCGGTGCCACCGGCGATGGTCAGGCAGCGGGTGTTCAAGAAGTCGTGCACGGTGTTGTTCTCGACAACGCCGCCGCCCTCCGACAGCTCCATCCGGAACTCCGACAGCGCTTGGCGGTAACGCACACCGATCAGCTTGCGCGCGCTGGCCTGCGGACCCTGGTCCTGGCCTCCGACCGCGAGCTCGGCGATCTTCTGGTCCAGCAGGGCACCGACCTGCGCGGCCACGATCAACGCCCCGAGCCGGTCCTGTTCGGCGGCGTCGAACTCCAGCGTCGCCACCGTCGTGAGCAGTTCCTCCATCGGGTTGTCCAACGCCGTGCCGGCAGCCATCGCGACCCGCTCGTTGGCCAGCGTCGTGCGGGCCAGCCGCCAACCGTCGTTCACCTGCCCGACGACCATCTCGTCGGGCACGAACACCTCGTCGAAGAACACCTCGTTGAACAGCTCGTCGCCGGTGATCTCGCGCAGGGGCCGGATCACGATGCCCGGCGAGGTCATGTCGACGAGAAAGTAGGTGATGCCCTTGTGTTTTGGCGCATCCGGATCGGTTCGCGCCAAACAGACACCCCAGTGTGCCTTCTGCGCGGCCGAAGTCCACACCTTCTGGCCGGTGAGCTTCCAACCGGAGCCTTTTGCGCCGCTCGCGGTCGCGCCGTCGGCGCGAACGGCTTTGGTGCGCAGCGCTGCCAGGTCCGAACCCGCGCCCGGCTCGCTGAAGAGCTGACACCAGATGAGGTCTCCGCGCAGCGTGGGCGGCAGGAACCGTTCGATCTGTTCTGGGCTGCCGTGCTCGAGAATCGTTGGCGCGGCCCACCATCCGATCACCAGATCGGGGCGAACCACGTCGGCGGCCGCCAGTTCCTGATCGATCAGCAGCTGCTCGGCCGGGCCGGCGTCGCGGCCGTACGGACGCGGCCAGTGCGGCGCCTGCAGACCCGCCTCGGCCAGCGCCGCCTGGCGCTTCTCGATCGGCAACGCCGCGATTTCGGCGACCGCAGAGGCGATTTCGGGCCGCAGATGGGCCACCGATTCCAAGTCGATGTGCAGTTCGCGACGCACCCCCTGCTGAGTGAGCGCCGAGATCCGCCGCAGCCACCGCTGCGCACCGCCGAGGAAATGCGCGATGCCGTAGGCGCGACGCAGATACAGGTGCGCGTCGTGCTCCCAGGTGATGCCGATGCCGCCGAGCACCTGGATGCAGTCCTTGGCGTTGGCCTTGGCCGCATCGATGCCCGCGGCGGCGGCCACCGCGGCCGCGATCGACAGTTGCTGGTCGTCGGCCTCGGATGCGGCCGCCCGTGCGGCATCCCTGGCCGCCACCGACGCCTGCTCTGAACGCAGCAGCATCTCGGCGCACATGTGCTTGACGGCCTGGAAGCTGCCGATCGGCTTACCGAACTGCTCACGCACCTTGGCGTACTCGGTCGCGGTCTGCAGCGCCCAGCGCGCCAGCCCGGCGGCCTCAGCGGCCAGCACCGTCGCAGCCAGATCGGCGACGCGCTGGCTGGACGCCGTCAGCTTCTCGGCCGGAGCCGAATCCAGCACCACCCGTGCCAGCGGCCGCGAGAAGTCGGTGGCGCCCAGCAGTTCGACCGACACGCCCTGCGCGGTGGCGTCGACCAGAACGAACGCGTCCCCGGCGGGTAACACCAGCACGCCGGACGCGTCGGCGCCGAGGACGTACTCCGCGGTGCCCGACACGCGACCGTCGTCGAACCGCAGGTCAGCCGACAACGCGACGCCCGCCACCCGCTCACCGGACGCCAGCGCCTGCAGCAGATCCGACCGCTCGACGACCAGGGTGGCCAACGCGGTCGTGGCCACCGGTCCGGGGATCAGCGCGGCCGCCGCCTCGTCGATCATCGCGCACAAGTCCTCGGCCGTTCCGTCGGCGCCGCCGTGCTCCTCCGGCAGCGCCACGCCGAATATCCCTAGTTGGGCCAAGCCGTCGTACACCGATCGCCAGGCATCGGCGTTACCGTGTTCGACGTCACGTGCGGCTTCGATCGCGCCCGAGCCGGCGGCCCAGCTCCGAACCAGTTCACGTGCGGCAAGCTGCTCGTCTGCAACGGTCTGTTTGGACGACACCGACACCGGGACTCCTAGCGTTTGGGCGAGAAGGCGGTGCTCCTCACTAGAACGTGTTCTAATAGTGCCAGCGTTCGACCGTCAAGTCGACTGCCATAACAGCAGGACACGTCGGCGCCACCTCGGCGCTGAGGTGAGAAAATGGGGATCTGCATGCGTATCGTTTTCTGCGAGCACGCAAGATGAAGGAGCCAACTGCCGCATGTCCGGCCTGCCGCCGCCAGCACAATCCAATCCGGACTCAGGGTCGGGTTCGCGGCCGCGGCAGGTGATGAACGTGGCTGTGCTCGCCGAGTCCGAACTCGGCTCAGAAGCCCAGCGGGAGCGCCGCAAGCGCATTCTCGACGCCACGCTGGCCATCGCCTCCAAGGGCGGCTACGAGGCGGTTCAGATGCGCGCGGTCGCCGAACGCGCCGATGTCGCGGTCGGCACGCTCTACCGCTACTTCCCGTCGAAGGTGCACCTGCTGGTCTCGGCGCTGGGCCGGGAGTTCGAACGCATCGACGCCAAGACCGACCGTTCAACGCTGACCGGCGGAACGCCCTATCAGCGGCTGAACATCATGGTGGGCAAGCTCAACCGCGCGATGCAGCGCAACCCGTTGCTGACCGAGGCGATGACGCGCGCGTTCGTGTTCGCCGACGCGTCGGCGGCCGGTGAGGTTGATCATGTCGGCAAGCTGATGGATTCGATGTTCGCCCGCGCCATGAGCGACGGGGAACCCACCGAGGACCAGTACCACATCGCCAGGGTCATCTCGGATGTGTGGCTGTCCAACCTGCTGGCGTGGCTGACGCGGCGGGCGTCGGCGACCGACGTGGCCAAGCGCCTCGACCTTGCCGTGCGGCTGCTCATCGGCGACGGGGAGCACCCTAAGATCTAGCCGTGCTTCCGGCCGACCTGCAGCGTGCGTTGACCGCGGCCGCCGCGGTGCCGCGACTGCTGGTCGCATCCGACTTCGACGGCACGATGGCGCCCATCGTCGACAACCCGGCCGATGCGCGCCCACTGCCGGCCGCCGCTGATGCGCTGCACCGCCTGGCCGCCCTGCCCGACACCGCGGCGGCGCTGATCTCCGGACGCGCGCTGGAGGTGCTGGGCTCATTGTCGGGGTATGCGCAGGCGACTTCGCGGGTGCACCTGGTCGGCAGCCACGGCGCGGAGTTCACATCGGGGTTCGGCCACGACATCGACCGCGCGCTGTTGGAGCGCATCACCGCCGAGCTGAACGCGATCGCGGCCGACAAACCCGGCGTGGCCGTCGAACCCAAGCCGGCCAGCGTCGCGCTGCATGTGCGCAACGCCTCGGCGGCTGACGGGGAAGCCGCGTTGCGCGCGGCACGCGCGGCGGCCGAGTCGTGGGATGCGCAGGCCACCGAGGGCAAGGCAGTGCTGGAGTTCGCGGTGATCCAGACGGACAAGGGCCTGGCGCTCGACATCCTCCGGGAGCAGGAAAACGCTTCAGCGGTGGTGTTTTTCGGCGACGACGTGACCGACGAGAAGGCGTTTCGCCGGTTGCAGACCTCCGATGTCGGGGTCAAGGTCGGCCCTGGCGAGTCGCTGGCGGACTATCGCGTCGACTCACCCGACGACGTGGCCGACGCGCTGCAGTACCTGCTCGCCGCACGGGACAACCGGGCGCAAAACCGCGAGTAAAAATCGCTCGACGCGTCGCCGCGGCAGCACCATACTGGGCGCGGTGCTCACCCCCGACCAAATCGCCGCCCGGACCGCACGGGCGGTGTCGGCCGCGACGGCCGCGGGCGCGGAATTGGGACTGCAGGTCGACGACGCCCGCGTGCTCTACGAGGCGTTCTCCGTAGTCGTGCACCTGGCACCGGCGCCGGTGGTGGTGCGGGTACCGACCGTGCTGCCACCGTCGTACGCGACATCCCCGGAAACCCAGGTGGCCCAGCAGCGCACCGAGCTCGCGGTGACCGGCTGGCTCGCTGAGCGGGGCCATCCGGTGATACCGCCGAGCCCGCTGGTACCGGCCGAACCCGTTCGCCGCCAGGGTTTTTCGATGACGTTCTGGCAGTTCGTCGAACAGCTACCCGACGCCGAACCGCAGATGTCCACGCGGATCGAAGAAACCGCCCGGCTGCACGCCGCGCTGCGGCACTACGACGGGGCCCTCGGGTTCTGGGTGCCCTTCGGCATGTACATCCCCGACGGGCTGGCCGCCCTGCACGGCCGCGACGACCTGCTGCCGTCACCGGATCTGGCTCGCGCCCAACGGGAATGGTCGCTGATCGGTCCGGTGCTCACTTCGCGGGCGGCGTTCGAAGCGGCGTTTCCCGGCGTCGGGCTGCAGACCATTCACGGGGATGCCCCGTACCACAACATGATCACCACGGCCGGCGGTGAGCTGTGGTCGGACTTCGAACTCGTCACCCTCGGCGCGGTTGAGTCCGATCTGGCGCTGGTCGGGCCGGACGGTGTCGCGACGTACAACGCGGCAGCCGTCGCGCTCGGGTTGCGTCCGCTCGACCAGCGGGTGCTGCGGGTCACCGAGGCGGCGGCCCGGCTGGGCGTCGTGGCAGCGCTGGCGATGGCGCCCGATCTGCCGATGCTCGTTCAAGCCGTCGCGCCGGTGATCGAGGCGTGGCGCGAAATGCCGGAGCTACGCGTGCTTTAGGCGGGCGGACCGCTGGTGCGGCCGCGCACCACCTCGGTGTCGAGCATCTCGACGACCGGCAGCCCCGATCGTGGCGGATGGTGCAGCAGTCGACCGGCGCGCCGCCCCTTCTCGACGCTGGGCTGCGCGATCGTGGTCAGGCCGCGCCGCAACGCCTCGGGCACCCCGTCGAAGCCGGTCACCGTCATCTGTCCCGGTACGTAGATACCGTTGGCCCGCAGGTACTCCATCGCCGACAGCGCCAGCACATCGGCCGTGCACATCAGTGCGGTCACCCGCGGGTTGGCCGCCAGCGCCACCTCGGCGGCCGCGCCGCCCGACGTCGGCAGGTGCTCGTAGCTTTCGACCACCGTCAGCGACGCGGGGTCCAGACCGGCCGCCGTCATCGCGTCGTAGACACCCTGAATGCGCTCGCGCTGGACGTGAAAGTGCGGCATGCCCAGCCGCTGCGGATCGGCCACCGTCGGCTGCGACGTTCGGTGCGGCCAGTCGCGGTCCAGCCGCATGGTCAACAGGGCGATCTCGGTATGACCAAGGCCCATAACGTATTCCGCGAGACGCCGCATAGCGCCGCGGTCGTCGATGCCGACCCGCGACAGGCCGGGCACATCCTTGGGCTGATCGACGACCACCACCGGCAGGTGCCGCTGCTGCACGACGGGCAGGTACGGGTCGTCGTCGGAGGCCGAATACACCACGAACCCGTCGACGCCCGCGGCCAGCACCGCGCCCGACCCCTCGCTGAAGGTGCGGTTGGGCCCGATCGCCACCAGCAACAAGCCCTGCCCGGCCTCTTCACACGATTCGGCGAGCCCGGCGACGAAGTCCAGCGCCGCCGGATCGCTGAACGAGTAGTTGAGCGGTTCGGTGATCATCAGGCCGACGGCGCCGGCCCTGCGGGTGCGCAACGAGCGCGCCACCGGGTCCGGGCCGGGATAGCCCAACCGCTTCGCGGTGGCCAGCACGCGTTCGCGAAGGTCAGCCGACAGCTGATCGGGGCGGTTGTAGGCGTTGGAGACCGTGGTGCGCGAGACCTTGAGCTCGGCAGCCAGCGAGGCCAGGGTCGCACGCCGCCTGGGCGTGGGACTCCTTGACATGCTCTGTCACGTTAGCCCATCGAATTGCGCGTTCCCGGCTACCGTGCACTAGAGTTTTTGGAAACGGTTTTCATTGTTATCTGAATGCATAACGGAGGTGAGCGCATGCGTCGAGCATTGGCGGCCCTCGCCGCGGTGGCGATCGCGCTCGGGGCGGCCGGGTGCGCCGAACAGCCCGCCCAACCGGCCAGCGGCGTAACCGTCGTCGCCTCAACCGACGTGTGGGGCAGCGTCGCCGACGCGGTCGTCGGCGAACACGGCACCGTCACCTCCATCGTCAGCGGCACCGTCGCCGACCCGCACTCGTTCCAGGCCACCCCCGCCGACGCCGCCGCGATCACCGACGCGTCGCTGGTCGTCTACAACGGCGGCCACTACGACCACTGGGTGGACGAGGTGCTCGAAAACAACCCCGACGTGGCGACCGTCGACGCGTACTCGCTTCGCGCCGACCCGCGGCCGTCGGCCAACGAACACGTCTTCTACGATCCCGCGACCGCGCAGGTCGTCGCCGCCCGGATCGCCGACCGGCTCGCCGAGACCGATCCCGACAACGCCGACGCCTACCGCGCCAACGCCGCCTCGTTCGGCGCCGGCGCCGACGCGATCCTGGCGAGCCAGCGGGCCATCGGCCAGGCCCACCCCGGGGTGTCGGTGGTGGCCACCGAACCCGTCGCGCACTATCTGCTGGCCAATGCGGGCATCACCGACAAGACCCCGGAGGGCTTCGCCAACGCGATCGAACAAGACGCCGATCCCGCACCTGCGGATCTGGCCGCCATGCTCGACCTGATCACCAACCGCGAGGTCGCC
The DNA here is from genome assembly GCA_050205315.1 of Mycolicibacterium pulveris. GTDB lineage: Bacteria > Actinomycetota > Actinomycetes > Mycobacteriales > Mycobacteriaceae > Mycobacterium > Mycobacterium pulveris_A. The sequence goes on along the minus strand of JBNMRA010000008.1, from coordinate 173,753 downwards.
GCGCTGCTGTTCAACCCGCAGACCGAAACCGCGGTCACCAGACAGCTGCACGACGCCGCCACCCGCGCTTCGGTGCCCGTCGTCACCGTCACCGAAACCCTCCCCGCCGACACCGACTACCTGACCTGGCAGCGCGAGACCGTCGAACGGCTGGCCGACCAGTTGGATAAATCCGCGCAGGCGAGCCGATAATCTGTGGCCGTGGACGTCGTCGCCGAACTGACCGGCGCACGCCTGGCGTTCGGCGACCGCGTGCTGTGGGATCAGCTCGACCTGACGGTGCGCCCCGGTGAATTCCTGGCCATCCTCGGACCCAACGGCACCGGTAAGACCTCACTGCTCAAGGTGCTGCTCGGTCAGCTGCCGTTGACCGCGGGCAGCGTGACGGTCGGCGGCAACAGGGTCGAAAAGGGCAGCAGACGAATCGGTTACGTGCCTCAACACCGATCCGTCGACCAGGGGCTGACGCTGCGCGGACGCGATCTGGTCGGCCTCGGATACGACGGACACCGGTGGGGCGTCACGACGTTGCGGGCCCGGGCCGCCAAACGCGAGGCCGTCGAGCGGGCCCTGGCACAGGTCAACGGGCAGAAGCTGGCCCCGGTGCCGGTCGGGGTGATGTCCGGCGGCGAGTTGCAGCGGCTGCGCGTCGCCCAGGCGCTGACCACCGACCCGGTGCTGCTGCTGTGCGACGAGCCGCTGCTCAACCTCGACCCCGCCAACGCCCGGCTGGTGTCGAGGCTGATCGACACCAGAAGACGCGAGGCCGACACCGCGGTACTTTTCGTCACCCATGAGGTCAATCCCGTTGTGCCGTATGTGGACAGGGTGCTCTATCTGGTCGACGGCCGGTTCCGCATCGGCACCGTCGAAGAGGTGATGACCTCCGCGACGCTGTCGGAGTTGTACCGCGCCGACATCGATGTGGTGAAGGTGGGCAACCGATACGTGGTCGTCGGCGAGCACATCGACCACTCCGGCCACGCGAGCGGACACGTCCATGATTGACCGGCTGACCGACCTGCTGAACAACCTGCTCGCGTTCGAGATCACCGCGGACCTGTTGCACCGCGACTTCGTTCAGCAGGCGCTGCTGGCCGCCGCGCTGCTGGCGCTGGTGTCGGGGCTGATCGGCCCGTTCATCGTGATGCGACAGATGTCGTTCGCGGTACACGGGTCCAGCGAGTTGTCGCTGACCGGCGCGGCGTTCGCGTTGCTGGCCGGGTTCAACGTCGGAATCGGCGCGCTGGTCGGCTGCGCGCTGGCCGCCGTACTGTTCGGCTTCTTGGGACAGCGTGCCCGCGAACGGGATTCGGCGATCGGCGTGGTGCTCGCGTTCGGCCTGGGCCTCGCGGTGCTGTTCATCCACCTGTATCCGGGCCGCACGGGCACCAGCTTCGCGTTGCTGACCGGTCAGATCGTCGGTGTCGGGTACTCGGGGCTGGCGCTGTTGGCGGTGGTGTCGGTGGCCGTGGTCGCGGTGCTGGTGGTGTCCTACCGGCCGCTGCTGTTCGCGACCGTCGACCCGGAGGTGGCGGCCGGGCGCGGAGTTCCGGTGCGCGCGTTGGGAATCGTGTTCGCCGCGCTGGTCGGGGTGACCGCTGCGCAGGGTGTGCAGATCGTCGGCGCGCTGCTGGTGATGTCGCTGCTGATCACCCCGGCGGCCGCGGCGGCGCGGGTCTTCGTCTCCCCCGGCGCCACGATCGCGGCGTCAGTGGTCTTCGCCGAGATCGCCGCCGTCGGCGGCATCGTGCTGTCGCTGGCACCCGGTGTGCCGGTGTCGGTTTTCGTCACGACCATCTCGTTCGCGATCTTCCTGGTGTGCTGGGCGCTGGGGCGCATCCGCACCGCGGCGCCCGGCTAGCCGCGTTCGACCGGACGCGTTGGGTCACAACACCATTGCGACCACGACCCCGGGTACAGCGCGAGGTCCCGGCCCGCTGCCGCCAGCGCCGCGACCACGACCGCCGCGGTGACCCCCGATCCGCAATACGCGCCGACCGCGTCGTCGCCGGCCAGCCGGATCAGATCCGCGTCGGGCAGGAAGGTGCCGTCGTCGGCCAGCAGGCTGGTGCTGGGCACGTTGCGCGCGCCGGGGATGTGTCCGGCGACAGGGTCGACGGGTTCGACATCGCCGCGGAACCGTTCGGGCGCGCGCGCGTCGAGCAGCGGAACGCCCGCGGCCTGCGCGGCGGTCAGCGTGCGGCGCGCACCGGCATACAGATCGTCGTGCGCGACGGTGACATCGCCCGGTTCGGGTGTGACGACACCGGTTTGCAGCGCGCCGCCCGCCGCTGTCCACGCCGCCAGCCCGCCGTCGAGGATGCGCACATCGGCGATGCCGGCCGCGGTCAGCACCCACCATGCCCGCGCGGAACCCGCCCGGTTCCAGTCGTCGTACACCACCACCGGCGTCCCCGTCCGCAGCCCCCAGCGTCGCGCCGCGGCCTCGACGTCGCGACCCGACGGCAGCGGATGGCGCCCCTGTCCGGCCACGCTGTGATCGGACAGCTCGCCCTCCAGCGATACGTACACCGCGCCGGGTATGTGCCCGCGCTCGTAGGCGGCGCGGCCGTCGGGTGCTGCCAGCTGCCAACGGACATCGAGGATCGTGGGCTGCTCGCCTGCCTTCAGGCGTTGGGCAAGCTCGGTCGCGCCGATCAGGACGTGCTCACGGGTCACCCGACGATCGTGCCACCTCACCAGGTCCCGTCGCTTCGCTCGCCCCATATGCTGGCCGAGATGAGCAGGCACGCGTTCAGTTCCGCCGAGCGGCAAGCGGTCTACCGGGCGATCACCGAACGCCGTGACATGCGGCGCTTCGTGCCCGACAGCACGGTCGGCGATGACGTGCTGGTACGGCTGCTGCACGCCGCGCACGCCGCACCCAGCGTCGGGCTGATGCAGCCGTGGCGGTTCATCCGGGTCACCGACCGCCGGTTGCGCAGACAGATCCACACCCTCGTCGACGAGGAGCGGTTGCGTACCGCGCGCGCGTTGGGGCCGCGCGGCGAAGAGTTCCTGGCGCTCAAGGTCGAGGGCATCCTGGAATGCGCCGAGCTTTTCGTGGTGGCGCTGGGCGACGGCCGCGACACGCACGTGTTCGGTCGGCGCACGCTGCCGCAGATGGATCTGGCTTCGGTGTCCTGCGCGATCCAGAACATGTGGCTGGCGGCCCGCGCCGAAGGGCTCGGCATGGGCTGGGTGTCGATCTTCGAACCCGCCTGCCTCGCCGAACTGCTCGACATGCCGCAGGGCGCCGAGCCGGTGGCGATCCTGTGCCTGGGTCCGGTGCCGGAGTTTCCCGACCGCCCGGCGCTCGAACTCGACGACTGGGCCCATGCGCGCCCGTTGGCCGAATTCGTGTCCGAGAACCGCTGGCGGCCCGTCGCATTAGGCTGGGGGCATGGCTGACGCCGGCGCCCCGCACATCGACCTGAACGCCGATCTCGGCGAGAGTTTCGGCGTGTGGCAGTTCGGTGACGACGCCGCCATGCTCGACATGGTGACCAGCGCCAACGTGGCGTGCGGCTTCCACGCCGGCGACGCGGCGACGCTGGCACGCACCTGCCGGGCGGCCGTCGAGCGTGGGGTGCGGATCGGCGCGCAGGTCGGCTATCACGATCTCGCGGGGTTCGGTCGCCGCTTCATCGACGTCGCGCCCGAGGATCTGACCGCCGACATCATCTACCAGATCGGCGCGCTGCAGGCGCTCGCGCAGGCGGCGGGATCAACCGTGCGCTACGTCAAGCCCCACGGCGCGCTGTACAACGCGATCGTCACCAACCGGGCCCAGGCCCGCGCTGTCGCCGAGGCGGTGCACACCGTCGACCGCGAGCTGCCGGTGCTCGGCCTGGCCGGTTCGGCGTTCTTCGCCGAAGCGCAGGAGCTGGGCCTGCGCACGGTGTCCGAGGTGTTCGCCGACCGCGCGTATCGCCCTGACGGACAGCTTGTTTCACGGCGGGAGCGCAACGCGGTGCTGCACGATGTGGACGAGATCGCCGAGCGGGTGGCGTCGATGGTCGCGACCGGGCGGGTGGATGCGGTCGACGGGTCGAAGATCTCGGTCAGCGTGGAATCGGTGTGCATTCACGGGGATTCGCCGGGTGCAGTGGAGATCGCCAACGCGGTTCGGGCGCGGCTGCTCAAAGAGGGTGTGGAGCTTCGGCCGTTTTCGTGAGCCCGCAGTCGTGACATTTGGCGCCGCCCGACACCCGGTAGTACAGGCAGCAGCTTCGCCGCCGGAACCGCAGACCCGAACCGACGATGGTCCCCGTTCCGGCGAGTTTTCCGGTCGCCAGGAGCGATTCGGTCAACGCGACGGCCGCATCACGTAGGTCCGGGCGTTGCGCGATCAGCGCGCGCGAGGCCGCGACCAACGCCGATGCGGCATTGCCGTAGAGCAGCCCGCGGGCCAACTTGATGCGTAACCCGTCGGCCATCGGTTCCAGATGTTGTTGCACGACAACCTGATACAGGGCATCGGCCGTCGGCGCCACGGGTGCGGCGACGGCCTCGGCCAACCGCAGTGCGGTGCCGTCGTCCTTGCGGTAGAGGTAGGTGAGGTCGGGCAGGATGCCGTGGGCCAGCGCGCAGGCCAGCACCGGTGACCACAGCCGCGTGGCGTGGCTGAGCTGAACGGTCGAGGCCCCGATGCGCCGGTCGGTGGTGCGGTAACGGTCGGCCGTGGTGTCGATGAGATCCCCGCAGCCATCGGCATAACAGCGTTGGACCGCCCGCCAGCCCGTGGCGTCGCCGCCGACGGTGATCGCGAAGAATTCGCCGTAGCAGGCGATTTCGGATAGCTGCGCAGCGATGTTCACAGGCCGCCCTCCCTGGGGAAATCCGCCCCGGTTGTGGTGAGGAGGCGACAGCGTGAGTATCTGGCTCTCAGGTCGCGTCGACCCGATCACAGTGGCGGGACCGCGCCGGATTCGCACCGGCTTCCTCGGGCTCGCTGTCGCTTGTACGCATCGATATTGCCACACGCCCATTCCGCGGCGTCGCTTAGAGTTGCGTCATGCGTTTGAAGCCCGGACGTCCGCGGTTGGCGGACTACCGGCGGTATTTCGACGCGCCCGCGGCGAGCGCCGACTCGGCGCTGACCGTCACCTGGGCCGGGGTCGCCACACTGCTTGTGGACGACGGCCGATCCGCGGTGATGACCGACGGCTTCTTCTCCCGCCCCGGGCTGCTGGAACTGGGCCTGCGCAAGCTGTCACCGTCGGCGCCGCGCATCGACGGTTACCTGGCCCGCATGGGCGTGCACCGGCTCGACGCCGTGCTGCCCGTGCACACCCACTACGACCACGCGATGGACAGCGCCGTGGTCGCCGAGCGCACCGACGCCAGGCTGGTGGGCGGAACCTCGACGGCCCATGTCGGCCGCGGCGGGCGGCTACCCGAGGACCGTCTGGTGATCGTCGACTCCGGCCAGACGGTGCGCCTCGGCGGCTACGACGTGACCCTGGTCGAGAGCACCCACAGCCCGCCCGACCGGTACCCCGGCGTCATCACCGAACCGGTCGTGCCGCCGGCGAAGGTCTCGGTGTACCGGTGCGGCGAAGCGTGGTCGACGCTGCTGCACCACCGTGCTTCCGGCCGGCGCCTGCTGATCCAGGGCAGCGCGGGCTTCGTCCGGGGCGCGCTGGCGGGCCAGCGGGCCGAGGTGGTCTGCCTGGGCGTCGGCCAGCTGGGCCTGCAGCCGGAGCGCTACCTCATCGACTACTGGACCGAGACGGTGCGCACGGTCGGCGCGCGCCGGGTGCTGCTCATCCACTGGGACGACTTCTTCCGCCCGCTGCACAAGCCGTTGCGGGCGCTTCCGTACGCGGTCGACGATCTGGACGTCTCGATGCGGGTGCTGTCGCGGCTGGCCGCCGAGGACGGCGTCCAGCTGCATCTGCCCACGCTCTGGCAGCGCACCGATCCGTGGATCTGACGCTGGCGCTGCTCGCGCTGGCCGTCGTGGTGTTCTTCGCGGCTGTTCGCCCGCACAAATGGCCCGAGGCCATCGTCGCGCTACCTGCGGCAGCGATGCTATTCGGGTTCGGGGTGATCTCGCTGTCCGACGCGTTCGCCGAGGTCAACCGGCTGCTGCCGGTGGTCGGCTTTCTGGCTGCCGTGCTGGTGCTGGCCCGGTTGTGCGACGACGAAGGTGTGTTCCGGGCCGTAGGGGCGGTCATGGCACGGACCAGTGCGGGTAGCCAGAGTCGGCTGTTCTCAAGGGTTTTCGTCGCGGCGGCGGTGACGACTGCGGTGCTGAGCCTGGATGCCACGGTGGTGCTTCTCACCCCGGTGGTGTTGGCGACCGCGCGGATGCTTGCCGTTTCGCCCAAGGCCCACGCCTACGCCACCGTGCACCTGGCCAACAGCGCGTCGCTGCTGCTGCCGGTGTCGAACCTGACGAACCTGTTGGCGTTCACCGCGGCCGGAATCTCGTTTCTGCATTTCACCGCCGTGATGGCGCTGCCATGGATGGCCGCGATCGCCGTCGAATTCCTGGTGTTGCGTTGGCTTTTCGCCGGTGAGCTTTCGGTTGCCGCGCGGCCTCCGACCAGCGGCGAACCGGTGCACGTGCCGGTGTTCGCGCTGGTGGTGCTAGGGCTGACGCTGCTCGGTTTCGGTGTCGTCTCGATGCTGGGGTTCTCGCCGGCGTGGGCGGCACTGGCCGGGGTGGTGGTGCTCGCGGGCCGTGGGTTGACGCGGCGCACCAGCAGCGTGCGCGGTCTGGCAGCGGCCGCGGATGTGCCGTTCCTGGTGTTCGTGCTGTGCCTGGGTGTGGTGGTCGCCGCCGTGATCACCAACGGTCTCGGTGCCGCGTTGCGCGACGTGCTGCCCAGCGGTCACAGCCTGGCCGCGCTGCTGGGGCTCGCGGTGGTGGCGGCCGTGTTGTCCAACGTCGTCAACAACCTGCCTGCCGTGCTGGTGTTGCTGCCGCTGGTGTCATCGCCTGCGGCGGTGCTGGCCGTGTTGATCGGCGTGAACATCGGACCCAACCTCACCTATATCGGTTCGCTGGCCAACCTGCTGTGGCGGGGCGTGACCCGTCGCGAGATATCGGCCCGCGCAGGCGAATTCAGCCGGATCGGGCTGTGCACCGTTCCGCTGACGCTGGTGGTGTCAGTGCTCGCGCTGTGGCTGAGCATCAAGCTGTTCGGGGTGTGACGGCATCTGGTGAGGAGCTCAGCTGCGGCGCTGGCGGGCGATCTCGGCGAGCACCACGCCCGCGGCCACCGACGCGTTCAGCGACTCGGTCGGCCCCGCCATCGGAATCGACACCACGGTGTCGCAGTTCTCGCGGACCAGACGTGACAGACCCTTGCCCTCCGAGCCGACCACCACGACGATCGGCCCGGAGCCGTCGAGCTCATCGACAGTGGTGTCACCGCCCGCGTCCAGGCCGACCACCTGCAGGCCCGCGTCGGCCCAATTCTTCAGTGTCCTATTGAGGTTGGTGGCCCGTGCCACCGGCAACCGTGCCGCGGCACCCGCGCTGGTGCGCCAGGCCACCGCGGTGACCGATGCCGACCGGCGCTGCGGGATCAACACCCCGTGGCCGCCGAACGCGGCCACCGATCGCACGATCGCTCCGAGGTTGCGGGGGTCGGAGATGTTGTCCAACGCCACCAGCAATGCCGGGGCGCCGTCGGCGGTCGCCGCGGACAGCAGGTCGTCGGGATGCGCGTAGTCGTACGGCGGTACCTGCAGCGCCACACCCTGGTGCAGCCCGTTGGCGGCGATGCGGTCCAGGTCGTGGCGGGGCACCTCGAGGATCGAGATGCTCGAATCGGCGGCGATGCGAACGGATTCGGTCAACCGCTCGTCGGCATCCGCGCCGAGCGCAACGTACAACGCGGTGGCCGGGACCCCGGCGCGCAGACACTCCAGCACCGGGTTGCGGCCCAGCACGATCTCGGTGTCGTCGGTCTTGCGGGCCGGGCGCCGCGCCGCCTTGGCTGCGCGTTTGGCCGCCGGGTGGTTCGGCCGTTTGTGCGCGGGCGGGGTGGCGCCGCGGCCCTCCAGGCCGCGCCTGCGCACACCACCGGACCCGACCGTCGGGCCCTTTTTGGTTCCGGGCTTGCGCACCGCTCCGCGGCGCCGTGAATTTCCAGCCATCTACTTCGGGTACCCGTCGAGCAGCGTCCACTGCGGTCCGTCGCCGGTGTCGGTGACCTCGATGCCGGCTTCCTTGAGCCGGTCGCGGATCGCGTCGGCCTCCGCCCAGTCTCGTCGCGCCCGGGCGTCTTCGCGCCGCTGGATCTCACCGGCGACCAACACCTCGACGGCCCGCAGCGCGGCTGACGTCTCGTCCTTGGACTCCCACCGCTCGTCGAGCGGGTCGGCGCCCAGGATGTCCATCATCGCCCGGATCGACATCGCCTGTGTGAGCGCGGTTTCGTGGTCGCCGGCGTCCAGCGCCCGGTTGCCCTCCGCGCGCGCGGCGTGTATCTCGGCCAGCGCCGCGGGCACCGCCAGGTCGTCGTCCAGGGCCGCGGCGAAGTTGGGTGTCCATTCGCCGAGCGCGACCGCGCCGACGCGGTTTCGCACCCGATGCAAGAAGTCCTCGATACCGGTGTAGGCCCGCGCGGCGTCGGCCAGCGCGGTCTCGGAGAACTCGAGCATCGAGCGGTAGTGCGCGCTGCCCAGGTAGTACCGCAGTTCGGCGGCCCGAACCCGTTGCAGCACAGCGGGAATCGCCAGCACGTTGCCCAGCGACTTGCTCATCTTCTCGCCGCCCATGGTGACCCAGCCGTTGTGCAGCCAGAACCGCGCGAACCCGTCACCGGCGGCCTCCGCCTGCGCGATTTCGTTCTCGTGGTGCGGGAACACCAGATCCATGCCGCCGGCGTGGATGTCGAACTCGGCACCGAGGTAGGCCTCGCACATCGCCACGCACTCGGTGTGCCAGCCCGGTCTGCCCCGGCCCCACGGGGTCGGCCAGGACGGCTCACCGGGTTTGGCACCCTTCCACAGCGTGAAGTCCCGTTGGTCGCGCTTACCGGTGGCCACGCCCTCGCCCTGGTGCACGTCGTCGATCTTGTGACCGGACAGCTTGCCGTACTCGGACAGGCTGAGCACGTCGAAGTACACGTCGCCGCCGGCGGCGTAGGCGTGGCCGCGTTCGATCAGCCGCTCGATCAGCTCGACCATCTGGGTGATGTGGCCGGTGGCGCGCGGCTCGGCCGACGGCGGAAGCACGCCCAACGCGTCGTAGGCGGCCGTGAACGCGCGTTCGTAGGTGGCCGCCCATTCCCACCACGGCCGGCCCGCGTCGGCGGCCTTGATCAAGATCTTGTCGTCGATATCGGTGACGTTGCGGATGAACGCGACGTCGTAACCCTTGGCCATCAGCCACCGCCGCAGCACGTCGAACGCGACCCCGCTGCGGACGTGCCCGATGTGCGGCAGGCCCTGAACGGTCGCACCGCACAGGTAGATCGACACGTGCCCGGGCTGGACCGGCACAAAATCGCGGACGGCACCGCTCATGGTGTCGTGGAGCCGCATGGCAGGGGCTCCGGCGCGATCGGTCACGACGCGCCAGCTTACCGGCCTATTTGTCCAGATCCCGCATCGGCTGGTCCGCCGGTGTCGGCAATCACCAGGGCTGTGGCGATCGCGGCCAGGCCCTCACCACGCCCGGTGAGTCCGAGGCCGTCCGTCGTCGTGGCCGACACCGAAACGGGCGCTCCCACCAGCTCCGAGAGCAGCTTCTGCGCTTCGGCACGTCGGGGACCGACTTTGGGTTTGTTGCCGATCACCTGAACCGCGGCGTTGCCGACGCGGAAACCGGCGGCGCAGACCAGCCCGCACACATGGCGCAACATGTCGGCGCCGCTCACGCCGTGCCATTCCGGACGTCCGGTGCCGAAGACCTCGCCCAGATCGCCCAGCCCGGCGGCGGACAGCAGCGCATCGCACAACGCATGCGCGGCCACATCACCATCGGAGTGGCCGGCGCATCCGTCGGCGTCATCGAAGTGCAGGCACAGCAGCCGACACGGCCGCCCGGCTTCGATGGGGTGAACGTCGGTGCCGAGCCCGACCCTTGGCAGGCTCGTCATGACCGTCAGGAGGCGGCGGCCAGAACCTCGTCGAGGATGCTCGACGCCTTGGCGTCATCGGTGTTCTCGGCCAGCGCGAGCTCACCGACCAGAATCTGGCGTGCCTTGGCCAACATCCGCTTCTCGCCCGCGGACAGACCGCGTTCCTGGTCCCGGCGCCACAGGTCTCGAACCACTTCGGCGACCTTGTTGACGTCCCCGGAGGCCAGCTTTTCCAAATTGGCCTTGTACCGGCGCGACCAGTTGGTCGGTTCTTCGGTGTGCGGAGCACGGAGAACCTGGAAAACCTTGTCCAGTCCCTCCTGGCCGACCACGTCGCGCACCCCGACATACTCAGCGTTCTCAGCGGGCACTCGAACCGTGAGGTCCCCTTGGGCAACCTTCAAGACGAGATATTCCTTCTGCTCGCCTTTGATGGTCCGGGTTTCAATCGCTTCGATCAACGCAGCACCGTGGTGGGGATAGACAACGGTGTCTCCGACCTTGAAAATCATCAGTTTCGAGCCCCTTTCACATCACAATGTTAGCACGGGGCCAAGACACGTGCGCACCAACTGTGCAGGTCAGGGGCACCGCAGCTGATGATGAGGGCTTGACACAATGATGAATACGTGCAAGGCCGCGACGCTTTACGGCTCCCACATGACGTTGAGCGCGCCCTCCGCTACCGCCTGCTTCGAGCACCTACTACTGTGCATAGTCGAATCCCGCGACCGTGTTCGGTCGCCTAGACGGTCGAGCAGGAGGCACGTGTGGACCGCTTCAAACTGGCCGCTTGCGGGCTGGCCGCCGCCGTCCTAGTCGGCGGAGCGCTGACTGGCTGCGGTGCCGGGCAGGTTTCGCAGACCGCAACGCAGGAGCCTGCGGTCAACGGCACCAGCGCAAACGTCGGCGACATCGCGCTGCGCAACATCCACCTGCAGGTCACCCAGACCTCCGACTACGTTCAGCCCGGTACCGACGTCGAGTTGGTTTTCCTGGCGTCCAACCAGTCGCGAGAGACCGCGGACAAACTGTTGGCCGTCAGCTCCGACGTGGGCACGGTGACGCTGACCGGGGACACCACGGTGCCGGAGGCCGGTGTGCTGGTCGTCGGCGCGCCCGACGGCCAGATCACGCCGCTGGAGACCGTGGAGGCCGCCGAGGCCGCTGAGGCCAGCGTGTCGCTGACCAAGCCGATCACCAACGGCCTGACCTACGACTTCACCTTCACCTTCGAGAAGGCCGGCGAAGCCACCGTCATGGTGCCGGTGTCCGCAGGTGAGGCACCGCGCCGCGACCCGGTGCAGGACTCCGGCGAGGCAGGCGGTCACTGACCGACCGATCGGCGACACGGCAGTTTTTCGCGCCGGTTCTGTCGGTGCTCGCGGCTAACGTCACAGCGTGGCCAAAGCTCAGCGTGCGCAGTATCGCTGCTCGGAATGCCACCATCTGACGCCCAAATGGGTGGGCCGCTGCCCGGAATGCGGCACCTGGGGCACCGTCGACGAGATGACCGTGCTCGCCGCGGTCGCCGGCGCACCTGTGCGACGCGCCGTCTCCCCGACCTCACCGGCCGTTCCGATCAGCTCCATCGACCCCGGCCGGACCCGGCATTTCCGCACCGGCGTCGATGAACTCGACCGGGTGCTCGGCGGAGGGCTGGTGCCCGGCTCGGTGACGCTGCTGGCCGGCGATCCCGGCGTCGGTAAGTCGACGCTGCTGCTGGAGGTCGCACACCAGTGGGCGAAGGCGGGCAAACGGGCGCTGTACCTGTCCGGTGAGGAGTCCGCGGGCCAGATCCGGATGCGGGCCGAACGCACCGGTTGCACGCACGACGAGGTGTATCTGGCCGCCGAATCGGATCTGTCGACGGCGCTGGGCCACATCGAGGTGGTGCGGCCCAGCCTGGTGGTTGTCGACTCGGTGCAGACCATGTCGACCACCGAGGCCGACGGCGTCACCGGCGGCGTCACCCAGGTGCGCGCGGTGACCACCGCGCTGACCAACGCCGCCAAGACATCTGGCGTCGCGCTGATCCTGGTCGGCCACGTCACCAAGGACGGCGCCATCGCCGGTCCGCGCTCACTGGAGCATCTCGTCGACGTCGTGTTGCACTTCGAGGGTGACCGGGCGTCGCCGCTGCGCATGATCCGCGGCGTGAAGAACCGATTCGGCGCCGCCGATGAGGTCGGCTGTTTCCTGTTGCACGACAACGGAATCGAAGGGGTGGCCGATCCGTCCGGACTGTTCCGCGACCAACGACCCAAACCGGTGGCCGGCACCGCGATTACGGTGACGCTCGACGGCAAGCGGCCGCTGATCGGCGAAGTGCAGGCGCTCATCGGTCCGGCAGCAAACGGGCCGGCGCGGCGCGCGGTCAGCGGTATCGACTCCGCACGCGCCGCGATGATCACCGCGGTGCTCGACAAGCATGCGGAGCTGGGGGTCAGCGGCCACGACATCTACCTGTCCACGGTCGGGGGCATGCGGCTGACCGACCCGTCGGCCGACCTCGCGGTGGCCGTCGCGATCGCGTCGTCCCGGATGAACCTGCCGGTGCCGGCGGCGGTCGTCGCGATCGGCGAGGTCGGCCTGGCAGGTGATTTGCGCCGTGTCGCCGGTATGGATCGCCGGCTCGCCGAGGCCGCGCGGTTGGGCTTCACCCGTGCCGTGGTGCCGCCCGGCGTCACGTCGGTGCCGGCCGGACTTCGTGCGATTGCGGCCGACAACATCGGCGCGGCATTGCGAGTTTTGCGGGATATCAGCAAAGATGACCGTTAACGGCGACCGATCCTAGGAGGGGGCCGATGGCCGTGAAAGCGAGCGGCCGGTCTGGGCGCAAGGTGGTGCAGTTGGCCCGGCCCACCATGCGCGAGACGCTGGCCCGGCTCGCCCCAGGCACCGCCCTGCGCGACGGCCTGGAGCGCATCCTGCGCGGCCGCACCGGGGCCCTGATCGTGATCGGCTACGACGACAGCGTGGAGGCCATCTGCGACGGCGGTTTCTCGCTGGATGTGCGCTACGCGCCGACCCGGCTGCGCGAACTGTCGAAGATGGACGGCGCCGTGGTGCTCTCCAGCGACGGCAGCCGCATTCTGCGGGCCAATGTGCAGCTGGTGCCCGACCCGTCGATCCCCACCGAAGAGTCCGGCACCCGGCACCGCTCTGCTGAACGCACCGCTATCCAGACCGGTTGTCCGGTGATCTCGGTCAGCCACTCGATGAGCATCGTGACGGTCTACGTCGCAGGCGAGCGGCATGTGGTCCCCGACTCGGCGACCATCCTGTCGCGCGCCAACCAGACCATCGACACCCTGGAGCGCTACAAGACCCGCCTCGACGAGGTCAGCAGGCAGTTGTCGACGGCCGAGATCGAGGACTTCGTGACGTTGCGCGATGTGATGACGGTGGTGCAGCGACTCGAGATGGTGCGCCGGATCAGCCTGGAGATCGACGCCGACGTGGTGGAGCTCGGCACCGACGGACGGCAGCTCAAGCTTCAGGTCGAGGAGCTCGTCGGCGACAACGACACCGCCCGCGAGCTGATCGTGCGCGACTACCACGCCAACCCCGATCCGCCGACCGCCGAACAGGTGAGCACCACGCTGGAAGAGCTCGACGCGCTGTCTGACAATGAGCTGCTCGACTTTACCACGCTGGCAAGGGTTTTCGGATATCCGTCCACTGCCGAGGCGCAGGATTCGGCGATGAGCTCGCGGGGCTACCGGGCGATGGCCGGTATTCCGCGGCTGCAGTTCGCACACGTCGACCTGCTGGTGCGGTCATTCGGTTCGCTGCAGGGGTTGTTGGCGGCCAGCGCGGGCGATCTGCAGTCGGTGGAGGGCATCGGCTCGATGTGGGCGCGCCATATCCGCGAGGGCCTGTCGCATTTGGCCGAGTCCACGATCGCTGACCGGTTGGCCTGAGCCTGCTGCGGCTCGGTCGAAACCCGTCAGCCGGCGGCGGGGGCGGGGCCGGGCAGCGGCGCGCCTTCGGCGTGCGGCACCTGGGCCTGCTCGGCGAGGATGAACGGCACCGTCGCCGACCGTAGATTGCCCAGCTGCACGACGAGGTTGTACGTGCCGGCGCCGATCGGTTCGCGCGGCAACGGACAATTCGGCGCTGAACCCATCCCGGTCCAGGTCACCTCGGTGGTCACCTGCTCACCCGGTTGGAACGTCTTGACCAGCGTCTCGTTCGACGGCGCACAGTCCAGGTTCGACCACAGCCGGTTGTTGTCCAACCCGTACACGTAGGCGGCCAGCACGGCGGCGCCGACGTCGCGTTTGCACGAGACCAGGCCGATGTTGGTGACGACCATCGTGAACTTCGGCTGATCGCCGACGATGTACTGCGGCTGGTTGGTGATGCCCTTGACCGCCAGGGTCGAGTCCGGGCAGTCGTCACCCTCCTTGAGCACGGGCGGCGGGGTGACGGCGGCGGTCGGCGTCGGCTCCGGGGGCGGCGCCGCCTGCGGCGGCGGCATCACCGGCGACTTGACCTCCGGGTCCTCACCCGGCAGCGGGGGCGGTGCGGCCTCTGCGTTGGGCACCGACTGTTCGGCGTTCGTCGTTTCGGCCGATCCGGTGTTGGCCACGATCGCGACCACGATCGCCGAGATCACGCCGATGGCCAGGACCGCCAGGCCAAGCGCCAGCGCCCTGCGCCGCCAGTAAATCTGCGGAGGTAGCGGGCCTTGCGGTTCCAGATCGAGCACAGGGCCACGATAAGCCCAGGTCATGCCCCGTTGGTCGAGGCGACTCGGCGTGTCGCGCTCAGGCTTCGCCGATGTCGCCGAGGTGGGCCTGCAACCCGACCCGCCCGTCGGCCAGGTGGTAGGTGGCGCCGACGATCGCCAGGGTCCCCGCCTCCACCCCGTCGGAGATGGTGGTCGAGCGCGCCATCAGCTGGGTGCCGGTCTCGATGACGTGCCGGGCTTCGAACTCATCGACCCTGGTCAGCCCGTCGCGGCGGCCCAGCAGAATCGACGGTATGACCCGTTCGACGATGTCGCGGACGTAGCCGCCGGGCACCACACCTTCGTCGAGGGCCGACAGCGTCGCTTTGACCGCCCCACAGTTGTCGTGGCCGAGCACCACGATCAGCGGCACGTCGAGCACCGCGACCGCGTATTCGACCGAGCCGAGCACCGAAGCGTCGATCACGTGTCCGGCGGTGCGCACCACGAACATGTCGCCGAGGCCCTGGTCGAAGATCAGCTCGGCGGCCACTCGGCTGTCCCCGCATCCGAACACCACCGCGGTGGGTGTCTGCGTCTCGGCCAGGCTGTTGCGGTGCTCGATGCCCTGGCTCGGATGCACGGGTTTGCCCGCCACGAACCGCTCGTTACCTTCTTTGAGTGCTTTCCAAGCGGTTACCGGGCTGGTGTGGGGCATGACCGATATTGTGCCTCAGCTGCTCGATTGGTACGACGGCGCATCCCGTGATCTGCCGTGGCGGCGGCCGGGCGTGACGCCGTGGCAGGTGCTGGTCAGCGAGTTCATGCTCCAGCAGACGCCCGTCGCGCGGGTGGCGCCGGTGTGGGAAGCGTGGGTGGCCCGCTGGCCGACGCCCTCGGCGACCGCCGCCGCCGGCGCCGCGGACGTGCTGCGCGCATGGGGCAAGCTCGGCTATCCGCGCCGCGCCAAGCGGCTACACGAATGCGCGACGGTGATCGCCGCCGAACACGACGACGTGGTGCCCGCCGACGTCGAAACCCTGTTGACCCTGCCCGGAATCGGCGCCTACACCGCCCGCGCGGTCGCGTGTTTCGCCTATCGGCAGCGGGTGCCCGTCGTCGACACCAACGTCCGCCGCGTGGTCTCCCGGGTGATCCACGGCCGCGCGGATTCCGCCGCGTCGGCACGCGACCTCGCCGACGTCGCGGCGCTGCTGCCGGAAGGCGATGCCGCACCGAAGTTCTCGGTTGCGCTGATGGAGTTCGGCGCGACGGTGTGCACCGCGCGCGCACCGCGGTGCGGCCAATGCCCGCTGAGCACATGCGCGTGGCGTGCCCGCGGATATCCGGCCCCGGCCGCCCCGGCGCGACGGCCCCAGCAATACGCGGGCACCGACCGCCAGGTCCGCGGCCGGCTGCTGGATGTGTTGCGCGGCAGCGACTCTCCGGTGACCCGGGCACAGTTGGATGTCGCGTGGGTCACCGATACCGCCCAGCGTGATCGCGCCCTGGACTCGCTGCTGGTCGACGGGCTGGTCGAGCAGACCGCCGACGGCCGCTTTGCGCTTGCGGGCGAAGGAGATACCCGGGTTCAGGCGCTGGCCGCTTCCCCGCCGGAGCCACAGGCGAACCGGCGCCGGTAGTCCGACGGCGTCACGCCGATGATCCTGCGGAAGTGGTGGCGCAGCAGCGTCGCGGTGCCGAAACCCGAACGCTCGGCGATCCGGTCGACGTCGAGGTCGGTTTCCTCGAGCAGTCGGCGCGCGTACAGCACCCGCTGGTCGGTCACCCATTGCATCGGGGTGCGCCCGGTCTCCTCGACGAACCGGCGGGCAAACGTGCGAGCGGACATGTGCGCACGTGCCGCCAGTGCGCCAACCGTGTGCGGCCGGTCGAGGTTGGCCATTATCCAATCGAGGTGCGGGGCAAAGCGTTCCGAGCAGCGCACCGGGATCGGTTGGTCGATGTACTGCCGTTGACCGCCGTCACGCTGAGGTGCCACCACCATGCGCCGGGCGATTTTGTTGGTCACCTCGCTGCCGAGTTCACGGCGCACCAGATGCAGGCAGGCGTCGATGCCGGCCGCGGTGCCCGCGCTGGTGATCAGGTTGCCGTCGTCGACGAAGAGCACGTTGCGGTCGACCTTGGCCGTCGGATACTCGCGGGCGAGCTCGTCGGCGTGCATCCAGTGCGTCGTGCACGGTCTGCCGTCGAGCAGGCCGGCGGCCCCGGCCACAAACGCGCCCGAGCACACCGTGAGGATGATCGAGCCCGCGTCGGCGGCCGCCCGAATCGCCCGCAGGGCGTCGGGCAGATACGCCGACGTGCCGATGGCCGGAATGGCCACCAGATCCGCGCCGACCAGGTCGTCGAGGCCGTGCTCGGGGGTCAGCGTCACACCGACCGAGGTGGAAATGGGTTGTCCCGGTTCGGGCCCGCAGACCTTGAAATCGAAGTTCGGCACGCCGTCCGAGGATCGGTCGATGCCGAAGACCTCGCAGATGACGCCGAACTCGAACATCGCCAGACCGTCCAGCACCAGCGTAGACACGCTTTTCAGGGGCATGGCAGCATTTTATCTCAGCGCGCCATTCCTGCCACTTCTTTTCCCCGCGAGCAGACGCAGAGGGCCCCAAATTCCGGGTGTTCAGGGGCCCTCTGTGTCTGCTCACGGTCAATGCGACGTCAGAAACGACTCGACCGCTTGCCGATAGACCTCCGGTGCGTCGTCGTGGACCAGGTGACCCGCATCGGGAACGGTCAGATACGTGGTGCGGCAACCGGTTTGCGCCATTCGTCGCATCTGGCCGGGCGGGGTGACCGAGTTGCCCGCCTCGATCAGCAAGGCCGGCGCGCGCACCGCGGCCCACTCCCGCCAGTAATCCCGGGTGCCCCATTCGGCGGCGATCTCGATCCACACCTTCGGGTGCCCGTGCAGCCGCCAGCCGGTCTCCGTGCGGTCGAACGCCTCGAGGAAGTACTGTCCCGCGACCGGCCCGAACTCGTCGTACACCCGCTGGGCCGACTCGAATTCCACCGGCAGGGCATGCAGCCACGGCTCCCACGGGCCGGTGGTGCGGCCGCGAAAGTCGGGCGCCATGTCCTCGATGACGAGCGCCTCGACCAGATCCGGGCGCGTCGCGGCCAGACACCACGAGTGCAACCCGCCCATCGAATGCCCGATCAGGACCGCGGGCCTGCCGATCTCGGCGACCGCGTCGCCGAGGTCGGACACGAACCGCTCGGTGCTGATCGGGTGCGGATCGTCGACGTCACGGCCCCGGTGCCACGGCGCGTCGTAGGTGTACACCTCGCCGAGCCGGGTCAACCACGGCAGCTGACGAGACCACGTGCTGCCGCGTCCCATCAGGCCGTGCACCAACACCAGCGGACGGCCTCGGCCGCCGCGTGAGGTCAACAGCATGCCGACATCATCACGCCTCGAAGTGCGCCGCCCGCATTCGGTAGCCTGATCCGCATGCCAAGCCAAAACCCCGTGGTGAAAATCAACGCAATCGAGGTCCCGCCGAACGCCGGACCCGAACTGGAGAAACGCTTCGCCAACCGGGCCCACGCCGTCGACAACCAGCCTGGTTTCCTTGGCTTTCAGTTGCTGCGTCCCATCAAGGGTGAGGACCGCTATTTCGTGGTGACCCAGTGGGAGTCCGAAGAGGCGTTCCAGGCGTGGGCGACCGGCCCCGCGATCGAGGCGCACAAGGGCCAGCAAGCCAACCCGGTGGCCACCGGCGCATCCCTTCTGGAGTTCGAGGTCGTCCTTGACGTTGCGGGTGGCAGTAAATAGAGGCAAGCCTGACCCGCGTCGCGCGACCGGCCTTGCGGTAGCCGCCGCGCTCGTCTTCGCGTTGGCCGGTTGCGCTGAGAGCGCTCCCCCGCCGGCCGACGCGGCATACGGCGTGGCGATCGAGATCAACACTCCACAGGGGCTGCGGGCCAAGCAGACCATGGACATGTTGAACTCGGACTGGCCGATCGGCGAGGTCGGGGTCGGGACCCTGGCTGCGCCCGACGAGGTCGACGACATCGGGGTGCAACTCGACAAGATCTGGTGGGACCGTCCGTTCACCGTGCGGGGTGTGGACATCGGCGCCGGCCAGGCCACGCTGGACGTGGTGAATTCCTACGGCGTCGAGCAGCAGATCACGCTGCGCACCGATGACGCGGGCATGGTCGACAGCCTCGACGTGTCGCTGCAACCGCCCGAGATCGACAGTTGGTCCGACATCGACGCCGAGTTGACGAAGTCTGGGGCGCGCTACTCCTACCAGGTGTCCAAAGTGGACCTCGGTGCGCGCGACTGTACTGTGGTCGCCGGAACCAACACCGAACTGTCACTGCCGTTGGCGTCGATCTTCAAACTCTATGTGCTGCTGGCGGTTTCCACAGCGGTGAAGGCAGGCACGCTGGACTGGACCGACCCGCTGACCATCACGGAACGGGCCAAGGCCGTCGGCTCGCCCAGCCTTGAGGAACTTCCCCCCGGGGCTCAGGTTTCGGTCAGAACTGCTGCCCAGCAGATGATTTCGGCGAGCGACAACATGGCGACCGACCTGCTGATCGCACGGCTGGGGCCGGGCGCCGTCGAGCGGGCCCTGGTCACCGCGGGCCACCACGATCCGGCCAGCATGACCCCGTTCCCGACGATGCACGAGCTGTTCTCGGTCGGATGGGGGAAGCCCGATCTGCGCGAGCAGTGGAAACGCGCATCACGCGAAGGCCGCGCCGCCCTGCTGAAGCAGACGAATTCGCGTCCTTACCAACCGGATCCGGAGCGCACCCACGCCCCCGCATCGGAGTTCGGCGCGGAGTGGTACGGCAGCGCCGAAGACATCTGCCGGGTGCACGCCGCGCTGCAGGCCGGCGCTGTAGAGGAGGCGGCACCGGTGAAAGACATCGTCTCGGCCATCCCCGGCATCGACCTGGACGGCTCCAAGTGGACCTACGTCGGCGCCAAGGGTGGAAATCTGCCGGGAGACTTGACCTTCAGTTGGTACGCCGTCGATCACACCGGGCAGCCATGGGTCGTCAGCTTCCAGCTGAACTGGCCCCGGTTCCGCAGTCCCACCGCGGCGGGCTGGCTGCTGTCCATCGCCCGCCAGACTTTCGAGCTGGTGCCGATCGGCTGACCTACCGGCCGGAGCGCAGCGTCCAGGCGTGCCCGCGGTAATGCAACACGGTGCGGCTCGCCGGTTCAATGTCGATGCGCCAGAACGACTTCGGTGGCGCATCGAGTGCGGTCAGCACTGCCGCTCGCACCACAGCGGGATGGGTGACCGCGACCAGCCTGCCACGACGCTCGGTCAGTGAGCCCATCCAGTCGCGCACCCGGCCGATCAGCTCGACGACGGTTTCACCGCCGTGCGGCGCACGGGTCGGGTCCGTGAGCCAGATCGCCAGATCGTCCGGACGCAGCCGGCCCAGCACGTCGCCACGCCAGCGGCCGCAGTCGAGATCGGACAGCCGCGGCTCGACCGCGGCCCGCAAACCGAGCAATTCCGCGGTTTGGCGGGTGCGCTTTTCGGGTCCGCAGAACGCGGCGTCGGCCTCCCCGAGTTCGGTCGTCGCGTCGATCTGACGGTGCCCCAGCGAGTTGAGCGCCTCGTCGGTGGGAAATCGGCCGGCGGCCATCGCATCGGTCATCGCGTGCGAAACGAGGGTCAGCCGGACGACTTCGGTCATGCCGGAAGCGAGCTCTCCCGCCGCTTGGACTCCAGCAGCCGCGCCGCCATCGCGCCGAACACCAACGCGATCGTCGCGTAGATGACGATCTGGGTGCCCAGCGAGTAGAGCCGGAACTCGTAGAGGTCGTCGGCCGGGAAGCCTTCGTAAACCATGTTTCCCGTGGCGTCGAGCAGCGGACCCGGCGTCTCGTCGATGGTCGGCAGCAGCAACATCACCACCGCGACGGCGACCACGTATCCACCGGCGGCCGCCAGCGCCGCGTTCCATGTCCCCAACCGGTCGCTGAGCCGTCGTCCCAGATACACCGCGCCGACCAACAGCGCCGCGGAGACCACGACCATCAGCAGATACAGCAGCGTGCGCTGGCGGATGGTCTCGTCCAGGCTCAGCGCGGGCGGGCTCGGCGGATACTTCAGCGCCGGAACGACGTAGAGGCTCAACAACATTCCGCCGGCCACGTACAACGACAGCAGCCGTGCCGAGATGTTGCCGACACGTCCGTAGGTCACCGCGAACACCACCGCGAACAGCGCGCCGATCGCGACGCTGAACGCCAGCACCCCGAAGCCCATACCGATGTTGGCCTGCACGCCGCGGGTGAACCCTTCGAAGCCGTCACCGCCGTGGTGGTGGTGATGTCCGCCGTGGGCGTGACCGCCCATCAGCGCCTCCTGCGCGGCGCCGATGCCCTCTTCGTAGCCGATCGCCCGTTCGATGACGGGTTCGACGAAGATCCGGGCGAAGACGAACGCGAACACTCCCGCCAGGGCGCCGGCCAGCAGGCCGCGCCCGATGATCTGTTTTTCCATGACGTCAGTGGCAGGGGAAACCGAGCAGGTGGCGGGCGTCGTGCACGAACTCGTGGATCACGGTGTTGTTGCCGAACACCGAGGTCGCACCCTGGTCCATGCCGACGAAGTAGATGACCAGCAGCGCGAAGAACGCGGTCAGCGTCAGCCAGACAACGGCCTTTACCGCCGAGAAGTCGATGGCAGGCGCGATCGACCTGCGGGCCTCAGGAGACGTCATTGCGGTGTCCTTTCGGGGATTTCGCGTCCCAGATCAAGGTGGACGACAGGCGTCGGGTCTGACTTGACACAGTGGCGCGACCGTTCTGGATTCTCACCAGATTCCTCTGCCTGCCGATTACATCGCACATCCTAAGCAACCGCTCGTCGAATGGAGACTCGGGAACGCAAAAACCCCCGAACCGACGGTTCGGGGGTCTTCGCGGAAAGGGCTATTCGGCCACGCTGGTGGCGCCTGCCGCACCGGCTTGCGCCAGGTCGGGCTCTTCCACCCGGGCCGGCTTCTTGGTGCCGGTGAACGTGAACACCGCGTCCTCGCCGGCGCCCTCGCCGTCCCAGTTCTCGACGTCGACCTTGACGAGCTGGCCGGGTCCGATCTCCTCGAACAGGATCTTCTCCGACAGCTGGTCCTCGATCTCGCGCTGGATCGTGCGCCGCAGCGGCCGCGCACCCAGCACCGGGTCGAACCCGCGCTTGGCCAGCAGCTGCTTGGCCGTGTCGGTCAGCTCCAGCGCCATGTCCTTGGTCCTGAGCTGCTCGGCGACCCGACCGATCATCAGGTCCACCATCCGGACGATTTCGTCCTGCGTGAGCTGGTGGAACACGATGATGTCGTCGATGCGGTTGAGGAACTCCGGCCGGAAGTGCTTCTTGAGCTCGTCGTGAACCTTCTGCTTCATCCGCTCGTAGTCGTTGTCACCGCCGCCCTGGGTAAAGCCCAGCCCGACCGCCTTGGAGATGTCCTTGGTGCCCAGGTTGGACGTGAAGATCAGCACGGTGTTCTTGAAGTCGACCGTGCGACCCTGACCGTCGGTGAGCCGGCCGTCCTCCAGGACCTGCAACAGGCTGTTGTAGATCTCCTGGTGGGCCTTCTCGATCTCGTCGAACAGCACGACCGAGAACGGCTTGCGCCGCACCTTCTCGGTGAGCTGGCCGCCTTCCTCGTAGCCGACGTAGCCCGGAGGGGCACCGAACAGCCGCGAGGCGGTGAAGCGGTCGTGGAACTCGCCCATGTCGATCTGGATCAGCGCATCGTCCTCGCCGAACAGGAAGTTGGCCAGCGCCTTGGACAGCTCGGTCTTTCCGACACCGGACGGGCCGGCGAAGATGAACGAGCCCGACGGCCGCTTGGGATCCTTCAGCCCGGCACGGGTACGCCGGATCGCCTTGGAGACGGCCTTGACGGCGTCCTCCTGGCCGATGATCCGCTTGTGCAGCTCGTCTTCCATGCGCAGCAGCCGAGTGGTCTCCTCCTCGGTCAGCTTGAACACGGGGATACCGGTCCAGTTGCCAAGCACCTCGGCGATCTGTTCGTCGTCGACCTCGGCGACCACGTCGAGATCACCTGAGCGCCACTGCTTCTCGCGCTCAGCGCGCTGCGCGACGAGTTGCTTCTCCTGATCGCGCAGGCGCGCGGCCTTCTCGAAGTCCTGCGCGTCGATCGCGGACTCCTTCTCCCGGCGTGCGTCGGCGATCTTCTCGTCGAACTCACGCAGGTCAGGCGGCGCGGTCATCCGGCGGATCCGCATCCGGGCGCCGGCCTCGTCGATCAGGTCGATCGCCTTGTCCGGCAGGAAGCGGTCGTTGATGTAGCGGTCGGCCAGCGTGGCCGCCGCAACCACCGCACCGTCGGTGATCGACACCCGGTGGTGGGCTTCGTAGCGATCACGCAGCCCCTTGAGGATCTCGATGGTGTGCTCCACCGTCGGCTCGCCCACCTGCACCGGCTGGAAGCGGCGCTCCAGCGCGGCGTCCTTCTCGATGTACTTGCGGTACTCGTCGAGCGTGGTGGCACCGATGGTCTGCAGCTCGCCGCGGGCCAGCTTCGGCTTCAGGATGCTCGCCGCGTCGATGGCGCCCTCGGCCGCCCCGGCACCGACCAGCGTGTGCAGCTCGTCGATGAACAGGATGATGTCGCCGCGGGTGTTGATCTCCTTGAGCACCTTCTTCAGGCGTTCCTCGAAGTCACCGCGGTAACGGCTGCCGGCGACCAGCGAGCCTAGGTCAAGCGTGTAGAGCTGCTTGTCCTTCAGCGTCTCGGGCACCTCGCCGTGCACGATCGCCTGCGCGAGACCCTCGACGACGGCGGTCTTGCCGACGCCGGGCTCACCGATCAGCACCGGGTTGTTCTTGGTGCGCCGGCTCAGCACCTGCATGACCCGCTCGATTTCCTTTTCGCGGCCGATGACCGGGTCGAGCTTGCCTTCCATCGCGGCCGCGGTCAGGTTGCGGCCGAACTGATCGAGCACCAGCGAGGTCGACGGGTTGCCCGCCTCGCCGCCGCGGCCACCGGTGCCGGCCTCCGCGGTCTCCTTGCCCTGATATCCGCTCAGCAGCTGAATGACCTGCTGACGCACCCTGGTCAGCTCGGCGCCCAGCTTCACCAACACCTGGGCCGCCACACCTTCGCCCTCACGGATCAGCCCGAGCAGGATGTGCTCGGTGCCGATGTAGTTGTGGCCGAGCTGCAGCGCCTCGCGCAGGCTCAGCTCCAGCACCTTCTTGGCGCGCGGCGTGAAGGGAATGTGTCCGGACGGCGCCTGCTGGCCCTGGCCGATGATCTCCTCGACCTGGCTACGCACGCCTTCCAGCGAGATGCCCAGCGACTCCAGCGACTTGGCCGCTACGCCCTCGCCCTCGTGAATAAGACCCAACAGGATGTGCTCGGTGCCGATGTAGTTGTGGTTGAGCATCCGGGCCTCTTCTTGAGCCAGGACGACGACCCTGCGGGCACGGTCGGTGAATCTCTCAAACATCGGTGTATACCTGCTCTCCATCACATAGGTACAGCGCATGCACGCCGTACCTGTCACCCAAGTCTAGAGGGCGACCGCCGCAGCTGCGTCGCCTGCCGATCGGTACGGAGAGGCGATGCAGTGACGACTTTGTGCGCCATAGGCTCTGTACCCGGCGCTGCCTATGCCAACGCCCACGTCGGGCAAAACGTTTCCAACGATCACGCGTTGGCGGGTTCGCGGTAAGCGAAAGAAATCGGCGGGCCGCTCGAGCTTCTCAGGGGCGTTTCGGCAACGGCTGGCAAGGGCTGGCTGGCCAGGGCTGGCTGGCTAGGTTGCCGCGTGAAAGGCGTCGATGATGTCGGCCGGGATGCGTCCGCGAGTCGACACATTGTGACCGTTGCGACGTGCCCACTCCCTGATCGCGGCGCTCTGCTCACGATCGATGGCCGCACGGCCGCGGCCCGAACCTGCCGAGCGGCCGCGCCGGCGACCGCCCACCCGACGGCCGGCTTCCACCCATTGCTTCAAGTCGTTGCGCAACTTGGCGGCGTTCTTCGAAGAAAGGTCAATCTCGTAGCTCACACCATCAAGGCCGAATTCGACGGTCTCATCGGCTGTCCCTTCACCGTCGAAATCATCGACCAACGTGACGGTCACTTTCTTCGCCATTTCTCACGCCCTTCTACTTGAGAACTAGAACGATACTTTAGTTCTCGAAACCCGGGAACCAATCTGCCATAAGCTCAGGCGCCATTCAACAAGATCGGAATCGAACCGGTTCACGACCCGTGGCGTCGAACAATCGGGAACAAAACGGTCTCTCGAATCGACAGGCCGGTCAATGCCATCATCAACCTATCGATACCCATTCCGGTCCCCGTCGACGGCGGCATCGCATACTCCAACGCGGTGAGAAAATCCTCATCGAGGGCCATTGCCTCGTCATCGCCGGCGGCCGCTGCGCGGGCTTGGGCTTCAAACCTTTCGCGTTGGATTACCGGATCGATGAGTTCAGAGTAGCCGGTGGCAAGTTCAAAGCGCCGAACATAGAGATCCCATTTTTCGGTGATCCCTTCGATGCTGCGATGCGGGCGGGTCAACGGCGTCGTTTCGACCGGAAAGTCACGTACGAACGTCGGCGCCCAAAGCGTGTTACCGACGGTGTGCTCCCATAGTTCTTCGACCAATTTTCCATGCCCATAGCCGCGGTCACGGGGAATCTCCACACCGAGTCGGTCCGCGATCGCCCATAACTTCTCGGCCGGAGTTTGGGGAGTGATGTCTTCGCCGAGGGCTTCCGACAGCGATGGATACATTTCAATGCTCTGCCATTCACCATCCAGGTCGTAGATAGTGCCATCAGGCAATGGCACCTTTCTGGTGCCGAGGGCGTCGTCGGCAACCTCCTGAATAAGTTCACGGGTGACGGTCGCGGAATCGTCGTAGGTGCCATACGCCTGATATGTCTCGAGCATCGCGAATTCTGGTGAATGCGTGGAATCTGCACCCTCGTTTCGGAACACCCGATTCAACTCGAAGACCTTCTCGAAACCGCCGACCAGGGCACGTTTGAGGAACAGTTCCGGTGCGATGCGCAGATACAAGTCCGTGTCGAGGGCATTTGAGTGGGTGACGAACGGCCGCGCGGCCGCGCCACCGGCCAATGTCTGCAGCATCGGCGTCTCGACTTCCAAAAAACCGCGCCGCTCCAGCGCCGAACGCAGTGCGCGTACCACAGCGACTCGTTGGCGAGCGATCGTGCGCGCTTCTGGGCGCACGATTAAATCGACATAACGCTGCCGCACCCGCGCTTCTTCGCTCATCTCTTTATGCGCGACGGGAAGCGGACGCAGCGCTTTGGAGACTATTTGCCAGGAATCGGCGAGCACCGACAGCTCACCGCGCCGTGAGCTGATCACCTCGCCGTGCACGTAGACGATGTCGCCGAGGTCGACGTCGGATTTCCAGGCGTCCAGCGACTCCTCGCCGATCTTGTTCAGGCTGAACATCGCCTGCAGCTGGGTGCCGTCGCCTTCCTGCAGCGTCGCGAAGCACAGCTTGCCGGAATTGCGCGCGAACATCACCCGCCCGGCGACACCGACCAGCTGACCCGTCTGGGTGTCGGCGGCGAGGTCGGGGTAGGCGTCGCGGATCTCGGCCAGGGTGTGGGTGCGGGGAACCTCGACCGGGTAGGGGTGTGGGCCCTGCTCCAGCAGCCGCTCACGCTTGGCCTGACGGATCCGGTACTGCTCGGGGATGTCGGCGGCGTCGGGGGAATCAGCTGAGGTCACGTCGTGCCAGCCTAACGGGCTTGTTTGAGGCGGCCCCGCTGGCTGTCGCGGTTGCGTTCGAACACCAGGCGCAAACCGCCCAGCGTCAGGTACTGGTCGTAATGCTCGACGGTGCGCATATCGGGCAGCAGCAGCGGTGCGGTGTGGCCCGTTGCGACCACGGTGACGTCAGAACCGGCGAAGCCGTCCACGTCGTCGCGCACGCGTTGCACCAGGCCGTCGACCAGGCCGGCGAACCCGAACACCGCGCCGGCCTGCATGCACTCGACGGTGTTCTTGCCCACGACCGACCGCGGCCGGGTCAGCTCGACGCGGCGCAGCGCGGCCGACCTGGTCGCCGAGGCGTCGGAGGACACCTCCAGTCCCGGCGCGATCGCCCCGCCGAGGAATTCGCCCTTGGCGGAGACCACGTCGACGCAGATCGACGATCCGAAGTCCACCACGATGGCGGCGGTGCCGTACTTGTGGAAGGCGGCCAGGCAGTTGACGATGCGGTCGGCGCCCACTTCCTTGGGGTTGTCGACCAGCAGCGGAATACCGGTGCGCACACCGGGTTCGATCAGCACGTGCGGCACCGAGGGCCAGTACTGGCCGAGCATTTCGCGCAGCTCGTGCATCACCGACGGCACGGTGGACAGGGCGGCCGCCCCGGTCAGCTGTTCGGAGTCGTCACCGATCAGACCGTCGATGGTGAGCGCGAACTCATCGGCGGTGATCTCCGGTTCGGTGCGGATCCGCCAGTGGTGCACCACTTTTGCGTGGTCACCGGACCCGGATATCAGGCCGACGACGGTATGGGTGTTGCGAACGTCGATCGCGAGCAGCACACGATCACCGCGATGACATGAGTTCGGCCGCGTCGGCCGGCACATGGGCGGGATCGTGTCCGAGGTCGACCTGCTTGTTGTCGGCGTCCACGAACACGATCCTCGGCTGGTACCTGCGCGCCTCGGCGTCTTCCATCGTGCCGTAGGCGATCAGGATCACCAGGTCGCCGGGATGAACCAGATGCGCTGCGGCGCCGTTGATCCCGATCACCCCGCTGCCACGTTCGCCGGTGATCGCGTAGGTCACCAACCGGGCGCCGTTGTCGATGTCGACGATCGTGACCTGCTCACCTTCGAGCAGGTCTGCGGCGTCCATCAGATCGGCGTCGATGGTGACCGATCCGACGTAGTGCAGATCCGCCTGGGTGACGGTGGCACGGTGGATCTTGGATTTCAGCATGGTCCGTAACATCAATTCCTCCAAGGAAGTTCGTGTTCGTCGAATTCAACGTGCGGTCCTGGCCCCGACGGCACCCCGATGTCGATCGCGATGTTGTCGAGCAGTCGGGTGCTGCCCAGCCGCCCGGCGATCAGCATGCGACCGGCGCCCGTGGTCGGTGCCGGCCCCAGCGTCGGGTCCCGCACCTGCAGGTAGTCGAGCTTTATCGCGGGCACTTCGTCGAGCACCGCGTGTGCGGCGTCCAGTGCGGCGGCGGTTCCTTCTCCGGCCGCGTACCTGCCGGCCAGCAGCGCGGCCGAAAGCGCGCCCGCCTGCTCGCGTTGCACCGGGTCGAGGTAGCGGTTGCGTGAGGACAGCGCCAGCCCGTCGGCCTCCCGAACGATCGAAACACCCACGACCGCAACGTCGAGGTTGAAGTCGGCGACCATCTGGCGGATCAAAACGAGCTGCTGGTAGTCCTTTTCGCCGAAGTAGGCGCGGTCCGGCTTGACGATGTTGAACAGCTTCAGCACCACGGTCAGCACCCCGGCGAAATGCGTTGGCCGGGAAGCACCTTCAAGTTCCGCGCCGAGCGGCCCCGGCTGCACGCAGGTGCGGATACCGTCGGGGTAGATGTCGGCGACGGTTGGGGTGAACGCGATCTCCACGCCCTCGCTGCGAAGTGCGGCGAGGTCGTCGTCGAGCGTGCGCGGATAGGCGTCGAGGTCCTCGTTGGCGCCGAACTGCAGCGGGTTGACGAAGATCGACACCGCCACGACGGCGCCCTGAACGCGTTTGGCGGTGCGGATCAGCGTCAGGTGCCCCTCGTGCAGGGCGCCCATCGTCGGCACCAGCATCACCCGGCGCCCGGTGGCGCGCAATGCCCTGGTGACGGCCGAGACGTCGCGCGGATCGGAGTAGACGTTCAGCTCGCCGCGGCTGAACTTCGGTTTGCGCTCGGTCATGAGCGGCCGGCTTCCTGCAGCACCGCGAACACCTCGTCGGGGGCGTGGGCGCGCTGGGCGGTGCGCAGCGAATTGGCCCGATAGGCCTGTGCCAGTTGCGGCTCCACTTCGGCCAACGCCGACAGATGGCCGGCGACCGCGCCCGCGTCGCCGCGGGCGACCGGACCGGTCAACGCGGCTTGCCCGCGCTGCAGCGCGTTCTCCAGCGAGGCACGTGCCAGCGGCCCGACGACGCGCTCGGCGATACCGCCCGGCGCGTTGTCGACCAGCTCCTGGCCGAGCAGTTCTGAGCCCCACAGCGCCGAGCGCAACGCTTCGAGCGCGTCCAGAACGACGGTGACCAGGTGGTTGCTGGCATGCGCCAACGCCGCGTGATACAGCGTGCGGGCGTCTTCGCGGACCCGGAACGGCTCACCGCCGATCTCCAGCACCAGCGACTGGGCGATCGCATAGCCCACCTCGTCGGCGGCGGTGATGCCGAAGCAGGTGTCGGGCAGGCGGTCGATGTCCTCGTCGGCGCCGGTGAACGTCATCGCCGGATGGATCGCCAGCGGGATGCAGCCCTGCTCGGTCAACGGTGCCAGCACCGCTACCCCGTTGGCGCCGGAGGTGTGCGCGACGATGGTGCCCGGCCGCACCGCCCCGGTGGTCGCGAGGCCCGATACCAGCCCGGCCAGTTCGGCGTCGGGCACGGTGAGCAACAACAGCTCGGCGCGTGCGGCGACCTCGTCGACCGGCAGCACGAGCGTGTCGGGCAACCGGCGCCGAGCGCGCTCGCGGGACAGCTGCGAGATCGCGTTGCAGGCCACCACGACATGCTCGGCGCGCTCCAACGCCACGCCCAGCGCAGAACCGACCCGACCAGCGGAAATGATGCCGATCGTGAGCCGCGCGGGGCGGAAGACGTCGGGCGTCGGCATGCAGCGACCTCGCTGAGTGTCAGAAATGTGTACGTTCCAGTCCCGCGATGCGGGTACCAGACGGTCAAGAAAAGATTAACTCACTCCTCGCGGCGGCGACGACGGCCGCCCCCCGTCGGGCTGGCTTGCAGCCGGGCGAGCAGTTCGGCGACCGACTGACCGCCGGTGTCATCGTCAGCGCTGCGCCGGCGCCGACGCGGTATCGGCTGCTGGGGTGCGGCGACGTCCGGCTGCGGTGCGGCCGGGCGGCCGGGGTCGGCGGCCTCGGCCGGCACCGAGTGCCTGCCCCGGCGCGGCGGCTCCTCGACCGGCGGCGGCGGGGCCGGCGGGGCCTGCGGCGGCTCCGGTGCGCGACGCCTGCCGACGTACTCCTCGGCGCCGCGGTCTTCCTCGACCGGCGCCGCCCAGTGGCTACCCGGCGTTCCCGGGGGCAGCCATTGTCCGTCGGCCGGGGCGGGTCGCCACCCGGTCGGGACGGTATATCCGGCGGGCGGCTCGGACGGCTGGACCGGAGGCGGTTCCGGCGCCGGGGTGGTGTCTTCCAGTGGGGCCCAACCGAAGTGGGTGCCGCTGGGCGCAGCGGGCTCAGGTTCGGGCGCGGGCGGTGGCGGCGGTGGAGCCGGTGGCGGCGGTGGAGCCGGTGGCGGCGGTGGAGCCGGAGGAGGCGGCGGCGGAGTCCACGTCCGTGGCTGCTCGGCGAACTGCGGCCGTTCCTCGGGCTCGGGCTCGGAGGCTCTGCGGTGTGCACCCCCGGCGGTGCTGGGCGGCGGAACCCATTCAAACTCGGGCGGATGGGGTTCGGCGGCGACGTCGATGATCGGGCTTTCGTCGGTATGGGCGGTGAGGTCATCGCCGTAGCCGGTCTCGATACGGCCCGGGCCTTCGTCGGCACGGGCCCAGTCGCTGTAGGCGCGTACCGTCGTACGTTCGGTTTCCAGGGCGGGCCGGTCCGACAGCTCGGCGTCGAACAGGATCTCCAGGTTGCTGCGCAACGCAGCCAGCTCGGCCCGCAGTGCGGCCACCTCATCGGCGGCCTGGGCGCGCATCTCGGCGGCGAGCTCGCGACGCAGATGGGTCTCCACCGACAGCTCGTATTCGCGGCGCGCCGAGATCTCGCGATCCAGCTGCAAGTCGTAGACCAACTTCAGGTCGCGCACCTTGGCCTGATCCATGTCGCTTTGCCTGCGATAGATGACCGAAACGAACGCTGCCACCACAGCGGCCCACAACGCCAGGATCACAGCGAGTTTGAGCAGTTCCACCCGGTTGGTGAACACCAGTGCGGAGCTGGCCGCGATCGCAAGGACCAGCAACGCACTCAGCAGCACCCAACTCGGCCTGCGGCCGCTGCGCCGCGGGCGGACGCTGCGGGGCAGATCGGTCATGGGCCGACTGTACCCGGCACAGGTCACTGCGCGTGTCGACCGCAGCGGCGATTCGGCAGGTCGGCGCCGATACGCCGCTAATCGGTTGCGGCGTCGGCGTTGTCCTGGGGTTCGTCCGGCGACTTACAGCAATGCTGCAGCCACAGCGCGGCGACCACCAACGCCAATGCGCACGCGGCCGCGACGACGGTGCCCGCGGTGTCCTCGGCCGCCACCCGCAAAGTCGAACGTCGTGGCAGCAGGTACCCGAGCACGCCCAACCACCAGCCCAGAACCGGTGCGCCCACCCACGCCGACGCCTTGGCGATCACCACCGAGCGGGCCACCGCCAACGGGTGCAGCCA
Organism: Mycolicibacterium pulveris; assembly: GCA_050205315.1. Classification (GTDB taxonomy): domain Bacteria; phylum Actinomycetota; class Actinomycetes; order Mycobacteriales; family Mycobacteriaceae; genus Mycobacterium; species Mycobacterium pulveris_A. Next base: position 142,449 of record JBNMRA010000008.1, on the reverse strand, counting down.
ACCCGGCCCGTCGCCGATCTGACCGGCGCGGATCTTGGCGCGGATGTAGAACGCCCACACCGCCTCGGCGATCGCGACCGCGAGCAGTGACAGTCCGGTCCACACGGTGATCGGCGGAAACCACTTATAGAGCACCGGCATCAGCAAGTAGCCGACGACCACCGCGATCGCCGTCGCGGCCGCCAGGTCACGCTTACGGGTCGGACCCATCAGCCGCGGATTCCACCGGCCGGCCGGACCCCGTCGCGTTCGTCGGCGTCGAGTTCGGCGAGCAACTCCCGCACCGGGCGGGCGACACCGTCGACGGTGAGCGTCGCATCGGGTTCGACGGCAAGCCACGGAACGAGCACGAACGCGCGCTGGTGGGCCCGCGGGTGCGGCAACGTCAGATCCGCCTCGGAGCAGATCACCTCGCGTTCTCCGGCGCGGCAGGTGATGAGGTCCACGTCGAGCGTGCGGGGACCCCAGCGCTCAACGCGCACGCGTTCGGCGGCGTTTTCCAAATCCTGCGCGCGGCGCAGCCAGCCGCTCGCGTCGAGTGCTGGGTCCTCGGCGATCACCACGGCGTTGAGGAACGGGCCCTGCTCCACCCCGCCCCATGGCTCGGTCTCGTAGACCGGCGAGACCGCCCGCACGGTTTCGGCGAGTTCGTCGACCACCGACTGCAGCCGCGCCCGCCGGTCGCCGAGGTTCGACCCGATCGACAACACCACTGTGCTCATGCGCGGCGACCGTCGCGCCGGGACCGCCGCGCCACCACCGCGACGTCGGTGAAGTCGAGCGGGATCGGCGCGCCGGGTTTGTGCACCACCACCTCGACGGCATGCACCCGCGCGTCGACCATCACCGCTTCGGCGATCTCTGCTGCCACGGTCTCGATCAGGTTGCGCGGCGGGCCGGCGACGATGTCGGCGGCCAGCTTCGCCATCCCGCCGTAGTCGATGGTGTCGGCCAGGTCGTCGCTGGCCGCGGCCTGCGCCAGGTCGACCCATACCGTGATGTCGACGACGAAATCCTGACCGTCGCGGCGCTCATGCTCGAAAACACCGTGGTGCCCTCGTACAGTCAAGCCGCGCATCTCAATTCGGTCAGTCACCGACCCAAGCCTCCAGTACCTTGATGGCGTCGACCGAGGCGCGCACGTCGTGCACCCGCACCCCCCACGCCCCGTGCATGCCCGCCAGGGCCGAGATCACCGCCGTCGCGGTCTCGCGCCCGTCGGGCGGGCGTGGTCGGCCGTCGGCGTCGGCCAGCACCGAACCGAGGAAACGTTTCCGGGAGGCGCCGACGAGGACCGGGATCCCGGTGCCCACGAGCTCCGGCAACGCGCGCAGCAGCGCCCAATTGTGTTCGGCAGTTTTGGCGAATCCCAGGCCCGGGTCGATGATCAGGCGGCCCGGGTCGACCCCGGCCGCCACCGCCGCGTCGACACCTGCGAGCAGCTCGGCGCGCACGTCGGCGACCACATCGCGGTAGGCGGGCACCTCATGGGGCCGGTCTGCGCCCACCGACCGCCAGTGCATCAGCACCCATGGCACGTTCGCGTCGGCCAGCAGCGGCGCCATATCCGGGTCGGCGCGGCCGCCGGAAACATCGTTGACGATCTTGGCGCCGTTCTCGAGCGCCGCGCGGGCGACCGCGGCGTGCATGGTGTCGATGCTGACCGTGAGACCTTGTCCGGCAAGGTCTTTGATCACCGGTAGCACACGGGCGGTTTCGATCTCGGGATCGATGCGGGTGGCGCCGGGCCGGGTGGATTCACCGCCGACGTCGATGATCTGGGCGCCATCGGCGGCCATCGCCAGCCCGTGCTCGACCGCGCGGTCCCGGTCGAGGAACAGCCCCCCGTCGGAGAAGGAGTCGTCGGTGACGTTCACGACGCCCATCACCTGCACGCGCGTTCCCGAACGGGGCATTGGGCTGGCCGGTGTCACTTCCGAAGGATCAGATCCAGCGCCTCGGCCCGCGACGCCGCGTCGCATTTGAACTGGCCGCGCACCGCCGATGTGGTGGTGATGGCGCCGGGTTTGCGTACGCCGCGCATCGCCATGCACAGATGCTCGGCTTCGATCACGACGATCACGCCGCGCGGATTGAGCTTGCGCATCAACGCATCCGCTATCTGAGCGGTGAGCCGTTCCTGCACCTGCGGGCGCTTGGCGTACAGATCGACAAGGCGGGCGATCTTGGAGAGCCCGGTCACCCGGCCGTCGCCCCCCGGGATGTAGCCGACGTGCGCGGTACCGTGAAACGACACCAGGTGGTGCTCGCAGGTGGAGTACATCGGGATCTGCTTGACCAGCACCAGTTCGTCGTGCTGTTCGTCAAAGGTGGTGTCCAGCACCGTGTCTGGATCGGTGTACAGGCCCGCGAACAGCTCGCGGTACGCCCGGGCCACCCGGGCCGGGGTGTCCTCGAGCCCGTTGCGGTCGGGGTTCTCCCCCACCGCGATGAGCAGCTCGCGTACCGCCGCCTCGGCCCGCTGCTGATCGAACGTCGCGGGGGTGAACCCGTTGGGTGAGATCGTGGTCGAATTGTGGTGCGACCGCGTCATCTACGCCTCCTAGAAGCCTGTCGGCAATCAGCCGTGCGCCGGCGGATTGGACCGTTCGCTGTCCTGGCCCGAATCGTCGTTGGGGTTCGGCGCCGACGGCTGCGGGTAGGGCTGCTGATACGGCGGATACGGCGGGGCCGCACCGCCGGCGTTGGGGTTGTGCCAGCCCGGATGTTGCGGCGGTGGATACCAGTAGCCCTGTGGCTGCGGCTGGGGCTGGTGCTGCTGTTGGTGCGGCGGCTGATGCTGGCCCTGCGGCGGCCATCCGGGGGCATGCCAGCCGGCCGGGGCGCCGTAGTCGGGCTGGGTCGGGCCGGGGCCGGGGGCTCCGTTGCTGCCGTGGCCGTTGGCGCCGTTCTGGGCCTGCCGGGCCGCGGCTTCCTTGGTGGCCTGCGCGATGGCGGCCTTGAACGCCGGCTCGGGCACCGGTTTGGGCCACTCCTCGCCGCGTTCCATCGCTAGCTCGCCGGGGGTCTTGATCGGCGGCTTGTCAGACGGCACCCGGCCACCGAAGTCGTCGAACATGGTCAGCCGCGGACGCTTCTTGACCTCGGAGAAGATGGCCTCGAGCTCGCGGCGGTGCAGCGTCTCCTTCTCCAGCAGTTCGCCGGCCAAGGTGTCGAGCACGTCACGGTATTCGGTCAGGATCTCCCACGCCTCGGTGTGGGCGGCCTCGATGAGCTTGCGCACCTCGTCGTCGATGTCGCGGGCCACTTCGTGGCTGTAGTCGGCCTGGGTGCCCATCGTGCGGCCCAGGAACGGGTCACCGTGTTCGGTGCCGTAGCGCACCGCGCCGAGTTTGGAGCTCATGCCGTACTCGGTGACCATCGCGCGGGCGATCTTGGTGGCCTGCTCGATGTCGGAGACCGCGCCGGTGGTCGGCTCGCGGAACACCAGCTCTTCGGCGGCGCGTCCGCCCATCGCGAACACCAGCCGGGCGATCATCTCCGAGCGGGTCATCAACCCCTTGTCGTCCTCGGGGACCGCCATCGCGTGCCCACCGGTGCGACCCCGCGCCAGAATCGTGACCTTGTAGATCGGGTCGATGTCGGGCATCGCCCACGCGGCCAGCGTGTGCCCACCCTCGTGGTAGGCGGTGATCTTCTTCTCGTGCTCGCTGATGATGCGGCTCTTGCGGCGCGGCCCGCCGACGACCCGGTCGACGGCCTCTTCGAGCGCGGGCCCAGTGATCACGGTGCCGTTTTCGCGGGCGGTGAGCAGCGCGGCTTCGTTGATGACGTTGGCCAGGTCGGCGCCGGACATGCCGACAGTCCGCTTGGCCAGGCCCTCGAGGTCGGCGTCGGGCGCCATCGGCTTGCCCTGCGAATGCACCTTGAGCACGGCACGGCGGCCCGCCAGGTCGGGGCTGGTGACCGGGATCTGCCGGTCGAAGCGGCCCGGCCGCAGCAGCGCGGGGTCGAGGATGTCGGGCCGGTTGGTGGCCGCGATCAGGATCACGCCCTGGCGGTCGCCGAAGCCGTCCATCTCAACCAGCAGCTGGTTCAGCGTCTGCTCGCGTTCGTCATGGCCGCCGCCGAGGCCGGCGCCGCGCTGACGGCCGACGGCGTCGATCTCGTCGACGAAGATGATGCACGGGCTGTTCTGCTTGGCCTGCTCGAACAGGTCGCGGACGCGGGAGGCGCCGACGCCGACGAACATCTCGACGAAGTCGGAGCCCGAGATCGTGAAGAACGGCACACCCGCCTCGCCGGCGACGGCGCGCGCGAGCAGCGTCTTACCGGTGCCCGGCGGGCCGTAGAGCAGCACGCCCTTGGGAATCTTGGCGCCCAGCGCCTGGTACCTGCTCGGGTTCTGCAGGAAGTCCTTGATCTCGTAGAGCTCCTCGACCGCCTCGTCGACGCCTGCCACGTCGGCGAACGTGGTCTTGGGCATGTCCTTGGTGAGCTGCTTGGCACGCGACTTGCCGAAGCCGAAGCCCATCCGGCCGCCGGTCTGCATCCGGGTGAACATCACGAACAGCGCGACCAGCAGCAGCAGCGGCAGCAGGTAGATCAGCAGCGAGCCGAGCATCGAGCCCTGGTTGACCACCGTGTTGACCTTGGCGCCCTTGCTCTGCAGCGCCTCGAACACCGTCACGCCGTAGCCGGTGGGGTACTTGCTGATGATCTTGTCGCTGTCGGACGTTTCGGGGTTGGCGTTCTTCAGGTCGAGCCGCAGCTGCTGCTCACGATCGTCGATCTGCGCACTCTCGACGTTGTCGTTGTTGATCTGCGCCATCGCCACCGAGGTGTCGACGGGCTTGAACTCGCGGGTGTCGTCGCTGAAGTAGAAGAAGGACCAGCCCAGCAACAACAGGACCGCGATCACGGTCAGCGTGCGGATCACATTTTTGCGGTTCATCAAGCCTCGGCCTTCGTCGGCGTCATATCTTTCGGCCGCCCGCGGCCGGTCTCCTTCCGATACGTGCAGCTGGGAACTTCCAGGCTACCGCTATACCAACGAACCAAGGTTCCCGACGGGTGCCGGCCCATGAGTGCCGCCTGCCGCCGCCTGTTGCCGCCGAACGTGGATTACCAACACGCTTCGCTCGGAGCGTGCGGTAACCCACGTTCGCCGCTGGGGGAACTGTGCTTGGGTAGTGACCGTGCGGACCTCGACCGAACGGTTAGTCGACACCAACGGCGTGCAGCTGCGGGTCATCGAGGCGGGCGACCGCGGCGCGCCGCTCGTCGTCCTCGCCCACGGCTTTCCCGAGCTGGCCTACTCGTGGCGGCATCAGATCCCGGCGCTGGCCGATGCGGGCTTTCATGTCCTGGCGCCCGACCAGCGCGGTTACGGCGGATCGTCGAAGCCCGACGCGGTCGACGCCTACACCGTCGTCGAGCTCAGCGCCGACATCGTGGGCCTGCTCGACGACGTCGGCGCCGAACGGGCCGCGATCGTCGGCCACGACTTCGGCGGTGTGGTGGCGTGGGCGGCGCCGCTGCTGCATCCGGACCGGTTCGCCGGGGTGGCCGGATTGAGCGTGCCGCCGGTGCCGCGCTCGCGGGTGCCGACCACCCAGGCGTTCCGCAAGCTCTTCGGCGACAACTTCTTCTACATCCTCTATTTCCAGGAGCCCGGCCCCGCCGACGCCGAGCTGAACCGGGATCCGGCCACCACGATGCGCAAGCTGTTCGGGTCGCTGACGACGCCTTCGGATGAGGCCGCGGCGTTGCGCATGCTCCAACCGGGTCCGGAGGGCTTCATCGACCGCATCCCCGAGCCGGGCGGGCTGCCCGACTGGTTGAGCCAGGACGAGTTCGACCACTACGTCGCCGAGTTCACCGAACACGGGTTCACCGCCCCGCTGAACTGGTACCGCTGCTTCGACCGCAACTGGGAGCTGACCGCCGCCACGCCCGCCGCCACCATCGCCGTGCCCGCGTTGTTCATCGGCGGCACCGCCGACCCGACGCTGGCCTACACGCCGCGCCACCGGGTGCGCCACCTGGTGAGCGGGGACTACCGCGAGGTGATGATCGAGGGCGCGGGTCACTGGATCCAGCAGGAGCGTCCCACCGAGGTGAACACCGAACTCGTCGACTTCCTCAACCGATTGGAGCGCTAGATGACCCGGCCACTGAATTTCGGGGTGTTCATCACGCCGTTCCACCCGGTCGGCCAATCCCCCACCCTGGCTTTGGAATACGACCTGGACCGCACGGTGGCGCTGGACCGCCTCGGCTATGACGAAGTCTGGTTCGGCGAGCACCACTCGGGCGGTTACGAGTTGATCGCCAGCCCGGAGGTGTTCATCGCCGCGGCCGCCGAGCGCACCAAGCACATCCGGCTCGGTACCGGCGTGGTGTCGCTGCCGTACCACCATCCGCTGATGGTGGCCGACCGCTGGGTGTTGCTCGACCACATCACCCGCGGCCGGGTGATGTTCGGCACCGGGCCGGGTGCGCTGCCGTCAGACGCCTACATGATGGGCATCGATCCGGTCGACCAGCGCCGCATGATGCAGGAGTCGCTGGAGGCGATCCTGGCGCTGTTCCGCGCCGCACCCGATGAGCGGATCACTCGGACGTCGGACTGGTTCACGCTGCGCGACGCCGCGCTGCACATCCGGCCCTACACCTGGCCGTACCCCGAAATATCCACCGCGGCAATGATTTCGCCGTCGGGTCCGCGACTGGCCGGGGCGCTGGGAACATCGCTGCTATCGCTGTCGATGTCGGTGCCGGGCGGATACGCCGCGCTGGAGAACACCTGGCAGGTCGTCGTCGACCAGGCCGCCAAGTCGGGACGCGACGAACCGGACCGGACCAACTGGCGGGTGCTGTCGATCATGCATCTGGCCGATACCCGCGAGCAGGCGATCGACGACTGCACCTATGGCCTACAGGATTTCGCGAACTACTTCGGTGCGGCCGGGTTCGTCCCGCTGTCCAACAGCGTCGAGGGTGAGCAGTCGCCCCGCGAGTTCGTCGAAGAGTATGCGGCCAAGGGCAACTGCTGTATCGGCACACCGGGTGATGCGATCACCTACATCCACGACCTGCTCGACCAGTCCGGTGGTTTCGGCACGCTGCTGCTGCTGGGCCACGACTGGGCATCGCCGCGGGCGACCTACCACTCCTATGAACTGTTCGCCCGCGAAGTGATCCCGCACTTCAAGGGCCAGCTCACCGCGCCGCGCGCGTCGCACGACTGGGCCAAGAACATGCGCGACCAACTGCTCGGCCGGGCCGGCGAAGCGATCGTCAACGCGATCACCGAGCACACCGACGAGCTCGAGGACCGGAAGCGCTGATGAAGGCCGCCGTACTGCGCGACGGACGAATGGTGTTGCGCGACGACATCGCCGAACCCACGCCCGGGCCGGGACAGGTACTGGTGGCCGTCAAGGCGTGCGGCATTTGCGGTTCGGACCTGCACTTCGCCACGCACGGGCACGAGATGGTGGCGCTCAGCGCGCAGATGAAGGGTCTGCCCGGCGGTGACGGTATGCGCCTGGACCTCTCCCGTGATGTGTTCCTCGGCCACGAGTTCAGCGCCGAGGTGCTCGACGCCGGTCCCGACACCGACGCCCCCGCCCCGGGGACCATCGTCACGTCGGTGCCTGCGCTACTGACCGCCACCGGCGTTGAACCGATCGTCTACTCCAACACCACGATCGGCGGCTACGCCGAGCGGATGCTGTTGTCGGCGCCGCTGCTGCTGCCGGTGCCCAACGGCTTGGATCCGCGCCATGCCGCGCTGACCGAACCCATGGCCGTCGGGCTGCACGCGGTGAACAAGTCGGCGATCGAGCGGGGTGAAACGGCGCTGGTGATCGGCTGCGGGCCGGTGGGTCTCGCGATCATCGCGGCGCTGCGACTGCGCGGCGTGGAACACATTGTGGCCGCGGACTTCTCAGCCAAGCGGCGGCAGTTGGCCGATGTGATGGGCGCCGCGGAGACCCTCGACCCGGCGCACGGCTCACCGTTCGACACGGCGACGCCTGCGGTGGTGTTCGAGGCGGTCGGGGCGCCGGGTCTTCTCAACGACGTTCTGCGGCAGGCGCCTGCGGGTTGCCGGGTGGTGGTCGCGGGTGTGTGCATGGAGCCCGACACGGTGGTGCCGTTCTTCGGCAGCGCCAAGGAGATCAGCGTGCACTTCGTATTCGCCTACGACTTCGACGAGTTCGGCGCGTCGCTGCGGGCGATCGCCGAGGGCGCGATCGACGTCGCCCCGCTGATCACCGGAGAGGTCGACCTGGCCGGCGTCGGCGCCGCATTCGACGATCTGGCGCACCCCGACCAGCATTGCAAGGTCCTGGTGACACCGTGACGGTATCGTGCCAGGCATGCCGATCGCTGTACGGGCGAAGACGCCGACCACACTGCTCGCCCTCGCCGCGGGGCTCATCGCCGTCGTAGCTGGCTGTGACGCCACATCGGGGCCGACGACCAGCGCGCAAAGCGAAGTGCGCCATGTGACCGTGCAGGGTTCCGGGGAGGTGCAGGGCGAGCCGGACACCCTCAACATCAACGCGTCCATCGCGTCCGTCGCACCCGATGTGACCGGTGCGATGAACCAGACCAGCGAGCGTCAGCAGGCGGTGATCGACGCGCTGGTGGACGCCGGCGTGGAACGCAGGGACATCAACACCGCGGAGGTCAGCCTGCAGCCGCAGTTCGCAGGCGGCGGTGACGACCCGCAGGCCATCGTCGGCTACCGCGCGACCAATTCGATCGACATCAAGATCCGCCAGCTCGACGCGGCATCGCAGGCGCTGGCGTTGATCGTCAGCAGCGGCGGCGACGCGACCCGGATCAACTCGGTGAACTATTCGCTCGAGGACGATTCGCAGTTGGTGCGCGATGCCCGCAGCCGCGCGTTCGACGACGCCCGAGACCGCGCCGAGCAGTACGCCGAGTTGTCGAATTCAGGGCTGGGTCAAGTTATTTCGATTTCGGAGGCAACGGGCCAACAGCCCCCTCCGGTCCCGCTGCCCACCACCCGCGGCGCCGAAATGGCGGCCGTACCACTGGAACCCGGTGAGCAGACAGTCGGGTTCACCGTGACGGTGGTGTGGGAGCTCACCTGACTTTTCGGGCGCGAGCAGACACATAATCCCCCTTTTTGCGCCCGATTTGGGGGATTTCACGTCTGCTCGCGCGAAAAGAAGTGTGCTCAGCCCGCGGGGGCGATGTCGACCGGAATGCCGTTGAGCACAGCGGTACCCGACAGCGGATCCAGGTCGTTACCGTCGTTGAGCTGGTTGACGTTGACGCCCGGCCGCTGCGACGCCACCGTCTGCCCGGTGCCGGCACGGTCGTGACCCCACCCGTGCGGCAGCGACACGACGCCGCGGCGCATACCAGGCGCCAACTCGATCGGCGCCAGTAGCTCTCCGCCCGGCCCCTTGACGACGGCGGTGTCGGTGTCGGTGAGGCCCAGATCCGCGGCGTCGTCCGGATGGATCCGCAGCGTGCATCGGTTCGTTCCGCCGGCCAGCGCCGGCAGGTTGTGCATCCAGCTGTTGTTCGAGCGCAGATGCCGGCGCCCGATCAGCACGAAGCCGTCGGCGCGGTCACCGAGGGTCTTCCGTAGCCGCGGCACGTCGGCGACCAACGCCTCGGGGGCGAGTTCGATTCGCCCCGTTGGGGTTCGCAGCACCTGGGCCAGCCGGGGTTGCAGCGGACCCAGGTCGATGCCGTGCGGGGCGGCCTGAAGCCGGGCCAGCGTCAACCCGTCGGGTCGCGCGCCGAACGCGTCGCCGTACGGCCCGAGCCGCAGCATCATGTCGAGGCGCCGCTCGTAGCCCGACCCCTCTGCGAGCAGCGCGGTGAGCTCGTCCACCGGGCGTCCGGCGACCGGCGAGTGCGGGTCGGCGGTCTCCTTGGCCAGCGTCTGCGCGATCACCTGCTGGTCGATGAGCGCCGGATCACCTTGGGGCCCAACGCCGTACAGAACCAACGCGATTCGACACAGGATTTCGGCTTCGTCGGGACGATCGGCCCGCGGCAGCGCCGGCGGTGAGTAGCGGACGTTGTTGCGCACGGCGAGGTTGTTGAGCGCGAAGTCGAAGTGGGCGCTTTGCGACGGCGGCGGTGGCGGCAGGATCACGTCGGCGTGGCGGGTGGTCTCGTTGAGGTACGGGTCGATGGAGAGCATGAAGTCGAGCCGGCCCAGCGCGCGGTCGAGGCGGTCGCCATCGGGCGCGGACAGCACCGGGTTGCCCGCGATGGTGATCAGCGCCTTGATCTGCCCGTCGCCCGGGGTGTCGATCTCCTCGGCGAGGGCCGTCGCCGGGATTTCCGAGAGCACCTCGGGATGTCCCGACACGCGGCTGTGCCAACGGCCGGTGCGAAATCCGCGGCCGGCCTTCGGTGGACGCGGCGCCGGTGCGACCGCCGACAGCGGGAACATGGCACCGCCGGGCCGGTCGAGGTTGCCGGTCAGCACGTTGACGACGTCGACGAGCCAGCTGCCGAGCGTGCCGAATTCCACTGTGGACGTGCCGATTCGGCCGTAAACCGCCGCCGACGGTGCCGCCGCGATTTCGCGGGCCAGCTCGCGGATGTCGTCGGCGGCCACCCCGCAGTAGGCGGTGACGGCCTCCGGCGCGAAGTCGGCGGCCAGCGCGCGCATCTCGTCGACACCGTTGACGGAATCGGCCAGCGCACCGAGGTCGACGAGGCCCTCGTCGAACAGGGTGTGCACGACGGCCAGCAGCAGCGCCGCGTCGGTGCCGGGCCGCGGGGCCAGGTGGCGATCGGCGAGCTCTGCGGTGCGGGTGCGGGCCGGGTCGATCACGACGATCCGGCCGCCGCGCCGGCGCAGCGCGCGCAGCTTGCCGGGGAAGTCTGGGGCGGTGGCCAAACTGCCGTTGGAGACAAGCGGATTCGCGCCGATGATGACCAGGTAGTCGGTGCGGTCGAGGTCGGGCACGGTGAACGCGACCGGGCTGCCGAACATGTGGCCCAGCGCGACGTGTTTGGGCATCTGGTCCAGCGTGCTGGCGGAGTAGACCTGGCGGGTGCCCAGCGCCCGCACCAGCACCGGCGGGTACAGCGCGCCGGCGACGGTGTGGGCGTTCGGATTGCCGAGGTACACGCCGACCGACGGCCCGCCGTGCTCGGCGACGACGGCGCCGAGCCGGTCGGCGACCGCCTGAAACGCCTCTTCCCAGCTGGTTTCGGTCAGCTCACCGTCGCGCCGGACCAGCGGGCGGACCAGCCGGTCGGGGTCGTTGTCGAGTTCGGCGAAGCTGGCGCCCTTCGGGCAGATGAAGCCGCGGCTGAACACGTCGTCGCGGTCGCCGCGGGCCGCGGTGACCCGTCCGTCGGAGATCGTCAACGTCAGGCCGCAGGTGGCCTCGCACAGCGGGCAGATCCGCAGGGCTGTCTGGGCCATGTCTTCATCTTCCGCCGAGATCGACGTTGTGCACGGTTCTTCTCGCACTTTCCCGCCCGGTTGTCCCTTCGGGCGACTACTACGGCTGTTCGTAGATCTTGGGGTCCAGCGTGCCGATGTAGTTGAGGTCGCGGTAGCGCTCGGCATAGTCGAGGCCGTAGCCGACGACGAACTCCTTCGAAATGTCGAAACCGACGTAGGCGATGTCCACATCGGCGCGCACCGCGTCGGGTTTGCGCAGCAGCGCGCACACCCGCAGGGAACGCGGCCGCCGCGACGCCAGGTTGCGCAGCAGCCAGGACAGCGTCAGCCCCGAGTCGACGACGTCCTCCACGATCAGCACGTCGCGGTCGTGGATGTCGCGGTCGAGGTCCTTGAGGATGCGCACCACCCCCGACGACGACGTCGACGAGCCATACGAGCTGACCGCCATGAACTCCAGCTGCGTGGGCAGCGGGATCGCGCGCGCCAGATCGGTGACGAAGAACACCGCGCCCTTCAGCACGGTGACCAGCAGCAGATCCTGGCCGCCCGGACCGGTGGCTTCGCGGTAGTCGTCGCCGATTCGCGAGCCGAGTTCGGCGACCTTTGCCTGGATCTCGTCGGAGGGCAGAAGGACAGATTTGATGTCGCCGTTGTACAGCTCGGTGGATCGCTCAGCCACGCCCACAGCGTGCCATGTGCGCGAGCCGCCGACCAAGGCGGTGTGTCAGACGGGTTCGGTGTGCAGGCCCAGCACGCCGTCGCGGCGCGACGCGATCAGCCGCTGGTTGCGCAGCGGCGATCCGACCGCGACCCCGCCCTGCCCGCGCCACGCCGTCACCAGGGTGTCGACGCCGCGAATGTGCTTGTCGGTCAGCCCGCTGGCCCCGCCCGCCAGCAGCCAGCCGCGAATCACCCGCCGCCGGATCGCCTCGGGCAGCACCGCCAGCCGCGACGTGTCCAGCCCGGCGCCGGCGCCGGCGTCAGTTGATGCCTGCCGGGCCAGCTCGTCGAGCGCGTCGGTGTCGGCGCGCAGCGCGCCCGCGGTGCGCGCCAGCGCCTCGGCCACGCCGCCGCCGAGGACCTCCTCCAGCAGCGGCAGCACCTCGGTGCGCAACCGCACCCGGGTGAAGCGCCGGTCGCTGTTGTGCGGGTCCTGCCACGGTGTCACGCCGAGTTCGGCACACGCGGCCTGCGTCACGGGTCGCCGCACGCCCAGCAGCGGACGGCCCCACGGCGGGTCGTAAGGCCGCATGCCGGCGATGGACCGCGGCCCCGAACCGCGCCCGAGCCCCAGCAGCACCGTCTCGGCCTGATCGTCGAGCGTGTGACCCAGCAGCACCGCAGCACCGGCGCGGGCCCGGTCCAAGGCGCGGTAGCGCGCCGTGCGCGCCGCACCCTCCGGTCCGCCCCGAGCGCCGACGTCGACCCGCAGCACGTGGGCGTCAACGCATCCCAACGCGACCGCCTGGTCGCGGGCGGTGGCCGCCACCGCCGCCGAGTTCGACTGCAGTTGGTGGTCGACGACCAGCGCGGTGGTCGGCTTGATTTTCGCGGCGGCCGCGGTCAGCGCCAGCGAGTCGGCACCGCCGGACAGCGCCACACACCACCGCTCGTCGGCTGCGCAGAAGTCGCGGGCAAAGCCGGTGACCGCTTCGTGCAGCGCGGCTAGAGCACCCTGTCGATCCATCGTTGCGGCTCGTCGATTTCGCTTGGCAGCGGCAGGGTTTCGGGTCCAGACCACACCGTGTTGAACCGGTCCATGCCCACCTTGGACACGACGTGGTCGACGAACGCCTTGCCGCGGGTGTACTGGCTGAGCTTCGCGTCGAACCCCAGCAGCGCCCGAGCCAGCCGTTGCAGCGGCGGCTGCTTACGGCGGCGCCGCTCGTCGAACCGGCGCCGGATGGTGGCCACCGATGGCACCACCGCGGGACCCACCGCGTCCATCACATGGTCGGCGTGGCCTTCCAGCAGCGTGCCCAACACCAGCAGCTGGTCCAGCGCGTTGCGCTGCGGCTCGGATTGCACGGCCCGCAGCAAGCCGAGCACGCCCTCCGAATTCGGTTCGGCTGCACCGCCTTCGGTACCGCCGCGGCTGCGGACGAATTCGGCGAGCCTGCCGACCACCTGGGTGACGTCGTTTTCGGTTTCGTCGGTCAGCACCGCAAGCGCATGTGACATGTGGTCGGCCAGCCACGGGTTGGCCCGGAACTGCACCCGGTGGGTGACCTCGTGCAGACATACCCAGAGCCGGAAATCGTAGGGCTGCACCCGCAATTGGCGTTCCACCGCAATGACGTTGGGGTACACCAGCAGAAGCTCACCGCCGTCGCGGCCGAACGGGTCGTACTGGCCGAGGATGCCCGAGGACACGAACGCCAGCACGGCCCCGGTCTGCGCGCCGGTGATGCGGCCGGTCAGGAAGTTCGGGTGCTGCCCGTCGTCCTGCCCGCCGGTCATCACGCGCATCGAGTTGGTGGCCGCGCGCACCCACTGGGCCCGGTCGACGATGCGCGCGTCGGGAATGTCGCCGCCCTCGGTGAGCCCGGTGACCTCACGCACGGGCAGTTCGGCCGACCGCGACGCCTCGCTGAGCTGGTCGATGACCTGGCGCCGGGTGTAGTCGGTGGTGTCCGGGCCGGGCCTGGCCAGTTTGGCGCCGACGGTCGCGGCGAACTCCCAGTCCACCGCGCGCCCGACCGTGACCTTGTTGTCGGTGGCCGGGCTCATGGGCTGCACCCGCACGAGCGCAGCGTGGCGGCCAGGGTGTCCAGCGCGACCAGACCCATCGGGCCGGCATCGTTGGAGATGAACGCGAACGTCAGCACCCGCCCGCTGGCGTCGGTGAGAAACCCTGCCAGCGTATTGGTTCCGGTCAGCGACCCGGTCTTGGCGCGCAGGAACCCGGCGGCCTCCCGGCTGAATTCGGTGCCGAGGAAGCGGTTGGACAGCGTTCCGCTGCCGCCTGCGATCGGCATCAGGTCCACCAGCGGCCGCAGCCGGGGGTGCTGATCGCCGACCGCGACGCTGACCACGTCGTCGAGCGTCTTGGCGGTGAGCCGGTCGTCGAAGGACAGCCCGCTGGAGTCGAACAGCCGCGCTCCGGTGGTGTCGATCCCGGCGGCCTTCAGTTCGCCAAGCACCGCGTCGGCGGCGCCGTCGAAGCTCTGCGGCTTGCCGACCGCGGCGGCCACCTCGCGACCGATCGCCTCGGCCATCACGTTGTCGGAGGCGTTCATCATCTCCCGCAGCCGGTTGATCAGCGGCGGCGACTGCACCGCCGCGATCTCCTGGCCACCGCGCGCCGGGCCGGGCAGCACGGTGACCTTCGCCGGATCGACCTCCAACGCCGCCGCCAGCGCGCGGCCGGCGTCCAGCGCGGGTGTGGTCGACCGGGTCGAGTCGACGCTGACCGGTTGGGTGCGGCCGGCGTCGAGCATCACCGGCTCGATCGGCGCGATGTCGCCGCCGTCGATGTCGGCGGGGTCCCAGCCGTAGGCCATCGTCGGTCCGCTGTACGCGCTGACGTCGACCTGCACCGCGGTGGCGTCGATGCCGGCGCGGGCCACCTGCTCGGCCAGGTCGCTGATGCGGGCCGCGTCGCGGTACCAGGTGTCCTGGCCTTTCGGCGCCGCGGACAGCGTCGGGTCACCGCCGCCCTTGAGCACCACCACGCCGGGTTTGTCGCCGGTGAACACCCGGGTGGTCAACCGGGCGTTCCGGTCCAGGGCCAGCAGCGCAGCGGCCGTCGTCAGCGTCTTGTTGGTCGACGCGGGCTGCATCGGCACGTCGGCGCCCTGCTCCCACAGTTGGGTGCCGGTGATCGCGTCGGCGATGCGGCCGGTGAAGTGCCCGAGATTCGGGTCGGCCAGCGCCGGGGCCAGCCGCGCCGCCAGCAGGTCAGGTCTGGGCTTGGGCGCGGAGTCCGACACCGGCACGACGGCCGGATCCGCGGTGGCGGCCGGCGGCGTCGGCTTGATCGCGGCCGCGTCGGTGTGCCCGGTCGCCAGCACGGCCGCCGTCGCAACCACGACGGCGACCAGCACCAGCACTGCCACCCCGACCAGCACATGTGTGGATGGCCCCCACTTCGTGGGCCGCATATCTCTCCTGATCTGTCGACCGCCCCGTAGTGCAGCGTATCGCTCTATTAGGGTGATGCCCGTCCCCAAGACCGTCCGCACAGGGCAAGGAGCCGCCGGTGGAGTTCGACGTAGTCATCGAGATCCCGAAGGGTTCGCGAAACAAGTACGAGGTGGACCACGACACCGGACGGGTGAAGCTGGACCGCTACCTCTACACCTCGATGGGTTATCCGACCGACTATGGATTTCTCGACGACACGCTCGGCGAGGACGGTGACCCGCTTGACGCGCTGGTGCTGCTGCCCGAGCCGTTGTTTCCCGGCTGCCTGGTCGAGGTGCGCCCGGTGGCCATGTTCCGGATGACCGACGAGGCCGGCGGCGACGACAAGGTGCTGTGCGTGCCCGCGGGCGACAAGCGTTGGGACCACATCCAGGATCTGGCCGACGTGCCCGAGCAGGTGCTCGAGGAGATCAAGCACTTCTTCGTGCACTACAAGGACCTCGAGCCGAACAAGTACGTCAAGGCCGCCGACTGGGTGGGCCGCGACGAGGCCGAGGCCGAGGTGAAGGCGTCGATCGATCGGTTCAAGACCCAGGGGCACTAAGGTCGGCGCCCAGGGGCGCGGGAGGTCGCGTTGTCGGACAAGGTGATTGCTCGCGGCATCACGATGTCTGGGCCGTGGGGCCCGGTGTACGGCCCGGTCGATCTGGAGATGGACGCCGGCGGGGTGACCGTCCTGGTGTGCCCGAGCGGCTCGGGGCGCACCGCGCTGCTGATGACGTTGGCGGGCCGAATGAAACCGCGGACCGGCTCGCTTTCGGTGTTCGGCCACACCAACGTGGACGACATCTTCGGCTGTGCGGCGCTCGCCGGATTCGACGAGCTCGACGCCGTCGCCGAGTCGGTCACCGTGGCCGATCTGATCACCGAACAGCTGCGCTGGGACGCCGCCTGGTACCGGTTGGTGCGCCGGGCCGGCCCGGCCGAGGTCGACGCGGTGTGCGGCCCGGTGTTCGGCGAGCTGCCGTTGCCGCCGCTGGATGAGTTCGTCGAGGAGCTCAACGAGGGCGACCGGTTGTTGCTGCGGATCGCGCTGGCCAACACCATGCGACCGCCCCTGCTGGTGGTCGGCGACCTCGACCACGTCACCAGTGATCGCCACCGCGAAACCGTGCTGAACCGGCTGGTCGCGCTGGGCCAGACGCAGACGGTGGTGACGACGACGGTCAACGGGGTACGCCACGACGGCGTGCGGGCCCAGATCGAGGTGGCCAACACCTCGCGCGAAGAGTTGATCACTACCCAAAAGGGCCGGCAGAAAGGTCGATGACGATGCTTGCGGGAATGTCACTGGGCACCGACCTCAAGCGCTATTCCCGCGGCCTGCTGCCCCGGTTGGCGCTTGCCACCATCATCTTGATGCCGCTGCTGTACGGCGCGATGTACCTGTGGGCGTTCTGGAATCCGTTCGGTCAGGTCGACAAGCTGCCGGTGGCGCTGGTCAACGAGGACCGCGGCACGCAGACTGAGGGCCAGCAGCTCAACGCCGGCGATCAGGTGGCCCGCTCACTGCTGGACTCCGGGCAACTCAACCTGCACGAGATGTCGGCGGCGGCGGCCGCCGACGGGGTGCGCCACGGCGACTACTACTTCGCGGTCACGATCCCCGAGGATTTCAGCGCGGCGGTGGCCTCGCCGGCGGGCCCGGACCCGCGGCCGGCCAAGATCCGATTCACGTTCGACAACTCCAACAACTACCTGGCGTCGATCATCGGGCAGAACGCCGCGCGGGAGGTGCTCAACCAGGTCAATGCCCGCGTCGGGCAGCAGACGGTCGGTCAGGTGCTCAGCGGTGTGACCGAAGCGGGCGCCGGGCTGGTCACCGCCGCCGACGGCGCCGACCGGTTGTCGGCGGGCCTGGCACAGGCCGACGCCGGTGCGCACGAGCTGGCCCGCGGCTCGCGTGCGCTCTCGGACGGGTTGGCAACCGCACGCGACGGCTCGGCCGCGCTGGCGGCGGGGGCCGCACAGTTGTCCGAAGGCGTCGGTACCGCAACGGATCCGCTGCTGTCGGTGCTCGACCGGGTCAGCGGGTTGGGCCTGGACCCTGCGGAGGTCGGCGATCTGGCAGTAGGGCTGTCCCGGCTGGTGAAGTCGGCCAGTGACCGGGTGGCCGCACTGCACGTCGACCAGGCACAGGCGTCAGCGATCGTCGACACGGTCGTCGGCGCGCTGCGGGCCAACCCCGACCCGGCCGTGCACGCGTTGGGCGACACATTGGCAGGCACCCAGCGGCTGCTGCGCGCCAACGACATCGATCCGACCACCGACGCGGGCCTGATCGCGTTGCGCGACAAGGCGGCTGCGCTGGAAGCCGAGCTGGCGGATCCCGCCAGCAAGCTGCGGGTGCTTCTGACCCGGGCGCTCGACGGTGGTCTGCGCGACGACGTGGTCCGGCTGCGCGACGGTGCGGCCCAGTTGAGCGCGGGTGCAAGCCAACTGAGCGGCGGGCTGGTGGCGCTGGCCGACGGCGGTGAGAAGTTGTCGGCGGGTGCAGCGACGCTGGCCGACGGCACCAGCCAACTACGCGGCGGCAGTGTCGAACTGGCGCACGGCCTGCGCGAAGGCGCCGAACGGGTTCCGCAGTGGACCGATCAACAGCGCAACCAGGTCGCCGACACCTTGGCCCAGCCCGTGGCGCTCGACGAGGTGACCCACAACGCCGCGCCGACGTTCGGCACCGGGTTCGCGCCGTTCTTCCTTCCGCTGGCGTTGTTCATCGGGGCGCTAATCATCTGGATGTTGTTGATGCCCTTGCAGTCCCGCCCGATCGTCACCGGGCTGGGCGCGCTGCGTGTCGCGCTGGCGTCCTTTTGGCCGGGGCTGCTGATCGCGGTGTGCCAGGTGCTGGTGATGTATGCGGTGGTGCATTTCGGGGTGGGTTTGAAGGCGGTGTACCCGGCGGCCACCGTGGCGTTCCTGATCCTGGTCGCGGGCTCGTTTTTGGCGCTCATCCAGGCGTTCAACGCGCTGTTCGGCGTTGCGGTCGGCCGAGTCGTGACGCTGGCGTTCCTGATGTTCCAGCTGGTGTCGGCCGGCGGCATCTATCCGGTGGAGACCACCCCGAAACCGTTCCAGGTCATCCACCACGTGGATCCGATGACATACGCCGTCAACGGCTTACGACAGTTGACCGTCGGCGGCATCGACTCGCGGCTGTGGGTGGCGATCGCGGTGTTGGCCGCCATCACGGCGGCGTCGCTGGCCGCCACAGCGTGGTCGGCACGACGCAACCGGCAGTACACGATGGAACGCCTGTACCCACCGATCGAAGTGTGAATTGCCTCAGCGGGGCATTCGCGCAGTCTTGGCCCTGGCGTACTTCATCGCCGGCTTCTCGACGAGGTAGTAGGTCACGGTCGCGGCGAGAATCGTTGCGGCGAGCACGATCACGATGTTGTAGAGCATTCCCGGCAGCGTGTCACCGGCCATCCAGCCGAGTTGGCCGAGCAACAGCAGCAGCGGGAAATGCCACAGGTACGCCGACAGCGAGATCTCGCCGACGTAGCGGATCGGCCGGATGTCCAGGGCCCGCGCCAGCTTGGACTTCTCGCCTCGGGCCAGCGGAACCACGACGACGAGGATCATCAGCGCGGCGACGACGCCGACCACGGCGGTCACGAAAGACACCGCGACCGCGAACATCAGCGCGCCCACCACCAGAACGGGCAGGATCGCCGCGGCGCTGAACGCCCGGACGCGGCGACTCGCGCGCTCAGACAGCGTGTCGCGCTCGATCGCGACGAACACGATCGCCGCGAACATGCCCATCGCGAAGTTGTCGGCGTTGGTCAGGATGCTCCTGGTGAACACCGCGGCGATGTTCGGGCCCCAGTTGAGCAGGATGAAGTCGGAGGTGCCGGCGTACCGATTCACCACCGGGATCAGCGCGCGGCCCACCAACCCGATGCCCAGCAGGATGGCGGGCGCGAGCATCGCGACCGCGAACGGATGGCGCCCGCTGCGGCTGCGCATCCGAAATATCGCCCAGCCCGCCAGCGGCAGCGTGAGGTAGAACGCGTACTCCAGGGTCAGCGACCACGACGGGCCGATACCGGTCTGGATGTAGGCCGGGATGTAGGTCTGCACCAGCGCCAAATTCGCCAGCAGCTCCATCGGATCGGTGATCATCCCGATTCCGCTGCGGGCGTCGTCGGGCAGCAACGCCGCATTATCGACGTAGGAAAGCTGCAACACGAAATTGACGACCAAGAAGATCGCGAGGTACGCCGGCATAATTCGGGCGATGCGGTGGATCGCGTAATCGCGCACGTATGGCATGTGCGACCGGGCAACGAGGTTTCGCACATACGGCAAAAACAGCAGAAAACCGCTGAGCACGAAAAAGTACACCAGCGAGAAACCGAACAGGTTGGTTTTCCAGGTGTCGGCGGTGCTTTTCGTGTAGTAGCCGGTCACATGGGTGATCGCGATGCTCAGACACAGCAGGCCCCGGATGCCGTCGAGACCGATTATCCGCGCCCGCTTCGGCTTTCGGTCGCCATCGAGATGTGCG
Organism: Mycolicibacterium pulveris; assembly: GCA_050205315.1. GTDB lineage: Bacteria > Actinomycetota > Actinomycetes > Mycobacteriales > Mycobacteriaceae > Mycobacterium > Mycobacterium pulveris_A. Next base: position 122,398 of record JBNMRA010000008.1, on the reverse strand, counting down.
GATGCCCCGGATGTGGCGGGGCCTTTGGTCGCCTCGGTTGTCACCGCGATCGACGGCCGGTGCCAGAAGTCGCGACACGCACGAAAGGGTCCCCGCTTTCTTCCAAGGTGATCCAGACGGCCAAGCCGTCGTCATCGTAAGACCACGCCGCAAATTCTGCGAACCGAAATTGCACCGCGCGTCACCGCCGAAATAACCGCACCCAAACAGCAAAGAGCCGTACGAAATGCCAGTTATATTTGACCGCCACGCATAACGGGGACGAACAGTGTTTTTAGCTGAACTACCTAGTTGCAGCTAACCCTTGCGCGACTGCGGTTCCGATTCGTTCCGGGCCGCCGCGGCGTTGTTCTTCTTCACGTCGCGCACCCGCGTCTTGTACAGGCTGGCCACGGTGGTGATGATCAACGTCACCACGATCACGCCGAGGCTGGCCAGCGTGGGGATCTCCGGCACCGGAACGGGCTCACCGCCGTTGATGAACGGCACCTCGTTCTCGTGCAACGCGTGCAGCACCAACTTCACCCCGATGAAGGCCAGGATGAACGCCAGCCCCTGCGACAGGTAGACCAGCCGTTTGAGCAGATCGCCGAGCAGGAAGTAGAGCTGACGCAAACCCATCAGCGCGAACACGTTCGCGGTGAACACCAGGTACGGCTCCTGGGTCAGACCGTAGATGGCCGGGATCGAGTCCAGCGCGAAGATCAGGTCGGTGGTGCCCAACGCGACGATGACGAGGAACATCGGCGTCATCACCCGTTTGCCGTTCTCCCGCACCCACAGCCGCAGCCCGTCCCAGGTGTCGGTGAACTTCATGTGCTTGCGCGCGAAGCGCACCACCCGGTTCTCGGCGTCGTCGTCGTGGTCGGTGTCGCGCACCAGGCCCACCGCGGTGTAGAGCAGGAACGCGCCGAAAATGTAGAAGACCCAGGAGAACTGGTTGATCGCGACCGCGCCGAGCGCGATGAAGATGCCGCGGAACACCAGCGCCAGGATGATCCCGACGAGCAGCGCCTGCTGCTGGTAGATCCGGGGCACCTTGAAGCTGGCCATGATGATCAAGAAGATGAACAGGTTGTCCACCGACAGGCTGTATTCGGTGAGCCAGCCGGCGAAGAACTCCAGCCCGTACTGGCTGCCGTGGAAGAACCAGGTCCACAACCCGAACGCGATCGCCAGCCCGATGTAGATCGACAGATACGTCCCGGTCTCACGCCTGGTCGGTTCGTGCGGGCGCCGGCCGATGACGATCACATCGAACAGCAGAATGGCGATCGTCACGCTCAGCGTGATGATCCACTCGAGCCCGCTTACGTTCACCAAAACCTCCGGTCGTCAAAGCGCCGGAGGTCTCTTCCACCGCCACGAACCGTCGTGTCAGCCCGCAGCACCGGTCGTCCGATGACGGCCGACGTGATGACGATACCGCGGCGAAGGAATACTCCCCTCCAGCGGCGAGTCTGCCAGGTCGGTCGCCCCGACGCGAAACGCGACCGTCGGATACCCGTAGCACCAGCGGTTACACCGCAGACCGGTACGGCCGCGTCGGCGCAGTCGCCGGCGGTGTCGCAATTGTGATCAGCCACCGTGTGCGGCGCGGCGGCGTGGCCGGATCGGCTTAGTACTTTGTAGGCGTGACTGGGGATTTTGTTCCGGAGGTGCCCCCTCAGTACGCGTTGTCGACGTACGCACCCGAACCACGCACGCTCATCGACATCCTCTACGAAACCGCACACCGCCATCCCGACGCGCCCGCGCTCGACGACGGCACGGTGCAACTGACCTACGCGGAGTTGATCAGCGATATCGAGGAGACCGTCGAGTGGCTGGCGGCGCGCGGGATCGGACGCGGCGACCGCATCGGCATCCGGATGCCGTCGGGCAGCTACGCGCTGTATGTGGCGATCCTCGCGACCTTGGCCACCGGCGCCGCCTACGTGCCGGTCGACGCCGACGACCCCGCGGAGCGCGCCGAGCTGGTGTTCACCGAGGCCCAGGTGGTGGCGATCATCACCGAGCAGGGGCTGATCCGCGGACCCGGCTCGTCACGCGGTTGGCGCGCGGTACGCCCGCTGGCCCGCGACGACGCGTGGATCATCTTCACCTCGGGATCGACCGGCACACCGAAGGGCGTCGCGGTGACGCATCGCAGCGCGGCGGCGTTCGTCGACGCCGAGGCGCGGATGTTCGTGCAAGACAACCCGATCGGCCCGGGTGACCGGGTGCTGGCCGGGCTGTCGGTCGGGTTCGACGCGTCCTGTGAGGAGATGTGGCTGGCCTGGCGGCACGGGGCCTGCCTGGTGCCCGCGCCCCGCTCGCTGGTGCGCAGCGGGATGGACCTGGGGCCGTGGCTGGTGGCGCGCGACATCACCGTGGTGTCGACTGTGCCGACGCTGGCGGCGCTGTGGCCGGCCGAAGCGCTCGAAGCGGTGCGGCTGCTGATCTTCGGCGGCGAAGCCTGCCCGCCGGAGCTGGCCGAGCGCCTGGCCGCGGGTCCCGACTCGGCCGGCCGCGAGGTGTGGAACACCTACGGCCCCACCGAAACCACCGTCGTCGCGTGCGCGGCCAAACTCGACGGGCGCGGCCCGGTGAGCATCGGGCTGCCGCTGCCCGGGTGGGATTTGGCCGTGGTCGACGAGAACGGCGAGCCGGTGGCCTACGGCGAGGTCGGCGAGCTGGTGATCGGCGGGGTCGGCCTGGCACGCTATCTGGACGCGGACAAGGACGCCGAGAAGTACGCGCCGATGCCCCGGCTCGCGTGGTCGCGGGCCTACCGCAGCGGCGATCTGGTGCGGCTGGAAACCGACGGGCTGTACTTCGTCGGCCGGGCCGACGACCAGGTCAAGCTCGGCGGTCGGCGCATCGAGCTCGGTGAGGTCGACTCCGCGCTCGTCCACCTGCCCGGTGTCAGCGGCGGCGCGGCCGCCGTGCGGCAGACGGCGAACGGCACACCGGTGCTGGTCGGCTACGTCGTCAGCGCCGACCCGTCGTTCGACGTCGCCGAGGCCCGCGCCGCGCTGGCCCGAAGCCTGCCCGCCGCGCTCGTGCCGCGGCTGGTGCAGGTCGACGAGCTGCCGACACGCACGTCGGGCAAGGTCGACCGCGACGCGCTGCCGTGGCCGGTGCGCGGCGAAACGGGCGGCGACGAGCCGGATCTGACCGGAACGGCGGGCTGGGTCGCCGGCCTGTGGAAACAGGTGCTGGCCGCGCCGATCAGCGGTCCCGAAGCCGACTTCTTCGCGCTGGGCGGCGGTTCGTTGGCCGCCGCGCAGCTGGTGTCGGCGCTGCGGCAACGCTATCCGCAGGTGACCGTCGGCGACCTGTACGACCATCCGCGCCTCGGGTCGCTGGCCGGGTTCCTCGACGAGCTCGGTACACCGCCGCCGGCGCCGCCGCGGACGGTCAAGCCGGTGTCGCGCCTGACCCAGGCGGCCCAACTGGCCCTCGCACTGCCGCTGGCGACGCTGACCGGGCTGCAGTGGGTGGTCTGGTTGGCGGTCACCAACAACGTCGCGGCCACGCTGGTGCCCTGGGTCCGGCCGGTCAACTGGTGGTGGGTCGCAGTGGGTTTCGTGCTGTTCGTCACCCCGCTCGGCCGGATGGGCATCGCGGCCCTGTGCGCCCGGATGCTGCTCGGCGGGCTGCAGCCGGGCACGTATCGCCGCGGCGGCCCGGTGCATCTGCGGGTGTGGCTGGCCGAACGGTTGGCGCAGGCCAGCGGTGCGGAAAACCTCGCAGGCGCACCGTGGCTGGTGTACTACGCACGGGCCCTTGGCAATTCGGTCGGCAACGGGGTCGATCTGCACTCCACCCCACCGGTGACCGGGATGCTGAAGCTCGGACACCGAAGCTCGGTCGAACCCGAGGTGGACCTGTGCGGGTACTGGATCGACGGCGACGACTTCCACGTCGGCCCAATCACGATCGGCAACGACGCCAGCATCGGGGCGCGCACCACCCTGCTGCCCGGGGCGGTCGTCGGCAAGAACGCCGACGTGGCACCGGGTTCCGGGGTGGTCGGCAAGGTCAAGAACGGCCAGTACTGGAAGGGCTCGCCGGCGGCGAAGTCCGGCAAGGCCCGTCATCCGTGGCCCGACCACCGGCCGCCGCGCGCGCCGCTGTGGGTCGCGGTCTACGGCGTGACGTCGGTGCTGTTGGGTGGGCTGCCGCTGCTGGCGCTCGGCGTCGGTTTGGCCGTGATCGGTTGGGCGGTGCGCGACAGCGCGTCGGTGACCGCGGCGCTCGCGCCGGCGCTGCTGTGGGCTCCGGTCGCGACGTTGGCCGCGGTGGTGAGCTACGCGTTGCTGACCGTGCTCGGGGTGCGGATGTTGTCGCTGGGACTGCGCGACGGCTATCACCCGGTGCGCAGCCGCGTCGGCTGGCAGATCTGGGCCACCGAGCGGCTGATGGACGCCGCGCGCACCTACCTGTTCCCGGTCTACGCCAGCCTTCTGACGCCGTGGTGGCTACGCGCGCTCGGCGCGAAAGTCGGTCGCGGAACCGAGATCTCGACGGTGCTGCTGACACCGGCGTTCACCGTGGTCGAGGACGGGGCGTTTCTGGCCGACGACACCATGGTGGCGTCCTACGAATTGGGTGGCGGCTGGTTGCACGTCGCGCAGGCGACGATCGGCAAGCGCGCGTTTTTGGGCAACTCCGGTATCGCGCAGCCGGGACGCAAGGTGCCCGACGACGGTCTGGTGGCGGTGTTGTCGGCCGCGCCGCACAAGGCCAAGGCGGGCTCGTCGTGGCTGGGCAGCCCTCCGGTGCGGTTGCGCCGCAAGCCGACCGCGACCGACACGGTGCGCACCTTCGACCCGCCGCTGCGCCTGAAGGCCGTTCGCGCGCTGGTGGAAGCCTGCCGGGTGGTGCCGCTGGTGGTGACGTTCGGGATCGGTGTCGCGGTGCTGTTCGGGCTGCAGTGGCTGGTGATCGAGTTCGGCTGGTGGTGGGCGGCGCTGGGCAGCGGTGTGCTGCTGCTGGTGGCCGGCGCGTTGGCCGGCGCCGTCGCCGTCCTGGCGAAATGGGTTGTGGTCGGGCGCATCCGCCCGGGACAGCACCCGCTGTGGTCGTCGTTCGTGTGGCGAAACGAGGTGTCGGACACCTTCGTGGAGACGGTCGCCGCACCGTGGTTCGCCCGCGCGGCCAGCGGCACACCGGTGATGAACTGGTGGCTGCGGGCGCTGGGCGCGTCGATCGGGGCCGGGGTGTGGTGTGAAACGTACTGGCTGCCAGAGGCGGACCTGGTCACCATCGACTCCGCGGCGACCGTGAACCGCGGATGCGTGGTGCAGACCCATCTGTTCCATGACCGGATCATGGCGATGGACACCGTTGCACTCGAACAGGGTTCGACGCTGGGGCCGCACTGCGTCGCGCTGCCGGCGTCGCGCATCGGCCGCAGCGCCACCGTCGGCCCGGCCTCGCTCGTCATGCGCGGCGACGAGGTGCCCGCCTCGACCCGATGGCTGGGCAACCCGATCGCGCCGTGGAAGTCCGCGGGTAAGAAACGCGCAAGCAAATCGGCGGGCAAGTCCAAGAAGCCAGAAGACACCGCAGCGTGAGCACCGACCGGATCGTCGATCCGTACCTGCCCGGCAGCGGTAATCTCGGCTACCGGGTCTCGCGCTACGAACTCGACCTCGAGTACAAGGTGGCGACCAACCGGCTGTCGGGCACCGCCACGATCACCGCGGTGGCAGCGGCGGAGTTGCACACGCTGACACTCGATCTCAGCGATGCGTTGTCGGTGAGCAAGGTGACCGTCAACGGTGCGCGCCCAGCCAGGTTTCGGACCTCAGCGGGCAAGCTGCACATCACCTTGGCCGAGCCCCTGTCGACCGACGCCGCGGTGACGATCGCCGTGCGCTACGGCGGCAACCCTCGCCCGGTCCGATCCCATTGGGGTGACGTGGGTTTCGAAGAGCTCACCGACGGCGCACTGGTCGCGGGTCAGCCCAACGGCGCCCCGTCGTGGTTTCCGTGCGACGACCGGCCCGGCGCCAAGGCCAGCGTCGGAATCCGGATCCGCACCGAAAACCCCTATTACGCGCTGGCCAACGGCACGCTGGTCGGCCGTCTGGCGCACGCCGGAATGACCACGTGGAGCTACGAGCAGCCGGAGCCGACGTCGACGTATCTGGTGACGCTGCAGATCGGCAGGTACGGCCGGCACCCGGTCGGCGATGACGGCGTTTCGATCCACGCGGTGCTGCCCGACCGGCTGCGCGAGAACTTCGCATCGGATTTCGCTCGTCAACCGCAGATGATGGCGTTGTTCGTCGAGTTGTTCGGACCGTATCCGCTCACCGGCGGGTACACGGTGGTCGTCACCGACGACGACCTTGAGATACCGCTTGAGGCACAAGGCATTTCGATTTTCGGTGCCAACCATTGCTCGGGCCGGGGTCAGCGGGCCGAGCGGCTGATCGCACACGAACTGGCCCATCAGTGGTTCGGCAACTCGGTCACCGTCCGGCAATGGCAACACATCTGGCTGCACGAAGGCTTCGCCTGCTACGCCGAGTGGTTGTGGTCGGAACGCTCAGGAGGTCGCAGCGCAGACGCGTGGGCGCGGCATTACCACCAGCGGTTGGCCGATGCGCCGCAGGATCTCGTGTTGGCCGATCCGGGAGTGCGGAACCTGTTCGACGACCGCGTGTACAAACGCGGCGCGCTCACCCTGCACGCGCTACGCGGGCACCTCGGCGACGAGAACTTCTTTGCGCTGCTTCGGGATTGGACGCAACGCTACCGGCACAGCACGGCGGTCACCGACGATTTCACCGCGCTGACGTCGGAGTACGCGGACGGGTCGCTGCGCCCCCTGTTCGAGGCCTGGTTGTACGCCACGGCGTTGCCTGCGCTGGATGCGCCGCCGTGACCGACGCCGGCACGCCCACCGGCCCGGTCACCCGCGGCAGCGTGGCGCGGGTGGGTGCGGCCACCGCGGCCTCGGCGCTGTGCGGATACGCGGTGCTGTACCTGGCCGCGCGCGATCTGGAGCCGTCGGGGTTCGCGGTGTTCGGTGTCTTCTGGGGCGCGTTCGGTTTGGTCACCGGCGCCGCGTTCGGCCTGCTGCAGGAGGCCACCAGGGAGGTGCGCTCGGCCGGCTACATCGAAGCCATCGAGGGCCCGCGGACCCATCCGGTCCGGGTGGCCGCCATGGTCGGCGTGGGCGCGGCCGCGCTGATCGTTGCCAGCTCACCGCTGTGGGCGGCGCAGGTGTTCGTCGAAGCACGATGGCTCAGCGTGGCGCTGCTGGCCGTCGGGCTGGCCGGGTTCTGCCTGCACGCCGCGCTGCTGGGCATGCTGGCCGGGCTGAACCGGTGGACGCCCTACGGGTCGCTGATGGTCACCGACGCGGGGCTTCGGGTGATCGTGGCCGCGGTGACGTTCATGGTCGGCTGGGGACTGGTCGGCTACCTGTGGGCCACCGTGGCCGGTGCGGTGGCATGGCTGATCATGTTGGCCGTCTCGCCGACGACCCGGGCGGCCGCCAGGCTGCTGACCCCGGGTGGCACGGCGACGTTTCTGCGCGGCGCCGCGCATTCCATCGCCGCAGCCGGTGCCAGCGCGATCCTCGTCATGGGATTTCCGGTGCTGCTCAAAGCCACCACGGGCGAGCTGGGCGCCGCCGGAGGGGTGGTGATCCTGGCGGTCACACTGACCCGCGCGCCGCTGCTGGTCCCGCTGACCGCGATGCAGGGCAACCTGATCGCACACTTCGTCGACCAGCGCACCGAACGGTTGCGCGCATTGGTTGCACCGGCGGGCGTGGTGACCGGAGTGGGAGCGGTCGGGGTGGTGGGCGCCGGGCTGTTCGGACCGTGGCTGTTACGCACCGGGTTCGGGCCCGAGTACCTGGCCGACGGCGCCCTGCTGGCCTGGCTGACCACAGGGGCGGTGGCCATCGCGTTGCTGACGTTGACGGGCGCGGCTGCGGTGGCGGCAGCGCTGCACCGGGCGTATTCGGTGGGCTGGGTGTCGGCGACGGTCGCCTCGACGCTGTTGCTGCTGCTTCCGCTCGACCTGGAGACCCGCACCGTGATCGCGCTGCTGTGCGGCCCGCTGGTCGGGATTGCCATGCACCTGGTCGCGCTCGCCAAGAGCACCCGGTGACTACGCGGGGCTGGCGGAACCGCACCTATGCTGCCGGGGTGCGAACTCGATCGATCGCGAGGAGAAGCAGATGACGTGGCTGGTGACCGGCGGGGCCGGCTACATCGGCTCGCACGTGGTGCGTGCGCTGCGCGACGCCGAGCTGTCGGTCGTTGTGATCGACGACCTGTCGACGGGCCTGGAGGCGTTCGTCCCACCCGGGGTGCCGTTGGTGCGGGGCACCCTGCTCGACACCGACCTCATCGCACAGACCCTGCGCGAACATCGCGTCTCCGGCGTCATCCACATCGCGGGGTTCAAGTACGCGGGCGTGTCGGTGCGCGAACCGCTGCACACCTACGAGCAGAACGTCACCGCGATGGTCAACCTGCTCAAGGCGATGACCTCCGTCGGCACCGACAAGCTGGTGTTCTCCTCCAGCGCCGCCACCTACGGCACCCCCGACGTCGACACCGTCACCGAGCAGACCCCGACCGCACCCGAATCCCCATACGGGGTAAGCAAACTGGTGGGCGAATGGATCATGCGCGACGTCGCACACGCCACCGGGTTACGCCACACCAGCCTGCGCTACTTCAACGTGGTGGGTTCGGGGTCCCCGGAGTTGTTCGACGTCAGCCCGCACAACCTGTTTCCCGTCGTCTTCGACATGCTCTACCGCGGTGAGACGCCGCGGATCAACGGCGACGACTACCCCACCCCCGACGGCACCTGCGTGCGCGACTACGTACACGTAGCGGATCTGGCCTCAGCCCACGTCGCCGCGGCCAAGCGGCTACAGGCCGGCGCGCCGGTCGAAACCGTGTACAACCTGGGCAGCGGCAGCGGCACGTCGGTGCGCGAGATCATGACCGCCATCCGCGAGGTCACCGGCGTCGACTTCGAACCGAGCGTCGGGCCGCGCCGCCCCGGTGACCCGGCCCGCATCGTCGCGTCCCAAGACCTGGCCGCCCGCGATCTGGACTGGCAGATGCGGTATTCGTTGCAGGAGATGGTGCGCTCGGCGTGGGTGGCCCGTCAGCAGGCGGGAGAGGCCTATCCCGGTTAGGGTCCTACTTCGCAACCGGGTGGCCGGCGCTGCGGTGGCATTGATCGCGGTGCAGCTGGCTGTCCGGGCGGCGCTGGCGTTCGGCGGCTATTTCTACTGGGACGATCTGATCCTGATCGGCCGTGCGGGCACGCACAACCTGCTGTCGCCGCAGTATTTGTTCGACGACCACGACGGCCACGTGATGCCCGCGGCGTTCCTGCTGGCCGGCGGCATCACCAGGGTGGCCCCGCTGAACTGGATCGGGCCGGCGATCAGCCTGGTGGTGCTGCAGCTGCTGGCCTCGCTGGCGCTGCTGCGCACGTTGCACGTCATTCTCGGCTGGCGTCCAGTGTTGTTGGCGCCGTTGACGTTCGCGCTGTTCACTCCGCTGGCGGTGCCGGGGTTCGCATGGTGGGCCGCGGCGCTGAACTCGCTGCCGATGCTGGCCGCGTTGGCCTGGGTGTGCGGGGACGCGATCCTGTTGGTACGCACCGGTAATCGGCGGTGCGCGGTGACGGGCACGCTGGTGTATCTCGGCGGTCTGTTGTTCTTCGAGAAGTCGGCCGTGATCCCGTTCGTCGCGTTCACGATCGCCGCGCTGCTGGCGTATGTCACCGCCACCGGATCGGTTGCGGCGGTGTGGCGGCGCGGGATTCGGCTGTGGGTGCCGTGTCTGGCGGTGACGGCGGTGTGCATCGTCGTGTACCTGATCGTGGTGGACCAGAAGCGGTGGAGCGGCGATGTGGCGATGACGTGGGATCTGCTGCGCCGCTCGGTCACGCACGGCATCGTTCCGGGTCTGGTTGGGGGGCCGTGGGATTGGCAGCGCTGGGCTCCGGCGTCGCCGTGGGGGACGCCGCCGGTGACGGTGATGGTGCTGGGGTGGGTGGCGCTGGCCGCGGTGGTGGCGGTCAGCTTCGTGCGTAAACAGCGCATCGGCCCGGTGTGGCTGGCGGCGGTCGGCTATGCGGCCGCGTGTCAGATACCGATCTACCTGATGCGGTCGTCGAAGTTCACCGCGCTGGAGTTGGCGCAGACGCTGCGGTATCTGCCCGACCTGGTGGTGGTTTTGGCGCTGCTGGCCGCCGTCGGGCTGTGCGCGCCCAACCGGGCGGGCACGCGCTGGCTGGACGCGTCGCGCCGCCGCACGGTCGTGGTGTGCGTGCTGGCCGCGGCGTTCGTGGCCAGCAGCCTGTACTCGACCGCGACGTTTTTGACCAGCTGGCGCGACAACCCGGCCCAGCCCTATCTGCGCAACGCGGTGGCGGGGCTGGCCGACGCGGCCGCCACGTCCAGCGCGCCGATACTCGACCAGGAAGTCGACCCGATGATCCTGCAGCGGGTCGTGGGCCCGGAGAACCGTGCCAGCCACATGTTCGCGCTGCTGCGGGACCGGCCCGAGTTCGCTTCGGCGACAACAGATCTGCGCATGCTCGACAGCTCGGGTCGGCTGGTCGACGCGCAGGTCACCTGGGTGCGCACCATCGTCGAGGGCCCGGCGCCTGATTGCGGATATCTGGTGCAGCCGGATGCGCCGGTGCGGATGGCGCTGGACGGTCCGCTGCTGCCGGCGGACTGGACGGCGGAGATCAACTACCTGGCCAACAGCGACGGCTCGATGACGATGGCGCTGTCGGAGGGCCATGAGGTCAAGGTGCCGGTGCGACCGGGTCTGAACAGGGTGTTCGTCCGGCTCCCCGGTGCTGGCGACGCGATCGACGTACGCGCGAACACGGCGGCGCTGTCGGTGTGCATCGCCTCGGGCCCGGTCGGATTCGTGGCGCCGAGGTAGCTTTCGCGCTGGGATACTTGACCGGTAAGTGTGATCGAGGCGTTCCTGTCGACCTGGTCCGACGCACGGTCGACCTACGGGGAGGGCACCCCGTGGCCGGATCAGCGATGCGATCGGCCAGTGAGGCCCGCCGGAACTGTGCACGACTGACAGCAATCGGTCCCTTTCCGACTCGGAAAGGGACCGATCGTCAGGCGTTATTCGTTGCTGCCCGAACCGCCGCTGTCGCCGGAGCTTCCGCTCGAGCCGTCGGAGCCGCTGCCCGAGTCCGAGCCGCCGTCGGCGCCGCCGGCGTCGCTATCGCCCGCGTCGGACCGAGTGTCGTCAGCCTCGTCGGCCGCGTCATCGGACGCCTCTGCGTCGTCTTTCTCGGCGGCATCGCCGTCCAGATCGCCGACGTCCGCGTCGTCATCGGATTCCGTGGCTTCCTCCTCAGCCGGGTCCTCGGTGACCGCGTCCTGTTCGGAAGTACCTTCCTCAGCGGTGTCCTCGTCCTCGTCGGCGAGGTCGTCGACCGCGGCCCCGTCGACTCCGGCCGGATCCGTACCCTCTTCAGCCTCGCCACTGACGGGCTCCGCTGCGACTTGTGTCGAGGCGTTGATCGTGACCAGCTCGTCCGCTGTGGTGGACACTGCCAACGTCGCGGCGACGGACGCGGGAAGCGTGGCGACTTCGGCCAGCTCCGCGGCAGCCGGGGCCGGCTTGATCGCGTTGGCGATCATGTCGCGGATCTGAAGGAGGGTGCTGATCGTGCCCAGCCCGGGACTGATCAGCCCACCATCCACCCCCCAACCGTTCAGGAAGCCGTCGAGCACGATCGCCGGAGCGGCGATGATCGCGCCCGCCGCACCGATCGGATCACCGTCCACCACCGCATCAAAGACATACTGAATAGCCTCCGCCGAGGCGTAGATAGCACTGGACAACGGGCTCAGCACACCGAGTGCACCGAACGCGACGATGGATTGAAACTGCTGTGTCACCGCCAGCAGGTTGGCCACCGGTTGTTCGATCACCTGCTGCAGGACCGGAAGAAGCGGAAGCGCCGCGAACAACAACGGCTGGAAGAGGGCGGTCACCACGTTCGGCGCCGCTGCGACGAAGTTGCCGTCTGCGATAGCGGCGATGGCATCCTGCAGCGCCGGCGCCCCGATCGTCTGCAGGTTCTCCACCAGGTCGGCACCGAACGTCTCCAGCCCTGCGAGCAAGGCGCCGGCACTGGTGAGTTGGTTGGTGATGATCTGCTGCAGGATGGGCGCGGGGTTGGCCAGGATGGCCTGGCCCAGCCCGGCGACGCTGGTGACGGTGTTCTCGATCAGTTCCAGGTATGCCGTGACCGGGTTGACCGACGCGGCCAACTGCACTGACCTTGCCACCGCAGCGGGCGCCGCGGCTGCGTCCGACGGGACCACGGGCGTTATCGGCGACATCGCGACAACGGTGGCACCCACCAATGCCACACCCGACGTCATATACGGCCGGACCGAAATTTCCATTACATCCCCTTTACCGGAGTGTGATTAGTTAGTGACCTTGAAGAAGTTACCGCCAGGTAAGGTCCCGGCGCTGCGTTTCGAGAGAACACATCGCCGCAGGTGGTCGCGCTGGGGCGCGTTGTGACAGAAAATGTCGAATTTTTACATTAGCCGTTTTAACAACCACGGTTTCTACCCAGCAAATGTTCACGGAGTAGAAATTCCTGAGCGTAGCTAATGTTCAACATAGGCCAACTTATTGTGATGTTGTTAGCTGTACTTGACGTTTTTCAAGCGTTGCAGCGCGCCCAGAGTCTGCACTGTTGAATTCAAAATTTGCTGCCCGTTGGCGTTTGCTGACGACGGAGATCGTGACGTGACGCGGGGACGGCGTCGAGGAGTAAAAATATTTGCAACGTCAAATACGGTGTCGGAGTTTGGCAACGCGCCCCACCCATCGATGAATGCGTGGCCGGCACGGTGGTCGATGCACCGCATGCGGACTCGGCGCCGTGCCAGGCTGTCCCCATGACAGATGTGCGCGACCAAGGTCTTCAGGTGTTTCGTGAGTTGCTTCCCGGCGTGCTGCCCGACGGCGACGTCGAGTTGCCCGACGGGCTCGGCGGCGAGATGTTCGGCCTCGCCATGGACAACGTGTTCGGCCGGCTGTGGACCCGCGACGGGCTGAGCCGCCGCGACCGCAGCCTGATCACCCTGGGCATCCTGATCGCGCTGCGCGCCGACGACGAACTGCGGATCCACGTTCAGATCGCCCGCAACAACGGCCTCACCGACGACGAGATCGCCGAGGTGATCTACCACTGCACCGGCTACGCCGGATTCCCGGCGGCCAACTCGGCGATGCGGGTCGCCCAGGAGGTGTTGCACGGAAGCGATGGAGCCACCTAGGAGAATCGAACTCCTGACCTGCTCATTACGAGTGAGCCGCTCTGCCGACTGAGCTAAGGTGGCGTGCTCGCGATGAGCGCCTGCGCGAAGAGCAGACAGCACTGCGGGCGGCACGAGTCTACGGCAGGGCCCGCCGCGGACCCAACTCAGTCACGTAGCGCCTGGCCGACGGTGGCGACCATCGCATCGACCGCGAACTTGGGCTTCACGTTGACCGCCAACGCCTCGCGGCACTGAAGCACCGCCTCGATGCAGCGCAGCAGCTTCTCCGATGACGCATGCGCGGCCATCGCCGCGACCCGCTCCGCCATGTCGGGATGGTTGGCCGAGACCTCGCCGGCCTCGGTGGCCACCAGCAGCGCATCACGAAAGTAGGTGGCCAGGTCGATCAGCGCGCGGTCCAGCGCGTCCCGCGACGCCCGGGTCTGCCGTGACTTCTGGCGTCTCTCAAGGTCTTTGATCGCACCCGCGGTGCCGCGCAGGGTGCCCGCGGTGCCCTTCCCCGACCCGCCTGCGCCGAGCGCGGTGCGCAGCTCCTCGGTCTCGGACTCGTTGCGGTCCACCGTCAACGCCAGCGCCTCGGCCTCCGCGGCGGCCACCAACTCCTCGGCGGCCGCATAGGCCCGCGTCGGCGTCGCGGCGTCGCGGGCCAAGCCCAGCGCCCGCTGCCTGCGCTGGCGGGCATCCTCGTCGGTGGCCAGCCGCCGTGCCCTGCCGACGTGACCGCCGCTGACCGAGGCCGCCCACCGGGCCTCTTCTTCAGCCAGCCCGTCGGTCTCGACCAGCACCCTGGCGATGGCGTCCACCGGCGGGGTGACCAGCGCGACGTGCCGGCACCGTGAGCGCAGCGTGATCGCGATGTCCTCGGGGTCCACCGACGGCGCGCACAGCAGAAACACCGTCGACGGCGGCGGCTCCTCGACAACCTTGAGCAGCGCGTTCGCCGCCCCCTCGGTCAGCCGGTCGGCGTCCTCGATCAGCACGATCTGCCACCGGCCGGTCGAGGGCCGCCGCGAGGCGATCTGCACGATGGCCCGCATCTCATCGACCCCGATGGACAGCCCCTCGGGGATGATCCGGCGCACGTCGGCATGGGTGCCCGCCATCGTCGTCGCGCAGGCCCGGCATTCCCCGCACCCGGGGACCCCGTCGGAGGTGCACTGCAACGCCGCGGCGAAGCACAACGCGGCCACCGAGCGGCCCGACCCCGGCGGGCCGGTGATCAGCCAGGCGTGCGTCATCGTGTGTGGCGTCGACGCCCCCGAACCGTCGCTGTGAGGGGAATCACCGCGCGCCGCCTGCGCGGCAGCTACCAGCTCGGCTTCCACGGCGTCCTGGCCAACCAGACGCGAAAACACACCGGTCATCGCCGATAACAGTAGTGCTGCGAACCGACACGTCCGTCTCACACCACGCGTCGGCGTCGCCGATGCCCGATACGGTTGACGCGTGGACTCGGAAGCACTGCCGATCGGGCGAATCAGCGCATTCGTCCGGTGGGTGGCGCGCACCCCGTGGCCGGTGTTCACGCTGGGCATGCTGCAGGCCGACATCATCGGTGCGCTGCTGGTCGTGAGCTTTCTGCGGTTCGGTCTGCCCCCTGAGGACCGCGTCCAGCTGCAGGACCTACCGGTGTTCAACCTTGCGGTGTTCCTGGGCTTCCTGTTCGTCTCGTTCACCATCGCGTCGTACCTGAGTCTGCGGCTGCTGATCCCGGTCATGCGCTGGCAGCGCCGCGACATGCTGCTCGGCGACCGCGATCCCGCCGAAACCGAGTTGGCCCGCACCAGGGCGCTGCGGATGCCGTACTACCGGTCGCTGATCAACGTGATGAACTGGTTCCTCGGTTCGATCGTGTTCATCGTCGCCAGCTGGCCGGTGGCCGCCCGGTCAGCGCCGGTGATCGCGGTCGCCAGCGGGCTCGGCGCCACCGCGACGGCGATCATCGGCTATCTGCAGTCCGAGCGGATCCTGCGCCCGGTGGCCGTGGCCGCGTTGCGCGGCGGTGTTCCGGAGAACTTCCGCGCCCCCGGCGTGGTGCGGCGCCAGGTGATGACGTGGGTGCTGTCCACCGCGGTGCCGATCCTGGCCATCGTGCTGGCATTGGTGGCCAGCAAGTTCGAGATACTGACCGCACCCGCCAGCCGGCTGAACACGCCGATCCTGATCCTGGCGATCACCGCGCTGGTGGTCGGGTTGGCGGGCACCGTGCTGGTGGCGATGTCGATCGCCGACCCGCTGCGTCAGCTGCGTTGGGCGCTGGGTGAGGTGCAGCGCGGCAACTACAACGCCCACATGCAGATCTACGACGCCAGCGAATTGGGCCTGCTGCAAGCCGGTTTCAACGACATGGTGCGCGACCTGGCCGAGCGGCAGCGGCTGCGTGACCTGTTCGGCCGCTACGTCGGCGAGGATGTGGCGCGTCGCGCGCTGGAGCGCGGCACCGAACTCGGCGGCCAGGAACGCGACGTCGCCGTGCTGTTCGTCGACCTCGTCGGCTCGACGCAGCTGGCCGCGACCATCCCCGCGGCCGACGTCGTCAACCTGCTCAACGACTTCTTCCGCGTCGTCGTCGACACGGTCAACCGCCACGGCGGGTTCGTCAACAAGTTCCAGGGCGACGCGGCGCTGGCGATCTTCGGCGCCCCGATCGAGCACCCCGACGCCTGCGGGGCCGCGTTGGCGGCGTCGCGTGAGCTGCACGACGAGCTGATCGAGGTGTTGGGTCAGACGGAGTTCGGGATCGGGGTGTCGGCGGGCCGCGCCATCGCCGGACACATCGGCGCCAAGGCCCGCTTCGAGTACACCGTGATCGGCGACCCGGTCAACGAGGCCGCTCGGCTGACCGAGCTGGCCAAGCTCGAGCAAGGCCACGTGTTGGCGTCGGCGGTGGCCGTCAGCGGCGCGCTCGACGCGGAGGCCCTGTGCTGGGACGTCGGCGAGGTGGTGGAGTTGCGCGGTCGTGTCGCGCCGACGCAGCTGGCCCGCCCGGTGCACCGGGCGACGACAACCACCGTCGACGCCGACGTCGACGCGACCACCACGCAGCCCCAGGGCTAGCTCTTCTTGGCGGCCTTCTTGGCCGGCGCCTTCTTCTTGGCGGCCTTCTTCGTCCGCTTCACCGGACCCCGCGCGCGACGATCGGCCAGCAGTTCAGCCGCGCGCTCATCGGTCAACGACAGCACATCGTCGCCCTTGCGCAGGCTGGCGTTGGTCTCGCCGTCGGTGACGTAGGGGCCGAACCGCCCGTCCTTGATGACCATCTGCTTACCGGTCGCCGGATCCTCCCCCAGCTCACGCAGCGGCGGAGCCGACGCCCGTTGCCCGCCACGGCGTTTCGGCTCGGCATAGATCTTCAGCGCCTCTTCGAGCGTGATGTCGAACATCTGCTCTTCGGTGGCCAGCGAGCGGGAGTCGGTGCCGCGCTTCAGATACGGGCCGTAGCGGCCGTTCTGCGCGGTGATCTCCTCACCGGTGTTCGGGTCGACACCGACCACCCGCGGCAGCGACAGCAACCGCAGCGCGTCGTCCAGCGTGACCGTCTCGAGGTCCATCGACCGCAGCAGCGAGCCGGTCCGCGGCTTGGGTCCGGTGGGCTTCTTCCCCTTCTTGGCCGTGCTGCCCGCCGAACCGTCGTCGCCCTCGGGCGGCGGCGGCAGCACCTCGGTGACGTACGGGCCGTACCGGCCGTCCTTGGCGACGATCTCGTGCCCGGTCGCCGGGTCGATGCCCAGCAACCTGCCCTCTTGCGGTGTGGAGAACAGCTTTTCGGCAAGCTCGAGGGTCAGCTCATCGGGTGTCAGCTCGTCCTTGAGGTTGGCGCGCTGCGGGGTGGGCTCACCATCGTCGCCGGTGACCATCCGCTCCAGGTACGCGCCGTTCTTACCGACCCGCACATAGATCGGGCGGCCCTGGTCGTCGTCAAAGAGCTTGATGGAGTTGATCTGTCGGGCGTCGATCTCCTCGAGGTTCACGCCGACGAGCTTCTTCAGCCCACCCGACCGGGCGATCGAGTCCTCGACCCCGTGCTCGCCGCCGAAGTAGAAGTTGTTGAGCCAGTTGGTCCGTCGTTCGTTGCCGGCGGCGATCTCGTCGAGCTCGTCTTCCATCGCGGCGGTGAACCCGTAGTCGACCAGTCGGCTGAAGTGCTGTTCGAGCAGCCCGATGACGGCGAACGCCACCCACGACGGCACCAGCGCGCTGCCCTTCTTGTGCACGTAGCCGCGGTCCTGGATGGTCTTGATGATCGAGCTGTACGTCGACGGCCTGCCGATGCCGAGCTCCTCGAGCGCCTTGATCAGCGACGCCTCGGTGTAGCGCGCCGGCGGGCTGGTGTTGTGCCCGTCGGCGGTCAGCTCCTTGGCGTCGACACGCTGGCCCTGCTCGAGCTGGGGCAGCCGGCTCTCGGCGTCGTCGGCCTCGCCGCCGGCCTGGTCGTCGATGCTCTCGACGTAGGCCTTCAAAAAGCCCGGGAACGTGATGGTGCGGCCGCTGGCGTTGAACACCACCTGCTGTCCGTCACTGCTCTGACCCGAAATGCGCAGCGACAGCGTGGTGCCGCGGGCGTCGGCCATCTGCGACGCCACCGTGCGCTGCCAGATCAGCTCGTAGAGCCGGAACTCGTCGGTGTCGAGCTGGCTGTGCAGCTGGCCGGGCGTGGAGAACACGTCACCTGCCGGGCGGATGGCCTCGTGGGCTTCCTGAGCGTTTTTCACCTTGCGGGTGTACTGCCGCGGCGACGGGTGCAGATACTCCTCGCCGTAGAGCTGACGGGCCTGGTTGCGCGCGGCCGTGATCGCCGACTGCGACAGCGTGGTCGAGTCGGTGCGCATGTAGGTGATGTAGCCGTTCTCATACAGCCGCTGCGCGATGCTCATCGTGCGCTCGGAGGAGAACCGCAGCTTGCGCCCGGCCTCCTGCTGCAGCGTGGACGTCATGAACGGCGCGTAGGGCCGCCGGGTGTAGGGCTTCTGTTCGACGGAGGACACCGCCAGTTGTGCGCCGCGCAGGCCGGTGGCCAGCGCGGTGGCCGCGGCCTCGTCGAGCACCAACACCTCGTCGGGCTTGCGGACCGCACCCAGCGAGTCGAAGTCGCGCCCGGTGGCCACCCGGCGCCCGTCGACGGTGTTCAGCTTCGCGGTGAACGTCGGCGGGGTGGCCTGCGGGTTGGACACGCTGGCGTCCAGTTCCGCGGTGACGTCCCAGTAGCCGGCGCTGCGAAACGCCATCCGCTCCCGTTCACGCTGCACGATGATGCGCGTCGCGACCGACTGCACCCGGCCCGCCGACAGCTTCGGCGCGACCTTCTTCCACAGCACCGGGCTGACCTCATAGCCGTAGAGCCGGTCCAGGATGCGGCGGGTCTCCTGGGCGTCGACCAGATCGCTGTCCAGGTCGCGGGGATCCTCGGCGGCGGCGCGGATGGCCGGCTCGGTGATCTCGTGGAACACCATCCGCTTGACCGGGACGCGGGGTTTGAGGGTTTCGAGCAGGTGCCAGGCGATGGCCTCGCCCTCGCGGTCGCCGTCGGTGGCCAGATAGAGCTCGTCGACGTTTTTGAGCAGGTCTTTCAGCTCGTTGACCGTGCTCTTTTTCTCCGGGCTGATGATGTAGAGCGGCTCGAAGTTCTGTTCGACGTTGACCCCGAGGCGCGCCCACGGCTCAGATTTGTACTTCGCGGGCACGTCGGCGGCGTTTCTGGGCAGGTCCCGGATGTGGCCGCGGGAGGACTCCACGATGTAGTCGGAACCCAGGTAACCCGCAATTTTGCGTGCTTTGGTCGGCGACTCGACTATGACGAGCCGCCGGACGCTTCCATTGCGGCCGCTGCCGCGGTCCCCGTCAACCACCTGTGTCTACGCTCCACTTCTCTGTTGCCCACCAGCGGCGGAATTCATGCATCGACGGATCGCCGCCGTGAAAGGCAACTGACAATTTGGCACCCCGCGCGAGCCGACGCAAACTGCCTCCCCGTCCGTCAACGTTATATGCGCGGCCACTGATGGAACGCGTCCACGTCGCCCGGGGGTTCCCCCACGTTCTCTACCAGCCGCGATAACCGTCGGCGCCCGCTGATCCGCAACGCCGGATGCGCTCCCCGGGTGCCGATCAGGGTCGGGGCGATGCCGACCCGCATCATCGCCGACGCCAGCGGCGCATACGTGTCCGGTGCGTGCGGATCCAGCCCGAGCAGATAGCGGTCGGCTTCGGGGGTGCCCGCGGCCAACGTCCACGCGCGCAGCTCCCTGGGCCCGGGCAGCCACTGCGGCGGCACCGTCTTGACCGCGCCCAGGGTCCAGGCCTGAGCCATCGGCACCAGCCGCGGGTCCAACGCGGTACGCACCAGCGGGGTGTGCTCCTCGGAGCGGGTGATCTCCGGCTGCAGGCCCGCCTCGCGGACCATCTCGGCGATGCCTTCGGCCCGCCACATCGCGTCGACCACCACCGAAAGGCGCGCAGCCTGCTCTTTTCCGGCCCCGACGAGCACCGCCTGGCCGGGCGCAGCCAGCAGCCCGGACAGGTCGGCGACCGCGGGCGGCACCGACTCTGCCGAGAAGAACGACAGCTGGCTCACATGCCGACAGTAAGCCAGTTTCCGGGCTCAGCCGTGTCCGCCGGGCCGCAGCGCCATGCAAAAGAGAACACCCCGCGTCGTCCGATTCCGGATTCGTGCGGGGTGTTGCCTGGTTTGGGGTGGTCTTTCTAGACGGTCCGAACACCCGTGGCCTGCGGCCCCTTGGGGCTTTGGCCGACCTCGAACTCGACCTTCTGGTTCTCCTCCAGGGTGCGGAAGCCGCTGCCCTGAATTTCCGTGTAGTGGACGAAAACGTCAGCGGAGCCGTCCTCCGGCGCAATGAAGCCGAAGCCCTTCTCCGCGTTGAACCACTTCACAGTTCCCTGTGGCATTTCCTGTTGTTTCCTTCTCTTATTCACCGGGGTGCGGTCCACCGTGGTTCGGTACACCGGGCCGGTTCCGACCGCCATACCTTCGTGGAGTGCTCGGAACTCGACCCGACCTACAACCCTCGCAGGAACCGCGATCGCAACGTCGATCCTGCGAGTGCAAATACACGAACACAGAAGCTGCGACCGCCGTAAGTCAACCACGTTCGGCGCTGCTGCGACAGTTCTCGGCACAAGCAAGTGGGCACAATTGCGCTTGAAGAGTCTCAGGAGGGCCCAATAATGGCGGATTTCGGCCGCGAGCTCCTCGCCGGCGTGGTCGAGGACATCACCGCCGACGGCGACAGTCCGTTGCGTCATGTCGCGGATCTACCCGCGCGGCAGGGCCGGCCGCAGACGTGGCCGCCGTGGGCGGACCCAGATGTGGTGCGGGCGTTCCTTGATCGCGGTATCGAGGCGCCGTGGTCACACCAACGCGCCGCGGCCGACCTGGCCCATGACGGACGTCACGTGGTGTTGAGCACCGGGACCGCGTCGGGTAAGTCGCTGGCGTACCAACTCCCGATATTGACGGCGATGCGCGCTGATTCACGGGCGCGGGCGTTGTACCTGTCGCCGACCAAGGCGCTGGGCCACGACCAACTACGGGCTGCCATCGAACTCACCGAGGCGGTGCCGGTGCGTGACGTCGCGCCCAGCGCGTACGACGGCGACAGCCCCGCCGATGTGCGGCGCTTCGCCCGGGAGCGATCCCGGTGGATCTTCTCCAACCCCGACATGATCCACCTGTCGCTGTTGCGCAACCATGCGCGCTGGGCGGTGTTCCTGCGCAACTTGCGCTACCTCGTGGTCGACGAATGCCATTACTACCGCGGCGTTTTCGGGTCCAACGTGGCGATGGTGCTGCGCCGGCTGCTGCGGCTGTGCGCGCGCTACGGGTCGTCTCCGACCGTCATCTTCGCCAGCGCCACCACCTCCGAGCCCGCGGCCACCGCAGCGGAGCTGATCGGGCAGACCGTCGCCGAGGTCGTCGACGACGGCTCACCGCAGGGCGCGCGCACCGTCGCGCTCTGGGAACCGCCGTTGCTCGCCGATCTGGTCGGTGAAAACGGCGCGCCCGTACGGCGTTCGGCCGGGGCGGAGGCCGCGCAGCTGATGGCGCACCTGGTCGCCGAGGGTGCCCGCATGCTGACGTTCGTGCGGTCGCGGCGCGGCGCCGAACTCACCGCGATCGGCGCGCGCACCCGGCTGGAGGAACTCGCACCCGACCTGACCGAGCGGGTGGCGTCGTACCGGGCCGGCTATCTGGCCGAAGACCGCCGCGCGCTGGAACGGGCCCTGGCCGACGGCGAGCTGCGCGGGCTGGCCACCACCAACGCGTTGGAGCTCGGCGTGGACATCGCCGGGCTGGACGCCGTGGTGCTGGCCGGGTTCCCCGGCACCGTGACGTCGTTCTGGCAGCAGGCGGGCCGGTCGGGTCGGCGCGGCCAGAATGCGCTGATCGTGCTGATCGCGCGCGACGATCCGCTGGACACCTACCTGGTGCACCATCCGGCGGCGCTGTTGGACAAACCCATCGAACGTGTCGTCATCGATCCGACCAACCCGTACGTTCTTGGCCCGCAACTGCTTTGCGCGGCCACCGAACTGCCGCTCGCCGACGCCGAGGTGCGGATGTGGAACGCGGAGGCGGTGGCGGAGTCACTGGTCGACGACGGGCTGCTGCGCCGACGCGCCAACGGCTACTTCCCCGCCCCCGGCGTGGATCCGCATCCGGCGGTGGACATCCGGGGCTCCTCGGGCGGTCAGATCGCCATCTTGGAGGCAGACACCGGCCGGATGCTCGGCAGCACGGCGGTGGGGCAGGCCTATGCGTCGGTGCATGCCGGGGCGGTCTATCTGCACCAGGGTGAGAGCTACGTGGTGGACTCCCTGGACCTCGAGGACGGGGTGGCGTTCGTGCACGCCGAGGACCCCGGCTACACGACGTTCGCGCGTGAGGTGACCGACATCGTGGTCACCGGCGCGGGTGAGCGCGCGGACTACGGAGACGTCACCGTCGGCCTGGTGCCGGTGGCCGTGACCAACACCGTGATCGGCTATCTGCGTCGCCGGTTGAGCGGCGAGGTGATCGACTTCGTCGAGCTCGACATGCCGACCCGCACGCTGGACACCACCGCGGTGATGTGCATGATCACCCCGGAAGCCTTGCAGCACAACGGATTGGATTTGCTGCGGGTGCCGGGTGCGCTGCACGCCGCCGAGCACGCCGCGATCGGGCTGCTGCCGCTGATCGCCAGCTGCGACCGCGGCGACATCGGCGGGGTGTCCACCGCGGTCGGCCCGGTGGGTGGACTGCCAACGATTTTCGTCTACGACGGCTATCCCGGCGGTGCCGGTTTCGCCGACCGCGGCTTCCGCCACATCGACACCTGGTGGTCGGCGACGGCGGCGGCCATCGAGGCCTGCGAGTGCCCCTCGGGCTGCCCGTCGTGTGTGCAATCACCGAAGTGCGGCAACGGAAATGACCCGCTGGACAAGGACGGCGCGGTGCGTGTGCTGCGCTTGGTACTGACCGCGCTCAGCGAGGGGCGACGGTGAGCCCGCGCACAGGTCGGACGGGCGGTTCGGGCCACCGCGGCGCCGGTAAACTGCCCGCCATGACCCACGACTGGCTGCTCGTGGAGACTCTCGGCAGCGAGCCCGCGGTCGTCGCGCAGGGCCGCCGCACCCACAACCTGGTTCCGATCAGCACGTTCCTGCGGCGAAATCCGCATCTGATGGCGATCCAGACGGCCATCGGCGAGACGGTGCGCGCCGGGCAGGGCCTGTCCAGCATCACCCCGAAGAACGACCGGGTGATCAGCACCGAGGTGGTGCAGATGACCGACGGGCGCATCCACGGCGTGCAGGTGTGGGTGGGCCCGCCCGATATGGAACCGCCGGACCGCCCCGTCGTCGGTCCGCTGGTGTGGGACCTGGCCAGCGGCCTCGCGACCGGCACCAGCGAGTCGTTGGTCAACAGCGGGTGGAACCCCGAGATGGAGCCGACACAGGGCCGCACGTTCGCCGACGACCTGCCCAAGCGCGACTTGAACCCCAGCGAGGCCAAGGTGTTGTCGATGGTGATCGGGCGCGAGCCCGGGACGACGTTCTGCAGCACCTGGGACATCACCGACTACCGCGGCGAACAGATCACCGTCGGGTTCGTGGTGCGCGCGGTGCTCGACACCGGCGATGACGACGACGATGAACGCCTGCTGTGCCGGGCGATGAACTGGCGCGCCGAGCGCGACGCATCCACCGAACCGCCCGATTACCTGGCCCAGCGGATCCTGGCCGGGCTGGCCCAGCCCGGCGTGCACCGCGCGCTGGTCGACCTGACCGACTGGACGCTGCTGAAGTGGCTCGACGATCCGGCGCCGTTCTTCGACTGGCGCACCAGCATGGCCGGTGAACACACCGTGCACCCCGACGACCGGGCCCGAATGGACGAGATGGCACGGCAATTCACGTCCGGCACCGCATCAGGGGTGCTGCGAATGACGGCGACAGACGGCGGATGGACGCCGGTGCACATCACGGTCAACCGGATCGAGCTCGACGAGGGCACCTACGCGGGTCTGGCGATGCTGCGTCAACCCAGCGCCGACGAACTCACCGCGAACTAGTCGCCGCCGGGCCGGCGCGCGCGACGGCGCGTGCCGGGCCGACGGTCAGCCGGCCCACTGCGACCGGGACGGCCACGGCCACAACGACATCGAGCTCCTGCACCGAGCAGCCGGTCACCGTCGCCTCCATCGCGTTCGCGATCGCGGTCGCCCGGGCGCACGCCGCCGCCGCACCGTCGGGCACCGCGTTTGCGGCCGCCAACGCGGCCAGATCGGCGGCTGCCTGTGCGCGGTGCCGCCCGATCACCGCCGCACCGACATACACCGCGCCGACGGTCAGCGCCAACAGCACCGCCATCGCCGCGACGGCCGCCAAGGTGGCCGAACCGTCCTCACCGCGCCGCGGGTTCCACGGCGGCCACCGCCCGCGCCGCGACGGTGATCCCCGGCAGCAGCACCGACCGCGCGGTGACCGTCGCCACCACCAGCGCGCCGTCGCGCCGCACGCCAACGGCCGCGCCGTCGGGTGCGACGCTGCGTGCGACGGCCGCACCGTCGTCACCGCGCGCCGCGAGCCGGGCGGCTTCTCGCGCGGCGTCGACACATCGGATGTGCATCGATACCGCGGTGAGCCCGGCCACGCACACGATGAGCACCGCGACAAGCCCGGCGAGCGCGAACGCCGCCTCCACCGTCGCACCGCCGGACTCCCCACCTAGGCGTTGGTGCTCAGCGCGCGGTTGATGATGTTGGTCAGCGCGCTGACGATCGAGTCGCCGGTCACCACCGTGTACAGGATCGCGCCGAACGCCGCCGCGGCCACCGTGCCGATCGCGTACTCGACGGTCGACATGCCGTCCTCGTCGACCATCAGCAGGATCAACCGTGCTCGGGCTGTCCGAATCTTGTCCGCCAGCATGGGGTTTCCTTTCCTTGTTTCGGTCCTTGTTTCGGATCACAGGACTCCTGAACGCAACACGTCACCGGCCAACCCGATCACCACCGGCACGATGCCCAGGCACAGAAACGCCGGCAGATAGCACAACCCCAGCGGTCCGGCGATCAACACCGATGCGCGTTCGGCCGCTGCGCGCGCCGCGGCCGCCGCGTCGTCGCGGGTTCGCGCGGCCAGGTCCGTGACGCCGTCGGCCAGCGCGGCCCCGGATGCGGCCGACCGGCGCGCCAGCCGCAGCAAGGCGTCGGTGTGGTGGTCTCGGTGCTCGGTGGGGTCCGACCACGCCGCCGCAGGATCAGCGCCCAGCGCCAGCAGATCCGCAGCCCGCGTCAACACCCGGCGCAGGTGCGACGGAGCCAGCGTCGCCGACACCGCTGCGGCCGTCGACACGGCCATGCCCGAACGCAGGCAGGCGGCGAACACGTCGAGCGCGGAAGCGGCCGCCAACGGATCTCTACCCCGCTCCTGGTGCCGCCGGGCCGGTTTCGCCGCCGCGCCGGGCGGTAGCCGGTGCGTGGCCCCTGGACCGACCAGCAGGGCCGCCGCCAGAAGCAGCGCCGCGGCGGTCATGTCAGAACCCGATCGGTGATGCGGTCCGACCACGCCAGCCCGGCGCACGCGAGCGCGACACCGATGGCCAACAGCCACTGCCCCGCACCGTCGGAGCACAGCAGGCCCAGCGGGTCGGCGCCGATCAACTGGCCCAGCCCGATGCCCAGCACCGGCAACCCGGCCAGCACCGCCGCGGTGGTGCGCGCACCCGCCATCGCGGCGGTGACCTGCGCCGAAAAGCGTTCCCGCTCAACGACGTCACGGTGCGCGGTGTGCATCAGCGTCGCGATCGCGAGACCGTGCGCCTGTGCCAGCTGCCAACACAGCGCCAGACGCTCCCAGTGTGTGGACAGCGCCGAACGGGCCGCGACGCTGCGCAACCCCGCGGCGACGTCGCCGCCCATCCGGGCCCGCGCTGCCACGGTGCGCAGCGACGCCGCGACCCCGCCGTCGACCTCTTGGGCCGCCGTCGCGAACGCGGCGACCGGGTGGGCGCCGACGCGAAGCTCGCCGACGAGAACCTCCAGCGCGCCTTGCAGCGCGACGGCTTCGGCCGCGCTGGTGCGTGCGCGGACCCGGCGTCGACGGCGCACTTCCACGGTGGCGCCGACGGTGACGGCAGCCACCACGATGCCCAACGGCGCGATGACCGCCGACACCAGCGCGGCAACGACCGGCCACACCGGCGCCACGGCCGACATCGCCGCCCGACGATGCGGCCGGCGCCGCAACGCGATGTGACGGGCCGGTGCGGGAGCGATCAACAGCGCGAGCGCCAGCGCCAGTGCCGCGGCGCTCATCCCCGCCGCCGTTCGTCGATCAGGTGTTGCAGACGCGCCGCGCCGCACCCCGGGCCTCGGTCGACATGCCAGGCCCCGACGGCGTGCACCCTGTCGTCGGTTCCGCGCTCGAGCACCGAAATCTCGGTCAGCCTGCGGCGTCCGGCGCGGTCGCGGCTGACATGCACGACGACCTGGACCGCGGCGGCGAGTTGGCTGTGCAGTGCGGCGCGGTCGAGTCCGCCGAGGGCCGCCAGCGCCTCGAGCCGGGCCGGCACCTCCGACGGGCTGTTGGCGTGGACGGTGCCCGCACCGCCGTCGTGGCCGGTGTTGAGCGCCGCGAGCAGGTCGACCACTTCAGCGCCGCGCACCTCACCGACGACGATGCGGTCGGGTCGCATCCGCAACGCCTGCTTGACCAGCTCCCGCACCGTCACCTCGCCGACCCCTTCGACGTTGGGGCACCGGGCCACGAGCTTGACCAGATGGGGGTGGGCGGGGGCCAGTTCGGCGGCGTCCTCCACACAGACGATGCGTTCGTCGGCCGGAACCGCCCCCAGGACCGCGGCCAGCAGCGTCGTCTTGCCCGCGCCGGTACCACCTGAGATCAGCATGGCCAGGCGCGCACGGACGATGTCGTCGAGCAGGGCCGCAGCCGCCGGATCGATGGCGCCTGCCCGGATCAGCGCAGCGAGATCCTGGGTCGCGGGCCGCAACACCCGCAGCGAAAGACACGTCCCGCCGACTGCGACCGGCGGCAGCACCGCGTGCAACCGCACGGTGAACTCACCGGTGCCCAACCCGCTCAGCTGGCCGTCCACCCACGGCTGGGCCTCGTCGAGGCGCCGGCCCGCCGCCAACGCCAACCGCTGCGCCAGCCGGCGCACCGCGGCTTCGTCGGGAAATCGAATCGCGCTGCGACGCAACCCGGCTCCGTCGTCCACCCACACCGCGTCGGGCGCTGTCACCAGCACGTCGGTGGTGCCGTCGGCGCACAGCAGCGGCTCCAGCACCCCGGCACCGGTCAGCTCGGTCTGCACGACGCGCAGCCCGCGCAGCACCTCGCTGTCGCCGAGCAGGCCACCCGATTCGGCCCGGATCGCGTCGGCGACGACGTCTGGGCGCAGCGGGGCAGATTCGGCCGCGAGGCGCTCACGAACCCGGTCGATCAGCGACGTGCTCATACCGCCTCCCGCACCGGATGCTCGGCCAGCACCGCCAGTACCCGACCGGCGGCCAGCGCCAGCGGGGATCGCCGTCGCAACCGCAGGCCGTCGCACTCGAGGACACGCGCGACCGACGGCTGCGGGCGCATCGCGGCCAACAACGGCAGCTCGACGATCTCGGCGACCTGACGCGACCGCAGCCCACCGGGCGCGGGACCACGCACCACCAGCCCGGCGTTGGGGTTCACCGTGGTGACCCAACGCGCCACCGCCGCCGCCGCAGCACACGACCGCACGTCGGCGGGTACCACGACCGTGACGAGATCGGCTGAGGCGAGCGCGGTCTCGGCGGCCGTCGTCGACCGGCGCGGAACGTCACAGACGACCGTCACACCACCGCGGCTGCCCGCCTCGATCACCGCGCCCAACGGGGCCGGGTCGATGTCGCCGCCGGTGCGGGCGCACGACAGCACCGTCACGCCGTGGCGGTGTGGGAGCGCGTCGCGCAACGCGGTGTAGGTGAGCCTGCCGCCTTGCAGCATCAGGTCCGGCCACCGCAGGCCGGGCTCGCCCTCGCTACCCAGCACCAGGTCGATGCCACCGCTCCACGGGTCGGCGTCGATCAGCATGGCCCCTGGGGCGGAAGTGACCGTTGATGCTGTGCGGGCGAGCGCGGTAGCGAACACCGAAGCACCCCCGCCACCCCGCCCGGCGATCACCGCGACCACCGCTCCGCGCGGCGCGTCCTCGCGCGCTGACTCGCCGGCATCGGCCAACTCAGCCATCAATTCCGCGTCCTGGTCGGGCAGCGCGATCACCCGTTGCGCACCGACGGCGATCGCGGCTTCCCACTCGGCGGCGACCGGTTCGCGGTGCCCCACCAAGACGACGCGGGCCCGGCGCGGCAGCGCCCGTTCGGCACAGCGGTGGGCGGCCCCGGCATCGAGCAGCACGGCCGCCGCGCCGGCCCACACCTGGCGACTCGACGGCTCCGACGCATACACGGCGTGCAGACCCACCGCCGCGCAGACCCGGTCGATATCGCCGCGCAGGGTGGGGTCGTCGATCAGCGCGAGGATGCCGTTGGGTGCGACCATGAGGCAACCATTGCGGCAAACCCGACACCGCGCCATGGGGGCACCGCAGATCTGGGGATGGGTTCGCGGTTGGGGATAACGCCAAAATCCGGCGGCGAGCGAAAACCGCGTTCCGCAACGTTGGATAACTGCGCTGCTTATCCGCTATGCGAAAGACCCCGGAAAAAGAGACGACCCCCGCCAGGGGGGGAGGAGGCGGAGGTCGTCGTGTATCAGCCCCGGGGGGTCGGGCTGATGCACACCCGACACAAGCCGGGTAAGGCTCACTATACACACGCCAGTACGGCGGGGCGCAAGACTTGCTTGCTGAAGAAAGCAGCGAGAACGCGAAAGGTTGCAGTCTCCGCCACGTGTCGTGAACTGCCAATTTGTACAGACGACCGGCTCCTGTCACGCGCGGCGACCTATGCTGGCGTCGTGACTGGACTGCAACCGCCGACCGGACGGTCGACAGTTCCGCAACCGCCCCGACCGCCGGGTGAGCCGCTCAAAACCGCGGCGTTCTTCGACCTCGACAAGACGGTGATCGCCAAATCGAGCACTTTGGCTTTCAGCAAACCATTCTTCGCGCAAGGGCTAATCAATCGGCGGACCGTTCTGAAGTCCGCCTACGCCCAGTTCCTGTTCCTGATGTCCGGCGCCGACCACGATCAGATGGACCGGATGCGCGCGTACCTGACCAACATGTGCACCGGTTGGGATGTCGAGCAGGTGAAGTCGATCGTCGGCGAGACCCTGCATGAGATCGTCAACCCGTTGGTGTTCGCCGAGGCCGCCGATCTCATCGCCGATCACAAGCTCTGCGGCCGCGACGTGGTCGTTGTGTCGGCGTCCGGTGAAGAAATCGTCGCGCCGATCGCACGGGCGCTCGGCGCCACCCACGCCATGGCGACACGGATGGTCGTCGAAGACGGTCGCTACACCGGCGAGATCGCGTTCTACTGCTACGGCGAAGGCAAAGTTGAGGCAATTCGCCAGCTCGCCTCCCGCGAGGGCTACGCGCTGGAGCACTGCTACGCCTACTCCGACTCGATCACCGATCTGCCGATGCTGGAAACCGTCGGGCATCCGAGCGTGGTAAACCCGGATCGCGCGTTGCGCAAAGAAGCCGCCGCACGCAACTGGCCGGTGCTGACGTTCTCCAAACCGGTGTCGCTGCGCGACCGCATTCCGGCCCCGTCGGGCGCCGCGATGGCCACCACCGCCGCGGTTGGGGTCAGCGCGTTGGCGGCCGGCGCGCTGACCTATTCACTGCTGCGACGCTTCGCTTTCTGACCGCGTTTTCGCGGCGCGGTCGACCGCGCCGCGCGACGCGTAACGATCCGGATGCGGTGCGCCAATTGGCCCTTGATGTGACCGCGGTCACGGGGTACAAAGGAGTCACGGAAGCTTGGCAAGGCCAAGGCCGAGCCGGAAGAGAAGGCTCGGACTCCCGAACCAAGCTCCCCGGCACGGGTCCCCGGCACCCACGCGGAGCACATGCCGCGAAATAGGCAGAAGTGTTGCGGGCCTGCGTATTTGCGAGAAGCGGACGGTCACGACGACCCTTTGGGTGGGGTTGCAACCGAAGCGCATCGACAAGACGCCGAGGCCACCCACGCAGCCCACCGAGCACGCTTGGTAACCGGGTCTCCGTGCTAGCGGGCGGCGAGCCGAACGACTTCGGAGCGCCGCCCGCATCGCGTTGTCGGCGGCTACGACCCCATGGCTTGCGCGATCGACAGCGCCTCCCGCGCACCGGCGTGCAGCGCCCGGCAACTCAGCAGCAGCCACGCCGTCAACCCGTCGGGGGTGCCCGACGCGAAGCCGCGCGCGGCGGCGGTGTAGTCACCCGACTGCCGCATCAGGTAGACCTCCGGCACTCCCAGCCCGTGCGGGTCGAGCCCACTGGACATGGTCACCAGCCGCGACACCGCCCGGGCCACCACGCCGTCGGCGCTGCCGAACGGGGCCAGGGTGAGCAGTTCCCCGTGCGCGACGGCTGCGAGGACCGCGGCGGGCACTTGCGTTCCGCCCGTGACGATGTCGGCAAGCAACGCGAGCCGGTGCCCGACGTCGGCGTCGGCGCGGGGCCGACCCAGCCGGTCGTCGTCGACGAGGTCCGCGGCCGCCAGCGCATGCAGCCGGGCCAGCGCCTGCAGCGGGGCGCGCCGCCACACCCCCACCAGCGATGTCTCGCCGCCCTCCAACGCCTCTGACACCCGGATCGCACCGGCGAGCACCGGGTCGAGTTCGCCGCCGTCGGCCAGCTTCAACGCGCCGCCGTCCAACACCGCCGACGCCCGCGCACCGCGCAGCGCCGACTCCGCAGCCGTCGCGGGCCAGCCCCGCAAGTTGGTGCGGTGCCGGTGCGCGCGGCCCAGCGCCTCACCCGCTTCCTCGCACGCCTGGGCCACCCCGGGCAGCTCGACGAGCGGGGCCAACGGGTCGGCAGAAGCGCTCACGGCAGCCCACGCTAGCCCAACCGACACCTCCGTCAGCCGCCGCGCCCATACCTTGTGACATGCCCGCATGCGCGGGGCATTCGGTGACTACCCTCACAGATATGACCGAGACGCACACCGAAGCCCCCGCCGTCTATCCGCCCTCCAAGGAGTTCGCCGCCCAGTCGAACGCGACGGCCGAGATGTACCAAGAGGCCGAGCGTGACCGGTTGGCGTTCTGGGGCGAACAGGCCAAACGACTGCACTGGGACACCCCGTTCACCGAGGTGCTGGACTGGTCGGACGCGCCGTTCGCGAAATGGTTCGTGGGCGGCAAGCTCAACGTCGCATACAACTGCGTGGACCGGCATGTCGAGGCCGGCCACGGTGACCGGGTGGCCCTCTACTGGGAGGGTGAGCCGGTCGGCGACAGCCGCGCGATCACCTACGCCGAGCTGCAGGAGCAGGTGTGCAAGGCGGCCAACGCGCTGACCGATCTGGGGCTGGTCACCGGCGACCGCGTCGCGATCTACATGCCGATGGTTCCGGAGGCGCTGGTCGCGATGCTGGCGTGCGCGCGGTTGGGCGTGCTGCATTCGGTGGTGTTCGCCGGCTTCTCGAGCTCCGCGCTGGCCGCGCGCATCCAGGACGCCGAAGCCAAGTTGGTGATCACCTCTGACGGGCAGTACCGGCGCGGGCAGGCGATGTCGCTGAAAGACGGCGCCGATCAGGCGGTCGCCGACCAGCCGTCGGTGCAGCACGTGCTTGTGGTGCGCCGCTGCGGCATCGACGTGCCCTGGACCGAAGGCCGTGACGTGTGGTGGCACGACGTCGTCGACAGCGCCTCAGCCGAGCACACCCCCGACGCGTTCGACTCCGAACACCCGCTGTTTTTGCTCTACACCTCGGGTACCACCGGTAAGCCGAAGGGCATCGTCCACACCACCGGCGGGTTTTTGACCCAGGCCGCCTACACCCACTACTACGTTTTCGATTCCAAACCCGAAACCGACGTGTACTGGTGCACCGCCGACATCGGCTGGGTCACCGGGCACAGCTACATCGTGTTCGGACCGTTGGCCAACGGCGCCACCCAGGTGGTCTACGAGGGCACACCCAACTCACCCAACGAGCATCGGCACTTCGAGATCATCGAAAAGTACGGTGTGACGGTCTATTACACGGCCCCGACGTTGATCCGCACGTTCATGAAGTGGGGACGCGAGATTCCCGACGCCCACGATCTGTCCAGCCTGCGACTGCTGGGCTCGGTCGGCGAGCCGATCAACCCCGAGGCGTGGCGGTGGTATCGCAAGGTGATCGGCGCGGACCGCACGCCGGTGGTGGACACCTGGTGGCAGACCGAGACCGGCGCCATCATGATCTCCCCGCTGCCCGGCGTGACCGCGGCCAAGCCGGGCGCGGCGATGGCGCCGCTGCCGGGAATCTCCGCTCAGATCGTCGACGAGGACGGCCAGCGCATCCCGCCCAGCCCGCCCGACGCCGAACCGGTCACCGGCTACTTGGTGCTCGATCAGCCGTGGCCGGCGATGCTGCGCGGCATCTGGAATGACCCGGAGCGCTACAAGGACACCTACTGGAAGCGGTTCGAAGAGCAGGGGTGGTACTTCGCCGGTGACGGAGCGCGCTACGACGCCGACGGCGACTTCTGGGTGCTGGGCCGCATCGACGACGTGATGAACGTGTCCGGACACCGCATTTCGACCGCCGAGGTCGAGTCGGCGCTCGTCGGACACCAGAACGTCGCCGAGGCCGCCGTGGTCGGCGCCAGCGATGCGCAGACCGGACAGGCGATCTGCGCGTTCGTGATCCTGGAGGCGCACGCCAAGTCCAGCGGCGACGAGATGGTCGACGTGCTGCGGGAGCAGGTCGCCAAGGAGATCGGCAAGATCGCGCGGCCCCGCGAGATCCACGTCGTGCCCGAGCTACCCAAGACCCGCAGCGGCAAGATCATGCGTCGGCTGCTGCGCGACGTCGCCGAGGGACGCGAGCTCGGCGACACCTCAACGCTGGTGGACCCCAGCGTCTTCGAGAACATCCGCACCAACAAGTAGCTCGTTACGCGGCGCCGATCGGGACGAAACCCGTTCCCGGCCGGCTCTTCGCGGTGATGTCGGCCAGCTGCGTGTTGAACGACATCGTCACCGCCGGGGTGTGCAGCGGGATGTACTTGATGATGCACGTCGGCAGGTTCTCGGAGAATGCGCCGTGGATCATGCCGACCAGCCGGTTGTTGACGGTGACGGGGGCACCGGAGTCGCCGGGCCCACCGCACACCTGGTTGACGAAGGTGCCGGGCTCGGTGCCCGGGCCCCATGTCACCCCGCAGGAGTAGCCGGTGGTGCGGCCCAGCTTGCAGGCGATGTCGCCGACGACGGGATCGGGCCCGAGCCCGTCGATCTGGAACCCGTCGATGTTGTTGACCGGGTGCACCTTGGCCGGGTCGAACTGGATGACCGCGTAATCCAGCGCGTCGTTGCCTGCGACCATCACGCCCACCACACCGGCGTTCGGCGTGGATTCGGCGGCCACCTGCGCTCCGGGCCCGCCGCAGTGCGCGGAGGTGAAGCCGACCAGGTTGCCGCGGTTGTCATGTCCGATCGCGGTCAGCGTGCACATCGTCTCGCCGTTGACGATCAGGCCCGACCCGCCGCCCAGCACCACCGGACCCTCGGCGTCGGCGACGGGCGTCACCGCGACGAGCGCCAGCAGCGCGGCAAGGGCGGTGAGGGTGACAAGACGACTCAGGCAGCGGCCGCTGGTGCTCAAAGATGTCTCCTCAATCGCGTGCCCGACCTGCCGTGCTGGGATCCGGTCAGTCTATCGTCGGTCACCCGCGGTTAGCCGCACGCCACATGGCAACACCCGACATGGCAACATGAACCGCGACCGATAGCCGAGGCGGGAGGAACTGTCCGTGAGCGATCGCAGCAATGGCGCGCCGACCACCGTGACGTCGATACCACTGGTCGATCCGCACGCCGCCAAGGCCGACCCGTCCATCGGTGACCTGGTCAAAGACGCCACCGCGCAGGTGTCCACGCTGGTCCGCGCGGAAGTGGAGCTCGCCAAGGCCGAGATCACCCGCGACGTCAAGAAGGGGCTGACCGGCAGCGTCTACTTCATCCTGGCGCTGGTGGTGCTGTTCTACTCCACGTTCTTCTTCTTCTTTTTCGTCGCCGAACTGCTCGACACCTGGATCTGGCGCTGGGCGGCGTTTCTGATCGTGTTCGGCGTCATGGTCGTGGTCACCGCGATCTTCGGCCTGCTCGGCTATCTCAAGGTGCGTCGCATCCGCGGCCCACAGCAGACCATCGAATCGGTCAAGGAGATCCCCGAGGCGCTGACCCCGGGCCACGACAAGGCCAAGACGATCGCCGCCGGCGACGGCAAGCCGGCGACCACCGACCCATCAGGCTGGTAATGCCGGCCGGGCACCCGCCCGATCCGTCGGTGGTCCGTATCGACGGCCCATGGCGTCATCTTGATGTGCACGCCAACGGAATTCGCTTCCACGTGGTCGAAGCCGACTCAGCCGACGCGGCTCCGGCCACCCAACGGCCGCTGGTCATCCTGCTGCACGGCTTCGGCTCGTTCTGGTGGTCGTGGCGCCACCAGCTACGCGGGCTGACCGGGGCGCGGGTGGTCGCCGTGGACCTGCGCGGCTACGGCGGGAGCGACAAGCCGCCGCGCGGCTATGACGGCTGGACCCTGGCCGGTGACATCGCCGGGCTGGTGCGCGCGCTCGGCCACCACGAGGCCACGCTGGTCGGTCACGCCGACGGCGGGCTGGTCTGCTGGGCGACCGCGGTGCTGCACCCGCGGGTGGTGCGGGCGATCGCGGTGGTCAGCTCACCGCACCCCGTGGCGCTTCGCGCGTCGGTGCTCCGGCGCCGTGACCAGCGCTCGGCGCTGCTGCCGTCGCTGCTGCGCTACCAGGTGCCGATGTGGCCCGAGCGGGCGTTGACCCGCCACAACGCCGAAGAGCTGGAGCGTCTCGTGCGCAGCAGGGCGAGCGCGAAATGGGTTGCATCAGAGGATTTCTCGGAGACCATCGGACATCTGCGGCGCGCATTCCAGATCCCGTCGGCGGCGCATTCGGCGCTGGAGTACCAGCGCTGGGCCGTGCGCAGCCAACTGCGCGGCGAGGGGCGACGGTTTCTGCGGTCGATGCGGCGTCCGATCAACGTCGGCGTGCTTCACCTGCGCGGTGACGCCGACCCGTACGTGCTGGCTGATCCGGTGTACCGCACGCAGCACTACGCGCCGCACGGCCGTTATGTATCGATCGCCGGCGCAGGCCATTTCGGTCATGAAGAGGCGCCGGAGGCGGTCAACGAGCAGCTGTCACGCTTCCTGGCGCAGGTGTACGGCCCTAGGTGATGCAGGGGCCGGTGACCACACGTTCGGTGTTGCCGACCTTGGCGAGCTGACGCGACACCTCGTTGGCGGTCAGCACGAACCCGGTGTCCGCGTCGTCGACCGCGGCGCCGAACACCACACCCAGCACGTTGCCGTCCAGGTCGATCATCGGCCCGCCTGAATTACCCTGGCGCACAGTGCCTCTGATCGTGTACACCTCACGTTCGACGGTGGTGGTGCGGTAGATGTCGGGCCCGGACAGCTCGATGATCTCGCGCACCCGAGCGGGCGTCGCGACGAAATCCCCGCCGCCGGGGTAACCCATCACGACCGCGTCGGTGCCTGTCGACGCCGGCGTCTCGGCGAACTGCAGCGGCTGTGAGCGCAGGTTGGGCACATCGAGGATCGAGATGTCGGCCTCAGGATCGTAGGACACCACGTAGGCCTCGTAGGTCTGACCGTCGGCCTCGATGGTGACGCTGTCGGATCCGGCCACCACGTGCGCGTTCGACATCACCCGGTCGGGGCCCACCACGAATCCGCTGCCCTCCAACACCTTCTGGCAGCCGGGCGCCACGCCGCGGATCTTGACCACGCTGGGTCGCGCGGCGGCCACGACGGGATCCACGGCCAGGGCCGCGTCCGGGGCGTCGACCGCCACGATCGGTGTACGTCCGAACGGCTGCAGCACATCGGGCAGACCGGAGGTGTCCAACAGCGCCGACAGCCGGGCCGGCACCGACCTCAACCAGTCCGGAGCGAGGTTGTTGACTTCCTTGAGCACCTGCGAACCGCGCACGGCGGCGGCCAGGTTCGGCTGATCCGACGACTGCAGCGGGTAGGTCAGCATCCACGCGGCCACCAGCACCGCCACGATCTGCAGCGCCACCCCGATCAGGGAGTCGATGGCCCGCAGCCCGCCGTTGCGGATCGCGCCGCGCACCGCCCGGCCCAGCACCACGCCGGCGATCTCGCCGACCACCACCAGGGCAAGGATCAGAAACAACGTCACGAACAACTTGGTGCGCGGGCCATCGATGTTGGCCACCACGTGCGGGGCCAGCAGCACACCGGCCACCGCGCCGAGCACCACACCGAGGAACGACAGCAGCGAGCCCAGCGCGCCCGAACGCCATCCTGAGATGCCGGCGATGAACGCGACGGCCAGGACGGCGAGGTCGAGCCACTGCGAGGAAGTCATGGTTGTGTTTCACCGTAACTGGCGTCGGAGCCGACGAGCGCCATTGCCTCGTCGAGCTCGCGCACGTCGTCGGTGTCCCACGGGCGCGCCCAGCCGGCGACGTCGAGCATCGCCGAGATCACCTGGCCGGTGAACCCCCACACCAGCATCTCGTGCAGCAGGAACGCCGGCCCGGCCAACCGGCGGGTGTTCTCCTTGCGGTACACCATGATTCGGTTCTTGGGGTTGATGAAGGCGCGCAGCGGAACCCGCGCAACCACCGCGGTCTCAGCTTCGTCGACGACGGCGACCGGGCCGGGGTCCGGCGAGTACGCCAGGACCGGTACGACGTGGAAACCCGACGGCGGAATGAACAGCCGTTCCAGCGTGGCAAGCGGGTGCAGCCGCCCGACGTCGATGCCGGTCTCCTCGTTGGCCTCGCGCAGCGCGGTGTGCACCGGGGTGAGGTCGCCGGGGTCGGCGGCTCCGCCGGGAAACGCCGCCTGCCCGGCGTGGTGGCGCAGCGTGGCGGCGCGGACGGTGACCAACAGGTCGACGTCGTCGGGCACCCCGCCGCCGGGGGCCTGCGGCGGGCCGGAGAACAGCACCAGCACCGCGGCGTCGCGGCCGGCTCCGGGCGCCGCGTTGACACCCATCGCGGCCAGCACTTCGGGAGGTACCCGGCGGCGGTAGGCCCGCTTGACCAGGTCGGTGTTGTCCAGCAGCGGCGTCAGCCAGGGCGGCGCGGCGTCGGGGGCCAGCGGACTTTGCTCGCTGACCCAGCTCACCCCGGTACTCCTATCGACGGGTTGACCGCTGCGGCGATTTCGTCGGCGTTGTCAAACGAGCGCGGCAGGACGTCGGCAACGCTACCGTCCGCGCGAAGTACCACGGTTGCGGGCATCACGTTCGGTACCCGCAATGCGGCGGCGATCAACCGGCGACCGTCCTGCAGCGTCGGCAGCCGCACGCCGAGCTCGGCCAGGCGCAGCAGCGCGGCCGTCTCGTTCTCGTCTTGGTGCACCGTCAGCACGGTGACCTCCGGCCCGGCCCGGCGCTGGTACTCGGCCATCGCGGGCAGCTCCGCCGCGCACGGCGCGCACCAGTAGGCCCACAGGTTGAGCACGACGGTGCGCCCGGCCAGCGCCTCGGCGACGTCGACCGTCGAACCGTCGCCCGCGCATTCCAGCGTGATGCCGCGCAGCGCCTCGGGACCGGCGCCGGTCCCCGGCGACGGACACGGCTGAAGGTCCGCGCGCGCCCGGGGACCGGCCAAGCTCTCGGCGGTGTCGGCGGCGCGGCGATCGCGCGCGGCTGCCGGCCCGCCCGCGCCGTCGTCGTCCTCGCTGCCCAGCTCGCTCCACAGCGCCACGCCGAGCGCGACCAGGACAACCAGCACGGCCACAGTCCACCGCGTCGAGCTGCGCATGTCGTGTCACCCCCCGGCCGGGCTACAGCCCGGCCAGCGCCAGCAGGTGTTCGGTTTCGGGGCCTTTGACCAGCGGCGCAGCGGTCATCGGGTCGGTGGGTCCGGTCCCGTACGAGGGGCAGTCGTTGG
The DNA here is from genome assembly GCA_050205315.1 of Mycolicibacterium pulveris. GTDB lineage: Bacteria > Actinomycetota > Actinomycetes > Mycobacteriales > Mycobacteriaceae > Mycobacterium > Mycobacterium pulveris_A. The sequence continues at coordinate 84,464 of JBNMRA010000008.1, read as the reverse complement.
CGAGTACGCACACCCCGCACGCGGGTTTGCGCGCATGGCAGACCCGGCGGCCGTGAAAGATCACCCGGTGGCTCAGGTCGGTCCATTCCTTGCGCGGGATCAGCTCGCCGACCGCGTGCTCGACCTTGACCGGGTCCTCCTCGGCTGTCCACCGCCACCGCCGTACCAGCCTGCCGAAGTGGGTGTCCACGGTGATGCCGGGGATGTCGAACGCGTTGCCGAGGATCACGTTGGCCGTCTTTCGGCCCACCCCCGGCAGCGTGACGAGCTCATCCATGGTCGCGGGCACCTCGCCGTCGAACCGCTCCACCAGCTCCTGGCCCAACCGGATCAGCGCGTTGGCCTTGTTCCGGAAGAAGCCGGTGGGCCGGATCAGCTCCTCCAGTTCGGCCCGGTCGGCCTGCGCGTAATCCAGTGCGGTGCGGTAGCGCTTGAACAACGCCGGGGTGGTGAGGTTGACGCGCTTGTCGGTGCTTTGTGCCGACAAGATCGTCGCGACCGTGAGCTCGAGCGGGTTGGTGAAGTCCAGCTCGCAGTACACATGTGGAAACGCCTGCGCGAGCGTCCGATTCATTCGCCGCGCCCGACGGACGAGGCCGATGCGGGTTTCGCTGTCCCATTTCCGGGCGCGCTTGGCCGCGGCCGGCTTACCCGTTGATGTGTCGCCCACGGTCACATCGGCCAGCCTACTGACGACGTCCGACATCGCCGAACAATGCGACCGCGGACCGGTGGCAATTCGTGATCCCGCTGAGACCTTGGCCGTGTTTACTTCAGCGTTGTGTCGTGGTTGCTGGTCGGATTGATTCCGGGCTTGCTGATGCTGGCGACGTTCGGCCTCGACCGTCTCGAAGCGGGGCTGACCGGCGACACGGTATCGGCCACCGATGTGGCCACCTTCCTGTCCCGGGCCAGTGCCGCCGATGGCAACGCGCGGCAACGCAGCAGTTCACCCGAGTCGCCGATTTACGGGCTGACCGGCAACGGCGCGACACCGGATTTGCCGACGCGCTATTACTCCCACCGAGCGGTCAATCCTGAGTTTCAGCCGACTCGACATGCCAATCGTGTGTAGCGTGGGCTGGTCGCGAAACGGCGTACCTCTAGACTGATTTCGCTATCAGGCTAGAACTCGGCTTTGCGATGACATATCACCTAACAGCTTAAGAGGGGCAACGTGGACGAGATCCTGGCGAGGGCCGGAATCTTCCAGGGGGTCGAACCCAGCGCCGTATCCGCGCTGACCAAACAACTGCAGCCCGTCGACTTCCCCCGCGGGCACACCGTGTTCGCCGAGGGGGAGCCCGGCGACCGGCTCTACATCATCGTGTCCGGCAAGATCAAGATCGGCCGGCGATCGCCGGACGGCCGCGAGAACCTGCTCACCATCATGGGCCCGTCGGACATGTTCGGCGAGCTGTCGATCTTCGACCCCGGCCCGCGGACGTCGAGCGCCACCACCATCACCGAGGTGCGCGCCGTGACGATGGACCGTGACGCGCTGCGGGCCTGGATCTCCGATCGCCCGGAAATCGCCGAACAGCTGCTGCGCGTGCTGGCCCGTCGCCTGCGTCGCACCAACAACAACCTGGCCGACCTGATTTTCACCGACGTGCCCGGCCGCGTGGCCAAGCAGCTGCTGCAGCTGGCGCAGCGGTTCGGCACCCAGGAGGGCGGCGCGCTGCGCGTCACCCACGACCTGACGCAGGAGGAGATCGCTCAGCTCGTGGGGGCCTCGCGCGAGACGGTGAACAAGGCGCTGGCCGATTTCGCCCACCGCGGCTGGATTCGGTTGGAGGGTAAAAGCGTGTTGATCTCCGACTCCGAACGCCTGGCCCGCCGCGCCCGCTAGCTCTTCCGGGCGATTTGTGCACGATTTTCTGCGCTCAGCGCGGGTTTTCGTGCACAAATCGCTAGTTACGTAGGTAGTCCAGCTGGGCTTGGACCGACCATTCGGCCACGTCCCATAGCTTTTCGTCGACGTCGGTGTAGACATGCTCGACGAGCTGGCGGGTGCTCGCATCCTCGCCCAGCTCCCGCAGCGCCGCGCGCACCTGGTCGAGCCGCTCCTCGCGGTGTGCCAGATACATGTCGCTGACGGCTTCTAGATCTGCGAGTTCGGGGCCGTGGCCGGGCAGCACCGTGCGCTGACCGAGACCGCGTAGCCGCTGCAACGAATCGAGGTACTGCTGCAGGCTGCCGTTCTCCTTGTCGATCACCGTGGTGCCGCGGCCCAGCACCGTGTCGGCTGTCAGCACCGCGTCGTCGAGGACGAACGACACCGAATCCGCGGTGTGGCCGGGCGTGGCCATCACCGTGATCCGCAGCCCCGCCGCGTCGATCACCTCGCCATCGGTCAGCGGTCCGCCGAGGCCGCGCAGAAATCCGCTGCCCATCGAGCGCACCACCGCGCCGGTGCGCTCGACGATCTTGTCGATGGCGCCGGTGTGGTCCTCGTGCCGGTGGCTGATCAGGATCAGCGGAATCTCACCGAGTTCGGCGAGCCGCCCGACGTGTTCGTCGTCGTCCTCCGGACCGGGGTCGACGAGCACCATCTCGGTGCTGCCCGGCCCGCGCAGCACCCACGTGTTGGTGCCGTCGAGCGTCATCATCCCGGGGTTGTCACACAGCAGCACAGACGCGGTGTCGGTGACCGGCCGCAGAAGCCCGTACGCGGGATGCTCGAGGGTCACCGGATCGCTCATGCGAGCTCGACGATGACTTCCACTTCGACCGGCGCGTCCAGCGGTAACGCCGACACCCCGACCGCCGACCGGGCGTGGGCGCCCGCCTCGCCGAACACCTCACCGAACAGCTCGGAGGCCCCGTTGATCACCCCCGGCTGGCCGTAGAACCCCGGCGCCGACGCGACGAACCCGACCACCTTGACCACCCGGGCGACCGCGTCGATGCCGGCCAGCGAATGCACCGCGGCCAACGCGTTGAGCGCGCACACCCGGGCCAGCGCCTTGGCGTCGTCGGGGCTGACCTCGGCGCCCACCTTGCCGGACTGCAGCAACGCGCCGTCCTTCATCGGCAGCTGACCTGCGGTGTAGAGCAGGTTGCCCGTGCGCACCGCGGGCACGTAGGCGGCCACCGGCGGCACCACCGCGGGCAGCTCGATGCCCAGCTCGGTCAACCTGGCCGATGGCGTCATTTCGGTCGTTTGAGATAGGCGACGTGCTGCTCACCGGTGGGCCCCGGCAGCACCGACACCAGTTCCCAACCGTCCTCACCCCACTGGTCGAGGATCTGTTTGGTTGCGTGCGTGAGCAACGGGACGGTGGAGTACTCCCAGCGGGTCGGTTCGGTCATGTTGCCGAGCTTATCGGGCGGTCAAATGGGGCTGCGGGCGTCATGGGCCCGCAAACCACTGGTTAGCATGCACTGGTGGCTTCCACTACCAATGGCGGGAGATCCGTCGGCTGGCCGTCGCGCCTGACCAAGGCGCGCCTGCACTTCATCACCGGCAAGGGCGGCACCGGCAAGTCGACGATCGCCGCAGCGCTGGCGCTGGCACTGGCGGTCGGTGGCCGCAAGGTGCTGCTGGTGGAAGTTGAAGGGCGCCAAGGGATTGCGCAGCTGTTCGACGTCCCTCCGCTGCCCTATGAAGAGGTCAAGATCGCCACCGCAGACGGCGGCGGTCAGGTCAACGCGCTGGCGATCGACACCGAGGCCGCCTTCCTCGAATACCTCGACATGTTCTACAACCTCGGCTTGGCCGGGCGTGCGATGCGCAGGATCGGCGCGGTGGAGTTCGCGACGACGATCGCACCCGGGCTACGCGACGTGCTGCTCACCGGAAAGATCCGCGAGATCGTCACGCGCGCCGAGAAGGGCAAGCAACCGGTGTATGACGCCGTCGTGGTGGACGCACCACCGACCGGGCGCATCGCCCGGTTCCTCGACGTCACCAAGGCGGTCTCCGATTTGGCCAAGGGCGGCCCGGTGCACGGGCAGGCCGAAAGCGTGGTCAAGGTGCTGCATTCCGACCTCACCGCGATCCACCTCGTGACGTTGCTGGAGGCGCTGCCCATCCAGGAGACGCTGGAAGCCGTCGACGAGCTCAAGAGCCTGGACCTGCCGATCGGCAGCGTCATCGTCAACCGCAACATCCCGGCCTATCTGTCACCGCAGGACCTGGCCAAGGCCGCCGAAGGCCACATCGACGCCGACGAGGTCCGCACGACGCTGGCTGACCACGCAATCACGTTGTCCGACAGCGACTTCGCCGGCCTGCTCACCGAGACGATCCAGCACGCGACCCGCATCAAGGCTCGCGCCGAGAGCGCTGAGCAGCTCCACGCGCTCGACGTGGCGCGCCTCCAGCTGCCCCAGATCACCGACGGCGTCGATCTGGGCAGCCTCTATGAACTGGCCGAAGTGCTCGCGCAGCAGGGCGTGCGGTAGACGCATCGGACCATTGAGGAGACGTAGATGAGCACCCACCCTCCTGCGCTCGACATGCGCGCGATCATCGAGGACACCTCCAACCGCGTCGTCGTGTGTTGCGGCGCGGGCGGTGTCGGCAAAACCACCACGGCGGCCGCATTGGCGCTGCGGGCGGCCGAATACGGCCGCACGGTGGTGGTGTTGACGATCGACCCGGCCCGGCGGCTGGCCCAGGCCCTGGGCATTGCCGACCTGGGCAACACCCCACAGCGTGTGCCGCTGGCCCCGGAGGTGCGCGGCGAGCTACACGCGATGATGCTCGATATGCGCCGGACGTTCGACGAGATGGTGGTCCAGTATTCCGGCGCCGACCGCGCCAACGCGATTCTGGACAACCAGTTCTATCAGACCGTCGCCACGTCGCTGGCAGGCACGCAGGAGTACATGGCGATGGAGAAGCTGGGACAGCTTCTCGCGCAAGACAAATGGGATCTGGTGGTGGTCGACACTCCGCCGTCGCGCAATGCCCTGGACTTCCTCGATGCGCCAAAACGGTTGGGCAGCTTCATGGATAGTCGATTGTGGCGGCTGCTGCTGGCGCCGGGGCGCGGCTTCGGACGTCTCGTCACCGGCGCGGTCGGGCTGGCCATGAAGGCGCTGTCGACCGTGCTGGGTTCACAAATGCTGTCCGACGCAGCCAGTTTCGTCCAATCGCTGGATGCCACGTTCGGCGGGTTCCGGGAGAAGGCCGAGCGCACCTACGAGCTGCTCAAGCGTCGCGGCACCCAGTTCGTCGTGGTGTCGGCGGCCGAGCCGGACGCGTTGCGTGAGGCGTCGTTCTTCATCGACCGGCTGTCCGAAGAACGCATGCCGCTGGCCGGGCTGATCCTCAACCGCACCCACCCGACGCTGTGCGAGCTGCACGCCGACAAGGCCGAGGAAACCGCCGAGGAGATCGAGAAGACCGATCCGGGCGCGTTGACGGCGGCCGTGTTGCGGATCCACGCCGACCGCGCGATGACGGCGAAGCGGGAGATCCGGCTGCTGTCGCGGTTCACGGGCGCCAATCCGCATGTCGCGATCGTCGGCGTGCCGTCGCTGCCGTTCGACGTGTCGGATCTGGATGCGTTGCGGGCGATCGCCGATCAGATGACCGGCGAGGCTTCAGCGGCCTAGACGGCGCTGCGGTGTTTGCGCTGGGCGGCGAAGAACTCGGCCCAGGAAACCACCTCGGGGTGCTGCTTGAGTAGGGCGCGACGCTGACGCTCGGTCATACCGCCCCACACGCCGAACTCGACACGGTTGTCGAGGGCGTCGGCGCCACATTCCAAGATCACCGGGCAGTGCCGGCAGATGACCGCGGCTTTGCGTTGGGCGGCGCCTCGGACGAATAGTTCGTCGGGATCGGTCTGGCGGCATCGAGCCTGGGATACCCAGGCGATACGGGCTTCGGCTTCGGCGCCGTGGACAACAGTGTGGGCGGAAGAGTTCATGCTTGTCCTGCGAGCCGCGGGCCTAGTTGCTGACACCCGAGATATCCCTTCTTTGCCTGCCGCCTCGGCGACGCCGTGGCGGCCATGTCGTCCGGTGTAGAAAGCGTCTGCGATCTACGCCACAGTGCGGGGGTGCTATGTGACCTGCATCGCACTGTCTGCTCAACTTAGGTGGTCAGAGGGTTTCGCGCAATGGGTGTTTCCCTACTTTTTTGGGACGACCGTGCCGTCAGGCCGGGAAATTGACGTTCACGCGGATATGTTCGCTGCTTGGGGGTTTTTCGGCGCTCGGATCGACGCTGCCCGTTTTGCGGCGGAATCCGCGTCGTTAGTCTGTAGCCATGCCCGAGCACCAGCCGAACCGACCGCCGACGTCGGTCACGGTCATCAAGCTCGCCTGGTGCGCTCTGCTGGCCAGCGTGCTGGCCGCCGCGTTGATGTTTCCGGTGGTCGGCGGCATCGGCCTGGTCTCGAACCGGGCCTCCGACGTGGTGGCCAACGGTTCTGCGCAGTTGGTGGAGGGCGAGGTGCCGCAGGTGTCGACGATGGTCGACGCCAAGGGCAACGTCATCGCGTGGCTGTACTCGCAGCGCCGGTTCGAGGTGTCCAGCGAGGACATCGCCAACACCATGAAGTTGGCGATCGTCTCCATCGAGGACAAACGGTTTGCCGAGCACAACGGCGTGGACTGGCAGGGCACGCTGACCGGCCTGTCGGGCTATCTGTCCGGAAACCTCGACACCCGCGGCGGCTCCACCATCGAGCAGCAGTACGTCAAGAACTATCAGCTGCTGGTGATCGCGCAGACCGAGGCCGAACGCCGCGCCGCGGTCGAGACCACCCCGGCGCGCAAGCTGCGCGAGATCCGGATGGCGCTGACCCTGGACAAGACGTTCACCAAGCCCGAGATCCTGACCCGCTACCTGAACCTCGTGTCGTTCGGCAACGGCGCGTTCGGCGTCCAGGACGCGGCGCAGACCTACTTCGGCATCGACGCCTCCGAGCTGAACTGGGAGCAGGCGGCGCTGCTGGCCGGGCTGGTGCAGTCCACCAGCACGTTGAATCCATACACCAACCCCGACGGTGCGCTGGCCCGTCGCAACGTCGTGCTCGACACGATGATCGAGAACATTCCCGAGGAGGCCGCGGCGCTGCGGGCGGCCAAGGAGAAACCCCTTGGTGTGCTGCCGCAGCCGAAGGAACTGCCGCGCGGCTGTATCGCCGCCGGTGACCGCGCGTTCTTCTGCGACTACGCGCTGGAGTACCTGGCCCGCGCGGGCATCAGCAAGGAGCAGGTCGCCAAGGGCGGTTACCTGATCAAGACCACGCTGGATCCCGATGTGCAGGCACCGGTGAAGGCGGCGGTCAACCAGTTCGCCGACGCCAGCCGCGACGGCGTCGCCAGCGTGATGAGCGTGATCAGGCCGGGCAAGGAATCCCACCCGGTGCTGGCGATGGCCAGTAGCCGCACCTACGGGCTGAACACCGAGGCCAACGAGACGATGCAGCCGCAGCCGTTCTCGCTGGTGGGTGACGGCGCGGGGTCGATCTTCAAGGTCTTCACCGTCGCCGCCGCCATGGAGATGGGGATGGGGATCAACGCGCAGCTGGACGCGCCGGCCCGGTTCCAGGCCAAGGGCCTGGGCAGCGGCGGCGCCCGGGGTTGCCCGCCGGCGACGTGGTGCGTGGAGAACGCGGGCAACTACCGCGGCTCCATGAACGTCACCGACGCGTTGGCCACGTCGCCCAACACCGCGTTCGCCAAGCTCATCTCACAGATCGGGGTGCCACGCGCGGTCGACATGGCCGTCAAGCTGGGCCTGCGGTCCTATGCACTGCCCGGCACCGCGCGTGACTACGACCCCGAAAGCAACGAGAGCCTCGCCGATTTCGTCAAACGGCAGAACATCGGTTCGTTCACGCTGGGCCCGATCGAGGTCAACCCGCTCGAGTTGGCCAACGTCGCCGCCACGCTGGCCTCCGGCGGGGTGTGGTGTCCGCCGAACCCGATCGCCGAGGTGATCGACCGCCACGGCGAGCAGGTCGCGGTGACCACCGAGACGTGCGAACAGGTGGTACCCGACGGGCTGGCCAACACGCTGGCCAACGCGCTGAGCAAGGACGACGAGGGCGCGGGAACGGCCGCCGGGGCGGCCGGCTCGGTCGGCTGGGACCTGCCGATGTCGGGTAAGACCGGCACCACCGAGTCGCACCGCTCCTCGGGGTTCTTGGGCTTCACCAACCAGCTGGCCGCCGCGAACTACATCTACGACGACTCGTCCTCGCCGGGGTCGCTGTGTTCGTTCCCGCTGCGCAAATGCGGCGGTAACGGCAACCTGTACGGCGGCAACGAGCCCGCGCGCACCTGGTTCGCGGCGATGAAGCCGATCGCCACCGCCTTCGGCGAGGTCACCCTGCCGCCCACCGATCCGCGCTTCGTCGACGGCGGGCCCGGCTCCAAGGTGCCCAGCGTCGCCGGCCTCACCGAGAGCACTGCGCGGCAGCGGTTGCGCGACGCCGGCTTCCAGGTCGCCGACGACGCCAACCCGGTGAACAGCTCGTCGTCGCGGGGCACGGTGGTCGGCACGTCGCCCACCGGAAACACGGTGCCGGGTTCGATCATCACGCTGTTGGTCTCCAACGGCATCGCGCCGCCGCCGCCGCCCGCGCCCGACCGCCCGCCGGGCATCCCCGGCCTTCCGGCACCGGTCGGCGAGACCGTCGTGCAGATCCCGGGTCTGCCGCCGATCACGGTTCCGGTGCTCGGGCCGCCGCCTCCGGCACCGCCGCCACCGGGGTGACCCGACCTGTGGGGTTGCCCACGCCCGCCGGCGGAAATCGGTAACTGAAGGCCACTGGCAGTAGGCTCGCAGGCATGCCCGCTCGTTCGACTCGATCGCCGTCGACCTGGAAAACCTCCGCGGCGGTGTCCGCGGGTGCGCTGACAGCCGGCATCGCCTACGCCTCGATCATCGAGCGCAACGCGTTCGTGTTGCGCGAGGTGACGATGCCGGTGCTCTCGCCGGGGTCCTCGCCGCTGAAGGTGCTGCACATCAGCGACATCCACATGCGGCCCGCGCAGCGCCGCAAGCAGGCGTTTCTGCGTGAGTTGGTGGCGCTCGAGCCCGATCTGGTGGTCAACACCGGAGACAACCTGGCACATCCGAAGGCGGTGCCCGCGGTGGTGCAGTCGCTGACCGAACTGCTCGCGGTGCCCGGTGTGTTCATCTTCGGCAGCAACGACTACTTCGCCCCACGCCCGAAGAACCCGCTGAACTACCTGTCCAACCCCGGGCACCGCGTGCACGGTGAACCGCTGCCATGGCAGGACCTGCGCGCGGCGTTCACCGAGCGCGGTTGGCTGGACCTGACCCACAATCGCCGCGAGTTCAGCGTCAACGGGTTGCGGATCGCGGCCGCGGGGGTGGACGACCCGCACCTGTCGCGGGACCGCTACGAGACGATCGCGGGCCCGGCGCCTGCCGCGGCGGATCTGAAGTTGGGGCTGACGCATTCACCGGAACCGCGGGTGCTGGACCGCTTCGCCGCCGACGGCTACCAGTTGGTGATGGCCGGCCACACCCACGGCGGTCAGCTGTGCCTGCCGTTCTACGGCGCGCTTGTCACCAACTGCGATTTGGACCGGTCGCGAGCCAAGGGGCCGTCGCGGTGGGGCGCGCACATGCAGCTGCACGTGTCGGCGGGTATCGGCACGTCACCGTATGCGCCGCTGCGGTTCTGCTGCCGTCCGGAGGCCACGCTGCTCACGCTGGTGCCGGCTCCGACCGGCGGCCGTGACGTCGGCAGCACGGTGGGCCAGTCCCATCCGAGCGTGTCCGTTCGGTAAGCGTTGCCGAGCGCCGTCGCCACCCGGGGCCATTCGCGCGACTGGGCCGACAACGCGGTCCGGCTGATCGAGGCCGACGCCAGGCGCAGCGCGGACACGCACCTGCTGCGGTATCCGCTGCCGTCGGCCTGGGCCGACGACTGCGATCTGCACCTGTATCTCAAGGACGAGTCCACCCACATCACCGGAAGCCTCAAGCACCGGCTCGCGCGGTCGTTGTTCCTCTACGGGCTGTGCAACGGCTGGATCTCCGAGAACACCACCGTGATCGAGGCGTCATCGGGTTCGACGGCGGTGTCGGAGGCCTACTTCGCGGCGTTGCTGGGGTTGCCGTTCATCGCGGTGATGCCGTCGTCGACCAGTCCCAGCAAGATCGCGCTGATCGAATCACAGGGCGGGCGTTGCCATTTCGTGGACGAGTCATCGCAGATGTATGCCGAGGCCGAGCGGCTGGCCGCGGAGACGGGTGGTCATTACCTCGACCAGTTCACGAACGCCGAGCGGGCCACCGACTGGCGCGGCAACAACAACATCGCCGAGTCGATCTTCGAGCAGATGCGGGACGAGACCCATCCGGTTCCGGAGTGGATCGTGGTGGGCGCGGGCACCGGCGGAACCAGCGCGACGATCGGCCGGTTCATCCGCTATCGCCGCCACGCCACCCGGTTGTGCGTGGTGGACCCGGAGAATTCGGCGTTCTACCCGTCGTATGCGCAGCGCCGCGACGATGTGGTGACCGGAACGTCGTCGCGCATCGAAGGAATCGGCAGGCCGCGGGTGGAGCCGTCGTTTCTGCCCGACGTGGTCGATCGGATGGTGTTGGTACCCGACGCCGCGTCGGTGGCCGCCGCGCGCCACGCCAGCACGGTGCTGGGCCGACGGGTGGGCCCGTCGACGGGAACCAATCTGTGGGGCGCGTTCGGGTTACTCGCGGAGATGCTGGCCGACGGCCGCAGCGGTTCGGTGGTCACCCTGCTGGCCGACAGCGGGGACCGCTACGCCGACACCTACTTCTGCGACGAGTGGCTGACCAGCCAGCGGCTGGACCCTTCGCAGTCCGCATCGGTGCTGGCCGAGTTCGAACGCTCGGGACGCTGGCCGGAGTCGTCGGACCGGTCGACCAGGGGTCCCTCGGACGTCAGGAACAGCCACAGCGCGGCCAGGATGAAGAAGCCCACATAGATGGATGCGCCTAGGACGGTCATCTGCTGCCTCGCTTCGTTGGTCTCTGTGCGTCAGTGTGCATAACGCCACCGACAACAACTTCCATCCCGGGGCGTGTCGCAGCCCACAGCTGCCGCGCGTTCAGCTCGCGAGCGCTACACCAGGGTCGCCGGCGGGGCGGTTTGCACAGCCCTGCGGTAGCACTCGCGAGGCGAACGGGCGCGGGATAGCGTTTGGCTTCGCACCCCGCCGGTGCGATACGCTGTCGTGGCTTCACGCGGGGTGTGGCGCAGCTTGGTAGCGCGCTTCGTTCGGGACGAAGAGGTCGTGGGTTCAAATCCCGCCACCCCGACTGCGTCAGCTACGCGAGCACGCCCATCTGCGGCGTGGTCTTCGCCCCGAGCTTGGTCAACACGACGATGGAGCTCGCTTCCACCACGCCGACGAGCAGCAGCGGCCACAGCGCCCCGCCCAGCACGCTGACCCCGAGCGTGCGCGCCGCGGCCGAGCCACGTTCGGCGAGCCGTTTGCCCGCGACGTACAGGCCCACTGTGACAACGGCCCAGCCGCAGAGATAGATCGCCACCAGCACATCCAGCTCGAACATTTCGATCCCCTCCACGACCAGTATGGGTGGAGCTACCCGGTGGCCGGTGTCGCTAAACGGGGTTTGACCGGCAACGATGCGGGGAATTAACAGGATCGTGACCACCTCTTCGGTTCTCGTCGAACCCGCGCTGCCCCAGGCCGTCGGGCCGCTGTCCGCCACGATCATCGAGTTGCTGCGCCGGGATCGGCCCGCGCTGCACATCCGGCCGATCGATGTCCCGCTCGCCGAAGCCGATCCGTACGGGCTCGACCTGCAGCTGGCGCTGTACGTCTGCTACGAACTGCACTACCGCGGGTTCGCCGGGGTCAACCCCCGCTGGGAGTGGAATCCGTCGCTGCTGCACCTGCGTGGCCGCCTCGAAGAGGCCTTCCTCAGCGCGGTGCGCCAGGACGTCGGCGAGATCACCGCCGACGACTCCGCCACCGCCGAGATGGACAAGCTGGCGGTCGAGCCGGTCGACGGCGAAGGCCCGTCCTACTACCTGCGCGACAAGGGCACCTGGGAGCAGATGCAGGAGTACTTCGTGCACCGCTCGGTCTACCACCTCAAGGAGGGCGACCCGCACGCGTGGGCGATCCCGCGGCTGGCCGGCCACGCCAAGGCGGCGTTCGTCGCGGTCGAATTCGACGAATTCGGCGGTGGCCGTGGTGATCACGTCCATCAGCACCTCTACGCCGAGCTGTTGGACGCCGCCCGGCTGGATCCGTCGTATCTGGGTTACCTCGACGCGGTGCCCGCCGACGCGCTGGCGTCGGTCAACCTGATGTCGTTGTTCGGGCTGCACCGCGAGCTGCGCGGCGCCACGATCGGGCACTTCGCGTCCACGGAGATCACGTCGTCGCCCGGTTCCCGACGGCTGGTGCAGGCGCTCGAGCGGATGGGCGCCCCCGACGCCTGTGTGGCCTTCTACCAGGAGCACGTCGTGGCCGACGCGGTTCACGAACAGGTGGTGCGCACCGACGTGGTCGAAGATCTGATCGCGCGCGAACCGCATCTGGAACGTGATGTGGTGTTCGGGATCCGGGCCCGCGACGTGGTGGAGGACCGGCTGGCCGACCACATGATGGCCTGCTGGACCGACAACCGGACGTCGCTACGCCGACCGCTTGTCTGAGGACTTGGTCGTCGGCTCGGCGCGGCGCCGACACCGATGGCTGGTGTCGCACAACGGGTAATCCTTGCTGCGTTTGCACGCGCAGATCGCCACCATGAAACGGTCCGACTCCACCACACGGCCGTCGGGCATCTCGATGCGCACCGGGCCCTGCACCATCATCGGGCCCGACGGAACGATCCGCACGGTGCGCGGCTGGCTGTCGGTCATGGCTTGTCGGCCCGGATGACGACGAGTTCCTCTTCGCGGCGGCCCGGCTCGAGACGGCCGGTTTGCTCCAGCCATTCGGCCCGCGCAGTGAGCACGGGCCCGAACGGAATCCACTGGTACGCAACGATTTCCGCGTCAAGCCCGGCGGCGGCCAACGCACCCAGCGTCTGACGCGGGCTGGCGAATTCGGACTGCACCACCAGAAAGGACCCGCCGTCGGCCAGCAGGTCGGGCACCGCCGCGCACAGCGGGTCCAGAACGAGGCGGCCGTCGAACCCGGCATCCCACGCCCGGGGCGGGCCGACGTGTGACGGCAACGCGTCGTCGAAGCTCGGATCGTGCGGCACATAGGGCGGATTGCAGATCACCAGGTCATAGGGCCCGAACTCCACCGCGCGCGCCCACGAACCCAGGTGCACCGCCACCTCGACGCCGGCGGCCGCGGCGTTGGCCCGCGCACAGTGCACCGCCCGCGCACAGATGTCAAAGGCGGTGACTTCCTTGGCGTCCTGCTCACGTGCCGCGATAGCCGCAACCCCCGAGCCGGTGCATAAGTCGGCGACCCGGTGGCCCTGTGCCAGGCCGGTTTTCTCCATGACATCAATGAGCAGTTGGGAGTCCTCTTGGGGGGCATAGACACCCTCGGCGACGACCGGGCTACTCAGGTCCGTGTACGCGGTAGTCACATCGGCCTTTCGACAGAGTTCGCTGCGGCGTCGCAGCACTAGCGCAGAATTAATGCCCGATCTTGGGACGGTTGAAACGCGGTTTTGGCACAACGCCGCGTGGGCACACCATCATCGTGCGTACTTCTGACATCGCCGCATTGCCGGTCCGGCTCGGGGCGGCGATTCGCGGACGCCGGTTGTTCCACCCCAACGGCGTAATGGCCGAGGGGTTGCTCGAACGCATCGCGCCGGACGGTGAAGGCCTGCCAATGGTGTCGTGTGACGTGGTGGCACGCGTGTCGAAAGGCATCGGGCTGCCCGGGGCGCTGCCCGACGTCGCGGGTCTGGCGTGGCGGATGCCGCCCCCGCAGGATCTGCACGGTTGCACGCCTTGGGACGTGCTGTTGGCCTCCACGGTGGCCAACAGCCGCATCGCCCTCTCGCCGGTCACCGCGTGGTCGGGCGCGACGTTCTCCAGCCTGATGCCGCTGCAATACCGCGATACCCCGTGGTGGGTGCGTGCGCACCTCGTCACAGACCTGGGTGGCCGCGGGTTGTCGCTGGACGCGATCCGTGACCAACTCGATACGGCCGGAGTGGTTTTCGATATCGATCAGGCCGCCGGTACGGGCGGGTTCAGACCGCTGGCGCGGCTGACGCTGCGCCATACCGACCCCAGCAACGACGACATCGGGTTCGATCCGACGGTGCACAGCGACCCCGACGTCACGCTGCTGCCCCGGTGGCTCGGGGAGTTCCGGCGCGCGGCCTATCGGCGCAGCCGCCAAGGCCGGGATGCGCAGTGACGCTCAGGCCGTGGGTTCCCCACCCGATTCCGCGACGTCGGGTGCGACTTCGCGGGTAGCCATACCGCCTTCGCGGCCTTCATCTTTCGGACCTGGGCGACCACCCTTGGGTTCCTCGGCATCTTCGTCGTCGTAGATCCCTTTTCCGCGCGTCATGGGTGTCGAACTACCCGGTGCGGGTCTGTTTCAACCACCCGGGCCGGGGTATGCGCAGCGGACTACGACCGCGAAAGTAAAAGTAAGAGGCAAAGATATGGACGCACTGACGTTTCTGCGCGAAGACCACAAGAGCGTACTGGGGATGCTCGAGGTGCTCGACGGGGCGCCGACCGGCGAGGGCGCCCAGCGCAGCGGGCTGGACACCATGGTGACCAACCTGGTGATCGCCGAATCGCAACACGAGGCGATCGAGCAGCAGTTCTTCTGGCCGGCGGTTCGCGACGCGCTCGAGGACGGTGACGAGCTGGCCGACGAGGCGATCGCCCAAGAGCAGGCCGGCAAGGAACTGCTGCAGCGCCTCGAAGACGGCAAGCCCGGTGAGGCGGACTATCACGAGGCGCTGCAGGAATTCGTCAAGATCGGGCGCGAGCACATCCTCTACGAGCAGGAGGTGGTGTGGCCGAAGTTCGAGGCCGCGGTGAGCCCGCAGGACCGCGAAAAGCTTGGCGACAAACTGGAAGCCGCCAAGAAAGTGGCGCCGACGCGGCCACATCCGGACACACCGGCCAACCCGATGGTGCAGAAGACGATGGGTATGGGTGCCGCGATGGTGGACCACGTCCGCGACGCGGCCAGCGGCCGGGAGGCCGAGAACCCGCCCGATCCCCAGATGAAGTAGTTCGTGAAAAGGCCGGTGCCCGTTGGGCACCGGCCTTCTCCCCGCAGTTGGTCAGGTTGCCGTGTGTTGCTCGTGGGTGAACGGCTTCTCCCCCTGCACGGCGGGCTGCCCCTCCGGGCACCGCTGGGCGCCCTTGTTCTCCCGTTTCTTGGTGCCCAGCCACTGCTCCTGCGGCTTCTCGACGTAATCCCATTTCATGCCCTCGGGCCACGGACCCTGGCCCTCGTTCCACGGTCCGCGGACCGATCCCGCGCCGTCGGACATGTTGAACGCCACGTTCTGGAACCGGTCGTCGCCGGTCAGCTGTCCGGGCGGGAAGTTCACCGGCAGTTCGTTGAGGGCCGCGGTGAACTGCTGGTAATGCGCGACCTCCCTGGTCATCAGGAACGTCAGCGTGTCCTGCACACCCGGGTCGTCGGTGAACTGCTTGAGGTACTCGTAGACGATCTTCGCCCTCGATTCGGCGGCCAGGTTGCTGCGCAGGTCGACGGTCGGATCGCCGTTGGCGTTGACGAACGCACCGGTCCAGAAGTTGCCTGCCGAATCGCCGACATTGGGTCCGCCGCCGCTCTCGGTCAACATCATTGGGTTCACCGCCACGGCGTGGATGAGCTGCTCGCGACCGTCGCGACCCACCAACGGCATCCAGTCGCAGCGTTCGTTGGCCATCTTGAGGTCGTCGTTGAGCCCGTCGAGGAGCATCGTGATCAACGAGCCGACCATCTCCAGGTGGCTGAACTCCTCGGTGGCGATGTCCATGAACAGGTCGTACATCTTGGGGTTCTTCTGACGCAGCACGAACGCCTGGGTGAAGTACTGCATCGCGGCCTTGAGTTCGCCGTTGGCGCCGCCGAACTGCTCCTGAAGCAGGGTCGCGAATCGCGGGTCCGGCCTCTCGACCCGAACCTCGAATTGGAGATCTTTGTTGTGAACGAACATGTGGGCGCCTCCCGGCTTTTGGTCTTTCAGGTCGGGCCGGGGTACCCCTGTCAGATACGGCCAAACAGGTTTTACGCCGATGCGGTTCGCAACTTTTCCAGCAGCGGCCCGGCCGCTTCGTTGAGGAACGCATCCTGGCTCTCGTCACCGATCTGCACCACCGCGATGTCGGTGAACCCGGCCTCCCAGTACTTGCTCACCGCGTCGACGATCGCGTCCAGATCCGGTCCGCACGGAATCGATTCGGCGACGTCCTCAGGCCGCACATACTGCGTGGCACCGTCGAAACCGGCCGTCGTCGGCAGATCGGAGTTGACCGCCCAGCCCCCGGCGAACCATCGGAACTGGTCGTGGGCGCGCGCGACGGCGGCGTCGCGGTCGGGATCCCAGCAGATCGGGATCTGCCCGACCACGCGCACATCGCCGGGCAGGCCGGTGGCGCGCCGGGCGTCGTGCCAGGCGGTGACGAGGTCCTTGTTCGGTTCGACGGCGATCAAATGGTCGGCCAGCGGTGCGAACGTCTCCACGGAACGCTCGCCGGAGACGGCGGCGGCGATGGCCACCGGGACCTCGGGCAGGTCCCACAGCCGCGCTGAGTCGACCTCGAAGTACTCCCCTTTCCAGTCGACCAGCTCACCGGTGAACAGCTCACGGATGATCTGAATGGCCTCGCGCAGCATCTCCAGCCGTCGAGCCACCGTCGGCCACCGTTTGCCGACCACATGCTCGTTGAGGTTCTCACCGGTGCCGAGTCCGAGGGTGAACCGCCCGTCGGACAGGATCTGCAGCGTGGCGGCCTTCTGAGCGACGATCGCGGGGTGGTAGCGCATCGTCGGGCAGGTGACGTACGTGAACAGCTCCACCCGCTCGGTGGCGTGCGCGACGGCGCCGAGCACCGACCACGCGTAGGACGCGTGGCCCTGCGATGCCAGCCACGGAAAGTAGTGATCCGAGCTCACTTCGAAGTCGAAGCCCGCGCGTTCAGCCGAAACTGCGTAGCGGACAAGGTCTTTGGGGCCGCTTTGTTCTGTGAACAGGGTGTATCCGAACCGGGTCATGGCATCGGGGTACCCGGTGCCATGACCCGAAAACCGGTTACAGGCGGGCCTTGACCGCCGCCGAGAGCCGCGCGCCGTCGGCCTTACCTGCGGCGATGGCCGTGGCGGCCTTCATCACCTGACCCATCTGCTTCATCGAGGGTCGCTCCCCGATCGCCTCGGCGACCTGCGCGATGGCGGTGTCGGCGACAGCGGCCAGTTCGGCCTCCGTCAACGGCGTCGGCAGATACTCGTCGATGACCTGCGCCTCGGCGTGTTCGTTGGCGGCCAGCTCACCGCGTCCGTTCTGCGTGTAGACCTCGGCGGCTTCGGCACGCTTCCGGGACTCTCGGTGGAGCACTTTGAGCACCTCGTCGTCGGTCAACTCCCGCGACGCCTTGCCCGCCACCTCTTCGTTGCCGATCGCGGTGAGCAGCATCCGCAGCGTGGCGGTGCGCAGCTTGTCCTGAGATTTCATCGCGGCCGTCAGGTCCGAGCGCAATCGGTTTTTGAGGACAGGACCTTCAGACATGGCTCAAACGTACCCAGATCGGTGCCCGAGACACCCCCACCACGTTGTCAATTTGCGCCTCGGCCGACAGGATGGTGGCCATGAGTACCGACGCCGGTGGCTTCGCCACGCCTGGGCCGCCGACGCCGGGTTACCCACCCGCCGGCTATCCGCCGGCATATCCCCCGCCCGCCGGTTATCCGCCACCGGGGTATCCACCGCCGGGTTACGGTGGGCCACCCGGCTATCCGCCGCCCGGCTACGGCGCACCGCCGCCGCTCAAACCCGGCGTCATCCCGCTGCGGCCGCTGACCCTGGCCGACATCTTCAACGGCGCGATCACCTACATCCGGGCCAACCCGAAGGCCACCCTCGGCCTGACCACCGTCGTGGTGGTGATCACCCAACTGCTCGCCCTGGTGCTGTCCGTGGGACCGCTTGCGATCGCGGGACAACTCGACCCGACCCTCAGCGGCGAAGAGGTGTCCACGGACGTGCTGTTCGGCTCGTCTCTGTCGGGCATCGCCGGCGGCGTGGCCACCGGGTTGTCGGCGATCCTGCTGAGCGGTCTGCTCACCGTCGTCGTGGGCCGCGCGGTGTTCGGCGCCGGCATCACCATCGGCCAAGCGTGGCAACGCCTTCGGGGACGGTTGTGGGCGTTGATCGGCTTCTCCGTGCTCGAAGTGCTCGGCGCGGTGTTGTTGGTCGCCGCGGTGGTGGGACTGATCGTGTGGATCGGCTACGCGGCCGGCGGTGCGGCGGCGGTGGTGCTGGCCGTTCCGCTGGTGTTCGCCCTGATCGCGCTGCTGATCTATCTGGGCACCATGCTGACGTTCGTGCCGCCGATCATCGTGCTGGAGCGCCACGGCATCGTTGCGGCCGTGCTGCGGTCGTTTCGGTTGGTCAAACCGAACTTCTGGCGGGTGTTGGGCATCCGGTTGCTGGCCGCCGTCGTCGCGCAGATGATCGCGGTCGCGGTGTCGGTCCCGTTCAGCATCGGCGGCCAAATGCTGGTCATGGCCGCGTCAACCACGTTGATGGCGTTGGTGGCGCTGGCTGTGCTGTCCGTCGGCAGCGCGATCGGCCAGATCATCACCGCACCGTTCAGCGCCGGCGTGGTGGTGCTGCAGTACACCGACAGCCGGATGCGCACCGAAGCATTCGACCTGGTGTTGCAGACCGGCGCCGGATACGGCCCCGGCGCCCCGCCGGAGTCGACCGACCATCTGTGGCTGACCGGCCAGAGCTGACGTGCCGGCCATAGACATCGACCGCGATGCCGCCCGTGAAGCCGCGGAACGCGAACTCGCAAAGCCGATCTACCCGAAGGCGTCCCTGACCGACCGGCTCGGCGAATGGTTCAACGACCTGCTGTACCGGCTGTTCAGCGAAGCCGCCTCCGTGCCCGGTGGCTGGCTGACGGTCACCGTGCTGGTTGTCCTGCTCGCGGTGGCGCTGATCGTCGCGGTGCGGGTGCTGCGGCGCACCATGCGCACCGCTCGCGGCGGCGAGTACGCGCTGCTTTCCGAACACGACCTGAGCGCGGCCCAGCATCGGCTGTCCGCGGAACAGGCTGCTGCGACCCGGGATTGGGCCGCGGCGATCCGCCACCGGCTACGCGCCGTCGCGCGCCAGCTGGAAGAATCGGCGGTCCTCGAACCGGTCCCCGGCCGTACAGCCACCGAGCTCGCCCGCGACGCGGGCCGTGAGCTGCCGAACCTCGCCGGTGAACTGCACACCGCCGCAACCGCTTTCAACGACGTCACCTATGGCGAGCGGCCAGGTACCGAGGCCGCCTACCGGCAGGTCGTCGACCTCGATGACCAGCTCGGACGCATCCACCCGATGGCCGACGCCGACGGGGCGGCGACGCCGGCGTCCACCGGCGGCTGGGCGGAAGTGCGATGAGCGCGGACACCGACCGAACCGACGTCACTACCGCGGTGGCGCCGACGGTGCGCCAGCGGTTACGCAGCGCCCGGTGGGTGGTGGTCGCGCTGATCGTCATCGTCGCTGTCGCGCTGCTGACCACGTATCTGACCGCACCGAACCCCGGTGCCCGGATGGACCCCACCTCCACATCGGCCGACGGCGCCCGCGCGTTGGTCAGCCTGGTGCGCGACCGGGGCGTCGAGGTCGTCGAGGCATCCGACATCGCCGCGGTCGAAGCGGCCGCCACACCCGACACGTTGGTGGTGGTGGTTCAGACCTATTTCCTCATCGACGAGGAAATCATGCACCGGCTGGCCGACCTTCCCGGTGATCGTCTTGTGGTGGAACCGATTTCGCGCACCCGTGAGATCCTGGCGCCGGAGGTCAAGCGCAGCGGAACAACCGATTACGGCGGCGACGCGCCGGACTGTGACCTGCGCGAAGCCACCCGGGCCGGGACCGTGCAGTTCGGCATCGCCGATGCCTACGAGGCGGCCGGCGACGTTGCGGTGACCCGGTGTTACGGCGGCGCGCTGGTGCGCTACACCGAGGACGGACGGAACATCACCGTCGTCAGCACCGCCGACTTCATGACCAACTCGGAGTTGCTCAAGGAGGGCAACGCCGCGCTGGCGATGAACCTCGTCGGCACCAACCCCCGGATGATCTGGTACGCGCCGCAGCAGCCCGAAGGTGAATCAGGCGGTGCGGCCTCGATTTTCGATCTCATCCCCGACCGGGTGAATTGGATCGTGTGGCAACTGTGCCTTGTGGTGGTGCTGCTGGCCTTCTGGCGTGGTCGCCGTATCGGTCCGCTGGTCGCCGAGAAGCTGCCCGTGGTGGTGCGCGCGTCGGAGACCGTCGAGGGCCGTGGCCGGCTTTACCGGTCCACCCGCTCCCGTGACCGCGCCGCCGAAGCGTTGCGCACCGCCGCGCTGCAGCGGATGTCCCCGCGGCTGGGTCTGGGGCCCGCCGCCGACCCGGCCGCCGTCGTGCAGTCCGTCGCCGAACGCTGCGGCCAGCCACCGCAAACGGTGGCCTACACGCTGTTCGGCCCGCCACCGGCCGACGACACCCATCTGGTAAACCTCGCCCGTGAACTCGACAACATCGAAAGGCAGGTCGCACAGTCGTGACTCAGCCAGCTAGCCCGACGGCCGCATCCGAACAAGCACGAAACGCGCTGCTGGCGTTGCGCACCGAGATCGCCAAGGCGGTCGTCGGGCAGGACGCTGTGGTCAGCGGCTTGGTGATCGCGCTGCTGTGCCGCGGGCATGTGCTACTCGAAGGCGTACCCGGTGTCGCCAAGACGCTGCTGGTGCGCACGTTGGCGTCGGCGCTGCAGCTCGACTTCAAACGCCTCCAGTTCACCCCGGACCTGATGCCCGGCGACGTCACCGGATCACTCGTGTACGACGCGCGCACCGCAGAGTTCGAATTCCACTCGGGGCCGGTGTTCACCAACCTGTTGTTGGCCGACGAGATCAACCGCACCCCGCCCAAGACCCAGGCCGCCCTGCTCGAGGCCATGGAGGAACGTCAGGTCAGCGTCGAGGGCGCAGCCCGACCGCTGCCCGATCCGTTCATCGTCGCGGCCACCCAGAACCCGATCGAATACGAGGGCACCTATCAGCTGCCCGAAGCCCAACTCGACCGGTTTCTGCTCAAGCTCAACGTGCCGCTGCCCAGCCGTGAGCAGGAAGTCGCGATCCTGGACCGGCACGCCCACGGTTTCGATCCCCGCGATCTGTCGGCGGTGCAGCCGGTCGCCGGCGCCGCTGATCTGCGCGCCGGGCGCGAAGCGGTACAGCAGGTGCTGGTGGCCGACGAAGTGCTCGGCTACATCGTCGACATCGCCGCGGCCACAAGGTATTCACCGTCGCTGCAGCTCGGGGTGTCGCCGCGCGGCACGACGGCGCTGCTGGCGACCGCCCGGTCCTGGGCCTGGCTGTCCGGGCGGAACTACGTGACGCCCGACGACGTCAAGGCGATGTCGCGTTCGACGCTGCGCCACCGGATCCAGCTGCGGCCGGAGGCAGAGCTCGAAGGGGCCACCCCCGACGGTGTGCTGGACGGCATCCTGGCGGCCGTACCGGTACCGCGCTAGTGGTTCTCACCGGCCGCACCGGCCTCGTCGCACTGTTCTTCGTGCTGCCGATCGCGGTATCACCCTGGCCGGCAGTGACTTTCGTGATACTGCTGATGGCGCTTGTCGCGGCGGTGGGCATCGATGCCGGGTTGGCGGCGAGCACACGCCGGCTGCGCTTCGAACGTTCCGGCGATATCGCGGCCAGGTTGGGTCAATCGGTGGACGCCACCTTGGCGGTCGAAAACCTCAGCGGCCGCCGGCTGCGCGGCACCATCCGCGACGCGTGGCCCCCGAGCGGGCGGGCCCATCCCCGCACGCACACCGTCGATGTGGCTGCCGGACAACGGGTCCGGGTTTCGACGACGCTGTCTCCGGTGCGCCGCGGCGATCAGCGTGCGGATCTGGTCACCGCGCGTTCGGTCGGGCCGCTGGGGCTGGCGGGCCGGCAGAGTTCGCACCGGGTACCCGGCGAGATCCGGATCCTGCCGCCGTTTCTGTCGCGCAAGCACTTGCCGTCGCGGCTGGCCCGGCTGCGCGAGCTGGAAGGCAACACCCCGGTGCTGATCCGCGGGCAGGGCACCGAATTCGACTCGCTGCGCGAATACGTGATCGGTGACGACGTGCGCTCGATCGACTGGCGTGCAACGGCCCGACGCGGCGACGTGGTGGTGCGCACCTGGCGCCCGGAACGCGACCAGCGGGTGGTCATCGTGCTCGACACCGGACGCACGTCGGCCGGGCGCGTGGGGGTGGACCCGACCGCCAACGACCCCGCGGGCTGGCCGCGGCTGGACTGGTTCATGGACGCTGCGCTGCTGCTGGCGGCGCTGGCGTCGCGCGCCGGTGACCACGTCGACTTCCTGGCCCACGACCGGGTGACCCGCGCCGGTGTGTTCAATGCCTCGCGTACCGAACTGCTCGCCCAGCTGGTCGACGCGATGGCGCCGCTGGAGCCGGCCCTGGTCGAATCCGACGCTCGAGCAATGGTTTCCGCGGTGCAGCGACGGGTCCGCCGACGCGCCTTCGTGGTGCTGCTCACCGACCTCAACGCGTCGGCGCTCGACGAAGGGCTGATGGGCATCCTGCCTAAGCTGTCGGTCAAACACGAGGTGCTGCTCGCATCGGTGGCCGACCCCCGGGTGGAGAAGCTGGCGGCCGGGCGCGCTGATGCCGCGCAGGTGTACGACGCGGCCGCGGCCGAGCGGGCCCGCAACGACCGGCGGTCGATCGCCGCCCGGCTGCGGCGCACCGGCGTCGACGTCGTCGACGCGCCTCCCGAGGACCTGGCTCCGGCGCTGGCCGACCACTACCTGGCGATGAAGGCCGCCGGCCGGCTTTAGCGGACCGGCACGACGTCGGGGGCGTCCTCGAGATCACCGGTCTCGCCGGCCCGTGCCGCCTTGCGGCCGAAGTGCACGATGTAGGCCAGAAACGCGACTTCGACGGCCACCCCGATCGCGACACGGGCGAACGTCGGCAGCGGCGACGGCGTCACCACCGCCTCGACCACACCGGCGACCAGGAACACGACCACCAGCCCGACCGCCGCCGCCCCGACCGCGCGGCCCTGTTCGGCCAGTACCTGCGACCGCGGCCGGTTGCCCGGGGCCACCACCGACCAGCCCAGCCGCATCCCGACGGCGGCGGCCAAAAACACCGCGGTGAGTTCGATCAACCCGTGCGGCGTGATGAGCCCGAGGAAGATGTCGCCCTTGCCGGCGCCGAACATCAGGCCCGCGCCGATCCCGAGATTGGCCGCGTTCTGAAACAGGATGTAGGGAATCGGGATACCGAGCAGAACGGAAAACGCGATGCACTGCACGGCAATCCACGCGTTGTTCACCCACACCTGCAGCGCGAACGAGCCGGCCGGATGCTCGCTGTAGTACGACGCGAAATCGTTGTTGACCAATTGGTCGATCTCGCTGGGTGTTCCGATGGTGGCCCGCACTTCGGGGCTGCCGGCCACCCAGATCGCGATCACCGCGGCCACGACGAAGAAGGCCACCCCGCTGGCCAGCCACCAGCGCCACGCCCGGTATGCCACCACCGGGAACGACACCGTCCAGAACCGCGTGAACTCGCGCCACAGCGGCGCGTGCGCACCGGTCACCACCGACCGGGCCCGCGCCACCAGCCCCGACAGCCGCCCGATCAGCACCGCGTCGTTGGACGCGGTGCGCACCATCGACAAATGGGTCGACACCTGCTGGTACAGGTCGACCAACTCGTCGACCTCGGCGCCGGTCAGCTTTCGGCGCCGCTTGACCAGCTGCTCGAGCCGGGCCCACGTCGGGCGGTGCGCCTGGACGAACGCGTCGACATCCACACCGCGAATCCTAGTAGCGTTGAGGATTATGGCCGGCCCGCAACAACCCGTCGTCGTCACCGGCGACGCCGTGGTCCTCGATGTTCAGATCGCCCAGCTGCCGGTTCGCGTCGCGTCGGCGCTGATCGATCTGACCGTGGTGCTGATCTTCTACATCACCGGTGTGGTGTTGTGGGCCAGCACGCTGGACCAGTTCGACCCGGCGCTGTCGGGTGCCGTGCTGATCATCTTCACGGTGGTGGCCCTGGTGGGCTACCCGCTGACCTGGGAAACGGCGTCGCGCGGTCGGTCGCTGGGCAAGTTGGTGATGGGTCTGCGGGTGGTGTCCGACGACGGCGGCCCGGAACGCTTCCGGCAGGCCCTGTTTCGCGCGTTGTCCGGGGTGATCGAGATCTGGATGCTCACCGGCGGACCGGCGGTGATCTGCAGCCTGTTGTCGCCCAAGGGGAAGCGGATCGGTGACATCTTCGCCGGCACCGTGGTGATCAGCGAACGCGCACCCCGGTTGGCGCCGCCGCCGATGATGCCGCCGCATCTGGCGTGGTGGGCGTCGTCGCTGCAGCTGTCCGGGCTGCGGCCCGAGCAGGCCGAGCTGGCCCGCCAATTCCTCGGCCGCGCAACGCAACTGAACCCCACCGTGCGCGACCAGATGGCCTACCGCATCGCCGGTGACGTCGTCGCGCAGATCTCGCCCCCGCCGCCGCCCGGCACTCCCCCACAACTGGTGCTGGCCGCGGTGCTGGCCGAACGGCATCGTCGGGAACTCGCCCGGCTGCAACCGGCCGCGACCGCGCCGCAACCGCAGTGGCCGGGCTCCGGACCGCCGCCTGCGCCGCCGTCGGCGCCCGCCACCGGTGGGTTGACCCCACCCGCCTAGCGCCCGTCAGGCGCTGACCCAGTTTCCGTGGAATCCGAACGGAACCCGCTGCGGCATTTGGATCCTGGCGACGGGCGGGCCGGTGAAATCGGAGGCGTCGATGATGACCAGGTCGCTGCCGTCGCGCGACGGATCGTAGACGTAGGCGAGATACCAACCGCTGCTCTCGTCCGCCGGTGCCGACGTCGACGGGACGAACACCGCCTCACCGGGCGTGCCGGTGCCGAACGCGTGCTCGACGGCGTCGCCGGTGTTCAGGTCGTAGCGCACCAGCCGGTTGTCGCCGACCGAGACGGAGTAGCGGGCGGGCAGCGTGGCCAGCCGGTCGTCGATGCGGGGGAACTCCACAGCCCGGTCGTCGAGTTGACGCTCGCTGACCGCGCCGGTCGACAGGTCGACGGACCAGCTCCACAGCACCGCGTCGACGTCGAATCCGCCGTTGTCACGCCATAATTCGGGATAGCGCACCGCGGCCACCTCGATGCGGTCACCGGTGTCGTAGGCGTTGGCGACGTGGAATATGTAGCACGGGTCGATGTCGAACCAGCGCACCTGCCCGAACGGATCGTCGCGGCGCAGCACGCCGAACCGGGCGCCGTAGTCGTCGTCCCAGCGGTAGGGCATATCGGTTTCGGCCTGCAATGCGATGTCGAGGTTGAACACGATCGGCAAGTCCAGGAACACCACGTAATTGGCGGTCACCGCGAAGTCGTGCATCATCGTCAGCGCCGGCCCCTCCAGCGGCCGGTTGACCGTCAGCTCACCGTCGGCATCGGCACGGTGATAGGTGACATGCGGTGCGACGATGTTGCCGTAGCCGAAGAAGTGCAACTCACCGGTGGTCGGGCAGATCTTGGGATGTGCGGTCATCGAGTCGACCAGCTTGCCGCCAAAATCGTAGGCGCCCAACGTCTCCAGGTCGTTGGTGATCTGGTAGGGCAGTGAGGATTCGACGAGCGCCAGCGTCTTACCCGCGTGGTTGACCACGTGGGTGTTGGCGACGCTGGAGCGCAGGTTGCGGGTGCCGTCGGCGTTGTAGACCGGAAAGTCGTTCGCGAAACTGTCGGTGCGCACCCAGCGGTTGCGGTACCAGGCGGCGCGGCCGTTTTCGATCCGGACGCCGTGGATCATGCCGTCGCCGACGAACCAGTGGGCGCTGGCTTGCCGCGGGTTGGGCCCGTTGCGCAGGTACCAGCCGTCGAGTTCGGTCGGGATCGCCCCTGCCACGGGCAGGTCGAATTCGGTGAGCTCGTCGGGGACGGGGGCGTAGTTGCCCCGCAGGAAGAACTGGTCGGTGGAGGTTTCCGAGGTGTCGGTCATCTGCATCTCCTAACGCACGACAGGCCTACACTGACATGTCGGTAATGACATGTCAATAGTGGAGGTATCATTCCCGCGTGAGCCTGCGTATCGCCGCGTTGGGGCTGCTCGCCCAGCAGCCGGGCAGCGGATATGACCTGCTGCGACGCTTCGAAGAGTCGATGGCCAACGTGTGGCCGGCCACCCAGAGCCAGCTTTACGGCGAGCTCAACAAGCTCGCCGCCGGCGGGCTGATCGAGGTGTCGAACATCGGGGCGCGCGGACGCAAGGAGTACCGCATCACCGACGCCGGCCGCGAGGAGTTGCGCCGGTGGATCACCAACCCGCAGGACGATCCGCCGTTTCGCAGCGCGGCCCTGCTGCGGGTGTTCCTGCTCGGCGAGATCGCGCCGGACCAGGCGCGCGAGCACTTGACCGCGATGGCCGAGCGCGGCGCCGCCGAGCGAAAGCGGCTGGAAGCGCTGCGCGACTCCATTGAGTGGGCCGATGACGACGGCTCGTTCTTTGCGCACGCAGCGCTGGACTTCGGTTTGCGCACCCACGACATGCATGAGCAATGGGCGCGATCGGTCATCGATGCCCTGGACCGACGACAGCAGTCGCGCTGAGGTATGCAGATGAGTATGCAAACCTTTCCGTTGGGCTCCTTTTCCGTCGGACGCATCGGCTTCGGCGCCATGCAGCTGCCAGGGCCGGGGGTCTTCGGCCCGCCACGCGACCACGACCAGGCGCTCGCCGTGCTGCGCCGGGCCATCGAGTTGGGCATCAACCACATCGACACCGCGCAGTTCTACGGGCCCGACGTGGCCAACACGTTGATCCGCGAGGCCCTGCACCCCTATCCGGCCGACCTGGCGCTGGTCAGCAAGGTCGGCGCGCGTCGCGACGACGTCGGCGCGTGGCTTCCCGCACAGCAGCCCGACGAGCTGCGCGCCGACATCGAGCAGAACCTCGCGACGCTGGATACCGACCGCCTCGCCGCGGTCAACCTGCGCATCCACTCCGGTGACCCCAGCGCACCCGGGCCGGTCGACCGCGAGCTGTTCGACCGGCAACTCACCGCGATGATCCAGGCGCGCGACGAGGGCCTGATCGGTGGAATCGGGTTGAGCAGCATCACCACTGAACACTTGCGGATCGCGTTGGACCGCACCGAGATCGTGTGCGTGCAGAACCCCTACAACTACGTCGACCGCAGTTCACAGCCGGTGCTCGACGCCTGCGCCGAGCGCGGCATCGCGTTCGTGTCGTTCTTCACGCTCGGTTCGGGGTTTTTCGCCGACAATCCCGTGCTGGGTCATCCCGACATCCAGCGCGACGCGCAGCGGCTCGGCTGCTCGCCCGCGCAGGCCGCGCTGGCCTGGGCGCTGTCGGTCGCGCCGAACGTGTTGGTGATCCCGGGCACGTCGTCGGTGCGCCACCTCGAGGAAAACTGCGATTTCGGTGCGCGAACGAGCGCTGAGCGCATGTCAGCGCACCGAAATCGCTAATCGACGTCGACCCAGTCGAGCGTGCGCTGCACCGCCTTCTGCCAGCCCGCGTACCCGTGGGCGCGCTGCTCGTCAGTCCATTCGGGCGTCCAGCGCTTGTCCTCCTGCCAGTTGGACCGCAGATCGTCTGGGCTCTCCCAGAACCCGACGGCCAACCCGGCGGCGTAGGCCGCGCCCAGCGCGGTCGTCTCGGCGATGACGGGCTTGACGACGTCGACGCCGAGCACGTCGGCCTGGATCTGCATGCACAGATCGTTGGCCGTGACGCCGCCGTCGACCTTGAGCACCTCCATGTGTACCCCGGAGTCGGCTTCCATCGCGTCGACGACGTCGCGGCTCTGATAGCAGATCGCCTCGAGCGTCGCGCGGGCCAGATGGGCGTTGGTGTTGTAGCGCGACAGCCCGACGATCGCGCCGCGCGCGTCCGAACGCCAGTACGGCGCGAACAGCCCCGAGAAGGCGGGCACGAAATACACCCCACCGTTGTCGGAGACCTGCCGCGCCAGCGCCTCGCTCTGCGCGGCGCCGCTGATGATGCCCAGCTGGTCCCGCAGCCACTGCACCGCCGAGCCGGTGACCGCGATCGAACCCTCAAGGGCGTAAACGGGTTTGGCGTCCCCGAACTGATAGCACAGCGTGGTCAGCAGACCGTTCTCCGAGCGCACGATCTTCTCGCCGGTGTTGAGCAGCAGGAAATTACCTGTGCCGTAGGTGTTTTTGGCCTCACCGGCGTCCAGGCAGACCTGCCCCACCATCGCGGCCTGCTGGTCACCGAGAATGCCGGTCAACGGCACCTGCCCGGCAACCGGCCCGTCGTCGCGGGTGATCCCGAACGACTCCGGACACGACGATGGCCGGATCTGCGGCAGCATCTGCCGCGGAATTCCGAAGAACGACAACAGCTCATCGTCCCAATCCAGGGTTTCCAGGTTCATCAGCATGGTGCGGCTGGCGTTGGTCACATCGGTGGCGTGCACACCGCCGCGGGTGCCGCCGGTGAAGTTCCACAGCACCCAGGTGTCGGGCGTGCCGAAGATCGCATCGCCGTTCTCGGCGTCGCGGCGAACCCCGTCGACGTTGTCGAGGATCCACTGCACCTTGCCGCCGGAGAAGTACGTGGCGGGCGGCAGACCGGCCTTGCGCCGGATCACGTCGCCGCGGCCGTCGCGATCCAGCGCCGAGGCGATGCGGTCGGTGCGGGTGTCCTGCCACACGATCGCGTTGTAATACGGTCGCCCGGTGTGCCGGTTCCACACCAGCGCGGTCTCGCGCTGGTTGGTGATGCCCAGCGCGGCCAGGTCGGTAGTGGACAGGTTGGTGTTGTTCAGCGCCGACTTGACGACCGCTGCCGTGCGTTCCCAGATTTCGACCGGGTTGTGCTCGACCCAGCCCGCCCTGGGCAGGATCTGCTCGTGCTCGAGCTGATGGCGGCCGATCTCGGCGCCGCCGTGGTCGAAGATCATGCATCGGGTGCTGGTGGTGCCCTGGTCGATTGCGGCGACGAAGTCGGCCAACGTCGTGCTCCTCTCACTCCACCTGGTTGAGGACGGTCACAATCGTCCATCATGGTCTACATGACCCGTTCAGTCGCCGACATCGCGCGCATGCCTCGCGGCGGCCCGGACGCGTCGTGTGTGGACCGGCTGCTGCAAACCGACCGGCTGGAATACCTCGACCGCAACACCGACGGCGACGACGCCGGCCAGGCGCGCAAACGCGCGGTGCTCCGGTCATTGGAGTGGGTAGGTCAATTCTTCGGCGAGACCGAGCATTTCGCGCGTCTGGCGCTCGACGAAGTGGCCGACGTCGCCGATCCGAAGATCCTGGAGCTCGGCGCGGGACACGGTGCGCTGTCGCGCAAGCTGCTCGACTGGCACCCCACCGCCGAACTGACCGTCACCGACGTCGATGCCGTGTCGGTGGCCGCGATGACGGCGGGTGATCTGGGCGCGCATCCGCGCGCATCGGTGCGTCGGCTGGACGCCACCGACATCGACGCGCCCGACCGCCACTTCGACCTGGCGGTGTTCGCGTTGTCGTTTCATCATCTGAGCCCGCCGCAGGCCGCGTCGGCAATCGCCGAAGGCACCCGCGTCGCGGACAAACTGCTGATCATCGACCTCCCTCGGCCGCCGTCGCCGCTGCACCTCGTCCGGCTCGCGGTGATGCTGCCGTTCGCCCCGGTGGTCCCCGTCGTGCACGACGGCGTGATCAGCTCGTTGCGCTGCTACAGCCCTTCGGCGCTACGCGCTCTGGCGGCGCATGCCGACCCGGCCATCGACGTAGAACTGCGCGGCGGGCTGATGAGCCCGCAAGTCGTGGTCGCCCGGCGTTGATCGCGCCGAACGCTCGGTGTAAATGCCGACCACCGCATGCAGGATGTCGTACACCTGCGGATGCGCCGCAAGGTAGCTCAACACTGCCCGTTGCACTGTGGTCACAAGATCAGGAGTTCCCGGCGCACCGCGGTTTAAACGGTCACCGGCGGGCCCGAGGCCTGGTCACCCGGTGCAACAGCCACGCGACCGGGATCGTGAACACCAGCGTCGCGGCGAACAGCCCTGTCACCGAACCGGTGTAGACCGGCCAGCGCAGCACCGAGACCATCACGATTTCCATCACCACCACGTGCACCAGAAAGATCTCGTAGGAGATCTCGCCCAACCACACCATCGGCCTGCTGCCCAGCAGCCGCGCATAGAGACCGCGGTTGCCCAGCCCCAGCGGCGCGACCACCAGCGTCGCTATCGCCGCGTAGAAAAGCACTTTCACCACGTCCTGGCTCAAGTTCAGTGCCGGAGCGTCGGTTTCGCCGGCGATCGGGGTGGACACGATCAGGTAGGCGATCACCGCCACCGGCAGCGCCGCCAGCGCGTAGCATCGAACGCCGGTCTGCGCCAACACCGCAAGCGCCATCCCGCCGACGAACCAGACCAGATAGTGCGGAAGCCACAGCCCCGCCCCGTTGGGTAACCAGTCGGTGGTGTGCATCACGACCAGCCACAGCGGGCTCACCGCACCCAGTACGGCCAAGGCCGCCAACAGCAAGCCGGGTCGCCACCTCCTGCGGCACACCACCACCAGCAACAGATAGGCGAGCACCGGCAGCGCCGCGTAGAACGCGACTTCGACGGCCAGGCTCCACATCTGGGTCAGCCCCTGATGCATGTAGGCGGTCAGGTAGTTGCCGCTGTAGATCTGGGTCAGGGTGAGGTTGCGGATCAAGCCGTGCCAGGTGTGGCCGGGGTTCGGCGTGATCTCGCGGAATTCGTAGATGAGGTAGGCCAGCAGCACCGTCACCACGTAGGCCGGCATGATGCGCCGCACCCGGCTGCGCGCATAGCGGGTCACCGAGGGCGGCGCGCTACCCGATGCGGCGGCGCGGACCCAGCCGCCGAACAGCAGAAAGCCCGACAGCACGAAGAAGATCGCGACGCCGATCTCCATGCGCGCGAACACCAGCCCGACATAGCCGCGGTTGTAGGTGCCGGTTCCGTAGGCGGCGTGGGTACCCATCACCAACAACGCCGCCACGGCCCGTACACCGGTGAGCGAGGCGACCCGGTCGACGGTGGAGACCTGCTCCAGCCCGCCCTGGTCGACGTCGTCAGCTGCCGGCCTTGTCACCCGGCCAGTATGCGGGCTGGGTGCCGCCTACGGTGCGACGCTCACGCGTTGGCGAGCACCACCCGTTCGTTCGGCACACAGTGCGTCATCTTCAGACCCGACACGTCGCGCGGCCCGTTCTTGCCGAGGTTCTGTCGACGTTGCTCGTCTTCCTCCGAAAGCGTCTGGGACGCAAGCGGTTCCATGTCACGCACGTCGTCGACGGTGATGCCGAGGCCTTCGCCGACCCGAAGGCCCAACTCGTCGTCGCACATCAGGAAGTGCCACACCATCCGTTCCTGCACCTCGCGGGTGGCCTCGGAGATGTTGGTGACGAAGTTGTGTACCAGGTCGTCCTTCTCCCACTGTTCCATCAGCTGGTAGCGCTGCCCGGCCTGCTCGTAGTCGTTCTCGCGGGGAATCCGCTTACGGGTCACCCGTCCCTGGATCTCCGGACCCAGGTCATCGGGGGTGGGCGCCTGGGCTTCGCGCAGGCCGCCGGTGATCGACGGCTCGTAGTTCACGTGCGGGTTGGCGCCGACGTTGTCCACGCCGTACTGCATCGGGCCGCCCTGTTGATTCGTCGACACCTTGGCGTTCTTGGGCTGGTTGACCGGCAACTGCAGGTAGTTGGGCCCGACCCGGTAACGCTGGGTGTCCGAATACGAGAACGTGCGGCCCACCAGCATCTTGTCGTCGGAGAACTCCAGCCCGTCGACGAGCACGCCGGTGCCGAGCGCCAGCTGTTCGTTGTCGTTGAAGAAGTTGTCGACGTTGCGGTTCAACACCATTCGGCCGACCAGCTTGGGCGGGAAGTCGTTTTCCGGCCACACCTTGGTGTCGTCGAGCGGATCCCAGTTCAGCTCGGGATGGTCGTCGTCGCTCATGATCTGCACCAGCAGCTCCCACTCCGGGTAGTCACCGCGCTCGATGGCCTCGTACAGATCCTTGGTGGCGCTGCCGAGTTCGGTGGACTGGATCACCGCCGCGTCGGCTTCGGTCAGGCTTTTCACACCCTGCTTGGGCATCCAGTGGTACTTCACCAGATGGGTCTGCCCCTCGGCGTTCACCCACCGGTAGGTGTTCACCCCGAACCCCTGCATGGTGCGGTAGTTGGCCGGGATACCGCGCGGGGAGAACAGGTTGACGATCATGTGCATCGACTCCGGGGTCTGCGACATGAAATCGAAGATCCGCGCCGGCTCCTGGTGGTGGGTGACCGGGTCCGGTTTGAGCGAATGGATGACGTCGGGGAACTTGATCGCGTCGCGGATGAAGAACACGGCGAGGTTGTTGCCGACCAGATCCCAGTTGCCGTCCTCGGTGTAGAACTTCACCGCGAAGCCGCGCGGGTCGCGCGCCACCTCCGAGGAGTCGCGGCCGCCGATCACCGTGGAGAACCGGATCGCCAGATCCGTGCGCTTACCGGGCGCGTTGAACAGCTTGGCGCGGGTGTAGCGCTCGATCGGCTCGTCACCCCACTTGCCGGTGGCCTCGAAGTAGCCGAACGCGACCGCGCCGCGGGCGTGCACCACCCGCTCGGGGATGCGTTCCCGGTCGAAGTGGCTCATCTTCTCGAGGAAGTGGTAGTTCTCCAGGGTGGCCGGCCCGCGGGGGCCGACGGTGCGCTGGTTCTGGTTGTCGGCGATCGGATGCCCTTGCCGATCGGTCAACACGTCGCGGTTATCGCCTTCGGCGGGCGGTTGGGAAGCGACATCGGTCATCTCGAAACTCCTTTGCGATTCTGCGGTGGACGGGCACACACCGGATATCCGACGACTTCCCCGGTTGGGTGCACGACAAACCCGGCTCAGACCGTCACGCTCTGGCCACGGCCCATTTCGATGACCCGTTCGGCCATACCGCGGGCCGCCATCTCGGCGAAAAAATCCGACAGCGGTGAGGCGAATACCCCGTAGTCGTTGAAGTGGATCGGGATCACCCGCGGCAGGTTCATCCGTTCGGCGAGGTCGGTGCCGCGGCGGCCGTCCATCGTGACCGTCAGCCCGAACGGCAGATGGCGGCCGAACGGCAGCCTGGTGCCGCCCAGATGCAGCATCCCGGCGTCGATGTCGGGAAACCGCCGCGGTATCTCGTCGAGCTCCTGGATCACCAGGGTGTCGCCGGAGACGTAGAGCCGGCGCGTCACCGCACCGGAAGTCGCCTCGATCATCGACCCCATCACCGGGGGCAGCACCCGGTGGATCGGGGCGGGCCCGTGCCGTCCGGGCAACGACGTGACGGTGACCGTCGTTTCGCCTTTGGTGATGGTGTGGGTGTCCCACGTCGACATCGGCTCCGCGCGCCCGAAGCCGCGCCGGACCAACCGTTTGGCGGCGTGCGGGGTGGTCAGGATCGGCAGCGTCCGGTCGAGCTGTGCCTGCGTGACGCGGTCCCAGTGGTCGCCGTGCATATGGGACAGCACCACCGCGTCCAACGGCGGCAGCTCGCCGATGTCCAGCGCCGGGTCGTGCAGCCGCTTGGAAAGCAGCCCGTATCCGAGATAGG
The DNA here is from genome assembly GCA_050205315.1 of Mycolicibacterium pulveris. Lineage (GTDB taxonomy): Bacteria > Actinomycetota > Actinomycetes > Mycobacteriales > Mycobacteriaceae > Mycobacterium > Mycobacterium pulveris_A. The sequence goes on along the minus strand of JBNMRA010000008.1, from coordinate 50,684 downwards.
CATGTTGGCCGGCGTGCAGGAAGTTGGGGTCGGTCAACAAGGTGACCTCGCCTGCGGCGATCAACGTGGTGGCGTTGCCGATGAAGGTGACGGTGATGTCCACCATCAGGGGCTACCCCGCTGCGCCGCGTTCACGCGCGCATTGTGGGCCGGTTACTTGCGCAAGCGTCACCGACGCTGAACCATCGGCGGTGTGGGCGAAGATCTGAAGCAGACCGAGTTCAGCCGCGCGCACCGCCGCGAGTACCGGCGCAAGGTGCAGCAGTGCCTCGACGTCTTCGAAACCATGCTCAACCAATCCAGTTTCGAGTTCGAGCGGCCGCTGACCGGTATGGAGATCGAGTGCAATCTGGTCGACTCCGCGTATCAGCCGGCGATGACGAACCAGGAGGTCCTCGAGGCGATCGCCGACCCGGCCTATCAGACCGAATTAGGCGCCTACAACATCGAATTCAACGTTCCGCCGCGACGGCTGCCCGGCCGGGCCGCGCTCGAGCTGGAGGACGAGGTGCGGGCCAGCCTCAACGCCGCCGAAGCCAAAGCCAACGACCACGACGCGCACATCGTGATGGTCGGTATCCTGCCGACCCTGATGCCCGGGCACCTGTCGGGGCGGTGGATGAGCGAATCGACGCGCTACCAAGCGCTCAACGATTCCATCTTCACCGCCCGCGGCGAGGACATCCTGATCGACATCGCCGGGCCCGAACGGCTGAGCCTGCAAACCGAGTCGATCGCCCCGGAGTCGGCGTGCACCAGCATGCAACTGCACCTTCAGGTTTCACCCGCCGACTTCGCGCAGAACTGGAACGCCGCGCAGGTGCTGGCCGGTCCCCAGCTCGCGCTGGGCGCCAACTCCCCGTACTTCTTCGGCCACCAGCTGTGGTCTGAGACCCGCATCGAGCTGTTCATGCAGGCCACCGATACCCGTCCCGACGAGCTCAAGGCGCAGGGGGTGCGGCCGCGGGTGTGGTTCGGCGAACGGTGGATCACGTCGATCTTCGACCTGTTCGAGGAGAACGTGCGCTACTTCCCGTCGCTGCTGCCGGAGCTGACCGACGAGGACCCGGTCGCCGAACTCGCGCGGGGCCGCACGCCGCGGCTGGCCGAACTGCGGTTGCACAACGGCACCATCTACCGCTGGAACCGGCCGGTGTACGACGTGGTGGAACAGGGCGGGGTCGGCCGTCCGCACCTGCGGGTGGAGAACCGGGTGCTGCCCGCGGGGCCGACGGTCGTGGACATGATGGCCAATGCCGCGTTCTACTACGGCGCGTTGCGCACGCTGTCCGAAGAGGATCGGCCGCTGTGGACGAAGATGAGTTTTGCTGCGGCCCAACATAATTTCCTGGAGGCGGCGCGCCACGGGATGGAGGCGCGCCTGTACTGGCCCGGGCTGGGTGAGGTGACGCCCGATGAGCTGGTGTTGCGTCAACTGCTGCCGATGGCCGACGAGGGCCTGCGCCGCTGGGAGGTGGCCGGGGAGGTTCGCGACCGCTATCTCGGGGTGATCGAGGGCCGCGCCAAAACCGGCCGTAACGGGTCGGCCTGGCAGGTGGCCACCGTGACGGCGCTGCAGGAGCGCGGGCTGAGCCGGCCGAACGCGCTGGCGGAGATGTTGCGGCTGTACTGCGAGCGCATGCACAGCAACGCACCGGTGCACACCTGGGACAGCCCCTAGGCCGCGGCGGTCGCGGCGGCGAGCGCATCGGCGAACTGCGCCAGCTCGTCGAGCGCGGCGTCGACGTGCGGCGAAACCCGCAGTACCGGTGTCGTGAGCTCGAACGGCGCACGCTGCCAGTCCGCATAGGTGGTGACGATGCCCCGCTGGGCGATCAGCCAGGCCCGCACCTTCTGCGGGTCGGCGCCGTCGGTGGAGGCCAGCGTGGTGATCGCGGTCGGTTCGTCGAGCGGTTCGACCACCTGCCAGCCGGCCACGTCGGCCAACGCCTCACGCGTCCACCGCCCGACCTGGGCCAGCCGGTCCCGCACCAGCTGCGGCCCGGCCGCGAGATGCTCCCCCAGCGCGAGCGAAAAGCCAACGCGGGCAGCCAAATTGGTCTCACCGTGTTCGAGGCGTTGGGTGACGGTCAGCGGCACGCCCCACTCCGGTGGCGGTAACCGGGGGCGCAGCCGCTGCGCCAGGTCGGGGTGGATGGCCAGGGCTCCGACGCCGCGCGGACCGGCCAGCCATTTGCGCGACGTGCCGTAGACCGCCGCGGCGTCCACCGCGCAGTCGAGGTGACCGAGGCCTTGCGCGGCGTCGACGACCAACGCCACACCGAGGTCGCGGCACACGTCGGCCAGCGCTGCCGACGGCTGCGCCAAACCGCGGTGGCTGGCCAGCGCGGTCAGGTGCACGACGGCGGGCGGGTCGGCCGCCAGTTGGCGCGCGGCCGCGTCGACGTCGAGCCGGCCGGCGCCGTCGGCCGGCAACGCGCGCACGGCGAAGCCGTTGGCGGCCATGATCGCCAGGTTGGGCCCGAACTCGCCGGGCAGGCACGCGAGCGTGCGCTGCCCCGGCCAGCTGGACAACAGCAGATCCAGTGCGTGGTTGGCTCCGGTGGTGAACACGACGTGGTCACTGGGCAGGCCCGTCAGGGCGGCGACGGCGGCGCGTCCGGCGTCCAGCACCGGCGCCGCGGCCTCGGCGGCGACGTATCCGCCGACCTCAGCCTCGTGGCGCGCGTGTTGTGCCGTCGCGTCGATGACCGCAAGGCTCTGCCGCGAGCACGCGGCGCTGTCCAGATGCAGGCCGGCGACCTTCGGCCGCCCCGACCGCCACTGCTCGGCCAGGCTCATTTGGTCGCCAGGGACAGGCCGAAGTCACCTGCGGTGTCGGTCCACCACCGGGTGCGGCGCAGCCCGGCGGCGGCCAGCTCGTCGGCGACGCCGTCGGGACGGAACTTGCACGACACCTCGGTGAGCAGCTCTTCACCGTCGGCGAAGTCGACGCTCAGATCCAGGTCGCGCACGTGCACCCGCTGCGCGCCGCGGGCGCGCAGCCACATCTCGATGCGTTCCTCGGCGGCGTTCCATTTCGCGACGTGCTCGAACGCGTCGAGGGCGAAATCGGCATCGAGTTCCCGGTTGATCACCGCGAGCACGTTGCGGTTGAACCGGGCCGTCACCCCGGCGCCGTCGTCGTAGGCGCGGATCAAACGGTCGGTGTCCTTGACCAGATCGGTGCCCAGCAGCAGGCTGTCGCCGGGTTGCATCGTCTGCGCCAGCGCGGCCAGAAACCGCGCCCGCGGTTGCGGGGTCAGGTTGCCGATGGTGGAGCCGAGGAACGCGATCAGCCGGCGACCGACGCGCGGTATCTCGTCGAGGTGCTCCTCGAAATCTCCGCACACCGCTTCCACCTCGACGCCCGGGTACTCCCGCTGGATCGCCGCCCCGGCGGCGTTGAGCACGCCGGCGTCCACGTCGAATGGGATGAACCGCCGCAGGGTTCCGTTGTCGCGCAACGCGTCCAGCAGCATGCGGGTCTTGTCCGAGGTGCCGCTGCCCAGCTCCACCAGGGTGTCGGCACCGCAGGCTTCGGCGATCTCGGCTGACCGGGTGCGCAGGATCTGCGCTTCGGTGCGGGTCGGATAGTACTCGGGCAGCCGGGTGATCCGGTCGAACAGGTCGCTGCCGACCGAGTCGTAGAACCACTTGGGCGGCAACGTCTTCGGCGTTCGGGTCAGGCCGTCGAGCACATCGCGGCGCAGCGCCTGCGCCGCCGAGTTGGCCGGCAGGTGGTTGGACACCGACAGGGTCATCACGGTCCTTTCAGCGGGATCAGCTCGACGTCTGAGGCGCCGTCGACCGATATCAGGTGGCGATCCGGCAGCTCGCGCCAGCGCGGGTCGTCGTCGTAGGGTTCGCTGGCCAGCACCGTGCCGTCGGCCCTGCTCAACACCGAAAGCGTGTCGCCCCATGTGGTCGCTACCATCCGGGATCCGTTGGCGGCCAAGATGTTCAGCCGAGCGGCGGGGTCGGCGGCGGCCACCTCGGCGACGGTGTCGGCGAGCCGGTCGATGCCTCGGTCGAAGATCAGCGCCGCCAGCAGCGCGCTGTCGTTGGTGGACTCCGCATGCGGCGAGGGCGGCAGCGCCGCCCGGTCGACCAGCCCGTTGTGCGACAGCAGCCACTGGCCGTCGGTGAACGGCGCCGACGCCGACGCTTCGATCGGCATGCCGATGCTGGCCGAGCGCACGGCCGCCACGATGCAGCTGCCGCGCAGTGCGGGCGCCACCGACGCGAACGACGCGTCGCCCCACAGCGGTGTGGCGCTGCGCCACCGGCGCGGGGTGCCGTCGGGCACATCCGACGAGAAGAACCCGACGCCCCAGCCGTCGGCGTTCATCAGGCCGTGCTTCTGGCGGCGCGGCGCATACGACTGCACCAGCAGGCCGTTGGCGGGTTCGGACACCAGCGATGCCACCGACACCGGGTCGCCGAGCCAACCGAGATGCCGGCACATCAGGCGTCCCACGCCAGGCGGACACCCGAGAAGATCTGGCGCCGGATCGGGTGATCCCAGTTGCGGAAGCTGGGCCGCAGGATGTTGGGCGCGACCGCCCACGATCCGCCGCGCAGCACCCGGTAATCACCGTCGAAGAAGGGCTGTGAGTAGCGCTCGTAGATCATCGGCGTGAAACCCGGCCACGGCCGCAACGGCGAGCTGGTCCACTCCCACACGTCGCCGAGCAGCTGTTCGGCGCCGTAGGCCGACGCGCCCGCGGGATATGCCCCGACCGGTGCGGGCCGGCGCGCGTCGCCGCCGAGGTTGGCCAGCTGCGCCGTCGGCGCCGACGAACCCCACGGGTACCGGCGCCGCGCGCCGACCGCGGGATCCCACACGCAGGCTTTCTCCCACTCCATCTCGGTGGGCAGCCGCGCACCCGCCCACGCCGCATACGCCTCGGCCTCGAAGTAGGTGACGTGCTGGACGGGTTCGTCGGCGGCGATGGCCTCGACGTGGCCGAACCGGGTGCGGGTGCCGTCAGGGTTCCAGAACTGGGGAGCCAACAGCGAAGCCTGCATGCGGTGTGCCCAGCCGGCTTGCGACCACCACCGCGGCTGGTGATAGCCGCCGTCGTCGACGAACTGTTGCCACTCGCCGTTGGTGACCGGCACCCGACCGATGCGAAACGCGGGTATGTCGACGACGTGGGCGGGGCGCTCGTTGTCCAGCGAGTGCGGTTCGGTCACCGCGTCGACGCCGAGCACGAATTCGCCGCCGGGCACCAGCACCGAGGTGCCCGCGACGCCGGGGCGCCCGGCCGGCAGCGGGGTGCCGCGGTCGAGCAGTGGCGGCCCGGCCCGCAGGTTCAACGCCTGCAGCATGGTCTCGTCGTGCTGGTTCTCGTGGCTGATCACCAAGCCGAAGTTGAAGCCCCGATCCTCGTCGGGCAGCGCGTCGAGCGTGTCGAGCGCCTGGTTGCGCACCGTGCGGCAGTAGGCGCGGGCGTCGGTCGGCGGCAGCAGCGGCAGGTCAGCGCGGCGGGCGCGGGGATGGACGAACGCGTCGTAGAGACGCTCCACGTCAGGGGACAGCATGCCCGGCCGGTCGGGGTTGCCGCCGCGCAGCAGCCAGAGCTCTTCCTGCTGGCCGATGTGCGCGAGGTCCCACACCAGCGGGCTCATCAGCGGGTGGTACTGGCGGCCGAGTTCGGCGTCGTCGAAGTCGACCAGCCGCAGCGTGCGGTCTCGGGCGGCGGTCAGTTCACGGGCAAGCGTTTCGCGAACCGTCACGTGTCCCCTTGCGCGATTTCGGTGACCGCGGGTGCGATCCCGTTCTTGACCGCCCGGTCGGCGAAGTCGTCGGCCGGGCACCGTCCCTGTTCGACCGAACGCAGCAACCGCTGCATCGATTCCTCGAGTTGGGCAGGCGCCCGTTCGGCGGCGGCCGTCACGCACCGGATCGCGGCCTGCCGCAGCCGCCGGTCGGCGAGGCCGAGTTGCGCCGCACGATCCCACGCGGTGGCGACCGGTTCGGTGGCTTCGGCGGCCACGGCCGCCGCCGCCGGATCGTCGAGCAGCGTGACGAGCGTGAACACCACGGCCGGCCAGATCGCGGCGGGCGTGCTGTCGAGGTAGCGGATCTCCAGCCATCCGCGGGGCCGAACCGGCGGGAACAGGGTGGTCAGGTGGTAGTCGAGGTCGGCTTCGGTCGGTTTGCGGCCGCCGAGCAGCACCCGCCCGTCGGCCCAGTCGGCGAACGGCACCCACTCGGTCACCGGCACCACCTGCGGGGTGTGCAGCAGCATCACCGGCGCCTTGAGCGCATACCGCGCCCAGTCGCTGGCCGGGTCGTCGCCGCTTTCGCCGAGCACCGGACCGCAGCGCGCGGAGTCCAGCTGGCTCCACACCCGTTGGCGCGCCGAGCGCCAGCCGCAGAACTTGCCGCCGAGCAACGGGGAGTTGGCGGCGACGGCGACCATCGTCGGGCCCAGCGCATGCGCGAGGCGGACCCGGTCGGCCCACCCGGCGCGCGGCCCGGCGTCGAGGTTGATCTGCACCGACGCCGTCGACGTCATCATCGCCGCGCCGGCGGCACCGGTCCGGCTGGTGTGAAAGAACGTCTCCATCGCGGCGTAGCGGGCGCCGGGGTTGACCCGTTGTGCCGGCCGCAGCGGATCGGCGCCGAGCAGGACCAGTCCGAGCCCGGCGCGGGCGAACGCGTCGCACAGCACGGCCCGGTCAGCCGTCATCGCGGTGATCGCCGCCAGCGGGCCGTCGGTGGGCGGTCCGGACAATTCGACCGCGCCGCCGGGTTCCACGGTCACCCGGCTGCCGCCCGGCAATGACGGAAGGCCGGCGATCACGTCGCTCAGCTGCGCCCAGCCCGGCCGTCGCATCGGATCGCCCAGATCGAAGCAGTGCGCCTCGACCTCCAAACCGACCCGGCCCACCGGCCCGTCGCGCAGACAGTTGCCGCCGGCGTGCAGCGCGGCGCTGTACGCGCTGGAGAGCTCGGGCGAGCCGGTGCGTGCGTCGCCGACCTCGGACGTGATGGTGAAAGCCATATCCCATCCCCTTCCGGGTCCGGTGCGGTCACGGCGTTCACACCATCTTGAAGGAGACCTCCGACAAATCCCGAGTGCTTTTTTGTGAACGGTCGGTTACCCGGGACCGCGATTATTGGCCGAGCGTGTTCTGCATCGCTCCGGCCAGCACGTTCACCGCCGGACCAGCGTTGCCCGACTGGCACACCTTCGCCTGCAGCAGAACATTTTCCCGCTTGCGGGTGGTGTTGAAGCAGCGCCGGTCGGTTCCGGCTTCCTGCTTGACCCAGTCGGCCTCGGTGGCGGTGGTCGGCCCGCCGGTGAACGTCCACACCTGCGTGGTGAAGTTGTCCAGATGCATCGCGGTGGTCTGCCCGTCGCAGCCGACGGTGCGGTCCACGACGCGGCGGAACGCGCGCTCGGCGGCGTCGGTGGTCGCGTACACCCCGACCGCCTGTTTGACGAAGTGCGCCTGGTCATCGGGCGCGGTTTGGGTCACCGCGCCGTTGAACGACGCCAGGTCGGGGTCGGCGTAGACGTCGGGCAGCCCGATGTCGGCCCAGTTGTTGCAGGCGGGGTTGTCGACGTAGAAGGCCTGGAACGGATCGGAGTAGGTCCACTCGAACCGCATCGTCGCGCCGACGATGTTGCCGACCGAGCCCTTGGGCAGCACCGCGTAGTTGACCACGCCCGGATCCGACGGGCGGGCTGCGGCTTCACCGGCCGGCGCCGCCAGCGTCAGACCCACCAGGGCGACGCCGACGGCAGCGGCGATCCGCATCAGACCTTCGCCGACAGCTTGACGTCGATGTTGCCGCGGGTGGCCTTGGAGTACGGGCACACCTCGTGCGCCTTGGCCATCAGGTCGTCGGCGGCGCTCTGGTCCATCCCCGGCAGGTGACCGGTCAGGTGGGCGTTGATGCCGAAGCCGCCCGCGGGGTCCTTGCCGAACCCGACCTGCGCGGTGATCGCGGTCGCGTCGTCGAGGGTGATGTCGTTGTTCTTGGCCACCAGCCGCAATGCGCCGAGGAAGCACGCGGCGTAGCCGGCCGAGAACAGCTCTTCGGGGTTGGTGCCCTCGCCGCTGCCGCCCATCGCCTCCGGGTGGTTGGTGTTCAGGTCGATCTTGCCGGTCGACGACTTCACGTGGCCTTCGCGGCCGCCACCGGTTGCGGTTGATTCCTGGGTGAATACGACTTCGATGCTCATGGCCCCGATCATGCCAGCCGAGCCGTGAACGACAAGACCCCCGCCCCGGGTGGACCTGCTAGGGCCGCGCCGGTGCGGTGGTCGCCGGCGCCTCGGGTCCGCCGGGACCGAAGGGCGGGCGCTCGAATTCACCGCGGGGACCCATCGGGAACATCGGCGGCGGGCCGCGGTGGAACATCGAAGCGCCGCGGTCGCCGTGATGGTGGCCCTTGTGGTGGTGGCCCCCGGAGTGCGCGCCGAGCACGAAACCGGAGAAGAAGACCACCGCGACGATGAACACGACGCCGGCGACGATGCCGACGACGGCAGCTGCCGAGGTGAGCCGGTTGCGTCGCGGCGGGGGCGGCGGGACGGGGGTTTCCGGGGTTGGTTCGCTCATGCCGTCGATCATCTCGCCACTTGTTCGGCGCCGCTTCGGTCACGGCTGTGAATCAGCTGTGAGCTTTTGACAACGGCGTGCCCGCCGCATAACTTTTGACTATCAGCGTTGTCAGAATTTGCTCGAACGGAACGAGGCGATGAGCAGGCCCATCCCGGCACGTCATCCGGACCGGCCGCGCCCGGTGCCCGCCACCATCGGGCTGATGGCCACCACGCTGCGGATCAGCTCGCCGACCCCGCAGCAGTGGCGCAGGCTGGGTGAGCGGCTGACGGTCGGCGACGAGCCGATGGACCGCCTCGTCGACTGGATGTCGAGCGCGGGTCTGAAGGAGACTCGGCCGCTTTTCGACCGCGCGCTCGCCGAAGGCATCGACTCGGTGCCCGACGCGCCCGAGCCGCTGGTCGAGTTTTTCCGGGTGGCCGAGACGGTGCCCTCCTGGGTCGACCACACGATGCTGGAGCGCGGTCAGCGCGCGTTGCGGCGGGGCGGCGCCGACGGCATGTACATCGCCCGCGACGTGTCGCTGCTGGGCGGCTATCAGTTCTCCGGGTTCAACAAGACGCTGCTGCGCACCGGCGCGCTGGAGAAGGGCTCCAACAAGCGTTTCGCCGAAACGATGCAGTGGGCCATGGACGTCATCGCCGAGGGCGGCCTGCATGTGCTGGGCTCGGGTTACCAAGCCACCCTGCGGGTGCGGTTCATCCATTCGCTGGTGCGTCGGCATGTGGGTGCGATGCCGGATTGGCGCGCCGACGAATGGGGGGTGCCGGTCAACCAGACCGATATGGCGGCGACGCTGGTCGGGGCGCTGGTCGCACCGGCCGTGGGCGTGGCCGGTATGGGAGTTATCTTGCGGCCCAAGGACTATGCCGCCGTCGCGCACCTGACACGCTACGTCGGCTGGCTGATGGGCGTCGAGGACGAGTGGCTGCCGCGCGACTTCCGCGACAGCATCCGCGTGCTGTACCACACGCTGGGCGCACTGGCCGAGCCCGACGAATCGTCCAGGCAGCTGGCGATGCCGATGGTCGACGACCCGCTGATCTGGCACTACGACACGGTGCCTGCGATCCGGCGTCGCATCGCACGCGCACAACATCTTTCGGTCACCGGCGCGTTTCTGGGACCGCGCACCATGGCGGCACTGGGGCTGCCGCGCTGGGTGCCGCCGTGGTATCCGCTGCTGCGGCTGCCGGTGAACCTGGCCCGCAGCGTGGCGGCCGTGGTTCGCCCCGACGGCATCGCCCGGGCGGTCGCGCGCGGTGACCGTGAGCAGAAGGCGTTGATGCGCACGATCATCGGCGACACCGGCGCGACGATCGGCGAGTCCGCCGAACATGTCAGCAGCGTCGCCTGACTGCGTACAGTTCGGCTATGCGGCCCGTCCCGAGCGCCGAGATCGGCGAAATGGCGGAATCTTCGCGCACTTTCCCGCCCAAACGTCCCCTTGGGCTACCCCTACTCCTGTTGGCGTCGCTGGCGGCGGTGATGACCCCGTCGCCGGCGTACGCCGAGCCCGCGCCGCCCGAGCCGTGGCCCAACATCCGGTTCTACGATCCGGCCGATCTGACGCCGTACGCGTTCGCCGGCGTCGACGGCGTGTGGTTCCTGGCGCCCACCGGCCAGAACTGCGGCATCTGGGGGCGCGGCAGCTTCGCGTGCAGCGGTCAGATTCCGGGGGCGCCCCCGGGCACGCAGGCGCTGGGCTGGGTGACCGGGGACCGGGCCATGCACTACGACTGGTCGGTGCCGTTGCGGATGCCCCCCACCCGCGCGCACACGACCCTTGCCCCACGCACCTACATCGAACATCAGGGCACCACCTGCGCGGTGACCGCCGATGCGCACACCTACTGTGAACGCGGTCCGCTACGTTTCCTGATCACCCCGGACGGCAGCTGGCTCACCCCGCCCTGGATGGATCTGCCCGGCCGGTGACCCGTCAGCGGTCGGCCAGCACCGCCACCACCAGCGTGTAACCGCGCTCCATGTTGCGGATCACGCTGGAACCGAACGTCATATACGAGCAGTCCACGATCGCCGTATGTCCCTGCAGCAGCGCACCTTTGATCGCATCGGCGTCGGTGTCGCCGTAGCCGTGCAGCTGCACGGCTTTGCCAGCGGCGCTGCCGAGGTCGGTGAGGACCAGCAGCGGGTCGGTGACCGGAACGTGTTGAGCCCCATGGTTGTAGTAGTCCTCGGAGGACTGGTTGGAGAGCTCGGCGGCCCGCTGCACGACCGGGTCGGGGCGAAGCGCTGGGCAGGATCCCGCACGCAGCGAGGCGATCCCCCGCTCGAGTTGGGTCGCGGGTTCGGCATCGGCTGCCGGCGCCCAAACTAGCGCCGCCGCACCGATCGCGGCCACCACACCGCATCGGGCCATCGGCTCACCGACAGACATGGGACCGGTTGATCCTGCTGCCCCAGTACTTGAACCGCTGCACCGAGGGGCCGGTGAACCACGCCGGTTGGCGGCCACGGATTCCGGCGCTGACGTTGGAAAGGTGCTGCCACATCAGGTAGAAGCTCTCACCCTGGTACAGCGGAAAATAGTTGTCGCCGGCGAAGGTTCGGGTTTGGGTCAGGGCCCGGGCCCGGGGTGTCAGGTAGGCCACCGACTGGTCGATGTTGGCGGTGACCGCGTCGGCGTGGGCCATCACGTCGTCGGCGGCCCAGTTGCCGTGGCGGCTGATGAGCTTGACGTTGAAGCGGTCGATCTGCTGCAGCAGCTCGTCGTACTGCGCGGTGTACCACTGACACATTTCGCGTTGCGCGGTGATGTCGGCGTCGGTGACGTGGCGGCGGGACTGGTCGTAGGGCGGCGGGAACTTGGGCTCCCAGCCGCTTGGCGTCGGCACCACCACCGGCAGCCGCGGCGGCGGTGGCTCATGGCCGACGGGGTCCGGCGGCGGATCGGCCGCCGCCGGCGCCGCCCCAGCCAGCGCCACCACGACCAGCATCGCCGCGGCGCGTCGAAACACGTTGTCCATCATCGGTTCCTAACGCAAACCGAGCACCGCGTCGATGCCGCCGACGTCGGTGATCAACCAGTCCTGGTTGCTGTCGATCGTGACGCTGTAGGTCGCGGTGGATTGCAACCCGTCCGGCGCCTGGGTGGTCTTGGTCAGCACGCTGACGAACGCATCGACGACGAACACCCCGCCGGCGCTGGAGCGCACGACGGCGGCCAGCGGTTTGGCCGTCGACTCCCATTGCAGCGGGGTCAGGATCTGCTCCATCGAATCGGCCGCCTCGCTGAGCCGCTCGTTCAGCTCCGGTGAGGTGCCCGCCACCAGCCTGGACTTCCACGCGTTGATGTCGCGGTGATCCATCTGGGCCGCCTGCACCGCATAGTCGGTGGCGACCTGCTCGGCGCGCTGGTTGTCGGCGGCCCGGCGGGCCTGCGCGTCGAGTTCGCCTCTGGCGTCCAGATAGAGCCAGCCGAACACGCCGACGGCGACGGCCAGCACCAGCACCACCGCGCCGAACACCAGCGTCCGCAGCGAGATCGACACCTGACGCGGCTGTTCTTTCGACGTCACGTCTTTCGATGTCGAGGTGTTTTCGTCGGGCTCGTCGTTGCTGTCGTCGACCATGGGTGTGCCTTTCTTGCCGTTCACAGATGATGCGCTATCCGGGTGGGAGCATGGTGACGCGCAGGTCGATCGCACCGTCGTCGGGGACGCCGCGAAGCATGTTCTCCAGTAGCCGGCCGGTGTCGAAGTTGGTCAGCGCGGACCCGATCTGACGGATGTTGGGTAACAGCGTCTCGGCCAGCACCTGGATGTCGGGGGCGCGGGTGTCGAGGAAGTGCTGGATGCGCGTCAGGTAGGCCTGCAGCTGCGCAAGGGCTTCCGGGGATCCGGCGTGCACGATGTTCATCGCGCCGGCGAAGATGCCCTGCATGTTCGGGCCGAGCTGGGCCAGTTGTGGTGCCAGGTGCACCAGCGCGGGGCCGACGAATCCGGCGTTGCGCAACAATGTCTGCGCGTTGACGAGCAGCTCCTGCCCGCGGCCGTTCATGCTCTTGGCCTCGTTGCGCAGCAACGTACCGGCGCGGGTCAGGTTGGGTAGCACCGAATCCGGATCGGCCAGCGCGGTGCCGACCTCTGCGACAACGGTTTTCAACTGGGCGGGGTCGGCCTGCCGCAGAATTCGGCCCACACTGACCGCCAGTTCGGAGATCGTCGGCGGGGTCAGGACTTCTTCGGCGGCGATGCGTTGGCCGTCGGTGAACACCGGACCGCCGGCGCTGCGTGGAAACAACCCGATGTAGGTTTCGCCGAGTGCGGACAGGTTGTCCAGCCGGACCGCGCTGTCGACCGGAACCCGGTGGGCGCCGTCGATGTAGAAGTCGACGGTGGCCGCGTCGGCGGACGGCTCGATGCCGGTCACCTTGCCGACCGGCACCCCGCGCAGCAGCACGTTGGATCCGACGACCAGGCCGTTGATGTTGGGCACCGCCATCGACAAGTTCGTCCGGTGTTCGGGCGGGCCGATCCGCACCCCCAACCCGGCGATGTAGCCGATCGCCAAGACGACGATGGCCGCCAACGCGGTCAGCGAGAGCAGGTTTCGCAGCGTGCGCGCGGTCACGGCGCGGCTCCCAGGATGCGCAGCACATCGGCGACGTCACCGGAGAGCTCACGGCCGTCGGGCCCGACGATCGAGGTGATGTTGATCGCCGGGTATTTGTCCTGGGGCAGGAAGTAGTCGTTGAACAACGTCCGCCACCGCGGAATCTCGTCCTCCACCGCCCATTTCGTCGACTGCACGGCGCCCATCGCGTCGCCCATCGTCGTCAGCATCGGCACCAGCCAGAATCCGCCGGTGTAGACGCTGCCGATCGACGGGATCATCACGCTCAGCCGCGACGTCACCTGCGTGGCCCGGTCAAAGCCCAGCATGCCTGCCGGGGAGAACCAGTGGCCGATCGCGGATCGTTTGGCGCTCAACACCGTGGCGGTGTCGGCCAGGCCGTGCAGCGCCAGGTCGGCGGATTCCAGGTTGTCGGCCAGCTCGGAGAGGTTGCTGCTCATGTGCGCGACCACCTCGCGCAGTTCGACGTCGCTGGTTTCGGCGACCCGGTTCAACCCGATCATCGCGTCCTGGGCGCGCTGAATCGAGCCGCTGGCCACGAAGTTGGCCAGGGTGGCGATGGTGTCCTCGATCTGTGGCGGCGAGCTGGTGTGGGCCAGCGGCACGGTGCCGCCGGGATGCAGGGGCGGCGCCGGGCCCGCGGCGTCGGGGTCGCGTTCCAGTGCGACGTAGATGTCGCCGAGTACGGTGGGCTGCTGCAGAATTCCGCGGATGTCGGACGGGATCACGACGCCGGCGTCGATGCGCGACGTGACGTCGACCCGGTCGCCGATCACGTCGACGTCGGTGACGACGCCGACGGTGACGCCGTCCATCACCACCCGGGCCCGGTCGGGCAGGTTGAGCACGTTGGCGAACTCGAACGTCACGTCGTAGCCGTCGGGCGCGCCGCCGGGCTGGGGCAGCGCGTCGACGGTCAGCGCCGAGCAGGAACAGACCAGGACCGCTGACAGGATGGCGAGCACCTGGCGGATTCGGCGGATCATCGGCCGGCCTCGGTGATCGCGTACTGCAGCAGCGCCACGTCCACGGCGTACGGTGTGCCCGCGACGTCGGCGCAACTGCCCGGCACCCGTGAATTCATGATGCCGCACAACAGAAGTCCGTCCTGGGTGCGGATCCGGAACATCGGTGGGCGCCACTTGAGTTGCAGCCCCTGCTCGTTGAACCGGTCCGACGCCGTCAGAATCCAGCCCGGTACCGGGTTGAGCAGATCCGATAGCGCGGTCGCGTGCGGGCTGGCCTTGCGCAGCGGTATCGACACCGTGTCCAGCACCCGCTGGGTCTGTTCGCCGAGTTCGCGTTCCAGATCGGCCACCGCGGTGATGACCAGCGGCAGCGTGCGGGTCATGCGTTTGACCCCGTCGGTGGCGGTGACCAGATCCGGGGTGGTGGCTTCGGCGTCGAGCAGCACCTGTTTGAGGGTGCCCCGCACCGCGCTCACCTCGGTGGTCAACCGGGCCATGTTCGTCACGATCGAACCGGTGTCGCTGATGGCCTGGTCGGGGCTTTCCAGCACGTTGGACAGTCGGGTGAGGACCTCGCGCGCGTGGCTGCCCTGCCCGGCGAACAGCCGCTCGAGGCCGGCGACGGTTTCGGCCACATCGGTTGATCCGTCGGGGCTCAACGCGTCGGCGAACGTGGCGATCGAGCCCACCATCTCCGAGATGCTCTTGGGGGTTGCGGTGCGCTGCAACGGGATACAGTTCTGCGTCGCCAGCTCGGGCCCGTCGGTGTAGTTTCCGACCAGCTCCAGGGAGCGGTCGGCCAGGATCGACATCGACCGGATGACCGCCATGACGTCGGCCGGGATCGCGCGCGCCACGTCCAGCGTGAACCCCACCCGCACATCGTGGATCCTGGGTTCGACGGAGGTGACGGTGCCGATGCGAAAACCCATCTGGGTCACCGCGTTACCGGTGTACAAGCCGATCCCGTCGGCCAGAATCGCGCAGTAGGTGTGTGCTTCGGCGTCGTCGCGGGCCGTGCATGAGGACACCGACGCGGTGACGGTGGTCAGCGTCAGCAGCACGGCCAGCAACCTGCGCACGGACACGGTGATCAACAGGCGCTCCCCGGGACGGGGATGCACAGGTCGGTGGCCAGCAGTTGCGGCCGCGCGTTCTGCGCGTCCAGGACACGTTCGAGCTTGTCGCGCACGCGGCGTAGGCCGCGCACCACCAGACCGCTGCGGTCGGCCCAGGTTTGGACGATTTCCTGCCAGTTACGCACCTTCTCGATGAACTTGTCGCGGTGGTCGGCGTAGAACTGGCCGATCGGGTTGAGCGAGTCCAGGATGTCGCCCATACCGGCCAGCGCCTGCCCGAAGCCCTGTGAGTACAACACCAGCGTCTGCTCGATCAGGGACACCTTCGACAGCATCGCCTTGAGCTGGCCGGTGTAGTTGCTCAGCGCGTGGATGTACTCGTCGGACAGGTTCAGGATTTCCGAGATCTGTCCGCGTTGCTGGTCGATGGCCGAGGTCAGGCTGTCACCGGCGGCCAGGACGGCGGAAAGGGTTTCGACGTTGTTGCCGGCCAGTCCCCGCTGCAGGTTGGCCAACGATTCGCGGATCGGGCGGGCGTCCACCTCGTCGGTGATGCGGGTCGCGTCGGTGACCGTGCGGACCAGGTTGTAGGGCATCGAGACCCGTTCCACCGGGATCGCGTCGTCACCCAACGGCTCGTTTCCCAGCGAGACGATCGCGGTGTAGTAGCCGCCGACCACGGTGCGCATCCGCACCTCGATCTGGGACTGGTCGCCGACGAACATGTCGTCGTCGACCAAGGCCCGGACCCGGACCTGATGCGGCTCGATCGTGAGGTCTTTGATCTTGCCGACGTTCACCCCGGCGATCCGCACCGTGTCGCCGGGACGTAGCGTCGCGGCGTCGTCGGTGTAGAACACCACTGTCCGCTGGCCGGGTGGGCTGATGTAGAGGATGCCCGCGGTCGCCACGACGACCCCGACCATCAGCAACGCGGCGATACCCAGGATGTTCGGATGGCCCAGCCCGCGTAGCTTTTTCAGGGATTGCACAGCACCACCCGCTGTCCGTTGATCAACACGTCCATGGTTTCGGGCAGCTGCGCGCGGCCCCGCGAACACGGCACGATATCCCCGCTCGCCGACGGCGGGCCGATGTTCTCCCACACCACCGGGATCATCTTGAAGCTGTCGATGGCGTCGTTGACGTTGGTCAGCGCTCGGTCCAGCGCGTCGCCGACGTCGACGCCGTACTCGAAGCCCATGTTGCGGAGCAGCCGCACGACGGCCTGGGTGAACTGCGGGCCGTACATGTCGGATTTGCGGAACTCGTCGAGCACGCTGAGCGCCGCGTCGATGGGCCGGTTCGCCCACTCCAGCAGTTGGATCATCTCGCTGGATTGACCGCCGACCGAATCCGAGAGCGCGCTGAGGTTGTGGATCAGCGTTGAGATCACCGACTGACGGTCGGAGACGAAACCGGTCAGTGTCCGGATGCTGTCGAGCATCGGGCCCACCCCGTTTCCGTCGCCGGACAGAAACGTCGCGACGTTGTCGGTGAACGTGTTGATCTCCTCGGGGCTCAGCGTGGCCAGCACGGGCTGCAACCCGTTGAACAGCGTGGTGATGTCCAGCGACGGGCGCGTCATCGCGGTGGGGATCGCGGTGACGATCTGCGCGCCGTGCGCGGCGGCGCCTTCGACCGGGTCGATCACGTCGAGGTAGCGCAACCCGGTCAGCGCCTGGAACTTGACGGCCAGCCGGGACGCGGGCACGATCGCGAACCGGTCCTCGATGGCGAAGCCGACCTCCGCGACGCTCTGACCGGCGCGCCGCACCACCCCGATCGATTCGACTTTGCCCACCCGGACCCCGCGCACGCGCACGTCGGCATCCAGGTGCAGGCCGGAGACATCGGTGAATTGGGCGGTGTAGAAACGTGTTTGGCCCTCCACCGGTTGCCGCAGCACGTTGATGACCATCACCCCCAGCGAGATCGCGAGGACCGCGCTCAACACCAGGCGCCACACCGCGCCCTTCGCGGTGACGATCCGGGGCCTGTTCATCGCGGGGCTCCGATCGCGTTCAGCGGCGCCGCCACGCCGGGCAGGTGATCGAGGGTGATGTGGACCTGCAGGGCGCGCTGTTGTGGTGAACCCTGGTACATCAGCTCGAAGCGGCGCCGCAGTTCCACCAGCGTCTCCGAGATCCCTTCGGCGCGCGCGATTCCCGGTACCGGCGCGGCCAGGGTGCGGACCACCTGGGTCGCAGGCAGCAGCTCACGCACATGCGACGACAACAGGTTGCCGACGGTGCCGAACAGACCGGTCGACGCCAACTGCACGGTGGCCAGGAAGCGATCCTGGAAGAACTGCTCGTCGCCGTCGATGCCGTTGTCGTTGAGCCGGTGGGCCAGATCGGTGACGCTGTCGACCAAAGCCGGTGCCGCCACGGCGATTCCGGCGGTGTTGCGGATCAGCTGGCCGGCGCTGACGGTCTGCACCGTCGTGACGGTGCTGGCGACCAGCAACAGTGTCTCCAACAGCGGCTCGACGCCGTGGACATAGCGGGTGGCCCGGTCGATCACCGAGATGAGTTCGGGCGTCACGACGCCGTTGGTGAGTTCGCCGACCCGCGACAGAAACGACTGCATGGTGTAGTTGCCGCGCGGCACCAGGTCGAGATGGGCCCCGTCGCGCAGCGGCTGTCCGCCTGCCGGTCCGCGGATCAGGTTCACCCCGGTGACGCCGAAGTAGTTCGAGGGCCCGAAGTCGATGGCCAACGTGTCGGTCAATGCGGTGGCCGGGTCCGGCGCGAGGGCCAGGTGCAGGCGCACACCGCCCTGCGCCCGGCTGCTGACCGACGCGACCTCGCCGACCCGGACGCCGTGCAGTATCACCGGGGTTCCGTCGCCGACGCCCTGACCGACGTAGGGGGTGTCGATGGTGACGGCGGTGCGCGGCTCGTCGCGGCGAAACGGGTTGAGCACGATCAGCGCGGCCACCAGCGCGACGATGACCACCAGCCCAAGCCCGACCCGCGCCAGGATGCGCGTTTCGTGCTCGGCGGTGGTTCGAAGAAGCATGTGCCGCCTACCCCCGGAACACGAATTCTGGTTGCAGGCCCCACATCGAGACCGTCAGGGTGAAGTTGACCACCACGATCGTCACCAGGCTGGCGCGCACCGCGCGCCCCGACGCCTCACCGACCCCGACCGGCCCGCCGGATGCGAAATGGCCGTAGTAGCAATGGATGAGGGTCACCAGTACACAGAAGACGGCCGCTTTGGTCACCGAGTAGCCGATGTCCGTCGGCGACAGGAACTGGACGAAGTAGTGGTTGTAGGTTCCGCCGGGCTGGTCGCGGAACACCTCGACGACGGTGTTGGCGACGACGAAGCTGGTGATCAACACCACGAAGTATCCGGGGATCACGCACAGCATTCCGCCGACCAGCCGGGTGCCGACCACGAACGGGATCGGCCGCAGCCCCATCGCCTCGGTGCTGTCGATCTCCTCGGAGATCCGCATCGACCCGATCTCGGCCGTCATGCGGCAGCCCGCCTGGATCGCGAACGCGATTCCGGTGACCAGCGGGGCCATTTCGCGCACGTTGGCGACACCGCCGACGATGCCGGACAGCGCGCCGAAGCCCATCAGGTTCAGGATCGAGAACGCCTCGATCGCGACCGAGGCTCCCATCGCCGCGCCCATGATGAGCAGCACGCTGAGCACGCCGCCGTCGACGATGACCGAACCGCGTCCCCACGCCAACCCGTTCATGGCCTGCCAGGTCTGGCGCCGGTACCGCAGCACCGTCAGCGGCAGGTACCACAACGTCTGCGCGACGAACACCACCCATTGGCCGGCGGTGCGCAGCGCGCCGTGCGTTCCGGCGCGCACCGGGTCGATCACCACGGACGCCACTACGAGACCTCCGCGGGAAAGAACATGGTGGTCGCCTGAGTGATCGCGACGTTGGCGATCACGATGCAGATTACGTTGAGCACCACCGCCGAGCTGACCGCGTCGGCGACCCCGCGCGGGCCGCGGCGGGCCTCGATGCCGCGCAACGATGACACGATGCCGACGATGGCGCTGAACACCAGCGCCTTGCCCAGCGCGAACCAGACGTCGATCACCCGGGCGAAGGAGCCGAACGACATCCAGAAGCTGCCCACCGTCACGCCGTTGACCCCGACCGCGATCAGGTACGCGGCCGACACCGCGGAGGCGATGATCACGAAACACAGCAGCGGCGAGATCAGCACCAGCGCCAGAAAGCGCGGCACGACCAGCCGGCGCACCGGGTCCACCCCCATCGCGCGCAGCGCGTCGAGCTCCTCGCGGATCTGGCGGGCGCCCAGGTCCGAGGCGATGGCCGCGGCGGCCACCCCGCCCATCAGGAACCCGGCGGCCATCGGCGCGCCCTGGCGGATCACGCCGAACCCGCTGGCCGCGCCGACCATCGACGTCGCGCCGAGCTGGTTGACCAAACCGCCGACCTGCACCGACACCAACGCCCCGATCGGGATCGCCATCAACAGCGCAGGCGTCGCCGTCACCCGCAGCAGCAGCCAGGCCTGCACCAGCAGCTCGGCGACCGGCAGCCGCAACGTGACGGCGTCTTTGACGGAGAACGTGAGGACGGCGCCGGTCAACCGCACGCCGCGCCCGATCGTTCCGACGCTGCGGACCGGGATGTCGACGATTCGGGCTGCGATGCGCTGCGCGGTGCTGCGTCCCGGGGATGCCGCTACTGCCACGATGAGCCCGGGTACGTCGCCGGCCCGCGGTGGCGCACGCGGGTAAGTGACCGGTGGTCGGGCATCATGCTCGGCATCCTCGTTGGTGTTTCGAATGAGGTTAGCCTGCCCTAGCACGCCAGCGTTAATTACGTGGAGCTGATTACGGCTTATACGGGTTGACCGCGAATCCGTTTCTGGGCGTTTGGCTAAGCGGGCCGGAATTGAACTCGCGCATTGCCGCAGGTCAATAATGTTGGTGGTGTTGGCGGCAGAAGAGGCTTTCCGAAACTACTGCGGACGCACTGCGGACGGTCGCACAATCCCAATATGGGGGATTACTACGTCGTCAATAAGATTGCCCAGTCCAACGGAGACCACGAAGTCCACACGACTGGATGCAGTTATAGGCCGTCCGCTCAAAACCGCCTAGAACTCGGCTACTTCACCACCTGCAGCGGTGCCGTCAGTGAGGCGAAGAAGTACTACCGGCAGTCAAACGGGTGCTACTTCTGCTCGCGACCCTGTCACACGACGTAGTCTCCCCCGGCGCTTAGCCCTTAGGTGGGCGAGCCTCCGCCAAGCCCAGCGACCTTCTGGACCACGAAATCAGCCAAATCAGAAGCAGTGGCCGTATCGAGGGGTACTGGTCGTCCTCCGTCGAACATGAACTGAATCTTGAGTTGGCGCAGATGACCGTACCCGAGGTGCACCGACGCCTCTGGGTGCTCTGTTACAGAGACCAGGTAGCCGTCGGATCGAATTGCCATCGTCGTGGCCATGTGGCGCTCACGAAGCGCGTCCACTAACTCTTCCGCGACTTGACGTTGCAGGTCCATGGCATCCCACGGTACTTGCAAAACGCTAGGTCAGCGGCCTCTGCACCCACGTCTGTCAAAGTCCCCCGCGTTGCACCAACCGACGCGAAAGGACAGCGGCAATGAGGGACACCCAGACTTCACCCAAGTACCTACTCACGATCACCGAGGCAGCACACCAGCTAGGCGTTTCGCCGTGGACCGTCAGGGATTGGCTTCGGCAAGGCAAGCTCGCGGCCGTCAAGGTGGGCCGTTCCAAGAAGGCGCCGGTCCGTATCAAGGCCAGCGATCTCGACGCCCTGCTGATCCCGTATGTGCCGGGCAGGTCACGATCACGCGCCGGTGGTCACGACAACGAGACCGCGCCGGCCGGAGATCCCAAGCCTGAACCGGACGGAAATCCGGAGCCACCGCCTCCCGGGCAAGACGCGCCAGCTCCGCCTGACAACCCTCCGCCAGCTCGCGATCACACCGACTGAGGACTGTCCAATGACCACCGAACTTCGGGGCCGTCCGGCTGCCCCCGCCGCTGGCGCGCTGCGGGCCGTCGGCCCACCACCCAACGCCGACGTCTGTCTTGTCGGCGCCCTGCTGTATGGGTCGACCTCCGCTGCGGCCGCGCTCCTCGAACTGGTGCGCGACGACGACATCGAATCCAACGCGCTCGCCGCGGTACTCGCCGCGATCCGCCGGCTCACCGCCGCCGGGGCACGTTGCGATCCCCCGCTGGTGCTCGACGAGCTGCAACGAGCCGGTGAGATCCGCAACCACAACGGCGTCACCGACGCTCTCCAGGCCGCGGTCACCTCCGGCGCCGACCCGCTCGCCGCTCGGCACTACGGCGCCGCCGTTGTCGCCCGATCACTGCGACGCCGATTCGACTCCGCTGGCGCGGCGCTGCAATCCGCCGCGCGCGAAGCATCCGAAGCCGAGCTTTCCAGCCACGCCGAGCTGCTGGCACGAGTCATCGGTGACACCGCAGCACGGCTGGAGACATTGCGCGGCCACCAAACCTGACCTGACGAACGAGGGACCCGATGACAATTCACGACCTCGAGGCCGACACCACGCCAGTCCACGATCCGCCCAGCGATGGTGGAGAAGGCGGCACGTGGCGGCGCGTCGACCTCACCCCAGTGCTCTCAGGCCAGTGGGAACCCCCACAGGCCACCGTCGGACGTCGCAGTGACGGCGTCGGCCTGTTCTACCCCGGCAAGCTCCACACCGTCGCCAGTGAATCCGAAGCCGGCAAGACCTGGCTCGCACTGGCAACCTCCTTCGAGGAACTGCGCGCCGGGAACTCGGTTCTCTACATCGATTTCGAAGACGATGAAGGCGGCGTCGCAGGCCGATTACTCGCTCTCCAAACAGCCGCGGACGTTGTTCGCGACCGATTCCTCTACCTACGACCGACCGAACGGCTCGGCTTCGCCGAGAACCTCAGCGCCCTGGGCCAGCTGGTCGCCACCCACAAGCCGACACTGGCCGTGATCGACGGCGTCACCGAAGCCATGACACTGCACGGATTCAACCCCAACGACAACGCCGACATCGCCGCATTCGGGCGGATACTGCCCAGACGACTCGCCTCCGCAGGATGCGCAACCGTCTGCCTCGACCACCTACCCAAAGCCACCGACAACCGCGGCCGCTACGCCATCGGCGGCGTCCACAAACTCAACGGCGTCGACGGCGCAGCACTCCTCCTCGAAAGCCGCGAACCCTTCGGCATCGGACTCACCGGACGCAGCACGATCACCATCGCCAAAGACCGCCCCGGCCAACTACGCAAACACGGACACCGCGGCAAAGACGGTCTCTACACCTTCGCCGAACTGGAACTCACCTCCCACGACATCACCTACGCAGAGTTCGAAATCCGCCCCGCCACACGCCACGACGACGAATTTATGCCCACCGTCCTGATGACCAAGATCAGCGAAGCACTCACACAACACGGACCCCTGTCCCAACGCAAAATCCTGGCAACAGTCGGCGGCAAACGCGACTACGCCATCAAGGCACTGACCCTGCTACAACGCGACGGCTACGTCTCCGACGAAACGCCGCACCAACTCCTCAAGCCCTACCCCGGGACGGACTGAACCATCGCAACCGTTACCCGTTCCCCAAGCGTTCCCCACCGTTCCCCGGGAACACGGCGAACCCACCGTTCCCCCGTTCCCCTCCCCTTACAGAGGGGAACGGGAACGGGGAACGCCCCAGCGGCACACAAGAACAACACCAGCGTTCCCCGTCGCGACCGAACCTCCGTGCACGCAATGAAGACACCATGAAGACATGCCGCCAGTAATGAGCCGCCGGGACTCCCGAGCCCGAGCCGAAGAAGCGTTCGCCCTCCGCGCCATCGGACGCACCTGGGCCGAGGTCTCCGCCGAACTCGGCTACCGATCCCGCGGCGCCGCCCAACTCGCCGTCGCTCGGCTACACGCTCGCCAGCCAGCGACCTCACCGGAAACGGTGCGGCGCAGCTCAACCGAGTCACTCCGGATCATGCGCTCGATCCTGTTCGAGCGTTTCGCAGCCGCGAAGCAGGCCGGCGACGACCAGACGCTCATCGGGTTGCACCGCGAGCTGACCCGCAACCTGTCCGAGGCCGCGAAGCTGCACGGTGCGCACGCGCCGGAGAAGCTCGACGTCGATGTGACCGTCCGGCAATCGCCTTCCGAGATTCTCGCCGAGGCGCAAGAGCGGGTGTTGGCGATCATCGACGCCGAGATCGAAGACGAACGAAAGGAACTCGGGTGAGCAACAAGAGCAGGGCGCAAGCCAAGCGGATGGCCTATACGTCGGCGATGAGCCTGGCCGACGACATCGCACAGGGCCGAGTCAACCCCGAGGCATTGGACGCTGCGGTCATCGAGGAAAGCCGCCGCTTGTTCGGGACGGTCGTCGGCCCGGGTGATCCGCTATGGGAATTGCAAGTCGACATCGCCCGCCAGGCGATTGCATTGGGTGCTCTCAGCTCCAACGAGTTACAGGAGTGGGTCGCGGTACTCGGAGGCGTGAAGGCTGATGCGCCAACTCAGGACGCCACCGATGAGTGACGAAGATGGAACCGAGCCGTCGAGACCGTCGATCTCGGAGTTGGAAACGACGGCGGTGAGCTTTGGTTGCAGAACGCCGACGGCGTGCGCGCTGGCCGGGTGCGGCCGTCCGTATGCGTGTGCGGGGCTGGCGTGGTGACAACGGTCGCCATCTGCATTAGATACTTAACAGTAAGTATTGCATTGCTGGTCATAAGGCTATAGCTTTGACTGCGTGAAGGTCATCGCGTACATCCGCACATCGACGAGGGACCAGCTCGCCGCCTACGGCCCGGCTCGTCAGCGCGAAGCGATTGCCGCGTGGGCCAAGCAGCACAAGCACCGCGTCATCGCCGAGGTGGTCGAGGACGTGTCGGGTACCGTCGCCCCGTTCGAGCGTGAGGCGTGGATCGGTGTGGTGCGCCGCTGCTGTGACGGGGAGGCCGCGGGCGTCGTCGTCTCTGACCTGTCGCGGCTGTCGCGCGATCAGGTGCGTCTCGAGCTCACCCTCGAGCAGATGGCCGCGTGCGAGGCGCGGCTGTTCTCGACGTCGGGCGAGGAACAATCGATGCTCGACAATCCGGATGATCCTCAGCGCAAGCTGATCCGAACGATTCTCGCCGCTGTCAACGAGTACGACCGAGCGCAGATCGTTGCCCGTGTCCAGGCCGGTCGCCGTATCAAGAAGGCTTCTGGCGGGTACGCGGGCGGCCAGCCCCCGTTCGGGTATCGGGGCGGCGACGGGTCCAAGGAACTGGTGCTCGATGAGCGTGAGCAGATGGTGTTGGCGCGGATGATGCAGCTGCACGGCGACGGGTTGTCGACGCGGGCGATCGCTGAGGAGCTGAATCGCGCTGAGCTGTTCAACCGGAAGGGTGGCCGCTGGGCGTCGGCGTCGGTCGCGCGGCTGATTAGGCGTGAGAGTAGCCAATCCTTGCAGATCAAACGCGTTATCGGTTGACGCTGCCGGGTGTGTGCACCCGACGTTTGTACCGTGCGCGGTCATGGTGATCTGTAGTGCTGATCCGGCTTCGCGGCCGGCTACGTCGTGGCGCGCCGAGTTCGGTTCTCTGCGGGCCCGGGGTGTCGATGACGGTGACGAGCGGGTGCGTGATTGCGTGGCCGGGATCGCGTACTGGCGAGTGCAGCGGGTGATCGCTGCGGAGGCGGATCGGCTGTCGCCGTCCGGTGTGGATCTGCTTGCGGCTCAGCTGTTGGCGGTGTCGCGGTGAGCGGGGCCTGGGGTGTAGCGGCGCCGCCGGCGGGTGTGCTGGGTGATTCGGGCGCCGAGCGGCGTCGGCGGTCGTTGTTGACGTCGGATGCGCCGGTCTTGCGGGATGACAAGGCGCCGCCGCCGTTTTCGAAGATCCGTTTCGCGCCGGTGCGGGTGGATTTTTCGCAGGCGGAAGCTCGGGAGCACCGCCGGGCCGGGTGGTCGGCTGAAGTGCACTACTTGGATTTCGACGCGGCTGCTGAGGTTCGGGACCAACTCGCGCCGTTGGCGGTTCAGGTCAGGAAGCTGCTTGCAAGCCCGCCGGTGTTCAAAGAGCCCCGCGCGGGAGAGGTCCAGGGCGTGGTGACGATCGCGCCGGGCTTCGAAGTCTTGCGGGTGGCTGCGGCGGTGCACAGGTTGAGGCTCGAGCTGGCGAAGGTGCTGGCGTCGACGGGGCCGGGTCCGGTCGTGCGTGAGCGGCTGGCGGCGGTGGTGCGTGATCGGGCGCATGAGCGTCGGCCTCAGATTGATGACGAGAGCCTGCGCTCGGGTGCGTGGGCGGATGTCCTTGTGGCGCATGTCGAGCCGCTCAGCGCGGATCTGGCGGCGGTAGTGGCGGGCGGTAAGCCTGGGCGGGTGTCGGCGCTGGATGGCGGGATCTCGGATGCGTTTCTCAGTGATGTGACGCAGATCGGTTTTGATCAGGCGGTGCAGGAACTGGAGCGGCGCATCGTGTTTCTTCGTGGGGAGAAGGCGAAGTGGCACCGCAATCAGCGCGAGGCGGTCAAGGCGGCGGAGGCTCGGGAGCGTCAGCGTGGCGCCGAGGCGCTGCGGAAGCTGGGGTTGTCGTGACCGGGGCGGGTCGTCCGTGGACGGGGAATAAGCCGGCTGCGCCGTCGCGTGCGTATCAGTGCCCAGACTGTGGTGGTCCGTCGCGCACGTTCAAGGGCACCCATCACGGTTGGCGTTGCGGTGAGTGCGTGGATCGGGTGATCGGACTGGATCGCCAGCCGGCAGCGCGCTCCGAGCTAGAAGTTGTTGGGCAGGAAAGGGTTTCAGCATGACTACAGGGTTGTCGCCGGTGCGTTTCGATGCGCCGCTGGTGAATCCGTCGGCACCGGGGTTGTGGGGTGTGACGCAGTGGACCGACACGTCGGAGCCGTTGCGGTGGCTGCCGTCGGGTGTGGAGATCCGGCCGTGGAATTACGGGTTCGAGGAGTCGTTCGGTGTGTGGGCTGCGGCGTGGGATGCGGCGCAGTCCGATCTCGGTCCTGAGGATGTGAAGCAGGCTGCCGAGCGGCCGGAGCCGTTGGCGGCGTTCGCGGCGATCACCACGTGGGCGGCTGACGAGTGCGACCTGATGGCGCCGTCACGGGACGAGGCGCGTACGCGGGCGGCCCAGATTCACCGCCTGCGCGAGCCGATCGCGGTCGAGGCGGAGTTCGCGGCGCGGATGCTCGATGATGCCGACACGCCCACGGCGGTGGCCGATCTGGTGGCTGCTGTCGGCGCGCTGGATGAGGCGCTGGCGGCGACGAACACGGTGGGGTTCATTCACGCCCGGCCGGGCTTGATTTCGGTTGCGGCGGAGAAGAACCAGCTGGTGCGTACTGGCGTGGGGTGGCAGACCCCGTCGGGGCATCGGTGGGTTTTCGGCGGCGGTTATATCGACGCGCTCGGCGACAAGCTGGTCGCCACGAGCCAGCCGTTTGGATGGCGTGGCGAGGTGGCGTTGCGCACGGGAGAGGACTTGCCGCTCAACCGTTTTCATGCGATTGCCGAGCGGTCGCTGGTGATCGGTTATGAGGCGCTACTTGGCGCGGTGGAGATTGAGGAGGAGTCGCCGTGATTGTGAACGCTGACGAGTTAAACGACAACGACAAGGCGCAACTGCAGCGGTGGGGCCTTGCGGGCCCGCCGCCGGGCACATGCGGTGACGCTTCCGGTTATGTTCCTCCGTCGGGCAGCACCGCTGCTGAGGGGTTTTTTCGCGGATGAGTTTCGGTTCGGGTGGTAATCGGGACGGTGTGACTGCATGGCTGCGGGCCTGGTCGCGGCGTCTCGTGGCTGTCGGGACAGGCTGGCCGAGGGCTATGTGCCGCAGTCTGTCCCGACATCCGAGCGTCGAGCGATAGGAGGACTGCACAGTGAGATTCACGCTGCCCGATCAGCTGCCCGCCGACAGTGGCGGGCTCGTCGAGCTGGCCGACCAGGCGACGTCTGAGATTCGTAAGTTCCGGTCTCGCGGCCCCCAAGGGCTGAGCGACGCCGACCTTGATCGATGGGAGCAACTGCTCGATGCCCGCGACGCGGCGATATCTGCGCGCAAAGCGCTGGAGCGTGAGAGCCTGCGCCGCGGTGAGGTTTCGAAGCGGCTGGCGGCCGCCGCTCACGAAGCCGGCCACGCTGTGGCGCTGGCGTGGTTCGGCGGTGAGGTGAACACAGCCGAGGTTTTCCAGCCGGTCCACGGCGATCCGCCCGTCGGGCGTGACGGCTGGCGGCTGCATGGTCAGTGCCGCCCGGCGCCGCTGAGCACCGTGACGCAGGCGCGGCGGGATCTGATCACCGCGGCGGGCCCGGCCGCCCAAGCGATCGCCCTGTACGGGTCGTCGCCGAGCCGTGCGCAGATCGACCGGGTGCTGGCGGGTCAGCAGGACCGCGAGGAGTTGCGGCGCTACGCGCTGACGGCCGCCGTGACGGTGCCGGACCTGATCGGCGAGGCGATGCCGATCGTGCGGTCCTGCTGGCCCGCGATCGCCAAGCTGGCCGTGCACATGGATGACCGAGGCCCGATCACTCACGACGACGTGTGCGCGGCGCTAGGGCTGTCGAAGGACCGCGCCTTGCACGCGTTCGAGCTGGCCAACATCCGCGCCGGAATGCGAACCGTGCCTGCCCCCGCGTGACGAAGCATCACCGACCGTGAAGCATCCCAACGTGGCCCACGCCGTGTCAGCGCCGCCGCCAGGTGAGGCACGGCAGGGCTGGCGGATCTGGTACACGCGGCCGGACGAGGACCCGCTGGTCTTGCGCTCGCCGCAAATGCGGGGTGCTGTTGGGCGTCGTCCAGCGGTGCGTCGCACCAGCGACCGGATCATGCATGCTCGTTGTCCCCACTACGATCACGTCCCGCCGGCGCCGGGCTGCATTTGCGGCGTCTACGCGTGCGCCAATGCTGTTGACGCGCTATACCGGCTGCGGGCGATGGCCTTCGGCATGCGTCATGCCGAATCCGCGCAATTAAGCCGTGGTCCCGTGGGCGAAGCAGTGCGCTGGGCTGTCAAAGGCCCCGCCGGCATGGCGGTGCTCCTCCTCACTGAGGTGACTTGCCACCGGCCGGTGTACCACGACGACAGAGGCGAGACACCCGTCTTGACTGGGCTCGAGCAGCACCCCGACGGCGTGGCTCAGCTTGGTTACGAAGTGCGCTGCGAGGTCGACGCTGCTAGCCGCACCGTCTATTCCCTGAACGAGATCAACATCCCGGTCATCCGCGCGGCAAGCGTGGAAATCACCCGCATATTCGTCCCCGACGAGCTGATTGGCGCGGCGGCGGCGCGGACTCTGGCTCAACGTCTGTCCGCCGGGTACGGCGTTGAGGCGGTCGTCGGGTACCCCGATTACACGCCGGATGAATGGGATTCGCGACCAGAGTGGATGCGCACCGAGCCGTGGCGCTCGATGTACTGCGTCGACGAGCGGTTGCAGGGCTTCACCCGAGGCGGTCACCAACCCAAGGAGCTTTGTGTCTGAGCCGCGGCTGCACGTCACATTCGTGTGTACCAACAACATCTGCCGATCAGCGATGGCTGAGAAGATGTTCGCCCATGAGATTCGTGCCCGCGGTCTCGATTCCCACGTGCGAGTCAGCAGCGCCGGAACCTTCGACGGCTGGCCCGGCCGCCGTCACATCGGGGCGACGATGATGGCAGCCTCCCGTAATGTGCTGGAGCCGCAAGGCGTATCGACCGGGCACCGAGCATCAGCACTCACCGCTGACCATCTGGGCGCCGATCTGGTCGTCGCCCTGGCCCGCAACCACACTGAGCGGCTTACACAGTTGGGCGTGCCCGCCGAGCGGATTCGACTGTTGCGATCTTTCGACCCCCGTTCAGGCGCCCACGCACCCGATGTCGATGACCCCTTCGGATTCCTCTATGAGTTCACACGCATCCACCAGCAGATCCGAGCGTCACTGCCCGGCCTACACCAGTGGGTCGACGAGCAGCTCGCCGCCCGCGGCATCGCAACTAGCCGTCAATCAACCGATACGTGGCCGTGTGCGTCCGGACACCATCGGTCACCACCAGCCCAAGCCTGACCGACACCAACTCGCCCACCTGTCCATCGGCGAGCAACTTCCGCATCTCAGACGCAGCCACTTCGCCCACCGCGTCAGGATCGCGCACTGACTCCGGCGTTTGAAACTCAAAAGTCTTCTCGCCCACAACGCCCCCTAGCGGCCTTTTCGCAGATCATCCAACTCGTTGATCACCAAAACCAACGCCTCACTCAACGTCATCAGCAGTGCGTGCGGGTCTGAACGATCGTCGCCCAACATTGAACGCTTCGCGACGTCGTACTCCTGAGTAACCCGCTGAACGTTCATCCGCGCCAAATCAAGTCTCGAAGGCTCCATGGTCCAAGAACCCTAGCGGTGGACGGCCACGGGCCAGTCATAAATCGACGGTTTAGAGCCGTCCTGACGAAACATCTGCGTCAGTCGAGCGCGGCGCCAATTGCCGCCCGGCGCATCGACTCGTCGGTGATCTTGGTGTAGATCGCGGTGGTTGCCGGCGAGACGTGGCCGAGGAGTTCCTGAACCACGCGCAGATCCCCGCCGGACGCCGTGTAGGCCGCGGTGGCGTAACGGTGCCGAAGGGTATGGGCCGTCCAGCGATCTGGCAGTGCTTCTCTGACCAGCTTGCCGAGATGTCGAGCTGTGATGTGTCCGCCGAGGGCGGAGGGGAACACGTATACAGTGTCATCGGCGCGCAACCGAGCGGCGAGTTCGTCGGTGATCGGGACGATCCGCTCGTGACCGCCTTTGCCGCGCACCCGGATTCGAAACGCGCCTGCCCATCCTTCGACGGCGTCTCGACGCAAACTGGCGATCTCCATTCGTCGCAAACCGGCCTCAGCGCCCAGCCTGATCGCCAACGCGACCCGTTCATCGGTGACCTCGTCGAGCGCGGCGCGGATCGCGCCATCTGGGCACGGGCGCGGTAGAGCGCGCTGAATCGCGATCCGTGGTAGCCGCCGTGCCGGATTGTTCGGACGGGCCTCGAGGTCGTCCAGTAGCGCGAAGAAGACGCGGATGCTGGTGCGCACGCTGTGCGCGTACTCAGGTGTCCACTCTGGGTGGTCGCCGAGATACTTGATCAGGTCGCCGCGCGTCACCGTCCGCGGATCACTGCCGGGAATTTCTCTCGCGACCGCCGCGAGCCGTTGAACACGGAGATTGATCGTCTGTGGGCTGCGTTTAGCGGCGCGTAGCTCGGCCACCAGCAGGTCGAGCCACGGCTGCCAGAGCTTCGGGATATCAAGGGGCGCTGGGCCAGAGGGCCGGCACACGAACCGGGCCCCGACCCAGGCCTCTGCCACATCCAACGAACCGGTCAACACCGGTCGGCCTTCCCTGTCGCTCAACGTGACCATGCTGCCCCGCTTAACGACTAT
The DNA here is from genome assembly GCA_050205315.1 of Mycolicibacterium pulveris. Lineage (GTDB taxonomy): Bacteria > Actinomycetota > Actinomycetes > Mycobacteriales > Mycobacteriaceae > Mycobacterium > Mycobacterium pulveris_A. Next base: position 20,012 of record JBNMRA010000008.1, on the reverse strand, counting down.
CAAGTCGAGTCGACGTGCACGCGCGCGTAAATTGCGCGTTCGGTTTTTCACACAGACGGTCATAGCGATCGCACCACCGTGGAGATATCGCTGATCGCGATTAATATCGCCGCGGCGCTCATATCGTCACGATCCTGGCTAGGTCGTCGAATCGAGTGAACGTGCGCCCGCAGTCCGTGCACTCAATCGAGCCCGTCCAGTGCAAATCACGCCGTGTCCGGCGTTCCCAGCGCGAGGCATGGTGACCGCATACCAGTTCACGCTGGCACCCATGAACGTAGGCCAGCCGCGTGGCGGGGCGGCGGCACTGAGTTCCCCGCTCGGTGTCGATCTGACAGCGGAGCCGCAAATGCCAGGTCGAGATAACATCCTCAAAGGTGGTGGTGCTCATCGGTTCGCCTCCGCCGTCTCGCCGTTACCGGCCGTGGCGGTGCACCGCTCACCGATGGCAGACCGGAGCGCCTGCAGGGTAGCGATATTGCCGTCCAACTCGGCACGGTCTTTGTCGCTGAACCTCTCCCGGGCTTTGGCCCACCGTGGGTCGTCGCTCAGGTCGAGCAGATCGACCGTCAGCGTGTTCAGCTGCTTGATCGCCCGCCGGTAGGCGGTCGGGATTCCGACTCTGCGCGCGTCCGGCTTCTGCTCCTTCTTGGCGGCCGGCTCCGGTTTGACCGGACCCTTCTTCGGGCGCGGCTTGCGCTTCGGCTTGGCGTACGTCTTGCCGTCGATACCCGTCACGGCAGCAGGCGTCTCGGGTGAGGTGTCCAACGGTTGGACACCTGAATCAGCCGAATCAGTCTCAGGTGTCGCATGATTCGATGCCTGCGCCAAGTCGTTCGACACGGTCGACTTCGAAACGCCCGTCGCTGCGGCGATCGCCCGCACCGACATACCCTCTCCGGCCATCAGTTCCACCATCGCCTGACGTGCCGCACCCGACAACTGAAGCGTGCCGCCCAGCGAGTCAGCGACATACGCCGTCCACGACGCGAATCCCAGCGCCTCGTGTATGCGACCGGACTTCGCTTCGTCCAACAACCGACCGACTTGTACCAATTGATCGCCCGCCTGCTTCGCCAGTCGCCGAATGCGACCATCCAACTTCTCAGCAGCCGACCGGTCCAGCGGCACCAGGACCTCGGCCGGCTCCACAACCTGCAACTCACTCACGATCTCTTCCTTTCAAAGATGTTGACGATCAACGGTATTCATCGAACGGGTCGGGACCGGCGCCCCGCCATCCAGACCGCTTCCCGTTCACCACGGCGAGCGACGGCTGCGCCTCCCCTTTCCTTGCCTTCCTGCCTTCCTTCCTTCCTTCCTGTGTCGTCCCCCGGGACACGTCCCCGGGACCGTCACCCGGGACATCCCCAGGGACAGAGTCGTTTTCGTTTGCCCGTACAGCCGGATCATTCGCAGTTTTTCCGGCACGCTGCCGAGCTTTCTTGTCCCGCTCCCGCCGCCGCACCCGCTCCAACGTCTCCAGCTCGCTCCGCGACGTCTGGGTCGACAGGTAATCGGCGATAAGCCACCCGTCGGTCTGCGGAGTGAACAGGCCGGCTTCGATCAAGGTCTTGGCAGCGTTGGCCGACCAGTGCGGGATCAGAGCGACGTCGTCGCGCTCGATGCGGCCGTCTGTGCGGTTGGCCACCGTCCACAACAGGGCGTTGATGAACGTCCGGTAGTGGTCGGCCGAGAGTCGCTGCAACCGACGGTCGTTGAGCCAGCGCTCTGGGAGCCGCGCGTCAGTCACGAGTACTGCGGTCGGGTCACGGCACGGCCGAGCTCATCGGTCCCGTAGTCAAGGGTCGCTTCGCGGATGAGCGCCTCGGCGTTCTCTTTCGGAGTCTGGCAGCGATCGCAGAGTAGGCCAACAACCTGGCCGTGCTCCACGACGACGTTCCAGTGGGCCTTCGCGTCGAGAGTGAGCTCGCGGCGGCCGCAGCGGTCACACGGGCGGAGCTGTTGCTGGGCGTTCCCACGTCGGCGGGTTACTCTGTGCACGGACCTTTCCTCTCGTCAGGTGGGTGGGTTCGCAGCGGTCCCCGCCGGTTGTTGGCGCAACCGGGTTCACGGGGGCCGCTACTTGTTTCGCGCGGTTCATCCGGCAGTCACGTCGCCGCCGCGCCGCGTGCTGGCTTCCTGCTCGGACAGCCACCGCTCGACCTCAGACCGCCGGTACACGACGCGTCCGCGACGGCCGAGAGTGAAGGACGCCGGGCCCTGGTTGGTGCTTCGCCAGAACCTCAACGTCCCGGCGTTGATCCCGTACTGTTCCGCAACCTGGTTCGTATGAAGCAGCTCGTCGCCTGCCATTGCTTACATCCTCACGTTGTTGAGTAGTAACAACGTGACGGTACATACCGATGTATTGTTGAGTCAAGACAACACAGCGTTGTAGCGTTGGCGAGGTGACTGATGATGCTGATGAGTTCGGGTCGATCAGCGACTTCTTCCACGAGCGCGCCGCCAAGAGCAGAAGCTGGGCCGACACCCTGTATCCCGGGCAGCACTACATGCGCGCTGACTTCGACCAAATTGTCGGGCAGAACGTCGCTCGATTTCGAAAGGCCATGGGCTTGTCTCAGGCTGACCTCGCGGCGAGTATCAGCGGTGAAGACGACGTGATTCACCAGCAGACAGTTCAGAAAATCGAGAAGGGCACGCGCCCGCTGAAGTACAGCGAAGCCATCCGAATATGCACCGCCCTACACATCACTCCCGTCCAACTTGGCGACCTCCCCGCGCACGCTCAGTCGAACGCTCACTTCCAACGCGCAATCAACGACGTGTCGGAAGCTCAGGCGAAGCTCTTGGACGTTGTTGGTCAGGAACTGGTCAATCACCTCATCGCCCTCGCGGAGTTAGTCGGCCTAGCCCGAGCCGGCGAGAAGGGCCATCAACCCGACCCCTACCTCATCGAGTACGCGGAGAAACTCCTCAGAGCGAACTGGGGGATGCTGCTCAACGAGGCCATCCTCGTCGACATTCACACGCGTTACACGAGGGGTGACGAACTGTCGGCCCAAATCGCCGAAGCTGCATCTCCGGCGTCAGCATTCGAGAAGGTCGCCGAGCGGACTATGTCGATGACACGGACTGACGACTCCCCTTCAATCGAAGACAACAACGATGAGCCAGACGCGTAATCGCCGCGCCGGCGTCGAGGACCGTTGGAGCAAAACGGTCCGCCTTCCCGACGGCACAACCGAGACCGTCCCGTCCGCCGCGCACGGCAAGGGCAAGCGTTGGCGAGCACGCTATGTCGACGATGAGGGCCGCGAACACGCCAAGGGTTTCACCCGCAAGTCCGATGCCCAGGCCTGGCTCGACACCGAGATCACCTCCGCGTTCGTCACCGGAACCTACGTCGACCCACAGCGCGGCAAGATTACGTTCGCGTCGTTCTACAAAGAATGGGCACAGCGTCAGGTGTGGGTGTCGGGCACCCGGCACACCATGGACCTGTCCGCGAACTCCGTCACGTTCGGCAGCATCGGGCTCGCCGACCTCCGCCCGTCCCACCTCGAGGCGTGGGTGAAGCGCATGCAAGACGCGAAGCTGGAGCCGACCACCATCCGCACCCGATTCGCGAATGTCCGAAACGTCATCCGCGCCGCGGTCCGCGACCGGGTGATGCCGCGCGATGTGACGGAGTCGGTGAAGCTGCCTCGGGCGCGGAAGTCCTCGGCGGCGATGACAATCCCCACGGCCGAGGACGTGGGCGCCGCACTTCGGTCCGCCCATAACATCGAGCCCTGGTACGTCGCATTCGTCGCGGTGTGCGCGTTCGCCGGCCTGCGCCGAGGGGAGGCATCGGCGTTGAAGGTGTCGGATGTGGATTTCATGCGCAAGGAGATCCACGTGCGCCGCCAGGTGCAGTGGACCGATGACGGGCAGATGGAGATCCGCGGCCCCAAATACGGCAGCGAGCGCACTGTCTATGTGCCTGACGGTTTGGTGACGATTCTGGCCGAGCACGTGCGGTTGTTCCGGGGCGGCGATGATCCGGACCGCTGGCTGTTCCCGGGCGCCCGCGATGACAGCTTGCCGGCCCATGCTGCGACGGTTAGCCGCTGGTGGCGACTCGTCCGCGCGGATGTCGGCATCGACAACCGGTTGCACGATCTGCGGCACTTCTACGCCTCAGGTCTGATCGCGGCCGGCTGCGACGTGGTGACGGTTCAGCGGGCGCTCGGGCACTCCTCGGCGTCGGTGACGCTCGACACCTACAGCCACCTGTGGCCGGACGCGAACGACCGCACCCGCAAGGCCGCCGAGGGCCTACTGGACCAGGCGCTCGGTTCTACTGCGGACGCACTGCGGACGGACGCTGCAAAAATACCCTCTGACTAGGACTTATACGGGTTGACCGCGAATTGGATCACCCGGTACGGCGCGCCACCGCGGGGGCCGGTGTTCCACTGGCTGACGAACACCCGCACCTCGTCGATCGTCGAACCCGGCGAGATGTAGCCGCCGTAGGGCTGGGCGAGCCGGTTGTTCTCCGGCGGCCCGAGATGTTCCACCGGGTCGGGCCACTCGGTGGCGACGACGACGGTCGTGACCGGCGCGGTGCCCAGCTGCGTCGGATCGTTGGCGACGCGCACCTCCATGTTGCCGGTGGTGGCGTTGAAGTAGGACAGTACGGTCTTGCCGTCGATCTGACGCACGCTCATCTCGCCGATGCGGTCGGGCCACAGCGGCGTCGGCGGCTGTCCCCAGCCCTGGGTCGCCGACCAGCCCTGCCAGCTGGCGCGGTCGGTGAAGCTCTGCGGGGTGACCCGGTACAGCACGACCGGTCCGCTGCGGTCGAAGTTGTTGGCCACGATGTAGACGAAGCCGCTCGGCGAGTCCGGCCGCGGAATCGGGTCGTAGAATCCGCTGATCTGGGTCTGGCGACCGTCCTGGTAGTCCGCGGGGCGCTCCGAACCCGGTACGGTCTGCCAATTGCCTTGCCCTGGTTCGGCTTTCACCAGCCGCGAGCTCTGCGGGTCCAGGTCGCGGACGGTGGTGACCAGCATGTAGTTCTCACGGTTGATCTGCACCACACCGGCGGGCAGCTGGGATGCGCCCGGCGGCGTCGGATCGGCCAGCAGCGGTTTGTCGATGCCGGTGACACCGTCGTAGCGCACGCCGCCGTCGTCGTTGATGGATTCGGTGTCGACGTGCAGCGCGATCGGCGAGTACCAGCCGCCGTAGCCGACGCCTTGGCCGGCGAAGCTGTCGCCGCAGACCTGCAGGATGCCGCTGGGGAACTCCATGAACTCGCACAGGTCGGTGGCGCCGATGCCGTAATCCCTTGTCGGCGTGCCTGTTCCGGCGGTCGGGCCGATGCGGATCACCTGCCCCGGCGCCAGCGGTGGCAGCACCGGGTCGGGGATGGGCGCCGGTTGCGCTTGGGCGATCGGCGCCGCGAGTACCCCGATAGCCAGCGCCGAGACCGACGAAATGGCGGAAATTACTCGCGCTTTCCCACCCAAACGTCCCTTTCGGCGCAAAGGCGGGCGCACGGCGGCTCGGCAGCTACAGTTGGGCGGCCAGCAGCTCGGCGATCTGGATCGTGTTCAGCGCCGCGCCTTTTCGCAGGTTGTCACCCGAGACGAACAGTGCCAGCCCACGCTCGTCGGGCACACCGGGATCCTGGCGGATCCGGCCCACCAGCGTCTCATCCGCACCCGCGGCGGCCAGCGGTGTCGGCACGTCGACCAGCCGCACCCCCGACGCCGCGCCCAGCAGCTCCGAGGCGCGCTGCGCCGAAAGCCGTTGGGAGAACTCGGCGTTGATCGACAGCGAGTGCCCGGTGTACACCGGCACCCGCACACAGGTGCCGCTGACCGCGAGGTCGGGAATGCCCAGAATCTTGCGGCTCTCGTTGCGCAGCTTCTGGTCTTCGTCGGTCTCACCGGAGCCGTCGTCGACGTAGGAACCCGCCAGCGGCACCACGTTGAACGCGATCGGCGCGACGTAGGTGTCCGGAGCCGGGAACTCCACCGCGCCGCCGTCGTGCACCAGGTCGCGGCTTGCCGACACCACCGCCTGCGCCTGACCGTAGAGTTCGTCGACACCGGCCAGCCCGCTGCCCGAGACCGCCTGATACGTCGAGGCGATCATGCGCACCAGCCCGGCTTCGTCGTGCAACGGCTTGAGCACCGGCATCGCGGCCATCGTCGTGCAGTTCGGGTTGGCGATGATGTTCTTCGCCAGCTTCGCGCCCCGCACGTCTCGCTCGAAGTTGACCTCGCTGACCACCAGCGGCACGTCGGGGTCCTTGCGCCACGCCGACGAGTTGTCGATGACGACCGCACCCGCCTCGGCGAACCGCGGCGCCTGCACCCGCGACATCGTCGCGCCCGCGGAGAACAGCGCGATGTCCAGCCCGGACGGGTCGGCCGTCGCGGCGTCCTCGACCTCGATCTCCTGGCCGCGGAACGGCAGCTTCTTACCCTGAGAGCGCGCCGAGGCGAAGAACCGCACGCTGGAGGCGGGGAAATTCCGCTGCTCCAGCAGGTTGCGCATGACCTGGCCGACCTGGCCCGTCGCGCCGACCACACCGATCGCAACCATGACTACCGCCCCGTTCCCGCGTAGACCATGGCCTGCTCGTCGCCGCCCAGCCCGAACGCCTCATGCAGCGCCGACACCGCCTTGTCCAGCTCGGTGTCCTTGATCAGCACCGAGATGCGGATCTCGGAGGTGGAGATCAAATCGATGTTCACGCCGACCTCGGCGAGCGTCTCACAGAACTTCGCGGTGACCCCGGGATGGCTCTTCATCCCGGCCCCGACCAGCGACACCTTGCCGATGTGGTCGTCGTAGAGCACCTTGGTGAAGCCGATCTCCTTCTGCAGCGCGGCCAACGTCTCCACCGCGGTGGGACCGTTGTCGCGGGGGCAGGTGAACGTGATGTCGGTCTTGCCGTCCTCGACCTTGGAGATGTTCTGCAGCACCATGTCGATGTTGATGTCGGCGTCGGCGACGGCGCGGAACACCTTGGCGGCGTAGCCGGGCACGTCGGGGATGCCGACCACGGTCACCTTGGCCTCGCTGCGGTCGTGGGCGACTCCGGTCAGGATGGCGTCTTCCATGGGTATGTCCTCTATCGATCCGGTCACCAGCGTGCCGGGTTTGTCCGAGTACGACGACCGGACGTGGATGGGAACGTTGTAGCGGCGGGCGTATTCCACGCAGCGCAGCATCAGCACCTTGGCGCCGCAGGCCGCCATCTCGAGCATCTCCTCGAAGCTGACCTGGTCGAGGTGGCGGGCGTTGGACACGATGCGCGGGTCGGCGGTGAAGATGCCGTCGACGTCGCTGTAGATCTCGCACACGTCGGCGTCCAGCGCGGCGGCCAGCGCGACGGCGGTGGTGTCCGAGCCGCCGCGGCCCAGCGTGGTGACGTCCTTGCTGTCCTGGCTGACGCCCTGGAACCCGGCGACCAGCACGATGTAGCCCTCGTCCAGCGCGTCGCGCAGCCGCCCCGGGGTGACGTCGATGATCTTGGCCTTGCCGTGCACGCTGGTGGTGATCACCCCGGCCTGCGATCCGGTGAACGAGCGGGCTTGGGCGCCCAGCGAGTCGATGGCCATCGCCACCAGCGCGTTGGAGATGCGCTCCCCGGCGGTCAGCAGCATGTCCATTTCGCGGGGCGGCGGCGCGGGGCACACCTGCCGGGCCAGGTCCAGCAGGTCATCGGTGGTGTCGCCCATCGCGGAGCACACCACGACCACGTCGTTGCCGGCCTTCCTGGTCTCCACGATGCGCTCGGCGACGCGACGGATGCGCTCGGCGTCCGACAGCGAGGATCCGCCGTATTTCTGTACGACGAGCGCCACTGAACAAACCTTTCGCAGTTCGGGGGAGGATCTCACCAAGGATATCGGTTGGTCCAAACCGGATTTACCCACCGGTAGCGGCGGCCCGAGGAGCAGCGCCGACACCTCAGATCGCGGTCAGCCCGAGCAGGCCTCCGTCAGGTGGGCGAGCTTCTGGCTGATCTGGGCGTTGATGGCCGACATCTCGTAATACGTCGGCGGCGGCGGGGCGCCGGGGGCGCGCGCTTCGGTTTCGGCGCGCACGGTGGACATCTTGCGCACGAACTCGTCGGCGAGGTTGGCCAACTGTGAGCTGGTCCACTCCAGGTCCGGTGCGCTTCGGCTGACCTTTCGGGCGCGCTCGGACAACCCGTCGGCCCACGCCCGGTACGCGGTCTCTTCGGCCAACGTGGGCAGGCCGTCGCCATCACCGGATTTCGATTCGATCAGCGCGGCCTGAGACTGGTTGAACTCCAACAACTCCCGCACCGCATCGCACTCCTGCGGCGGCCGGTTGAACATGCTGTAGACAAGGGCCACCACGACCAGGATCACCACCCCGATGGCGACCCACCACCGCCGATCAATATTCACCGCCTGAACTCTAATGATCGGTTCGGGCCCGCGGCATCACCAGGGGTTTTCTCCGCAGCGGCGGGCTTGCTAGAGTGGCCGGGTGCAGCGGGTGCTCCTTCTCGGCAGCCGCGACGGGGTCTGATCCAGACCGGCTTCCCGTCGCGGGTGTTCGACGATGCGCCGGTCGAGTCCCGTCCAAACTCCCGGAGCAACCATCGTGACCACTTTCTCGAGTTCTTCACCCGATTCGCCTGACGCGTTCACGTGGACGTCTGAGGCCCGCACCATCACCACACCCGCCGGTCCGCCGCACCCGAGCCAGCCCGCCTGGAACACCCAGCGCGGCTCGTCGATGCCGGTGCACCGCTACCGCAGCTTCGCCGAAGAGGTCGAACACATCACGCTGCCCGACCGCACGTGGCCCGACCGGGTCATCGACACGGCGCCGATGTGGTGCGCGGTGGATCTGCGCGACGGCAACCAGGCGCTGATCGATCCGATGAGTCCGGCCCGCAAACGCCGCATGTTCGACCTGCTGGTGCGGATGGGTTACAAGGAGATCGAGGTCGGTTTCCCGTCGGCCAGCCAGACCGACTACGACTTCGTCCGCGAGATCATCGAGCAGGGCGCCATCCCCGACGACGTCACCATCCAGGTGCTGACCCAGTGCCGTCCGGAGCTGATCGAGCGGACGTTCCAGGCGTGCGAGGGTGCGCCGCGCGCGATCGTGCACTTCTACAACTCGACGTCGATCCTGCAGCGCCGGGTGGTGTTCAAGGGCGACCGCGAGCAGGTCAAGGCGATCGCCGTGGACGGCGCGCGCAGGTGCGTCGAGGAAGCCAAGAAGTACCCCGGCACGCAGTGGCGCTTCGAGTACTCCCCGGAGTCCTACACCGGCACGGAACTGGTGTACGCCAAGGAGGTCTGCGACGCGGTCAGCGACATCGTCGACCCGACCCCGCAGTGGCCGCTGATCATCAACCTGCCGGCCACCGTGGAGATGGCCACCCCCAACGTCTACGCCGACTCGATCGAGTGGATGAGCCGCAACCTGAACCGCCGCGACAGCATCGTGCTGTCCCTGCACCCGCACAACGACCGCGGAACCGCCGTCGCCGCAGCGGAATTGGGTTACGCAGCGGGCGCGGACCGGATCGAGGGCTGCCTGTTCGGCAACGGCGAGCGCACCGGCAACGTGTGCATCGTGACGCTGGGCATGAACCTGTTCTCCCGCGGCGTCGACCCCCAGATCGACTTCTCCAACATCGACGAGATCCGCCGCACCGTCGAATACTGCAACCAGCTGCCGGTACACGAACGCCACCCCTACGGCGGCGATCTGGTGTACACCGCGTTCTCCGGCAGCCACCAGGACGCCATCAACAAGGGCCTGGACGCGATGAAGATCTCGGCCGACGAACAGGACGCCGACGTCGACGACATCCTGTGGCAGGTGCCGTATCTGCCGATCGATCCGCGCGACGTCGGCCGCACCTACGAGGCCGTCATCCGGGTGAACTCGCAGTCCGGCAAGGGCGGGGTGGCCTACATCATGAAGGCCGACCACGGCCTGGCGCTGCCGCGGCGGCTGCAGATCGAGTTCTCCCAGGCGATCCAGGCGATCACCGACGGTGAGGGCGGCGAGGTGTCACCCAAGGAGATGTGGGACGTCTTCTTCGAGGAGTACCTGGCGCCGGTGCGGCCGCTGGAACGGATCCGGCAGAAGGTGACCGCCGCCGAGGTCGACGGCGGTACCGACACGGTGGAGGCGGTCGTGGCCGTCGACGGGGTCGAGCATGAGATCGTCGGCGCCGGCAACGGTCCGCTCGCGGCGTTCGTCGACGCACTGGGCGCGATCGACATCAACGTCAACGTGCTGGACTACTCCGAGCACGCCATGTCGTCGGGCGAGGAAGCCAAGGCCGCCGCATATGTCGAGGCCTCGATCAACGGCCGCACCGTGTGGGGCGTCGGTATCGCGACGTCGATCACCACCGCGTCGCTGCGCGCGGTGGTGTCGGCAGTGAACCGGGCCGCACGCGCACAACTCGGCTGAAACCCTCACGCCCGCAGCGACCAAACCGTAATCTGCACTTCTCTGCCCGAACGTCGGGTAGTGCTGATTAGCGAGGGGGGCCGGTGAAGGTACTGCTGACAGCCGCTGTGTTGGCGTTGGGAACGGTGAGCGGGACCGCGATCGCGCATGCCGACGACATCCTGCTCACCGATCAGAATGGCGTGCCGTGGAGCTGGGCCACCGAAGCCGACTGCATGCGCGACGGACCCGATATGGCGCTGGACAACGCCGCCGACGAGGCGCGGTACCGCTACTGGTACTGCTCGCCCGGCGACGACGGCCTGTGGTACCTGCACAACACCGACACCCCGTAGCGCGGGGCGTCAGAACAACGCGAACTGCTCGCCGGCGGCCCTGGCATCGGTGAACTCCTCGATGCCGGTGCCGCTGATCACGTCGTCGAGGCGGGTCAGGAAGTCGGCGTCGGCGACCAGCGGCACCCCGAGCGTTTGAGCCTGGTAGCCCTTGCCCTGCTGAGGTTCTGGCTCGTTGCAGATGATCAGCGACGTCTCGATGTCGACAGTGTCGGTGTAGGCCAGCCCCGCGTGCAGGATCCGCTCGATGAGCTCTTCGTGGGTGCGTTCGACCTCAGCCGACAGCGCGACGCGCATGCCCTGCACCAGGGGTCTGCCGTCGATGTGGCGGCCGGGGTTCAGGTACGGGCACGGCAGCCGCGACGCCAACATCTTCAGCGGGCGCACTTCGTCGTGGGTGATCTGGCCGTTGGGCCAGCGTCGCCGCGTCACCGGATGCACCGGCAGCCACACCTTGCGTTCGCGTGCCCGCACCAGCACGGGTTTGAGGATCTGGGCGAGCACCAGCGCATCGTCGAGCGCGTCGTGCGGCTTCATCTGCGTGACGCCCCAGTGCGCGGCCAGCGTTTCCAGCCGTAGGTTCTCGGTGCCCAGGTCGAGGCGGCGGGCCAGTTCGACCGTGCACATCACGGTGTCGGTGGGCAGTTCCCGGTTCACCAGTTCGGCTTCGGCGGCCAGAAACGAGTAGTCGAAACCGACGTTGTGGGCGACCAGGGTGCGCCCGTCGAGCAGTTCGATCAGCGGCCCGACGATGTCGCCGAAACACGGTTGGCCGTGCAGCATCTCGGCGGTCAGCCCGTGTACGTGGGTGGGTCCCGGGTCGACACCGGGATCGAGCAGGCTGTACAGGCTCTGTTCGACGTTGCCGTCGTCGCCGAGGGCCAGCGCGGCGATGCTGACGATGCGAGCCTGGCCGGGGCGGAAACCGGTGGTCTCCACGTCGACGACTGCCCAGCCGGCGCCGGCCTCGTGTGCCGGTCGGCCCCACAGGTGGCTCACAGTTCGAGGATGGCACGGTAGTCCGACAAACCAGGGACCTCGCCGATTGGCTGTGCAGCGTGTCGGCCCGAGTCCGCGGCCCTCATAGACTTCCGGGAATGGTCACCTTACGAGGGCGGGTCGCGTTGGCGGCCGGGTCTGCGGCGCGGTGGGCGTCGCGGGTCACCGGCCGCGGCGCCGGCGCGATGATCGGTGGCTTGGTCGCGTTGACGCTGGACAAGTCGCTGCTGCGGCAACTCGGGCGGGGCCGTCGCACCGTGGTGGTGACCGGCACCAACGGCAAGTCCACGACCACCCGGATGACCGCCGCGGCGCTGCGCACGATCGGCACGGTCGCGACCAACGACACCGGCGCCAACATGGACGCCGGTCTGGTGGCCGCGCTGGCCGGCGCCCGGGATGCCCCGCTGGCCGCGCTCGAGGTCGACGAGATGCACGTGCCGCACGTCGCCGATGCCACCGACCCCGAGGTCATCGTCTTGCTGAACCTGTCGCGCGACCAGCTGGACCGCGTCGGCGAGATCAACCACATCGAGCGCACGCTGCGGGCCGGGTTGGCGCGCCACCCGGATGCGGTGGTGGTGGCCAACTGCGACGACGTGCTGATGACGTCGGCGGCCTACGACAGTCCGCACGTGGTGTGGGTGGCCGCCGGCGGCGGGTGGGCCAACGATTCGGTGAGCTGCCCGCGCTCCGGTGAGATCATCGTGCGCGACGGGGCGCACTGGTACTCCACCGGAACGGATTTCCAGCGCCCGAGCCCGCACTGGTGGTTCGACGAGACCAATCTCTATGGGCCAGAAGGAATTACGCTTCCAATGACGTTGGCGCTCCCCGGGGCGGTCAACCGCGGCAACGCGGCCCAGGCGGTGGCGGCGGCGGTGACCCTGGGCGCTGACCCGGCCGCGGCGGTGGCCGCGGCCTCGGCCGTCGATGAGGTCGCCGGGCGGTACCGCACCGTGCGCCTGGGCGAGCACACCGTGCGGATGCTGCTGGCCAAGAACCCCGCGGGGTGGCAGGAAGCGCTGTCGATGGTCGACAAACACGGTGCGGGCGTGGTGATCTCGGTCAACGGCCAGGTGCCCGACGGGGAGGATCTGTCATGGCTGTGGGATGTGCGCTTCGAGCACTTCGACGATACGAAGGTGGTGGCCGCCGGTGAGCGCGGCACCGATCTCGCGGTGCGGCTCGGCTATGCGGGCGTCGAGCACACGCTGGTGCATGACACCGTCGCCGCGATCGCGTCCTGCCCACCGGGGCACGTCGAGGTGATCGCGAACTACACCGCGTTCCTGCAGCTGAACCGGATACTGGAGCGCCGCCATGGCTGAGTCGACGGTGCGGATCGGGTTGGTGCTGCCCGACGTGATGGGCACCTACGGCGACGGCGGCAACGCGGTGGTGTTGCGGGAGCGGTTGCGGCTGCGCGGGTTTGACGCCGAGATCGTGGAGGTCACGCTGGCGGATCCGGTGCCCGCCGAGCTGGACCTGTACACGCTCGGCGGCGCTGAGGACTACGCTCAGCGGCTGGCCACCAAACACCTGCAGCGCTATCCCGGTCTGCAGCAGGCGGTTTCGCGCGGTGCGCCGGTGCTGGCGATCTGCGCGGCGATCCAGGTGCTGGGGCATTGGTATGAGACGTCATCGGGTGAACGGGTCGAGGGAGTCGGGCTGCTGGATGTGACGACGTCGCCGCAGGACGCCCGGTCCATCGGCGAGGTGGTGTCACAGCCGCTACTTCCGGAGCTTTCGCAGCGGCTCACCGGTTTCGAGAACCACCGCGGCGGAACGGTTTTGGGCCCGTCGGCGCGACCGCTGGCCAAGGTGATCAGCGGCGCGGGTAACCGCGACGGCGACGGTTTCGACGGTGCGGTGCAGGGCAGCGTCGTCGCCACCTACCTGCACGGGCCGTGTCTGGCGCGCAATCCGCAGCTGGCTGACCACCTGTTGTCTCGGGTCGTCGGCGAGTTGGCGCCGTTGCAGCTGCCCGAGGTGGAGCAACTGCGGAAGGAACGGCTGGCCGCGCCCCGCCGCGCCTAGGTGCGGCGGGGGGACGTCGGCCGCCAACCGCGGGAAACCATCGCGTCCCAGGCCCGCTTGATGATCTCGGCGTCGCGGTCCTCCTTGATCACCTGATCGACGATCCAGCCCAGAGCCCTCGCTTGCCGCAAAGCACGAATGTCTTTCGCATACTGCCGACGAGCGCGATGCTGATCCCCGTCGTACTCGGACACCACCATGTAGTCGTCCCAACCCATGTCCGCCCAGCGGATGACTCGGGCATTCGCGCCGACAATCGGAATCTGCGTGGCGGGCTTGGGCAATCCCGCATCGATGTACAAAAGCCGAAGCCAGGTCTCCCTGGGCGAGGCCGCCCCGCCGTCGACAAGCGGTAGTGCGATACGCAACGCTTTGAGGCCACGCACACCGCAATAGCGTTTGGCGAGCAGCAATACGTCCTCGGTGGAAAACGGTGCGGCCCGTGTCAGCGCGTCGAGTCTGGCGACCGCCTGACCTCTGGGGAGGTATCGGCCTAGGTCGAATGCCGTTCGCGCCGGTGTGGTCACGGGTAACCCCGCGATTTTGGTGATTTCATCCGGCGCCAGCGTCTCGTTGCGCACCACGAGTCCCTGCTGGGGCCGTAGCCGTGGCGATATCAGCTCGATCGGCGTATCCACGTCCACCCATGACGCACCGTGCAGAGCCGAGGCCGCGACGCCGGCGATCACGCCTCTACGATGCGATCGCAGCCATGCGCCCCTGATCCGGTCTCGCAACGAGAGTTCGGAGTCCTTTGCGATGTACACATCGCGGAAGACGGTCCGATACCACCGACGCAGTTGGTGCTCGGTGAGCTTGCCTTCGGCGAGGGCTTCGCTGCCCAAAAAGACGTCTCCCATGCGCGAATACTGCATCCGCGCACCGACATCTTCGCGAGATGTACGTTATCGAGGAAAAGTGCGAGAGGTGGCCGCGCTAACGTACGTTTCGCGGAAAACCTCGGGGAAGTCTCCGGAAACCCGCCGCGCCTAGGCCATTGCGCGGCGGCCGGCCAGCGCCCGGCCCAGGGTCAGCTCGTCGGCGAACTCCAGATCGCCGCCCATCGGCAGCCCCGACGCGATCCGCGTCACGGTCAACCCGGGGATGTCACGCAGCATCCGCACCAAATACGTCGCGGTGGCCTCGCCCTCGGTGTTCGGGTCGGTCGCGATGATCACCTCGGTGATGTCCACACCGTCGACCCGTTCACCGATCCGGTTGAGCAGCTCCCGAATCCGCAGCTGTTCCGGCCCGACCCCCGACAGCGGATCCAACGCGCCGCCGAGCACGTGGTAGCGGCCGCGGAACTCACGGGTGCGTTCGACGGCCTGCACGTCCTTGGGCTCCTCGACGACGCACACCACCGAGCCGTCGCGGCGGGCGTCCGAGCAGATGCGGCACCGGTCGTCGTCGGACACGTTGCCGCACACCGCGCAGTGCTTCACGCCGTCGCGGACCTTCGACAGCACCGCAGTCAGCCGGTCGATATCCGGCGGCTCGACTGTGAGCAGGTGAAACGCGATCCGCTGCGCGCTCTTCGGCCCGATGCCGGGCAGCTTGCCGAGCTCGTCGATCAGATCCTGGACGGGTCCCTCGAACAATTACATTCCCGGCAGACCGAGGTCACCCATACCGCCGGCGAGCGGCCCGAGCCGGTCGTGCGCCAGGATGGTGACCTGCTTGGCCGCGTCGGCGATGGCGCCGACGATGAGGTCCTGCAGCGTTTCGGGGTCGTTCGGATCGATCACCTTGGGGTCGATCGACACCGCGACCACCTCGCCGCTGCCCTTCATCGTGACCTGCACGAGCCCGCCGCCGGCCTGACCGTGCACCTGCGCGTTGGCCAGCGCCTCCTGCGCCTCCATCAGTTGCTGCTGCACCTGCTGCGCCTGGGCGAGGAGCGCCGACATATCGGGCTGGCCTCCGGGCTGCATGCCTCCGGGTTGCATGACGGTCCCCTTGCGTATTGGTCTCGACTTGGTTTCTGTCGCCCGCATCGGGCGGTTTGGCCTTTCAGCGTAGTCGTGCTCGGGGCTACGGTGACGCCCGTGCCTGCCCGCCTGCGTGTCGGCGCTGCCACAGCAATACGCGGCTCAGCCGCGGTGGCCGCCGGTCTCCTCGTCGCCGCGTCGACGCTCGTCATCCCCGCCAGTGAAGTTCGCGCCGCCCCGTCCAACATCGCCGGCAAGATCGTCTTCCTCGATCCCGGACACAACGGCGCCAACGACGACTCGATCAGCCGCCAGGTGCCGACCGGCCGCGGCGGCACCAAGGACTGCCAGGCCAGCGGCACGTCGACCGACGACGGCTATCCCGAGCACACCTTCACCTGGGACACCACCCTGCGCATCCGCCAGGCGCTCACCAAGCTCGGTGTGCGCACCGCGATGTCGCGCGGCAACGACAACGCGCTGGGCCCGTGCGTCGACGAACGCGCCGCGATGGCCAACTCGCTGAAACCCAACGCGATCGTGAGCGTGCACGCCGACGGCGGACCTCCGACCGGTCGCGGTTTCCACATCCTGTACTCGTCGCCGCCGCTGAACGAGGCGCAGGCGGGCCCGTCGCTGCGGTTCGCGCAGATCATGCGTGACCAGCTGAAGGCCTCCGGTTTCGTGCCCGCCACCTATATCGGCTCGGGCGGGCTGAACCCGCGGTCGGACATCGCGGGGCTGAACCTGGCGCAATATCCGTCGATCCTGGTCGAGTTGGGCAATATGAAAAACCCGGTCGACTCGGGGCTGATGAAGACGCCCGAAGGGCGGCAGAAATACGCCGACGCCGTGGTGCGCGGCATCGCCGGGTTCCTGGCCACCAGCTAGAAAGTCAGCGCTCGACGTAGTTTTTCAGGTTCGCCAGCACCTCATCTTGGATCTTGCGCAGACCCAACGGCGCGAACGTCTTCTCGAAGAAGCCGCCGATGCCGCCGGCGCCCTGCCACGACGTCTTGACCGT
Source organism: Mycolicibacterium pulveris (assembly GCA_050205315.1). Lineage (GTDB taxonomy): Bacteria > Actinomycetota > Actinomycetes > Mycobacteriales > Mycobacteriaceae > Mycobacterium > Mycobacterium pulveris_A. The sequence goes on along the minus strand of JBNMRA010000008.1, from coordinate 3,237 downwards.
GACCGACGACCCCGGGCCCGCGGGTGCGACGGTCCAGTTGGTGATCATCGACGAGTTGGCGTCCTTCTCGATCACGGTGTGGCCGGCGACGTCGACGTTGGCCTTGACGTCACGCACCCGCGACTTGGTGGCCTGCAGTTTCCACGTCGCGACCGTGCCCGCGCCCTGACCACCCTCGAGCACCGCGTAGTCGCGGTAGTGCGGGGACAAGATCTTGGGGCGCACGGTCGCATAGTCGGCGATCGCCGCCAACACCGTCTCCGGCGGCGCGTCGACCAACACCGTGCTGGATGCGCTGACCTGTGCCATTTCGGATTCTCCTGGTTTGATCGTGCGGTCGCATCGGCTGCGAACGCCGACTAGCGTATATCCGTGTCTGCTGATGAGACCGGCGCACGTGCTGCTCACGCGGCGGGGGTCCAGCGGCTTCTGGCCAGCTACCGGGCGATCCCGCCGAACGCCACCGTACGTCTTGCCAAACCGACCTCCAACCTCTTCCGGGCCCGCGCCGAGACCCGAAGCGCCGGGCTGGACGTGTCTGGCCTGACGGGCGTCATCGCCGTCGACCCCGACGCCCGCACCGCCGACGTCGCCGGCATGTGCACCTACGAGGACTTGGTCGCGGCCACGCTGCCCTACGGGCTCTCGCCGCTGGTGGTGCCGCAGCTCAAGACGATCACCCTCGGCGGGGCGGTCACCGGGCTGGGCATCGAGTCGGCGTCGTTCCGCAACGGGCTGCCCCACGAGTCGGTGTTGGAGATGGACATCCTGACCGGCGCCGGCGAGGTGCTCACCGCCTCGCCTGACCAACACGTCGACCTGTATCGGGCGTTTCCCAACTCCTATGGCACGCTTGGCTATTCGGTGCGGCTCAGAATCGAGCTGGAGACGGTCAAACCGTTTGTCGCGCTGCGGCATTTGCGTTTCCACACGCTCGATGACCTGGTGGCCGCGATGGACCGCATCATCGAGACCCGTGGCCACGACGGCACACCGGTGGACTACCTCGACGGGGTGGTGTTCTCCGCCGACGAGAGCTATCTGACCCTCGGCACGCAGACCTCGACGCCGGGCCCGGTCAGCGACTACACCGGCCAGCAGATCTACTACCGCTCCATCCAGCACACCGGCGTCGAGAAACACGACCGGCTCACCATCCACGACTATCTGTGGCGGTGGGACACCGACTGGTTCTGGTGTTCGCGCGCGTTCGGCGCGCAGCATCCGCGGATTCGCCGGCTCTGGCCCCGGCGCTACCGGCGCAGCAGCTTCTACTGGAAACTCGTCGCCTACGACCGGCGCTTCGACATCGCCGACCGGATCGAAAAACGCAACGGTCGTCCGCCGCGCGAACGGGTGGTCCAAGACATTGAGGTGCCGATCGCCCGCACCGCCGAATTCCTGCACTGGTTCCTCGACAACGTGCCGATCGAACCGATCTGGTTGTGCCCGTTGCGGCTTCGCGGCGACCGAAGCTGGCCGCTTTACCCGATCCAGCCCGAGAGGACCTACGTCAACATCGGCTTCTGGTCGTCGGTGCCGGTGGGCCCACAAGAGGGCCACACCAACAAGCTGATCGAACGCAAAGTCAGCGAGCTCGACGGGCACAAATCGCTGTACAGCGATGCGTATTACAGCCGCGACGAGTTTGACGAGCTCTACGGTGGTGAAACCTACAAGACGGTCAAAAAGAGCTACGACCCCGACTCACGTCTCCTCGACCTTTATGCGAAGGCGGTGCAACGACGATGACGACGTTCAAAGATCACGCGGCTCAAGCGCCCAGCGGAAAGCTCACGCTCGCTGAGATCCTGGAGATCCTCGCCGGCGGCACGTTGCCGCTGCGCTTCGCCGCGTACGACGGCAGCACCGCGGGGCCGCCCGACGCCCGGCTGGGCCTGGATCTGCTAACCCCTCGCGGCACAACGTATCTCGCCACCGCTCCCGGGGATCTGGGGCTGGCGCGGGCGTACGTGTCGGGTGATCTGGAGGCCCGCGGGGTACATCCGGGCGATCCCTATGAGCTGCTCAAGGCGCTCGCCGACAAGATGGACTTCAAGCGGCCGTCGCCGCGGGTGCTGGCCAACATCGTGCGGTCGCTGGGCTTCGAGCACCTCAAGCCGATCGCGCCGCCGCCGCAGGAGGCGCTGCCGCGATGGCGTCGTATCGCCGAGGGGTTGCGGCACAGCCGAACTCGTGACGCCGAGGCCATCCACCACCACTACGACGTCTCCAACACCTTCTACGAGTGGGTGCTCGGCCCGTCGATGACCTACACCTGCGCCTGTTATCCGCACCCCGAGGCGACGCTGGAGGAAGCGCAGGACAACAAGTACCGGCTGGTGTTCGAAAAGCTGCGCCTCAAGCCGGGCGACCGGCTGCTCGACGTGGGCTGCGGGTGGGGCGGCATGGTGCGCTACGCCGCGCGCCACGGGGTGTCGGCGATCGGTGTGACGTTGTCCAAGGAACAGGCCACCTGGGCGCAGAAGGCCATCGCCGAGGAGGGGCTGTCCGAGCTCGCCGAGGTGCGCCACGGCGACTACCGCGACGTGCGCGAATCCGGTTTCGACGCGGTGTCCTCGATCGGTTTGACCGAGCACATCGGGGTGCACAACTACCCGGCGTACTTCGGGTTTCTGCGCTCGAGGATGCGCACCGGCGGGCTTCTGCTCAACCACTGCATCACCCGCCCCGACAACAGGTCCGCCCCGACCGCCGGCGGTTTTATCGACCGCTACGTGTTTCCCGACGGCGAGCTCACCGGTTCCGGCCGCATCATCACCGAGGCCCAGGACGTCGGCCTGGAGGTGGTGCACGAGGAGAACCTGCGCAACCATTACGCGCTGACGCTGCGGGACTGGTGCCGCAACCTCGTCGAGCACTGGGACCAGGCCGTCGCCGAGGTCGGCCTGCCGACCGCCAAGGTGTGGGGTCTCTACATGGCCGGTTCCCGGTTGGGTTTCGAGACGAACATCGTTCAGCTGCACCAGGTGCTGGCGGTCAAGCTCGACGGCCACGGCAACGACGGCGGTCTTCCGCTGCGCCCGTGGTGGACGGCCTAGTTTCTCCGCGCAGCTAGCCGTCGATGCGGCGGGCGCCCAGTTCGTTCTGCAGCAACTCCAGCGCGGCTTCCTCGGGGTCGCGGCGGGGCGTCTCGGTGGTGTCGCTGCTGGCCTCGGCCAGCATGCTCTCCTCGTCGTCGTGGTGCTGGCTGGGCGCGGCGGGGCCGGATGCGGC
>JBNMRA010000007.1:0-212099 GCA_050205315.1 Mycolicibacterium pulveris | reverse complement strand
GGCTTGGGTGGGAAGGAACCCTGCGTGGGCTTGGGCGAGGGGGCCGTGTCCCCGGGCTGGCTGGTCGTCATGTCGGTTTCCTCGTCACTCCGCGCGCAACCGCGCACCTGCCGCGCAACGCGGCGCCTGTTCGCTGTTCAACGCTATTCAAACAGGTTGCCGCGCCGCGTGCGCACGGCTTCGGGATGCACGCTTTAGCCTCTTCCTGGACAAGCGCGACAAGGAGGCAGATGGGCGGCGTCGACGAGGCAGCGGATCTCGCCGCTCTGCTTGCCATCGGTGCTGCGGTGTTCGTCGCGATCGGCGACGTCATCCACCAGCGACAAGCCCACGAGGTCACCGACGAACCGGTCGGCCACACCGCGTTGTTGTTGCGGTTGCTGCGGGATCGCCGGTGGTGGCTGGGCAGCCTCGTCGCCGCGGCCGGGTTCGGGTTGCAGGCCGCCGCGCTGGGCCTGGGTTCGGTGCTGCTGGTGCAGGCGCTGCTGGTCACCTCGCTGCTGTTCGCCTTGCCGATGTCCGCGCGGCTGGCGCACCGGCGGGTGAGGCGGCGGGAGTGGACCTGGGCGGTGCTGCTCGCGGTGTCGGTAGCGGTCATCATCACGGTCGGCAACCCGACCGCGGGACAGGCCCGCGGCTCGGCTGAGGTGTGGACCGTGGTGCTGGCGGTGCTCGTACCTGCGTTGGCGCTGTGCGTGGCCGGCGCCCGGATCCTGCACGGTCCGGCCAGCGCGGTGCTGCTGGCGTTGGCCTCCGGCGCGCTGTGGGGGCTGTTCGCGGTGCTGACCAAGGGGGTCGTCGCCCAGCTGGACTTCAGCAGTTGGGCGGGGGTGTCGGCGCTGCTGCGCAGCCCGGAGCTGTACGCGTTGGTGGCGGTGGCGATCGGCGGCACCGTATGGCAGCAGGCGTCGTTTCGGGCCGGGGCGCTGACCGCGTCGCTGCCGACGATGACCGTCGCCGAGCCGGTGGTGGCCTCGGTGCTCAGCGTGGTGGTGCTGGGGGAGTCGTTGCGCCCGGACGACGCCGGCTGGGTGGCGCTGGTGGTCGCGGTGGTCGTGATGGTGGTCGCGACGGGCGCGCTGGCCCGCGGTGAGGCGGCCAGCGCCGGTCAACCCGTCGCACCGCACTAGCGTGGTGGCGTGCTGAGCGCCATCGCGATCGTCCCGTCGGCACCGGTCCTGGTTCCCGAACTGGCTGCCGGTGCCGCCGCGGAGTTGGCGGAGTTGCGGCAGGCGGCGCTGACGGCGGTCGGCGCGCTGCCCGCGCGGTGGGTCGCGGTCGGTGTGGACCGCGTCGACGGCGTCGTCGCACCGGATCGGCGCGGCACATTCGCCGGCTACGGCGTCGACGTCCGCGTCGCGCTGGGCCCGGCCGTCGACGCGGAACCGGCGTGGCTGCCGCTGTGCGCGTTGGTCACCGGCTGGCTGCGCGGCCAGGTCAACCCCGACGCGCGCGCCGAGGTGCGCGTGTACGCCGACACCCACGACGCCGACACCGCGCTGGGCGCCGGCCGGGCGCTGCGCGCCGAGATCGACCAGGCGAGCGAACCGGTCGGCGTGCTCGTCGTCGCCGACGGCGCGCACACGCTGACCGCGAGCGCCCCCGGCGGCCACGACCCCGAATCGATTCCCGCACAAGAGGCGCTCGACGACGCGCTGGCCGCCGGTGACGCCGCGGCCCTGACCCGACTGCGCGACGGTCCCGTCGGCCGCGTCGGCTATCAGGTGCTGGCGGGCCTCACCCAAACCGGGCCCACGACGGCCACCGAGCTCTACCGCGGCGCGCCGTACGGGGTCGGCTATTTCGTAGGCATATGGCACCCATGACCCGCCCGATCGCGGTGCTCGGGCCGACCGGCACCGGCAAGTCCGAGCTGGCGCTCGCGCTGGCCGAGCGCGTCGGCGGTGAGATCGTCAACGCCGACGCCATGCAGCTCTACCGCGGGATGGACATCGGTACCGCCAAGCTGACGGTCGGCGAGCGACGGGGCATTGCGCACCACCAGCTCGACGTGCTCGAGGTGACCGAGACCGCGAGCGTGGCGCGCTACCAGCAGGCCGCGGCCGCCGACGTGGAAGCCATCGCCGCCCGCGGTGCGGTGCCGATCGTGGTCGGCGGGTCGATGATGTACGTGCAGTCGCTGCTGGACGAGTGGACGTTTCCGGCCACCGATCCGGCGGTGCGCGCCAAATGGGAACAGCGGCTCGCCGACGTCGGGGTGGCCGCCTTGCACGCCGAACTGGCCCGCGTGGACGCCGCTGCCGCGTCGACGATCCTGGCGACCGACGGCCGGCGCATCGTGCGGGCGCTGGAGGTGGTGGAGCTGACCGGGCAGCCGTTCGCGGCGTCGTTTCCCGAGATCGGCGCGCCGCGCTGGGATACTGCGATCATCGGATTGGATTGGGACACAACCGTTCTCGATGCGCGCCTAAAGCAGCGCACGGACAAGATGTTCGCCGCCGGGCTGGTCGAGGAGGTGCTGACGCTGCTGGACCGCGGCCTGCGCGACGGCGTCACCGCGTCCCGCGCGCTGGGGTACGCCCAGGTGCTCGCCGACCTGGACAGCGGCGGCGACGGCGCCGGAGCACGCGAGCCGACGTTCGTCGGCACCCGCCGCTACGTACGCAGGCAGCGGTCGTGGTTCCGCCGCGACCACCGCATCACCTGGCTGGACGGGGCCGCCCCCGACAACGTCGAGGCGGCCCTGCGGGTATGGCGCGACGTATCCTGAGCTGGTGAGGTTCGCCAAGGGACACGGCACACAGAACGACTTCGTGCTGCTGCCCGACCCCGACGCCGGGCTGGTTCTGACACCGGCCGCTGTGGCGGTGCTGTGTGACCGCCGCCAGGGCCTGGGCGCCGACGGCGTGCTGCGGGTGACCCGCGCGGGCGCCGCGCAGCGCGCAGGCGTGCTCGACCGGCTGCCCGAAGGCGTCGACGCCGACGACTGGTACATGGACTACCGCAACGCCGACGGTTCGATCGCGCAGATGTGCGGCAACGGGGTGCGGGTGTTCGCGCACTACCTGCGCGCCAGCGGACTGGAAACCCGCGACGAGTTCGTCGTCGGATCGCTGGCCGGGCCGCGCCCGGTGGTGTTACACGACTGGGACGCCACCACCGCGAACGTCACCGTGGAAATGGGCAAGGCCAACCACTTCGGCACGGGGGAGGCGATCGTCGGTGGGCGGCCGTTCGCCGGCCTGGCGATCGACGTCGGCAACCCGCATCTGGCATGTGTGGACCCCGACCTGACCCTCGACGAGTTGGCCGCCCTCGACGTCGCGGCGCCGGTGTCCTTCGATCGCGCGCAGTTTCCCGAAGGGGTCAACGTCGAGGTGCTGACCGCACCGACCGACGGGGCGGTGTCGATGCGCGTACACGAACGTGGCGTCGGCGAAACCCGTTCGTGCGGAACCGGAACCGTCGCCGCCGCCGTCGCCGCACTGGCCTTCGGCAACGCCACCACCGGAACATTGCGCGTGCGCATTCCCGGCGGCGAGGTCACCGTCACCGTCACCGACGCCAGCAGCTACCTGCGCGGCCCGTCGGTGCTGGTGGCCCACGGCGAGATAGCGGAGGAATGGTGGAGCGCTGCCCAGCGTTAATTGAGGTGCATGAAAAGTGATCTCCGTGCGAACCTTGATTCGCCTATGACGTATCCCGAATTGCCCAGCACGGGTGAGCTCGCCCTCGAAGACCGCACGGCGCTGCGCCGTGTCGCCGGGCTGTCCACCGAGCTGGCCGACATCTCCGAGGTCGAATACCGCCAGCTGCGGCTGGAACGCGTCGTGCTGGTGGGCGTGTGGACCGAGGGCAGCGCCGCCGACGCGGAGGCCAGCCTGGCCGAACTGGCTGCGCTTGCCGAGACCGCGGGCTCCGAAGTGCTCGAAGGGTTGATCCAGCGCCGCGACAAGCCCGACCCCGCGACCTACATCGGCTCCGGCAAGGCGCAGGAACTGCGCGAGGTGGTGCTGGCCACCGGCGCCGACACCGTGATCTGCGACGGTGAGCTCAGCCCCGCGCAGCTGACCGCGCTGGAAAAGGCGGTCAAGGTCAAGGTGATCGACCGCACCGCGCTGATCCTCGACATCTTCGCCCAGCACGCGACCAGCCGGGAAGGTAAGGCCCAGGTTTCGCTCGCCCAGATGGAGTACATGCTGCCGCGGCTGCGGGGCTGGGGTGAATCGATGTCACGGCAGGCCGGTGGCCGCGCCGGCGGCGCCGGCGGTGGTGTGGGTCTGCGCGGACCCGGCGAGACCAAGATCGAAACCGACCGCCGTCGCATCCGTGAGCGAATGGCCAGGCTGCGCCGCGACATCAAGGACATGAAGAAGGTTCGCGACACCCAGCGCAGCGGCCGGCGACGCAGCGAGATCCCGTCGATCGCGATCGTCGGCTACACCAACGCCGGCAAGTCCAGCCTGCTCAACGCGCTGACCGGGGCCGGGGTGCTGGTGGAGAACGCATTGTTCGCCACCCTCGAACCCACAACGCGCCGTGGGCAATTCGACGACGGCCGGCCGTTCGTGCTGACCGACACCGTCGGGTTCGTCCGGCACCTGCCCACCCAGCTGGTGGAGGCGTTCCGCTCCACGCTCGAAGAGGTCGTCGACGCCGACCTGCTGGTGCACGTCGTCGACGGATCCGACGTCAACCCGTTGGCTCAGATCAACGCCGTACGGGAAGTGGTCAACGAAGTGATCGCCGACCGCGGCGTGCAGGCAGCCCCAGAGTTGTTGGTGGTCAACAAGATCGACTCCGCCAGCGATCTCGCTCTGGCGCAGCTGCGCCGGGCGCTGCCGGACGCGGTGTTCGTCTCCGCGCGCAGCGGTGACGGGCTGGATCGGTTGCAGTCCCGGATGGCCGAGATGATCGCCCCGACCGACACGGTGGTGGATGTGACAATCCCGTATGACCGCGGCGATCTCGTCAACAAGCTGCACGCCGACGGTCGAATCGATGCCACCGAGCACACCGCGGACGGCACGAGAATCAAGGCGCGCGTGCCGATCCCGTTGGCGGCCACCCTGCGCGAATACGCGACGTTCTAGCGGTCCACACGCGAAAAGGACGCGAAGGGCGGGCTCCCGGCACCCCTCGCGTCCTTTCGGGTCTCAGCGGTTAACCCTGCTCGGCTTCCTGCTTCTTCTCCGCGGTTTTGGCTGCCGCGCGGGCACTTTCGGCCTCGGCTTCCTTCTGCGCGGCGTTGCGCTGCGCGTCGGCCTTGTCCTGCTGGGCCTGGCCCTCGCGATACAGGTCGTCACGGCCGATGACCGCGCCGGCGACCTCTTTGGCCTTACCCTTGGCGCCTTCCACGACGCCCTTGATTCCTTCGGCGGGACCGCTCTTGTTGTCGTCCGACATCGCTTTTCCTCCCTCGCGGGTTTGGTGTGAGCGGATGTTTCCCCGAACGGCTGCTTCGCTAAACCAGGCGTGGCCGACGTCACCGCATCATCAGCGCCCTGGCGCAGAACTCGGAGCGGCGACCACACCCGCGCCGTGACCAACCATCCGGTTGGCTGGGGTAGATTGGCGGGTCAGCGCATACCGACCGGAGGTTTCCCATGGCCGGCGTCATCTCATACGAACGCACCCTCTTCGAGCCCGAGCACGACCTGTTCCGCGAGTCGTACCGGGCGTTTCTGGACCGGCACGTCGCGCCGCACCACGAACAGTGGGAACGGGACAAGATCGTCGACCGCGACGTGTGGCTGGAAGCAGGCAAGCAGGGTTTCCTCGGGATGGCCGTGCCCGAGGAGTACGGCGGGGGCGGCAACCCCGACTACCGCTACAACGCCGTGGTCGTCGAGGAGACGACCGCGGGTGGTTACAGCGGACTGGGTTTCGGCCTGCACAACGACGTGGTGGCCCCGTACCTGATCAAGCTGGCCAACGAGGAGCAGAAGCAGCGGTGGCTGCCGAAGTTCTGCACCGGCGAAACCATCACCGCGATCGCGATGACCGAACCGGGCACCGGCAGCGACCTGCAGGGCATCAAGACCCGCGCCGTCAAAGACGGTGACCACTACATCCTCAACGGGGCCAAGACGTTCATCACCAACGGCATCCACGCCGACCTGGTGATCGTCGTCGCCTGCACCGACCCCGACAAGGGGGCGATGGGGTTCTCGCTGTTGGTGGTCGAGCGCGGTATGGCGGGCTTCGAACGCGGCCGCAAACTCGACAAGATCGGGCTGGACGCTCAGGACACCGCCGAGTTGTCGTTCACCGATGTCCGGGTGCCGGTCGAAAACCTGCTCGGCGAGGAGGGGCAGGGCTTCATCTACCTGATGCAGAACCTGCCTCAGGAGCGGATCGGCATCGCGGTGATCGCCGCGGCCGCGATGGAGTCGACGCTACAGCAGACCCTGCAATATGCCAAGGAGCGCAAGGCTTTTGGGCGTCCGATCGGCAGCCAACAGAACAGCCGGTTCCTGCTTGCCGAACTCGCCACCGAAGCCACCGCGGTGCGCATCATGGTCGACGAGTTCATCCGCCTGCACCTCGACGGCAAGCTGACCGCCGAGCAGGCCGCGATGGCGAAATGGTATTCGACCGAGAAGCAGGTGTATTTGATCGACCGGTGCCTGCAATTGCACGGCGGCTACGGCTATATGCGGGAATATCCGGTTGCACGCGCCTATCTGGACTCACGCGTACAGACCATTTACGGCGGCACAACCGAGATCATGAAGGAGATCATCGGTCGCTCATTGGGCGTTTAGCCGTCGAAAATTTGACTGTGGCCTGGGCAAACAGCAGCGGCAACGTTTTCCGGCGCGGCGAATTTCGACCGTCGTCGTCGGCCATGACTTGCAGGTGTTGGAAACTTTCGCGCAGCGGCCAGGTATTTTCTCTCCCAAGGTCGGCGTGTTCCTCTCGTTGTTGACGCCATTTGACGGCACAGTTGACGGCGCGGTACCGAAACGAGAATTCAGGCGCCGACCGCGGGAGGATCTGATGAGCGGGCATGGGACCCGGCGTAGGTGGCGGATCGGCCAGTTGGCCATCGGCCTGTTGGCGGTGGCGGCGATGGTATTGACGGCACCGGCCGCGTTGGCCCAGCCGGAGGTCGAAGCCAACGATGCGATCACGGCCGCCTGGGAGGCCAGCGGCGGCGACGGCGGCGTGCTCGGACCCAGGCAGGGCGAGGTCTATGCCGTCGGCGAGGGCTTCGCCCAGGATTTCGCGGGCGGCAAGATGTTCTTCACGCCGGCCACCGGGGCGCACTTCATGTCGGGCGCCATCCTGGAGAAGTACGAGTCGTTGGGCGGAGCGGCCGACAGCGACCTCGGTTTCCCCACGATCGACGAAGGTCCCGGACGGGCCCCCAACAGCCGCAACTCCACGTTCAGCGCCAGCGACAACCCGGTGATCTTCTGGACCCCCGACACCGGTGCGCGGGTGGTGCGCGGGCCGATCAACGCGGCCTGGGACCAGACCGGCGGATCCTCGGGACCGCTCGGGGTGCCCGCTGAGGATGAGCGGTACCAGGGCGACGTGATCAGCCAGAAGTTCACCGGCGGCGAGATCACCTACGACACCAAGACCAAAACATTCACCACCGTGCCGCCGGAGCTGGCCGTCGAGTTGGAGGGGCTGCAGATCCCCGACGACCCGGTTGCCGCGATCAACGCCGCGCGCCGTGCCGCGGGCGGGCCGCTGGGGCCGCTGGGCGCCGCCGAAGGCCCGCCGTATCCGATCGGTGACGATGGGCTCGGCCAGAACTTCGCCGGCGGCAAGATCTTCTACTCGCCGGCCACGGGCGCGAACGTGCTCACCGGGCAGGTGCTCGACAAGTACGAGAGCGTCGGAGGGCCCGAGGGTGATCTCGGGTTCCCGGTGACCGGCGAGGTCGACGGAGGCATCACCAACAGCCGGATGAGCACGTTCGCCGCCGAGGACAAGCCGGTCATCTTCTGGACACCGGATTACGGCGCGGTCATCGTGCGCGGCCCGATCAACGCGGCGTGGGCGGAGCTCGGCGCCGGCAAGGGGCCGCTGGGAGCTCCCACCGCCGATCAGACCCAGGACGGCGACGTCATCACGCAGCGGTTCAGCGAAGGCGCCATTTCGTGGGATGGGTCGACCAACTCGTTCAAGACCGAGCCGGCCAACCTGGTGACCGAACTGGCCGGGCTGGAGGTACCGGGTCAGACCGCGCCCGCGGCCCCCGCACCGGCGCAGGCAGCCGATGGTAACGGCGGCAGCGGCTTTCAGTGGAGCTGGTGGTGGCTGCTGGCGATCGTGCCCGCGCTGATCCTGATCGGGTTGGTCGCTTTTGCGACGCTGCGCAATCGCCGGGGCGGCGGGGACGACGAGTTCGCGCTGAGCCGCGACGGGTTGGACGACCGCGGGTACGACCCGGGCCGGTTCGCCGCGGACGACGACGCCGCGCCGACCTACAGCATCCCCGACGACGACGCCGGTTCCCCGTACGGCGCCGCGGACGACGACGTCGCGCCCATGTACAGCGGCGCGGACGCCCCGGAACCCGGGGTGTTCGGCGACGACTACGACGCCGCGCTGTTCGGTGACCGCTACGCGCGTGAAGGCTTGGGCTCACTGTCGCCGTCGAGCGACGACGCTGCCACACCCGATCCGACGTCGAGCCCGTGGGAAGCGCCACCGCCGGTCGACGTCGGCGCAGAACCCGATGCCGAGGACGAGCAGCCGGCGGCCGAGCTGGACGAGGAAGACCCCGACAACGTCGACACCGCGCCGACTCGGGTGCCCACCGAGGCCGAACGCAGCGCGTTGACCGACACCGGCCGGCACGCGCGCATCGACCCCGACGAACCCGAGCCGGCGCAGCCGGCGTTCCGCTTGGCCCTCGACGACACCGGCGACGCGCCGGAGGGATATCCGATCAAGGCCGACACCAAATCGGGCCGGTACTGGCTGCCCGACAGCGTGGGCTATGACGACACGCAAGCCGAAATCTGGTTCACCAGCGAAGAATTCGCCCGCGCGAACGGCTTCGTGCGAGCCGACTAGACCTTTCGGATCACGGTCACGACCTTGCCGAGCACGGCCGCCTCGTTGCCGGGGATCGGGTCGAACGCGGGGTTGTGCGGCATCAGCCACACCTGACCGCCGGTGCGTTTGAACGTCTTGACCGTCGCTTCACCGTCGATCATCGCCGCGACGATGTCACCGTTCTCGGCGACGTTCTGCTGACGTACGACCACCCAGTCGCCGTCACAGATCGCCGCGTCGACCATCGATTCGCCGATGACCTTGAGTAGGAACAACGACCCTTCGCCGACCAGCTCGCGCGGCAGCGGAAACACATCCTCGACGGCTTCCTCGGCCAGGATCGGTCCACCCGCGGCGATACGGCCGAGCACCGGCACGAACGTCGGTTCCGGTAGCGCGTCAGAGCCCGCCACCTCGGTGACGGCCGGGGTCACGGTGTCGTCCACCCCGCGCACGTCGACGGCCCTGGGCCGGTTGGGGTCGCGGCGCAGATAGCCCTTGCGTTCCAGCGTGCGCAGCTGGTGTGCCACCGACGAGGTCGACGTCAAGCCGACCGCATCACCGATCTCCCTGATGCTCGGCGGGTATCCGCGGCTGGTGACCGAGGCGCGGATGACCTCGAGGATGGTGCGCTGACGCTCGGTCAGACCCGTGTCGGGCCGTCGGCGCGCACCGGTGTTGTCGGTTTCGCCGGGGGAATCGCTGCTGGAATCCATGGCGCCGAATGTAACGCGCCGCCGAAGATTAATCAAACATGTGTTCGACGCGTGTCGCGGTGCGGTGGGAGAAGTCGGCGGGCCGGGACTTGTCGGAGGGTCTCGTTATCGTTTGCAACAGTTCGATCACACGTTCTATTCATCGAACATGTGATCGACTATCTTCGAACACAAGAGCGAACGAAGCGAGCTGGGAGGCAGGCAGATGACGATCATCGAAACCCGGGAGACGTCGGCGGCACGCGTGGTCAGGCCGGGTGTGCGGCCGTCCGGTGCGCGCCGGAGGCCGCCGGCGCGGCGGCCGGGTGGGGCGCCGGTCAAATACCGGGGGACCGGTGTGGTGATGTCGCGGGCACCGCATCGGCGGCGTCCGATCACCCCGGCCACCACGGTGGTGCTGGCGCTGATCGCGGCGGCCATCACGGTGTGGCTCGGGCTGGTCGCTCAGTTCGGCGGGGTGGTCGGCAACCCCGACGCGGTGCCCAGTCGGCTCGCGGTGGTGCAGGTGCACGCCGGCGAGACGCTGAACCAGGTGGCTCAGCGGGTGGCGCCCGACGCGCCCGTCGGCGCGGTGGTGGAACGGATCCGCGAGCTCAACGAGCTCGACTCCGCCGTGCTGGATGCCGGCCAGACGCTCATCGCACCGGTCGGCTGACGACCACGTGGGCGGTGAAAACAGGTGCCGCACAGCGATGTTCATCGACGTCTCGGACCGGTATGCCCGATTGGCCCCGACGCTGGGCCATCGGGGTGTGGCGCAGGTACGCTCGGGGTCGTCCCAGGTGGTCCGTTGTTGGCGTGGCGAAGGAGCGGTGATGCACTGTCCGTTCTGCCGCCATCCCGATTCGCGGGTGGTCGACTCCCGCGAGACCGACGAAGGCCAGGCCATTCGCCGGCGCCGGTCGTGCCCGGAGTGCGGCAGGCGGTTCACCACCGTGGAGACGGCGGTGCTGGCGGTGGTCAAGCGCAGTGGGGTCACCGAGCCGTTCAGCCGCGAGAAGGTCGTCGACGGTGTGCGGCGCGCCTGTCAGGGCCGCCAGGTCGACGACGACGCGTTGAACCTGCTCGCCCAGCAGGTCGAGGACACCGTGCGCGCGGCCGGTCCCGAGGTGCCCAGCCATGAGGTCGGGCTGGCCATTCTGGGGCCGCTGCGGGAACTCGACGAGGTGGCCTATCTGCGGTTCGCCTCCGTATACCGCGGTTTCAGCTCAGCGGAAGACTTCGAACGCGAGATCGAGGCGTTGCGGGCCCACCGCGAGGCTCCGCAGCCCTCTGCCGGTTGAGGCCGACGGGCGCTCAGTCGAGCTGGCGGGTGCCGTCGCTGACGACGCGTCCCGAGATGCGCACCCAGCCCTCGGCGCTCCACTGGGTGTAGATCTCGGAGCCCTTACCCTGCACGATGGTCAGATCGCGGCTGAGGTAGTCGGTCATCCGCGCGGCCGCCGAGCCGGTGGCCTCGTCTTCGGGCACGCCCAGGTCGGTCGCGAACATCCGCGACCGCAGCACCCCCTGCTCCCGGTCGAGCCACGTCCACAGGTAGTGGTTCACGTCGTCGGGGTAGTCGGACGGGTCGGCGGCCAGTAGGTCCTCGGTCGAGGTGATGTCATGGATCGCGAACTCGGGCGCCCATTCCGAACGGGTGCTGACCGCGGTCAGGTCGTCGGTATAACCCACCTGGACGATGCCGGCCGGCACCTGCAGCGTGTGGATCGGGGTGCCCTGTTCGCGCAGCCACCACGCGGCGCCCACGGTCGGATGCCCGGCGAACGGCAACTCGATGCTCGGCGTGTAGATGCGGGCGTGGGCGGTGTTGGTACCCGGCTGCGGACGTTCGACGAACACGGTTTCGCTGTAACCCAATTCGGCGGCGATGCGCTGCCGGTCGGCGGCGTCCACGGTGCCGGCGTCGACAACACCGAGCGGATTTCCGTGCTTGCCGTCATGGTCGGTGAACACCCGCAACACCGTCACGTCGATGGCCATGCGCCGATGCTACTTTGTGCCCGCTCGGCGGCTGCCGGCCCCGACGGTGACGGGCCGGCCGGTCGGCCCCGGGCTAGCGGGTGTCGTCGCCGTCCTGGAAGGGGTCCCTGGGCTTGTCGCCGGCCTGTTGTGCGAGGAACCGTTCGAACTCGGCGCCGAGTTCGTCGCCGCTGGGCAGATCCTCGTCACGCGCCAGCAGCGAGCGGTTCTCCTGGGCGGCGACGAACGCGTCGTACTGGCGCTCCAGCGCGGTCACCACCTGGGCGACCTCGGTGCTGTTTTCGACCTGCTCGTTCACCTTCGTGAGCACTTCGGCGCCCGCTTCGACCAGAGCGTCCAACGGAATCTGCAGCGACCCGCTCTTGGCGACCTCGGCCAGCAGCGCTTCAGCGGCCGCCGGGTAGGCCGTCTGCGCCAGGTAGTGCGGAACATGCACGGTGAACCCGACCACCTCGTGGCCGTGTTGGGCCATCCGGAACTCCAGCAGGTTGGACACGCTGGCGGGCACCTGCACCTCGCCCACCCACGGTTGGTGGTCGGCGATCAGCTCCTTGTCGTTGGCATGGGCGGTGAGCGTGATCGGGCGGGTGTGGGGCACCGCCATCGGGATGGTGCCGAGCCCGATCACCCGGCGCACCCCGAGCCGCTCGGCGAGCAGCCGCACCGCGGTGATGAACCGCTCCCAGCGCAGGTCCGGCTCCATTCCGGCGAGCAGCAAAAACGGTGTCCCGACGCTGTCGCGCAGCGCGTAGAGGTTGAGTTCGGGGTCCTCGTAGGAGGTGAAGTGATCGGTCTTGAAGGTCATCAGCGGGCGCCGCGAGCGGTAGTCCAGCAGCTCGTCGATCGCGAACGACGCCACCAGCTCGGTGTCGAGGGTGTCCCGAAGGTGCTGGGCGGCCAGCCGGATCGCGTGGCCGGCATCGGAGAAGCCTTCGAGCGCGTGGATCATCACCGGCCCGCGACCGTCGGCCGAGGATAGTTTGGGCGCCGGGAACTCGAGCTCGTACATGCCGGTCTGCTCCGGCTGGTACTGCTGTTCAGGACTCCCTGGACTGTCGGTCATGTGTTCTCGTCTCCTCACCGCGGTGCCAAGACATTAACGCTTCTATCGTCTCAACTATTTTCTGCGTCGTTGCGTTCCCGCTGGGCGAGCAACCATTCCTCAGGCCCGGAAGTGGTTCAACGCCCACAGCTTGTTCATCACGTCCAGCGCCGCGACCTTGTAGGCCTCGGAGAACGTCGGATAGTTGAACACCGCGTCGACCAGATACTCCACCGTGCCGCCGCAGCCCATCACCGCCTGGCCGATGTGCACCATCTCGGTGGCGCTGGTGCCGAAGATGTGCACGCCGAGCAACTTGAGGTCATCGGTGGACACCAGGAGTTTGAGCATGCCGTAGGAGTCGCCCGCGATCTGGCCGCGCGCCAACTCGCGGTAGCGCGACACCCCGACCTCGTAGGGGATGGCGTTGCGGGTCAGCTCGACCTCGGTGGCGCCGACGTAGGACACCTCCGGAATGCAGTAGATGCCGATCGGCTGCAGGTCGGTCATCCCCTTCGCCGGTTCGCCGAACGCGTGACAGGCCGCCAGCCGGCCTTGATCCATCGACGTGGCGGCCAGCGCCGGGAAACCGATCACGTCCCCGACTGCATAGATGTGGTCGACCTTGGTCTGGTAATTGCTGTCGACGGCGATGCGGCCGCGGTCGTCGGTGACGAGTCCGGCGTTGCCCAGGTCGAGCTTGTCGGTCTGGCCCTGCCGGCCGGCCGAGTACATCACGGTCTCGGCCGGGATCTGCTTGCCGCTGGCCAGGGTGGTGACGGTGCCCGCGGACCCGACGTCGACGGCGGTCACTTCCTCACCGAAGCGGAACGTCACCGCGATGTCGCGCAGGTGGAACTTCAGCGCCTCCACGATCTCGGGGTCACAGAAGTCCAGCATGTTGTCGCGTTTCTCGACGACGGTGACCTTGGTGCCCAGCGCGGCGAACATCGACGCGTACTCCAGCCCGATCACCCCGGCGCCGACCACCACCATGGTGGCCGGCAGCGACTTGAGGTCCAGGATGCCGTCGGAGTCCAGCACCCGCTCCTCGTCGAACTCGACGTCGGCGGGGCGGGCCGGCTTGGTGCCGGTGGCGATCACGATGTAATCGCCGCTGACCGTGGTCCGCTCGCCGCGGGTGGGCTCCTCGACCAGCACGGTGTGGGCGTCGACGAACCGGCCGTGGCCCTGGATCAGGTCGATGCGGTTGCGCATCAGCTGCGAGCGGACGACGTCTTGCTCCTTGCCGATCACATGGGCGGTGCGCGCCAGCAGGTCGGCCGGGGTGATCTTCTCCTTGACGCGGTAGCTGCTTCCGTACAGCTCGCGTTGGCTCATGCCGGTGAGATACACGACGGCCTCGCGCAGCGTCTTGGACGGGATGGTCCCGGTGTTCACGCAAACCCCGCCCAGCATGCGGCCACGTTCGACGACCGCGACCGACTTGCCCAGCTTCGCCGCGGCGATCGCGGCCTTCTGCCCGCCCGGACCGGAACCGATGACGACGAGGTCGTACTCCAGCATGGATCCCATGGAAAAGGTGTACGCGAGTCGCACCGATCTTGCACCGCGACTCGCACGATTTCACGACCTCCTGTGGTGGGCTCGAACGCGCGCCTGAGCGCCACCGGGCCCCGGTGATGAGACGATGACCGCGATGGTGAACACGAGGTCGTGGTGGGCGTGCGGATGCGCGCTGGTCATGGCGTCGACGATGCTGACGGGCTGTGCCCGGGTGGTCACCGGCAGCGCACGCGTCGCGGACTCCGCGCCGGTTCCGATCGCCCAGCTCCTGATCGAACCGGCGCGTTTTCCGCCGCGGTATCCGGCCGCGGTGCTCGACGGCACCGCGGTGTATCGCGCCTTGCACGACATCGACGGCGTCGCGGCCGGGTCGGTGGTGACCCCGGCGGAGTGTGCGCCCCCACCTGTCGCGGCCCACCACAGCGTGGCCGCCGAAGGCATCGACAGCGCGACGGCCAGCAGCCTGATCGTCACGGTGACCCGGCCGGCCCCGGCGTTGCGCAAGCGCGGTGAGCAGCTGCGCAGGTGCGCCTCGTTCACCACCGCCCATTCCGGCGCCAGGTCCGACGTGACCGTGACGATGCTGCCCGAACCGCCGGTCGACGCCGACGACACCCTGGCCGTCGACCAGACCGTCACCCCGCAGGCGCCCGGCCCGGTGCGCCGGACCCTGACGTTCACCGCGCAGATCGGCGATACCCGGGTCAGCGCGACCTGGCTGCATCAAGGTGAGGCCGAGGTCCCCGACACCGCCTCGCTGCACACCCTGTTCAACGATGCGGTGGTGAAAGTGCGCCGAAGCGCCTAGCCCGCGCGGCAGACCCGTTCATCCCCAACCGCGAACTCATCCACAGCGACCCGACCGCAGCGGTTCCAACCGGCCGAAACCGTCGGCTTCCTCGCGACGGTGGACCCATGACCACATCGCAATCACCCGATTTCCACCTGAACCGTCCCGGTGTGCTGATCGCCGCCTTACCTGCTGTGCTCGGCTTCGTGCCGGAAAAATCCCTCGTGCTCGTCACCGTCGAACGCGGTGCGATGGGATGCGTGATGAGAGTCGATCTGTCCGATGACCTACTTGACTCCGTCGACCACATCGCCGAGGTGGCCGCCGCGGCCAGACCGGACGCCGCGATCGCGGTGGTGGTCGACGAGCAAGGGGCCAACTGTCGGCTCTGCAACGACGAGTACCGCGAACTGGCGGACGCGCTCACGGCGTCGCTGGCCGAGCAGGGGATCGAACTGCTCGCCGTGCACGTGGTCGACCGGGTCGCCGCCGGGGGCCGCTGGCACTGCGCCGACGGTTGCGGCAGTGCCGGCACCGTCGACGATCCGTCGTCGTCGCCGCTGGCCGCGGCAGCCGTGCTCGACGGGCGCAGGCTTTATGCGCGCCGGGCCGAACTGCAGCAAGTCATCGCGGTCAGCGATCCGCGCCGCACCTCGGCGCTGGCCGCCGCGATCCGCCGCACAGGCAACCGAACCGACGAACAGGCGCGCCGTGACGTCGAGGCCGCCATCGCCGCGGCCGCGCAGGTGGCCGCCGGGAACGACCTGTCCGACGACACGCTGGCCCGGCTCGCCGATGCGCTGACCGATCCGACCGTGCGCGACACGCTGTACGCGTTGGCGGTCGGGGAGAGCGCCGGGCAGGCCGAGTCGTTGTGGGCCGAGTTGTGCCGGCGGCTTCCCGAGCCGTGGCGGGTCGAAGCGCTGGTGCTGCTGGCCTACTCGGCATATGTGCGCGGGGACGGGCCGCTGGCCGGGGTGTCGCTGGAGGCCGCGCTGCGCTGCGACAACACCCATCGGATGGCGGGCATGCTCGACACGGCGCTGCAATCGGGATTACGTCCGGAACGGATCCGGGAACTGGCGGCCACGGGGTTCCGGCTGGCCGACCGGTTGGGCGTGCAATTGCCGCCCAGGCGCCTGTTCGGGCAGCGGGCGGGGTAGCGCGGTTAGACCTTCTCGACCTTCACGGCGTGCGCCATCCGGTGGGGCAGTTCCACCTGCTCGTGGCCCGGGATCACGATGCTGACCCCGCCGTTGTCGTTGGTCTGCACGGTCACCCGCGCGTTGGGCACCACGCCGGCGTCCTTGAGCCGGCCGATCAGCTCCGCGTCGCCCTGGACGTGCTCGGTGAGCTGACGCACGACGACGGCGACGGGCATGCCGGCCGGGAGCTCGGTGAGCCGGACCAGGTTCATCTGGTCGGCGCCGAAGCCTGAACCGGCCAGCCCGAGTTCGGACAGGCCGGGGATCGGGTTACCGAACGGGGAGGTGGTCGGGTTGTCGAGGACCTGGACGAGACGGCGCTCGACGTCTTCGCTCATCACGTGCTCCCAGCGGCACGCCTCGGCATGGACTTCCTCCCACGGAAGGCCGATCACGTCGACGAGCAACCGTTCGGCGAGCCGGTGCTTGCGCATCACGGCGACGGCCAGCTGGCGACCCTTCGGGGTCAGCTCGAGATGCCGGTCGCCGGCGACGAGCAGCAACCCGTCGCGCTCCATGCGCGACACCGTCTGGCTCACGGTCGGACCGCTTTGATCGAGACGCTCGGCGATGCGCGCACGCAGTGGCACCACGCCCTCTTCCTCGAGGTCGTAGATCGTCCGCAGGTACATCTCGGTGGTATCGACAAGATCGTTCATGGCACCCTCCGTCACGGCGAGTCTACCGGCTTAGCTGGAGAAACTGGGGTCTAACGTGCCGCGACGGGGGCGTACTGCGCCCGATATCAAACAAGCCCGCCGGTTTGTCGGCGGGCTTGTCTGTGTTTCGTTAACTGGCGTACGAGCGCAGCCGGTCGGCGCGTTCGCCGTTGCGCAGCTTGGCCATGACCTCACGCTCGATCTGGCGAACCCGCTCGCGCGACAGGCCGAACAGCTTGCCGATCTGATCCAGCGTGCGCGGTTGACCGTCGTCGAGCCCGAAGCGCAGCCGGATCACCTGCTGCTCGCGCTCGTCGAGGGTGGCCAACACGTGCCGGATGTCGGTGTGCAGCAACTCGGAGATCACCGCGTTCTCGGCCGACATCGCCTCGGCATCCTCGATGAAGTCGCCGAGCGGGGCTTCCTCGTCGCTGCCGACGGGCATGTCCAGGCTCACCGGGTCGCGGCTGTGCTCGAGCAGATCGGTGATCTTCTCCACCGGGATGCCCGACTCTTCGGCCAGTTCCTCGTCGGTGGCTTCGCGGCCCAGCCGCTGGTGCATCTCACGCTTGATCCGGGCCAGCTTGTTGACCTGCTCCACGAGGTGGACCGGCAGCCGGATGGTGCGGCTCTGATCGGCCATGCCGCGGGTGATCGCCTGACGGATCCACCACGTGGCATACGTCGAGAACTTGAATCCCTTGGCGTAGTCGAACTTTTCCATCGCACGGATCAGCCCGAGGTTGCCCTCCTGGATCAGGTCCAGCAGCGGCATACCGCGGCCGGTGTAGCGCTTGGCCAGCGACACCACCAGGCGCAGGTTGGCCTCGAGCAGATGCCGACGCGCCGCCTCGCCGTCGCGGACGATCGTGGCGAGATCGCGTTTGCGGTTCTCGCCCAAGCGCTTCCGCGTCTCGAGGAGGTGCTTGGCATAGAGGCCTGCCTCAATGCGCTTCGCGAGTTCGACCTCATCGGCGGCATTGAGCAAGGCCGTTTTGCCGATGCCGTTGAGGTACACGCGCACGAGGTCCGCGGCCGGGCTCTGGGCGTCCAGGTCGTGGTCAACGCGGCTTGAGGTGGCATTTGCCATGACGGCCTCCTGATCGGGTCGAACTGTCATGAGCTACAACGCCCACGTGCTCGAAAGAGTTCCCAGCCATCGGCCGGTTCACACACGTTGATCAGCGGTTTTTCCGCGCCGACCTGAGAATGTGCTGAGAATCAGCCCAGAACGTCCTCAGCTGGGAACATCACCTTGGGGCCGGTCGTCGTCGGCTTGCCCCGCCGTCTTCGGCGCCGCGTTCGGCGGTGGTGGTTCGCCGCTTTCGATCGCGGCTCGTTCGGCCGACGGAAACGCGTCGTGATGGCTCGCGGCGCTGTAGCGGCGCGGCTCGTCGGCGCTGCGCGGCGGACGGTCGTTGGCGATCAGCACCGCCATCCACGGCAGCGGGATCGAAATCACGATGATCGCCAACGAGATCAACCCGTTGTGCCAGATGCCGTACGCGATGGCCGCGAACACCAACGCCGGTATGCGAACCGACATGAGCGTGAGGTATTTACGTACGCGTTGGCGGTGCTGTTCCTCGTAGGCGGGGGCGGCTCGCGTTATCAAGACGGGCCGGCCGTCGTCGTCGAAACTCAGCTCGTGGCCGTGTTTCATACCTCCACTGTTCCACACTCGTCGTCTGTTGTACGGGTCGGATCCGGGGAATGCAGAATGGAACTATGCGAACCCAGACCATCGAGCGCACTGACACCGACGAACGCGTCGACGACGGTACCGACGACGACACCCCGAAGTACTTCCACTACGTCAAGAAGGACAAGATCGCCGAAAGCGCGGTCATGGGTACGCACGTCGTCGCGCTGTGCGGTGAGGTGTTCCCGGTGACGAAGTCGGCCAAGCCCGGTTCGCCGGTGTGCCCGGAGTGCAAGCGCATCTACGAGAAGCTCAAGGCGTAGTCGGGTCGGCCTGTGTCGCCGCGGGTTCCGCGACCACGACGACGGCCGCGTCGACGCTCGGCTGCGCGCGCGGCTGACCGGATCCGTTGAGCGATTCGGCCTTGCCCGCCAGCCACCACCGCAAGCGTTTCGCATGGGTGTGCGGCGCCGGCCATTCCTCCTCGACCGCGGCGTTGAGTTCGGCGCCGATCATGATCGCGAAGCCGAGAAAGAACGCGAAGAGCAGAAACGCGATCGGCGTCGCCAGGGCGCCGTAGGTGTAGCCGGTCGCGGTGATCCACGTCAGATAGAACCGCAGGCCGAAGGTGGCCAGCAGGAAAACCACCGTCGCGAGCACCGATCCCAGCAGCAGCCGGTGGGACGGCAACGGTTTGGGCAGTGACACCCGGTAGAGGATGTTCACGCCGATGATCAGGCCCAGCACCAGCACGGGGTAGTAGCCGAACCGCAGCACATGGTCCCAGCTGTCGGGGATGAACTCGGCGATCTTGCGCGGACCCAACGCGATGAACGGGGCGGTGATGATCGCCACGATCAACATCACCACGTAGAGGCCGAGCGCGAAGAACCGCTGACGCACCGGATGGCGCAGCGGCGTCTGGTCGTGGGCCTCGGTGATCGAGTCGACGAAGGCTGAGATCGCCGAGGATCCGGCCCACAGCGAGATCACGAAACCGAGCGACACCACCTCGCCGCGGGCGCCCTGCACGATGTCGCGCACCGTCGGCTCGATGATCTCGGTGACCACGTTCGACGAGAAGAACCTGCCGGCCGTGTCGATGATCTGCGACTCGATCGTCGGCAGCGTCTCCGGACCGAACAGCGGCGCCACGTAGGCCAGGCTGCCGAGCATCCCCAGCAGCAGCGGCGGTAGTGACAGCGCACACCAGAACGCGGCCTGCGCCGACTCCGAGAAGATCGAGTCGTCCCAGCTTTTCGACAGGGTGCGCCGCACCATGTGCCAGATGTGATGGCGCGACGGCCGCGCAGGAGTTGGCTGGTCCTCGTTCATGACCAGTCCAGCATTCCTGACTACGGCCGCAACTGCCCAGCACGGCGCGAGCCGTGTCGTCGAGGGTTAGACCTCCACCGGGCTCACTTCGAGCTTGGCGGCCAACTCGATCAGCTTGGTCTCGTGCTTGTTGGCGTGGTGCTGGCAGAACAGCAGCTCGCCACCCGACGGAAGCTTCGCGCGTACCCGCGCGGCGGCGCCGCATCGATCGCAGCGGTCAGCCCGGGTCAACTCGGGACTGGTGAGCGTTGCGTTCATGGCGACCTCCGTATTGCTTCGCGTGCTTCCACTGTCTCAGACGTTTTGGCTTGAAGGCTTGTTCCCTGATCCTTACCGGTGTGTCGCGTCTCACCGTTACACCGCTGCGCCGGGACGGCAGGCTGACCATATGTCATCTTCGGCGGTCGCACTGGTCCACCTCTGCAGCGCCGACGAGTGGCGCGCGGCCCAGGCGTCAGGCGAGCATCGGCCGGCCTCGCTGAAAGCGTCCGGGTTCGTCCATCTTTCGACACCCGCGCAGGTACATCTGCCGGCGAACCGGCTCTACGGCGGCCGCACCGATCTGGTGCTGCTGCGCATCGACCCCGCACGATTGTCCTCTCCGGTTCGCTGGGAACCCGGTGTGCCCGCTGATCCAATGGGGATGGAGTTCCCACATCTGTACGGACCATTGCCGATTTCGGCTGTGATCAGCGTCACCCCGTATGTGCCGGACGCCGCCGGGCGGTTTGCGCCGCTGACCTCCTAGCCTGCCCACGGCCGCAACGGCCTTCTACGTACACTTACAGATCGTGGGCATTTTGTTAGGTCTCGCGCCGTGGATCGTCTACTGGGTGCTCGTCGGTAACGTGCCGTTCGCCGTCGCGGCGGTGATCGCGCTGGCGGTGGCCGTCGCCGGGTTCGCGTTGGGTCAGGTGCGTGGCGGACCGGGCCGTGTGCTCGAAATCGGTGCTCTGGCAACATTTCTCGTGCTGACTGCGCTGACGTTTGCCGTCAGCGCAACTTTCTCCGCGCAGTGGATGCTGCCGTTGAGCATGCTCGGGGTGCTGCTCGCCGCCGTCACCGGCGTGCTGATCGGCAAGCCGTTCGTGCGCGAGTTCGCCGAAGTGGGACAGCCCGACGCGATCACCAAGAGCGATCTGTTCGCACAGATCACCACCACGCTGACGTGGATCTGGGTCGGGGTGTTCGCGGGGATGACCGTGTCCTCGGCGATCCCGCCGATCGTCGACGGCGGGGCGACCATCCGCGACACCGATTCCCCGCTGCCATACCTCTGCTACTGGGTCATTCCGGCCGTCCTGCTGGCCGGCGCCGCGTTCGCGACACGGGTGCTGCCGGACCGGATCACCTCCGGCGCCGACGACATCGTGCGCAAGACCACGTTCGTCGCGTTCGCCGAGGCCGAGATCGACCAGCTGATCTATCTGGCCACCGAACACGCCAACCGCGAGGCCGGGCCGGGCAAGGAGGCCTACGACGTCAAGATCGGCAGCAAGGGAACGCCGCTGACCGGAGACGAGACGCGGGAGTCGTGGCCCTCGACCTACAAGGTGCGCGACAAGAAGCGCTGACGGGATAAACTAGGCGGACTCGGCCAGCCCCTGCCTGATGCGGGACAGGCCCTCGGCGTTGTCGGGGTGTACGAAGACGAAGTTGTTCACATAGTCGGGGGAGCGGCCGCCGCCGACGGTTTTGGCGTCCTGCGGGCGCTGCAGCGTCGCCGCGTCGAATCGGGCCCCGTCGTGCAGCGCGCCGCGATGCAGAAAATAGCCGCGGTAACCCAGGTCGTCGAAGAACGAGAACGCTTGCGCGATGCCGCCGACGTTGTGCCGCTCTTCGCACTCCACGATGCAGACCGGCTTGGCGGTGCTCAGCGTCTGCGCGGCACCGCGCAACACCTTCAGCTCGTGTCCTTCGACGTCGATCTTGATCAGGGCGAGCCGGTCGAGTCCGAGGCGGTCGACGGTGGTGGTGGGCACCGTCACCGCCCGAAGGGCGAACCCGGGGTTGGCGTCGGCCTGCAACGAAGAGCGCGTCGTGACCTCGCGGCCGCGTCGCACGGGCACGTGCAGGGTGGTCTCGCCCACGTCGTCGGACAACGCCGTGGCGAGCACCTGGTTGTCGTCCTTGAGGATGCGGCGTAACGCGTCGACCAGACCCGGGTGCGCCTCGACCGCGAGCACCCTGCGGAAGTGCCCGAGCGCGTAGAACGAGTAGACGCCGTCGTTGGCGCCGACGTCGAGGAAATCGCGCTGCGGGTCGGCCAGCATCGGCACCAGCTTGAGTTCCGGTTCACCGACGGCGAGTTCACGCTTGACGCGGCGGCGGGCGCGAAAGGCGGTGACCAAACTCATTGGCTCACAATGCAATACGTGACGACGGGGGCTGAGGCGGAGCTCAGTCCAGGTAGTCTCGCAGCACCTGCGAACGGCTCGGGTGACGCAGCTTGCTCATCGTCTTGGACTCGATCTGGCGGATCCGCTCCCGGGTCACGCCGTAGACCTGTCCGATCTCGTCGAGCGTGCGGGGCTGGCCGTCGGTGAGCCCGAACCGCAACCGCACGACGCCCGCCTCACGTTCGGACAGCGTCTCCAGCACCGACTGCAGCTGATCCTGCAGCAGGGTGAAGCTGACCGCGTCGACGGCCACCACGGCCTCGGAGTCCTCGATGAAATCGCCCAGCTGCGAATCACCTTCATCGCCGATGGTCTGGTCCAGCGAGATGGGCTCACGCGCGTACTGCTGGATCTCCAGCACCTTCTCCGGCGTGATGTCCATTTCCTTGGCCAGCTCTTCGGGCGTGGGCTCGCGACCGAGATCCTGCAGCAGCTCACGCTGGATGCGGCCGAGCTTGTTGATCACCTCGACCATGTGCACCGGAATACGGATGGTGCGGGCCTGGTCGGCCATCGCGCGGGTGATCGCCTGACGAATCCACCACGTGGCGTACGTGGAGAACTTGTAGCCCTTGGTGTAGTCGAACTTCTCCACCGCACGGATCAGGCCGAGGTTGCCCTCCTGGATCAGGTCCAGGAAGGCCATCCCGCGTCCGGTGTAACGCTTGGCCAGCGACACCACCAGGCGCAGGTTGGCTTCCAGCAGATGGTTTTTCGCGCGATCACCGTCGCGGCAGATCCACATCATGTCGCGACGCTGCGCGGTGGTGAGCTTCTCGCCCTTCTCGGCGAACTCGGCCATCAGCTGCGTCGCGTACAGACCGGCCTCGATGCGCTTGGCGAGCTCGACCTCTTCTTCGGCGTTGAGCAGCGCGACCTTGCCGATCTGCTTGAGGTACGCCCGAACCGAGTCCGCCGATGCGGTCAGCTCGGCGTCCTTGCGGGCCTGCCGCAGCGCCTCGGATTCCTCTTCGTCCCAGACGAAGTCACCGGACGCCTTGTCCTTCTCCGACGGCTCGGCGATCTCCTCGTCTTCGTCGTCGTCGGTGGCCGCTACCTCTTCGGCCGCACCGGCCGGCTCGGCTTCTTCCGAATCTTCGGCGTCGTCGTCGAGGTCTTCGATCTCGAGGTCGGCGGCGTCCACATCGTCGGCGAGGTCCTCACCGGGCTCGACGTCAAGGTCTTCGGTGGTCTCGACGTCGGTGGCGTCGTCGACTTTGGCCTCTGCTGCGGTGGCCTTCTTCGCGCGGCCACGCGGGGCCGGTGCGTCGGACTTGGCCTTGGCGGCCCGCGACGCCGGCTTGGCCTTGGCCGCAGCGCCCTTGGCCGGTTTGGTCGACGTGCGGCTCTTGGTCTTGGCGGCCTTCTTGGCCGGCGCCGAGCCGGTGGCGGACTTCGCGGCCCCGGCACTCGCCGACTTCGCCGCGGGAGCCTTCTTGGCGGGGGTCTTGGTAGCGGTGCGCTTAACCGGCTCGTCGGTTGCCGGGCTTGCCTTTGTCGCTGCCACGTACACCCTTTCCTCTTGCATCCCTTCGTTGGCCGGAATCCGCGCGCAATGCGGGATGCGGGCACCATCGAAGAGCGTTGGCTGTCGAATATTGGCGGTTGATCTCGCCGCTATCCGGTATGCGGCCGCCGTCGACCATTGTAACGACAGTGTGCGAGACGGCTGTCCTGAGCGGCAAATTCGCCGCGCCCGGGCGTGCCTACTTGGCGGTAGCTGTGACGTCGACCTCCGCAGCCATCGCGGCGCCG
Organism: Mycolicibacterium pulveris; assembly: GCA_050205315.1. Lineage (GTDB taxonomy): Bacteria > Actinomycetota > Actinomycetes > Mycobacteriales > Mycobacteriaceae > Mycobacterium > Mycobacterium pulveris_A. The sequence continues at coordinate 188,064 of JBNMRA010000007.1, read as the reverse complement.
ACGATCCCCGCGGTGTTGCGCAGCGAGGCGGCCACCACCGGGGTGCGGTTCTCGAGCAACGGGATCCATTTGTCGGCCTTGCGACTGATCCCGCCGCCCGCGATGAACAGGTCCGGCCAGATCGCGTTTTCGATCGCTACCAGCACTTTCGTCACCTCGCGGGTCCAGCGCTCGTAGCTCCAGCCCCGCTTCTCCTTGACCGAGGAGGCGGCGCGATGCTCGGCCTCCTTGCCGCCGACCTCGAGGTGGCCGAACTCGGTGTTGGGCAGCAACACGCCGTTGTGGATCACCGCCGAACCGATCCCGGTGCCGAAGGTCAGCAAGACGATCACGCCGCTGTTGTCGCGGCCGGCGCCGTACTTCTCCTCGGCCAGGCCCGCGGCGTCGGCGTCGTTGAGCACGGTCACGTCCTGGCCGTCGAGATGGGCGCTGATCACGTCGCGCGCGTTCGTGCCGATCCAGCCCTTGTCGACGTTGGCGGCGGTGTGCACGATGCCGTCGACCACCACACCGGGGTAGGTGACACCGAGCGACTCGGTCCAGCCGAACTCGCGGACCACCGCGGCGATGGTCTCGGCCACCGCGTCGGGCGTCGCGGGTTGCGGCGTGGCGAGCTTGAACCGTTCCCCGATCAGCGCGCCGGTGTCGAGGTCGACGATGCCGCCCTTGACGCCGCTTCCGCCGACGTCGACACCGAAGCCGCGACGTTGCTTACCTCCGTTGGTCGACGGGTCGGCGGGTGGGGAATCGGTCGCGGTCATCTCGCGCTCCTCTACGAGGGCAGGCAGCTCATGCGCCCCACACCTTAGTTGCTCGACGGGGGCTTCGGCGGGCATCGACGGGCAGATGTGCTGCGATAGGGATGTGAGCGAAATCAACACCGACCCCGTGCAGTTGCGCACGGTCGCCGAGCAGCTGGCCGGTGAGGCCGCGGCGTTCGTGCGGCAACGCCGCAGCGAGGTGTTCGGCGATACCGCCGCGGACCCGGATTCGGGGTCGGCCGTGCGCACCAAGAGCACCCCGACCGATCCCGTCACCGTGGTGGATACCGAGACCGAGCGGCTGCTGCGCGACCGGCTGGCGGTGCTGCGCCCGGGCGAGCCGGTTCTCGGCGAAGAGGAGGGCGGCTCGCTTGCAGCGGCCGACGGCCAGCTCACCTGGGTGCTGGACCCGATCGACGGCACCGTGAACTTCGTCTACGGCATCGGCGCCTACGCGGTGTCGGTGGCTGTGCAGCGCGACGGCGCATCGGTGGCGGGCGCGATCGCCGACGTGCCCACCGGCGCGCTGTACTCGGCCGCCGTCGGGCACGGCGCGTTGCTGCAGCAGGCCGGTGTGACGACACCGCTGCGGTGCAGCTCCGCGGCCGAGCTGTCGATGTCGTTGGTAGGCACCGGATTTGGTTATGACGTCGAGCGCCGCCGACGGCAGGCCGAGCTGGTGGCGAAGATCGTGCCCGCGGTCCGCGACATCCGGCGCATCGGCTCGTGCGCGCTGGATCTGTGCATGGTGGCCGCCGGACAACTCGACGGCTATTACGAAGAGGGTGTTCAGCTGTGGGACTGGGCGGCGGGTGCGCTGATCGCCGCCGAGGCCGGCGCGACGGTGCGGCTGCCGACGGCCGAAGGTGCGGCCGGAGCGGCCGGGATGATCGTGGCCGCCGCGCCCGCCATCGCCGACGCGCTCACCGACGCGTTGGGCCTGCGGTAATCGCCCCGGTCAGCAGGCCGCGGTGTGGATCTTGGACAGCAGCGCGGAGTCGGCGGGCTGGGTGGCGTCCGGGCGCAGGCTGGCCAGCATCGCCTCGATGTCGTCGCCGCTGCTGAGCTCCGTGAACTCGGTTCCGAGCGCCAGATCCACGGTATCGTCGGGGCGTTCGTCCTGGAACAGCTCGGTGCACGGCGCGACCAGCCAGACCGCGGCCGCCGCGGCGCGCCCCTGCGGCCCGAACCGGATCTGGCCGTGGCACTCGAGCCGGGCGCTGACGTAGATCGAGTCGTTTTCCGCGGTCGGGTCGGTGAACCCCCGGTCGCGCAGCGCGCTGGCCACCTCGGCGGCCTGGCCGCCCTGGCCGCTGGCATTGAGGACACGGATCCTGGTGTCGGCGAGCTTGGCCGGCATCACCTCGGTCATCTCCGTGCGCGACACCTGCTCACCGAGCGGCGGCGGGGCCGGCGCGTCGGGATCCGTCGGCGCCGGCGGCGGGTTGCAGGCGGTCGCCTCCTGAACGTCGGCCGGCCGGTTCAGGGCGATGACCCAGATCAACAACGTCACGACCGCCAGTGCGACGAACATCACGATTGCCGGTACGTAATGGCGTCGACGAAACGGGCGACCGTGCCTGTCGAACGCGGTGCCTTCGGTGATTTGCGCGACCACGACTGCACTCTAGAGGCAGTGGTCTAGAGTGCCTCCGGCAACGTCGATCCGGATTGTGATGTAAATCACAGTGGAACGTGTGTCAATACGGGCACGAATCATTTGGTGGATGCGTTCGACGCTGGTACAAAGCTCTGCTGCACCGCTTTATGGAGGGGACGAGGATGGCTACCGATTACGACGCCCCACGACGAACTGAGACCGACGAAGTTTCAGAAGACTCGCTGGAGGAACTGAAGGCGCGGCGCAACGAGGCCCAGTCCGCCGTCGTTGACGTCGACGACTCAGAGACCGCGGAGTCTTTTGAGCTGCCGGGCGCCGACCTCTCCGGCGAGGAGCTGTCGGTGCGTGTGATTCCGAAACAGGCCGACGAGTTCACCTGCTCGAGCTGCTTCCTCGTCCACCACCGCAGCCGGCTGGCCAGCGAGAAGAACGGCGTGATGCTCTGCACCGACTGCGCGGCCTGACGGGTGCGGTTCGGCGATCTGCTACTGCTGCTGGCCGCGCAGGGCGGCCAGGACACGATCCGGGTGGCGACAGCTGACCAGCCAGTACGGCGTGGGGTCGTCGGGATCATCGAGAACCAACAAAACCATCGGGCCCACCCATGCCCGGTGCATCACGAACGCGGCCGGGTCGAGCTGGCGGCCCAACGCCGCGGATTTGGCGCTGCGCGGCACCTCCGCCGACCGCGACACCACGCTCATCGGCAGGTGCGCGGCGCCCACCCACAACTCGGTGTCGTCGGCGCCGCTGATCACGCGCACCTCGGTTCGGCCGAGCCAGAGCAGCACGACTGCGGCCACGGGCAGCAACAACGCATACGGCAACCAGGTAGGCAGGTCGGTGATCCCCCGGCTCACCTGGAACGCGAGCAGCGCGCCGAACCCGAGGCCCGGCGGCCACCACCACCAGGGCACCCACAACCGTTCCCGGTAGCGCACGGTTTGCGACGTGGCACGCGTGTCCGACACGCGGCCAAGGGTAATCTCTGACGTCGTGTCCACCACTTTGGCGGTCGTACGTCTGGACCCGGATCTGCCGATGCCCAGCCGCGCCCATGACGGCGATGCCGGCGTCGACCTCTACAGCGCGGTCGATGCCGAACTGGCGCCCGGGCAGCGGGCACTCGTCCCGACCGGCATCGCGGTCGCCATTCCGCACGGCATGGTCGGCCTGATCCACCCCCGGTCGGGTTTGGCTGCCCGCGTTGGGCTTTCGATCGTGAACAGCCCGGGTACCATTGACGCCGGCTACCGCGGTGAGATCAAGGTGGCGCTGATCAACCTCGACCCCCAGGCGCCGATCCTCGTGCATCGCGGCGACCGGATCGCACAGTTGCTCGTGCAGCGTGTCGAACTGCCCGAGCTGGTGGAGGTGACGTCATTCGACGAGGCGGGACTGGCTGACACATCCCGTGGCGACGGTGGCCACGGTTCCTCCGGCGGACATGCGAGTTTGTGATGGCAATCGGTAGACAAGACAACGACGACACCCCCGACGCCGACACCGGCGACGAGCTCGAAGGCCCCTTCGACATCGACGATTTCGACGACCCGTCGGTGGCCGGGATGGGCCGGCTGGATCTCGGCTCGGTGCTGATCCCGCTGCCCGAGGGCGGCCAGGTGCAGGTGGAACTGTCTCAGCAGGGCGTGCCCAGCGCGGTCTGGGTCGTCACCCCCAACGGCCGGTTCACGATCGCGGCCTACGCCGCGCCGAAGTCGACGGGGCTGTGGCGCGAGATCGCCACCGAACTGGCCGAGTCGCTGCGCAAGGACGTCCCGTCGGTGAGCATCCAGGACGGGCCGTGGGGCCGCGAGGTCGTCGGCGTGGCGGCCGGGGACCCCAGCCAGGCCGGCGTGGTGCGATTCATCGGCGTCGACGGCTACCGCTGGATGATCCGCTGCGTCGTCAACGGCACCCAGCAGAGCATCGACGCGCTCGCCGAAGAGGCACGAAATGCATTGGCCGACACCGTTGTTCGCCGCGGCGACACGCCGATGCCGGTGCGCACCCCGCTGACCGTCGAGCTGCCCGCGCCGATGGCCGAACAGCTGCGCGTCGCCGCCGAGCAGGCCGCCGCCCAGCAGGCGCAGCAGGCCGGCCAGCAGCCGCCGCAGAACGAGCCGGCCGCGCGCCGCAGCGTGCAGGGCTCGGCGATGCAACAGCTGCGCACGATCACCGGCGGTTGATTGAGCGATTTCGGCGCGCTGATGACCCCTGAGCGGGCGTTTACGCGCCGAAATCGCACGCGTCGAGCGCTGCCACGCACGCGGCGCCCAGCACCGCGGGATCGGCGCCCATCTCGTCGAGCGTGAACGTGCGCAGCGCGGCCCGCGGCGCGGCCGCCACCCACTGCCGCGCGACCTCGACCGGATGGACCGGGTCGTCGACGGCGGCGGCCACCCCCATCGGCACCGTCAGCCGCGCCAGCTCGTCGCGAGTCGGCGCGACATAGCCGGCGGCCTGCTCCATCGCGTCGGGCAGCGACGGCCACTGCGCGGCCCAGGAGCGGGCCAGTTCGTCGGCCAGCCACCGCGGGCTCGACGCCCGCATCGTCGCGGTGGCCGCGTCGAGCCCTTCACCGCGCAGCAACTGCGCGGAGTGGCGGGCAGCCATCGCCGCGGGCGCCGTGTCCGGTGTGCCGGACCATGCCGGCAGCGCCGCGAGCACCGCGACCGTCTGCTCGGGATGCTGCACCGCCCACGCGGTGGCCACCGCCGCCCCGATCGACACCCCGCCAACGGCGATCGCGCCGGTGCGGGCGGCGTCGTGCAGCGCATCGCGATAGCCCGCGACGAGCCGGTCGGGTTGCGGCGCAGGGGTAACCATCACCGCGCCCGCATCCCGCAGCGCGGCCGAGAATGCCCGGTGAACGTAGTTGTCGTCGGATCCGGTACCGGGCAGCAGCACCACGGTCACCCCACGCAGATTGACGCTCATCCGACGATCGTGCCTTGCCGCAGAATCGCCCGGCGTGGCGACTCCACCCCACGTGGCATATCGGAACCAACAGGTCTACGGTGGCGTTGATTGGGGTAGATCTACGAAAGATCTGCGGAAGGTCAGGAGAGGCCATGGCTACGGCCGAAGGGTATCTGCGCCGGCTCACCCGGCGGTTGACGGAGGACCCAGAGCAACTCGATGTCGAAGAACTCAGCGACGAAGCCGCCAGTACCGGCGCGCAGAAGGCCATCGACTGCAAGCGCGGTCAGGAAGTGACGATGATCGGCACCCTGCGCAGCGTGGAGTGCAACGGCAAAAGCAGCACCGGGGTCAAGGCCGAACTGTTCGACGGCACCGACTCGGTGATGCTGGTCTGGCTGGGTCAGCGCCGCATCCCCGGTATCGAGTCGGGCCGCACCCTCAAGGTGCACGGCCGGGTCGGCAAGCTCGACAACGGCGCCAAGGCGATCTACAACCCGCATTACGAGATACAGAAGTGAGCGAGCCCGGAACCGTACCGGGTGAGCCCAGCACCAGGGTCAACGCCGTCCTCGGCCAGATCGGCGGGATCAGCGGGCTGATCTACTCGTCGCTGCCGGTGGTGGTGTTCGTTCCGGTGTCATCGCTGTTCGGGCTCGTGCCCGCGGTGGTGTCGGCGCTGGCGGTGGCCGCGCTGATCCTGGTCTGGCGGCTGGCGCGCCGGGAGACCGCGCAACCGGCGATCTCCGGCTTTTTCGGCGTCGGCATCTGCGCGTTGATCGCCTATGCGATGGGGGAGTCGAAAGGGTACTTCCTGCTGGGCATCTGGATGTCGCTGCTGTGGGCGTCGGTGTTCGCGCTGTCGGTGCTCGTGCGCCGGCCCGTCGTCGGGTTCGTGTGGGCGTGGGTCAGCGGGCAGGGCCGCAACTGGCGCGACGTGCGCAAGGCGGTGCTGGTCTTCGACGCCGCGACGCTGGTGTGGGTGCTGGTCTTCGCGTCGCGGTTCGTGGTGCAACACCATCTGTACGACGCGGACCAGACCGGTTGGCTGGGCGCCGCCCGCATCGCGATGGGCTGGCCGCTGACCGCCGTCGCCGCGTTGGTCACCTACCTGGCGATCCGCTCGGCGCAGCGCGCGATCCGCGCCAGCGAGGCGGCGCAGGCGCACACCGCGACCGGTGCCACGCACACCGAGCGTGACGGCGTGGCCCCATCGGATGCCCACTGAGGGCGATGGTCGACGTCGGCGCGCCGACAACACCGACCGGCCGCTGATCGCGGTCGCCGTACTGGCTTCCTTCGTCGCGTTTCTCGACGGTTCGGTCGTCAACCTCGCGCTGCCGGCGATCAGCGCGCAGTTCGGCGCCGGGCTGGCGCTACAGCAGTGGGTGGTCGACGGCTACCTGCTCACGCTGGGCGCACTGATCCTGGTCGCCGGCGCGGTCTCCGACCAGTTCGGGCGGCTGGCCGTGCTGCGCACCGGGCTGGTGGTGTTCGCGGTGTCGTCGGTGCTGTGCGCGGTGGCGCCCGCCGGCTGGGTGCTGGTCGCCGCGCGCTGCGTTCAGGGTGTGGGCGCGGCGTTTCTGGTGCCCAGCTCGCTGGCGATGATCAACGCCCGGTTCTCCGGCGCCGCGCAGGCCCGGGCGATCGGCACCTGGACCGCTTGGACCGGAACGGCTTTCGTGATCGGTCCGCTGCTGGGCGGGGTGCTGGTCGACGCGTTGAACTGGCGGTGGATCTTCGGCGTGAACATCGTCCCGCTGGCCGTCACGCTGTATCTGACGACCAAGCTGTCCGCCGACCCCGCAGGCAGCAGCGACGGGCGCCGGGTGGATCTCGTCGGCGCGGTGCTCAACGCCGCCGGGCTCACCGGTGTGGTGTATGCGCTGATCGAGGGCCAGCGGCTGGGCTTCTCGCATCCCGCCGTGGTGGCCGGCCTGCTGGTCGGGCTCGCGTGCCTGTGCGCGTTTCCGTGGTGGGAACGCCGGACACCGCATCCGATGCTGCCGCTGGACATCTTTGCCGCCCGCAACTTCGCCGTCGGCAACCTCGCCACCGTGTTTCTCTACGCCGGGGTGTCGCTGGGCATGCTGATCGTCGCGCTGTTCCTGCAGGAGACGGCCGGGCTGTCGGCGACACAGGCCGGGCTGGCCACGCTGCCGGTGCCGGTGCTGTCGTTTCTGCTGGCGCGGCGCTTCGGCGCGCTGGCGGGCCGGTACGGCCCGCGGCTGTTCATGGCCGTCGGCCCGATGGTCGCGGCCGCCGGCTATGTGCTGATGGCCGCGACGCGCGAGCCGTTCGACCTCTGGACGCAGATGCTGCCCGGGCTGGTGGTGTTCGGGCTCGGGCTGACGATCACGGTGTCACCGTTGACCGCGGCGGTGCTGGCCGCGGTGCCGCCGCCGCAGAGCGGTATCGGGTCGGCGGTCAACAACGCGATATCCCGCATCGCGGGTCTGCTCGCCATCGCGTTCACCGGTGTGATCGTCGGCAGCGCAGTCGATTTCGACGGGTTTCGGCGTGGCGCGCTGGTGACCGCGGGCCTGTTCGTGATCGCGGGCGCCGTCTCCGCGCTGGGCATCCGCAACGAACGCAGCGACCTGGCCCGCGTCGACGCCGACGCGGTGGCGCGGTGTCAGGACCGGGCCGCCCCGCCGCCTTCTCTGGCGAGCAGTCGCGAAAACCCCTGAAAAGGCCCAAATTTGGGGGGTTTGACGTCTGCTCGCGGATGCCGGTGGTGCTCAACGCGGTAGCAGCAACGCCTTGAGCTCGTCCTCGGCTTCGGCGACGGCCACGAACAACAGCTCGTCGCCGCCCTCCAGCGGCTCGTCGGACTCGGGCACGATCACCCGCGGACCGCGCAGAATCGTCACCAGCGCGCAGTCGCGGGGCAGTTCGAGGCGCTTGACCGGCTTGCCGCCCCACGGGGTGTCGTCGGGCAGCGTGATCTCGACCAGGTTGGCCTGACCTTTGCGAAACTCCATGAGCCGCACCAGATCACCGACCGCAACGGCCTCCTCCACCAGCGAGGCCAGCATCCGCGGCGTCGACACCGCGACGTCAACACCCCAGCTCTCGTCGAACAGCCATTCGTTGCGGGGATCGTTGACCCGGGCCACCACCCGTGACACCGCGAACTCCGTCTTGGCCAGCAGGCTCACCACGACGTTGACCTTGTCGTCGCCGGTGGCCGCGATCACCACGTCGAACTCCTCGAGCTTGATCGCCTCCAGCAGGGTGAGCTCGCAGGCGTCGCCGAGGCGCCACTGGGCGGCCGGGATCGCGTCGACGTCGATGTGGTCGGGGTTGCGTTCCAGCAGCGTCACATCGTGGGCGTCGACGAGCTCGCGGGCGATGGAGCGGCCGACGGCGCCGGCACCGGCGATGGCGACTTTCATAGCGTCCCTCTAGCCCTCGATGTCCTCGCTGGGCGGCAACGCCGCGATCGCCAGCGCTTCGGCGATGTGTCCGGCGATCGCGGCCATGAACACCTGATCGCCGGCCTGTATCACGGTCTTCGTTTCGGGCAGCACGCCTTCGCCGAACCGGATCAAAAACGCAACCCGCCCACCGGTGGCGGCCTCCAGATCCGTCATCCGCCGTCCCACCCAGTCCTCGTGCAGGGCCAGCTCGGTCACCCCGACGTTGCCGGTGGGATCGCGCCATTTCGCGGTCTCGGTCTCCCGGGTCAGCACGTTGAGCAGCCGGTCGGTGGTCCACGGCACGGTGGCCACCGTCGGGATGCCCAGCCGCTCGTAGACCGCGGCGCGTTTGGCGTCGTAGATGCGCGCGACCACCCGCTCGACGCGGAAGGTCTCGCGCGCCACCCGCGCCGAGATGATGTTGGAGTTGTCGCCCGAGGACACCGCGGCGAACGCGCCGGCCTCCTCGATGCCCGCCCGCAGCAGCACGTCGCGGTCGAATCCCATGCCGAGCACCCGCTCACCGGGAAACTCCGGGGACAGTCGGTGAAACGCGGTGCTGTCGCGGTCGATGACCGCCACATCGTGGCCGATTCTGGCCAGGCTGTCCGACAGCGACGCCCCGACCCGGCCACAGCCCATCACCACTACCCGCACTCCATGGTCCTTCCTGTTCGAACCCGCGCAGTCGGAACGCTACCGCTTTCCGGCGGTTATCGGCCGTCAGGCTTACCCTTGGCACTCGTGTCCAAGCTTTCGACCGTTGCACGACGGTTGGTTCTCGGCAGACCGTTCCGCAGCGACCGGATTTCGCACACGCTGCTGCCGAAGCGGATCGCGCTTCCGGTGTTCGCCTCCGATGCGTTGTCGTCGGTGGCCTACGCCCCGGAGGAGATCTTTCTGGTGCTGTCGGTGGCCGGCCTTGCCGCGTACTCGATGACACCGTGGATCGGTCTGGCGGTCGCCGGGGTCATGCTGATCGTGATCGCCAGCTACCGGCAGAACGTGCACGCCTATCCGTCGGGCGGCGGCGACTACGAGGTGGTCACCACCAACCTGGGTCCCACCGCCGGGCTGACGGTGGCCAGCGCGCTGCTGGTGGACTACGTGCTGACCGTCGCGGTGTCGATGTCCTCGGCGATGTCGAACATCGGTTCCGCGGTGCCGTTCGTCAACGAGCACAAGGTGGCGTTCGCGGTGGCCGCGATCCTGCTGCTGGCGGCGATGAACCTGCGTGGCATCCGGGAGTCGGGCACCGCGTTCGCGATTCCGACGTACGCGTTCATCATCGGCATGTTCGCGATGCTGGGCTGGGGCTTCATCCAGATCTACGTGCTGGGCCAGCCGTTGCAGGCGGAGTCGGCCGGTTTCGAGATGCAGTCCGAGCACGGCGATATCGTCGGCTTCGCGCTGGTGTTCTTGGTCGCGCGGGCGTTTTCCTCCGGCAGCGCGGCGCTGACGGGTGTCGAGGCGATCAGCAACGGGGTGCCGGCGTTTCAGAAACCGAAGTCGCGCAACGCCGCTACCACGCTGGCGCTGTTGGGTGCGCTGGCGATCACGCTGTTCATGGGCATCATCATGCTGGCCAAGGAGACGGGTGTGCAGATCGCCGAGCGCCCGCATGAGCAGTTGGTCGGAGCGCCGGCCGACTACCAACAGAAGACGCTGATCGCGCAGCTGGCCGACGCGGTTTTCCACGGCTTCGGCTTCGGGATGCTGTTGATCGCGATCGTCACCGCGCTGATCCTGGCGCTGGCGGCCAACACCGCGTTCAACGGGTTTCCGGTGCTGGGATCGATTCTGGCGCAGGACCGTTACCTGCCCCGGCAGCTGCACACCCGCGGCGACCGACTGGCGTTCTCCAACGGGATTCTGTTTCTGGCCCTCGCGGCGATCGCGTTCGTCGTCGCGTTTCGCGCCCAGGTGACCTCGCTGATCCAGCTCTACATCGTCGGGGTGTTCGTGGCGTTCACGTTCAGCCAGACCGGCATGGTGCGGCACTGGACGCGGCTGCTGCGCACCGAGACCGACCCCGCCGCGCGCCGCAGGATGATGCGGTCGCGGGCGATCAACACCGTCGGGCTGGTCTGCACCGCGACCGTGCTGGTCATCGTCGTGGTGACCAAGTTCGTCGCGGGCGCCTGGATCGCGATCCTGGCGATGGGTTCGCTGTTCGTGCTGATGCGGCTGATCCGGCGCCACTATGTCGCCGTCGCGCGCGAACTCGAGGAACAGGAAGACACCGGGGACATGGTGCTGCCCAGCCGCAACCACGCGGTCGTGCTGGTGTCCAAACTGCATCTGCCGACCATGCGCGCGCTGGCCTACGCCCGCGCCACCCGCCCGGACGTGCTGGAGGCGATCACCGTCAGCGTCGACGACGCCGAGACGCGTGCGCTGGTGCACAAATGGGAGAACAGCGACATCAGCGTGCCGCTGAAGGTGATCGCGTCCCCGTACCGGGAGGTCACCCGACCGGTAATCGATTACGTCAAGCGCATCTCCAAGGAGTCACCGCGCACGGTGGTGACCGTGTTCATTCCGGAATACGTCGTCGGCCACTGGTGGGAGCAGGTCCTGCACAACCAGAGCGCGCTGCGGCTGAAGGGCAGGCTGTTGTTCGAGCCGAACGTGATGGTGACATCGGTTCCGTGGCAGTTGAATTCGTCGGAGCGACTCAAGACCTTGCAACCGCAGTCCGCGCCGGGCGACGCGCGCAGGGGTTTCCTGGAGTGACCGAACCGCTCGAGGTCACGCTGACCGCCGGGCCCGCGGCCAACGGCGGCAGCTGTGTGGCCCGCCATGACGGCCGCGTCGTGTTCGTCCGGCACGCGCTGCCCGGCGAGACGGTCCGGGCCCGGATCGTCGGCGATCACGGAAAGTACTGGCACGCCGACACCGTCGAGGTGATCGAGCCGTCGGCCGACCGGGTCGCACCGATCTGTCCGATCGCGGGCGTCGACGGCGCAGGATGCTGCGATATGGCGTTCGCCGCGCCCGAGGCGCTGCGCCGGCTCAAGGGTTTCGTCGTCGCCAACCAGCTGCTCCGGCTCGGCGGTTACCGCTGGCTCGACGAGGAGCGGGCCACCGCCGAGCCGGTGGGTGATTGCGGCGCTACCGGGTGGCGCACCAGGGTGCGGCTGCACACCTCCACCGACGGTCGCCTCGGCTTTCACCGCTATCACAGCACCGAGGTGGTCACCGAAGTCGGTTGTGCGCAACTGCCGGCAGGCATGCTCGACGGGCTCGACGAGCAGACCTGGCCGCAGGGCGCTCAGGTGCACGTCGCGCTCGACGACGACGGTGTTCGCCACGTCGTGCAGTCCGGGCCCCGCATCCGGCGCCGGGCCGCGACGCAGGTCGTCGAGGGCAACTACGAGGCGCTGCAGCGCGTCGGGCACTGGACGTGGCGGGTGCCGGTCACCGGGTTTTGGCAGGCGCACCGGGACGCGGCGCAGACCTACAGCCGGCTGGTCGCCGATTGTGCGCAACTGCAGCCGGGGATGACCGCATGGGATTTGTACGGGGGCGCAGGAATTTTCGCCGCGGTGCTCGCCGAGGCCGTCGGTGACACCGGCCGGGTGGTCAGCGTGGACACCTCACGAGGGTCGTCGCGCGCCGCGCGTGCCGCGCTGGCCGACATGGGCTGGGTGTCGGTGGTCACGGATTCGGTGCGCCGCGCGCTGACGGCCCAACGGCAGCGCGCAGACGTCGCGGTGCTCGACCCGCCGCGGTCGGGTGCAGGCCGGGAGGTGATCGAGCTGTTGGCCGCCGCCGGGGTGCCCCGGATCATCCACATCGGATGCGAGGCGGCCGCATTCGCGCGCGACGTCGGACTGTATCTGGGGCACGGGTACACCGTGGAGCAGGTGCGGGTCTTCGACTCGTTCCCGCTGACACATCATGTCGAGAGCGTCGCGGTATTGACCCGCTGACCAGCGACGAAACCCCGAATTAGCAGGCTGGCTTTTATTTTTTTCTGGGGTATGGTCGGAGCCGGTGATGGTTGCCACTGTGAAAAGGAGCAACGATGGCTAAACAATCTGCGAAAAAGCCCGGAAAGTCAATTAAAGAGCGTCGGGCAGAAAAACGAGCCAAGGTCGAAGCGGCTGAGGAATTCCTTCCCAAACGTAAGCGCGCCGGTTAGGTCATGACCGATGTGACCTGCAAACATTATCGGCTCTGAGGCACGCTATCAGAGCCGATATTTGCTGTGCGGACATCGTTTTCTCTGTGCGGAACTAAAAACGACGACGCGTAATCGTCGAAATTTTTTCCTCGTCGACGGCGTTCGACCTAATTGCGACACCGCAATGTGCACACTCTTTGCCTTTTCGAAATGGACAGCTGACAAGAAGGGACGTACCACAAGTGGACGCCGTGATGTCCAGCGATCGCACCGAGTTGGATGCGCTGGAGGAAGCGCTTGTCGCGGCATACGACGCACCGACCGGCGAACGCACCGCCATGTACCACAAGGGCTACACCGCGGCACTTCGCTTTGCGCGCATCTGCGTCCTCGATCAAATGGCAATCATCGCAATGGATTTCACTAATGCATCAGGCAACGGAGAACGCTGGACGGTGCGGCACCGGACCAGGACGCTGGCCGCGCTCCGGACGATCTCGCAGCGGCTGTCCGAAGCGCTGCGGTCGCAGCCCAACGACGATGTGGCAGCAGGCTACCGGGACGGAATCCGCGTAGCGCTGGAACTGACCACAGAGCAGGAGCGTGCTGTGCAACAACGTGAACAACGTTGCGCGACGCTCACGGGATAGCCGCCCAACCGCGGCACACGGGTGCTCATCGGCACCCAGAAAGTGAATGGAGTCTCAGTTGGCAGTCCGGGAGATCGGCTCGTCGCCGATCGTTTTCGGTCAGGCGACGGAGCTATACGAATCCTTGGCCGCGGAATTCCGCAGCCAAGGGGTGAACCACGGCGAAGACGCGGATTCGATGATCGTCATCGTCGACGACGAGTTGGTCGAATCGATTGTCGCCGATGGCCATATCCGCCGGGCGCGACGCCAGGAGCGGGCGAGCGGAAACCACATCTGCGATCTCGTGACCGACACCGCCATCTCCACCGGAGCCCAGCGGCTACTGGTGGTGTGCGACATGCGCCGCATCCGCGACGGAAAGCAGGTCCGCGTCGTCGACTGGGTGCGCGACCTGGCGCACCGGATCAGCTATGAATGCTCGGTGAACGGCCTGCAGGACCTCACCACGTCCATCGCGGTCGTGCGTTCCGACGCCGAAGCCGACCGCGCAGCACGCGCAGTTGTGGACTGGTACAAGGGCATCCGGCCCGCCGGCGGATGGTTTTGAGCACGTGACGTTTTTCCCGGCCCCGCGCCGGGTACGTCGCCGGCGTGCAGACGTTCCTGCCGTACCCCGAATTCGACGCGTCGGCGCGCGTACTGGACCGCCGCAGGCTCGGTAAGCAGCGCGTCGAGGCCATCCAGGTGCTGCGGGCGCTGACGGTGCCGGGATACGGCTGGCGCCACCATCCGGCCGCGGCCATGTGGGCCGGCTACGAGGAGGCCCTGGTGCGCTACGGGCTGGACATCTGCGGGGTGTGGTGCGAGACCGGTGCCGCCGACACGTGCGCGGCCACCCTCGCCACCGACCTGAAGCAGGGCACCGGGCTGACCGCGGTGCGGACCCAGCAGGAATTGGCCCAAGCCGCCGAACTGCCGCCCTGGCTGGGCGATTCGGCGTTTCATCGCAGCCACCAGTCCTCGCTGCTGCGCAAGGACCCCGACCACTACCGGCCGCATTTCGGCGACGTGCCCGACGACCTGCCGTACGTGTGGCCCAAGTCAGACCGCGCGCGACGGGTCGGCTGACCCGCCGGCGAAGTGGCGTTGCAACCGACGATGCCGATGGCCGAACAGCGCGTCGACCCCCGCCGCGATGAGCGGTGACAGCGGACGCAGCAGCGCCCTGAGCTCGAACGTGAGCCGGTCGTGCACAACGGTTTTGGCTTCGCCGGCGGGCTCGAGCGTGCGCTCGTGGCGCCACAACCGCATGCTCAGCATGGTCGACTCCTCGAAAAACCTGCGGCCGGGCCACAACTCGGCGATCGTGAGCTCGTCGTAGTCGAACGGTATGACCCCGAACAGCTTCAGCCAGCACCGGCCGATCGGCTCACCGATCGGGATCGTGTCGACGGTCAACGTCTTCGCAACCCGCGGCATCGACATGGTCATCCACGGCCGTAGTTCGTGGTTGATGCCCTCGGGCGTGACGATCCGGGCCCAGACCTGCTCGACGGAGGCGTCCACGGTGCTGCGCCGTTCGATGATCACCGCCTCAACGTAGTGAACTCTTGCCCGATCTGTCGCCGCGTCCCCGGCGCCATGCCATACGCTGAAGGCCAAGGTGAGCCGGGAAGTCTGGTCGGCGACAATTCGTCGACCCCACAAACGTTTAGGCATCCCGTGACCCGCAACCCGTTCCGCACAACCGCCGACCGAGCGCTGTTCGCGCGCGGTTCGTGGGCCGAAGCCAGCCGGATCGCCTCGATTCTGCGCAGGGAGACCGTCGGTGGCGCGATCCTGCTGGTCGCTGCCGCGGTCGCGCTCGTCTGGGCCAACTCCCCGTGGTCGCAGAGCTACTTCGCGCTTCGCGACCTCGAAATCGGCGGCGAACCGTTTGGCCTGCACCTGAACCTGACGCTGGGCACCTGGGCCGCCGACGGGCTGCTGGCGCTGTTTTTCTTCGTGGTCGGTCTGGAGCTCAAACGCGAGTTCGTGGCCGGCGACCTGCGAGATCCCGCCCGCGCGGCCCTGCCGATCGCGGCCGCGATCGGCGGAATGGTGGTGCCGGCGTTGATCTTCGTCGCGGTGACCGCACACGTGGGCGACGGCGCCACCCGGGGCTGGGCCATCCCGACCGCCACCGACATCGCGTTCGCCGTCGCGGTGCTGGCGGTGATCTCGACGCATCTGCCGTCGGCGCTGCGCACGTTCCTGTTGACCCTTGCCGTCGTCGACGATCTGCTCGGGGTGTCGGTGATCGCGGTGTTCTACACCGAAGACCTGAACTTGGCGGCGCTGTCGGCGGTCCTGGTACCGCTGGTGCTGTTCGCGGTGTGCGTGCAGCGCCGGATCCGGTCGTGGTGGCTGCTGGTGCCGCTCGCGGCGGCGACCTGGGTGCTGATGCACGAGTCGGGCGTACACGCCACGGTGGCCGGCGTGCTGCTGGGCTTCACGGTGCCGGTGCTGCGCTCGGCGGCGGCCGGAGGACCGCAAGCCGGGCCCGGTCTGGCCGAGCACTTCGAGCACCGCCTGCGCCCGCTGTCGGCGGGGTTCGCGGTGCCGGTCTTCGCGTTCTTCGCCGCCGGCGTACACATCGGGGGCCTCGACGGCTTCGCCCGGGCGTTGGGGGATCCGATCACGCTCGGCATCGTGCTGGGTCTGGTGGTCGGCAAACCCGTCGGGATCTTCTTGACGACGCGGTTGCTGGCCTCGGTCACCCGGGCCGAACTCGACGAGGCGATCGGGTGGATCGACGTGATCGGCATCGCGATGCTGGCCGGAATCGGGTTCACCGTGTCGCTGCTCATCGGGGACCTCGCCTACGGCCTGGGCTCCGAGCGTGACGAGTTCGTCAAAATCGGCGTGCTGACCGGATCGGTGTGCGCGGCGCTGCTGGCCGCGGTGCTGCTGCGGCTGCGCAACCGCCACTACCGCGCCGTCCACGAACAGGAGACCGCCGACGCCGACCACGACGGTGTGCCCGACATCTACCAAGCTCGACGCGACTGACCCGGGCCCGCTGCGTACACTGGCGGAATGCTTGAACAGATCCGCGGTCCCGCTGATCTGCAGCACCTTTCGCAAGCGCAGTTAAGCGATCTAGCGCAGGAAATCCGTGATTTCCTGATCCACAAGGTGGCTGCAACCGGCGGTCATCTCGGCCCCAATCTCGGCGTGGTGGAACTCACCCTGGCGCTGCACCGGGTGTTCGATTCGCCGCACGACCCGATCGTCTTCGACACCGGACATCAGTCCTACGTGCACAAGATGCTGACCGGCCGCAGCCATGACTTCGAGACGCTGCGTAAGAAGGACGGGTTGTCGGGCTATCCGTCGCGCGCGGAAAGCGAACACGACTGGGTCGAGTCCAGCCACGCCAGCGCGGCGCTGTCCTACGCCGACGGGCTGGCCAAGGCGTTCGAGATCTCCGGCTACCGCAATCGGCGCGTCGTCGCCGTCGTCGGGGACGGCGCGCTGACCGGCGGGATGTGCTGGGAGGCGCTGAACAACATCGCCGCGGCCCAGCGTCCGATCGTGATCGTTGTCAACGACAACGGCCGCAGCTACGCCCCGACCATCGGCGGCTTCGCCGAACATCTGGCCCGGCTGCGCCTGCAGCCCGCCTACGAGCGGATGCTCGAGGAGGGCCGCAACGCCGTGCGGCGGGTGCCGATCATCGGCGAGCTGTGCTACCAGGGCATGCACAGCATCAAGGCGGGCATCAAGGACGCGTTGTCGCCGCAGGAGATGTTCACCGACCTGGGCCTGAAGTACGTCGGTCCGATCGACGGCCATGACGAGCACGCGGTGGAACGGGCGCTGCGCAGCGCGCGGGGCTTCAACGCTCCGGTGGTCGTGCACGTCGTCACCCGCAAGGGCATGGGATATGCGCCCGCGGAGAACGACGAGGCCGACCAGATGCACGCCTGCGGCGTCATCGACCCCGAGACCGGGTTGGCCAGGTCGGTATCGGCGGGGCCGGCGTGGACGTCGGTGTTCTCCGAAGCGCTGATCGGTTATGCCGGCCGGCGCCGCGACGTCGTGGCCATCACCGCCGCGATGCCCGGTCCCACCGGGCTCACCCCGTTCCGGCAGCGCTTCCCCGACCGGTTCTTCGACGTCGGCATCGCCGAGCAGCACGCGATGACCTCGGCCGCCGGGCTCGCGATGGGCGGTATGCACCCGGTGGTGGCGATCTACTCGACGTTCCTGAACCGGGCGTTCGACCAGGTCATGATGGACGTGGCGCTGCACAAGCTGCCGGTGACGATGGTGCTGGACCGCTCCGGGGTCACCGGGGCCGACGGCGCCAGCCACAACGGCATGTGGGATCTGTCGATGCTGGGCATCGTGCCCGGCATTCGGGTGGCCGCGCCGCGCGACGGCACCCGGCTTCGCGAAGAGCTGGGTGAGGCGCTCGACGTCAACGACGGCCCCACTGCGATCCGCTTCCCGAAAGGCGATGTGGGCGAGGACATTCCGGCCCTCAGCCGCCGTGACGGGGTCGACATCCTCGCGGTGCCCGCCGACGGGCTGACCGAGGATGTGCTGCTGGTGGCCGTCGGCCCGTTCGCGTCGATGGCGCTGACGGTCGCCGAGCTGCTGCTCAACCAGGGCATCGGTGTCACGGTGGTGGATCCGCGTTGGGTGCTGCCGGTGCCCGAGGTGCTCGCCGAGCTGGCCCGCGCGCACAAGCTGGTGGTCACCGTCGAGGACAACGGCGTGCGGGGCGGAATCGGTTCGGCGGTCTCGGCGGCGCTGCGCCACGCCGAGGTCGATGTGCCCTGCCGCGACGTCGGCTTGCCGCAGGAGTTCTTCGCGCACGCGTCGCGCGGGGAGGTGCTTGCCGACGTCGGCCTGACCGACCGCAACATCGCCCGCCAGATCACCGGTTGGGTGGCCGCCCAGGGCACCGAGGCTTCCTTATCTCCGCGAGCGGGCGTGTCTGCGCCCGACACGCCGAGCAATTAGCCGATTTCGCGCACGCTCGCCGAAAGAGGGGGCTAGGCGCCGCCGGCTGTGGTCAGCGCTTCGGCCAGCACGGGCACGACGAGCTGACGCTGCCAGGGCCGCGCCTGAGCGTCGCGGAGGAACGCGTCGACGACGGCGGCGGTGTCGGCTGGGTTCTCGGGCGGCTGCCAGTCCCAGCACAGCCGGCGCACCACCTCGGGGGTGAGCAGGTTCTCGCTGGGCACCGACAACCGTTGCGACAGTTCGTTCAACCGCGCCCGCACCGCAACCAGCCGCTCCGCGGCCTCGGGTTTGCGTCGTGACCACCGCGACGCCGGCGGCGGCCCGTTCGACGGCTCGTGCGGGTCCGGCGGCTCCTCGGTGGTGCGGGCGCGCGCCAGCGCGTCCAGCCAGACCTGCGCGCTTCGGCGCTGCCGTGATCCCCCGAAAATCGGTAGGGCAGTGAGCTTTTCGACGGTATCCGGGTCGGCGGTGGCGGCGTTGATGATGGCGGAGTCGGGCAGGATGCGGCCGGGTGCGATGTCGCGGCGCTGGGCGATCCGGTCGCGGGCGATCCACATCTCGCGCACCGCGGCCAGCGCACGCGGGTCACGCACCTTGTGGATGCCCGACGTCCGACGCCAGCGGTCTCGCCGCGTCGGGGAGGCCTCGTACTTGCGCAGGTGCTCGAATTCCTCAGCGGCCCAATCGCTTTTGTGTTGCTCGTCGAGCAGCTCGGCGATCGCGTACCGCAAGTCGAGCAACACCTCGACGTCCAGCGCGGCGTAGTTCAGCCACTCGGGCGGCAGCGGCCGCTTCGACCAGTCCGCCGCGCCGTGCCCCTTCATCAACTGCACCTTCAACAGCCGCTGCACCATCGCGGCCAGGTTCACCTTGTCGAATCCGGCCAGTCGGCCCGCCAGCTCGGTGTCATACAGCGCCGGGGGCTTCATCCCGATCTCGGCCAGGCACGGCAGATCCTGATCGGCCGCGTGCAACACCCACTCGTCAGTGGAAAGCACCTCGGCGACCGGCGCCAGGGTGGTCACCGGGTCACCGCCGTGGCTGACCGGGTCGATGAGCACGGTTCCGGCCCCGGCGCGACGGATCTGCACCAGATACGCGCGGTTGGAGTAACGAAAACCCGACGCCCGCTCAGCATCCACCGCGAACGGTCCCGAGCCGGAGTCCAAAAGCTCTGCCGCCCTGGTGATTTCGCTGCGGCTGACGGCCAGCTTCGGGACACCTTCTCGGGGCGCCAGCAGCGGGATGGCCTCGGGTTCCTGCTCCGGGTCTTCCTCGTGCGGTTCGGTCATCGTCACGCGCGGGTGCGTGAGTTCAGGTCGGTCACCCCCGCAGGAGGTAGGCCCGCGGCGTGTTCGAGCACCTCACAGAACGCCTCGACGTGCGGCCTCAAGTCCAGGGTGGTCGCGGTCCACGACGCCCGCAATTCGAGTTGATGCGCGCGCGGCGGCCCGGAGATGTCGCCGTAGCGCACCGACGTCGTCGCGGTGACAGTGCCGCCCAGCGCGGTGACGTGTTCCTCACGCGCCGACAACGCGTCGAGCAGCCAACTCCACGCCACCTCCGGCAGCAGCGGGTCCACCGCCTCGCTGGGATCCAGGTCGGCCTGGATGTAGGCGACCAGCCGCATCGTGCCGTCCCAGGCGTCGGCGCCCTCGGGATCATGCAGCAGGATCAGCCGGCCGAACGCATCGCCTTCGGACCGTTCCGGAACGATCGCGGTCTCGGGATGACGGACCTCCGCGCCCAGCGCATAGCTGAACGGCGCCAGCCGTTGCGGCGGGCGGATCGGGCCGAGCTCGATTTCCGAGCGGACGGTGGTGGCATTCATCGCCGCCACCGCTTCGCGGAACTGGGCCGGTTCGGCGGTGGTCACTTTCTCGACGCTAGCCCATTCGGCCAGGTCTTTGCGCAGGCGCGCCGATCTTGACCAGCAGTAACGGTGCGGCGGCCTGAACCCGCTGGTCAGGCCGCCGCACCGGATGGGGGGCGTCAGTTCGACGGCGGCATCAGCACCGTGTCGATCATGTACACCTGCGCGTTTGCGGTGTCGACGCCGCCGCAGACCACACCGGCGTCGTTGACCCGCAGGTCGTTGCCCGAACCCGTCACGGTCAGCTCGGCGCCCTGGACGGTGGCGTGCGGGCCGACCACCTGCTCAGGCGTCGCCTGGCCGGGCACCACGTGGTAGGTGAGGATGCTCGTCAGCAGCGCGGCGTCGGTCTTGAGCGTTTCCACCGTTTCCGGCGGCAGCTTGGCGAACGCCGCATCGGTGGGGGCGAAGACCGTGAACTCGCCGCCGTTGAGCGTGTCCACCAGGTTCACGTCGGGGTTGAGCTGCCCGGACACCGCCTGGGTGAGGGTCTTGAGCATCGGGTTGTTGGACGCGGCGACCGTCACCGGATCCATGGCCATGCCCTCGACCGAGCCGGGACCGCTGGGCACCTGGTCCGCGTACGCGGCGCATTCGGGTCCGACCAGGTTGGCAGCCGGGGTGGCCTGGACGGTGGTGGCCACCGACGTCGCCTGTTGGCTGGCGGCCGGCGTGGCCGGCTCCGAGGCGCTGCTGTTGTCCGAACACCCCGACAGCATCAGAACCGCGGCCACCGACAAACCCGCGATGGCCCCGGTGCCGTAGTGAACATTGCGCATGGATTTTCTCCCTTCGGATAGGACGGCCTGACGGTCGTCGCTGAACTCGATCACCAGGCATTCGGAGCGGGGTCGGCTTCGGATGGGGTGTTCGCCAAAAGATTTCAGGTGACGGTGAAGACGATCGAGTGCCAGCCGGTGGCGCCGTCGGGTGTCGGCCCGGGTGTGATGACGCCGAGGCGGTCTTCGGCCTGCAGGTTTCCCTGGGTGTCGACGGCGCGGCACGTCACGGTGTGCTGACCGGGCGGCAGCGCCCTGGTGTGCCGAAACATCCGCCACGTGTTCGGGTTGACCGCAGCGCCCAGCCGGGCGGGTTCCCAGTCGCCGTCGTCGAAGCGCACCTCGACCGCCGCGATACCGCGGCCTTGGGCCCACGCGGTGCCCGCCACGGTGACGTCGGCGCCGGGCACCTTCTGGAACGCGCCGGGTGCGTCGATGCGCGACGACAGCTTGATCGGTGCGACGCCGGGAGGTTGGCCGTCCCAGCCGCGTTGCACCCAGTACGGCCGGACGTCGTAGGTGGCCAACTCGAGTTCGGTGACCCACTTGGTCGCCGACACGTAGCCGTACAGCCCGGGAACGACGGTGCGCATCGGAAAGCCGTGCTCGGGCAGCAGCGGTTCGCGGTTCATCCCGATCGCCAACATCGCGCCGTCGGCGTCGCGGATCGCCTGCAGCGGGGTGCCGATGGTGAACCCGTCGACCGAGTGCCCAACCAGCTGGGTCGCGGCGGGCTGCACGCCGGCCCGGTCGAGCAGCGTGCGCAACGGCACACCGATGAAGTTGGCCGTCGACACGTACGGGCCGCCGACCGGATTGGACACACACGTCATCGTGATCGTCTTCTCGACCAGCGGCATGTTCCGAATCTCGTTGAAGCTGAACGCGATCGGCCGGTCGACCAGCCCGGTGATGCGCAGCACCGCGTCCTCGGCGCGCAGCCGCGGCACGGTCAGGTTGATGTCGATGCGGTAGAAGTCGGCGATCGGCGTGAGAAAGCGCGGCGTGCCCAGTTCGGGAAACGCCGCACCGGGCGGGATCGGCGGCGCGGGCACGGCCGGGACCAGGGCTCCGACGGCGCGGCGCGACGCCTCCACATCGCTGCGCCCGGCGAGCCTGAGCCCGCCGAACCCGGCGACGGCCGCGCCTGCCGTGGTGCCCAGCGCGCCGGCGAGAAATCGGCGCCGTCGAATCGGTCTGGGGCCGGCTTCGTCGGGCGCGGGTGGCCGCGCGGATGCCAGCAGCCACCACAGCACCGCGATCCCGGTCAGCGCCGCCGCGACGGGCGCCAGCAATCCGACGCGTCGACCCGACTGTTCGTACACGGCCGCGACGCCGACCGCGCCGAGCACGCCCACCGCCGCCACGCCGATCAACGGCGCCCAGCGCGCGAGCCACCCGATGCCGGCGCCCGCCACCACGAGCACCACCGCCATGCCGACCAGCAGCGCGGCCTTGTCGTTGGTGCCGAACCGCTCGATCGCGAAGTCCTTGACCGGTGCGGGGGTGCGATCGATCGCGGCGTTGCCCACCGCGAGAAAGGGGGAGGCGTCCGGGATCGACAGCGCACCGGCCACCAGATGCCCGACCGACAGCGCAGCGGCGACCGCCAGGATCCCGCTGGCGGCGGCCGCAACCGAATGTTTCGCCATGACGGGTATTCGTTGCCTCGGCCGTTTTGGATGGTGCAGGGCCCACCCGAACCCTGGTGCGGCTCCGAATAACAGGTGTGGACATGAGTGTGGTCGTGGCTAAGCTTCCGAGGGTGGCCGCTGACCTCGGCGAACTGCTGCGCCGGGTGGCGCGGCAGGACGTCGATGCGTTCGGCGTCTTCTACGACCTGACGCGGGCCAGGGTGTTCGGCCTTGTCACCCGGGTGCTGCGCGACACCGGTTACAGCGAGGAGACCGTGCAGGAGATCTATCTGCAGGTCTGGCGCAGCGCCGACAGCTACGATCCCACCGCGGGCTCGCCGCTGGCCTGGCTGATGACGCTGGCGCACCGTCGCGCCGTCGACCGGGTGCGCTCCGAACAGTCCGGCAGCCAACGCGAATCACGTTACGGCGTCGCTACTTTCGAGGTGCCGTCGGATTCCGTTGCCGAATCGGTCATTTCGAGTGACGAACGGCGCCAGGTCGCCGACTGCCTCGGCTCGCTGACCGATGCGCAACGCGAGTGCATCCAGCTCGCCTACTACGACGGTCTGACCTACGCTCAAGTGTCCGAACAGTTGTCGGCGAATCTCGCGACCATCAAATCGCGGATGCGTGACGCCATCCGCGGCCTTCGCAAGTGCCTGGGGATCGCATGACCGAACCAATCGATGCCGACCTGATCGCGCTGGCGACGCCGTACGCGCTGCACGCGCTGACAGAGGCCGAAAGCGCCGACGTGGAACGCCGGTTGGCGGCCGCCCCGCCGGCCGTCGCGCAGGCGTTTCACGACGAAGTCCGTGCGGTGCGCGAGACCATGGCGGTGGTGTCGGCGGCCACCGCCGTCGAGCCGCCGCAGCACCTGCGTGAGCGGGTGTTGGCCGACGTCGGCGCCGAACCGGCCCGGCTGGCACCCCGCCGCCGACGCTGGCAGACGGCGGTGCTGGCGGCCGCGGCCGCGGTGGTGATCGGGCTCGGCGCGCTTGGCGTGGGGCTGGCGCTGCGCCCGCCGGCCAGCCCGTCGACCATCGAGCAGGTGTTCGCCGCCCCCGACGTGCGCACGGTCTCCGGGCCGATCCCGACCGGCGGCACGGCGACCGTGGTGTTCTCCCGCGAGCGCAACGCGGGCGTGCTGGTGATGAACAACGTCGCCCCGCCGGAGCCGGACACCGTCTATCAGATGTGGCTGATCGACGACGAAGGCCCGCATCCGGCGGGCACCATGGACACCGTCGCCCCGTCGACCACGGCGCTGTTGCCCGACCTCGGCGCCTCGCAGACCTTGGCCTTCACGGTGGAGCCGCCCGGCGGTTCGGAGCAGCCGACCACACCACCGTTCGCGGAATTGCCGCTGAGCTAGGGCCTGCGCCGTCGAGCAATTGGGGTCCGGCCAGGCCCACATGGCAGCATTGGGGGCGATGACCACCCGTCGTGAGCTGCCCGAGTCGCCGTATCTGGCCGCCGTGTCCGGCCGCAAACCGAACCGCGTGCCCGTGTGGTTCATGAGGCAGGCGGGACGTTCGCTGCCCGAGTACCGGGCGTTGCGCGCGAAGAACACCATGATGCAGGCCTGCTTCGACACCGAGCTGATCACCGAAATCACGGTGCAGCCGGTCCGTAGGCACCGCGTCGACGCCGCGATCCTGTTCTCCGACATCGTGGTGCCACTGCGCGCATCCGGTATCGCGCTGGACATCGTGCCCGACGTCGGCCCGGTCATCGACCACCCGATCCGCACGATCGCCGACGTCGAGTCGATGAAACCGCTTGACCCCCAACAGATCACCGCAGTCACCGACGCCGTCAAGCTGCTGGTCGACGAGCTGGGCGACGTGCCGCTGATCGGGTTCGCCGGTGCGCCGTTCACGCTGGCCTCCTACCTGATCGAGGGCGGGCCCAGCCGCCAGCACGAACACACCAAGGCGATGATGTTCGGCGAAACCGGCACCTGGCACGCGCTGATGACCGCGTTGACCGATCTGACCATCGCGTTCCTGCAGGCCCAGGTCAGCGCCGGCGTGGACGCCCTCCAGGTGTTCGACTCGTGGGCCGGCACGCTGTCGCTGGCCGACTACCGCAGCTATGTGCTGCCGCACAGCACCCGGGTGTTCGCCACGCTGGCCGACGCCGGCGTGCCGATGACGCACTTCGGGGTCGGCACCGCCGAATTGCTGGGCGCGATGTCGGAAGCCGTCTGCCACGGCGGACCCGCCGTCGTCGGCGTCGACTGGCGCACCTCGCTGACCGACGCCGCCGCCCGGGTCAAACCGGGCACCGCGCTGCAGGGCAACCTCGACCCGGTGGTGATGCTGACGGGCTGGCCGGTGGTCGAGCGGGCCGTGCGCGCCGTCGTCGAGGACGGCCGCCGCGCGATCGACGCCGGCGCCGCCGGGCACGTGTTCAACCTCGGCCACGGTGTGCTGCCCGCCACCGACCCGGGGTTGATCACCGACGTGGTGGAGTTGGTACACACGCTGTGAGCCGTTCCTATTGCGTTGTCGGCGGCGGTATTTCGGGTCTGGTGGCCGCGTACCGGTTGCGGGTCTCGGCTGGGCCGGACGCGTCGATCACGCTGTTCGACCCCGCCGACCGCCTCGGCGGGGCGCTGCGCACCGAACGGATCGGCGGGCAACCGATGGAGGTCGGCGCGGAGGCGTTCATCACCCGGCGCCCGGAGGTGCCCGCGTTGCTGGGCGAGCTGGGGTTGGCCGGCCGCCAGGTCGGCACCACCGGGGTGCGACCGCTGATCTACAGCCAGGCCCGGCTGCACCCGCTGCCCGCGAACACCCTGCAGGGCGTGCCGACCCAGCCGTCGAGCATGCGGGGCCTGGTCGACGACGCCACCGTCGCGCGTATCGCCGACGAACGCAGCCGCCCGCTGCGGTGGGCCGCCGGAGCCGATCCGTCGGTCGCCGAGCTGGTCGGGGACCGGTTCGGTGAGCAGGTCGTCGCGCGCTCGGTGGAGCCGCTGCTGGCCGGGGTGTATGCCGGGTCGGCGGCCAACATCGGCGTGCGCTCCGCGCTTCCGGCGCTGGCGACGCAGCTGGACCGCGGCGCCGCCAGCCTGACCGACGCCGCGTGCGAGGTGCTGGCGGCGTCGACGGTTCCGCGGGATGCGCCGATCTTCGGTGCGGTGGACGGCGGCTATGCGGTGCTGGTCGACGAGCTCGTGCGCCGCGCCCGCGCGCACTGGCGGCAGGTCGGCGTCGAAGCGGTGCACCGGTCACCGCACGGCTGGGATCTGGTCGACGACGAAGGGGCGCGCCACCACGCCGACGCGGTCGTGCTCGCCGTGCCGGCGCCGCGGATGGCACGGCTGGTCGCCGAGGTCGCTCCGCGCACGGCGGCCGCGGCGCGACGCATCGCGGTGGCGTCGACGGCGCTTGTGGCGCTGGCGCTGCCAGGCGGAACGCCGCTGCCGCAGCACTCCGGCGTGCTGGTGGCCGGCGGAGAACGCTTGCACGCCAAGGCGATCACGTTGACCACCCGCAAATGGGGCCCGCGCGGAAACGTCGAGCTGGTGCGGTTGTCCTACGGCCGGTTCGGCGACGACCTGGCCCGCAACGTCGGCGACGAAGAACTGCTGTCGTGGGCGGCGCTGGACCTGCACACGGTGTTCGGCATCCACGCCGAGCCCGTCGATCATCACGTGCAGCGCTGGATCGACGCGATGCCGCAATACGGGCCCGGACACGTCGAGTTGATCGCCGAGCTGCGCGCGGGCCTACCGCCGGGGCTGGCGGTGGCGGGCGGCTATCTGGACGGCATCGGGGTGCCGGCCTGTGTGGCGTCCGCCACTAGGGCGGCGGCGTCGCTGGTGACCGCTCGCGTGGCACGATAGGGGCATGGCCAAGCTCGATTACGACGCGCTCAACTCCACCCTCCGCTACCTGATGTTTTCGGTGTTCTCGGTGCGACAAGGGGCGCTCGGCGTGGACGATGAAGCCCGTGCGGCCGTTTCCATTGAGCTCTCGACGTTCCTCAAACAGCAGGAGGAGCGCGGTGTGGTGGTGCGCGGCATCTACGACATCGCCGGCATGCGCGCCGACGCCGACTTCATGTTCTGGACGCACGCCGAGAACCTCGAGGCGCTGCAGGCCACCTACGCGGACTTCCGCCGCACCACCACGCTGGGGCGGGCCAGCACGCCGGTGTGGAGCAACGTGGCGCTGCACCGCCCGGCGGAGTTCAACAAGAGCCACATCCCGGCGTTTCTGGCCGGCGAGGAGCCGGGCAACTACATCTGCGTGTATCCGTTCGTCCGGTCCTACGACTGGTACCTGCTGCCTGACGAGGAGCGCCGCCGGATGCTCTCCGAGCACGGGATGGCCGCCCGCGGATACAAGGACGTGCGGGCCAACACGGTGCCGGCGTTCGCGCTGGGCGACTACGAGTGGATCCTGGCGTTCGAGGCGCCGGAGCTGCACCGCATCGTCGATCTGATGCGCGATCTGCGCGCCACCGACGCGCGACTGCATGTCCGCGAGGAGACGCCGTTCTTCACCGGCCCGCGGGTGAGCCCGGAGCAGTTGATCACCGCACTGCCCTGATCTTTGGCTTGGCGCCGAGCCTGAGCACAGATCGCAAAATCGGCGGAAATCGCGATCTGTACGCAGGCTCGATCGCGGGACAGCATCATGGGTGCATGATCACCAGGGCATGGGTCTGCTCGACGTTGTTGGTTGCCGCGTTCGCGACGGCTCCCACCGTGCTCGCGCAGGACGTACCCGGCGAACAGTGCCCGCCGCGCGACGGCTACCGCATCGTCATCCACGCCGGTGATATCGACTGCGTCACGGCCGCCGATTACGCCGTCCAGTACGACGTCAACGGCGACAAGTACCAGTCGATCGGCCCGTTCACGTGTTACTCCGCGACCGCGGCGACAGCCCCGCTGCTGTTCCAGTGCGTGGCCGACACCGAGGATCGGGCCGAGTTCGCGGTCTACCCGGGATAGTCGCCGCGTCAGGCCTTCGGGACCAGCCGCAGCGAGATCGAGTTGATGCAGTAGCGCTGGTCGGTGGGCGTCGGGTAGCCCTCGCCCTCGAAGACGTGGCCGAGGTGGCTGTGGCAGTTGGCGCAGATCACCTCGACGCGGCGCATACCGAGCGAGTCGTCGGGGCGCAGGATCACCGCGTCGGAGTCGGCCGGATCGAAGAACGACGGCCATCCGCAGTGCGATTCGAACTTCTCGGTGCTGCGGAACAATTCAACGCCGCAGGCTCGGCACTGGTAGATGCCTTCGGTCTTGGTGTCGGTGTACTCGCCGGTGAACGGGCGCTCGGTGCCGGCCTGGCGGAGGACGTGGAATTCCTCGGGGGTGAGCTTCTGGCGCCACTCGTCGTCGGTGAGCTGCAGCTTGGGAGCCGGTGTGGTCATAGCTCCAGGCTAGCTGCCGCTGCGCGCGGGCTCGGGGGCCTTCATCCACGGCGGGTCGATGCCGTCGTCGAGCCGGTCCTCGGACTTGGCGTCCAGGTAGCGGAAGTACAGCACCGAGAACACCACGATCACCACCAGCGACCAGCCGTAGGTGATCTTCAGGTACTCCAGCGCGCGACCGGTGGTCGGCCAGTGCCCCAGCAGCCAGCGGTCCATCGTCATGAACCCGTAAATGCCCAGCCACGCCGGCCAGTTGCGCAGCACCGAGTTCGGCAGCACCACCGTCATCAGGAACGGGAACAGCATCATCGAGTAGTAGCCCTGTCCCAGCGACAGCACCAGCCACGACGTAATCAGCAGCACGCCAGAGGAAGTCAGCATCCAGAACAGCTGGTCGCGGGTGCGGTAGTAGCGATACAGCAGCCACAGGCTGACCGCGCCCAACACCACAAAGGCGATGCGCAACACCATGATCAGCCACATCGGCAAGCCGTAATACACGCCGTTGCCCAGGATGGAGCTGTTGAAGTAGTCGCGGGTCGACAAGATGTAGGGCACCGTGCGGGTGACGAAGCTCATGGGATCGCTGATCAACGGCCACGCCGCGATGTTGAACACCACCGGCACCGCGAACGCCGTCACCAACGACCGCCACTGCCGATTCAGCAGCGGAAGCAACAGCAGCGGCGCCAACAGGGGTTTGACCACCAACGTCAACCCGATCGCGACACCGGCCCACCACTCGTGGCTTCGCACCCCGGAGAGCAGCCACCGGAAGAACAGCACCTCCAACAGCAGCAGAACACCGTTGATGTTGCCGAAAACCAGGGTGTTGGTGACGCTTTCGGTGCAGAACATCGCCAGTAGCAGCGCGGGCGCGGCCACCGAGGCCAGCGTGAACTTGAACAGCCGCAGCAAAAAGTAGGCGGCCAGCACGATCGCCAGCGTGTTGAAGAAGATGAACCAGTACCGCGACGCCTCGACCGGCAGGTAGCCGAACGGCGCCATGATCAGCGTGCCGCCCGGCGGATACAGGTAGTGCGGGTCGACGTGGTCGAACTGCGCGTTGTAGATGTCCAGGCCCAGCTTGAAGTTCACCACGGCGCGATACACCGGCCCGAAGTCGTCGGTGATGTAGCCGTTGGTGGCCAGGACGTAGCTGCGGTGGATGATCGCCATGATCGCGATCGGCCACAGGATCGACCGCAGCACCGCGGCCGTGCTCGGCGGGGAGGTGCGGGGGCGGAAGGCGGTCAGGACAAGATCGCGCACGAGCGCACGGTACACCGACTCCGCCGGCGCCAGCGGTCAGGCCGGGCAGAACGTGTCGGTCTCGGGCAGCTCGCCGGTGTCGAGGTAGCCGATCACCGGCGGAAGCGCGCACGGCGAGTAGATCGACGCGCCGTGGCCGATGCCGTGCCACATCACCCGCCGGTTGGGGGAGCCGGCGTTGATCACCGTGGCGGCGACGGCCGCGACGCCCTCGTTGCCGACGATCGGGTCGTTCTGGGTGCCGAGCAGCAGTACCGGAAGCTTGAGGTCCTTGGGCTCATCGGGGGTCGAGCCGCTGGGCCAGCTCAGACACTGCACCAGCGCCAGCGCACCCACGCGGCCGAACTGCGGATAGAGCTTGTCCCACTCCACAACCAGTTCACGCACCCGGTCGGGGGTCGGCCGGTTCAGCGAATCGCTGCAGTCGTTGACGAACTGCCCGTCGGTGTCGCGCATGGACTCGGCCCGGCTGATCAGCCCGGACATCGGCCCGGAGTCCCCGCCGCGCGCCGCGGCCACCGCCGAGGCCAACGCGTTGACTGCGGCCACCCGGTCGCCGCGCGGATAGCCCAGCGCGGTGGAGATCGCGTTGGCGACCGCCGCCACGGACGCCCCAGCCGGTCCGCGTCCGTTGCGCGCGTCGTTGAGCAGCCCGTCGACGGCGGCCTTCGGGTCGGGGCCCAGCGGGCAGTTGGCCGCCGCGCATTGCGCCGCCCACGCGTCGAGCGCGGCCTGCTCACCTTTGACGCGCTGCTCCATCGCGGCTTCGGCGGCGATGCCGAGCGGCAGCGGAGAGTCGAGCACCAGCCGGCCGACCTTGTTGGGGTGGCTGCCCGCATAGGCCAGCGCCACTTGAGCGCCGTTGCCGACACCGAGCAGCGCCAGCGTCGGCACGTCCCAGGTGCTGCGCAAGCGCTCGAGGTCTTCTGCGGCATGGGAATTGGAGTAGGCCGAGTCGCCTGGCGCGATGGTGTCGGTGCAGTTGGTGGTGGCCGTTTGGGTGATGTCGCGCAGGTTGGCGACCGGATCGTCGCCGGTCTGGAACTGCGCTTGATCGGCCATCTGTTGGCGGTCGAACAAGTCGCGGCACTCCAGCGCGCCAGACATGCCCATGCCGCGTCGGTCGACCGCCACGATCGGGTGGCTCGCGAGCAGATCGGTGCCCGCCCGCGACAACCACACCGGCAACTGCTGCGACGACGGCAGGTTCGAGCCCGTCGTCATCACCAGCGGGCCGGCGTCTTCGGGCGTGTCGGCGCTGCGCGCGCGCACCACCCCGATGCTCAACGTGCCCGCCGCGCCGTTGATCGGGTCCAGGTCGGCGTCATAGCTCGCGCAGTCCAGCGTGACCCCCGGGGCGGCCGGAACGCCGGCCTCGCTGAACACCCGCGACGTGCATTCCCGCCAGGCCAACTCGTTCTTCGGCGCCTCGATCGGCGGCGGGCCCTGCCGCTGCTCAGTGGTCTCGGGCTGGCCCTGCGGGCCGGCGCCGGAGTCGGTGGCGAAGCGCGGGTTGGCGGCCAGCCCGGGGGCACAACCGGCGATGACCGCGGCGACGGTTGCCAGGCTCAGGGTCCCGACCAGCTGTTTACGCCGATGCATGCCGACCACAGTACTGACGTGCGGGCTCAATCTGCCCGCACGTAGCGGGTGTAGAGGTAGCCGTCGTCGTCGCTGAGCAGATGGGCGGCGCGCATGCGGGTGTGCACCTCACCGGGTCCGCTGGCGATTCGCGGCGCCAGCCCGCCCAGCAGCAACGGCGCCACCGTCAGGCACAGCTCGTCGAGGTGGCCGTGCTCGATGAACATGCCCAACACCTGCGGCCCGCCTTCGCTGAGCACCCGGTACAGCCCGCGTTCGGCCAGGATTTTCAGCAGCGTCGCGGGGTCGACGCGGTCGGCTTCGGGTCCGGAGGCGTCGAAGACGTCGGCGACGCCGCTGAGCCTGCTGTGCGTGTCGGCGAACGCGTCGGTGCAGGTAAGGATCATCGGTCGCGTCTCGGTACGGGTGAAGAAGCGCGCGTCGGGGTCGAGGTTGCCGGACTGGGTGACGACGGCGATCGGGGGCACCTCGGCCTGGCCGCGGCGCTGACGGGCGTTTCGGTGCGCGACGGGCACCTGCGCGCCGGAGTAGTTCTCGACGCGCACCGTGGCCGCGCCGACGACGATCACATCGGCGGCGTAGCGCATCAGCCGAAACAGCGCCCGGTCGCCGGCCTCGGCCATGCCGCCGGCCTTGCCGTCGGCGGTGGCGCCGCCGTCGACGCTGGCGATCATGTTGGCGCGCACCCAGGGGCGTTGCAGGCCGTCGGGGTAGGCGTAGAAGTCGGACACCCGGCCGTCGTCGACGCTGTCGGTGGGTCCCAGGACGCTGAATCGCGCCCCGGCGGCGGTATCGGACATGACCACGATCGAAGCACGCCGATAGGGTGCCTGCATGCACGGGTCCGGCGGTCTTCGACATCTGGTGGACCGGCACCCCGACGTCACCCCGGAGCGGTTGATCGCCCAACTCACTCCGCCGCCCACGTTCGCCGACGTCAGCTTCGACACGTACCTGCCGGATCCGGCCGAGCCGTCGCAGGCCGAGGCCGTGCAGTCGTGTCTGCGGTTCTGCGCGCAGGCCGTGCAGCGGCGGGCCGGCAAGAAGAAGATGTTCGGCCGCCGCGAGGTGCTGCCCGGGGTGGGGCTCTATCTCGACGGCGGGTTCGGTGTCGGCAAGACGCATCTGCTGGCGTCGTCGTACTACCGGGTTCCCGGGCCGAAGGCGTTCGCCACGTTCGGCGAATTAACGCAACTGGCAGGGGTTTTCGGCTTCACCGAATGCATCGAGCTACTGGCCGATTACGTGGTGGTGTGCATCGACGAGTTCGAGCTGGACGACCCGGGCAATACGACGCTGATCTCACGGCTGCTCTCGGCGCTGGTCGAACGCGGCGTCTCGGTGGCGGCCACGTCCAACACGCTGCCCGAGCAACTCGGTGAGGGCCGGTTCGCCGCCCAGGACTTTCTGCGCGAGATCAACACGCTGGCAGCGATTTTCGACACCGTGCGCATCGACGGGCCCGACTACCGCCACCGCGGGCTGCCGCCGGCGCCCGAGCCGCTCACCGACGGCGAGGTGGTCCGCCGCGCCGCGCAGATCCCCGGTGCGACGCTCGACGAGTTCGACGCGCTGTGCGCGCATCTGGCCACCATGCACCCGTCGCGCTATCTCGCGCTGATCGAGGACGTGGCCGCGGTGTTCATGACCGGGGTGCACCCGATCGACGACCAGAACGTCGCGCTGCGGCTGGTGTCGCTGACCGACCGGCTCTACGACGCCGGCATTCCGGTGGTCGCCTCGGGCGCCAAGCTCGACACCATCTTCAGCGACGAGATGCTCGCCGGCGGCTTCCGCAAGAAGTACCTGCGCGCGACGTCGCGGCTGCTGGCGCTGTCCCGCGCGAGCGCCTTTCCCCGCGAGCCCTTTCCTCGCGAGCAGACATAGAAGGCCCCATTTTCATCGCCAAAAGGGGCCCTCTGTGTCTGCTCGCGATTGATCAGAGCGGGCGCACCATCACGTAGTCGTGCTCGATGTCGCTGCCCAGCTGAAAAGTCTTGGTGCCGCGGATGCCGAACCCGTGCTTGGTGTAAAAGCGTTGGGCGCGTTGGTTTTGCTGGTTGACCCCGAGCCACACGCAGGCGGCGCCGCGTTCAGCGGCCGTGGCCAACGCCGCCGACATCAGGACCGCTGACACGCCGGCGCCGTGGCTGTCGGCCAGCACATACATCTTCGACAGTTCGACGGCGGGGCGCAGCGCGACCGCGCGCTGCACATCGTCGTCATCGGGTATCCCGCGAATCAGCATGGCGTAGCCCAGGATTCGGCCATCCACCCGGGCCACGAGCACGTCGCGGTCGGGATCTGCGAGGTACTCGCGGAACCGGGCCTGCGAGAGGTTCTCGGCGATGAACGCGGCGATATCCTGGGGTGCGGCCGATGGGGGACAGGCAAGCGGAAACGTCTGCGCCGCCACGTCGACGAGGTCGACCAGATCGGCCGAGGTAGCCGCGGCGACGTCAATACCCAACCGTCAGGACACGTTCCACTGCGCCAGGTGCTGGCCGGTGACCCGGTCGATCAGCACCACGTTGGAGATCAGGTCGCGGTAGCAGTCCCACCACACCCCGCCGCTGACGGTCGATCCCGCGGGGGCGTTGTTGAGCGCGCGTTGCAACGCATCCGGGGCGTCGGTGTTGCGGGGTTCGTAGGCGTCGCCCGTCGGCGTGACGCCGCGGAACTGGTAGGTGATCGCCTGGGCGTAGGGCGTGGGCACCTGGATGGGATGCACGGTGACCTGGCCGCGCCAGACCTCGTGGCGCGGTGCCCGCGGCGGATAGCCGAAGCCGGGCGGGATCGGTGCGGGCGCGATGCTGTGCACGGTGATGTCGGCGACCAGGCCCTCGAAGTCCACCCGCAACGTCTCGCCGAGGCGCCCGATCGGGGTCGTCGCGGCGGAGGCGGGGGCGGCCACGACGGCGGCGGCAGCCGACAGTGCTGCGATCAGGACCACGAACCAGCGACGCATGGCGGAAATGATTCCACAAACTGAAACGTGTTACAGCCGCTTCCCCGGTGTCGGTGGCTCAACCTTTGGTGAACGGTTCCAGCGCGGCGGCCAGCTCGGTCTCGAAGCGGTCGCGGTCGACGCCCAGTCCGTGCAGAACGCCGTCGTCGTCTTCGGCCTCCAGCATCGCCAGCAGGATGTGCTCGGTGCCGATGTAGTTGTGGCCCAACCGAAGTGCTTGTCGGAAGGTCAGCTCGAGCACTTTCTTGGCCGCGCTGTTGAACGGCGTCAGCGCGGGCAGGTCACCTTCGGTGCGCGGCGGAAGTTCAACGACCTGGTTGACCGCGTCGGCGTCGACGCCTTGGCCGGCGAGCAGCTTGACGGCAAGACCCTCGGAATCCTCGAACAGCCCGAGCAGCAGGTGATCGGGGGTGATCTCGGTGTTGCCGGCCGCCTGAGCCTTGTTCTGCGCGACGACGACCACGTTGCGCGCCCTCGGGGTGAACCGGCTGAAGCCGGCGTTGGGATCAAGCGCGTCGGCCTTGGGCACAAAGCGCTTTTGGGCAGCCTGCTTGGTGACGCCCATACACTTGCCGATTTCGGTCCATGAGGCCCCTGAGCGGCGGGCCTGGTCGACGAAATGGCCGATCAGGTGGTCGGCGATGTCGCCGAGTGCTTCGGCGGCCAGCACGGCGTCGGTGAGTTGGTCGAGGGGTTCGCTGTGCACCTCCTTGATCACGTCGATGAGGTCGTCAAGACGGACGGGATTGTGGATCTTCACCGGCTTGGTCATGCGGTCAACTCTAGGTTGACGCTGCCAGTTTCGTCAACCGATGGTTGACGACTGAGGTGCTGCGGGCAGTGATCTGTTTCGCGAACCGTTTTTGCTCCGGCTTTGGCGGGTATCCGACGCGCCGTTATGGGGAACAAGCTCAACGGATCGAATACGCAGTCGGCGCTGCTGCGACGCGCGATCACCTTCATTCACGAGAACGCCGACCATGACATCACACTCAGCGATATTGCCGCCGCCGTCAATGTAACCCCGCGCTCGGTGCAGTACACCTTCCGCCGCCATATGGACACCACGCCGTTGGAATACCTGCGCCGGGTGCGACTTTGCCGCGCGCACCGCGAGTTACGCAACGCGGATCCGGCTGTCGACACCGTGATGGCCATCGCCGGCCGGTGGGGCTTCGCCCACGCGGGCCGCTTCAGTCGGCTCTACAAGCAGACGTTCGGCCAACCGCCGAGCCACACGCTGCGCGAAGCCTGAGCCGTCGCGCTATCTCGGAAAGAAGCCGGCGCGGGTGAAGAAGCCGGGCTGCCATCCTTCGGGGCCCCGGCACAGCAGGGGACGCCCGTCGGGCGCCTGGGCGGCCGATTGCGGCTTCGGGCAGGGGGAACCGATTTCCTGGACGCCGTAGAGCTGGTAGGCCGACACCCAGAACCCGGTGTAGACCGGCGGCCACTGGTTTTCGATCCAGCGGCATTGCAGCACCTCGCCGCCGGGACCGCGGCCGAACGTGAAGCGCTCCATGTTGGTGCAGGGCCCGGCGAGGTGGGCATCGTAGCTCATGCCCGGTACGTCGGTGGGGTAGCGGCCCGGGTTGTCGTGATACATCAGATCGTCGTCGGCGGATGCGGCGGGAGCGGTGCTGACGGCAAGGCCGGCGACCGCCACGGCGGCGAGGAATTCCCGAATCATCTCCACCCTCAAGTTGTCACGCCCGGTTGATCTAGGCAGCAGCGTAGTAGGTCAGCGCGTGTTCGACGGGTGCTTTGTCGGTTGTCACGGCCGCGCCACGCGGACCGCCAGCGGCACGTCGATGCGCTCGTGGCGGCCGTCGAGTCGGAACCGGTAGGTGTGGTATCCGCCGCCGAGAACGATGGGCAGCACGAGCGACGGCATGCACATGAACTTCATCGGCGCCTCGACGGTGATGCTGGACGTGTGGGACGGCAGGCGTTGTTCGTTGGGTCCTTCGGCGTCGATGACCAGCGAATAGGTTTCGCCGATATTGTCGGGCTCGACGTCGCAGAGCACCACGACGTCGCACTGGAACGCGGTGGCGTTGGGCGCGACGGTGGTGCTGGCCCAGAACCCGCCTTCGAGGTTGAGCATGCCGTCGACGACCTCGACGCGATTGGCGAAAAATGCCGCGGTTATCCGCATGGGTGGAAACCTACCTGGTTCTGGTGCGACAGACGGTCAACGCTCGCAGGCGATGCCGTCGTTGTCGCCGTCGAGGCCGGAACGATAGCCGGGCTGGCCCGCGAGGATCGGCGCGGCGCCGGCCGCGCGGGCCGCGGCGCAGTTGGGGTAATAGACCGAGCCGGACGACGACGACGGCGGTTCGTAGAACGACTGCGGTGGCGCGGCGGCGGGGGCGGTGTCGGCCGACGAGGTGGCCCCGTTGCAGGGCGGGCCCCACAGTCCGCGACGGGCGTCGCGGGCTTCGCGTTCGGCGGCGACGATTGCGTCGTGGCGGCTGACGGGCCGGCCGCCGTAGACGTAGCTGCGGGCGGTGCCGGCGCGGGCGGCCTCGACGGCGTAGTCGAAGCCGTCGGCGCGCACGAGGTAGGCCAGGGTGCGCCCGTAGCGGTCGGTGCGGTCCTGGGTGGGGTCGGTCACGAGCGCGACCCGCTGGCCGAGCATGGTCGAGGTGGCGAACTCGGTGGCCTCTGGTCCCCAGCATTCGACGGGGGAGTCGGGCTTCTTGGTTTCGGGGGTGTCGATGCCGAGGATGCGCACGCGCAGCCGGCCGCGGACTTCGTCGCGGATGTCGATGGTGTCGCCGTCGACGACGCGCAGGGCGACGGCGGTGGCGTCGACGGGTTGTGCGTGGGTGGTCGGGGCGGGGATGGCGAGGGCTGCGGCCGCGGCGACGACGGCGGCAAGGCGGTAGATCAGGGTGCCCATGGGGCCAAAGGTAACCAAGTTCGCATGGGCGGTCGTAAGCCTGGCGCGGAGCAAAAGATTGTCAGGGTCGGTCTGAAGTGAATGTGACGTACATCACCCAAGGTGCTGAGCAGCGGTAATGACGCATTGCGATATCTATTAGCGCGGCGAAGTGGTTTCACCCCACGGTCAGCGGGCAACTAGCAGGCTCGCAAGTTGAGTCAGCCCGGAGAAGCACCGCGGCTGGCGACGAGCGGGATTGGCCGCCACACCGAGGAGATGAAAATGAAGAAGCCATTAGTTGTCGGAGCCACCACGTTGACCCTGCTGTTCGGCGGAGCCGGCGTCGCGACTGCATCGACGTTCGAAGCGCCCGCGACGACGACCACCACGGTGGCGCAGCAGGTCGAGGATGACGACAGCGGCGACAACGGCCTGTGGGGCCTGTTGGGTCTGCTGGGCCTGGCGGGTCTGATCGGCCTCAAGCGGCGCAAGGATGCCGACTACCCCGCTACCCGGGGCGGCGGCACGGTCACGAACCCGAACCCGCGCGCCTAGACGTTGCCTGACGAAGAGTTCCCCGCCGGATCGGCGGGGAACTCTTTGTTTCTGCGATGTCAGCTTCGGCAATGGACTTTGGCGCGGATTGGCTCCGCGGCGACGGTGGTGAACGGCGTGATAATCGGGAAATCCGGGTTTACGGAACGGATTTCGGTGCGGCGGATGATTGTGGCGAGCGCGAGGGTGGCTTCGAGCATCGCGAAGTGATCGCCGATGCAGGAGCGTGGTCCTGCGCCGAAAGGTAGGTATTGCCAGCGGTCGCGACCTTCGGAGTTTTGTGGACTGAAGCGGTCGGGGTCGAATTCCAGCGGTCGGTCCCACAGCGCGGGATCGCGGTGAAGGGCATAGATGCCGACCGCCACCATGGTGCCGGCGTCCACGCGGTAGCCGTCGACTTCGATGTCTTGCATCGCCATTCGCGCTGTTGCCGCTCCCGGCGGGCACAGTCGCAAGGCTTCGTGCAGTACCTGCACGGTGTACCGCAGGGCGGGAACGTCGTCGGGCGTCAGGCCGCACTCGCCGACCGCGAGAGCCTCGGCACGGACTTTGTCCTGCATGTCGGGGTGGTGGCCCAGCGCCCACATGGCGTAGGTCAGCGTGGTGGCGGTGGTGTCATGGCCGGCCAGCATGAAAACGATGAGCTCGTCACGGATCTCGTCGTCGGACAGCGTCTGACCGGTGGCGGGGTCACGGGCCGCGATCAGCGCATGCACCAGCGGTGCGCACCGGGTCGGATCGGCGCGACACGCCTGAAGGATGTCGTCGGCGAGTCGGTGCAGTGTCTCGCTGGCGGTGCGCGCCCGTTGGCGCGCGCGGGTGGGCAGCCAACGCGGGGCGTTGACAGGCCGCATCGCCCGATCCGCAATGTATTTGAGCGCCACTTGCAGCGACTCCGCGATGGCTTCCGAGTGTGCGTCCAAATCGATGCCGAGCACTGAGCGGCCCAGCGCTCGCAGCGTCAGCTTGCGGCATTCGGTATCGAGATCGACTTCGGTTCCGTCGGCCCAGGTGTCGGCGATTGTCTGGGCGGCTTCGGCCATGTGTCCGGCAAACTCGCGGACGTGCTGTTTGGTGAAGATGGGCTGCACGGCGCGTCGGCGCGGTAGCCATGGCTCATGGGTGAGGTCGAAGAGGTTCGCGCCGAGCAAGTGGCGCATCTCGGCGTGCACGCGCGTCTTTTCGAGGTGTCCTCCATTTCGCCCGAGAACGTCGCGGGCGCCTTGCGGTGAGGTGACGATGACCACCGGGGGCGCAAGCCACTTGGGCGCCAACGTAACTCGTGTCACCGGCCCGCCCGCGTCTCGCAACATCTCCAACCCGCTGTGAAACGTTCTGACGGCCTTGACCTGCTGCCGGTAGGGCAGAGGATTCTGCGGTGCCGGGGGGAGTGCGCGGAGATCGGTTCGTTCGACAATTTCGACCATGGTCGGCTCCCTCTGCATGCGAAGGTAGTGGCCTGATCGAGGGTGCTGCCGCGGATGCCCGGGGGATAGCGTAGTCGACTACTCGAGATTTGTCGGCGTGCCCGGAACGCTAATTGAGCTGCAGCTTCGCGCAAATATTATTCCGCTGTGGCAACCAGATCGCCGCTCGTGGGGCGACTGGACGAGTTCGCCGCGATGTATGCGGCCATCGCGGAATCGGGCGCGGTGGCGTTCATGGTGGCGGCCGGTTCCCCTCGGCCCGGGACACTTCGACAGTCGGTGGGGGGCTACTACGCCGACCAGCTGAGCGCCACTGGATGCTTCGCGGACCTGACCGAGCGTGACACCAGCACGGTGGCCCAGGTGATCGCGTGGGAGGTGGTGCACGGCGACCAGGCCGACGGTCTGGGCGCCCGGGCCGGGGCGGTCGCTGACGGGTCCTGGGCCGGTTGGGCCGGGCCCCACGGGGGTGGCCAACGCGCTGACGGTCGCAGCAAGCGTGATGGACCTGCTGGGGCGGCCGCGCGGCACCACCTCCGGGTGAGGACGATCCGCGCCAGAGCCGGGCGACGCTGCTACCGCCTGGCGGGGTTCAGTGGATCTGGCACTGAGTGGGAGGGTGACTAGCTTGACTGTCAGTAGTGGCGCGGCACTGCGTCGGCGACGGTGAACGGTATCAACTGCTCGTCGAGCCATAGCACCCCGTCTTGGTCAACCCCGGCCGCGAGTCCACGCAGGCATTGATCGGCCGGGGTATCGCCCCGCAGATCGCCGCATGGGTTGAGCTCGGGCTCGCGGAGCGCATCCTTGACGACGAGTGTCAGATGCATTCCCGAACCATTAGTGATGGGCCCGATTCCGGACTGAGTAGCCCGAACGCCCTCTTCGTCAGGCCAGTACGGATCGCCAAAACTGAGGTAGACGTCTAAGTAAGTGACGCGGCCCTCCGCGGGAACCGGAGTAATCGCCCGGGCGGTCGACTTCGCCTTCGGCCACCGTGAACCGCCGGCAGGGGGTGCGTCCCCGACGAACGATTCACGTTCGG
The DNA here is from genome assembly GCA_050205315.1 of Mycolicibacterium pulveris. GTDB lineage: Bacteria > Actinomycetota > Actinomycetes > Mycobacteriales > Mycobacteriaceae > Mycobacterium > Mycobacterium pulveris_A. The sequence goes on along the minus strand of JBNMRA010000007.1, from coordinate 148,164 downwards.
CGCAGAATCGGACGATGTGGCCGGCGTCTTCGCTGACCTGTCGGCCCGAGAAGTAGATCGGGCCGTCCTCGGCGTCGGTAAGAAATCGTCCACCGGCTCGAATCGCGCTCTCAATCAGCTTGGGATCCGATTCGCGGTCGAACCTCATGTGCTGCTCGCCGGGGTATCTCGCGTCAGGTCCGTGGATACTGACCTTCGCGCCCTCCAACGCGAGGTTCATCGACTTGATATAGAAGGACGACGTCGACCATTCGACCAGCCAGTGCCAACCGTCGATCCCGGTGCCGTCCTCGGCGAAAAGGAACTCGACGGCTCGCTGATGACTCATAGGGGGCCAGTCCGTCATTCCGGGATAGGGCACTGAGTCCATCATCGAGTCACTCCATGCTGGGTCGGTCAGTACCACTACGGTACGAGGCTGCTCCGACATCCAGGAAGGCTGGCCGATTGCACGCGATGGTCAGGACAATGCACGACGGTCGGCCTTGCCCATCACCGCAGTGCGTGGAGGGGGTAGCTAATCAGCCGGGAGGGGGCCGGCGCGCGACTCGGTGTACGAGCTATCGGGTGGGAGGTCAGAAGATAGTCTGATCAGGTAAAACTGTGGTGCGCGATACTGGGATTGAAGTAGGCCAGACGCAATTTTCGGATCGGTGCCGTTACCTGCAAAAAGGGCGCCTGAGCAGGCGACACGACGGAGAGTATCGCGTGAGCCAAGTGGAGCCAAATGGAACCTGATGTAGGTTCATTGGGCACGTATTGGGCACGCCGCCGCGATACTGACCAACACGGAGAGCCATGCCACGCACCCGCGAGAAGCGGTCCTTCGCCACCATCCGCAAGCTGCCATCGGGACGTTTCCAGGTCCGCTACACCGGCCCGGATGGGGCGCGCCACGCCGCGCCGTCCACATTCGGCGCCCGGATCGACGCCGAGGCGTTCGTCGTCGCGAAGCGCCGCGAAATCGACCGGGGAGTGTGGGACGCGACGGCCGAGCGGAAGCGGGACGCGATCACGTTCGGCGCCTACGCCGCCGCATGGGTGGAAGGCCGACAGGTCGCCGGACGTCCAATCAAGGACCGCACCCGCGAGCACTACTACGCGATCCTCGAAGACCATCTGGTCCCGGAGTTCGGCGCCCGCCAGATCGCCGCCATCACGCCGAAGGACGTTCGCGAGTGGCACGCCGGCGCGCTCGTCGACCGGCCCACCATGCGCAGCCACGCCTACAGCCTGCTCCGCACGATCATGGCGAGCGCCGTCAACGACGAATTGCTCGACTCCAACCCCTGCCGGATCACCGGCGCGGGCCGCGCCAAGCGCGTGCACAAGATCCGACCGGCGTCCATCGACGAGCTTGCGACCGTGACGGCCGCGATGCCCGAGAGGCTGCGACTGATGGTCATTCTCGCGTCGTGGTGCGCGATGCGCTTCGGCGAGACTGTCGAATTGCGCCGCGGGGACGTCGACCTGGGCGACGAAGTGATTCGCATTCGTCGCGCGGCGGTTCGCACGCAAGGCGGCACGTTCGCAGTCACGACTCCGAAGTCTGACGCCGGTATCCGCGACGTCGCGATCCCGCCGCATATCATCCCGCAAATCGAAGATCATCTGGCGAAATTCGTTGGTGGTAAACGTGATTCGCTTGTGTTCCCGAACGAAGCTGGCGAGCATCTGCAACCCTCGACGCTCTACCGGCACTGGTACAAAGCCCGCGCAGAGGCGGGCCGCGACGACCTACGTTGGCACGACCTACGGCATTCCGGCGCGGTCTTGGCCGCGGCGACCGGCGCCAGCCTCGCCGAACTCATGGCCCGCCTCGGGCACTCCACACCGCAGGCCGCGATGCGCTACCAGCACGCCGCCCAGGGGCGCGACCGCGAAATCGCCGCACTGTTGTCGAAGCTGGCAGCGAACGGATGAAGAGACACGCGGAGACGTTGCCTTTCGCGACGTGTCGCGGCAATCTGTTAACCTCCGAAACCACAATCGAACACCGACGCTAATCAAGGCTTACAGGCGACACGCCCGCTACACAGGCGGGATTCGACCGGCGCACCATCCACCGGGAACTCCGGACCGGCGAGATCGTAGAAGCTGAGACGAACGGCGCACGCCCCGAACCGGGGTCCACCCGCTGAGTCCCAAACTGGGACTCACTGAACCGGCAGCCGAGCACAGAGAAGGCCCAATGGCCTATCTGTCGCTCGGCTGTTCCTGTTTCAGAAGGGAACCCCTGTGCAGAACACTCCGAATCGGCGCCGGTACGGATCAATCGCGGACGCAGCCGAGTACATCGGCGTAACGCCGAGAACGATTCGCCAGATGATCGCCGACGGCCGGCTGACCGGCTATCGCAATGGTCCCCGCCTGATCCGCGTCGACCTGAATGAAGTCGACGATGCGATGCAGCCCTTCGGCGGCGGCGCATGAGGATCTACGAACGAAGAAGCCGCCGACCTGGGCAGGATTCGGCGGCTTCAAAGTCCCTGGTGATGGACTCCGACCAGCATAGCGGCTTGACCGCGTGGAAGCGGCGACAGCACGCCGCGCGGCGTTTCTCGCCGCTGGACTGCGGGTGCCCCGATCCGTGGCCGTGCCGATGCTCATTACCGCCGTTATCCGACAAGATGATCGACGCCGGCCGCGACGCCGCGCTCCACGTCCTCGCGGTCGGCCAAGTGCCGTTGCTCGAAGTCGAAGTGCTGCAAGCGCTTTGGCGACGCGGCGGCGAGGATCGTGAACTCGCCGAACTGCTGTACACCCTGACAGACGGAGCCATCGCGTGACCGCCCGCGTCGATCCCGGCCTTGTCTCGGCGCGTCGGATGGCCGCGGTCGCCAACTTCCAACGGTCCGACGACCTCGACCCACCCGACGACGCCGCCTCTCGCCGGCCGGCGCCAGCGCACAAGCGGTATCCGGCCATCGACTGGCAACGAGCGTTCGACGGAGCAGCCGACGACGTGGACTGGCTGGTCCCTGACTTCATCGCGCGCGGCCAGTCCTACGCGCTGGTATCGACGGCGAAGGCCGGCAAGTCGCTGCTCATGCTCGACGTCGCCGCCGCGATCGCGGCCGGCCGGCCAATGCTCGGCCAGAAGCCGCAGCCACCCGTCCGGGTGCTCTACGTCGACCACGAAAACAGCAACTTCGATATCATCGAACGGCTACGCGACATGGGCTACACACCCGACGAACTCGCCAACCTGCGATACCTGTCGTTCCCGTCCATGCCACCGCTCGACGGCGCCGCCGGCGGCATCGACCTGGTAGCCGTCGCCGCACACCACGACGCCGCCCTGGTCGTCATCGACACCGTGGCCCGCGTGGTCGCCGGCGAGGAAAACAGCGCCGACACCTACCGGGCGCTGTACCGGCACACCCTGGCGCCGCTCAAGGGCGCCGGCCGCGCCGTCGTGCGACTCGACCACCGCGGGCACGGTGTGAAGACGACCGCGCGCGGGTCGAGCGCCAAGGCCGACGACGTGGACGCCGTGTGGATGCTCGACACGGCGTCCGGAGGCGAAGACGACGAAGTGTTCGTGAACCTCCGACTCGAACGGCAGCGCGGTAACGCGCACCCTGACCGGATTCTGCTGCTGCGCCAGTACGACCCGCACCTGCGGCACATCATCCGGCCGAAGACGATGCCCGACGCCGAGCGGCATCAGATCGGTGCGTGCATCGACGCCATGATCCAACTTCGCCTGCCCGTCGAGACGGGGAACCGCAGAGCGCGCGAAGCGCTGCGGCTGGCCGGACGCACCTTCCGGAACGCCACGATCGCCGACGCAGTGCGTCAGCGGAAGGCCAGTTCAACGTTTCCCCGAACTGGCGGGGAAACGTCAGAAGGGATGTTCTGACAATGCTTCCGGTGAACGTAAAACGCCAGGTCAACGTTTCCCCGATCCGCCGGGGAAACGTCGGTACAACCGTTGCGACAATGACCGGGGAAACGTCGTTGGTGCCGGTTTGCAAAAGCGCAGGTCAAATGTTTCCCCGATCCGCCGGGGAAACGTCGGGAAACGTCCGCTCCGTAGCGCGTTCCAACGTTTCCCCGCGGGTGTGTCCCATAAGGGACACCCGCGGAACGGGAACGCACGGCGCACCGACCCGTCCGGGCGGCGCCCGGTGAACCGCGCCCAGCGCCGGCGTGCCCGCGTCAGAACCCTCCCGGCGAGACAAGGCCAGGACATGGCGGCTGCTGTCACCTGCCCGGACTGCAACAGCGTCGCGGCCGTCGCCGAGGTCGTACCCGGATACTTCCGCGGCGTCGTCGAGCACGACGACACCTGCCCCTGGTACGCCGCTTTGAAACGTGACCTCCGATGAGCGCGTCCGATTCCCCGCCTGTCGCCGGCGTATTGGTCTGCCATCGCGGCCCGAGCGCGGGCTACCAAGCCGAATGGACCTACTGGGACTCCATCGCGCAAGCACGCGAAGCCGAAGCCGAACTCACGCCGTGCGGCACGCTGTGTATCGGCGTGCACAGCGTGGCGCGCCTCGTAGGTCTGGACCGCAGACGCCGGCCGTCGTTGAGGACCAGGACGACGAGCACCACCGGCGCCGACAGAGCAGGCACATGAGCGAGTCTGGTCTGCTACGGGCCGGCGGGGTGGTCGTCCTCAGCGGGCCGGCGCTCAAAGCGGCCCGCGACTGCGCCCTGATCGCGGTCAAACACCGCAAGATGTCAGGCGTTCCGTACCGGACCTACGAGGCCCTGGCCTGCGAACTCAACGAAGCCGTGTCCGCCAGCGGCCAGGCGGACATGCGTTCACCCGCCATCAGCAAGGCTGTCGCCGTGGACCGACCAAACGTGCCGATCACCGAAGCAGCTGCCCGCCTGGGCATCTCGGACCGGCACGCCCGTCGACTCGCCCCGAAACTCGAAGGCAAGAAAATCGCCGGCCGCTGGTTCGTCGACGAAATCGCGTTACGTCAACACATCGAAGGAAGGCAATGAACAAACAGGAACGAGACCGGCTGTTGGCCAGCCTGACCGACGACGAACTAAGCGCCCTGCGCGCCCGCGCCGGCGATGCTGCACCGCCCGACGACGGTGACGCCGGTGACGACGGTGACGCGGAACGGCAATTCCTCCGCCGCCTCTCGGCCAAACCCAATAACTGGCTCACCGAAACCCTCGACCGGCTTTCCACCGCCCGCTCAGCCAGCGCCGGCGTCGTGGACGACCGTGCCTTCCTCCGTCAACTGCTAAGCCACGCCCACGGCGGGCCACCCGAACCCCCAAGCACCAACCAACCCACCGGAAAGGCACAGCCCACATGGACATCACCCTCCGCTCGACCCTGATCGTCGTCATCAAAACCGCTGACACACTCGGGGTTTCACTACCCGCCGGATACATCGCCGAACTCGACAAAGCCCGCGCCATCGTCGCCGGCGCCGACCGATTCCGCGAAACCTCCGCGAGCCAACTCAACTCCGCCGTCCTCGACGCGATCGAAGCCGGCCGCGACGTCCACACCGACACGATCGTGCAGCGGATGATGTTCGCCCGGAACCTCGTTGCCGGCGGCATCGAAATAGACGCCGACCAGCGCAGAAAAGAAATCAGCCACGCCGCGCTCCTGGACTACGCCGACGACATCCTCGCCTCATGGGCAGAGTTTCTGAAGCCACACGCCCAGGCCCTAGCCGACGCCGCCGAAGCCCTACCCAGCCACGACCTGGCCAACACCGAACAGGTCACGACGCTCACCGTCGAGGGCATGAAGCACCTGAGTAACGCCCAGATCGCCGTGAAGCTGTGGGCTGCCGCCATTCAAGGGTTCGGTGTTCTGGTGAAGACAGCAGGGCCGCCGTTCAACGATCACACTCGGCCGTTGAGCATCACGCCCGACATCGGGATTCTCGAGTTCGCGTCGATCCGCGACGAGGCCGTCCGCGAGCGAACCGAAGTGACGCCGTGGTTGCTTGCGCAGCACGGCATCCCCGTCGAACTGGCCACGATCACCGGGTTCGCCGAACGCATCGCCAATTATGAGCGGCAACGTGAGGCCGTCCAAGGCGAGCGGGCCGAGCAACGCAAGCAGCGGGTCGCTCAGACCTGGTAGCCGGTCACAAGCAGCCGTGCGGCCGGCGCATCGGGAGCGCCATGGCGACGCCCAGTGCGACGCCGAGGCGCGCGCCGGCCGTACGGCCAACCACCACGACGACGAGGACCAGGACTTGACAGAGTGTTACTCGACCACAACACCGTCGGCTATGCCCACTGCGCGAACCAGTCCATCAACGTTTCCGCGACTGCGTCGGGTTGTTCGTCTGGAATCCAGTGTGATCCGCGAACTACTTCGAATCGAAAATCTTGCGTCACGTAACGCTCGGACCGACGGGCGGCGCTTTCGAGGATGTAGCTGTCACCATCACTCCAGATCACCAGTGCCGGAACGGCAACCTTTCCGACGCGTCCCGACCATGGTGCTGCGCGATACCAATTCAGTGCCGCAGTGTAGGCACCCGGCTTCGTCATATCCGCTGCGTCGCGATCGGCGAGGTCCGGCCGTTGACCCCCAGACCTCAACATCTTGGCCAACCTCTTACCGCTCCGGGCGGCGCCGAGGTAATACCACTCCGGGACCAATGGCAGTTGATAGAAGTAGGCGTACCACGAGGCCAGGCCCTGTCTGCTCGTCAACATCGCGTCTTGTAGCGCCGCCGGGTGCGGGCTGGAAAGCGACGACAACGTCCAAACCCGGTCGGGATACTTCGCCGCGAAACTCCAGGCGACCAACCCGCCGTAGTCATGCCCGACCAAGTGCACGCGGTCCGCCCCGCTTGCCTCCACCAGCGCGCCCACGTCTTCCACTAACTCAGACATCCGATAATCGCGGCGCCGGGTGGGTCGTGCACCGGGTGAGATACCTCGCTGGTTGGGTGCCAAGCATCGGTAACCCGAACTCGTTAGGCGTGGAATTATCTCGCCCCACGCCAGATTCGTCTGCGGATGGCCGTGCAGCAACACGACGACGGGCGCGTCTGCCGCCCCAGCGTCCAAGACGTCAAAGGCCATGTCGCCGCGACCAAACTGCTCCATCACAAGATCATCAAACCTGGCACGCCATTCGTAAACGAATCCCGCAAATTGCGAGGGAGGGGCACTTCGCGGCAGCCTTCCCACCTGACGTTGTTTGGAAGCGCAACTCGACCGGATCCCACTCAAGCAGACCAGGGGGGATGACCCGTCGAGAAGAAAGGCGGCGCCCCCCGTGGCTTAGGCGTTGCCCCCCCTGGTTTCCCACAAAAAAACAAACCCTGGATCGGAGTGGCCCAGTGCCCCGTCGTGCTGACGTTGCGTGCATTCGGTGCGGCCGGCTGGTGCCGACGTACCGCGACAGCGCGCCGGCCGATCGCCGTCGCTGTGGGCGCTGCGTGAAGGCCGACGCGGCGCCGTGGCGGCACGGCACGGGGACGGGTTACCGGCGGGAGGGCTGCCGCTGCGACGAGTGCCGCGCTTGGGCTGCGGCGGGGGCTCGGAAGTATCGGGCTGAGTACCGCGAGCGCACTGGGACCGGCTTGCGCTCGAAGTACGGCCGGAAGGTGCGGGAAGCGGTCGCCGCGCCGCACGACGCGCCGATGACGTGAGCACCGGCGACCGGCCGGCCTGGTCGCCGTCGTGGTCCTGGTCCTCGTCTTCGGCGTGGGTCCGTGGTTCCGGGCGCGCGTGGCCGCATGCTTGCCGGGTGACGAAGCGCGCCGAGTACATGTTCGCGCTCTACTCGGGCTCGGTCGCCGATCCTGGCGACCGCAACCCGTTCGCCGGCGGCGAGTCGCTGGTCCTGCCGAAGCTGTGGATGCGCGGGTACATGCGGATGCTGCGCGTCCGGATCCAGACAGGGCCGGCCATGCGGAGTTACCTTGCGGCGCGTTCGGCAGCGGAAGACCTGCCGGGATGACGGTGCGCCGCCGTGCTCGCCGCCGGGTGTCGGACCCGGCCGATAGCTTGTGCGATCGAATAGCGTTGCGATCAGCAACAACACGGTTGGCGGTCCTGACGTGATGACCAATCGCAGTGACCTAGGGTGAACGCAACGGACTTGTGAGGGTGGGCGCATGGCTGACCGATCGGCGATCGAATGGACAGAGGCCACCTGGAACCCCGTCACCGGCTGCGATCGCGTTTCCGCCGGCTGCGACCACTGCTACGCCATGACGTTGGCAAAACGGTTGAAGGCCATGGGATCCGCGAAGTACCAGAACGACGGTGACCCGCGCACATCGGGACCGGGCTTCGGCGTGACCGTCCATCCGCAGGCACTCGACGAACCGCGCCGCTGGCGCCAGCCGCGCGTCGTCTTCGTGAACTCAATGTCCGACCTGTTCCACGCCCGCGTGCCGGTCAGCTTCATCCGCGACGTATTCGACGTCTGCCGCGATACGCCTCAGCACACGTACCAGGTGCTCACCAAGCGCAGCCTGCGGCTGCGCCGACTCGGCGAAAGTCTCGACTGGCCAAGCAATCTGTGGATGGGTGTGTCCGTAGAGAACGCGGACGCGCTGCCGCGGGTGGACCATCTGCGCGACGTACCCGCAGCCGTGCGCTTCCTGTCGTGTGAGCCACTGATAGGACCGCTCGACGGGCTCAACCTCGACGGCATCCACTGGGTCATCGCCGGCGGCGAGTCCGGCGCGAACCATCGTCCGGTTGACGGCGAGTGGGTGCGCGGCATCCGGGACGTGTGCCAGGACGCCGGCGTCGCGTTCTTCTTCAAGCAGTGGGGTGGCCGCACGCCGAAGGCCGAAGGGCGGGAACTCGACGGCCGGCGCTGGGACGAGATGCCTTGGGCCGCTACGGTCTAGCGCACTACCTTCCGGATAACGTGTTGATGCGGCCGTTGGCCCTTCGTCACAAATTCGATCTCGCCTGACGCCACCAGCGCGCGAAGCGCTGATGTGTACGCAGTCTGCTTGGCTTCGCCGTAGAGGTCCCCGAAAACACCCTTAACGTGTCGGACAACGGCCTTCGGTTCCCCGTCCTCAGTCAGCCGTCGCAGGTTCTCAGTGATGTGGGCAATCGCGTTGGCGTGCTCCCTATCGAACTGGGCGCTCACCGTGTCGAATAGCATGCCTTCTCGCTCGTCTGGGTCTGGCCCGAGGAAGTCGATCCACTTCTCGCGAGCCCTGGCACCAGCGTCGCCGAACATCCAGTGGCCGTGCGTGTCCATGGTTAGGAATATCAGGTAGTAGACCGGCTGATGGTGAATCTGCCGCCGTACTGGTGCGACGACGAAGCCGTACCCAGTGCCGTCGGTGAGATGCCTGGCGTACTGGATGGCCACGTCTCTCGCAGCCGATTCCCAGTCCTGGCCGCCGGATGCCTGATGAGAATGCAACGCCACATCGCGCCACCACTCGCCGCCGCACACGGCGTCTGCCTTGGCGACTCCGCCCAGGTCGAGTTGGCCCTTCTTGTACTGGCCACCCGCTCGCCTAATCAGGTCGGCGCTGAAATTCAACAACACCTCGGTCCGCGGCCAACGTCCACGCGCGCGGAGAATGCCCTTGATGGATTCCATCGGAAGCACGGCGCCGCAGGGATCCAGGAAGACAAACAGACTTGCGCCCTGGGACAACTGCAAGGCGTCGCCGATGTGGTTGCCGCAGTCACCCATGTAGCTGTCGATGCGGATTCCTAGTGAGCGATACTCGTCGGCCACCGCGTTGAGGGATTCGTAGTCCTTGCGGTTCTGCTCGACGAGAAGAAGGTCGATCTGGGTCGTTGCCTTCACCTTCTCAGCCGCAAGCATCATGTGCTCGGCGGATCCCGCTTCACCAGTATCAAAGCGGCCACGACCGGCAAATCCGTCGAAAACTACCGACCGCTTCGGGTTAAGTTTGCTTGCCGTCATCGTCGCGAACCTGATGACGTATTGCTCGAGAATCGCGTGCTTGAAGACCGACTGTGGCCGAGGGCTTTCCAGTAGTCCGGCGTCTGTTCCGGTAGGCATCGGATCGTCGCTACGTGACGAGCGCGGCGTGCCGCATACTCATTGGCCAGATCCTCCGCTGGAATTTTCCGCTTCGTCGAGCAGTTCGGCGATCACCGTGTGCGGAAACCGGGCTGCCCCCTGACCCCCGTCCCCGTTCCGGGACACCTGCTCGCAGAAATCCTACCGGTGAGAGAGGGGATAGCTACGTCAGTGCAGCCTTCCGACCCGGCGTGTTGCGAGTCAGAGGGCGAATTTGCCTGCCTACATCGCGGCGGCCCAGCACTTCGTCGTCGTCGACGTCGAGCGCCTGCGCGATGCCGGCGGCGTCGACGCAACGAGAGCCCAGCGCCGGGGCGAACCCGCGGCCGGTGTGCGGTCACGATTGCGGCTTGTCCGCCAGCGACCGACTCAAGGATGAGGCGATATCGGGCGTGTCCGCGTCGGCAAGCGCAACAACAGTGTCCACCCACTCCTGGACGTCAGGAGGCACCAGCATTGCAGCAATGCCATATGACACGACCCGCGTGATCTTGCCTCGCCAAACCTTCCCGTCGCGTTCCTCTTCCTCGAAGGAATCGATGACCGCCGAAGAGTCGTGATTCGCTGTGACGATTGCGTCGAGAACTTGCGGTCTGTGCGCATTTGACACTGGTCCGCCGCTCAATCCGGCAGGCGCAGGGATGCTCAACTCGGCAGCGAAGTACTTGTGGCCGTCCGGAGACTGGTATTCGAAGTGTCTCTGGTAGTGGCCCTTGAACAGTCGAGGCGCGGTGGTCCCCAACTCGGCTGGGTAGCCGAACGCAATAAAGTCCCCGCCGTCAACCAACCCATGGCCGATCTCTGAATAGACGCCGGTTGGCGGCTTCGCCGCGTCCTTGGATACCACCAGCGCTGCCAGGTCGATCGTTGGGTGGCGTATCACCTGTTCCGCCAATCGTCCGTCAGACTCCATCGGCGACTTGAAGCCGAGTCTGCCGCCCACGACGTCGGGAACGCAGTGTGCCGCAGTAAGTATCACGTACGGACGCAGGTACATGGCACCTGTCCCGCTGAACTCCCACGCAGCGTCCGGCGGCGCGAAGAGGACTTGTCCGGTCGCGAAACGTGGGAAGAAGTCGAGCGACATGCCGCAACGCTACCCAGCGCTGATGCGAGTGGAGAACACCTTGATGCCTATTGGGCATGTATTGGGCACAGAAACAAGAAAGGCCCGGAGTTACCGGGCCTGACCTGCAGATATGTGGTGCGCGATACTGGGATTGAACCAGTGACCTCTTCCGTGTCAGGGAAGCGCTCTCCCGCTGAGCTAATCGCGCCAGGTCCTACATTGAGGTGGAGACGGGAATCGAACCCGTGTGCACGGCTTTGCAGGCCGTTGCCTCACCACTCGGCCACTCCACCGCTGGGCTTTGATGCCACTGCACCTTCGAGCGGATGACGGGATTCGAACCCGCGACCCTCACCTTGGCAAGGTGATGCGCTACCAACTGCGCTACATCCGCGCGCCACGAACGACACGTCGCCCGTCGCGAAGCACGACATTAGTCGACGCAAGCGTACCTGCACAAATCCCGAGATGGCGTCGTCGCGTCGGCACTCGGGTCGCCCATCAGCCTAGCCGTTCTATGTCGCGCGAAGCCGAGAAACGCTGGCCCGTACCGCGATCCCGTCATATTCCGGGCCCATCACGACGCCCGCTGAGCCGCCACCAGCGCGTCGCAGCGCCGGCAGCACAACGGCCTCGCCAATTCGGGCAGAAGGCTTTGAACGTGCTAGTCTTCGACGTCGTTCGGCCGTAGAGTCGAGCATCCGGTCTCGTAGCTCAGCGGGAGAGCGTCCGCCTCACACGCGGAAGGTCACTGGTTCGATCCCAGTCGGGACCACTCAGATCATCGCAGACAGAGCTTATTTTGTGCGATGTGCAGTGGGCATGCCAGATGCGTGCCAAACACCGCGCCGGCGGGCAGTCGCACCGTGGCCCAATGGTGGCCGCGGCGTACCGCGCATGCAAATCAAACCGCGACATTGCGACGATTGCACTGATCCAGACAGGATCTGCCGCAGCACTGGCTAGCGGCTGCCCCTGGCGTAGGCCGCAGACATCGGGGAGGGCTGATCAGCGGAGAATGGCACCGACTTCATCTGAACTAAAGGTCGTCTCGGGGGTCGATTAGTCAGCCGACGTTGCCCAGAACGTACGACCTGCAAGCCATGACCAACATGAACACGGCCTTCCGCGCCCCGCTAGGCTCGGCCGCGGCGTATTTCGCCGCGCCGTAAGGATTCAGGACCGTGGCCGGGCGTGGTCATCATCCTGCATGGGGGCTTCGGAATGACGCGCGACATTGTCTTAACCGTTCGCCGCAAAACGGTCGGTGGTTTGGCTAGGGAAAGAACTTTCGCGGGGAGGCTGTCGCCTATGCCGAGGGGCACCGGCAGGGCCCCGGGGGTGGGGGCGAGGTCAGCTGACGACTACTGTTCCGCAGTTGATTACCCGATGTGGCCTGGCTCGTCGGGCAGCACCGTCTCCGGTCGAACCGGGTAAAAGTCCTCTTCGAAGACCTGCTCGCGAACCCATCCGGCCTCATAGTAGGTGCAATTGCTCGAATACGTGCTGCTCGTGCAGCTCGAACTTGCGTTCCGGTAGTGCGCAGGAATCCCGATCACCCGGTGGCGCATCCATGAGCCATCCGGCAGGATCGGTCCATCACACATCGTTCGCGTCAAAAATTGCAGGCCGAAGAGTCCGCGGCGCACAGTGTCGGTAAAACAGTTTGATTGGGCGCCGGCGACCGGGGCCAAGGCGACGCAAGAGATTGAGCTGATCAGAACGGCCGCGGTGGTCAGAACTGTATAGACACCCTTCATTTTGTTCCCCCTGTTAGGTGTATCGATTGCATCACGAACGAGGTCCGTAGTAAGCAGTTCGTCAATATTTGCTCCGAACCCGTCGACGGGGCCCAAGGGTGGACCATGTCGATCTTTGCCGCGGCAACGATCAGCGGACTTTAATCCGGCATACGATGCTGGCCAGTCATGCGCGGCGGCTGGTGTGGCTAGCTGGTATTGCTGCTGGTGCTCTTGGCCGTGCTACTGGGGTGTAGCCGGTAGCGACGATCGATGGGGGAAGCGGACGACGACACCGCGGACAAGTGACGTCTACGAGCCGCGTCGCCGACGGCGGCCTCGAGGCCGCCGAGCACGTCGGACGGCAGGTTGACCCTCACGTCGGCGATATTGCGCTGATCGCCGCCTTATAGGCGCCTTGCTGTCGCTTTGCCGTGCGACACAATTGCGCGCGGGGAATTGTCCAGAGACAGCGTCTCGTACTCGAACTTCGGTACCGGTAAGTAAGTGGATGCATTTCAGGAATGAACACCCAGATAGATGGATAAGTGGGTGTTAGTGCCGCGGTAACACCCACTTATCCCCGGCGTCGACGCGGCGGCCGTCAGGCGGCCCCGGAACGCAAGCCCGCGACTTACTCCGTCCGCGCCAGGATCTCGCGCACCAACTCCATGCTGGTCCCGGGATGCAGGAACGCGAACCGGCCGACGGCCTCGCCCTCCCACTTGGTCGGCGGAATGAACGCCACCTGATCCTGGTGCAGCCCCTGCGCCCACGCGGTGTAGTCGTCGGAGCTCCAGCCCAGCCGGCGAAACAGCACCACCCCGAGGTCAGGCTCGCAGATCAACTCCAGCTGCGGGGCCGCGTTGATCAGCTCCGCGGTCTGCTTGGCCAGCGACGCGGCGACCTCGATGGCCTCGCGGTACGCCCCGATGCCATGCACCGCAAGCGAGAACCACAGCGGCAGCCCGCGCACCCGCCGGGTCAGGTGGTAGGCGTAGTTGGCGGGGTTCCACTCCTCGCCGGACACCTTGATGACATCGAGGTACGACGCGTCCTGAGTATGGGTGCGACGGGCCAGTTCGGGCTCGCGGTACAACACCGCGCAGCAGTCGAACGACGTGAACAACCACTTGTGCGGGTCCAGGATGAACGAGTCCGCATGTTCGAGGCCTTCGTACTTCGGCTTCAGCGACGGCGCGAAGATGCCGGCCCCGCCGTATGCGCCGTCGACGTGCATCCACCAGCCGCGTTCGCGCGCGATCGCGCCGACGCCGGCCAAGTCGTCGATGATGCCGGCGTTGGTGGTGCCCGCCGTGCACACCACCGCCGCGATGTTCTCCGCATCGGCGGGTACCGCGTTGCGCACGGTCTCGGCGGTGAGCCGATGCTCCGGTGTGTCGATCACCAACGCGTCCAACTCCAGCAGATGCAGCGCGTTGACCACCGACGAGTGCGCATCGGCTCCGACGACCACCCGCAGCCGCCCGGTGGCGCCGCGTTTCTTGGCCTCCTCACGGGCCACCGCCAGCGCCGACAGGTTGCCCGCCGAACCACCCGACACAAAGCAGCCGCCAGCGCCCGCCGGCATCCCGGCTTCGCTGGCGATCAACCGCAGCACGCTGTTCTCGGCGGCCACCGCACCGGATGCCTCCAGCCACGACTTGCCCTGCACCGGCGTGACCGACACCAGCATGTCGAACAGCAGGCTGGCCCGCGTCGGCGCGGCCGGGATGAACCCGAGGAACCGGTCGCTGTCGGCCGAGATCACCGTCGGCGCGATCACCGAGGAGTACACGCCCAGCACTTCATCCGGGTCGCGCGGCGTCTCCCGGATCAGTCCCTTGAAATGTTCGTTCAGCTCCTCGGCCGGCGGGACCGTCTTGTTGAGCGGAACCGGGTCCATCCGCAACCGGTCCTCGGCGACGGCCAGCACGCTGCGCATCATCTGGTCGGTGGTCTGGTCCACCTTGTGCATCTGTGTCACTCCATTCTTCGACGGTCGAGCCGTGTGGGGTCCTCGGCGAGACCCCCGGTTATCCCCCCATTACTGCTCGAGGAAGTTCGGAGATGCGGCTGCGTCGACCACGCGGCCACGTACGAGATACCAGCCGCCGATCAACGCGGGGATCAGGACGAGCAGGCTGGCCACAGTCCATGTCCCGATCGGGTATTGGAAGGCCATCAGCACCAGCACCGTCAACAAGAACACCAGCGTGGCGTAGCCGGTGTAGGGCGCCCCCCACATCCGGAACGACGGCCGCGCCAGCCGGCCCAACTTCGACCACCGCAACAGCTGCAGCTGGCAGATGACGATCATCGCCCACGACGAGAGGATGCCGAGCGCCGCGACGTTGAGCACGATCTCGAACGCCATGGTGGGCACCACACCGTTGAGCAGTACGCCCAACAGACCGATGGATGCGGTCAGGCAGATACCGCCGTAGGGCACACCGCGACTCGACATCCGCGCGGTGAACTTCGGTGCGGTGCCGTTCATCGCCATCGAACGCAGGATGCGGCCCGTGGCGTACAACCCGGCGTTGAGGCTGGAGAACGCCGCCGTCAACACCACCAGGTTCATGATCGCGCCGGCGCCGGAGACCCCGATGCTCGAAAAGAACGTGACGAACGGGCTCTCGTCGGCCGAGTAGGAGGTGTAGGGCATCAACACGCCGAGCAGGAACAGGGTGCCCACATAGAACAGCGCGATACGGGCGATGACCGAGTTGATGGCCCGCGGCATCACCTTCTCGGGCTCGGCCGTCTCACCGGCCGCTGTGCCGACCAATTCCGTTGCGGCATAGGCGAACACCACACCCGATATCACGACGACGAGGGGGAGTACACCCATCGGGAACAGGCCGCCGTTGTCGGCGATCACGCTGAGGCCGGTGTCGCGGCCGTTCACCTCGCCGCCGCCGGCCAGGAAGATCGTCCCGACGACCAGGAACGTCAACAGGGCCAGCACTTTGATCAGCGCGGCCCAGAATTCGAGCTCACCGAACAGCGACACCGAGATCAGGTTCACGCTCAACGCCACCGCGAGCGCCACCAGCGCGATCGTCCACTGCGGGATCCCGTCGAAGACCGACCAGAACTGGAAGTACGTGGCGATGGCCGTGGAGTCGACGATCGCCGTCATCGCCCAGTTCAGGAAGTACATCCACCCCGCGACGTAAGCCGCCTTCTCGCCGAGGAATTCGCGCGCGTACGAGACGAACGAACCCGTTGTCGGCCGGTGCAATACGAGTTCACCCAGCGCGCGCAGTATGAGGAACACGAACACACCGCACACCGCGTACACCACAAACAGCCCCGGGCCCGCCTTGGCCAGGTACCCGCCGGCGCCGAGAAACAGGCCGGTGCCGATCGCGCCGCCGATCGCGATCATCTGCAGCTGGCGCGGTTTAAGGCTCTTGTGGTAGCCGACGTCCTCGCTGGTGAGAACCGACGTGTCCGCCGCTATCGAATCAGGCATGGTCGCCATGGTCGGTGCCTCTCGCCGGCTCAGCGTGGATGGAGGATCAGCGCTTTGGGGTGACCCCCGGGTTCTCGAGCTCGTTCGTGCTCTCGTCGGGCGGCGGCGTCGGGATGTCGCGGAAGGTGAACACGAAACCGAACACCGCGACTGCCGCGGCGATAACGTATCCGATGATCGAATACCAGCCGGGGGCCACATAATCCGTCAACACGACGAGACCCATCGCCACAAAGACCATGGACATCCCGATGAGTGGCGTTCTGGCCTTGAAGTCGATAAGTCGCATGGGCCTCACCTAGAGGGGTCGGATAGACAGTGTGGCTCGCTGGCACCGGCGAAGTTTTTCACAACGAATTCATCTGACGCCAGAACTTTTCGGAAAATTTTTTGCGAACTCGTCAACGGCCGCAAGGTATTTGCGGTTTCAAATATCGCCGCGCCCCCAGAGGTAGGGGTTTCATTTCTGCGCTGCGCGGGCGCGCCGAGCCGACCTACCGGCGTCGCCTCCATACCACGATTCCAGCCAGCAGCGCGAGCACCACGATCGCGGCGATCGGAACCGTGCGCGACGGATTGTCGGTAGCGGTGTGCTTGAGCGAGTCGGCTCCGGCCGCGACGCGCTCCTTGGTGTCGGCGGCCTTCTGTCTGGTGCGTTCTTTGACGTCGAGCTTCGATGACAGGGCCGCCACGGTCTGGCCGAGCTCGTCGCGGGTCTGCTCGATGTCGGCCTCGATGTCGGAGATGTCGGCCGAGGGGCCCGGCTCGGGGCGACCGGAATTCGGTGTGGTCATCAGCGCGCACCTTTCAGCTCTTCGATATCGGCCTTCACCGTCTCGACCGTGCGCGGCGCCGCCGGCGTGACCTCATTGGTCTGTTTGCGTCCGACCAGAGCGGCAATGCCCGCGGCGATGAACAACACGGCGCCGACGATCAACGCCGACGCCCACACCGGCAGCACCAGCGACAGCGCCGCGATGCCGGCCGCGATGAACGTCGCTACGCCGAAGAAGGCCAGCAGGCCGGCCACGCTGAACAGGCCGGCGCCGATCCCGGCGTGCTTGGCGGACTCTTGGAACTCTTTCTGGGCTAGCCGCATCTCGTCGCGGATCAGCCGCGACGTTTGGGTCGACAACTGGCCCATCAACTCGCCGATGGAGGCATCGGCGCCGGGCTTGGATTCCACAGCCATCACATACCAACCCTTGACTTGATTGCTCTGCCGTAACAGACATGCCCCCATGTGGCCGAACCAAACGTCGACCTTTCCCGCAGATGCCGGACAGGCACATTTTCGCGTCGCCGTCGATGACGGGCGCGACTCACGTTGGCAACGGTTGGATAACCAAAAGCGCTGCGGTCAAGCGAATTCCGTCATATCAAGCAACCTGGGAGAGCGCAGGCGCGGCGGTAGGACACCCCGGCCTTGCATACGGGTCACCATTTGGAAACGGTGCGGTGCGGCGTGGCGCGTCGGCAACGCCCAGGTGCTGATAATTTACGCGGTCGCATAACCGCGACTCCGGTACGGCATGTAGCTCTGCTACATGAATGAGTGCGGATTATCTGAAGTAAATGAAGGGATCGACGTCGATGACGGTCTTTGATCGAGGCAAAATCACAGCCGTTGTTGGGGCTGGGTTGTGCGGGGTAGCCATGGCGTTGAGCCCGACAGCGTCGGCCGTCCCGTTCAAGACGGGTGGCTACG
Organism: Mycolicibacterium pulveris; assembly: GCA_050205315.1. Taxonomy (GTDB): domain Bacteria; phylum Actinomycetota; class Actinomycetes; order Mycobacteriales; family Mycobacteriaceae; genus Mycobacterium; species Mycobacterium pulveris_A. Next base: position 130,176 of record JBNMRA010000007.1, on the reverse strand, counting down.
ACTGTGTCGAGACGGCGGCTGGGGAGGCGCCGGCACCGGCAGGCGCATGTCTGCCGATCACCGACATGGCGGGCGTTCCGATGGCGTTGCCCGGGCCGGTTCCCGTGGTTCCGCCGCCGGTGATCCCGCCGCCGCTGGTTCCGCCGGTGGTACCGCCACCGCTGGTGCCGCCGCTGGTCCCACCGCCCGTGGTGCCGCCGTTGGTTCCGCCGCCGGTTGTTCCACCGCCGGCTGCTGCGCCGATTGCGGTGGCGGGTGCTCCGCTCGCTCCGGTGGCTCCGATCACCGAGATGGGTGGCGCAGGCGGTAAGGGACAGGTGACCGGACCGGCCCCTGCGGGCGCACCCGTGCCCGGCCAGCCGATCATGCCTGGACCCACGGGCTGATCACGCACAACTAACCCCTACCGGCTTTGGCCCGGCGGCGAGTAACCACTCACCGCCGGGCCAAACTCATTGCGTTGCAACGGCCGACAACCACTCGCTGCTGGGCAGCGCACCGTCGAAAGATGGTCCGCCAGTAGGGGATGGAGGGCGAAGGCCCCGTCAGCCAGAAACGATGCGGGGAACCTCGACGGGGGCTTTCGGCTCCACCGGACGAGGAATCTCAACGCTGTTCTGCTGCACGATCACCGGGTCGCCTTCCTTGACGACGTCGAAGTACCACTCGGCGTCCTGGGGGCTGAGCCCGATGCAACCGTGGCTGGTGTTCTCATACCCCATGGAGTTGACCGCCCACGGCGCAGAGTGCACGAAAATGCCGCGGGTGGTGAGACGAACGGCATGGTCGACGGTGAGCAGGTAACCGTCCTCGGAGTTGACAGGAATGCCGACGCTGCTCGAATCCATCACGACATCACGCTTTTTGGAAAGCACCGGGAAGGTGCCGATAGGTGTCGGATACTGCTCTCGACCCATCGACGCCGGGAACACCCCGGGCTCTCCGAAGTGCGGACGATGGTGCGGCGCAGGCAATATCGGCGGCGGTCCCGCCTCGGTACCATCGATGGTCACGGTGAACGTGTGCTCTTCGATGTTGGCGACGGCGACGACGGCAGCGCCCGTCACGATCCGCGTCGGTACGCCGCCCACCGAAAGCGACACCGTGCTGTGCGCCGGCCAGAACTCATCGGGCGTCCACTGCACGACGTTGCTTTCGAGCCACTCGTACGTGCCCGTCATCGCAGGTGAGGACGTGATGTCGAGGGTGCGTTCGGCTGCGCGCTTGTCGATGATCGGCGCGGCGAACGTCACCACCACCGGGTGGGCCACGCCGACGACCTGATCCGGGGACGGCAGGACGGACGTGATGACGCTTGTCAGCGAACGGTTCGCCGCAGCCAGGCTGGTATCAGCCGGGCCGGCGACAACGCTGGTGGCGACCACGACGGCAGCAAGAACACACCGAACAACCCCACGCACGGATTTGGGCTCCCTTGAAATATCTCTAGTGTCAATTCGATGCTATGGGTGCGCCTTCGATGGATGGGTAAGGGCGCGTGAGCGATTCGGTTAAGTCTCAGTCACGGTTCGGCCACAGGCCGTGAACCAGGCGCTGAGCGGCTACTTCGACGGCTCCGGTGACTGTGCCTTCTCGACAAGTTCCTCGGCGATTTGCACCAACGGCACGTTGGATTCCTGAGAAAGCTTGCGTAACAAGTCGAAAGCCCGTACGGCATCAACACCGTAACGTTCCATGATCATGCCCTTGGCCTGACCGATGGTGTCGCGGCTGGCAAGCGCTCGTTTGAACTGCTCATCGCGGCGCGCTGAGTTCCACACCACCGAGGAATGGGTCGCAAAGACCAGGCCGAGCTTTTTGGCCGCTTCTCCGAACACATTTGGTTGTTCGGCGTAGACGTTCAACGCCCCCATCGTCTGTCCGGCGATGAACAGCTGAAACGCCATGATGGAGCGAATCGGCGTTTCTGCCAACGCATCCCGACGGTAACGCGGAAAACGGGTTTCGGTTTCGAGGTCGGCCACGTGAACGACCTTCTCTTCCCACGCCGCCGTCAGGCAGGGGCCCTCCCGATGGCGCTGCTGGACCTTGTCCAACAGCACCGGCCACATGTGGGTGGCCGCGGTGGTGTCGATGTGCTTGGAGTTGCGCGTGACGGTGATGCCGGCGTACTGGGCGCCGGGAATCTCGACCGCGGCGTGCTCGGCCAGCTCGGCGATCACGGTGGCCGAGTCGGTATCGGGCCGGCTGTAGAGCTCTTGCACGATCTCCGCGATGCGAAGATGCGCGTCCGCTGCGCCCGCGGGTTCGTTGACCCTCACCATTGGACCGTCCTCCGTCAGGCCTTAGACACTACGCGCAACGAAGCTCAAAGAGCCTGCAAATACCGCTCTGTGACGATCCGCTGCACCAACGAGGTGACGGGCGATGCCAACCGGCTCCACCAGGTGGCGTGCCGGGAGAACGCCCGCACCTCCGCTGCCACCTCGTCGGTGTCGGGATCGTAGCGGACCAGGAACAGCTCTTCGCCGGATTCGGCGTGCCCGGGCAGGGTGCCGTAGGCGAAGCCGCGCCGATCGGCTTCGTCGACGACGTAGACAACCCGGCACGGTGCGCGCACCGGTCCGAGATGGACGATCACCTCCGAGCCCACCGCCGCGACCTCCGTCGTCGCCTCGACCCGAACACCGGCGCCGCGCAGCATTCCCCAACGCATCCCCGCGGCGGCGGCCTCCTCAAAACGCGCACGCCCCCGGCCGATGACCGCGCTCTTCTGCACGTGGTGGTATCCCGCGGGCAACGTCCCCGCGGTGGCACCCACCTCGGGGTAGGTCAACGGCAACGCCGCAAGCTCACTCAGTTTCACCAGAGCAGACGCTATCGCGCGGCGTACGTTCGTCTACATGAGCACCACGAGCATCGCGCAGGCATCAGGAACGTTCACCCTCGGCGGCGATCTGGTCGTCAACCGCCTCGGCTACGGCGCCATGCGGCTGACCGGCAAGGGCACCTGGGGCCCACCCGCCGACCGCGACGAATGCCTCCGCGTGCTGCGGCGTGCCGTCGAACTCGGCGTCAACTTCATCGACACCGCCAACTCGTACGGCCCCTACGTCTCCGAGGAACTGATCCGCGAAGCGCTGCACCCCTACGACGGCGGCGTCGTCGTCGCGACCAAAGCCGGTCTGCTGCGCACCGGACCCGACGTATGGCCGGTGCTCGGCTACCCGGCCTATCTGCGCCAGGAGTGCGAGATGAGCCTGCGCCGCCTCGGCGTCGACACCATCGACCTGTTCCAGCTGCACCGCATCGACGACAAGTTCCCGGCCGAAGACCAGCTGGGTGAGCTCGTCGCGCTGCAGCAGGAAGGCAAGATCCGCCACATCGGGCTCTCGGAGGTCACCGTCGAACAGCTCGAGGCCGCCCGCAAGGTCGCCGACATCGTGTCGGTGCAGAACATGTACAACCTCACGACGCGCACCGCCGAACCGGTGCTGGAGGCCTGCGAAGCCCACGGCATCGGTTTCATCCCGTGGTTTCCGCTGGCGGCCGGGCCGTTGGCGGCCCCCGACGGCCCGCTGCAACGCATCGCCGCCGACCACGACGCATCCCCGTCGCAGCTGGCGCTGGCCTGGCTGCTCAAACGCTCCCCGGTGATGCTGCCCATCCCGGGCACCTCCAAAGTCGCCCACCTCGAGGAGAACGTCGCCGCCGCGACGATCGAGCTGTCCGACGACGAGTTCGAAACGCTCAGTACTGCCGGTTCAGCCGGGTAGCGCCGGAGGCAATACGGTAGGCGGGTGAGCATCGACGCACATCCCGGCGGCGGATTCAATCCGCCGCAGCCGACCACCAAGGGCGGGCCGGACTACGGCAGGTTCGTCGAAGGGGTCCGCACCCTGCAGGACCACGCCCGCGCGGTCGACGCTCCCGACCACGTGATCACCGAAGCCGCCGACCTGCTCGACAAGCTCTCCCAGCTGCTGGGCCCCTACCAAGTCGACGAGTGGACCTCACCGTCGGGCCGGCGCCTGGATCTGCCCAACCGCGGCAGTGTGCTCGGCATTCCGGGGGAGTACCACAAGACCGACGACGGCCGGGTCGGTGGCGTCGTTTACTTCCGCCGGTTTCACCTCGGCCGCAACGGCGCCGTACACGGCGGATGCATTGCGCAGTTGTTCGACTCCGTGCTCGGCTATACCGCATACCGGCTGACCGAAGGCCACCAACAGCGCACCGCGTATCTGCATGTCAACTACCGCCAGATCGTGCCGATCGAGAAAGAGCTGACGGTCGACGCCGGCGTGGAACGCGTCGAGGGGCGAAAGATCTTCATCGAGGGCCGCGTACTCGACGGCGACACCGTGCTGGCCGACGCCGACGCGCTGTTCGTCAAGCTCAAACCCGGCCAACCGTGACCGAGCAGACCGACCGGGAGGTTCCGCGCTGGCTGCGGTGGCGCGAACGGCTGCGCGGACGACGCCGGATCGAGTTCGCGTACCGCAGCGTCGTCGGCACCGTCGGCCTGATCGTGCTCGCCATCGGGATCGTGGCCATCCCGTATCCCGGGCCGGGCTGGGCCATCGTGTTCGTCGGGCTGGGCATCCTGTCCACCGAGTTCGCCTGGGCACGACGGCTGCTGCTGGTCGTGCGCAGACGCTACGACGAGGTGATGGCCTGGTTTCACACCCAACACTGGGCCGTGCAGGCACTCGGCGGCGTGTTCACCGCGGCGGTCGTGTGGGTGACGCTGTGGTTGCTGGGCGCGCTGTGGTGGGGCGCCGGGCTGGTCGGCATCGATTGGTCCTGGTTGAGGTCCCCTATTGGCTTGGGAAGCTGAGCGCTCGCCTAGATAGCATGGTCGCGTCTTGAGTTGTGTGGAGAACTTCCCCGAGAGCTTGGAGAGTCACCGATGAGCGCCGCCGTCAACCACGCCCCCGCAGCCCCGATCCGGGTCGCTGCCGGGACCACCGCGGGGGCGGCGGTGCGGGAAGCCGGCCTGCCCAGCCGCGGCGCCGTCGACGCGATCGTCGTCGTCCGCGACCCCGAGGGCCGGCTGCGTGACCTGTCGTGGGCGCCGGACACCGACGTCGAGGTGACGCCCGTGGCCGCCAACACCGAGGATGGCCGCAGCGTCCTGCGCCACTCCGCGGCGCACGTGCTCGCTCAGGCCGTCCAGGACCTGTTCCCCGAGGCCAAGCTCGGCATCGGCCCGCCGATCACGGACGGCTTCTACTACGACTTCGACGTCGAACGCGCGTTCACCCCAGAGGATCTGGAGGCGCTGGAGAAGCGGATGCGCCAGATCGTCAAGGAGGGCCAGCTCTTCTCGCGGCGGGTCTATGAGTCCAAAGATCAAGCGCGCCAAGAGCTTGCCAACGAGCCCTACAAACTGGAGCTCGTCGACGACAAGTCCGGGGACCCGGACGTGATGGAGGTCGGTGGTGACGAGCTCACCGCCTACGACAACCTCAACCCCCGCACCAAGGAACGCGAGTGGGGCGATCTGTGCCGGGGCCCGCACATTCCGACGACGCGCTACATCCCGGCGTTCAAACTCACCCGCAGCTCGGCCGCCTACTGGCGCGGCAACCAGGACAACCCCAGCCTGCAGCGCATCTACGGCACCGCATGGGAGTCCCAGGAAGCCCTCGACCGCCACCTCGAGCTGATCGAGGAAGCCCAGCGCCGCGACCACCGCAGGATCGGCGCCGAACTGGACCTGTTCAGCTTCCCCGACGAAATCGGTTCGGGCTTGGCGGTTTTCCACCCGAAGGGCGGCATCATCCGCCGCGAGCTCGAAGATTACTCGCGGCGCAAGCACAGCGAGGCGGGCTACCAGTTCGTCAACAGCCCCCACATCACCAAGGCCGAGCTGTTCAAGATCTCCGGGCACCTGGACTGGTACGCCGACGGCATGTTCCCGCCGATGCATCTGGACGCCGAGTACAACGAGGACGGCACGGTGCGCAAACCGGGCCAGGACTACTACCTCAAACCGATGAACTGCCCGATGCACTGCCTGATCTTCCGGTCGCGCGGGCGGTCCTATCGCGAGCTTCCGTTGCGGCTCTTCGAGTTCGGCGCGGTCTACCGCTACGAGCTCTCCGGCGTCGTGCACGGGCTGACCCGGGTGCGGGGTCTGACGATGGACGACGCGCACATCTACTGCACCCGCGACCAGATGCGCGACGAGCTGACCTCGCTGCTGAGGTTCGTGCTGGAGCTGCTCGCCGACTACGGCCTGACCGACTTCTACCTCGAGCTCTCCACCAAGGACCCGGACAAGTTCGTCGGCTCCGACGAGCTGTGGGAGGAAGCCACCGACGTGCTCGCCGAGGTGGGTGCGGCGTCGGGCCTGGAGTTGGTGCCCGATCCCGGTGGCGCCGCGTTCTACGGCCCCAAGATCTCGGTGCAGGTCAAGGACGCGTTGGGGCGCAGCTGGCAGATGTCGACCATCCAGCTGGACTTCAACTTCCCCGAGCGCTTCGAGTTGGAGTACACCGCCGCCGACGGGTCCCGGCAGCGCCCGGTGATGATCCACCGCGCGCTGTTCGGATCGATCGAGCGGTTCTTCGGCATCCTCACCGAGCACTACGCCGGCGCCTTCCCCGCGTGGCTGGCGCCGGTGCAGGTGGTCGGCATCCCGGTCTCCGACGACCACATCGCCTACCTCAACGGCGTTGCGGCGCAACTGAACCTGCGCGGCATCCGCGCCGAGGTCGACACCAGCGACGACCGGATGGCCAAGAAGATCGTCAACCACACCAACCAGAAGGTGCCGTTCATGCTGGTGGCCGGGGACCGCGACGTGGAAGCCGGGGCGGTCAGCTTCCGCTTCGGTGACCGCACCCAGGTCAACGGCGTGCCCCGCGACGACGCGATCGAGGCCATCGTCAACTGGGTCGCAAGCCGCGAAAACGCCGCTCCCACTGCGGATCTGATCAAGGTGGGCGACAAGTCGTGACCAGTGACGAAAGCCTGCGCGACGAGTCCGAGGACCGCACCATCGTCGACCACGGCGCCGGTGAACCCGACCACCTGCAACGGCTGTGGACACCGCACCGGATGACCTACATCGCCGAAGCGCCGCTGCGGCGCGAAAACACCGCGGAATCACGGCCGTTCACCGAGATCCCCACATTGTCGGACGAGGACGGCCTGATGGTCGCGCGCGGCGAGCAGGTGTACGTAGTGCTGAACCTGTACCCGTACAACCCCGGCCATCTGATGGTGGTGCCCTACCGGCGGGTGTCGGAGCTGGAAGATCTCACCGAGTCCGAGAGCATGGAGCTGATGGCGTTCACGCAGAAGGCCATTCGGGTCATCAAGAGCGTGTCCAACCCGATGGGCTTCAACGTCGGGCTCAACCTCGGCAAGGTGTCGGGTGGTTCACTGGCCGAACACCTGCACATGCATGTGGTGCCGCGCTGGATCGGCGACGCGAACTTCATCACGATCATCGGCGGCGCCAAGGTGGTGCCGCAGCTGCTGCGCGAGACCCGGCACCTGCTGGCCACGGAGTGGGCAAGGCAGAAGTGAGCAACTTCTACCTGATGACGCGGGCGGCTTACGAGAAGCTCAGCAAGCCGATCGCCAAGGCCGCGCTGCGGGCGGGCTTCACCCCTGACCGGATCACGATCCTCGGCACGGCGGGATCGGTGCTGGGCGCGCTGACGCTGTTTCCGATCGGCCAGCTGTGGTGGGGTGCGGTGGCCGTGTTCTTCTTCGTGCTCGCCGACATGCTCGACGGGGCGATGGCCCGCGAGCGCGGCGGGGGCACCCGGTTCGGTGCGGTGCTCGACGCGACCTGCGACCGCATCGGCGACGGCGCGATCTTCTGCGGGCTGCTGTGGTGGGCGGCCTTCGGGCTGCACAGCACCTCGCTGGTGGTGGCCACCGCGATCTGTCTGGTGACCTCGCAGGTGATCTCCTACATCAAGGCCCGCGCCGAGGCCAGCGGGCTGTCGGCCGAAGGCGGGCTGATCGAGCGGCCGGAGCGGCTGATCATCGTGCTGATCGGGGCGGGCGTTTCCGACCTGCCGTTCTTCCCGATGCCGTGGTTGTTGCACGTGGCGATGTGGGTGCTGGCGATCACCAGCCTGATCACGCTCGGCCAGCGGGTGCACAGCGTGCGAACCTCGCCCGGCGCGATGGATCTGCTGATCAAGCCCGACGCCACACCGCACCACCCCCCAAGGGGGCAGGGGGAGGAGAAGGCGTGACGAGCACCCAGCCGGAACCGCCGACGGGCAACCCGTTGAGTGGACGGTTGACGGACTGGGGCTACGCGGCCGGTTGGCGGCTGGTACGCGCCATGCCGGAAGTCGTGGCGCGCAACGCTTTCAACGCGGGCGCGCACTACGCCGCACGCGGCGCCGGGCCACAACAGCTGCGCAAGAACCTGGGACGGGTGCTCGGCGTTGCGCCCGACCGGGTGCCCGACGGGCTGATCCGGGCGTCGGTGGCGTCCTACGCCCGGTACTGGCGCGAGGCCTTCCGGTTGCCGACGATGGACCACGACGCGGTGGGTCGTGAGCTTTTCGTACACGACGTCGACCGGGTCTGGACGGGCCTGGAGGCCGGCCGCGGTGTGGTGATCGCCCTGCCGCACAGCGGGAACTGGGATATGGCCGGGGTGTGGCTGGTGCAGAACCACGGCTCGTTCACCACCGTCGCCGAACGCCTCAAACCCGAATCGCTCTACCACCGGTTCGTCGCCTACCGCGAAAGCCTGGGTTTCGAGGTGCTGCCGTCGTCGGGCGGCGAGCGCCCGCCGTACGAGATCCTGTGTGAACGCCTGCGCGACAACCGCATCGTGTGCCTGATGGCCGAGCGTGACCTCAGCCGCAACGGCGTCACGGTCGATTTCTTCGGTGAGCCCACCCGCATGCCCGCCGGCCCGGCGAAGCTGGCCATCGAAACCGGTGCGGTGCTGCTGCCCGCGCACTGCTGGTTCGAAAAAGACGGCTGGGGCATGGGGGTATATCCGGCGGTGGACACCTCGTCGGGCGACGTCACCGTGATCACCCAGGCGTTGGCCGACCGGTTCGCCCGCAACATCGCCGCGTACCCGGCGGACTGGCACATGATGCAGCCGCAGTGGCTGGCCGATCTGCCCGCCGAGCGGCGCGCCAAGCTGGGAGCTTCCTGATGCGCATCGGCATGGTGTGTCCGTATTCGTTCGACGTGCCCGGCGGCGTGCAGTCCCACGTGCTGCAGCTGGCCGAGGTGATGCGCGCGCGCGGCAACGACGTCAGCGTGCTGGCCCCGTCCTCACCGCACGTGACGCTGCCCGACTACGTGGTGTCGGGCGGTCGGGCGGTGCCGATCCCGTACAACGGGTCGGTGGCGCGGCTGCGGTTCGGGCCGGCCACCCACCGGATGGTGAAGCGCTGGCTGGCCGACGGCAACTTCGACGTGCTGCATCTGCACGAGCCCAACGCGCCCAGCCTGTCGATGCTGGCGCTCAACATCGCCGAAGGCCCGATCGTCGCGACGTTTCACACGTCGACAACAAAGTCGTTGACGCTCAGCGTGTTCGAACCGATCCTTCGGCCGATGCACGAGAAGATCGTCGGCCGCATCGCGGTGTCGGATTTGGCGCGGCGCTGGCAGATGGAGGCGTTGGGCAGCGACGCGGTCGAGATCCCCAACGGGGTCGACGTGACAGCGTTCGCCTCCGCGCCGCGGCTCGAAGGCTATCCACGCCCGGGTAAGTCGGTGTTGTTCCTCGGCAGGTTCGACGAACCCCGCAAGGGCATGGCGGTGCTCTTGCGGGCGCTGCCTGCGCTGGTCGAGCGGTTCGAGGACATCGAGATCCTCGTCGTGGGCCGCGGCGACGCCGACGAACTGCGCGAGGACGCCGGCGAGCTGGCCGGCCACCTGCGGTTCCTCGGTCAGGTCGACGACCGCCAGAAGGCGTCGGCGATGCGCAGCGCCGACGTGTACTGCGCACCCCACACCGGCGGTGAGAGCTTCGGCATCGTGCTGGTGGAGGCGATGGCGGCCTGCACCCCGGTGGTGGCCAGCGACCTCGATGCGTTTCGGCGGGTGCTGATGGACGGCGCGGTCGGCCGGTTGGTGCCGGTGGACGACGCCGCCGCGCTGGCCGAGGGCCTGATCGAGGTGCTGGAGAACGACGTCGTGCGCGAGCGCTACATCGAGGCCGCCTCGGACGCGGTGCGGCGATACGACTGGTCGGTGGTGGCCCGCCAAATCATGCGGGTCTACGAAACCGTGGCGGGCGCCGGGATCAAGGTGCAGGTGGCGAGTTGACGACCTGGATCGTGGTGATCACGCTCGCGGTCCTGGTCATCGCGTTGCTGGCGATCGGCGGTTGGGCGATCCAGACGGCCAACCGGCTCGACCGCCTCCACGTCCGCTACGACCTGTCCTGGCAGGCGCTGGACGGAGCGCTGGCGCGGCGGGCCGTCGTCGCCCGCGCGGTGGCCGTCGACGCCTACGGCGGCGGGCCGCAGGGTAAGCGGCTGGCGGCACTGGCCGACGCGGCCGAACGCGCCCCCCGCTCGGCGCGCGAGGCCGCCGAGAACGAACTGTCCGCGGCGCTGGCGATGGTCGATCCGGCGTCGCTGCCCGTCGCGCTGGTGTCCGAACTCGCCGACGCCGAAGCCCGCGTGCTGTTGGCGCGTCGCTTCCACAACGACGCCGTGCGCGACACGCTCGCGCTGCGGGAACGCCCCGCGGTGCGGATGCTGCGGCTCGGTGGAACCGCCGCGCTGCCAACGTATTTCGAAATCGCCGAGCGGGCAGAAACCACGCCGGCGGTGAGCCGGCGCGTTTCGGCGCGCGTCGTGCTGTTGGACGAGACCGGCGCGGTGCTGCTGCTGGGCGGATCCGACCCGGCCATCGCCGACACCGCCGAGGGCGCGGCGCCGCGCTGGTGGTTCACCGTCGGCGGCGCCGTGCAGCAGGGCGAGACGCTGCAGGAGGCCGCCGCGCGGGAGGTGGCCGAGGAGACCGGGCTGCGCGTCGACGCCGACCAGATGATCGGGCCGGTGTGGCGGCGCGACGCGGTGATCGAGTTCAACGGCTCGGTGATCCGCAGCCAGGAGATGTTCTTCGTGCACCGCACCCAGCGCTTCGAACCCTCCCCGGACGGCCGGACCGGCCTGGAGCGGTCCTACATTCACGGATACCGCTGGTGCGATGAGACAATGATCTCCGAGCTGGTCGCCAGCGGGGAAGCGGTGTACCCGGTGCAGCTCGGCGAGCTGCTGGCCGAGGCCAACGAGCTGGCCGACGCACGGGGCGGCGTCCCGCGGCGGCAGCTGCAATCCATCCGCTGATGCTGCGGAATAAACGCTTTGCGGCCGCCATTACAGTGGATCAGTATCGATTTGGAGGAGATAGCAGTGGAAACCGCGGCGAACGACGGGTCCGTGTCGCAGACCGGAACCGCACGAGTCAAGCGCGGCATGGCCGAAATGCTCAAGGGCGGCGTGATCATGGACGTGGTCACCCCTGAGCAGGCGCGCATCGCCGAGGGGGCGGGCGCGGTGGCCGTGATGGCGCTCGAACGCGTCCCTGCCGACATCCGCGCCCAGGGCGGGGTCGCCCGGATGAGTGATCCTGATCTCATCGAGGGCATCATCTCGGCGGTCACCATTCCGGTGATGGCCAAGGTCCGCATCGGCCATTTCGTCGAGGCGCAGATCCTGCAGAGCCTCGGCGTCGACTACATCGACGAGTCCGAGGTGCTGACCCCGGCCGACTACACCCACCACATCGACAAGTGGAAGTTCACCGTGCCGTTCGTGTGCGGTGCGACCAACCTCGGCGAGGCGCTGCGCCGCATCACCGAAGGTGCGGCGATGATCCGCTCCAAGGGCGAGGCCGGCACCGGCGACGTATCCAACGCGACCACCCACATGCGTCAGATCGGCGGCGAAATCCGGCGGCTGACCTCGATGTCTGAAGACGAACTCTACGTCGCCGCAAAGGAATTGCAGGCCCCCTACGATCTCGTCGTCGAGGTGGCGCGCGCCGGAAAGCTTCCGGTCACGCTGTTCACCGCCGGCGGTATCGCCACCCCGGCCGACGCGGCGATGATGATGCAGCTGGGCGCCGAGGGAGTGTTCGTCGGCTCCGGCATCTTCAAATCCGGCGACCCGGCCGCGCGCGCCGCCGCGATCGTCAAGGCCACCACCTTCTATGATGATCCCGACGTGCTGGCCAAGGTTTCGCGCGGGTTGGGCGAGCCGATGGTCGGTATCAACGTGGAGGATGTTGCGGCCCCACACCGGCTCGCAGAACGCGGCTGGTAAACACATCTCGTGGCGATCGAACAGATCCTCGATCTCGAGCAGCTCGAGGTCAACATCTACCGCGGTGGGGTCTTCAGCCCCGAATCAGGTTATTTCCAGCGCACATTCGGCGGACACGTAGCGGGCCAGTCGCTGGTGTCGGCGGTGCGGACCGTGGATCCGAAGTTTCAGGTGCATTCCCTGCACGGCTACTTCCTGCGCCCCGGGGACGCCCGCGCCCCTTCGGTGTACATCGTCGAACGGCTGCGCGACGGCGGATCGTTCGTCACCCGCCGCGTCAACGCGATCCAGCACGGCGAGACCATCTTCTCGATGTCGGCGTCGTTTCAGACCGACCAGAGCGGTATCGAGCACCAAGACGTGATGCCGGCCGCGCCGCCGCCGGATGACCTGCCGAGCTTCATCTCCAAGGGCGGGGCGTTCGATGATGCGGGGTTCGCGCAGTTCGCCGAGTGGGACGTGCGGTTGGTGCCGCGCGATGACCTCACGCTGCGGCCGGGCAAGGCCTCCCAGCAGCAGGTGTGGTTCCGGCACCGCGATCCGCTGCCCGACGATCACGTGCTGCACATCTGCGCGCTGGCCTATATGAGCGATCTGACCCTGCTGGGTTCGGCGCAGGTGAACTACCCCGAGGTGCGCAGGCATCTGCAGGTCGCGTCGCTGGACCATGCGATGTGGTTCATGCGGGCGTTCCGGGCCGACGAGTGGCTGCTCTATGACCAGTCCTCGCCGTCGGCCTCCGGCGGGCGCTCGCTGTGTCAGGGCAAGATCTACAACCAGTACGGGGAGATGGTGGCGGCGGTGATGCAGGAGGGCCTGACCCGCTACCAGCGCGACTACCAGCGATGAGCGCGCCGCACGTCGGCGTGCTGGCGCTGCAGGGCGACACTCGTGAGCACCTCGCGGCGCTGCGCGAGGCCGGGGCCGAAGCGTCGACGGTGCGGCGGTTACGCGAGCTGGAAAGCGTGGACGCGCTGGTGATTCCGGGTGGGGAGTCCACCACGATGAGCCATCTTCTGGCCGAGCTCGAGCTGCTCGAGCCGCTGCGCGCCCGGCTGGCCGACGGGATGCCCGCCTACGGATCGTGTGCGGGCATGATCCTGCTGGCCACCGAAATTCTGGACGCCGGAGCAGCCGGACGTGCGGCCACCCCGTTGCAGGCCATCGATATGACCGTGCGGCGCAACGCATTTGGTCGTCAAGTCGATTCGTTCGAAGGGAACATCGCATTCGAGGGGCTGGCCGCGCCGGTGCATGCGGTGTTCATCCGGGCGCCATGGGTCGAACGCGTCGGGCCCGGCGTGCAGGTGCTCGCCGAGGCCGCAGGCCACGTCGTCGCGGTGCGCCAAGGCCAGGTGCTGGCGACGGCGTTTCACCCGGAGATGACCGGCGACCGCCGCATCCACAAACTGTTCGTCGACGCGCTCTGACTGTGTGACTCGGGCATGATTACTTGTGCGTAATCGGATGCGAGGATTTAACAACCGTGTGGGCTCTGGTGCCCCGCCCTGCCAGGCCGACGGCCAGCGCTCGCAGGCGGGTTCAGGTCATCGCCTAGCCTCAGAACCGTCATCGCCGGTCGGCAACCGCGTGTTCTTCGACTGGACATTACGGGGGTCGGCGGCAGACAAAAAGGGCAACCGCAATACCGACCGGTCAAACACCCCGGGGGAGGGGAACCCGCCTGGGCACTGGGCGGGACCTTGCGGGGTGGCTACATTGCCTAACAGAGCCGAAGGCCGTGCGGCTGGAGGATCTGTCTTAAATATCTAGGCCTGGTGGAAATCCGTCGTCCCCCGGGTCGCCGGCTATCCAGGCCGTCAAAAGCACCATCGCACGAACCTCGGGATTCGGTTTGCCCAGCTCGATGTATACCTGCACGGTTTTCTCCCAAATCCTCTGGGCCTTCCGCCAGGTCCTGGCCCAAATGAACCCTCTGTACGACAGCTTAAGCAGCAGCTTCTCCACGAAAGCTCGCTCGGCTGGATTGCCTGTATCAAGGATCGCACCTAGCCGACGGATCGTCACGCGACACCGCCTCCGCTGCGGTGCAATTCGTCCTCGAGTTCATCTAGACGCTTCTTCAGCGCACGTGGCGAAACCGTGCCCGACCGGAGATATACAGCACCGACGAGAGCGCCGATTATCGCTGGGGCCAGGAAGAAGCCGAACGACGAGAGGAGGACGCCGGCTGTTCCTAGCCCGGAACCGATCGGTGACTGCTGTTGCGTGACGATGTCAAACGCGAGCGCCGCACCACCGAGAGCGGCCACCCAACAGAACAGCGCTGCCCCAATGATGATGAAAGCTATCACCCAAGCGCAAAAAGCCTTTGATGACCTTGGAATGGACCGCCATCTGCGGCAATTCCGTTCCATACGTGTTTCTGACGGCTGAGGCGGTATACGAGGGCGACCACCTGCGGAAGTTCCGGGTGCACCCACTTGACTTCGCCTCTCTACTGGGTACGACCGACCCGGTGCAGAGCGCTGAAGGGGGGAAGGAGACCACGCAAGTGGTCGAGGAAGGAGTGGGAAGTCCCCAGATTCGGAGCGGTAAGGTTCAGCTCAGCAGCGCAGGCACGGCCGAGCTGCTCGGCGCTCTCCATAAGCTCGAAAGTAAAACTTGGACTGTTGTCCAAGTCGAGCTGGGCCATTCCCTCGACAAGGACCTTGGTCCCGCGTTCGACCTCTGCATCGGACAGCCACGGGTAAGTGGTGCCAAGCAACCGCTCGATAGCGTCCACCTCTGTCATCTCCTTATGGCTGTACATGCAGCCACCATACTCCTGGCAATTTACGCCCACAGCGCTTCGTAACTAGGTTCATATTCGATCGAGATCTGTGTCTCGCTGGGGTGTAGTTGCTTCTGTCTCCCGCGACAGTCGCACCGCGATCAGCGCCCTACTAGGGCCTTCAGCATAATATTAACGTTAACGTACTTTATTGACTACTCGAAAGTTTTCACACCGAAACCACCCGCCGTTAGCGCAGCGCTAGGCCGGTGACCGCGCGGCCGATCACCAGGCGCTGAATCTCGCTGGTGCCCTCGAAGATCGTGAAGATCTTCGCGTCGCGGTGCATCCGCTCGACCGGATAGTCACGGGTGTAGCCGTTGCCGCCGAGGATCTGGATCGCCTCGTCGGTGACATAGACCGCGGTTTCGCTGGCCACGAGTTTGGCCATCGAGCCCTCGGCGTTGTCGAATGATTTGCCGTTGCGGGCCATCCAGCCCGCCCGCCACACCAGCAGCCGCGCCGCGTCGATGCGGGCCTTCATATCCGCCAACTTGAAAGCGATGGCTTGGAATTCGGCGATCTTGCGGCCGAACTGCTCGCGCTGCAGCGAGTAGTCCAGCGCGTACTCGTAAGCGGCGCGAGCCACGCCGACGGCCATCGCGCCCACCGTGGGACGGGTGCGTTCGAACGTGGCCAGCGCGGCCTGGCTCTTGGCGCTCTTACCCTCGCGCACCCGCGCGATGCGCTCCTCGAACTTCTCGCGACCGCCGACGATCAGGTTTCCGGGAATGCGGACGTCGTCGAGCACCACCTCGGCGGTGTGCGACGCCCGGATGCCGTGCTTGAGGAACTTCTGACCCTGCCGCAGCCCCGGAGTGCCGGGCGGGATGATGAAGGTGGCCTGCCCGCGGGTGCCCAGCTCCGGGTAGACCGAGGCCACGACGATATGCACCTCGGCGATGCCGCCGTTGGTGGCCCAGGTCTTCGTGCCGTTGAGCACCCACTCATCGGTGGCCTCGTCGTAGCGGGCGCGGGTCAGGATCGCGCCGACGTCGGATCCGGCGCCCGGTTCCGAGGAGCAGAACGCCGCCACCTTCGGCTCGTTGACGCTGCCGAACATCTGCGGCACCCATTCGCCGATCTGCTCCGGTGTGCCGTTGGCGGCCAGGGACGCCGCCGCCAGGCCGGTGCCCAGGATGGCCAGCGCGATGCCGGCGTCGCCCCAGAACATCTCCTCGAATGCGGTCAGCATCCCCAGCCCGGACGGCTCGGCCGACTGCTCGGCGAAGAACTCCATGGAGTAGATGCCGACCTTGGCGGCCTCCTGGATGATCGGCCAGGGCGTCTCTTCGCGTTCGTCCCACTCGGCGGCGGCCGGTCGGATCACGTCGGCGGCGAAGTCGTGCACCCAGTCGCGGACGTGGATGAGGTCGGGGGAGAGTTCCAGCGAGAAGGACATGGCGCCTATCTTACTGCGGAGTAAGTTCGATGGGAAATGGGAGCCGCACCCGCGCACCCGACGTTGCTCGCCGACACCTCAAAGGCCCACGTAAACTCGTCGGGCGGACTCAGCGCACGCACCCGATCGCGCACGAAAGAGGTACGACCTGCATGAGCGGCCATTCCAAGTGGGCCACCACCAAGCACAAGAAGGCGATCATCGATGCCCGTCGCGGCAAGATGTTCGCCAAGCTGATCAAGAACGTCGAGGTGGCCGCGCGGGTCGGCGGTGGTGATCCGGCCGGCAACCCCACCCTGTATGACGCCATTCAGAAGGCCAAGAAGTCGTCGGTGCCAAACGACAACATCGAACGGGCCCGGAAGCGCGGCAGCGGTGAGGAAGCCGGCGGCGCGGAGTACCAGAACATCACCTACGAGGGCTACGGCCCCAACGGTGTCGCGGTGCTGATCGAGTGCCTCACCGACAACCGCAACCGCGCGGCCGGCGAGGTCCGGGTGGCGATGACCCGCAACGGCGGCAACATGGCCGACCCCGGTTCGGTGGCCTATCTGTTCTCCCGCAAGGGCGTGGTCACCTTGGACAAGGACGGCCTCAGCGAAGACGACGTGCTCACCGCGGTGTTAGAGGCCGGCGCCGAAGAGGTCAACGACCTCGGCGACAGCTTTCAGGTCATCTCCGAGCCGGGCGATCTGGTGGCGGTGCGAACCGCGTTGCAGGACGCCGGTATCGACTACGAGTCGGCCGAGGCGGGGTTCGAACCGTCGGTGACCGTGCCCGTCGACCTCGAGGGCGCGCGCAAGATCATGAAGTTGGTCGACGCGCTCGAGGACCTCGACGACGTGCAGGACGTCTACACCAACATCGACATCCCCGACGATGTCGCCGCCCAGCTCGACGACGAAGACTAGCCGGGTCTAACGCCCCGCATCCGCACTCTTCCCGCCGAGATCGACGTTTTGGTCGATTTCAGTCGCACTTTCCCGCCCGTTTGTCCCTTTCGGCGCGAGGAAGGCGGCGAGTGCGTCCGCGGTGGCTTCCGGGTTGTCGAGCATGACGAGCACGTAGGCGTCGTCGACGTATCGCAGCTGCGCGCTCGGTAACAGCGCGGCCAACCGCTCGGCGTGCGCGACGGGCATCACCGGGCTGCGGCTCCACAACACCAAAGCGTCCCCGTCGAAATCCGCCAGCCGATCGGTTGCACGAACCAGTTCCCGGTCGTCGAACTTGGTGCGGCAGTACTTCAGCAGGTCGCGCCGAATCCGCTTGTCTGCCAACGCGGCGTCGGTCCATGCTTCGACAACGTGCTGCGGCACAGGCGTTTTCGCCATCTGGCCGAGCATAAACCAGCGCCGCCGCAGCCAGCCGATCCGGAGTTGGCGCTGGGCCAGCGCCACCGTGCCCGTGGTGCGGCTGGCCAGCCAGACCATCTTGCCCGGAAAACCCGGCGGGAAGTTGTCGAACGCCTCCGACGGGCAGATCACCAGCCGGGCAACGCGTTTGTCGCGGCCGACATCGGTGAGAAACAGCGGACCGCCCCAGTCGCTGACGACCAGCGTGACGTCGGTGAGGTCGAGCGCGTCGAGGAAGTCCGCCACGAGGTTGACCATCCCCGGCATCGTCAGGTCGGCGTCCTCGCGCATCGGGATGCGGTGCCCACCGAGGGGCAGCACCGGCAGCAGATAACGAAATCCCTGCGGAAGCAGCGGCAGCGCCAGATCCCATTGCGTGTCGTTGAACAACACCCCGTGCAGCAGCACCACCGGCGGTCCGTCCGGATCGCCCTCCTGGCGGTACTCGATGGTGCCTGCGGGGACGTCGACGGATCTCATTGGGCAGCCCTTCCGATTAGAACGCTCATTCTAGAACGCATGCTCTAGTCTGGCGGCAGGAGGCGAGAATGGCAAGATCCACCAGGGAAGCGATTCTGACCGCGGCCGCCGAGCTGATGCGTCACAAGGGCTACGGCGCGCTGGGCATGAAGGACATCGCCGAGGCCGCCGGGGCGCCGATCGGCTCGCTGTACCACCATTTCCGCGGCGGCAAGGTGCAGATCGCCCGCGAGGCGCTGGTCAACGCCGGAGCCGCCTACGCGCTGCTCATCCCGACCATCATCGACGAGCACACCGACCTCGGCGAGGCGATCGAGGCCGTCTACGCCCAGGCCGCCGAGGACATGGCGGGCACCGGCTTTGCCAACATGTGCCCGGTCGGCACCGTCGCCGCCGAGGTCGCCGACACGGTCGAGGAGCTCCGCGAAACGTCGGCCTCGGTGATCGAAGCCTGGGTGGCCGGCGGCACCGCCTACTTCGTCGGGCGGGGTCTTGACGAAGCGCAGGCCCGCGACGTGACGTTGGCCATCGTCGGCGCGCTGGAAGGCGCGTTCATCCTGGCGCGCACGCTGCGCAGTACCGAGCCGTTGCTGGCCGCCGGCCGCGCGCTGGCCCCGCAGTACCGCGGCACCCGGCTCACCGCGCAACCGGACCCCGAGCGTGTCCTGCCCGGCGGTGTCGGCTTTCCCCGTTAAGCTCTCGAACAGGTGTTCACAGAAGGAGCGGCCGTGCGGGTGATGGGTGTCGACCCCGGGTTGACGCGCTGCGGCCTCTCGGTCATCGAGAGCGGCAAGGGCCGGCAGGTCGTCGCGCTCGACGTGGACGTGGTTCGCACCCCATCGGATCAGGCGCTGCACCGCCGACTGCTCACCATCAGCGACGCCGTCGAGCACTGGATGGACACCCACCGACCCGATGTGATCGCGATCGAGCGGGTGTTCTCCCAGCAGAACGTGTCGACCGTGATGGGGACCGCGCAGGCCGGCGGGGTGATCGCGCTGGCCGCGGCCAAACGCGACATCGACGTGCACTTCCACACGCCCAGCGAGGTCAAGGCCGCGGTCACCGGCAACGGCAACGCCGACAAGGCGCAGGTCACCGCGATGGTCACCAGAATCCTTGCGCTGCAGACCAAGCCGACGCCCGCCGATGCCGCTGACGCGTTGGCGCTGGCGATCTGTCACTGTTGGCGCGCCCCGATGATCGCGCGCATGGCCGCGGCCGAAGCGCTGGCCGCCGAGCAGAAGCGCAAGTACCAGGCGAGGTTGAAGGCAGCACGATGATCGCATCCATTCGCGGCGAGGTTCTCGACGTCGCCCTCGACCACGCCGTCATCGAGGCGGCCGGGGTGGGATACAAGGTGATGGCGACGCCGTCCGCGCTGGCCACGCTGCGGCGCGGCAGCGAGGCCCGGCTGATCACCGCGATGATCGTGCGCGAGGATTCGATGACGCTGTACGGCTTTCCCGACGGCGACGCCCGCGATCTGTTCCTGACGCTGCTCGGGGTCTCGGGTATCGGGCCCAGCATCGCGCTGGGCGCGCTGGCCATGTACGACGGTCCGACCCTGCGCCAAGCCATCGCCGAAAGCGATATCACCGCGCTGACGCGAATTCCCAAGGTGGGCAAGAAAACCGCCGAGCTCATGGTGCTCAGCCTGCGCGACAAGATGGGTGCGATCACCCCATCGGGAGGCGTCGCGTTGAACGGCCATTCGGTGCGCGGCCCGGTGGTCGAAGCCCTTGTCGGGCTGGGCTTTGCGGCCAAACAGGCCGAGGAGGCCACCGACAAGGTGCTGGCCAACGATCCCGAGGCCACCCAGTCGACCGCGCTTCGGGCGGCGTTGTCCATGTTAGGTAAGAAGTGAGCCGATTCGACGACCCCGACCAGGACCCCGACGAACGGGAGGTGTCGCCGGCGCTGACCGTCGGCGAAGGCGACATCGACGCTAGCCTGCGACCGCGCTCCCTCGGCGAATTCATCGGCCAACCCCGGGTGCGCGAACAGCTTCAGCTGGTCATCGAGGGCGCCAAAAACCGCGGCGGCACACCGGATCACATCCTGCTGTCGGGTCCACCCGGGCTGGGTAAGACGTCGCTGGCGATGATCATCGCCGCCGAACTCGGTTCGTCGCTGCGCGTCACCTCAGGGCCGGCGCTGGAACGCGCGGGCGACCTGGCCGCGATGCTGTCCAACCTCGTCGAGCACGACGTGCTGTTCATCGACGAGATCCACCGCATCGCCCGCCCCGCCGAGGAGATGCTGTATCTGGCGATGGAAGACTTCCGCGTCGACGTGGTCGTCGGCAAAGGCCCTGGCGCCACGTCGATTCCGCTGGAGGTGGCGCCGTTCACCCTCGTCGGCGCCACCACCCGCTCCGGTGCGCTGACCGGACCGCTGCGGGACCGGTTCGGCTTCACCGCCCACATGGACTTCTACGAACCCGCCGAACTCGAGCTGGTGCTGATGCGCTCGGCGGGCATCCTGGGCATCGAACTGGGCGCCGAGGCGGGCGCCGAGATCGCCCGCCGCTCCCGCGGCACACCGCGCATCGCCAACCGGCTGCTGCGCCGGGTCCGCGACTACGCCGAGGTACGCGCCGACGGGATCATCACCCGGGACATCGCGAAGGCGGCGTTGGAGGTCTACGACGTCGACGAACTCGGCCTGGACCGGCTCGACCGGGCGGTGTTGTCCGCGCTGACAAGAAGTTTCGGCGGTGGACCGGTCGGGGTCTCCACGCTGGCCGTCGCGGTCGGGGAGGAGGCCACCACGGTCGAGGAGGTGTGCGAGCCGTTTCTGGTGCGCGCCGGAATGATCGCCCGCACCCCGCGAGGCCGGGTGGCCACCGCTTCGGCGTGGACACACCTGGGCATGACCCCGCCCAGCGGCGTCACCGGTCTGGGCCAGCCCGGGCTGTTCGAATAGGGGAGTTCGTTCGATGGGAACCGGAACGATACGGATCGGCGGGTTGTGCGCAATCGCGTCGGCGGCGGCCATTGTGCCCGCCTATCTGGCCGGATCCCCGGACCAACCCGACGCCCCCGGCGGTGTGCAGTCCTACGTCGAGGGCACCGCATCGTTTGTGACCGCCAACGGCGTGCTGCCGCTGCTGCACATCCTGTTCGGCATGCTGTTCCTCGGTGTGCTGACAGCGACGCTACGGACCGCCGCCGGACCCACCGGGGCGGTCTACACCGCGCTGATCGGCGGCACGGTGTTCCTGGCGCTGACGGCCGCCGGCCTGGCCGCCGAGGTGGCGGTGCCCGCCGCGCTCATGCAATTCGACGACGTAACCGCGACGGGCGCGTCCCAGCCGGTCCTCGGGCTGTCGATGTGGCTGTATCACTACAGCCAACTAGGCGCTGGCGCAATGATTTTCGCGACCGCATACGTCATCTGGCGCACGGGGGTGCTGCCCAAATGGTCAGCGGCGCTGGCCGTGCTCGGCGTACCTGCGCTGCTGCACACCTGGGTCGGCCTGCCCGGGGCCTACAGCACCGCAGCTTGGTTCGCGTTGACCGGCCTGCTCATGCTGGCGCTGCCGCCGGTCGTGCGAATGGAAAGCGTCGGCGTTTAGCGCCTCGCCGGCTGGTCAGCGGATCGCTGGTACCGCGGCCTCAGGGGCGGCGCGCCCTGCCAGCACCTCGACCGCGGCCGTCGCGGCGGGCACGGCGATCAGCAGGTCGCGGGTGGCCGTCAGCGCGTCGGGGGACGGTTCGACACCGCCGACCGCGGCGGCGAGGTCGAGCAGGTGCACGGTCGCCTCCATGAGCGCGGTCTCGATGACGACTGCGAGCGTCGTGCTGCCCACGACCGGATAGGCGATGACGGTGCCCGTCGGCATCGTGCTGGCACGCAGGCTTCTGGCGGATTCGGTGAACCGGCGCGCGGCCGCCGCCGGAGTCAACACCCCGGCGTCCGACACCGCTTGCTCGGCGATGCCCTCGGCGTCCATGGTGGCGACCCCGCCGGGTTCGTTGAAGCGCCGCAACAGAATCGCGGCGTCGGTGACCGCGGCCGGCGGATCGACGACGGCTTCGGCCAACTTGTCGAACATCGCCGGTTGCGGGCAGACGTGGGCGAGCAGCGCCGCGACGTCCCAGGCCCCGCAGCGCGTCGGCGTGACCCACTCTGTGGCCGTGAGTCCGCTGCACCGGCGGGCCCAGCGCTCCCAGGCATCGGCCAGCGCTTCGCGTGCTGCCTCGCCGTCGAGCCGCATACCGCCCAACGTAGTCCGGCCGGGTTACCCGGCTTCCGACGTGGGTATTCAGCGGGGGACCAAGGAGGCATCATGACCGAAACGCGTGTACCGACCAGAGGCGGCCGTTTGCACATGCCCCGCAGTCGGGGCGCCGCGAGCGGGTTGCTTTTGATTCTTTTGGGCGCATGGGGAGCGCTGATCCCTTTCATCGGCCCGCTGTTCAACTTCGCGTTCACCCCTGATCAGGCCTGGACGTGGACCACCGGACGCGGCTGGCTACAGGTGCTACCCGGCGTGGTGACCGTGCTCGGCGGTTTGCTGCTGCTGGTGTCACGCAACCGGGCCACCGCGATGCTGGGCGGCTGGCTGGCCGTCGCGGGCGGCGCGTGGTTCGTGATCGGCCGCGCCTTCGCCGGTCCACTGGCCATCGGCGACGCCGGCGTGCCCGTCGCAGCCACCGAGGCCAAGCGGGTGGCGTTGGAGCTGACGTACTTCTACGGCCTGGGTGCCTTGATCGTGTTCCTGGGTGCCGCCGCGCTGGGCCGCATTTCGGTGCGTAGCGTGCGCGACGTCGAATGGGCGGACCGTTCGACCGCTGCTGCTGCGGCCGCCGCGCCTGCGCCCGCCGCGGCCGAATCCGTCGATCAGCCGGCACCGGCCATGGCAGATCAGCGGACCGAGGTCATCGGACCGACCGCAGAATCCGCGCAGCCGCGCCGTCGGGGCCTGCTCGACCGGTTCCGCTCGCGCGGCGACCACCGCGGACAGCGCCTCGCGCACCGCTAATCGATCCTCGGAAAACGCGACATCGGCGCAAAGTGCCCCAAGGGTGCTTTGCGCCGATTCGTGGGCGGTGACGTGGATCGCAGTGTGGCCGCGGGTGGGACAGTTCTCACCCGCGTCATGTGATCTGGGTGACGGCGATCCCGGTATTCGGAAGATAGCCTGACTATCTAAACGTTGTGTCGATAGTTCCCAGTCGCAATTTCCGAGGAGTCCACTATGCCTGAGCGGCCTGGCGTCTCCAGCTCTGTTGCTGCACGCCAGAATTCGGCCACCGCCCTGTGCGAGGTGTTCGGCTTTCCCGAAGAGGACTGGCCGATGTTCGCCCGCTGGGCCTCGGCTCCGTTGGCGCCGCGCGACGAGGAGGCCCTCATCCAGTACGTCGACGTCAAGATCGCCGAGCGGTGCTGGAAGCCCACCGACGATCTGTTGTCGAATCTGATCGACTTCGAGGTCGACGGTGCCGCGCTCACCGCCGACGAGATCTACCGCTTCGTCGCCACGTTGATCACCGACGGCGTCTTCTAACTCCCACGCGATCTGTGGTCGCGCGACGCGATCAGCGTCCGCACGCGCGATCGCCAACGAAATCCGTCGTCTCAGGGGTGGTGGCCGGTGCGTCAATCGGCGCCACCGGGCACAATGGCACACTGGTCACTTACGAGGCGCTTTGGCCTGCCGTCTGCGCGCCGTGACCACAAGACCTACACGAAAGACATACACCGTCATGGATCTCGTCATCTTCCTGCCCCTGCTCATCGTGCTGGGCGCGTTCATGTTCTTCGCGTCGCGGCGCCAGAAGAAGGCGATGCAGGCCACCATCGACCTGCACAATTCGCTCCAGATCGGAGACCGAATCCACACCACCTCCGGTCTCGAGGGCACCATCACCGCGATCACCGACGACAACATCGACCTGGAGATCGCCCCCGGCGTCGTCACCACCTGGATGAAGCTGGCGGTGCGCGATCGCATCGAGGACGACCTCGACGACGATTACGAGGACTCCGACACCGCCTCGGAGCTCACCGAGAGCCCCAACAACAAAGACTGACAACTGAGGACTCAGCAAGAGCACGTACGCTCTGCGGTGCTGACGAACTGACCTCTAGGAGACCCTGAAACGTGGCATCGTCTTCGGCGCCGGTGCACCCCTACCGCTATCTGACGCTCTTTATGGCGTTGCTCATCGGCGCCTACTGCCTGGTCTTCCTGACCGGGGACAAACAGGCCGAGCCGAAACTCGGCATCGACCTGCAGGGTGGCACCCGGGTGACTCTGACCGCGCGCACCCCCGACGGCTCACCGCCGACCCGCGAGGCGCTCAACCAGGCCCAGCAGATCATCAACGACCGCGTCAACGGTCTGGGTGTCTCGGGCTCTGAGGTCATCATCGACGGCAACAACCTGGTCATCACCGTGCCCGGCAGCGACACCAGCGACGCGCGCAGCCTCGGCCAGACCGCCCGGCTCTACATCCGCCCGGTCATCCACGCCATCCCCGCGATGCAGCAGCCGCCGACGGAGGGGCCCGAGGGGTCACCGTTCGGTGCACCCGCCGCGCCAGGCGCACCCGGAATGCCGGGCACACCTCCGGCCGACCCGGGCGCTCCCGCGCCGGGAAGCGAGCAGCCGGCGCAGACCCCGGCGCCGCAGCCGCGCCCGTATCCGCAGGAGCCACCGGCTCAGCCCGCGCCGCCACCGCCACCGCCGCCGTCGCCGACGCCCAGCCCCGCGCCGGCACCGGCACCCACTCAGACGCCGACCTCTCCGGAGGATCTGCCCCTGGAGCAGCGCATCGCCGATGAGAAGCAGCTGCGGCAGAACACCGACCAGCAGATCCAGATCCTGGCGCTGCAGTTCCAGGCCACCCGTTGCGATCAAGACGATGTGCTGGCCGGCCATGACGACCCGAACCTGCCGCTGATCACCTGTTCGACTGACGGCGACGAGGTCTACCTGCTCGCCCCGTCGATCATCAACGGCGAGCAGATCGAGAACGCCAACTCGGGCCTGGATCAGCAGCGCGGCGAGTACGTCGTGGATCTGCAGTTCAAGAGCGAAGCCTCCAAGACCTGGGCCGATTTCACCGCCGCCAACGTCGGCACCCAGACCGCGTTCGTGCTCGACACCAAGGTGGTCAGCGCACCGGCGATCCAGGAGGCGATTCCGGGCGGCCGTACCCAGATCACCGGCCAGTTCAACCAGCAGTCCGCGCGTGAACTGGCCAACGTGCTCAAGTACGGCTCGCTGCCGTTGTCGTTCGAATCCTCAGAGGCCGAAACCGTCTCCGCCACGCTGGGACTGTCCTCGCTGCGGGCCGGTCTGATCGCCGGCGCGGTCGGGCTGGCGGCGGTGTTGCTGTACTCGCTGGTGTTCTACCGACTGTTGGGAGTCCTGGTCGCACTGTCGCTGGTGGCGTCCGGCGCAATGGTTTTCGCGATCCTGGTGCTGCTCGGCAGATGGATCAACTACACGCTCGACCTCGCCGGCATCGCCGGTCTGGTCATCGGTATCGGTATGACGGCCGACTCGTTCGTGGTGTTCTTCGAACGCATCAAAGATGAGATACGCGAAGGCCGTTCGTTCCGGTCTGCGGTACCACGCGGTTGGGCCAGGGCCCGCAAGACGATCGTGTCCGGGAACGCCGTGACGCTGCTGGCCGCGGTGGTGCTGTACATCCTGGCGGTCGGCCAGGTGAAGGGCTTCGCGTTCACCCTGGGTCTGACAACGGTGCTCGACGTCACCGTCGTCTTCCTGGTGACCTGGCCGCTGGTGTACCTGGCGTCGAAGTCGACGACGTTCGCCAAACCGGCGTTCAACGGCCTCGGCGCGGTGCAGCAGATCGCCCGGGAACGACGAGCGGCGGCGCACGCGACGGGACGGGACTGACATATGGCCGCGAAAGATTCATCCGAAACGACCGCCGTGGAGGCACCCAGCCTGGATTCGGCGACGCCCAAGCACAACTTCTTCGTGCGCCTCTACACCGGCACCGGCGCGTTCGAGGTGGTCGGCAGGCGCAAGCTGTGGTTCGCGGTCAGCGGCCTGATGGTCGCGGTGTGCCTCGCCAGCATGCTGTTGCGCGGGTTCACTCTCGGCATCGACTTCGAGGGCGGCACCAAGGTGTCGGTGCCCGCGTCCACCGAAACCGGCACCATCTCGGTGCAGCAGGTCGAAAACGTGTTCACCGAGACGCTGGACAAGGCCCCCGAAGCCGTCGTCCTGGTCGGCAGCGGCGGATCGGCCACCGTGCAGATCCGCTCCGAACATCTGACCAACGAGGAGACCGAGGAGCTACGCACCGCGCTGTTCGACGCGTTCAAACCGCTCAACGCCGACGGCGTTCCGAGCCGGCTGGCGATCAGCGATTCGGCGGTCTCCGAAACCTGGGGCGGTCAGATCACCCAGAAGGCGCTGATCGCGCTGGTGGTGTTCATCGTGCTGGCGACCATCTACATCACCGTGCGCTACGAGCGCTACATGTCGATCGCAGCGATGGCCACGCTGGTGTTCGACATCATCGTCACCGCGGGCGTGTACTCGATCGTCGGATTCGAGGTCACCCCGGCTATGGTGATCGGCCTGCTGACGATTCTGGGTTTCTCCCTCTACGACACCGTCATCGTGTTCGACAAGGTCGAGGAGAACACCCACGGATTCGAACACACCACCCGCCGCACCTTCGCCGAACAGGCCAACCTGGCCGTCAACCAGACGTTCATGCGGTCGATCAACACCAGCGTGATCTCGGTGCTGCCGATCGTGGCGTTGATGGTGATCGCGGTGTGGCTGCTCGGCGTCGGCACGTTGATGGACCTGGCGTTGGTGCAGCTGGTCGGTGTGATCGTCGGAACCTATTCGTCGATCTTCTTCGCCACGCCGCTGCTGGTGACCATGCGCGAGCGCACCGAGCTGGTGCGCAACCACACCCGCCGGGTGATGAACCGGCGCAAGGGCATCGAGGCCAAGTCCGCCGATACCGGCACCGACGGCGACACCGAGGACAAACCGGAGACCGAGACCGTCGCGGCGGCATCGGTGGCAAGCAGCACCCCGGCCCCGGACAAGCCGGCGCCGGGTGCACGGCCGGTACGGCCGACCAGCAGCCGAACGGGGCGACCGTCGGGTAAGCGCAACACGCGGCGGCGGTAGCCGGAGATGACGGGCCGGTGCCGGCGCGGCGGCGTGTTGGCGGCTGTTGTGTTGCTGGCCGCCGGGTTGGCGTCGTGCTCGCGCAGCCCGGCCGACAGCATCGACTATGCCGTTGACGGCCCGTTGACCACGTACAACACCAACACCGTCGAGGGTGCGGCCTCGGCGGCTCCGCAGGCCTTCGCGCGCGTGCTGACCGGCTTCAGCTACCACGGTCCCGACGGCCAGATCGTCGGCGACCAGGACTTCGGCTCGGTGTCCGTGGTCGGCCGCAGCCCGCTGCTGCTCGACTACGAGATCAACGCCGACGCGGTGTACTCCGACGGCAAACCCGTCACCTGCGACGACATGCTGCTGGCGTGGGCGTCGCAGTCCGGACGGTTTCCCGGTTTCGACGCCGCCAGCCGCGCGGGCTACAGCGACATCGCGGGCGTGGAGTGCACACCGGGGCAGAAGCGGGCCCGGGTGTCTTTCGTTCCGGAGCGCGGGTTCGTCGACTACGGCCAGTTGTTCAGCGCGACGTCGATGATGCCGTCGCACGTCATCGCCGACGTGCTCGGCCTCGGGGACGGCGGGGTGGCCACCGCGATCGCCAACAACGACGGCCCGACGATCGAACGCATCGCGCAGGTCTGGAACAGCACCTGGGACCTCACGCCCGATCTGGACCTCAAGAAGTTCCCGTCCTCGGGTCCGTACCGGCTCGAGTCGGTCAGCGAGGACGGCGCCGTCGTGCTCGTTGCCAACGAGAAGTGGTGGGGCGCAGCGCCGGTCACCAACAAGGTCACCGTCCACCCCCGCCCCGACGCGATGCAGGAGCGGGTCAACGAAGGCGCCTACGACGTCGTCGACATCGCGACCGGGTCGTCGGGCACGCTGAACCCGCCCGACGACTATGTCCGCACCGAGTCGCCGTCGGCCTCGATCGAGCAGCTGATCTTCGCCTCGCAGGGCCCGCTGGCCGAAACCCCGGCGCGCCGCGCCCTGGCCCATTGCACCCCGCGCGACGCGATCGCGCGAAACGCCGAGGTGCCGATCGTCAACGCCCGGCTCAACGCGGCCACCGAAGACGCCTACAGCGCCCTCGAGGGTGCCGCCGAGGGCGCCGGGTTCGTCGCCGCCAACCCCGATGCCGCCCGCGGCGCGATCGAGGGGCGCCCGCTGACCGTGCGGATCGGCTACCTGAGCCCCAACCCCCGGCTGGCCGCGGCGGTCGGGGCCATCGCCCAGGCGTGCGCGCCGGCCGGCATCACGGTGCAGGACGTCGCCACGGATACCACGGGCCCGATGACGTTGCGCAACAACGAGATCGACGTGCTGATCGCCACCACCGGCGGATCGCCGGGCAGCGGGTCGAGCGGATCGTCTCTGGTGGACGCCTACGACCTGCACTCGGCCAACGGCAACAACCTGTCGCGCTACTCCAACCCGCGCGTCGACGAGATCATCGCGACGCTGGCCGTGACGGCCGACCCCAAGGAAACCGCCCGGCTGCTCGGCGAGGGCGGAGCGATCCTGTGGGCCGACATGCCGACCCTGCCGCTGTACCGACAGCAGCGCACGGTGCTGACGTCGAACAAGATGTACGCCGTGCAGAGCAATCCCACGCGATGGGGGGCGGGATGGAACATGGACCGTTGGACGCTGGGGCGATGACCGCCGCGCCGGGCCAAGACGTCTCGACGCTGATCGCGTCGATGCTGCGCGAAGTGCCCGACTTTCCGCAGGAGGGCGTCCAGTTCAAGGATCTGACCCCGCTGCTGGCCGACGCGCACGGGCTGGCGGTGGTCACCGACGCGCTGGCGCACTCGGCGCGCGGCGCCGACCTGGTGGCCGGCATCGACGCGCGGGGCTTCCTGCTCGCCGCGGCGGTCGCGATCCGGCTGGGCACCGGGGTGCTGGCGGTCCGCAAGGGCGGCAAGCTTCCGCCGCCGGTGCGCAGTGAAACCTATTCGCTGGAGTACGGCACGGCGGTGCTGGAGATCCCGGCCGAGGGCATCGAGCTCGCCGGCCGCTCGGTGTTCGTGGTCGACGATGTGCTGGCCACCGGTGGCACCGCGGCCGCGACGGTGAACCTGCTCAAACATGCCGGTGCGACGGTGACCGGCGCCGCGGTGGTGCTCGAACTGAGTGCGCTCGACGGGCGTGCGGCGCTGCCCGGGCTCACGGTGACGTCGCTGCACACCGTCTGAACGATATCCTCGTAGTCTGGACGTTTTCGCCGGACAGGAGGTGACGATGGCTTCCAGCGGAGACCCTGCCCGCACGGGTCAGGCTGTGCAGTCGCCTCCTGCGACGCAGTCGCCCGAGACCCAGCCGATGGAGGCGCCCAAGAGCTCGACCAGCGCGTCGCGGCGGGTGCGGGCCCGGCTGGCCCGGCGGATGACCGCACAGCGCAGCGCCGTCAACCCGGTGCTCGAACCGCTGGTGGCGGTGCACAAGGAGTTCTATCCGAAGGCCAACCTGCAGTTGCTGCAGCGCGCCTACGAGGTGGCCGAACAGCGGCACGCCGACCAGATGCGCCGCTCCGGTGACCCCTACATCACCCATCCGCTCGCGGTGGCCAACATCCTCGCCGAGCTCGGCATGGACACCACCACGCTGATCGCCGCGCTGCTGCACGACACCGTGGAGGACACCGGTTACACGCTGGAGGCGTTGACCGAGGAGTTCGGCACCGAGGTGGGCCATCTTGTCGACGGCGTCACCAAGCTGGACCAGGTCGCGCTGGGCACAGCCGCCGAGGGCGAAACCATCCGCAAGATGATCATCGCGATGGCCCGCGACGCGCGGGTGCTGGTGATCAAGGTCGCCGACCGGCTGCACAACATGCGCACGATGCGGTTCCTGCCGCCCGAGAAGCAGGCCCGCAAGGCCCGCGAAACGCTGGAAGTCATTGCGCCGCTGGCCCATCGCCTCGGTATGGCCACGGTGAAGTGGGAACTCGAGGACCTGTCGTTCGCGATCCTGCACCCCAAGAAGTACGACGAGATCGTGCGGCTGGTCGCCGACCGCGCGCCGTCGCGCGACACCTACCTGGCCAAGGTGCGCGCCGAGATCATCGCCACGCTCAACGCGTCGAAGATCAACGCGGTGGTGGAGGGCCGGCCCAAGCATTACTGGTCGATCTACCAGAAGATGATCGTGAAGGGCCGCGACTTCGACGACATCCACGACCTGGTCGGGGTGCGGATCCTGTGCGACGAGATCCGCGACTGCTACGCCGCGCTCGGCGTCGTGCACTCGCTGTGGCAGCCGATGGCCGGACGGTTCAAGGACTACATCGCCCAACCCCGCTACGGCGTGTACCAGTCGCTGCACACCACCGTCGTCGGTTCTGAGGGTAAGCCGCTGGAGATCCAGATCCGCACCCACGACATGCACAAGACCGCGGAGTGGGGCATCGCCGCGCACTGGCGGTACAAGGAGACCAAGGGCCGCAACGGTGTTCCGCATCCGCACGCCGCCGCCGAGATCGACGACATGGCGTGGATGCGCCAACTGCTCGACTGGCAGCGGGAGGCCGCCGACCCCGGCGAGTTCCTCGAGTCGCTGCGCTACGACCTTGCGGTACAAGAGATCTTCGTGTTCACCCCGAAGGGCGACGTGATCACGTTGCCGACCGGGTCGACGCCGGTGGACTTCGCCTACGCGGTGCACACCGAGGTGGGGCACCGGTGCATCGGTGCGCGGGTCAACGGCCGGCTCGTCGCGCTGGAACGCAAGCTCGAAAACGGGGAAGTCGTCGAGGTTTTCACGTCCAAGGCGCCCAACGCCGGGCCATCACGCGACTGGCAGACGTTCGTGGTGTCGCCGCGCGCGAAGGCCAAGATCCGGCAGTGGTTCGCCAAGGAGCGTCGCGAGGAGGCGCTGGAGGCCGGTAAGGACGCGATCGCCCGCGAGGTGCGCCGCGTCGGGCTTCCGCTGCAGCGCTTGATGAACGCCGAGTCGATGTCCGGGCTCGCCAGGGACCTGCGGTACGCCGATGTGTCGGCGCTGTACACCGCGATCGGCGAGGGCCACGTGTCGGCGCGGCACATCGTGCAGCGGCTGGTGGCCCAGTTCGGCGGCGACGAGGAAGCCGTCGACGAGCTCGCCGAGCGGTCCACGCCGTCCACGATGCCGGTGCGGCAGCGCAGCTCCGAGGACGTCGGCGTCGCGGTGCCCGGCGCGCCGGGCGTGCTGACCAAGCTGGCCAAGTGCTGCACCCCGGTGCCGGGCGACAACATCATGGGTTTCGTCACCCGCGGCGGCGGGGTCAGCGTGCACCGCACCGACTGCACCAATGCCGCGTCGCTGCAACAACAGTCGGAGCGCATCATCGAGGTGCTGTGGGCGCCGTCGCCGTCGTCGGTGTTCCTGGTCGCCATCCAGGTCGAGGCGCTGGACCGGCATCGGCTGCTGTCGGATGTGACCAGGGTGCTGGCTGATGAGAAGGTCAACATCCTGTCGGCATCGGTGACGACGTCCAACGACCGGGTGGCGATCAGCCGGTTCACCTTCGAGATGGGCGACCCCAAACATCTGGGCCACGTGCTCAACGTGGTGCGCAACGTCGAGGGCGTCTACGACGTCTACCGCGTCACATCGGCGGCGTAATTTCTCGTCCGCGAGGTAACCCCACACCGCGAGCAGACGCGGAAGGCCCCTGAACCGGGCTGATTTGGGGCCTTCTATGTCTGCTCGCGGCGGGCGGTGGGCCCGTCTCGGGACTAACCGCGCTCGAGCACCGCGCGCAGAAACGCGCGGGTCCGGTCGTTCTCGGGGTCGGTGAACAACTTCTGCGGCGGTGCGTCCTCGACGATGCGGCCGTGATCGAGCATCAGCACCCGGTCGGAGACGTCGCGGGCGAAACCCATCTCGTGCGTCACGCACAGAAACGTGATGTCGGTGGTGGCGGCGATGTCTCGCAGCAGCGCGAGCACGCCGGCCACCAACTCGGGGTCCAGCGCCGAGGTGACCTCGTCGAGCAGCAGCACGTCGGGCTGCATGGCCAGCGCACGCGCGATCGCGACGCGCTGCTGCTGCCCACCGGACAGCTGATACGGGCGCGCGTCCACCTTGTCGGTCAGCCCGACCAACTCCAGCAGTTCGCGTGCCCGGTGTTCGGCTTCGGCGCGCGGCAGGCCCAGCGAGCGGATCGGCGCCTCGGTGATGTTCTGCAGCACCCGCATGTTGGGAAACAGGTTGAACTGCTGAAACACCATGCCGATTCGGCTGCGGATCTGCCGCTGATGCTTCTCGTCGGCGGGCACCTCTTTGCCGCCGCGGACCATGTGGGTCAGGCACTGCCCGCCGACGGTGATGCGTCCCTCGGTGACGCGCTCCAGCGTCATCAGCAGGCGAAGGATCGTCGTCTTGCCCGAACCGCTGGGGCCGATGAGCGCCACGAACTGACCCGGCGGCACCGAGAAGCTCAGGTGATCGAGCACCACCGTGTCGCCGAACCGCTTGACGACGTCGTCGAAGCGGATCATCTCAGCCGGTGTATCGGACACGCCGCTCCATCCATCGAACCAGTAGGGACGCCGAGTAACTCAGCACGAGGAACAGCACGCCCGCGATCGTGATCGGCTCGACGTAGCGGAACGCGCGCGACCCCAGCTGGTTGGCCACACCGACGATGTCGAGCACCCCGATCATCAACAGCAGCGGTGTCTCTTTCAGCATCGAGATCGTGTAGTTGCCGAGCGCCGGAAGCACCCGCGGGACGGCCTGCGGAAGGACCACCGCGGTCCAGACCCGGCGGCGGGGCAGGTTGAGCGCGACCGCGGCCTCCCACTGCCCGGCCGGTACCGCCTCGATCCCGGCCCGGTATACCTCGGCGGTGTAGGTGGAGTAGTGCAAACCGATCGCGATGATGCCGGTGGTCAGCGGGTCGAACTTCAGCCCGAAGTCGGGCAGCACGAAGAAGAAAAAGAAAATCTGCACCAAAAGCGGTGTGCTGCGGACGAACTCGATGAACGCCCAGGCGGCCGCGCTGACCACGCGGATGTGTGAGCGTCGCAGCAGCGCCAGCACCAACCCCAGCGTGTAGGCCAGGATCGAGCCTGCCACGGTCGCAACGAGCGTGATGCGCAGCCCGTCGACGACGATCTTCGGCAGCACCTCCCACGCGAAATCCCAGTCCCACAGCACGAATCAGCCCGCCCGCCGCGCTGTCAGCGTCGCGATCACGCCGCGGCGCTGCGGCGGTCGGCGCCCGGCGATGTCGGCGGTCCAGCGTTCCAGCATCCGCATGCCCAGCGTGATCAGTACGGCCAGCGCCAGATAGAACAGCAACACGATGGTCCAGATCGTGGCCGCCTCCGAGATGAACCGGTCGACCAGCACCTCCCGGGCCTGATAGGTCATCTCGTGCACGGTGATGATCGTCAGCAGCGAGCTGCCCTTGAGCAGCTGGATGAACAGGTTGTTGAACGGCGGCACCATCTCGACCAGCGCCTGCGGCAGGATGATGCGCAGCATCCGTTGCGTGCGGGTGAAGTTCAACGCGACGCCCCCTTCGTACTGCTCCTTGGGGACCGCTGAAATCGCACCGCGCACGATCTCGGCACCGTAGGCGCCGTGGTTGAGCCCGAGCACGATGATGCCGGCGGCCAGCGGAACGATCTGAAATCCGACGAGCACCGGCAACACGAAGTAGATCCACATCAGCTGGACCACTTCGGAAGTGCCGCGCCAGATCTCGACGTACAGCCGGGCGAACGCGCGGACCACCCGGGAGCCGGACAGCATCGCCAGCCCGAACGCGAACGACAGCACGGTGGCGATCAGGATCCCGCCGACCGTCGCCTGAACGGTGAGCAGCAGCCCCGAAGAGATGGTCTCGACGAACAATCCGATGTTGTCGGACATCAAGATCGCCTCAGGCGGCCTCGCACAGCTGCTCGGTGGTCACGTCGTCCGGCGGCAGGTTGTCCTCGGTGAACCCGAACGGCTCGACGATCTCGAGCCATCGGCCGCTGCTGTGCAGCTTTTCGAGCTCGGCGTTGAACTGGTCGACCAGGTCGTCGTCGCCCTTGCGGAAGACGAAACCGCCGGCCTGAATCTGCTTCTCGCCGTTGACAACCGGCACGAAGCCCTCGGTGACCTCCAGCGGTGCGGTCGGGTTGTCGGCCAGCATCCGGCGCAGCGATATGTCGGTCAACGCACCGGCGTAGGCGCGCCCGTCCAGCAGCGCCTGTAGCATCTCGGGCTGGCCCGCATAGGGCTGGATGTCGCGGGCGGGGATACCGAGATCGTGGGCGACCGCCTCTTCGACCGTGCCCGACAGCACCGCGAGCTTGAGGCCCTTGGCTTTGATGTCGTCAAAGTTGTTGACCCGCTCCGGGTTTCCCTGCGGCACCAGCAGCGCAGTCGGGGTGACGTAGTCGACCGCAGAGAATTGGGCGTTGTTGCAGCGCGCCGGCAGAATCGCCATGCCGGCGGCGACCATGTCGAACTGGCCGGCGTTCAGCGCCGGTATCAGCTGGCTGAACTCGACCTGGGTGACGTCGACGTGGTCGATACCCATCGCCGCGAACGCCGCCTTGGCCACTTCCGGTGCCTCCCCGGTGACCTCACCGTCGACGGTGTAGCCGTAGGGCACCTCACCCGCGATGCCGATCTTGATCGAGTTGGCATCCTTGACCCGTTGCAGCGTGCCGCCGTCGCCGGCCTCCGGCACCCGCGAGCAGCCGGTGAGCACGAGCAACGCGCTGAGCGCCAGCGCCCCGGTTGCCTTTCCGACCTTCACCAAGTTCCGCCGTGTCGAGTTCACCATGGACATCCTTTTCGCGTTCACACGTTCACGTTCGTATCAACCGGGGTGATCTGAACGTAGGCGTATCGTCTGAACCGGTCAAAGATCGACGTCTTTCGGGCGAGTGGAAATGTCTGACTTCACCGAGCTGCACCGCGCGCTGGTGGCCCGCGTCCTCGGCGACGCGGGACAGGCGCGGTCGGCGCTGCGCCGAGCCGCCTTCGACAACGCGGTCCTTCGAGAACCGCTGCACACACTGATCGACAAGGTGGCCCGCCACGCCCACCGGGTGACCGACGAGGACGTCGCCGCCGTACGAGCCGCCGGCCTCAGCGAGGACCAGATCTTCGAACTCGTGGTGTGCGCGGCGGTCGGGCAGGCCAGTCGCCAGTACGAAAACGCGATGGCGGCGCTGGCCGTCGCCACCGAGGACCGCCAGCGATGAGGCTCACCGTCCTCGAGCGGGGTCACCGCCTGCGCACCAAGGCGTTGTTCACGCTGGTGCGGTTGGTGTCGCGCCAGCCCGTCGTCGACGCGGTGAAGCTCGCGCTGTACCGCCCGGAGTTCTACGGCGCCGGCGCGCTCACCCACGAGGCGATGCGCGGCCCGTCAGCCTGGTCGGTCGGCGATCGCGAACTGATGGCGGCGTTCGTGTCCACCGTCAACCAGACCCCGTTCTGTACCGCCGCGCACTCGGCCACGTCGCGGCTGTGGTACGGCGACGACGCGAAGGTCACCGCCACGCTCGCCGATCTGCAGACCGCACCGATCGACGAGGGTCTGCGGGCCACGCTTGGGCTGCTGGCCAAACTCACCCGCGAACACGACGTGAATCCCGACGACATCCGCGCGGTGCTGGCCCACGGAGTCTCACCGGCGCAGATCAGCGACGCGCTGGCGGTGTGCCTGGCGTTCAACATCACCGACCGGCTGGCCGACGCGTTCGGCTTCGACCTCGCCAGCCCGGAGGCGATGACCGCCGGCGCCCGGTATCTGCTGAAGCGCGGCTACCGGTAGCGCTAGTCGAACCGCACCGACGTGATCGTCACGTCGACGGCGGGCGTGCCGTCGTCGCCGCCGTCGACGACGCCCTCGGCGCCGATCTTGTCCAGCACGGCCAACCCGGCTGCGTCGACGGTGCCGAACGCCGTGTACGTCGGCGGCATCGGCGAATCGGCGTAGATGAGCAGGAACTGGCTGCCGTTGGTGCCCAGCCCGGTGTTGGCCATCGCCAACGTGCCGCGCGGGTACCTGACCGGAAGCCGCAACGCCGGGTCGTTGAGCCGGTACTGGTTGGTGGGGTACTCGTTGGGGAACTGGTAGCCCGGCCCGCCGGTGCCCTCGCCGGTCGGGTCACCGCACTGCAACGCGTGAAGCTTCGCGGTGGTGATCAGCCGGTGACACGTCGTGTCGTCGAAGAAACCCTGGCGGGCCAGGCTGGTGAAGTTGTGCACGGTGCACGGCGCCGTCGCGTTGTCCAGCCGCACCCCGATATCGCCCTGGCTCGTGCCGATCGTCGCGTCGACGCGGGCCGGGTCGGTCGCCACCGCACCGACGCTCGGCGGTTTCACGGGCTTGGCGGCGCGCTCGATGGTCGCCGGGTACTGGCAGTTCGAGCCCAGCGTCGCGGGAGGTTGGAACGCCGGCAGCTCGGCGGGCGGTGCGACGGTGTAGCGCGGCGAGTCCGGATACAGGTCGACGTCTTCGAGCGCGCTGGCCAGAAACAGGAAGAACAGCACGCTGACCACGACCACCACCACCGTCAGCGCCGTGATCAGGTAGCCGATGACTAGACCCGCGACCGCCAGGCCACGG
Organism: Mycolicibacterium pulveris; assembly: GCA_050205315.1. GTDB lineage: Bacteria > Actinomycetota > Actinomycetes > Mycobacteriales > Mycobacteriaceae > Mycobacterium > Mycobacterium pulveris_A. The sequence continues at coordinate 93,199 of JBNMRA010000007.1, read as the reverse complement.
CCCTCTTCGCCGGTCTTCTTGATCTGCGCCAGCGACAGGTGCCCGAACACGATGCCCAGCGGAGCGAACAGGATCGCACACACCAGCGACGCGATGGCCAACCCGTTGGTCCCCCTGGGCGGCGGGGGATAGCCAGCCCCATAGCCGGAGCCGTAATACTCCGGCGGGTAGTCGTACGGCGGCGGCTGGCTCACCGCATCAGTCCAGCAGGATCGATGTCACCTGGACGTCCTGGGCCGGCGGACCGTCCTGCCCGCCGCCGGCGACCCCGGCCTCGGCGATCTTGTCCAGCGTTTCCAGCCCGGTCTCATCGATGGTGCCGAACACCGTGTAGTTCGGCGGCAGCTGCGAGTCCTGGTACACCAGGAAGAACTGGCTGCCGTTGGTGTTGGGCCCGGCGTTGGCCATCGCCAGCGTGCCACGCGGATAGGTCACCGGCTCCATCAGCTGGGGGGCGTCGGGCTGGTACTGGTTGGTCGGGTACTCGTTGGCGAACTGGTAGCCCGGACCGCCGGTGCCCTGCCCGGTCGGGTCACCGCACTGCAGCACCGACAGCGACGGGCTGGTGGTCAGCCGGTGACACGGGGTGTCGTTGAAGTAGCCCTGCTGCGCCAGGCTGGCGAAGCTGTTGACCGTGCACGGCGCCTTGCCGTTGTCGAGCATCAGCCCGATGTCGCCCCGATTGGTTTCCATGCTGGCGCTGATCTGCGCCGGCTCGGTCGGCACCTTGCCGGTGCGCGGCGGGGTGTTCTCCTTGCTGGCCGGCTCACCGGTCTGCGGGTACTCGCAGTTCTCGCCAAGACCGGCGGGGGCGGCGAATGGGGGCAGCCCGCCGGGACCCGTCGGCGCCGCGGTCGTGGCGGTCGGCTCGGCGGCGGTGGTGGTCTCCGACGCGGTCGCGGTGTCCGAGTCGCGGTTGATCAGGACGACGGTCACGACGACGGCGATGACGGCGACCGCTGCGATGGCCCCGCCGATGATCGAGTAGATGCGGCGCTTACGGGCCTTTTCTTCCCGACGCTCCAATTGCCGCTCGAGTTTGCGCTTCGCCGTGGCACGACGCTGTTCGTTGGTCGGCACCGCCCTGTGTCCTCCTCGTGTCGGTTGGTCGGAAACGAGTGTGCCAGGCATTGCTGAGTGTGGCGCTGCGGCCCACGTCGTTGCGGGATGGAAAACTGGAGGTCGTGTTGATCACCGGCTTTCCGGCGGGCATGTTGGCGTGCAACTGCTACGTGCTGGCACCGCGGGCCGGGGCCGACGCGATCGTCGTCGACCCGGGCCAGCGGGCGATGGCGCCGTTGCGCCGGATCCTCGACGAACACCACCTGACCCCGGCGGCGGTGTTGTTGACCCACGGCCACATCGACCACATCTGGTCGGCGCAGAAGGTGGCCGACATGTACGGCTGCCCCGCCTACATCCATCCCGAGGACCGCTACATGCTGACCGACCCGATCAAGGACTTCGGGCGGGGGATGTTCGCGGGAATCGCCCAACTCGCCTTCGGTGCGTTGTTCCGCGAACCCCGACAGCTCGTCGAACTGGACCGCGACGGTGACAAGCTCGAGCTCGGCGGCATCACGGTCACCGTCGACCACACCCCCGGACACACCCGCGGATCCGTGGTGTTTCGCGCCGCCGAGGGGCCGCAGGAAGTGGTCTTCTCCGGCGACACACTGTTTCGCGGTTCGGTCGGACGCACCGACCTGCCCGGAAGCAGCGGCCGGGACCTGCTCGGCTCGATCGTGACAAAACTATTGGTGCTCGACGACGACACCGTGGTACTACCTGGGCACGGTGAGAAGTCCACGATCGGCTTCGAACGCCGCTACAACCCGTTTCTCGAAGGCTTGAGCCAGTGACTGAATTTCAGGCGCCCAAGGGCGTCCCGGACTACCTTCCGCCCGAGTCGGCGCGGTTCGTCGCCGTGCGCGACGGTCTGCTCGAGGCCGCCCGCCGCGCCGGCTACGGCGACGTCGAGTTGCCGATCTTCGAAGACACCGCGCTGTTCGCCCGCGGGGTGGGGGAGTCCACCGATGTGGTGTCCAAGGAGATGTACACCTTCGCCGACCGCGGCGACCGCTCGGTGACGCTGCGCCCGGAGGGCACCGCGGGGGTGATCCGCGCGGTGATCGAACACGGCCTGGACCGCGGGCCGCTGCCGGTGAAGCTGTGCTATTCCGGGCCGTTCTTCCGCTACGAGCGACCCCAGGCCGGCCGCTACCGCCAGCTGCAGCAGGTCGGGGTGGAGGCCATCGGCGTCGACGATCCCGCCCTGGACGCCGAGGTGATCGCGATCGCCGACGCCGGCTTCCGGTCGCTGGGCCTGGACGGTTTCCGGCTCGAGATCACCTCGCTGGGCGACGACACCTGCCGCCCGCAGTACCGCGAGCTGCTGCAGGACTTCCTGTTCAAACTCGACCTCGACGAGGAGACCCGTCGCCGCGCGCAGATCAACCCGCTGCGGGTGCTCGACGACAAACGCCCTGCGGTGCGCGAGATGACCGCCGATGCGCCGGTGATGCTGGATCACCTCTCCGATGTCGCCAAACAGCATTTCGACGGCGTGCTGGCGCATCTGGACGCGCTTTCGGTGCCCTATGTGATCAACCCGCGGATGGTGCGCGGGCTGGACTACTACACCAAGACGACGTTCGAGTTCGTGCACGACGGCCTGGGCGCCCAGTCGGGTATCGGCGGTGGCGGACGCTACGACGGGCTGATGCAACAGCTCGGCGGAAAAGACCTGTCGGGCATCGGTTTCGGGCTCGGCGTCGACCGCACCCTGTTGGCGTTGGCGGCCGAGGGCAAGACGGTCACCGGGCCTGCGCGGGTGCAGGTGTTCGGCGTGCCGCTCGGGGCTGATGCCAAGGTGCGTCTGGCGGTGCTGGCCGCGCAGCTGCGCGCAGCGGGTGTGCGCGTCGACATGGCGTACGGCGACCGCAGTCTCAAGGCCGCGATGAAGGGTGCCGACCGCTCGGGCGCGGCGATCGCGCTGGTGGCCGGCGACCGCGACATCGAGGCGGGCACCGTCGGGGTGAAGGACATGGCCACCGGCGAGCAGGTCGACGTCGCCGTCGACGAGGTGCTCACCGAGGTGCTGTCGCGGCTGCGCCCCTAAACCCCCTTACCGAGTTCCGCGAGCGTGCGTGTCTGCGCAAGACACGCCGCGAGTTTTCCGCATTTTGTGCACGCTCGCGCCGGGGTGGCCGAAGGGCAAATCGCAACGACGACTACGAACTCAAACCAAGTCGCCGACACTGCGCAGAGAAAACTCCTCGCCATTTGCCGTCCCGAGAATTTACTGACATGTTAATTTGGCTCCAAGTATCGCGGTCCTCACAGGACCGTGGGATGTCGTCGGATTGCTCCTGTGGCGTGGGCTGGCCTCGTTGCCGGCAACTGACACACGTTGCAGTTCGGCGTGACCAGAGTGATGCAGCTAAGGAGATGCGTTGGCCGCGCACACCCCGCGAAAGCCGCGTCGGACGAAAGGCCGTCACCGCAAACCCGCCAAGCCCACGAACTGGCTGGGGGTCGGCGCCGTCGGCGTCGGACTGGCTGCGGCACTCGTCACCGGCCAGGGTGTAGCGGCGGCAGACACGGCGGACTCGTCGACCTCGCAGGACGACTCCAGCGGTGCCGGCACCGACAGCGGGGGTGAGACCGAAGCGGGTGAACCCGCCGATGCGCCGAGCATCTCCGCCGGAGCAGACGACAATGACCCCGACCCCGACGACGACACCGACCCCGACGACGACATCAACTTCGGCGGCGACGACGACACCGGCCTCGACGACGACATCGACACCGACCTTGATGACGACACCGACCTCGACGACGACACCGACACAGAGGCCGTCACCGACGACGGCGCAGACGCGGAACTGGAGCCTCTCGAAGAGGCCGACGATCCAGAGTTCGCCCCGGCGTTCGCGCAGCCCAATGCGATTGACGAGTCAGCCGTTGAGCTGAGCTCTCCGCAACCCTTCTCCGACGAAACCTCTGTCGCGGAAGAACCGCCACCGCCGGTCGATGACAGCACCGATCTCATCGTCATCGAAGAAGCGAATAGTGATGACACCGCGGACGTTTCGGGCGCTTTGAACGACAGCGACGGTCCGACAACCGCGACCGAGGCCGACAACCCCGACGGGGAAACCGACAACGCGGAACTCGAGGCAGCTGTCACCGAGATGTCCCGTGAACTGCTGAGGCAGCTCGGAATCACTCCGGACGGCAACTCAGCGCCGACGTCGCCCGTCGGCATGTTGCTTCAAGCGCTGTGGGTATCCGCTCGTCGGAACGAGGACCCCTTCATTGCGCTGGCCAGAGCGGTCGGCCCGGTCGCCGAGATGGTGGGCGAAGCGGTGCTTGCAGAGGTCAGCCGGTCGATCGGCTGGATCCCCGGAGTGGGAACAGTCATGTACGGGGTCAGCGCCATATTCAACGCCTCCGCACTGGTCGCTGCCGTGGTGCGTGGCGATCAGGACGACATCTTTGACGAGATCCATGATCTTGCACGTGATTTCGTCGGCATGATTCCGATCGTCGGTGCGCCGCTTGCAGCCGATATGTACGGCGGGATCAACGCGGCCTCCGGCATGGCCGCACTCTTTGGGGTGCCGGGCTCCGCACCCATAGGGGCCTTGGCGGCCGCACCCATGGGGGCCCTGGCGGCCGGTGTGCCCTTGGCGGCGCCTGCGCCCGGGACGGCCGAGTGGTACTTCCAGGGCGTCCTCGCACTGGCCGTCAAACGGTTGGCCGGCTGGCCCGGGGGGCCGTGGAACTTTACCGACTTCACCAACAGGCAAACGGACTGGACGCTCGACCTCGCCAATGACCAACTCGAGGCGGTGCTCGCGGGCGCGGCTCCGGGCAGTCCGGCGCGGTGGGTGCCTGACCTCCAGGGAATCCTCGGGCTGTTCTTCGTATCGGCCATCCCGGGTTATACGTTCGTCGACACGCTCAATGCGATGGGAGATTTTCTGAACCGGGTTGCGCCGCCGTTCACGATCGCCCCCGGGGCAGGCACTTTCGGCGTCATCACCCCGTACAAGATGATGGGCGCCGCCGTGGTCGGGACGGCAACGGTTCTGAAGAACATGCTGAACGGCGTCTACGACCCGGTTCTGATCGAGATCGACATCATCAAGGCGACCACCGGGGCGGTCGTCACCGAAGCGGACCTCAACGACTTCGACAGCCTCCTGGCCAAGGTGGCCGCGGCGCAGACGGCGGCCATTCTCGGGCTCGGCGACGGTGGCGCTTTCCACGAACCGGAGCGGGCCTGGGATGTGATTCTGCCCGCCTGGACACCCCAACAGGTGAATCCGTTCACGCTGGTGACCTACGTCGGGCTCGTGGCGGTCTACAAGCGGTTCCAGGAGATGGCCGTCCTGCTGAAGTTCGACACTTGGACGACGTATGACAGCTGGCTCTACACCATCAACTTGGGGAGCGTTAATTCGCAGTCCCAGTATGCCGCTGGGACGTTCCACGTCGAGGACGACTTCGGCCGCGACGTCACCTGGTTCGGGGTGTCCCAGGGTGGGACGTACGTGTCAGAGGGCGGGGCGTTGGTCACCATCAACACCTCCAATGGTGGGTTCACCTACACCAACACGCTTCCCGGCGCGGCGTTCTTCCACAAGGCCACCTCGGAAAACGAGGCCGACAGGTACGACATCGTCTACATCCCGGTGGAATCGGCGGACGGCGTCAGATACACGCTTCCGTTCAAGATCCTGATCATCGACGGGACCAACGCCAACCCGACCACAAGCGCACCCACCGTGGGCGCCCCCGACGCACTGGGTGTGGTGCGCGGCAAGATCAACGCCAGCGACTCCGACGGCGACACGTTGACCTACACGCTGGTCGGGTCGTCGGTCAACGGTCTGGACGGCAACTCCGCCTACACCAAGAACGGCTCCGGTGGCAACGGCGGCATCGTCACGATCAACGCGACGACAGGCGACTTCACCTACGTGTCGTCGGCGACGGCCGACGCCACCCAGAGCTTCCAGGTCCGGGTCGGCGACGGTCACCACGGCAGCGCCACCGTGACCGTGACCGTAACGAACGTCACCACGATCAACCCCGCGAACGTCACCAAGCCGGCGCAGTACATCGTCACTGGATCGGTGCCGATCCCGCCCGCCGACGCTGGCATCTTCACCGGGTTCTCGCTCGGAACGCCTCCGGCGAAGGGCATCATCGCGACGTTCAACCCGAACACCGGGGCCTTCACCTACATCCGCGACTCGAGTTTGGGGCACAGCACGACGGCGGACGACGTGGTCACCATCATCGGCACCGACGCCAACGGCCGCACGGTCACGCTGCGGCTGAACGTCCAGCCGGACGTGCCCAACACCGCCCCGACCCTGACACTGACGCAGGCGCCGACGGTCGGCACCCTGAGCGGCACCACGCAGACCAGCACCGGAAAGCTGACGTACTCCGACGCCGACGGCGACGCTCCCATCTGGCCGACCAGCGTGACCAGTTCGCGCGGTGCCACCGTCACCATCGCCGCCGACGGCACGTTCACGTACACGAGCAACCTGAGCATCGCGCAGCGGCACGCCGCCGCCAGGATCGGCGCCGCGGGCAGCACCTACAACGGTGTCAATCTGACCGCCTACCAGGATGCGTTCACCATGACCGTCGCCGACGGGTTCGGCGGCACCGCCCAGCTCACGGTCGTGGTGCCGATCTACGCGATCAACTCCAGTCCCTCGCTGGGCCTCGGCCCCCTGGTGTGTGCGTTCACCAGCTGCACCATCACCATCACGACGACTGACCCAGACGGCGATGATCTGAGCGGCGGCCTGAATACCTCGAACAACGGCAACGGTGACCCGTGGTACACCCTCGAAAGGGGCTCCGTCACCGTCAACGCGGGTAACCAGCACACAATGACCTGGGGCGGCAACACCAACGGCCTCGGTACCCAGCAAACCGGGGACCAGAGATACACCGTCTACGACGGCCACTACCGGGTCACCAACGGCGTCGTCGACACCAGCTACTTCGCCCGTGCGTGGGTCGACTGGCATGACACCACCAGAACCATGGGGAACTAACGCCGCTACCTCACGTGATGTTCCGAGTGTCGGGCTGGCCCTGGGCCACGGCGGTGAGGATCTCGTCGATGCCGCCGACGCCGCCGTCGAACGGGTTGCCGCGCTTGAGCACCTTGGTGCCACCGGGGGTGACCGCGACCAATTTCGGTGAGCTCGAACCGATTTGGAGCCGTCGCGCGAATCGGACCTGATCGAGCTGAACCAGCGCGCCGCCGCGGTAGCTGAACAACCCCAGCTTGCGGTCGATCACCGCGACGGGCCGGCATTCGTGCAGCGGTCGGCGGCGATGTCGCCGGATCTTGCGCACCACGACGAACGTCAAGACCGCCGAGACGACGCCGACCGCGACCAACACCGCGCCCAGCGCTCGCGAGGACGCGCCGGTGACGAGCGCGACGACGCCGAAGCCGCCGACGACGACCGCGAGCACGCCGAGCACGAACGCCAGCACCGCCAGCGGTCCGGTACCGCGGTCGATGACCAGGACACGGCGCCCGTCGTCGGTGACGACGAGGCCGCCGGTGTCGGCAAGCACCTCGGGTTGCGATGACGTGTCCACGCGTGCAGCGTGCCACCTCAGCCGTGGCGAGCGTGCGTGAAATCGCGCAGATCGTCGGCGTGTCGGGCTCAGACGCGCACGCTCGCGGGGAAAGGGGCGGGGGTGTAACGATTCGGTAGGGTGCGGCGATGTGAGGTACATGCGAACTGCGACAATTCGGGTCGGGGCAGCGCTCGCGCTGGCGGCCGCATCCATCGGAGTCAGTCAGGCCACCGCGACCGCGGAGCCGACCACCCACCAGGTCCGCTACACCCTCACGTCACCGGGTAACGCCGCGGACTACAAACTCAACTACCTGATCGCGCAGCCGCCGAGCAAAGAGGCGTACAACGCCGACGCGTACGCGTACCTCAAGAGCGAGCAGATCGACCTGGGCCCGGGTGCGCCCTGGGTGTTCGAAACCACGCTCGAGGACCCGCAGTGGGCGATCCTGACCGCGAGCACCGGCGTGCACGCGATGCAGGGCGCGCCGAACCCGCACTGCGAGATCGCCGTCGACGGTGAGGTCGTCGTCTCGAACTCCGGCCCCTACACCGCGCACTGCCAACTCGGGCAGTGGTAACCCGGCCCTAATCGTTCGCCGCGCGCAGCGCGCGCACGAACGCGGCGAGGGCCTGGCCGATCTCGTCGGGGCTGTCCTCCTGGATGAAGTGTGTACCGGCGACGGTGACCTCGGTCTGATTCGGCCAGGTGCGCACGAAGTCGCGCACCCTCCCGCGGGTGATCGCGCCCGGCTGGGCGTTGACGAACAGCTTCGGCACGTCGCTGTGCGCCAGCCACTGGCCGTACTCGTCGACGATCGCGACGACGTCGGCCGGCTCACCCTCGATCGGGATGTTGCGCGGCCACGACAGCGTCGGGCGCCGGTCTTCGCCCGGGGTGCGGTACGGCGCGCGATAGTGGTCCATCTCGGCGGCGGTGAGCTCACGCTGCACGGCGCCGGGCAGCACGGCTTCGACGAACAGGTTCTGCTCCAGGATCATCGCCTCGCCGTCGGCTGAGCGGAACCCCTCGAACAGCGGGCGCACCGGGTCGGGAAAGTCCGCCCAATTGATCGGCATCGCAATGGCTTCCATGTAGGCGATACCGGCGACGCGGTCGCGGTGTTGGTTGGCCCAGTCGAAACCCAGCGCCGAACCCCAGTCGTGCAGCACGAGGACGACGCGGTCACCCAGATCGAGCGCATCCCACAGCGCGAACAGGTAGTCGCGGTGCTCGGCGTAGTGGTAGCGGTGCGGCCCGGAGTCCTCGAGCTTGTCCGAGCCGCCCATGCCGATCAGATCGCACGCCACCAGCCGACCAAGACCCTCGAGGTGGGGCATCACGTTGCGCCACAGGTACGAGGAGGTCGGGTTGCCGTGCTGAAAGACGATCGTGTAACCGTCGACCGCCGCACCCTGATCGACGTAGGCCATCCGCTTACCGTGGACCTGCTGGTACTGCAGCTGTCCGTAGGGTTCGGCGCCGGCCATGGTGCGCATCTTTCCAAACCGACGCGTTACGTCAACTGCTGATCGCCCGCAGGCACGAGCGCCTCCAGACCCGTTAGCGCCGACGGCAGCGGCGCGGTGTGCAGCACGCCGAGGCGTTGGGTGGCGCGGGTCAGCGCGACGTAGAGTTCGGCCGCGCCGCGCTGGCCGTCGGCCAGGATGCGGTCGGGTTCGACCACCAGCACGGCGTCGAACTCCAGGCCCTTCGTCTCGGCGGCCGTCACCGCACCCGGCACGCCCGGGGGTCCGATCACCACGCTGGTGCCGTCGCGGCCGGCCTCCTCCCGCACGAACGCGTCGACGGCGGTGGGCAGGTCCTCGGCGGTGACGCGCCGTGACCACGGCCGAATTCCGCAGGAGCGCACCGATTCCGGTGGTTGCACACCGGGTGCGAACTCGGCGAGCAGCGCCGCGGCCACGTCCATGATCTCTGCGGGCGTGCGATAGTTCACCGACAACGACCGGTAGACCCAGCGGCCGGGCACATACGGCGCCAGCATCGCGTCCCACGACGTCGCACCCGCCGCTGACCGGCGCTGGGCCAGATCGCCGACCACCGTGAACGACCTGCTCGGGCAACGCCGGAACAGCACCCGCCAGTCCATCTCGGAGAGCTCCTGGGCCTCGTCGACGACGATGTGTCCGTACGTCCAATCCCGGTCCGTCGCAGCGCGTTCGGCGACATCACGGGTGTCGCGCTCGACGAACCGTTCGGCGAGATCCTCGCCGTACAGCAGATCCTGCGCCATCAGCCGGTCCTCGTCGTCCATCATGTCTTCGCGCCCGACCATGAGCTCCAGCACCCCTGCGGCGTAGTCGGCCGCGGCCCTGCGTTCGCGCTCAGCCTGCCCTTCCGCGCTCTTGTCGCGGCCGAGCAGGTCCACTAGTTCGTCGAGCAGCGGCACATCGGCGACCGTCCAGGCCTCGCCGTCGGCGCGCAGCAGCGCGGGATCCGCACCCGCCGTTGCGAGCCGCTCCGGTGACGTATACAGCTGGGACAGCACACGTTCGGGCGTCAACAGCGGCCAGAGCTCGTCGAGCGCGGCGGTGAACGCCGGGTTTTCGCCGAGCTCTTCGATGAGGTCGGCGCGAAGCTGTTCCCACGCATTGCGGTCGTCGCGCGTCAGCCAGCCGCGACCGATGCGCGCGATCGCACGCTCGGTGAGCACGTAGGTGACGATCTCGGTGAACACCGCGCGGGCCTCGTTGTGCGGGCGGCCGCTGTCGCGCGCCTCCTGCCGCGCCCACTCGGCAGTCTCGGCGTCGATCTGCACCGTGACGTCGCTGAGCTCGATCGGCAGTGGGCTGTCCGGTAGCCGTTGATGATCGGCGACCGCGGCGGCCAGCACGTCCAGCATCTTCAGCGACCCCTTGGCCGCAGCGGCGCGCGGATCGTCCTGGGCGGTGACGTGCAGACCGGGCACCAAGTCACCGGTCGTCAGGAACACGACGTTGGTCTCGCCCAGGGACGGCAGCACCCGGCCGACGTAGTCCAAAAACGCCGGGTTCGGACCGATCACGAGGACGCCGTGGCTTTCCATGCGTTTGCGGTGCGTGTAGAGCAGGTAGGCCACCCGGTGCAGCGCCACCACGGTCTTCCCGGTGCCGGGTCCGCCCTCGATCACCAGCACGCCGGGATGGTCGAGGCGGATGATCTCGTCCTGCTCGGCCTGGATCGTCGCGACGATGTCGCGCATACCCGCACCGCGGGGTGCGTTGACCGCCGCGAGCAGCGCGGAATCGCCCGCGAAGGCGGTGTCTTCGCTGGTTGCTTCGCCCGGTTGGACGAAGACCTCGTCGGTGAAATCGGTGATCCGGCGCCCGAGCGTGCGGAACTGACGGCGACGACGCATGTTCTCCGGGTTCGCGGCGGTCGCGACGTAGAAGGGGCGTGCCGCGGGCGCGCGCCAGTCCACCAACAGCGGCTCGTAGTCGTTGTTCTCGTCGAACAGCCCGATGCGGCCGATGTAGGAGCGTTCTCCGGTGCGGCTGTCCAGTCTCCCGAAGCACAGCCCGTGGTCGGCGACGTTGAGGCGGTCCATCTGCGCGGCCAACCCACGCACCGTCGCATCCCGGTCGACCAGCGTGCCGCCGTCCTGGGCGTCGACGGGGGCGCGCAGCGCGGCGTCGTATCTGTCCTTGAGCCGGGCGCGCTCGGCGTCCAGGCGCGCGTAGAGCCCGGCCACATAGCTCTGCTCGGCTTGCAGTTCCTTCAACTTGCGGGTCGTCACATGCCTCATTTCGTGAGTTAGCAGTTCGGCCAACGAGTTTGACCCATCACCCCGGTCTTGCGGCAAGCCCCCCAGTGCGCGGTATCTTGGAGTGGGAACGATCGAACGTTTCCGACAAGCTTACCGCGCCCTTGACATCGGCTCGAACGTCAGTTCGAATAGTGGATATGCGGTGGGAAGGCCAGGGCGTCAGCGTCGACGACGGCGCACTGCCCGGCCTGCAGCGCATCGGCTTCGTGCGCAGCGTGCGTACCCCGCAGTTCGACGGCATCACATTTCACGAGGTGTTGTGCAAATCGGCGCTCAACAAGGTGCCGAAGGCCTCGCAACTGCCGTTTCGCTACACCGTCAACGGTTACCGCGGCTGCTCGCACGCCTGCCGCTACTGTTTCGCCCGGCCCACCCACGAGTACCTCGACCTGAACTGCGGCGCCGACTTCGACAGCCAGGTGGTCGTGAAGACCAACGTCGCCGACGTGCTGCGCCGCGAGCTGTCGCGACCGTCGTGGTCGCATGAGACCGTCGCGCTCGGCACCAACACCGACCCGTACCAGCGCGCCGAAGGACGCTATGCGTTGATGCCCGGAATTGTTGCAGCGCTTGCTGATTCGGGCACACCGTTTTCGATCCTGACCAAGGGCACGCTGTTGCGCCGAGACCTACCGCAAATCGCCGAGGCGGCCCGCCGCGTCGACGTCAGCATCGCGGTGTCGCTCGCGGTGGCCGACCCCGACGTGCACCGCGACGTCGAACCGGGCACGCCGACACCACAGGCTCGGCTCGGGCTGATCTCGGCGGTGCGCGAGGCCGGCCTGGACTGCCACGTCATGGTGGCTCCGGTGCTGCCGTACCTGACCGATTCGGCCGAGCACCTCGACACGCTGCTGGGCCAGATCGCCGACGCCGGGGCCACCGGGGTGACCGCGTTCGGGCTGCACCTGCGCGGGTCGACCCGCGGCTGGTTCATGGGATGGCTGGCGCAATCGCATCCCGAACTCGTCGCGGCGTACCGCGAGCTGTACCGGCGCGGGGCGTATCTGCCGCCGGATTACCGCAAGATGCTGCACGAGCGGGTGACGCCGCTGATCGCCAAACACGGCCTGGCCCCGGACCGGCGCTCGTTTCGGACGGCGCCGACGCCGACCCCGGTGCCCGCCGAGCCGCTGCAGCCGACGCTGTTTTGATCCGCGTCAGCCCTTGTTGCGCTTGACCTCTTTGAACGGCACCCCACGGTCGGCGGCGTGCTCACGGGGGAACCCCAGCACCCGCTCACCGATGATGTTGCGCGCGATCTCGGTGGTGCCGCCACCAAGCGCAGCGGCTTGGCGCGACAGGTAGCGCTCGCCGTGGCGGATCAGATCGTCGCCGGTGTCGACGACGCCGCCGCTGGCCGTGATCGCCAGCGCGGTGTCGAATTCCAGATGGTGGATGTCGGCGTGGGCGATGCGGATGATCGAACCGGCCGCCGGGGGCAGCGAACCGTCGAGCACACCGTGGTACACGTGCTCGATGAGCTGCTCACGCACCGTGCGGTGCACCAACGCGCGGCCGGCCATCTCCTGCGCGCGCTCGCTGTCGGCCAGCCCGGCCGCCTCCAACAACGCCACGTAGTCGGTGGGCACATCGGACTTGCCCTCCGCGCCGATGCCGCTGGCGAATTCCGAGCCGCCGCCGACGGCGCGCCGCTCGTGGTAGAGCTGACGCGATGCCACGTGCCAGCCGCCGTTGACCTCGCCGACCACGGCGTCGTCGCCGAGTTCGAGGTTGTCGAAGAACTCCTCGCAGAACTCGACCGAACCGTTGACCTGCTTGATGCGACGCAACGTGATGCCCGGGCTGTCGATGGGCACCAGAAACATCGTCAGGCCCTCGTGCTTGGGCACATCCCAGTCGGTGCGCGCCAGCATCAACCCGTAGTCGGCGGCGAACGCGCTCGTGCTCCACGTCTTGGCGCCGTTGATCACCCACTTGTCGCCTTGGCGGTCGGCGCGGGTGATGACGCCGGCGAGATCGGACCCGCCGCTGGGCTCCGACAGCAACTGGACGAGGACCTCGTCGCCGCGCAGCGCCGCCGAAATGTGCTGGCGCTTCTGCTCTTCGCTGCCGGTGTCCAGAATCGTGGCCGCGCAGATCGTGAAGGTCGGCGTGTTGAGGATGATCGGAAGCTCGTAGTTGCGGGAGGCCGCGTCGAACGCCTTCTGGTAGGCGATCGGAAGGCCGAGACCGCCGTACTCCTTGGGAAAGCAGATGCCGGCGAACCCGCCCTCCCACAGCTTCTTCTGCAGTTCCCGCGCCCGCAGCCAGGGTTCCTCTTCACCCCGGTCATGCTCGGGCGGGTTGTTCGGGTCGATCGGCGGCATGTTCTCCGCCAGCCAGGCTTGCGCACGGGCCGCGAATTCCTCGACCGACTCCGTCGTTTCCGTCGGCGGCACAGCGGTTTCGGTCATCAGGCGTGCTCCAATTCGCGGCTCGAGCCCTCTTTGGTGAGCGCATAGACGCGCAGGTTGTGTTCTTCGGGCGTGCCGAACATCGAGCGGTACAACGTCGTTCGGCGCAGGTACAGGTGCAGGTCGTGCTCCCAGGTCACCCCGATGCCGCCGTGCAACTGGATGCAGGTCTGCAACATGCCCGGAGCATGTTCTGCGCAATAAGATTTCGCGACGCTGACCGCCATGTCCGCACCCGGTGAGCGGGCGGCCACCTCGCCCACCGCCGCGTTGGTGGTCGCCCGGCACGCCTCGAACCAGATCTTCAGATCGGCGTACTTGTGCTTGAGCGCTTGATACGAGCCGATCGGACGGCCGAACGAATGCCGGTCGAAGCCCCACTGAACGGTGAAGTCCAGCACCGCGTCCAAGATGCCGACGATCTCGGCGCACTGCAGCGCCACGGCGATCTGGGTCTGGCGCGCGATGATCGCGGGTGTCTGCTCGGCCGAGCCCACCAGCGCTGATCCGTCGACCTCGACACCGTCGAACCGCACTCGGGCGTAGGTCTTGACCATGTCGATCGAGCGCTGCCGCTGCACCTGCACGCCCGCCGCGTCGGCAGGCACCAGGAACTGGCGCACGGCGCCGTCGCACTCGGCGACCACCAGCAGCAAGTCGCTGTCGGCGCCGGCTTCGACGCGGTCCTTGACCCCGTCGATGCGGAAGCCGCTGCCGGTGGCGGTAGCGGTGACCGACGGCGTCATCGGTGACCACGGTTTGCCGGGCTCGTAGACCGCCCATGACGCGACCGCCTCACCGGACACCAGCGTTTCGATTGTGTCGCTGTGGTTTTCGGGTGCCTCGGCAAGCGCGGCCAGCACGGTGCTGACCGGATGCAGCGGCCCGGGTGCGACGACCTTGCCCGCCAGCTCGGCGACGAGCGCCAGGTCTTTGACTCCGTCGCCGGACACGCTGCCGCCGCCGAGGTTCTCGGGAACGAGCAGGCTGGTCCAGCCCAGTTCCGCTGCCCGACGCCACCAACCGGCGTCGAACGAGGTGCCCGCGTCGTGCAGTTCGCGCAGTCGGCTCAGCGACGCTTCTTTTTCGAGGAACGACTGCGTGGTCGAGGCGAACAGCAGCACCTCGGGGTTTGCGGCGTCGGTCATGGAGTCGGTTTTACCTCTTTGCGGGTCAGGCGGGGATGACGAGCGGCGGCACGTCCGGGTTGTGGACGATCTCGTTGGGCACCTTGAACAGATCGATCATGTTGCCGCCCATGATCTTTCGCTGACCCTCCTCGTCGAGTTCCTGCAGGTCGTCGATGAGGTGGGTGGGTTCGGCCAGGCCCTCCGGATGCGGCCAGTCCGAACCGAAGATCACCCGGTCGATGCCGATCAGGTCGGCCATCTGGGCGAAGTCGTCCTCCCAGAACGGCGCGACGTACACCCCGCGCTTGAACGCCTCGATCGGGTCCTCCGGGAACTCCTGCGGCATCTTCTTGTAGGTGCTCTCGAACTGCTTGAACAGGTAGGGCACCCAGTCCGCGCCGTTCTCGATCGACAGAATCCGCAGGTCGGGGTTGCGGGTCAGCGCGCCGTGGCAGACCAGCGCGGCCATGGAGTCCTCGATGGGCCGCTTGCCCATCGACACCATCCGGAACGCCGTCGGTTTGAACGGGAGGAACTCGTCGGCGGGCTCCCAGTCGTTGAGGTACTCGGCGTATCCGGAGTCCGAGGCGTGCATCGAGACCGGGATGCCGGCCTTGACGCAGGCATCCCAGAACGGGTCGAACTCGGGCAACCCGAACGAGCGGGTGCCCCGCAGGCCGGGCACCGGTGCGGGCCGCACGAGCACGGTCTTGGCGCCACGCTCGAGGCACCACTCGAGTTCCTCGAGCGCGCGGTCGACGATGCCGAGGTTGATCACCGGCGTGGAGAAGATGCGGTCCTCGTAGTTGAACTGCCAGGTCTCATACATCCACACGTTGAGCGCGTGGATGACGTCGAGGATGAGTTCGGGGTCGTCCTTCATGCGTTCCTCGACCAGGCTCGCCAGGGTCGGGAACATCAGCGAGTAGTCCAGGCCGAGGCCGTCCATCACCTCGAGGCGCGCCGCGGGTTCGCGGAACGCGGGGATCGCCTTCATCGGCTTGCCCATCACCTCGCGGAAGCTCTTGCCGCCGCTGCCGTGCTTGAAGTACTCCTCCTGCGCACCGGGCCGGGCGACGACCTCGAATGTCGGGTTGGGGATGTAGTCGCTGACCTGGTTGCGCACCATGATCTTGGTGCGGCCGCGGACCTCGATGTAGTCGATGACGTTCTTGCGGTGATCCGGCAAGAACTGCGTCAGCGCCTCTTTGGGCTCGTAGAAGTGGTTGTCGGCGTCGAATACCGGATAGGGGAGCTTGCGGGCCATTTCCGCCTCCTGGAAGTCTCGTTCTGCACTGCTGGTAATGACATTACCACGTCTGGACCAGCATAAACACCGAGCCCGACGGGCCAGCGTCGGGGCAGGTCAGGTGCGGTCGTCGTGCCCGGCGCGCAGACCGCCGACGCAGAATTCGTAGATGTGGTCGGCGGCGATCGGCATGCCGTTGAGTTCGGCACCGAGCACGTGTAGCCGCATCGCGCCGAGCGCGGACTGCATGATCAGCGCGGCGCTGGCGTCGACGTCGAGATCAGACCGAAACGCACCCTCGGCGATGCCCCGTCCGATGATGTCTTTGATCAGTTCGTGCAGCGGGGACAGCACGCGGGCGTACTCGCGCGGCAGGGTTTCGGCGAGGTGGTCGTTGTAGTACGTCAGGCCGCGGTTGACCTTGTCCTGGGTGCTGGATTCGGCCGGGGTGCAGATGCGATCGATCAGCACCCGCAATGCTGTTCGGCTGGGCAGCCCTGCGGTTTCGTCGCGCCACCGACGCGTCGACTCCGACATGATCTTGTCGATCAGGGCCAGCAGCAACTCGTCCTTGGTGGTGAAGTGCTGGTAGAAGGAGCGCAGCGACGTCTTGGAGCGCTCGACCACCTCGAGCACCGTGAAGTCGGTGCGTCCGGTTTCGCCGAGGATCGCCAGCGCGGACTTCATGAAGCGCTTGGAGCGCGACTCCGGGTCGACGGCAGGGTCCGCGGCTTGCCGGGCGGCGCCGGCCGAGCGGCCGGTGCTCTTCGCCATGGTGGACAACCTTCCGGGCTCGCGATGACGGGCTGGTAATGACGTTACCGCTTTTGCCGATGCTCGGTTACTGTTCGGTGCCATGACGACAGATTCAGCGCAGACGTGGACCGTGCAGGGACTGCTCGACCTGTTCGACGTCGAGCCCGACGGACAGGACCGCTTCATCGCCCAGACGGGTCCCGCAGGCGAGGACGACCGTCAGGTGGTCGAAGGCACACAGGTGCTCGCGCAGGCGATTGTCGCTGCGGCCAAGAGGTTCCCGGACAAGTCGGTGCGCTCGGTGTATGCGGTGTTCGCGCGGGCGGTGATGGTCGGTGCCGGCCCGGTGGAGCTGGAGATCGACGTCGTCGCCGAAGGGCGTTCCACCGCAACGGCTGTCGTGGCCGCCAAGCAGAACGGCAAGCGGTGCATCACGGTGACGGTGCTGGCCGATGTCCCCACCGCCGACGTGATCCGTCATCACCTGCCTCGCCCGCAGGTCGCGGCCCCCGCCGACGCCAACGTCTCGGAGATGCCGATGGTCGGCCGTCAACTGCGGCTGGTCGATGTGGTCGACGTCAACAGCCCCGACGAGGTCGGGCCGCCGGAGCTGTATGCCTGGCTGCACTACGACCCGATTCCGAGCCGCGACGATCTGGCCAAGGCGCTGATCGCCTATTTCACCGGGCACCTTGGGATTTCGACGACGATGCGGGCACATGAGGGGATCGGCACCGCGCAGGCGCACCTGACCGTCTCCACCGCGCCGATGACGGTGTCGGTGAGCTTCCACGAGCCCTTCTCGTGGGACGGCTGGATCCTGTACAGCCACGAGAGCACGCAGGTCGGTGCCGGGATGTCCTACGTGCGCGGGACGGTGCACACCGAAGCCGGCGAGCTGATCGCCTCGTTCGCCCAGGATGCGTTGATCCGGCCGCTGCGCACCACCGACACCGCGATCAAGGAACAGTCCCGCCTCTGACCTTTTTTCCTGCGCGAGCAGACGCAAAGGGCCCCATATCTGCGGCGAAACGGGGCCCTTTGTGTCTGCTCGCGGGAGGTCAGATCTTCAGATAGCCCTTGTCCGCGGGGATTTGGGCCGCGGTCACCAGAGACGACGCGTCGCTGGCCAACCACAGCACGATGTCGGAGATCAGATCCGGATCGGCCAGCGACTCGGTCGACAGCGCGCCTGGCGAGAAACTGTGGATGTAGGTCTGGTGGTCGGCGAAGATCTGGTACATCGACGTGTCGTTGCCCATCGGGGTGTCGGTGCCGTACGGGTGTACGGAATTGACCCGGATCCCGAACTCGCCGAGTTCGACCGCCAGCGAGTTGGTCAACCCGACGAGGCCGAACTTGCTGGCGCAGTAGTGACCGCAGCCGGGAACGGCTTTGATACCCGCGGCTGAACTGATCGTGATGATCGACCCGCCGTTGCCGGCCTCGATCATCGGCGGCACGGCGGCCTTGACGGTGTTCCACACACCGGTCAGGTTGACGTCGAGCACCTCCTGCCACTGCTGGGCCGAAATCTCCCACAGCCGGCCCCAATTCATCACCCCGGCGTTGGCGACGACGATGTCGAGGCGGCCGAACTGTTCGATCGCATCCGACACCACCCGCTGCTGGCCAGCGGCGTCGCGGACATCGACCCGGTCGGCGACGATCTTGCGGCCCTCACCTTCGACCAGGCTCACGGTCTCGGCGAGGTCTTCGGGTGTCGCAGGCGGGTAGCCGTTGTGCTCGGCGACCGGACCGCACGCGTCGATCGCGACGATGTCGGCGCCCGCGCGCGCCAGCCGGATGCAGTGCGAGCGGCCCTGCCCGCGGGCCGCGCCCGTCACATAGGCGACCTTGCCGGCCAACGGGGCGTCGGGATTCGTCATCGGTGAAATCTCCTGTCAGTCAACCTCGGCGGCGAGCCAGTCGTCGAACGTGGTCGGTTCGATGCGGGCATTCTCGCCCGGCAGCAACACATTTCCGGCCATCGCGACCCCGAACATCCCCGACCACGTCGGCACCAGCTTGATCCGATGACCCCTGGCGTCAAGCGTGCGCCGGGCCATGTCGACCAGGTCCTGCGGCTCTGGGCCTGCCACGTCGACATAGCGGCCTCGGGGTTCGCCGGTGACGACTTCGGCCAGCACCCGGGCGATGTCGTCGGGTGCGATCGGCTGCACCAGCAGCGGTGCGATCGTGGCCACACCGTCCTGTTCGGTCCATCCGGCGACCATCGCCGCGAAGTCGTGAAACTGGGTGGCGGGCACGATCGTCCACGGCACGGGCCCTTCGGTGACGAGCCGCTCCTGTTCCCGCTTGCCCGCATAGTGCGGATTGCCTTCGATGCTGTGGATCCCGACGATCGACAGCAGCACGTGGTGGCGCACCCCGGCGCGTTGCTCGGCCGCGAGCAGGTTGCGTGTGGTGGTGTGAAAATACGTCTGCGTCTGCGCACGGTCGGTGGGCGGCGCGCTGATCGCGTCGAGGACCGCGTCGACGCCGGTGAGCGCGTCGTCCAGGCCCTCGCCAGTCGTCAGGTCCACGCCGAGCGAGCGGCTGACGCGGACCACGTCGTGCCCGTCGCGCTCGAGAAACGTGACCGCACGACCCCCGATATTGCCCGTCGCCCCGGCGACCGCGATACGCATCGGTTGACCTCCTCGGCTACAGCGCCGCCGCGGCTTCGCGAATCCGCGCACCGGCAGACGACGCTATCGGGTCACCGTGTCCGAAACAGGCGGTTTCGACATCAAGACCGGCCAGTCGGCGGAACGAGGCGACGGTTCGGTCGCGGTCCTGGTTGAACGTGCCGAGCATGACGGCGCCGACGTTGGCGACGGTATCGCCGGTGAAGAGCACCCGGTGCCGAGGCAGGTGGATGGCGATGCTGCCCTCGGTGTGACCGGGCACGGCCAGGATCTCGGCGCCGCCGCCGAAGTCGAGTAGCTCACCGCCGAGCAGTTCCTGGTCGACGGTGACCGGTGGTGCCACGTCGGGCAGGCCCGCTGAAACGCGTTGGTGGATCGGCACTTCCCAGTCTTCGAACACCGGCGGCGGCACCGCGGTTCCGGTACGGATCGCGTCGGCGTCCCCTGCGCCGGCGAACACCGCGGCGCCCGTCGCGCTGCGCAGTTCAGCGGCCGAGCCGACGTGGTCGACATGGCCGTGTGTCAGCACGATTCTGTCGATGCGGGGAACCGCGGCTGCGATCTCAGCACCGGATCCGGGTGCGCCGGTGTCGATCAGCGTCACCGAGTCCCCGTCGTCCCAGACATAGACCTGCCAGCCGTTGACGCGCAACATGGTCAGGTGCGGGGTGACGGGAAACGTCTCCACAGCGGATCAGCTCGTCGCGAAATCGCTCATCAGCGCCGACCTGAGCACGTCGAGCGGCAGGCCGCCCAGATCCAGCGCGCGGCTGTGGAACTCCTTGAGCGAAACGCCGCGGCCGAGGGCTTCGTCGCGCAGCCGTTGCCAGATCCGCTGCCCGATCGCATACGAGGGCGCCTGACCGGGCCAGCCCAGGTAGCGGTCCAGCTCGAACTGCAGGTGTTCGTCGTTCATCGCGCTGTGGGTGCGCAGGAACTGCCACGCCCGTTCGGCGTCCCACAGGCCGCCGTCGGGTGCGGTCAGCGCACAGTGCACGCCGATGTCGATGCAGACTCTGGCCGCCCGAAAGCGCTGGGCGTCAAGCATTCCCATCCGTTTGCCGGCATCGTCGAGCCAGCCCAGCTCCGCCATCAGCCGCTCGGCATACAACGCCCAGCCCTCACCGTGACCCGACACCCAGCAGCCCAGCCGGCGCCACCGGTTCAGCCGGTCGGCCAACACCACGGCGCGCCCGATCTGCAGGTGATGGCCGGGCACACCCTCGTGGTACACGGTCGTCGTTTCGCGCCAGGTGTGAAACGTGTCGACGCCATGTGGTACCGACCACCACATCCGTCCCGGCCGCGTCAGGTCCTCCGACGGTCCGGTGTAGTAGATGCCACCGGTGTAGGTGGGCGCGATCCGGCACTCCAACCGCCGCAGCGGGGCGGCGATGTCGAAGTGGTCGTCGGCCAGCGATTCGACGGCTTGGTCGGAGAGCTCTTGCATCCAGGCCTGCAGCGCGTCGACTCCGTGCACCAGGTAGCGCTCCTCGGTGTCGAGGCGCAGCAGCGCATCGGCCACAGTGGCGTCTGGGTAGAGCTGGTGTGCGATGGTTTCTTGTTCAGCGACTATGCTTTTCAGCTGCTCGAGGCCCCACTGGTAGGTTTCCTTGAGATCGACCGTCGCGCCCAGAAACGAGCGCGACCACAGCTGGTATTCGTCTTTGCCGACGGCGTCGTCGGTACGCGCGTACGGTGCGATCTCGTCGCCGAGGATCCTGCCCAGCTCGCGGTAGGCGTTGGCGGCGGCGGCCGCGTGCTGGCGCAGATCCTCCTGCAGCGCCGCGTTATCCGGGACGGCGTCGGTGACCAGGTCGACGAAGAACTGCTGGATGCCGGTGGCCTGCTCGATACCGCGCACAACCTGGCGCACCGCAGGCGCGCGCCCGGCCGCCACCGCCGCACGCAACGCGTCGGCATAGCTGCCGACGCGGTCGGGCAGCCGGGACAGCCGCACGGCGATCAGCGACCAGTCGTCCTCGGTTTCGGTGGGCATCAGGTCGAAGACGTTGCGCATCGACTGCAGCGGTGAGGCGATCACGTTCAACGTCCCGACGTCGAGGCCGGCGTCGTTCAGTTCGATGACGATCCCGAGCCGCTCGCGCATCGCGGCGATGGTGACCTGGTCGATGTCGTCGGCCGGTTGCGTGGCGTCGAGTTCACGCAACGCGTTTCGGGCCGCCTCGGCGCGCGCGGCGACACCGTCGGGGGAGTAGTCGGTGATGTCAGCCTCGTAAACCCGGTCATGGCCGGTGATGCCCAACTTGCTTGCTGCACAAGGATCAAGCGCAGCACTGCGCTCCAGGTAGCGTTCAGCGACGGCATCGACGGCCGTGGGTGTCCTAGCCAAGGTCGTTGGTCGCGAAGGTGTCGCAACTGTTCGGGTCGCCGGTGCGGTAGCCCTGGGTAAACCACTTCTGCCGCTGTGCGGCCGAGCCATGGGTCCACGCCTCCGGGTTGACCTGGCCGGTGGTCTTCTTCTGGATACGGTCGTCGCCGACCGACGCCGCGGCGGACAGCGCGTCATTGATGTCCTTGTCGCTCAACGGCTCCAGGAACGGCACGCCGGTGCTTTCCTGTGTGGTGTTCGCGGCGTGGTGCGCCCACACACCGGCGTAGCAGTCGGCCTGCAGTTCGGTGCGCACACCGCTGCCGGTGGCGCCCTGGGCTCCGGCACCGTGCGCACGGGCCAGCGTGCCCTGCAGGTTCTGGATGTGGTGGCCGAATTCGTGGGCCACGACGTATTCCTGCGCGAACGGGCCGCCGCTGGAACCGAACTGATTCTTCAGGACCTCGAAGAAGTCGACATCGAAGTAGGCGGTCTGATCGGCCGGGCAGTAGAACGGCCCGACGTCGCTGGTGGCCGCACCGCAGCGGGTATCGACATGACCCTCAAACAGCCGGACGTGGGGCCGCTCATAGCCCGGCATCAGCTGAGACCACACCCCGTCAAGCGAGTTACCGGTGGCGACCACGCGGCACTCGACCATCTCGTTGGCGTCGGCGCCGGTCTTGCACTGGCTCAGATCGAACCCCGGGGCCGCGACGTCGGCGTTGCCCATCTGCTGCTCGGGCACCACGGTGCTGGGATCGACCCCGAGGAACAGCGCCACCACGAGAACCAGTAAGCCGCCGACACCTCCGCCGATCGCGATTCCCCGGCCGGGACCGCGGCCGCCGCCGCTGGTCGAGGTGGTGCTCGTGTCGATCCGCATGCCCTCGTTGAAGGTCATGCCGACCAGCTTTGCACACCGGTGCGGCGCAGCGGGTCGATCAGGAGACCCGGTAGCGCTTGTCGGCGTAGTCGCGCAGGTTGTACAGGAACTTCTGGAACATCCAGCCCATCACCGGCCGGCCCAGCGTCATGCCGATGCGGGCCGCGACGCCGTTGGGCTTCATCGCCATCACCCACGTCAGGTGGCAGCCGCGCGGGGTCTTGACCACCCGGTAGTCCTCGGCGAACGCGGCGATGCTGCCGGTGGAGGCTTGGTTGAACCGAAAGGCCATGTGGCTGTAGGGCTGCCAGGCGAGGAACTCCTCGTCGCCGACGATCCCGCCGCGCATGTGCACGGTGCGGGTGGTGCCGACGCCACGGGGTTCGGGGCTCGTCCACGTCACCTTGGTGATCACGCTGGCCCAGTGCGGCCAGGAGTCGGCGTCCGCGAGCACGTCGAACACCTGCTCGGGTGTGATCGCCAGGTCGACGGTGCTGACGAACCGATACGGTGCGCTCTCGATGAAGTCCAGGCCGACGCGCTCACATGCGTGCATGGCCATACACTCTAGAGGACGGTGTCTAGTCCATAGCGTGAGCGATCGCGATGTGACCCTCCATCCCGGTGGACTCCGCACGCGCGCGGTAGCGGTCCCGCAGATCGCGGTAGGTCGCGTCCTGGCCGCGTGCCTTCGCCAGCAGAGCGCGGAGCCGCATCAGCGGCAACTCGTGGTAGAGGTAAACAGGCTCGGTCGGCATGGCGGCCAGCCGGTCCACCGCAGCCTGGGCCTGTTCCAGATCTTCGGGGCCTCCACGGTGAAGCAATGCGTCTACCAGCACTGTGGTGGTCCATCCTCGATTCATCATCTCGCCGCAGCGGATCTCTTCTTCGAGGACGCCGCGACACAGGTCGATCGCCGTATCGAAGTCGCCCGTTCGGATCTTGTCTGCCGCGACATCGAGGTCTGCGCACCATGCGGCGATGATCGTGAAGCGGTGGTCGAGCGCCACCTTCCGACACTTGGCGAGCAGTTCGAACCCGTGTCCGCGATCGGTGTCGTCTCGTCGGACCAACACCGTGCCCCGCATGAACTCACAAGTGGTCAGCGAGAAGTCGTCACCAAACTGCTGTGCGACCGCAAGTGCCTCAGCAGTGTCGCGCAACGCCGCCTCGTCCGGAAGCAGCGCCCAATTCTCCACCGCGATGTATTTGAACATCACCGTGGCGCAGAAGGTGAACTTGTCCACCGCGCGCGCCATCTCGATGGCTCGATCGTAATCCTGCTTCCACCCGTTGATTCCGAGGATGGATGAGGCCGACGCACGGAGCACAAGTGCGAACGCAAGTGGCGAACCAATGACCAGGTTGCCCATGCGGGGGTCGCCGTTGGAAAGCTCGATGGCGCGATTCGCCAGCCGCAGCGCCTCGGTCATTTCGCCTGCATCCCACTTGGCGATGATCGGGATGGACATCAGTCCCACCGTCATTTCGGGATCGTCGATAGATTCCAGCAGGTCGACGAATTCAGTGGCCAGCCGCGACGCTTCGGAATACGCACCGTAGAAATTCAGCATCTGCACCAGCCCCGTCATCGCGAGCGCCAGCGATCGCTTGTCACCTGCTGCTACCGCGAGCTCGCGCAACTCGTCGAATCCCACGTCGGCCAGGCTTCCGCCGACGCGCCAAATGGTGGCGCACAACAAGGTTCGCGGCGCGATCTGCATCGTCGGTCGGGCGACATCATCTTCGGGCAGCGCGTCTGCAACGGCACGCGCGCGCGCCCAACTCATCCGGGCAGCGGCGATGTCGCGGTGCACCGACCAACCCCCGGCCCGCATATGCCAGTCGAAGGCGTCATGGAGGTCGCCGGCCGCCTCGAAGTGAGTGGCAATCAACGCGGCGTTCTTTTCGGCTGACGGCGGATCCTGCTGTTCGATGGCGGCGGCGACCTGCCGGTGAAGGTGCGATCGGCTCGATCTGAGCTGCGATTCGTATGCGACCGCGCGAATCAACGGGTGCCGGAAGGCGAATTCCGTCGGCGATACAGCCTCGACGAGTTTCGCGTCAATCAACTCGGCCACCTCGACGACACCGATCATGTTCAGCAATCGGTCGCCGAACTGGGAGCCGATCACCGAAGCCGCGTTGAGCGTCCTTTTGGCGGCTGCGCTGAGGCGGTCGATCCGTGCGGCGATCGCGGCCTGAACGGTCGGTGGAACGCTGACGTCGCCATCGCCCCGATAGACATAGGCGCCATGCACACCGTCGAGGATCTTGCGCTCGGCCAGATCACGCACGATCTCCTCGGTGAAGAACGGGTTCCCGGCGCTGTGCTCGGCGATGCGGGCGGCGATGTGCTTGACCGACGGATCCGACCCCAACATCTCGGTGATCAGCGTCGACGTCTCCGACGAGGTAAGCGGGGCGAGGGAGATCGCATGGAAACCGGGCGATCGGGTGAGGGCGCCCTGGTACTCCGGTCGGTAGGTGATCAGCACCAACGCATGGGTTTTCGGGACCGCGGAGAGAAGGTCGGTGAGCATCGACTCGCTCACCGCGTCGATCCACTGCGCGTCGTCGATGACGTAGATCGCGGGTTCGGTACGTGCCAGCAGAGCCGTGTCGAGCAGTCTGGCGAGCCGACGCCTACGGGCGTCGGGATCGATACCGCTGTCGGTACTGTGCTGTCCGATACCCAGCAGATCGTGAAGCAGGTTGAGATCGTCAGAATCCGCCGCAGGCAACAACTTTCGAATTCGATGTGTCGCGTCGTCCGGCTTCAGTTCGTCGACTCCGAAGAAGGCGCGCAGCAGCCCGCCCACGGCGAAGAATGGCACCTGGCTGGAATGCGATTCGCAGTACGTGCAGAAGACGTCGATGCCGTGGCTCCTGGCCATCGCCGCGGCCTCTTGGGTGATGCGACTCTTCCCGATCCCGGGTAAGCCGCTGATTCCCAACACGCGTCCCCGACCGGCGAGCGCATCGGCAAGTGCCGCCTGCACCGCGCCCATTTCGTCCTGTCGCCCGATCAGCGGGTTGGTCCGCTGGTGGGCGATGCGATGGCTGCCGGCGGCGAGAAGCTGGCGTGCAGCGACCGGCTGGGATGCGCCTTTGATCCGCACGGACTGCCGATCGCTGAGCCGCATGTCGTCTTCGACCAGCCGGGCTGTCGATTCGCTGAGCATCACTCCACCAGGCGGGGCGACCGATTCCATCCGCTGGGCCATCCCGACGTGCTCGCCCATCGCCGTGTACGCAAGGGCCTCCGGGCCGATGTCACCGGCGACAACCATTCCCGAGTTGAGCCCGATCCGCAGCTGCAGGGAAATCCCGTCACGGAGAGCGGTCTCCGCGGCGAGCGCACGGACCTCTTTCTGGACTTCGAGTGCGGCCAGACATGCCCGGCGAGCGTGATCCTCCAATGCTCGTGGAGCGCCGAACAGCGCCATGATCCCGTCGCCGGTGAACTGGTTCACGGTGCCGTCGTAGCGACCGATCACGCTCGTGGCGCACCGCACTAGTTCCGTCATCACTTCGCGTAGTCGCTCTGGGCCAAGCGCCGCGGCGATGTCCATCGACCGGACCACGTCGGCGAACAGCACCGTCACCTGCTTGTACTCGGCGACGTGCAGCTGATCCAGCGGGGTCCCGCACCCGTCGCAGAACCGGGCGCCCACACGCGCTTCGGTAGCGCAGGAGGGGCAGCACGCCGGTGCTTCCATCCGCCGCCTCCAAGAGGCCGTCGCTCGATAGTGCCGAAACGATATCGCCGTTCCGCGTCGGCCGCGTGGTTATCCGGTCCGTTCGAGTTAGGTGCGCCCAGACCGACGCTTTGGCTGGTTTTCGGCCGCCGGATCGACCACTGCGTCGGTCTCGCGGCCTATCCGGGGCCGTCGCTCGCGGCGGCCAGCAGCGGCACGAGCACGTCGCTGATCGGGGTGGCGATCCCGTGGGCGGCCGCTTTGCGGGTGATCACCCCGTTGCGGATGTCCCACTCCAGCGGCCGGTCGGCCTGGCGGTCGGTGAGCATCGACGTCGTGATGTCTTCGGGAACTCGGGCGAACAACCCCACCGTCTCCTCGACCACGGCGTCGTCGAGCTTGGCGCCCTCGGCTCGTGCGACGGCCAGGCACTCGGCGAGGTAGCGACGGCTCAACGCGGCCACGTCGTCGCGGCGGAACATGCCCGAGCGCCGCCCGGTCAGCACCATCAGCCCGGCCAGCGCGTTGACCAGGAGCTTGCGCCACGTCTCGGTGACGAAGTCCGGGTCGAGTTCGACGGTCGTCGACGGACCTTGCAGCACGTCGGCCACCCGCGACGCTGCGTCGTTGGCGGGCAACACAATCCGCACCCCGGTGCGCAGCCACGTCCCGCCTTGCGGATGCGGTTCGGCCGAGAACCACACCACCGCGGGCACCACCGTGGCGGTCGGGCAGTAGCGGCCGACGCGCTCGACTTGTTCGACGCCGTTCTGCAGTGCGCACACCACGGTGCCTGCGTCGCACAACCTGGCCAGCCACCCGGCCGCCTGTGCGTTCTGGG
Organism: Mycolicibacterium pulveris; assembly: GCA_050205315.1. Classification (GTDB taxonomy): domain Bacteria; phylum Actinomycetota; class Actinomycetes; order Mycobacteriales; family Mycobacteriaceae; genus Mycobacterium; species Mycobacterium pulveris_A. The sequence continues at coordinate 65,835 of JBNMRA010000007.1, read as the reverse complement.
TGTCTTTGACCGCCAGCAGCACCACGTCGACGGGCCCGTCGATGGCCGCCGGGTCGGTCAGCACGGGTCCGGGCACCACGATCGGGTCGCCGTCATCGCGCCTGACCTCGATCGAGTCACGTGGTGTTCGTCCGCACAACGTCACCCGGTGGCCCGCTGCATGCAGCATTGCTGCGACCGTCGAACCGATTGCGCCGGGGCCGACGACGGCGATAGTCGTGCGCACGCAGGCCAAGCTACCGGCCAAAACGACACCTTTACACTTGGGCAGTTGTCCCATCAGCCGATTTCCTCAGGAGTTTCAGTGCTGCGCAGTTCCGCCGCCGGGTCGTTGCGGCCCGCCGACGCCGGTCAGAAGGTGACGTTGGCCGGCTGGGTGGCACGCCGCCGCGACCACGGCGGGGTCATCTTCATCGATCTGCGCGACGCATCCGGGGTGTCGCAGGTGGTCTTCCGCGAACCCGAGGTGCTCGAAGCCGCGCACCGGCTGCGCGCGGAGTTCTGCATCTCCGTCGCCGGCATCGTCGAGATCCGGCCCGAGGGCAACGCCAACCCCGAGATCCCCACCGGGGAGATCGAGGTCAACGCGACGTCGCTGACGGTGCTGGGGGAGAGCGCGCCGCTGCCGTTCCAGCTCGATGAGCAGCCGGGTGAGGAGACCCGCCTCAAGTACCGCTATCTCGATCTGCGACGGGAGGGTCCCGGCAACGCGATCCGGCTGCGCTCCAAGGTGAATGCGGCCGCGCGTGAGGTGCTTGCGCGCCATGACTTCGTCGAGATCGAGACGCCGACGATGACGCGGTCGACGCCGGAGGGGGCGCGCGACTTCCTGGTGCCCGCGCGGCTGCAGCCGGGTACGTTCTACGCGCTGCCGCAGAGCCCGCAGCTGTTCAAACAGCTGCTGATGGTGGCGGGTATGGAGCGCTACTACCAGATCGCCCGCTGTTACCGCGACGAGGATTTCCGCGCCGACCGCCAACCGGAGTTCACCCAGCTCGACATGGAGATGAGCTTCGTCGACACCGAGGACGTCATCGCGATCTCGGAGGAAATCGTCGCGGCGCTGTGGGCGCTGATCGGCTACCAGGTGCCCACCCCGCTGCCGCGGATGAGCTACGCCGAGGCGATGCGCCGGTTCGGCACCGACAAGCCCGATCTGCGGTTCGGGCTGGAACTCGTCGAGCTGACCGAGTATTTCAAGGAAACCCCGTTTCGGGTGTTCCAGGCGCCCTACGTCGGCGCGGTCGTGATGCCGGGTGGGGCGTCGCAGCCGCGGCGCACCCTCGATGCCTGGCAGGAGTGGGCCAAGCAGCGCGGCCACCGGGGGCTGGCCTATGTGCTGGTCAACGAGGACGGCACGCTGGGCGGTCCGGTGGCCAAGAACCTCTCCGAAGCGGAACGCGAGGGGCTGGCTGGGGCCGTCGGTGCGTCGCCGGGGGACTGCGTGTTCTTCTCGGCGGGACCGGCCAAGACCTCGCGCGCGCTGCTGGGCGCGGCCCGCGTCGAGATCGCCAAGCGGCTCGACATGATCGAGGAAGGCGCGTGGGCGTTCGTCTGGGTGGTCGATTTCCCGATGTTCGAGCCGGCCGACGAGGCGGCCGCGCACGGGGACGTCGCGGTCGGATCGGGCGCGTGGACGGCGGTGCATCATGCGTTCACCGCGCCGAAGCCCGAATGTGAGGACATTCTCGATACCGACCCCGGCAGTGTGCTGTCCGACGCCTACGACCTGGTCTGCAACGGCAACGAGATCGGCGGCGGCTCGATTCGTATCCACCGCCGCGACATTCAGGAGCGGGCCTTCAAGGTGATGGGTATCGGTGCGGCCGAAGCGCAGGAGAAGTTCGGGTTTCTGTTGGATGCCTTCGCATTTGGCGCACCGCCGCACGGTGGCATCGCGTTCGGCTGGGACCGGATCACGGCGTTGCTCGCCGGCACCGACTCCATTCGGGACGTGATCGCGTTCCCCAAGTCCGGCGGCGGGCTCGACCCGTTGACCGGTGCGCCCGCACCGATCACGCCGCAGCAGCGCAAGGAATCCGGTATCGACGCGAAGCCGAAAACCGACTAGCCCCAGTCACATCCGGTGAGTGCGACCGACGCGTCCCACAATCGTCGCGCCGTCGCACGGTCGCGTGCTTTGGGCCGGGGCCGGGTCACCTTGGGTGGGCCGATCTGGTTGAAGCGCGGCGCCAGATAGGTGCCGCTGGGCAGGTCGGTTGTGACGGCCTGCAGGGTGGCGCGAGCGCCCTGGGCCGGGGTGTGCAACAGTCGCCGGATCCGGCGGTGTTCGCCCATGCCCAGCGATCGGGTGATGTCGGTGTCGGTGGCGCCGGGGTCGGTGGCGTAGGCGCGCACGCCGCGAGCGGCCAGCTCCGCGACGAACAGCAGGTTGGCCAATTTGGATTCGCCGTATGCGCTCCACTTGGCGTATTTGCGGCTGTGCCAGTTGAGGTCGTCGAGGTGTATGCGGTTGAACAGGTAGGTGGCGCTGGCCACCGAGATCACCCGGTCGGTGATTCGGTCGCCGAGCAGACACGTCAGCGCGAAGTGCCCGAGGTGGTTGATGCCGATATGGGCTTCGAAGCCGTCGGCGGTGCGGGTCAACGGCATACCCATCACGCCGGCGTTGTTCACCAGCACGTCAACGCTTTCCACCGAGTCGGCGAACGCCCGCACACTGGCCAGATCGGCCAGGTCGAGGTGGCGCACCTCGACGTCGCCGCCGATTTCGGCGGCGGCCTGCTCGCCTTTGGCTATCGTGCGGCACGCGATGACGACGCTGTGCCCCTCGGCGGCCAGCGCCGCCGCCGTTGCCTTGCCGACGCCGCTGTTGGCGCCCGTGACGATCACCCGCATCCGCTCATTATGGAGTCTGGGGAATAACGCCTAGCCGTTGCGCGCTCAACACCGCGTGACCGAAATTCCCGACTTAAAGGCGTTCAATGCCGGCATCGTCGACGAGTTCCGCGCCAACAGCGGCAAGGTCGGCGGCCCGTTTGAGAACGCGACGCTGCTGTTGCTGACCACCACCGGTGCCAAATCGGGCCGACAGCGCATCTCGCCGCTGGCGTACTTCTCCATCGACGGCAAGATCCTCATTGCGGGCTCCTACGCCGGATCCGACGCCGACCCCGCCTGGGTGCACAACCTGAGGGCCGAGCCGCGGGCGCATGTCGAGGTGGGAACGACTGCTTACGACGTGATCGCCCGCGAGCTGTCGCCCGCCGAGCGCGACGAGTTCTACCCGAAGGTGGTCGAGATCGCGCCGGTGTTCGCTGAGTACCAAGCCAAGACCCGCCGCGTCATCCCGTTGTTCGAGCTCCACAAAGCTTGATTCCGGCGATTGCACAGTCGCTGCACGACGCCTACAGCCGCTCGATGATCGTGGCGTTGGCCATGCCGCCGCCCTCACACATCGTCTGCAACCCGTAGCGGGCGCCGCGCTGCTGCAGCGCGTTGACCAGCGTGGTCATCAGGCGCGCGCCGCTGGCGCCCAACGGGTGACCGATCGCGATCGCGCCGCCATGCACGTTGGTCTTGGACAGGTCGGCTCCGACGTCGTGCGCCCACGCCAGCACCACCGGGGCGAAGGCTTCGTTGACCTCGAACAGGTCGATGTCAGCGAGCGTCAAACCCGCACGCCGCAGTACCTTTTCGGTCGCGGGGATGACGCCGGTCAGCATGTACAGCGGGTCGGAGCCCACCACGGCCATCGAGTGGATGCGCGCGAGCGGACGCAACCCCAGCCGCGCGGCCACCTCGCTGCTGGTGATCAGCACCGCCGCGCTGCCGTCCGACAGCGGCGACGAGTTGCCCGCGGTGATCTGCCAGCCGATCTGCGGGAACCGCTGCTCATATGCCGGGTGATAGAACGCCGGCTTCAGCGCGGCCAGCGTGTCGACGGTGGTGCCCGGACGGATGATCTCGTCGGTGGCGAGCCCCGCGATCGGCGTCAACTCGTTGTCGAAGCGACCGTCTTTCGTTGCCGCGGCGGCCTTCTCGTGGCTGCCCGCGGAGAACTCGTCGAGCTGCTGACGGGACAAACCCCACTTGGCGGCGATCAACTCCGCGCTGATCCCCTGCGGCACAAGCCCTTCGGGATAGCGCTGGGCCGCAGCCCCGAACGGGTCACTGCCCGCCAGCACACTGGAGCCCATCGGCGTCCGCGACATCGACTCGACACCTGCGGCCACCACGATGTCATAGGCGCCGGAGAGCACACCCTGCGCGGCGAAGTGGATCGCCTGCTGGCTGCTGCCGCACTGGCGGTCGATGGTGGTGCCGGGCACCGTCTCCGGAAAGCCCGCGGCCAGCACGGCGTTGCGGGCGATGTTGGCCGCCTGGTCGCCGACCTGCGTGACGGCGCCGGCGATGACGTCGTCGATCTGTGCCGGGTCTATTCCGGTGCGCGCCACCAGCTCCTTGAGGCTGTGGGCGAGCAGGTCGACGGGTAGCACGTCGTGCAGCGCCCCGTTGGCCTTGCCCTTTCCGATCGGCGTGCGTACCGCGTCCACAATGACCGCGTCGCGGCTCAGATGTCGCGCCATGACTATCTCCTTCGACTCCACGCTGAGTAATGCTTCCTATACTCAGCTTTACCATCTAGGTATAGCGAGGACAACCCAGGGGTATGGTGACGTTCATGACAGTGCTTGAGGGGCGGCTGGCCGATCGGGACGCCTGGTCGGCGGTCGGTGAGTGCCCGATCGAAAAGACGATGGCCGTGCTCGGGACGAAGTCGGCGATGCTCATCATGCGCGAGGCCTACTACGGCACCACCAGGTTCGACGACTTCTGGCGCCGCGTCGGGATCACCAAGGCCGCCGCCTCCGCGCGGTTGAGCGATCTGGTCGAGGCGGGTCTGCTGGTCCGGCGGCCCTATCAGGAACCCGGGCAGCGCAGTCGCGACGAGTACGTGCTCACCGACGCGGGCCGCGAGTTCATGCCGGTGGTGTGGGCGATGTTCGAGTGGGGGCGACGGCATCTGCCCAACCGCACCCCACTGCGTCTGGCGCACAAGGGCTGCGGTGCCGAGGCGACGGTACAGATCCGCTGCGCCGACGGCCACGTCGTGCCGCCCGACGAACTGGCGATGCGCATCAGGCGTCGAATGTGAAACCTCGGCGGAAAATCGCAGCGATTCTCGCCAAGGTTTCACAAACGGCGCCACCGTCGGCGGCCGTGTCGCAACGGTGGTCGGTGCGCAGGTGACCCTACGATCGCCCGGTGGCTGATCGCTATGGTTCCGACGTCCTGGCCAACAACCCGCACCCGCGCAGGGTGCGCTCCACCGAACAGCCGGTGGAGATGGGGCTGGTGGTCGAAGACGCCCAGACCGGATACGTCGGCGCGGTCGTCCGGATCGAGTACGGCCGAATGGAACTCGAAGACCGCCGCGGACGCAGAAAGCCGTTCCCGATCGGGCCGGGATACCTGATCGACGGCCGACCCGTGATCCTGACCGCGCCCAAACGGACCGCGCCGAAGACCACCCGCACCGCGTCGGGCTCGGTGGCCGTGCCCGGCGCGCGAGCCAAGGTCGCCCGCGCCAGCCGCATCTACGTCGAAGGCCGCCACGACGCCGAGCTCGTCGAACAGGTGTGGGGCGACGACCTGCGCCTCGAAGGCGTCGTCGTCGAACACCTCGGCGGCATCGACGATCTCGCGGCCATCGTCGAGGACTTCACGCCGACGCCGCACCGCCGGCTCGGCGTGCTCGTCGACCATCTGGTCGCCGGCTCGAAGGAGGCCCGCATCGCCGAGACGGTCCGCCAGGGACCCGGCGGGGAACACACGCTGGTCGTCGGGCACCCGTTCATCGACATCTGGCAGGCGGTCAAACCGGCGCGGCTGGGCATCTCGGCGTGGCCGGTGATCCCGAAGGGCGTCGACTGGAAGCGCGGCGTGTGCCGGGCGCTGGGGTGGCCGCACACCGAACAGGCCGACGTCGCCCGGGCATGGCAACGCATCCGGGGCCGGGTGCGCGACTGGAACGACCTTGAGCCGGCGCTGATCGGGCGCGTCGAGGAACTGATCGACTTCGTGACCGCGGAGCCGGCGTCGTAGCGGCGTGGTAAGCAGGGAGCGTGTCCGACGGTCTGTTCGACGTCCCCGGTGAGCCGAGCGTAACCGCGGGCGGTCCGGTCGGGGCGTCGACGCCGCTGGCGGTGCGGATGCGTCCGGCCACGCTCGACGAGGTGGTCGGCCAAGACCACCTGCTGCAACCTGGTTCGCCGCTGCGCCGGCTCGCCGAGGGCTCCGGCGCGGCCTCGGTCATCCTGTACGGCCCGCCGGGCACCGGAAAGACGACGCTGGCCGCGCTGATCTCGGGCGCGACGGGTCGGCGGTTCGAGGCGCTCTCGGCGCTGTCCTCGGGCGTCAAGGAGGTCCGCGCCGTGATCGACGTCGCGCGGCGCGCGGCCGCCCACGGCGAGCAGACCGTGCTGTTCATCGACGAGGTGCACCGGTTCTCCAAGACACAACAGGACGCGCTCCTGTCGGCGGTGGAGAACCGCGTGGTGCTGCTGGTAGCGGCAACCACCGAGAACCCGTCGTTCTCGGTGGTCGCACCGTTGTTGTCGCGGTCGCTGATCCTGCAGCTGCAGCCGCTGGACGCCGACGCGGTCCGCACGGTGGTGCGTCGCGCCATCTCCGACCCGCGCGGGCTCGGCGGCAAGGTCAAGGTCACCGACGACGCCGTCGACCTGCTGGTGCAACTGTCGGCAGGCGATGCGCGACGCGCGTTGACCGCGCTCGAGGTGGCCTCGGAAACGGGTGAGGAGGTGACCGTCGCAACCATCGAGCAGTCCCTGGACCAGGCCGCGGTGCGCTACGACCGCGACGGCGACCAGCACTACGACGTGATCAGCGCGTTCATCAAATCGGTGCGCGGCTCAGACGTCGACGCGGCACTGCACTACCTGGCCCGGATGCTGGTGGCGGGCGAGGATCCGCGCTTTGTCGCCCGGCGGCTGATGATCCTGGCCAGCGAAGACATCGGCATGGCTGATCCGTCGGCGCTGCAGACCGCCGTCGCCGCCGCGCAGACGGTGCAGTTGATCGGTATGCCGGAGGCGCAACTGACCCTGGCCCACGCCACCGTCCATCTGGCGACGGCGCCGAAATCCAATGCGGTCACCACGGCGCTAGGCGCCGCGATGAGCGATATCCGCGCGGGCAAGGCCGGGCTGGTGCCCACCCATCTGCGCGACGGGCACTACTCCGGAGCCGAGAAGCTGGGCAACGCGATCGGCTACAAGTACAGCCACGATGACCCCGACGGCGTTGTGGCCCAACAGTATCCGCCTGACGAGCTGGTCGGTGTCGACTACTACCGGCCGACCACCCATGGCGTCGAACGCGAGATCTCCGCGCGGGTAGAGAAGTTGCGGGCCATCATCCGCGGCAAGCGCTGAACATGGGGTTGCCGCCGGGGCGGCGCGGTGACCGGGGGACGCGCTGGGGGGACGCGCTCCACACCGATCCGGCCGACCCCGACGGCAACGGTTGTACCCCACGCTTGGCGGCTACCGCAGCATGCCGCGACGAGTTCCCATCACTCCGGTGTTCCTGCGGCCCATCAACGCGGTCACCAGCGCCACGCCGATCGCCGCGACGATCACCTGAACAAGCAGTTCCAGCCAGTCGATACCGGCGGTGGCGGTCGGGATACCCAGCGCCCTGGCGAGCGCGGTTCCGAGGAAGGCGGCCACGATGCCGACGAGGATGGTCACGAGGAAGCCGATCGGCTGTCGGCCCGGCAGGACCAGGCGGCCCAGCACACCAACCACGATGCCGATGAGTATTGCTGTGATGACTCCGGTGATGGTCATTTGTCCTCCAAGGTCGGGCGATGGACGTTGGATAACCAACGCCCCGACGGAATAAACGCGCCCGTCAAACGCCGCCCGCACCGCCGAGCGCTTGGCTGAAAAGCGTGGCGGGCTCGTAGGCTCGGATACGTGGACTCCGACGTGCTGACCATCGACACCACCAGCGACCGCATCGTCGACCTCACCGACGCGCTGCGCGACTTCTGTGGCCGCCGCGGGGACGGCCTGTGCAACGTGTTCGTCCCGCACGCCACCGCCGGCCTGGCGATCATCGAAACCGGGTCGGGCTCCGACCACGACCTCGTCGACACGCTGGAGCGGTTGCTGCCCCGCGACGACCGCTACCGACACGCACACGGTTCACCCGGCCACGGCGCCGACCACGTGCTGCCCGCGCTGATATCGCCGTCGGTGACGCTGCCGGTCCAGGGCGGCGAGCCGCTGCTCGGAACGTGGCAGAGCGTGGTGCTGGTCGACCTGAACCGGGACAACCCGCAACGTTCGGTGCGGTTGAGCTTCGTCACGTCCTGACGCGGCACCCCAAGCCGCGCCCGTTCGTTGACCTTTCAGGACCGCCAACCGCGACCGGTACTGTAGTGCGGTCGAATAGTCGCAGGTACCTGCGGAACAACACACGACGGCGAGGACAGTAGCAACGTGCAGACACACGAGATCAGGAAGCGTTTCCTCGATCATTTCGTGACCGCGGGCCACGTCGAGGTGCCCAGCGCCTCGGTGATCCTCGACGACCCCAATCTGCTGTTCGTCAACGCCGGAATGGTGCAGTTCGTCCCGTACTTTCTCGGCCAGCGCACCCCGCCGTGGAAGCGCGCGGTCAGCGTGCAGAAATGCATCCGCACCCCCGACATCGACGAGGTCGGCGTCACCACCCGCCACAACACGTTCTTCCAGATGGCCGGCAACTTCTCGTTCGGCGACTACTTCAAGAAGGGCGCGATCGAATTCGCCTGGACGCTGCTGACCAACCCGGTCGAGGACGGCGGCTACGGCTTCGACCCCCAGCGGTTGTGGGCCACCGTCTACGTCGACGACGACGAGGCCGTCGCGCTGTGGCAGCAGGTCGCGGGCCTGCCCGCCGAGCGGATCCAGCGGCGCGGGATGGCCGACAACTACTGGTCGATGGGCATACCCGGGCCGTGCGGACCGTCCTCGGAGATCTACTACGACCGCGGACCGCAGTACGGCATCGAGGGTGGTCCGGAAGCCAACGAGGACCGCTACATCGAGATCTGGAATCTCGTGTTCATGCAGAACGAGCGCGGCGAGGGCACCTCCAAGGAGGATTTCGAGATCCTCGGGCCGCTGCCGCGCAAGAACATCGACACCGGCATGGGCGTGGAGCGGGTGGCCTGCCTGCTGCAGGGCGTCGACAACGTCTACGAGACCGACCTGGTGCGCCCGGTCATCGACCTGGTCGCCGGGCTCGCGCCGCGTGGGTACGGCCGGGGCAACCACGACGACGACGTGCGCTACCGGATCATCGCCGACCACAGCCGCACCGCGGCGATCATCATCGCCGACGGGGTCAGCCCCGGCAACGACGGCCGCGGCTACGTGCTGCGGCGGCTGCTGCGCCGCATCATCCGCTCGGCCAAGCTGCTGGGCATCGACGACCCGGTCGTCGGCGACCTGATGGCCACCGTGCGCGACACGATGGGCCCGTCGTATCCGGAGCTGGTCAGCGATTTCGAGCGGATCCAGCGCATCGCGGTGGCCGAGGAGACCGCGTTCAACCGCACGCTCGCGTCGGGCTCGCGGTTGTTCGAGGAGGCCGCCGGCGCGACGAAGGCTGCCGGCGCGACGGTGCTGTCCGGTGCCGATGCGTTCACGCTGCACGACACCTACGGCTTCCCGCTGGAGCTGACCCTCGAGATGGCCGCCGAGACAGGGCTGTCCGTCGACGAGGAAGGCTTCCGCGGCCTGATGGCCGAACAGCGCGCGCGGGCCAAGGCCGACGCGGCAGCGCGCAAGCAGGCCCACATGGACCTGTCGGCCTACCGGGATCTGGTCGACACCGGCCCCACCGAGTTCACCGGGTTCGACGAGTTGGTTTCTGAGGCAACGATTCTCGGGATCTTCGTCGACGGCCGTCGGGTTCCGGTCGTCAACCACGAAACCTCGGCCGACGCCGAGCGCGTCGAGCTGATCCTGGACCGCACACCGTTTTACGCCGAGTCGGGCGGCCAGATCGCCGACGAGGGCCACATCGCTGGCACCGGCGCATCCGCCTCCGCGAAGGCCGCCGTCACCGACGTGCAGAAGATCGCCAAAACGCTGTGGGCACACCGGGTCACCGTCGAATCGGGTGAGTTCGTCGAGGGCGACGCCGTCGTGGCCGCGGTCGACCCGCGGTGGCGCCACGGCGCCACCCAGGGCCACTCGGGCACCCACATGGTGCACGCAGCGCTGCGGCAAGTGCTGGGCCCCAACGCTGTTCAGGCCGGCTCGCTGAACCGGCCGGGCTACCTGCGGTTCGACTTCAACTGGCAGGGCGCACTGACCGAAGACCAGCGTAACGAGATCGAAGAGGTGACCAACCAGGCCGTCGAGGCCGACTACGAGGTGCACTCGTTCACCACCGAGTTGGAGAAGGCCAAGGCGATGGGCGCGATGGCGCTGTTCGGCGAGGCCTACCCCGACGAGGTCCGCGTGGTGGAGATCGGCGGACCGTTCTCCCTGGAGCTCTGCGGCGGCACGCACGTGCGCAGCTCCGCGCAGATCGGGCCGGTGACGATCCTGGGCGAGTCGTCGGTGGGATCGGGGGTGCGCCGGGTGGAGGCCTACGTCGGTTTGGACTCCTATCGCCATCTGGCCAAGGAACGCGCGCTGATGGCGGGGTTGGCGTCGACGCTGAAGGTGCCGTCCGAGGAGGTGCCCGCACGGGTGGCCAACCTGGTGGAGCGGCTGCGCGCGGCCGAAAAGGAACTCGACCGGATGCGGCTGGCCAACGCGAAGGCCGCCGCGGCGAATGCCGCCGCGGGCGCTGAACTTGTCGGTAAGGTCCGAATGGTGGCGCAACGGATGGCCGGCGGGATGTCGGCCGCTGATTTGCGCGCCCTGGTCGGTGACATCCGCGGCAAGCTGGGCAGCGATCCGGCGGTCGTCGCGTTGATCGCCGAGGGTGACAACGACACCGTCCCGTTCGTGGTGGCGGTCAACCAGGCGGCGCAGGACCTCGGTCTTCGCGCGAACGATCTGGTCAAACAGCTGGCAGCACCGGTCAACGGCCGTGGGGGCGGCAAGGCCGATCTGGCGCAGGGTTCTGGCAAGGGGGCGGCGGGGATCGACGCGGCGTTGGCCGCGTTGCGCGCAGAGATCGACCGGAGCTGAGCCCGTGGCCCACACCGACCGCCTGCCCGATCGGCCCGGACGTGACCTCGACCCTCCGGACCCCGGCCGGGGACGACGGCTCGGCGTCGACGTGGGCACGGTGCGGATCGGGGTGGCGGTCAGCGACCCCGACGGCATCCTCGCCACCCCGCTAGAGACTGTCCGGCGCGACCGCACCGACCGGCACATCCGCCGGCTGGCCGCGCTGGTCGACGAACTCGACGTGGTCGAAGTGGTGGTCGGGTTGCCCCGCACCCTCGCCGACCGCTCCGGCGCGTCGGCTCAGGACGCCGTCGCGCTCGCCGACGCGCTGACCCGTCGGGTCGCGCCGACCCCGGTGCGGTTGGCCGACGAACGCCTCACCACAGTCGTCGCGCAACGGTCGCTGCGCGACGCCGGGATCCGCGCCAAGGGACAGCGATCGGTGATCGACCAGGCGGCCGCGGTGGGGATTCTGCAGAACTGGTTGGATCAACGCCGCACGGCGATGGGCGGACACGGAGAGGTTGGGGATGACTGACCATTGGAGCCGCGGACGCGCTGAGCCGGTCGCGGTCGGTCCGCCGCGGCACCGGCGCACGCGTGCCGCCCGGATCCGCGAGGCGCGCAACCGGCGCAGGCGTCGGATCGTCGGCGCGTTGACGCTGGGCACGTTGGTGGTGATCGCGGTCGCCGCGGTGTTCCTGGGCTCCAAGCTGTGGCACACCTGGTTCGGTACCGGCAACGACTTCGCCGGCGAGGGCGTCAACGACGTGGTGATCCAGGTTCACGACGGCGACTCCACCACCGCGATCGGGCACACGCTGCACGAGCACCGCGTCGTCGCGACCGTCGGGGCGTTCCTCAGCGCCGCCGAGGGCAACGCCGCGATCTCGGCGATCCAGCCCGGCTTCTACAAGGTCCGCACCGAGATACCCGCATCCAATGCCGTTGAGCGACTTGCTGATCCGCAGAATCGGGTGGGCAAGCTGGTGATACCCGAGGGGCGCCAACTCGACGACGTGCGCGACGTCAAGACCAACGCGGTCACCGACGGCATACTGACACTGATCTCGCGGGCCACGTGTGTGAACCTCGACGGGGAACAGCGCTGCGTGTCGGCAGACGATCTGAAACACACCGCGGCCACCGCCGCGCCCGCGGCGCTGTCGGTGCCGGACTGGGCCACCGATGCCGTCACCGCGCTGGGCCAGGACCACCGCCGGCTGGAGGGGCTGATCGCGCCCGGCATGTGGAACATCGACCCGTCGGCCTCACCGGAACAGATCCTGTCGACGCTGATCGCGGCCAGCGCGACGCAGTACGCCCAGGGCGGCCTACTCGACACCGCGACGGCGATGAACCTCTCGCCCTATCAGGTGCTCACCGTCGGGTCGCTGGTGCAACGCGAAGCCACCCCGGAGGACTTCGGCAAGGTCGCCCGGGTCATCTACAACCGGCTGGCCGAGAACCGGACGCTGGAGTTCGACTCGACGGTGAACTATCCGCTGGACCGCATCGAGGTGGCCACCACCGACGCCGACCGAGCCCAGCACACCGACTGGAACACCTATGTGCGGCCCGGTCTGCCGGCCACCCCGATCTGCTCGCCGGGGCAACCCGCGCTGACCGCCGCCGAGCGGCCCGAGCCGGGGGACTGGCTGTATTTCGTGACCATCGACATGCAGGGCACCACCCTGTTCACCCGCGACTACGAGCAGCACCTGGCCAACATCAAGCTGGCCGTCGGCAATGGCGTCCTCGACTCCGCGCGGTAAGCGATTTGTGTGCGTTTAGGCGCGCTGAGCGCAACAAATCGCACACAAATCGCCGGAAGGCCGCGGTGCTGGGGTCGCCGATCAGCCATTCGCGCTCACCGCAGCTGCACTTGGCCGCCTACCGCGCGCTGGGGCTGAGCAGCTGGACGTATGACCGCATCGAGTGCACCGCCGAGCAATTGCCTTCTGTAGTCGGCGATTTCGGGCCGGAATGGGTCGGGGTGTCGGTGACGATGCCGGGCAAGTTCGCGGCGCTGCGGTTCGCCGACGAACGGACCCCGCGCGCCGAACTGGTCGGCTCGGCCAACACGCTGGTGCGGACCCCGGCCGGCTGGCGCGCCGACAACACCGACGTCGACGGGGTGGCCGGCGCGTTGGGCGAGGCGTCGGGCCGAGCGGCGGTGCTGGGCTCAGGCGGCACGGCACCCGCCGTCGTCGCCGGGCTGACGCAACTCGGCGTACACGACATCACGATCGTGGCCCGCAACCCCGACAAGGCCGGCCCGCTGGTCGAGTTGGGCGCCCGGTTGGGCGCCGAGACCCGGTGGGTCGCGCTCGGCACGCCGCTGACCGATAGCGATGTGGTGGTCAACACCGTCCCCGCCGAGGTGGCGGCGCAGTATGCGGACACGGTCGCGGGTGTGCCCGTGCTGCTCGACGCGATCTACGACCCCTGGCCGACGCCGCTGGCCGACGCGGTCACCGCGGCGGGCGGCCGGGTGATCAGCGGTTTGGAGATGCTGCTGCACCAGGCGTTCGCACAAGTCGAGCAGTTCACCGGAATGGCTGCGCCCAAAGCGGCGATGCGCGCCGCGCTCGACCAGGGCTAGACCGTCGGCTCCGACGCCGATTTCTACCGCAGGGCTGTTGGCCGCGCGGATCCACGACCCTGACGCAGAAATCGGCGCATAACGGGGTGCCGCGCGGGGGTTAGCCTTCGCAAGTGGGGGCAGCGGCGTGCGCGGCGGTGCTGGTGTGGCTGGCGGCGCTGTGCGTATTCGACATCACCGAACGCCGGCTACCGAACTGGCTGACAGTGCCGGGCGCGACGGTGATTCTCGTCGGCGCCGCGGTGGCGGGGCACGGGGTGCCGGCGGCGCTGGGCGCCGTCGCGCTGTTCGCGATCTATCTGGTGGTGCACCTGCTGGCGCCGACGGCGATGGGCGCGGGCGACGTGAAGCTCGCCGTCGGTGTCGGCGCGCTGACGGGGGCGTTCGGCGTCGACGTGTGGACGCTGGCAGCACTCGCGGCGCCGCTGCTGACCGCCGGGTGGGCGCTGGTCGCCGCGCTGCGCCGTGGGGATTCGGCGGTGCCGCACGGCCCGTCGATGTGTCTGGCCGCGACGGCGGCGGTATCACTCGCCGTCCTCTAGACCACAACTACCTACCCGTGGTACGTTAATACCTACCGTAAGTATGTAACTATTGAAATGGAGCCCGCCCGTGGACCTCAACGCCATCTCCGAGCGCTACTTCGCCGCGTGGGCGGCACGCGATCCCGACGCGATCGCGGCCCTGCACACCGCCGACACCCGGTTCTGGACGCATACCGGAAGCCCACCGGTGGTCGGGCGCGACAACGTCAGGGCGGCCTTCGCCGGCATCTTCGAGCAGTTCCCCGAATTCACCTGGGAGACCTACCGGGTGCTCTACGGCGCGGATCACTGGATCCTGGACTGGGCGCTGATCTCCGGCACCATTCGGTTTGACTGCCTCGATGTCGTCAACGTCGCACCCGATGGCCTGGTGGCCCGCAAGGACACGTTCATCGACGCGGCGCAACTGCAGGCCGCGCTGGGGCAGACGGCATGACCGTCGACCAGCTGCCGATGGTCGACGCGCTACCGGTGGAGCACCTCTTCGATATGGGCGTCAACCTGCAACCGGCACAAGCGATCCCGACGCCGCTCGGCACCCGGCTCACCTTCGTCACGACCGGCGGTGTCATCGACGGTCCCCGGCTGCGCGGAGAAATCCTGCCCGGCGGCGGCGACTGGCTGCTGGTCGGCAGCGACGGCGTCGGGCGGGTGGACGTGCGCGCGACCCTGCGCACCCACGACGGTGCGCTGATCCACTACCGGGCCGGCGGTGTGATCAAGATTCCGCCGAACGGGATGGACCGGCTGGCGGCGGGTGAGGTGCTCGGGTTCGACGAGACCTACGTGCGCACCACACCGAGTTTCGAGACCGCCGACGCACGCTACGCGTGGCTGGGCGAAGTGGTCGCCGTCGGCTACAACGTCTTGTCGCCCAACCACATCGACTACCGCGTCTACCGGGTGCAGTGACCGACATGCCCGATCACGAACGCCTTGCCCGCCAATCGAATCGGGTGGTGCGCCGGTGGCCGCGGGCCCAGCGCAGCATGTCGAGGATCCACGCCCGGCTCTACCGGATCAGCGGCGGCCGATTCGGGTCCCGTTGGTTCGCAGGCGCTCCGGTGATGGTGCTGCAGACCGTGGGTCGGCGCAGCGGTGAAAAGCGCAGCACCCCGGTGCTTTATCTGCGCGACGGTGATGCGCTGGTGGTGATGGCGGCCAACGCCGGAGCCGCCAGAACACCCGCGTGGTGGCTGAACCTCAAGGCCGCGGGGGTCGGCGAGGCGATCGTCGGCCGCGAGCGCCGCATGGTCGCACCGCGCGAACTCGTCGGCGCCGAGCACGACCGGCTGCTGCGGCGATTCGTCGAGATGTACCCGCAGGCCGAGCACTATTCCCGGTTCACCGACCGGCCGTTGCCGCTGATCGCGTTGGAGCCGGCGACGCGATGACGTCGGGCTATCGTCATGGCGTGGCGACGAACGTGGCAAGACGCACCCAAGCCGAGCGCACCGAGGCGACGACGACCGCGCTTGTCGATGCGGCGCGCGCGTTGTTCGCCCGCGACGGGTACGACGCGACCTCGCTGGACGCGGTCGCCGCGCGCGCCGAGGTGACCAAAGGCGCGGTGTACCACCACTTCAAGGGCAAGCGGCAGTTGTTCGAGGCCGTGTTCGCCCGCGAGGTCGAACAATTGATGACGCCGCTGGCGACTGCCTACGGCCGCAGGAAGGATCCGTGGGACGCGTTCGCGGCGGCATGCCGTGCCTTTCTCGACGAGTGTCTCGACCCCGAACTGCAGCGGATCATGCTGCTCGACGCCACCGCGGCGATCGGCTGGGAGCAGGTGCGCCAGCTGGAGGCACCGCTGCTGGCCATGATGGAACGCGGCATCGCAGGCGCGATCGACGCCGGCCGGATTGCCCGGCGCCCGACGGCTCCGTTGGCCAACTTCCTCTACGGGGCGCTGTGTGAGACCGCGATGATCGTGGCGCGCGCCGACGACCAGAAGGCCGCCCACCGCCAGGCCCTCGCCGAGATCGCCCGCGTGCTGGACGCGCTGGCGATCGACTAGTGATCGTCTCCGTTGGCTCTGACGGGTGCGGTCAGCAGCTGATGGTCGTCGATCACCTTCTCCAGCGCGGCGACCCAGTGGTCGTAGTACGCCCAATCGTCCCGTTCGGCCTCCGGAGTGTTCTCCCAGCGGCCGATCGTCTCGATCAGGCTCTGCTGAAATTCGCTCCAGTCGAAGTGACGAAACTCCGACAGCGCCAACGCCAGCCCGAACGCGCGGCGCTGCCACTCGTGGTCGAACTGCGGTGCGGCCTGGTCGGTGGTGCAGGTCTCGTGCAGCATCACGACGCCGTCCCCGCCAGCGCGACCCCCATCATCGACTCCGTGGTCACCAACTCCATCAACTGGTCATCGGTGAAATCCTCGGTGCCCGAAGGACGCTCGGGTATCACGAACCACCGCGAATGACCGCTGCTGTCCCACACCTTGATCTCGGTGTCGGCAGGCAGATCCACCCCGATCTCGCTGAGCACCTTGCGCGGCTCCCGCGCCGCGCGCGACCGGAAGACCGGATCCTTGTACCAGTACGGCGGCAGGCCCAGCACCGGCCACGGAAAACACGAACACAGCGTGCAGATGATCAGGTTGTGCACCCCGGGGGCGTTGGCGACGGCCTGCAGATGTTCCCCTTCGGCGCCCGCCATGCCGTCGGGCAGATCGAGTTCGGCGATCGCCGCGGGCGTGTCGACGACCACGCGGGCGGCGAAATCGGGATCCGTCCACGCCCTGACCACGATCTTGCGTCCGTTCAGCGGTGTCATCTCGGACTCGAAGTAGGACAGCACCTTGTCGACGGTCTGGCCGGTGATCACCCCCTTCTCGATCAGAAGTGACTCCAGCGCAGCGACTTTGGCGGCGCTGGCGGATTCCCGGTCGTCCGGATAGTGGAACTGGCTGCTCATCGAACTTCCTCCAGATACGCCTCGAACAGTTCGGCGTAGATCGTCAACGGACCGTCTTCGGCGCGTTGCCCGAACAGCTCCTCGGGTTCGAACGCGACGATGTAGACCGGCATCGGGTCACCGATCCCGTCGCCGGTGTGCACGAAGTACGCGTAGTCGCCTTCGAAAACCCGCTCGATGGTGCCCTCGCGGGCGCGGAGATAGCCGGGCAACCGGGTGTGCGCTGCCGCCGGCACATTGGTGATCCGCACCCGGTCGCCGACGCCGAACTTCGGATGGGCGACGTCGCGGCGGGGACTGTCCCCGTTGCGCAGATAGTCGATCACCTGGTCGTCGACGGCAGGGACCGGATCCGGCGGCGGCCGATCTGCGGCCAACTCGTCTTGACGCGAACGCAATTCGTCCTCGGTGACATAGCCCCGGTCGACGAAGAACTGCGTGATCCCGCCCAGCCACTTCTCGTAGTAGCGGAACTTGAAGTAGTCGAACGGGTTCATCGCCTCAGCGCCGGTGCGCAGGCTGGCCCAGGTCCATTCGTCCTTGAACGTGGTCGGAACGTCGTCGATCGGATACTGGGGCAACGCCGAACCGAGATGGTTGGACAACCCCATCATCGCGACGTGGATGCCGAAGATCCGTTTCTCCCACTCTTCGACGAACACCCGCTTTTCGAGGTGCAACGGCTCCGGCAGACCTTCGAGGCCCCCGAGATAGTGCTGCAGCTTCATTACGCCGGGCTGCCTTCCGCCGCGGGTTCACGCGTCAGCGCGCCGGCCACGTATTCCGACAACAGCCCGAACGACGCGCCCAGCAGGCACGCCGTCGCGGCCACGAGCCCGGGATGCGACAGCGACGTCACCGTGATCGTGGTGCCGGTGCCGGCCACCGTCGACACCGTGCTGGCGAACCCGACCACCACGGCCGGCGTCGCAGACAGCAGCGGCACCACCGAGGCTGCCACCATCACCGCGCTGCCGACGCCCACGGCCAACGCCGTCGCCCACAGGCCCGCACCGATCAGCTCGGCCGCGTACAGGCTGGCCGTGGCGATCGCCACACCGGTGAGGTTGCAGGACAGTGAGCGCACCCAGCCGGTGACCGCGCCACCGACGAAGAAGAACGACGCCCACGACAAAAACACCACCCAGATCGGCACGGTGATGACCTCGGCGGTGACCAGCACCGCCAGCCCACCGAGCACGCCGATGCTCAACGTCAATGCGGTTCGCGATTCCATGCGCAAAACTGTGACGCGGTCCTGTTTCGCCCACATGACACCCGCGTTGCGATTTCGGCGCGCCAACGCCCGCTCAGCGACCGTAAACGCGCCGAAATCGCCATGAGAGAATGGCGGCGTGTTGCGATGGACCACAGCTGGTGAATCCCACGGCCGCGCGTTGGTGGCCGTGGTCGAAGGCATGGTGGCCGGTGTCGAGCTGACCACCGAGGACATCGCCGCGCAGCTCGCCCGCCGGCGCCTGGGCTACGGCCGCGGCGCGCGGATGAAGTTCGAACAGGACCAGGTCACGATGCTGGCCGGGCTGCGGCACGGCGTCACGCTGGGCGGCCCGATCGCGATCCAGATCGGCAACACCGAATGGCCGAAGTGGGAGACGGTGATGGCGCCCGACCCCGTCGATCCGGCCGAGCTGGAGGACTCCGCGCGCAACGCGCCGCTGACCCGGCCGCGGCCCGGGCACGCCGACTACGCCGGCATGCTCAAGTACGGCTTCGACGACGCCCGCCCGGTGCTCGAACGCGCCAGCGCCCGCGAGACCGCGGCCCGCGTCGCCGCAGGCACCGTCGCCAAACAGTTCCTCAAACAGGCGCTCGGCATCGACGTGCTGTCCCACATCATCTCGATCGGCGCGTCCGATCCGTATGACGGGCCGCCGCCGCAGATGTCGGATCTGGCCGAGATCGACGCCAGCCCGGTGCGCGCGTATGCCGGGGAGGCGGAAGAGTCCATGATCGCCGAGATCGAGGCCGCCAAGCGCGACGGCGACACGCTC
Source organism: Mycolicibacterium pulveris (assembly GCA_050205315.1). Classification (GTDB taxonomy): domain Bacteria; phylum Actinomycetota; class Actinomycetes; order Mycobacteriales; family Mycobacteriaceae; genus Mycobacterium; species Mycobacterium pulveris_A. The sequence goes on along the minus strand of JBNMRA010000007.1, from coordinate 46,587 downwards.
GGCGGCGTCGTCGAGGTGGTGGCGCACGGCCTTCCGGTCGGGCTGGGCTCGTTCACCAGCGGCGACAACCGGCTCGACAGCCAGCTGGCCGGCGCGGTGATGGGCATCCAGGCGATCAAGGGCGTCGAGATCGGCGACGGCTTCGAGACCGCGCGCCGCCGCGGCAGCGCCGCCCACGACGAGATCTACCCCGGCGCCGACGGCATCGTGCGCTCCACGAACCGGGCCGGCGGCCTGGAGGGCGGGATGACCAACGGCCAGCCGCTGCGGGTGCGCGCGGCGATGAAGCCGATCTCCACCGTGCCGCGCGCGCTGGCGACCGTCGACATGGCCACCGGCGACGAGGCCGTCGCGATCCACCAGCGCTCGGACGTGTGCGCGGTACCGGCCGCCGGCGTGGTGGTCGAAACCATGGTGGCGCTGGTGCTGGCGCGCGCGGCGCTGGAGAAATTCGGCGGCGACTCGCTGAGCGAAACCCGAGCCAACATCGACAACTATCTGCGCATGGTGCGTGACCGCGAACCGTCGGCGCAGTCGGCGCAGGCGTCGGGCTGATGGCACCCAAAGCGGTACTGGTCGGGCTGCCCGGTTCGGGTAAGTCGACCATCGGGCGCCGGCTCGCCAAGGCGCTGGATATGACCATGCTCGACACCGACACCGCGATCGAGGAGAAGACCGGTCGCACCATCGCCGACATCTTCGCCACCGACGGGGAAAAGGAGTTCCGCCGCATCGAAGAAGAGGTCATCCGCGACGCGCTGCAGTCCCACGACGGCATCCTGTCGCTGGGCGGCGGCGCGATCACCACCGCGGGGGTGCGTGACGCGCTGAACGGGCACACCGTCATCTATCTGGAGATCAGCGCCGCCGAGGGGGTGCGCCGCACCGGCGGCAGCACCGTGCGTCCGCTGCTGGCCGGCGGTGACCGCAGCGAAAAGTTCAAAGAACTGATGGCCCAACGTGTTCCGCTGTACCGGCGGGTGGCCACCATGCGCGTCAACACCAACCGGCGCAACCCCGGTGCGGTCGTGCGCTACATCGTGACCCGGCTGGAGAACCCCGACGCCCCTCCGCCGCCGCGTCGTCGGCGCCGCCCGCCGTGGCGGCGCGGACCGTCGTCGCTGACCACCGAACCGAGCACCGCGGCGCCGCCGTCACCGGCCGCGCTTGCCGCCCGCAACCCGAAGGCCAACCGTGACTGAACCCGTCACTGTCGAGGTGCGCGTCGACCCGCCCTATCCGGTGATCATCGGCACCGGTCTGCTGACCGAACTGCAACAGACGCTGCAGGGCAGACACAAGGTCGCGATCCTGCACCAGCCCGTGTTGGCGCAGACCGCGGAGACGATCCGAACCACGCTGGCCGACAACGGCATCGACGCGCACCGCATCGAGATCCCCGACGCCGAAAAGGGTAAGGACCTGCCGGTCGTCGGGTTCATCTGGGAAGTGCTGGGCCGCATCGGCATCGGCCGCAAGGACGCGATCGTCAGCCTGGGCGGGGGAGCGGCCACCGACGTGGCCGGGTTCGCCGCGGCCACCTGGCTGCGCGGCATCGACATCGTGCACGTACCCACCACGCTGCTGGGCATGGTCGACGCCGCGGTCGGCGGCAAGACCGGCATCAACACCGACGCGGGCAAGAACCTGGTGGGCGCATTCCACCAGCCCGCCGCCGTGCTCGTCGATCTGGCCACCCTGGAGACGTTGCCGCGCAACGAGTTGGTCGCGGGCATGGCCGAGATCGTCAAGGCCGGTTTCATCGCCGACCCGGTGATCCTCGACATGATCGAGGCCGACCCGCAGGCCGCGCTGGACCCGAACGGCGCGGTGCTCGCGGAGCTGATCCGGCGCGCGATCGCGGTCAAGGCCGAGGTGGTGGCCGCCGACGAGAAGGAGTCACAGCTCCGCGAAATCCTCAACTACGGCCACACGCTCGCCCATGCCATCGAACGCCGCGAGCGCTACCAGTGGCGCCACGGCGCCGCGGTGTCGGTGGGGCTGGTGTTCGCCGCCGAATTGGGCCGGCTGGCCGGCCGGCTCGACGACGACACCGCCGCGCGGCACCGGTCGATCCTGACCGCGCTGGGCCTGCCGGTCAGCTACGACGCCGATGCGCTGCCGCAGCTGCTGGAGTACATGGCCGGGGACAAGAAGACCCGGGCGGGCGTGCTGCGCTTCGTCGTGCTCGACGGGCTGGCAAAACCGGGGCGCCTGGAGGGCCCGGATCCGGCGCTGCTCGCGGCGGCCTACTCGGAGATCGCGGAGGGAGCGCACCGATGACCACCGTGCTGGTCCTCAACGGACCCAACCTCGGCCGGCTGGGCCGGCGCGAACCCGACGTATACGGCAGCACCACCTACCAGGATCTAGTGGCGCTGATCGAACGCGAGGCCGCAGAGCTGGATCTCAAAGCCGTTGTGCGGCAAAGCGACAGCGAGGCCGAGCTGCTGAACTTCATCCACGCCGCCGCCGACGCCGGTGACCCGGTGATCCTGAACGCCGGTGCGCTGACCCACACCTCGGTGGCGCTGCGGGATGCCTGCGCCGAACTGCGCGCACCGCTGATCGAGGTGCACATCTCCAATGTGCACAAGCGCGAAGAGTTTCGGCACCACTCCTACCTCAGCGCGGTCGCGACCGGGGTGATCGTCGGCCTGGGCGTGCAGGGCTATGTGCTTGCCCTGCGGTATCTGGCCAGCCTGGGTGGCGATGGGCGGGCGTCGGTGGAGGGCACCGAGTAGCAGATCGCGGTCGAGATGATCGTCGGCAGCCCGAGCGCGAGCAGCAGCACGCACGCGACGATCACCAAGCGCGGTGCCGTCAGCCAGTCGTCGGGCACGCGCGCCAAGCTGACCGCCAGCCACGACCCGCCGATCGCGAGCACCACGGTGCCCACCGTCGCGAACTTGATCGAACGCAATTCCAGCAGCGTCGGTTCGGCGACGTTGGACATCGACGTGCGCAGGGCCCGGGTCCGCACGTACACCAGCACGAAGTCGGCGACGATGAACGCCGCGCAGGCCCCGATGATGAGACCTTCGATCCACACCGCGGGGCGGTGGCCCAGCATGAACCGCAGATAGTCGATCGAGGTCTCCGAGACGATCAACGTCGCCGTCATCGCGGCCGCGAACGTCAGCCAGCCCCCGAGCTCGGCCATGAAGCAGTACGCGCGGACATCGTCGGGGTCCTGGTCGGCGACCTTGTTGACCGCGTGGCTGGCCAGCATCCAGCCCAGCCCGCCGAACAACGCCACCGCACCGGCCGCGAGCATCCCGGTCGACACCGCCCCCTGGGTCCAGGCGATCGCACACGTGGCGCGCCGGTTGCCGTCGGGCACCTGGGTTCCGGTGATCAGGCTGAACAAGAAGCTGTCGAGCATCAGGACCAGCACCGCGGACGAGAACAACGCCAGCGTGTGCACGCCTTCGCGGGTGTTCTTGTCGAACAGCAGCGCGATCGCGGTGATCAGGAAGCCGCCGAGCACACCGGCGAGCTGGGAGTTCGCGGCCGCCGAGGACAGCACGCTCCACTGGTCGGACGTGCAGAACTCGTCCGGGTTCACGGCGCGCGGCGGTCAGCCTCGCTCAGGGTTGGTCCTCGCGGCGCACTTCGCTGGTCTGGACCCCGGAGGTGTCGTCGGCGCGAACGGCAGCGAACACGTCGGTGTCCGCGCGGTCGTCATCGCCGTGGCGCAGGTGCGGGGTCTGGTCGGCCTTGCGGTCGACGAGCCAGCGTCCGAGCGCGACACCGGCGATGGCCATCACGAACACCAGCAGCGCGGTGAACGCCGCGAACGTGGTGACCTCGTTGATCAGCGCCTCGACGTAGAGCGTCTTGTAGAACAGCGAGATGAACCACGCCACCAGGCCGCTGACGATGCCCGCGAACAGCCCGGCCAGCAGCCACGTCATCGCCAGATCGCCGCGGCGGTCCGGATCGGGGTTGGCCCTCGCGTCGGCGCGGCCGTCGGCCACCCCCCACACGAACACGGCGATGGCGAACGCCACGACCAGCACGACGCTGATCAATCCGGCCTTGGTTTCCCACGCGTTGATCATCGCTCCCTGCAGTAACCGCACGATCACCATCAGGGCCGCGAACACCAGTCCGCGCAGCAACCACTTACTCATGGGGGATCACCTTAGCGAGTAGCTTCATCAGCTGTGACTATTTCACAGCGCAGGGCCCGGTTGCGCGAGCGGCTCGCCGCCGCCGACCTGGACGCCATGCTGATCACGAACCTGGTCAACGTGCGTTACCTGGCCGGCTTCACCGGGTCCAACGCCGCGCTGTTGGTGCGGGTGGATTCAGAGACCCCGGTGCTGGCCACCGACGGGCGCTACCGCACCCAGGCGGCCCAACAGGCGCCCGACGCCGAGATTGTCATCGAGCGGGCATGCGCGGCCCACCTGGCGCGCCGCGCCGCCGCGGACTCGATCCGCCGGCTGGGTTTCGAAAGCCACGTGGTGACCGTGGACACCCACACCGCGCTGGTCGACGCGGCAGGCGACGGCGTCGAGCTGGTGCGCGCGGCGGGCACCGTGGAGGCGCTGCGCGAGGTCAAAGACGCCGGTGAGGTCGCGTTGTTGCGGCTGGCCTGCGAGGCCGCCGACGCGGCGCTGACCGACCTCGTCACCCGGGGCGGGTTGCGTGCGGGCCGCACCGAAAAGGAGGTGCGCCGCGAGCTGGAATCGCTGATGCTCGACCACGGCGCCGACGGCCCGTCGTTCGAGACCATCGTGGCCACCGGCGCCAACTCGGCGATCCCGCACCACCGGCCCACCGACGCGGTGCTGGCCGCCGGGGACTTCGTCAAGATCGACTTCGGTGCGCTGGTCAGCGGCTACCACTCCGATATGACGCGCACCTTCGTGCTCGGGCCGATCGCGGACTGGCAGCGCGAGATCTACGACCTGGTCGCCACCGCGCAGCGCGCCGGGCGCGAAGCCCTTGTCCCGGGCGCGTCGCTGCGCGACGTCGACGCGGCCTCGCGGCAGGTCATCGCCGACGCCGGCTATGCGGAGAACTTCGGTCACGGGCTCGGCCACGGCGTCGGGCTGCAGATCCACGAAGCGCCGGGAATCGGCGCCGCGTCCGCCGGTACACTGCTTGCTGGTTCCGCGGTGACCGTGGAACCCGGTGTCTATCTGCCCGACCGTGGCGGCGTCCGCATCGAGGACACGCTCGTCGTTGGCGAATCGGGCACACCCGACTTGCTCACCCGGTTCCCCAAGGAACTGGCCATTCTCTGACAGGAGTACCACCGACGTGGCAACGACCGCCGACTTCAAGAACGGGCTCGTCCTGGTGATCGACGGCCAACTGTGGCAGATCATCGAGTTCCAGCACGTCAAGCCCGGCAAGGGACCGGCGTTCGTGCGCACCAAGCTGAAGAACGTCGTGTCCGGCAAGACCGTCGACAAGACCTACAACGCCGGCGTCAAGGTCGAGACCGCGACCGTGGACCGCCGCGATGCCACCTACCTCTACCGCGACGGCTCCGACTTCGTGTTCATGGACTCCGAGGACTACGAACAGCATCCGCTATCCGAGTCGATGGTCGGCGACGCCGCCAACTTCCTGCTGGAGAGCATGCCGGTGCAGATCGCCTTCCACGACGGCGCGCCGCTGTACCTGGAGATGCCGGTCTCCGTCGAGCTCGAGGTCACCCACACCGAGCCCGGCCTGCAGGGCGACCGCTCCAGCGCGGGCACCAAGCCGGCCACCGTCGAAACCGGTGCCGAGATCCAGGTGCCGCTGTTCATCAACACCGGCGACAAGCTCAAGATCGACACCCGCGACGGCAGCTATCTCGGCAGGGTGAATGCCTGAACATCGGGGCGAGCGGAGCGACGGGAAAAACCGGAGCCCCGACTCCGGCCCAATTGGTCGCCCCGACCGTGGCCGCCATCAGGCCCGCAAACGCGCCGTCGACCTGCTCTTCGAGGCCGAAGCCCGCAACATCACCCCCGCCGAGGCCGCGGATGCGCGAAATGCCTTGGCAGACAAGCAGTCCGACATCGCTCCGCTGAACCCGTACACGGTGACGGTGACCCGCGGGGTCACCGAGCACGCCGCGCACATCGACGACCTGATCTCGGCGCACCTGCAGGGCTGGACGCTGGAGCGGCTGCCCGCCGTCGACCGCGCGATCCTGCGGGTGGCGGTGTGGGAGCTGCTCCATGCCGAGGACGTGCCCGAACCGGTCGCCGTCGACGAGGCCGTCGAGCTGGCCAAACGCTTATCCACCGATGACTCACCGGGTTTCGTCAACGGTGTGCTGGGCCAGGTGATGCTCGTGACCCCGCAGATCCGCGCCGCCGCACAAGCGGTGCGGGGCGGCGGCGACAGCGAATAGCTGGTCGCCACCCGCGCTAGTGTCCGTGCCCGTGCCCTGACTGCTGTTCCGGTGCGGGCAGGTTCAGGGTCGTGGTGGGCGTCGAAGCCGGAGCGGGCGGACGCGGCGCATAGCTGATGCCGTTGGGCTGGTGTCCGACCGGAATCGTCGCCGACACCGACGGCTCCTCCAGATCGATGACCGACACCGTGTCGTCGAACGTGTTGGTCACCCACGCGCGGGCCGCCGAGTCGTCGATGACCACACCGTGCGGTCCAGACCCGGCCTCGACCACCGCCTGCGGTGTCATCGTTTCGGTGTCGATCACCGAAACGGTCCGGCCCGGCGTCTGCGCCGTGCCCTGGTTGGCGCTGAGTACCGCAGCTTCGTCGGCGGTCAGGTACAGCTGCACCGGCGGTGCCGGAACGTTGGTGCTGCCCACCACCTTCCGCGTGTTCAGGTCGACCTTCACCACCGTCGGTGGCTCGCTGACACCGCTGTAGGCGTAGCGGCCGTCGGCGCTGACCGCCACCTGTGCCGGTTCGACGCCCACCGGCACCGAACCGACGGCTGCATTGGTGGTCAAGTCGATCAGGTCGAGCCTGCCTTCGGAGGTGTTGGCCACCACGATCACCGAACCGCCGGCGGCGGCCCGAAGCCCGTGCGGCATACCGCCGACGTCGATCGTGGCCACCGGCGTCAACGCCGCACCCCGATAGACCGACACCGTGCCGTCTCCGGCGTTGGTCACATACACGTTGCCGTTCGGGGCCTCGATCACATGCGCCGGAGCCGACCCGGTCGCGGCGACGGCGTGGACCGCGTATGCCGCGGCGTCGACGGCGACCACCGTGTTGGTGCTGCCGCTCACCGCGTACGCGATGTCGCCACCGGAACCCAGTTGGACGTTGTGCGGTGCCTTGATGCCCTCGACCGTTCTCACCACCGCATCGGTGGCCGCGTCGAGGACCGTCAAACTGTCGGCGCCCTCGTTGGCCACCCACACCGAGCCGGACACCGAGACGCGGGGTTCGTCCGGCCCGTCGGCGTCGCCGGTTTCGGCCGAACACGCCGCGACCATTCCGGCGACCAGCAGCGCAACCGACATCACGGCGAGACGCAACCGCACGAGAAATCAACTCCTTCGCTAGGCCTCAGCATGGACCGGCGCGCGGCGCAGCGCCAGTGGCCCCGGTCCTTCCGGAAGAGGACCAATGTCCCTACCGGGCACGCCGGCCAGTGCGTTATCTGATCTTGTGATGCGAATTCCGGGCACCGCGACAGGTGTCGTCATCGGGGTGGTCGCGGTCGTGCTCGCGGTGGTGCTGGCCGGCAGCGGACAGCCGAGCACCGCCGCGGCGCCGACGGTTTCCGGTGCGGCGCTCACCGTCGACGTCGAGCTCGACGCGATGCGCGTGCGACCCGACGTCGTCGAGGTGCCGCAGGGCACCCGGCTGGTGCTGCGGGTGACCAACCGCGAAGCGATGCCGCACGACCTGCAGCTCGACAGCGGCGAACGCACACCCCGGCTGCGCCGCGGACAGACCGCGCTGCTGGAGGTCGGGCCGGTGCACGGCGACCGCGAAGCGTGGTGCGCGGTGGCCGGGCATCGCGCGGCCGGAATGACCATGTCGATCCGCGTGCAGGGGGCACACCGCCACGCCGCACCCGACGCGGCAGACGGGGACCGCATCGCGGAACCGGCCGCCCTCGACCTGGCGGCCGATCCGTCACCGGGATGGGAGGCGCGCGACGCCGCGCTGCCCGCCGCGCCCGACGTCGCCGTGCACCGCGTCGAGCTGCGCGCCGTGGACCGTGAGGTCGAGGTGGCGCCCGGCCGGCGCGAACAGCGATGGACGTTCGCCGGTTCCGTGCCCGCGCCGACGCTGCGCGGCCGGGTCGGCGACCGGTTCGAGATCACGTTGATCAACGACACGGAGATGGGACACGGCATCGACTTCCACGCCGGCGCGCTGGCACCCGACGGGCCGATGCGCACCATCGATCCCGGCGAGCGGCTCGTCTACCGGTTCACCGCAGACCGCGCCGGCGCCTGGCTGTACCACTGCAGCACCATGCCGATGACGCAGCACATCGCCAACGGCATGTACGGCGCGGTGATCATCGACCCGCCCGGGTTGCCCGAGGTGGACCGGGAGTACGCGCTCGTCAGCGCCGAGCTGTACCTCGGCGAACCAGGTGGCCAGGATCAGTTCGACAAGATCCGCACCGGACAACCCGACGGCTGGATGTTCAACGGGATGGCCGCCCAGTACGACCACGCGCCGCTGCGCGCGCACACCGGGGAGCGGGTGCGGATCTGGGTGGTCAACGCGGGACCGGGCGGCAGCACCGCCTTCCACGTGGTCGGCGGTCAGTTCGACACCGTCTACCGCGAAGGGGCCTGGACCCTTCGCCCCGATGCCTCCTCCGGAGGTGCGCAGGTGCTGGATCTGGCCCCCGCCCAAGGCGGTTTCGTCGAGCTGGTGTTCCCGGAAGCCGGCCACTACCCGTTCGTCGACCACGACATGCGGCACGCCGAGAGCGGTGCGCACGGCGTCATCGCGGTTACGGACCGGCCATGATCGACATCTGGACCGTGGCGCGGTTTTTGCACGTGCTCGGGGCCATCGTCTGGGTGGGCGGACAGCTGACGGTCACCTTGATCGTGTTGCCGCCGGCGTCCCGGCTGCTGCACGTGTCCGACCGGGCCCAGGTACTGCGCAACGTCGGACGACGGTTCGCGGTCGTGACGTTCGCGGTGTTTCTGCCGGTGCAGATCACCACCGGAATTCTGTTGGCCGCCCGCCACGGCGTCACCTGGGCGTCGTTGGCCGAACCGGGTTACGGCCGGGTGCTGGTGGCAAAGCTGCTGTTGTTCGCGGTGGTGATGGTCGCGGCCAGCCTGCACGGTCTCGCGCAGGCACGCCGCCGCCCGAGCGCCGCCCGAACCGCCTCGATCGCATCGCTGGTCGGCTCGCTGGGCGTCGTGTTGCTGGCCACCGCGCTGGTCGAAGGCCACTAGGCTCAACCGGGCATGTCGAAACCAAGCGCGGCGCCAACGCACCCGGAATCGGGTGTGCGCGAAGCCGTACGGACTCTGCATCCGGGCTATTTCGCGCTGGTGATGGCCACCGGAATCGTGTCGATCGCGATGCAGTACAAGGGCGCCGACGCGGTTTCGGTCGGCCTGCTGTGGCTCACCTGCATCGCCTACAGCATCCAGGTCGCACTGAACGCGGTGCGGTTCGTCGCGTTCCGCGCCGACGTCGCAGCCGACCTGGCCCACCCGTTGCGCGGGTTCGGCATGTTCACGTTCGTCGCGGCCACCAACGTGCTCGGCACCCGGCTGGCCGTCGACGGCCATTACCGGGCCGCGCTGACCCTGTTCGTCGTCGCGCTGGTGGCCTGGGTGATCCTCGGCTACGTGGTGCCCTGGACCGCGGTGCTCGGACACCGGCCGCGCCCGACGCTGCACATCGCCAACGGCGCCTGGTTCATCTGGGTGGTCGCCAGCCAGTCCGTCGCGGTGCTGGCCGCCGTGCTGCAGCCCGAACTCGGTTCCGGCCAACGGGAATTGGCGTTGATCGCGGTGTTCTCCTGGTCGGTGGGCGTGTTCTTGTACGCGGTCGTCGCGGTCCTGGTCATCGTGCGGATGATGATGTACCCGTTCGAGCCCGACGACCTGACCCCGCCGTACTGGGTCGCGATGGGCGCCACCGCGATCACCGTGCTGGCGGGCGCCCGCATCGTCGAGATGGCCGATGCCCCAATGGTTGCCGCCACCCGCGGCCTGATCGCCGGTGCGTCGGTGACCTTCTGGGCGTTCGGCAGCTGGCTGATCCCGGCGCTGGTCGCGGGCGGCGTCTGGCGACATTTCGTCCATCAGATTCCGTTGCGCTACGACGCGACGCTGTGGAGCATCATCTTCCCGCTGGGCATGTACGGCGTGGGCGCGCTCTACCTGGGCCAAGCCGATCAGCTGCCGGTGGTCCGCGCGATCGGCGGTGTCGAGATCTGGATCGCGCTGGCAGCATGGGGGTGCACGTTCGTGGCGATGGCGTACCACCTGCTGACCACTGTCCGGCTCCATCCGATACGCGAATTAGGTAGGCGATCTTCTGATTCCTAGGGGCACACCGGTTTACACCAAAACGGTACTGAGTTCAGCATTGGATGGTTGTCTGAGATGGTGAACACGGCGACCACGCCGAACACCGGCGCACAACGAACCGTCAACCTGGCGTTGGCAACCTGGGTGTCCGCCATCAACTTCTGGGCCTGGAACATGATCGGCCCGCTGTCGACGTCATACGCCGGGGACCTGTCGCTGAGCAGCACCGAGGCGTCGATGCTCGTCGCGACGCCGATCTTGGTCGGATCGTTGGGCCGGATCGTGATCGGGTCGCTGACCGACCGGTTCGGCGGACGGGTGATGTTCATCGCGATCTCGCTGGCGTCGATCATTCCGGTGCTCGCGGTCGGCGCGGCGGGCGCCGCCGGTTCCTACCCGGCGTTGCTGGTGTGCGGGTTCTTCCTCGGCATCGCGGGCACGATCTTCGCCGTCGGCATCCCGTTCGCGAACAACTGGTACGAGGCGTCGCGGCGCGGCTTCGCCACCGGCGTGTTCGGCATGGGCATGGTCGGTACCGCGCTGTCGGCGTTCTTCACGCCGCGGTTCGTCGGCTGGTTCGGGCTGTTCCCCACCCACGTCATCATCGCGGTTGCGCTGGCGCTGACCGCGGTGCTGTGCATGGTGGCCATGCGCGACTCACCGACCTTCGTCGCCAACACCGACCGGGTGATGCCCAAACTGAAGGCCGCCGCGAAACTCCGCGTCACCTGGGAGATGTCGTTTTTGTACGCGGTGGTGTTCGGCGGCTTCGTCGCGTTCAGCAACTACCTGCCCACCTACATCAAGACGATCTACGGTTTCTCGGCCGTCGACGCAGGGGCCCGCACGGCCGGTTTCGCGCTGGCCGCGGTGCTGGCCCGCCCCGTCGGCGGCGCGCTCGCCGACCGGTTCGGGCCCAAGCACGTGGTGCTGGCGTCGTTCGCCGGTACCGCGCTGATGGCGTTCATCGCGATGTTCCAGCCGCCGCCCGACGTGTGGTCGGCGGCGACGTTCATCACGCTGGCGGTCTTCCTCGGCGTCGGCACGGGCGGCGTGTTCGCCTGGGTCGCCCAGCGGGCGCCCGCGAAGTCGGTGGGCTCGGTGACCGGCGTCGTCGCGGCCGCCGGCGGTCTGGGCGGCTACTTCCCGCCGCTGGTGATGGGCGCCAGCTACGACCCGGTCGACAACGACTACTCGATAGGGCTGGTGCTGCTCGTCGCCACAGCGCTGGTCGCGTTTACCTACACCGCACTTCGGCTACAGGCGCACGAACCCACGGCTGCCCGCAAGGAGACCACCCCATGACCACCACACCGCCGCGCACCGGCGGCCGGATCGAGGAACTGCTCGAGCGCAGCGGCCGCTTCTTCACCCCCGGCGAGGCCTCCGCCGACGGCCGCACCGTCACCCGCCGCGGCGGGCGGGAGGGCGACGTCTTCTACCGCGACCGCTGGAGCCACGACAAGATTGTTCGGTCCACCCACGGCGTGAACTGCACCGGCTCGTGCTCGTGGAAGGTCTACGTCAAGGACGGCATCATCACCTGGGAGACCCAGGAAACCGACTACCCGTCGGTCGGCCCGGACCGGCCCGAGTACGAGCCGCGCGGATGCCCACGCGGGGCGGCGTTCTCCTGGTACACCTATTCGCCGACCCGGGTCCGGTATCCCTACGCGCGCGGTGTGCTCGTCGAGATGTACCGGGAAGCCAAGGCGCGGCTGCGCGATCCGGTCGCGGCGTGGGCCGACATCCAGTCCGACCCCGAGCGGCGCCGCCGATACCAGCGGGCCCGCGGGATGGGCGGGCTGGTGCGGGTCAGCTGGGCTGAAGCCACCGAGATGATCGCCGCCGCCCACGTGCACACCATCAAGCGGTACGGCCCCGACCGGGTCGCCGGGTTCTCGCCGATCCCGGCGATGTCGATGGTGTCGTTCGCGGCCGGGTCGCGTTTCATCGAGCTGCTCGGCGGGGTGATGACGTCGTTCTACGACTGGTACGCCGACCTTCCGGTGGCCTCACCGCAGGTGTTCGGTGACCAGACCGACGTGCCGGAGTCCGGCGACTGGTGGGACGCGGCGTATCTGATGATGTGGGGATCCAACGTTCCGGTCACCCGCACACCCGACGCGCACTGGATGACCGAGGTGCGGTACCGCGGCACCAAGGTGGTGGCGATCAGCCCCGACTACGCCGACAACACCAAGTTCGCCGACGAGTGGATGCCGTGCGCGGCCGGCACCGACGGCGCGCTGGCCATGGCGATGGGCCACGTGATCCTGACGGAATACTTTGTCCGCCAACGCGTGCCGTTCTTCGTCGACTATGTCCGCAAGTACACCGACCTGCCGTTCCTGGTGAAGCTCGAGGAACGCGACGGCGCGCTGGTGCCCGGCAAGAACCTCACCGCCGCCGACCTCGGCGAGGAGTTCAGCGGACAGGAGAACGCGGCGTTCAAACCAGCCGTGCTCGACGGTGCCACCGACACGGTCGCGGTGCCGCACGGGTCGCTCGGCTTCCGCTACGGCGAGGACGGCGTGGGCAAGTGGAACCTCGACCTGGGTGAGCTGGCGCCCGCGCTGACCGTCGCGCCGGCGCCCGGCCAGCAGGGTGAGGTGGCCGAGGTGGTGCTGCCGCGCTTCGACAGCATCGACGGGCAGGCCGCCACGCTGACCCGCGGTGTGCCGGTGCGCCGGGTGGGGGAGCACCTGGTGTGCACGGTGTTCGACCTGATGCTGGCCCAGTACGGGGTGGCCAGGCCGGGGCTGCCCGGTGACTGGCCCAGCGGCTACGACGACCCCACCCAGCCCTACACCCCGGCCTGGCAGGAGTCGATCACCGGAGTGTCTGCGGCCCAAGCGATCCGGGTGGCCAAGGAGTTCTCCCGCAACGCCGAGGAGTCCGGCGGCCGGTCGATGATCATCATGGGCGCCGGTATCTGCCAGTGGTTCCACGGCGACGCTACCTACCGCGCGGTGCTGGCGATGCTGCTGCTCACCGGTTCGATGGGGCGCAACGGCGGCGGCTGGGCACACTATGTCGGCCAGGAGAAGTGCCGGCCGGTCACCGGTTGGGCGGCGATGGCGATGGCCACCGACTGGTCGCGTCCGCCGCGGCAGATGCCGGGCACGTCGTACTGGTATGTGCACACCGACCAGTGGCGCTATGACGGCTACCGCGCCGATGCGCTGGCCAGCCCGACCGGGCGCGGCCGGTTCCGCGACCGCCACACGATGGATGTGCTGGCCTCCGCGTCGGCGATGGGCTGGAGCCCGTTCTACCCGCAGTTCGACCGGTCCAGCCTCGACGTGGCCGACGATGCGCGCGAAGCCGGCCAGGACATCGCCGACTACGTCGCCGCGCAGCTGGCGTCGGGCGAGCTCAAGCTGGCCGTCACCGACCCGGACAACCCGGGGAACTGGCCGCGGGTGCTCAGCGTGTGGCGCTCGAACCTGCTGGGCTCGTCGAGTAAGGGCAACGAGTACTTCCTGCGTCACCTGCTGGGCACCGACTCGAACCTGCAGGCCGAACCCGCGCCGGATCACCTGCGCCCCAACGATGTTGCGTGGACGGACGACATCCCCGAAGGCAAGCTGGACCTGCTGATGTCGATCGACTTCCGGATGACGTCGACCACGTTGCTTTCCGATGTGGTGCTGCCCGCGGCCACCTGGTACGAAAAATACGATCTGTCGAGCACCGACATGCACCCGTATGTGCACGCGTTCACCCCCGCGATCGACCCGCCGTGGGAAACCCGGTCCGACTACGAGGCGTTCGGGGCGATCGCGCGGGCGTTCAGCGCGCTGGCGGTCAAACACCTCGGTAAGCGCACCGACGTGGTGATGGGCGCGATGCAACACGACACACCCGGTGCGATGGCGTGTCCCGGTGGCACCGAACATGATTGGCGCGCTACCGGGGAGACCCCGGTGCCGGGTAAGACGATGGGCCCGTTGGCGGTGGTCGAGCGCGACTATCCCGCCGTCATCGACAAGTGGCTGACCCTCGGGCCGCTGGTGGACCGGCTCGGGCTGACCACCAAGGGTGTGACGTTTCATCCGGACAAAGAGGTCGACGAACTCGCCGCCAAGTTCGGGGTGATGAATTCCGGTGTGGCCGAGGGCCGTCCGGCGATCACCTCCGCGGAACGGATGGCCGAGGTGATTCTGGCGCTGTCGGGCACCACCAACGGTCGCCTCGCCGTCGACGGGTTCCGCGACCTGGAGCGACGCACCGGCCGACGGCTGGCGCATCTGGCGGAGGGCAGCGAGGAACGCCGGATCACCTTCGCCGACACGCAGGCCCGCCCGGTGCCGGTGATCACCAGCCCGGAATGGTCGGGAAGTGAAACCGGCGGCCGGCGGTACGCGCCGTTCAGCGTCAACATCGAAGAGCTCAAACCGTTTCACACGCTGACCGGTCGAATGCACTTCTACCTCGACCACGACTGGCTGGAGGAACTCGGTGAGCAGTTGCCGATCTACCGGCCGCCGCTGGACATGAACCGGCTGTTCGGCGAACCGCAGGTCGGCTCGGACGGGGTGGGTCTGACGGTGCGCTACCTCACGCCGCACTCCAAATGGTCGATCCACTCGGAGTACCAGGACAATCTGCTGATGCTGTCGCTGTCACGGGGCGGGCCGACCATGTGGATGAGCCCCGGCGACGCGGCGAAGATCGGTGTGGCGGACAACGACTGGGTGGAGGCCGTCA
Organism: Mycolicibacterium pulveris; assembly: GCA_050205315.1. Lineage (GTDB taxonomy): Bacteria > Actinomycetota > Actinomycetes > Mycobacteriales > Mycobacteriaceae > Mycobacterium > Mycobacterium pulveris_A. The sequence goes on along the minus strand of JBNMRA010000007.1, from coordinate 31,417 downwards.
ACCGCAACGGGGTGCTGGTGTGCCGGGCGATCCTCAGCCACCGGATGCCCGACGGGGTGGTGTTCGTCTACCACGTCCAGGAACGCACCATCGATGTGCCGCTGTCGGAGACGACCGGCAAGCGCGGCGGCATCCACAACTCGTTGACCCGGCTGCTGATCAAACCGAGCCACCTGGCAGGTGGCTACGCGCAGAACGCGTTCGCGTTCAACTATCTCGGACCGACCGGTAATCAGCGTGACGAGGTGACCGTCGTGCGGCGGCGCAGTCAAAAGGTGGTGTTCTGAATATGAAGGTCATGGCGCAGATGGCCATGGTGATGAACCTGGACAAGTGCATTGGTTGCCATACCTGTTCGGTGACCTGCAAACAGGCCTGGACCAACCGCCCCGGCACCGAGTACGTCTGGTTCAACAACGTCGAAACCCGGCCCGGACAGGGCTATCCGCGCCAGTACGAGGACCAGGAACGGTGGCGGGGCGGGTGGGTCCGTGACCGCAAGGGCAGGCTGCGGTTGCGCGACGGTGGCCGGCTGTCGAAACTGTTCCGGATCTTCGCGAACCCGAAGATGCCCAACATCTCGGACTACTACGAGCCCTGGACCTACGACTACGACAACCTGATGTCGGCGCCGCTGTCGGACCAGATGCCGGTCGCGCCACCGCGCAGCCTGATCAGCGGTGAGCCGATGGACATCTCGTGGTCGGCCAACTGGGACGACAACCTCGGCGGATCACCGGAGATCGTGCCGGACGACCCGGTGCTCAAGCAGGTCAGCGACGAGGTGAAGCTGCAACTCGAGCAGACGTTCATGTTCTATCTGCCCCGCATCTGCGAGCACTGCCTCAACCCGTCGTGCGTGGCGTCGTGCCCGTCGGGTGCGATGTACAAACGCAGCGAGGACGGGATCGTGCTCGTCGACCAGGACCGCTGCCGGGGCTGGCGGATGTGCGTGTCGGGATGTCCGTACAAGAAGGTGTATTTCAACCACAAGACCGGCAAAGCCGAGAAGTGCACGTTCTGCTATCCGCGCATCGAGGTCGGCCTGCCGACCGTGTGCTCGGAGACCTGCGTGGGCCGGCTGCGGTATCTGGGTGTGGTCCTCTACGACATGGACCGGGTGCTGGAAGCCGCCACGGTGGAACGCGACACCGACCTCTACGAGGCGCAGAAGTCGATCCTGCTGGACCCGCACGACCCGCAGGTGATCGCCGGGGCGCACGCCGAGGGCATCTCCGACGAGTGGATCGAAGCCGCGCAGCGCTCGCCGGTGTATGCGCTGATCCACACGTATCAGGTTGCGCTGCCGCTGCATCCGGAGTACCGCACCATGCCGATGGTGTGGTACATCCCGCCGCTGTCGCCGGTGGTCGACGCGGTCTCCCGCGACGGCCACGACGGTGAGGAGCTCGGCAACCTGTTCGGCGCGTTGCAGGCGCTGCGCATCCCGATGCAGTACCTGGCGGGGCTGTTCACTGCCGGGGACACCGACGTCGTCGAGGGTGTGCTGGGCCGGCTGGCCGCGATGCGCTCCTACATGCGTGACATCAACCTGGGCCGCGAAACCCAGCCGCACATCCCCGAATCGGTCGGGATGACCGAGGAACAGATGTATGAGATGTACCGGCTGCTGGCGTTGGCCAAATACGACGAGCGCTACGTCATTCCGACCGCCTACGCCGTCGACGAGCACCACCCGCCCGAGGAGTCCGAGATCGGATGTTCGCTGTCGTTCGAAGGCGGTCCCGGCATGTATGACTCGGGTCCGTTCGGCGAGACCAGCGGCGGGCCGGTGCCGGTCGCGGTCGAGACGTTCCACGCCCTGCACCACCGCCAGACCAGCGACGGCATGGCCGCCAACGCCGAACGTCCGTCCCGGGTGAACCTGCTCAACTGGGACGGCCGCGGGGCGCCGTCGGGTCTGTTCCCCGATGACGGGGGCCGAGAATGAAACTGCTGGGCCGCAAACCGGATTCGGTCACGCTGACCGACCGCCTGGTGTGGCAGGCGGCGTCGCTGCTGCTGTGCTACCCCGACGACCGGTGCTTCGAGCGCCTGCACACCGTCGACGAACTGCTCGGCCATATCGGCGACCCGGCCGCGTCGCTGCTCGGCCACACCGCGGCGGCGCTGCGGCGCACCGACCCGACCAGCGCGGCCGCCCGCTACGTCGAGACGTTCGACATGCGGCGGTCGTCGACGATGTACCTGACCTATTGGACCGCCGGCGACACCCGCAACCGCGGCCAGCACATGCTGGCGTTCAACGCCGCGTACCGCGAGGCCGGCGTGCCGCCGCCGTGCGGGGAAGCCCCCGACTACCTTCCGGTGGTGCTGGAGTTCGCCGCGACCGTCGACCCGGTGGGCGGGCGTCGGCTGTTGGTCGAGCACCGCGTCCCGATCGACGTGCTCTACACGTCGCTGAACGACACCGACTCGCCCTACGCACCCGCCGTCGCCGCGGTGCGAACCACGTTGCCGCACCCGACCGACCGGGAGACACAACGCGCCCAGCGGCTCGCCGAGGCCGGCCCACCCGCCGAAGCCGTTGGGCTGGAACCATTTACGTTGACCGTTCCGCCCCGGCGCACCGCGGTCGGCCTGGACACGACCGAAGGAGCTCGCTGACATGTCGGGTTGGGTGATCTTTTGGGACGTGGTGCCGTACGTGACGCTGGCCGTCGTGGCGGTCGGGACATGGTGGCGCTACCGCTACGACAAGTTCGGCTGGACCACACGGTCTTCTCAGCTCTACGAGTCGCGGCTGCTGCGCATCGGCAGCCCGATGTTTCACTTCGGCATCCTGGTGGTCATCGTCGGGCACGTCATCGGGCTGGTGATTCCGGAGTCGTGGACCAACCTGGTGATGAGCGACCACGTCTACCACATCCAGGCCATGGTGCTGGGCGCGATCGCGGGGATCACCACGCTCGGCGGCATCGCGCTGCTGGTGTACCGCCGGCGCACCACCGGGCCGGTGTTTCTGGCCACCACGGTCAACGACAAGGTGATGTACGCGGTGCTGGTGCTGGCGATTGTGGCCGGGCTGGCCTGCACCCTGATCGGCGCCACACCCGTTGGCGCCGACCACGATTACCGCGAATCGGTGTCACCGTGGTTCCGGTCCATCTGGATACTGCAGCCGCGCGGGGACCTGATGGTCGCCGCACCGTTGTGGTTCCACATCCATGTGATCATCGCGTTGGTGCTGTTCTGCCTGTGGCCGTTCACCCGGCTCGTGCACGTGTTCAGCGCGCCGATCGGGTATCTGTTCCGGCCCTACATCGTCTACCGCAGCCGCGACGCGGCGGGGAAGGGCGAGCTGGTCGGATCGCATCCGCAACGCCGCGGCTGGTGAGTACGGGGTTCGTTGTTACGAGCGAACTTGGATAAACTTGCGGGCATGTCTGCCGGTCGTCGTGAGGATGTGCTCGCGACGCTGCGCGCCACCGACGAGCCGATGACCATCGTCGCGATCGCCGATCGGCTCGACGTGCACCCCAACACGGTCCGCTTCCATCTCGACACGCTGGTCGCCGACGGCCGTGCCGAACGGGTCCAGCCCGACCGGCGCGGGCCGGGCCGCCCGCCGTTGATGTTTCGCGCCGTGCACGGCATGGACCCCGGCGGTCCGCGGCGCTATCAGGTGCTCGCCGAGGTGCTGCTGCTCGGCCTGGCCGGTCAGCGCAACGCGGCGGACAAGGCGGCCCGCGCCGGGCGCGCGTGGGCCCGCAGAATCGCCGAGCGCGACGGTCGCACCGCGGCGGGTGTCGAGCAGTCGACCCGCCGGCTGGTCGAATTCCTCGACGACCTCGGTTTCGCCCCGCGGTTACGCACTGTCGGCGGGCAGCGGCGAGTGGACCTGCGGCACTGCCCGTTCCTGGAGTTGGCCGAGGGCGGCTCCGACGTCGTCTGCCCGGTGCACCTCGGGCTGATGCGCGGCGCGTTGGAGGCGTGGAACGCACCCGTCACGGTCGAGAAGCTCGAGCCGTTCGTCGAACCCGATCTGTGCCTGGCACACCTGCGCGCCGAAAAAGGCCCGCGCCCGGAGTGACTTTGTTCCCTAGCCAGAAATTGTGCATGCGGCGATGCTGGAACCATGAACACCCGCTTCCCTGATCATCGGACGATCCACACGGCCTTGTCGTTGGCCATCAGGGCGCCATCGATCCACAACACCCAGCCCTGGCGCTGGCGGGTGGGTGACACCACGCTGCACCTGTATGCCGATACCGAGCGGCATCTGCCCAACACCGACCCCGACAGCCGCGACCTGCTGCTGAGCTGTGGCGCGTCGCTGCACCACGCGGTGGTGGCGCTGGCCGCGCTGGGCTGGCAGGCCAAGGTGCACCGGCTGCCGGATCCGCTGCAGCCCGACCATCTGGCCGCGATCGAACTGCACCGGCACACCCCCACCGAGCTCGACGTGATGCTGGCCGCCGCGATACCGCGGCGGCGCACCGACCGTCGCCTCTACAGCTGGTGGCCGGTGCCGGCGGCCGACATCACGCTGATGGGCGCGCGGGCGGCCCGCGCGGGCGTGATGATGCGTCAGGTCGAGGCGCTGCCGAAGCTGCAGGGCATCGTGGCCGAGGCGGCCTGGCGGCATGCGCTCGATCAGGACTACCTCACCGAATTGGCCACCTGGAGTGGGCGTTACGCGGCCGTGTCGGGGGTCCCGGCGCGCAACATACCGCCGTCGGATCCGCTGTCGCCGATACCGGGTCGGGTGTTCGCCGGGCCGGCGTTGGCGCAACCCGAGGACGCCGAAGCGGCCGACGACAGCGCGGTGGTGCTGGCGCTGGGCACCAAGGACGACAGCAGCCTGTCGCGGTTGCGGGCCGGTGAGGCCACCAGCCTGGTGTTGCTGACCGCGACCGCGCTGGGGCTGTCGAGCTGCCCGATCACCGAGCCGCTGGAGTTCCCCGAGACGCGAGATGCCGTGCGCAGCGACGTGTTCGGGGACAGCGGCCATCCGCAGATGATGCTGCGGGTCGGGTGGGCGCCGGTCAACGCCGACCCGCTGCCGTCGACGCCTCGCCGCCCGCTGGCGGAGGTGGTGACCGGCTTGGACGGCTCGCTGTTCGAGTAGTTACGAAAGGGGAGCGGTCCACCGCAGCACGGTGCCCCCGGCGTCGCCGCGCGCGACGCTGAAGTCGCCGTTCACCTGTGCGGCGCGGTGACGCAGGTTGTCCAGCCCGCTCGCGGTGAAGTCCTCGGGGATGCCGCGGCCGTCGTCGCGGACCTCGATGCGCAGCTCGTCGTCGACCTTGACGCTGACGTTCACCGCGGCGGCGCCGGCGTGCCGCACGGCGTTACTCACCCCTTCGCGCACCACCGCTTCGGCGTGGTCGGCCAGCGCGACGCCCACCACCGACAGCGGTCCGCCGTACTGGGCGGTGATGTGCAATTCGGGGCTGGAGAACTGCGCGACGACGGCGTCGAGCCGCTGGCGCAGCCGGGTCACGCCGGCGGGTCCGGCGTGCAGGTCGAAGATCGCGGTGCGGATCTCCTGGATGACCTCCTGCAGGTTGTCGACCGCTTCGGACAGCCGGTGCTGCAGTTCGGCGGATTCGGCGCGCGGCACCGCACCCTGCAGCGCGAGCCCGACGGCGAACAGCCGCTGGATCACGTGGTCGTGCAGGTCGCGCGCGATGCGGTCGCGGTCGGTGAGAAGGTCCAGTTCACGCATCTGGCGCTGTGAGGTGGCCAGCTGCCAGGCCATCGCGGCCTGATCGGCGAAACCCGCCATCATGTCGAGTTGTTCGGTGCTGTACGGGTAGGCATGGTCGCCGCGCAGCGCGACGAGGACCCCCGCGACGGTGTCGGCGGCGCGCAGCGGCAGCACCAGCACCGGACAACCATGGTTGCAGATGCCGATGTCGACCCTGTCGAATTTGCGGGGTGCGCGGTCGACGAACGCCTCGCCGATCACCGTGCCGCGCACCGGGATCGGCGCTTGGCGGAAGCCCTCCGGCACCTCACCGGCCGTCGCCGCCACCGTCAGCTCGTCGACGTCGGCGGCGGGCAGTTCGGGATCGGACGGCACGGCCACCAACGTGGCCTCGGCCCCGGTCAGCCGCAACGCCTGGTCGGCGACGAGCCGGAACACCGTGGCCGGATCGGCCCCGGCGAGCATCTCGGTGCCGATGTCGCGGGTCGCTTCGATCCACGCCTGCCGGGTCCGGGACTGCTCGTAGAGCCGGGCGTTGTCGATCGCGATGCCCGCCGCGGCGGCCAGCGCCTGCACCAGCACCTCGTCGTCCTCGCTGAACGGCTGACCGGTGACCTTGTCGGTGAGATAGAGGTTGCCGTAGATCTCGTCGCGGATCCGCACGGGCACACCGAGGAACGTCCGCATCGGCGGATGGTTCGGCGGAAAACCCACCGACGCCGGATGGTGGTGGATGTCGTCGAGCCGAATGGGTTCGAAATCGTCCATCAGCACGCCGAGCACGCCGCGACCCTCGGGCAGATGCCCGATGAGCGCACCGGTGTCCTCGTCTATGCCCTCGTACACGAACTCGATCAGCTCGTGGCCGTCGCCGCGTACCCCCAGCGCCCCGTAGCGCGCGTCGACGAGCTCGATCGCGGTGTGCACGATGCGCCGCAACGTGACGTCGAGTTCGAGGTCGGAGGTGATGACCAGCATCGCCTCGACCAGGCCGTCGATGCGGTCGCGGCCCTCCACGATCTGCTCGACGCGTTCCTGGACCTCGGTCAGCAGCTCACGCAAACGCAACTGCGACAACGTCTCTCGCAGCCGCCGGGGACCGCGGTGGTGGTCTTCGCCGTCAGTCAAGGGTTACGCTGCTCCCGTTCCAACTTGGTGGCGAACACCGCGGCCTGGGTGCGCCGCTCCATGCCCAGCTTGGCCAAAAGCCGTGATACGTAGTTCTTCACGGTCTTCTCGGCCAAAAACATCCGCGCCGCGATCTGTTTGTTGGTCAGGCCCTCACCAAGCAGGTCCAGCAGGGTGCGCTCCTGGTCGGTCAGCCCCGACAGCGGATCTTTGCGTTCGGCGCCACGCAGTTTGGCCATCAGCGCGGCCGCCGCGCGGTTGTCCAGCAAGGATTTTCCGGCGCCGACGTCCTTGATCGCCTGGGCCAGCTCCATGCCCTTGATGTCTTTGACGACGTAGCCGCTCGCGCCGGCGATGATCGCATCGAGCATCGCCTCGTCGGAGGTGTAGGACGTCAGGATCAAGCACCGCAGATTCGGCATCTCCGAGAGCAGCTCGCGACACAACTCCACACCGTTGCCGTCGGGCAGCCGCACGTCGAGCACGGCCACATCCGGTTCGGCGGCGGGGATCTTCACCATCGCCTCGCCCACCGAGCCGGCTTCGCCGACCACTTGCAGCTCGGGGTCGGAGGAGAGCAGGTCGATCAGCCCGCGGCGGACCACCTCGTGGTCGTCCACCAAGAAGACCGACACCATGGGCGCTCCTTCCGTCGACACATCTCTACCATGTGCTGGCCGGTCACAGCGGTACGACCGAGAGGATGGATCCGTCGGTGCAGCGCCGCGACACCCGGCTCGCGGCCAGCAGCCGGGAGACCGCCCGCTCGATACCGCGGGCCAGGTCGTCCACATCGGGGGTGGCGTCGTAGTCGGCGATGATGCCGAACGTCAGCTGGTCGGCGTAGCTGAGGATGGCCACGCCGGTGCGCAACTGCAACGCGATCGGCGGAATCGGCATCAGCCGCACCACATCTCGGCCCATGATGCGTAACCGCTGACGGGGGCCGGGCACGTTGGTGGCCAGGGTCACCACACCGCGTTGGGGAAGCCGGGTCAGCATCCGCACGGTCCAGGCGGTCAGCGCGAACGGCAACGCGTTGGCCGCCGACACGAACACGTTGCCCGCCTGGCGCTGACCGCTGCCCTTGGCCTTGGTCAGCCGGCGGTGCACGAGCCGGAGCCGCTCGACCGGATCGGGCTCCTCGACGGGCAGATACGGCAGCATCACCGAGACCCGGTTGTCGGTCTTGTGGGCGGCGTCGTTGGAGCGCATCGAGACCGGCACCAACGTGCGCAGCGAATTGGGCGTCGGGCGTTCCCCGCGACCCATCAACACGGTGCGGAAGCCGTCGGTGATCGCCGCCAGCGCAACGTCGTTGAGCGTCACGTCGAACGCGTCGCACACCGCGGTCACGTCGTCGAGCGGCACCTGGGCGGTGGCGTAGCGGCGCATGCTGGTCACCGGTCCGGTCAACGACGATGCCTGCGCGGGCCGCAGCAGCCCGCCGGCCAGCCCGACCGCGCCGTGCACCGCCTGCGTGGCGGCCCGCGTCGCGGCCACCGAGGTGTGCCATGCCTCGTTGATCCAGTACAGCGGGTTGACCGTGAGTTTCGGGAACCGCAGACCGCGTGCGCACTGGCGGGCGGCGCGGATGTTGGTGGCCCACGTGTCGGCGGGATCGTCGCAGAGTTGGCCGAGCAGGTGGGTGGCGGCGATCCCGTCGGCCATGCAGTGGTGGATCTTGGTCAGCAGCGCCCACTGCCCGTCGGGCAGACCCTCGATGATCCAGCACTCCCACAGCGGCTGGTGGCGATCCAGGCGACGTTCCATCACGTCGGCCACGACCCGGAACAGCTCGCGGTCGTCGCCGGGACGGGGCAGCGCCGCGCGCCGAATGTGGTGGGACAGATCGAAGTGGTGGTCGTCGACCCACTCGGGTGCGCTGAGGTCCAACGGCCAGGTGCGCAGCATCTGGGTGAACCGGGGCATGGCACCGATGCGTTCGGCGAGCACCGGCATCAGCGCGTCGTAGTCGAGCGGGCCCTGCAGCACGGCGAGTGCGCCGATGGCAAGGCTGACATGGGGATCGGAGTCCTCGGCCTCGAGAAACCCGGCGTCCAGAGTGCTCAAATGCTCCATGGATCCAATGTCCGCTGCGCACAGCCGAACCGGCAGGGCCGTAAGTCCCTATTCTGGGGGCCTTTGGCTCTGCCGTCGGCGCCCGAAGCCGGCCAAGCTGAGCACATGACAGCCACCCTTGTCGATTCCGAGGTTCTCGCCGACGCCGTCGCGCTCGCGTGCCGCGCGCCGTCCCTGCACAACAGCCAGCCGTGGCGCTTCGTCACCGACGGCGTTGAGCTGCAACTGTTTCTCGACCCCGGGCGCATCGTGCACTCGGCCGACCGCCGCAAACGGCAGGCGCTGATCAGTTGCGGGGCGGTGCTGGACCACCTGACCGTCGCGATGGCTGCCGCCGGCTGGGCCAGCGTCGTCGACCGGTTCCCCGACCCGGGCGATCCCGAGCACCTGGCCACCGTCACGTTCGCCCCGATGCGGACCACACCGGCGCACCGTCGTCGCGCCGACGCGATCCTGACCCGGCGCACCGACCGGCTCCCGATGGCGGCCCCGCTCGACTGGGAACCGCTGGCGGCCATGCTGTACGCCGCCGTCGACGACGCGGTCGCGCACCTGGACGTACTCGACGACGATGCGCGTGCCGAGCTGGCCCAGGCCTCCGCGCTGACCGAGACGCTGCGGATGTACGACTCGTCCTATCACGCCGAACTCTACTGGTGGACAAGGGCATACAACCCGGTCGCCGGAATTCCGCCCAGCGCGCTGCTGTCGGCGGCCGAGACCAACCGCGTCGACGTCGCGCGGGCCTTCCCGGTCACCGACTACCGTCAGCGCCGGCCCGAGATCGCTGAAGACCAGGCCAAGATCGTGGTGCTGTCCACCGACGCGGACACCCGGGAGAACGCGCTGCGGTGCGGGGAGATGCTGTCGCGGGTGCTGCTCGAGTGCACGCTGGCCGGGCTGGCCACCTGCACCGTCACCCACGTCACCGAGCTGTCGGCCACCCGCGCCGTGATCGACACCCTGACATCGCGAGACACCTGGCCCCAGGCGCTGATCCGCGTCGGCGTCGCACCGACCGCGGATTCGGAGCTGCCGCCCACACCGCGGCGGCCGGTGCGCGCGGCGCTGACCTTCCGCTAGCGGTCAGATGTCGAGCGCCTGGTACGTCCGGCGGACGAACTTCGGTTGTGTCGACTGCAGTTTCAGCAACGAGGTGTTACCCGCGACGGCCGCGGCGGCGTCCGCGCTGAGGTTCGGGAAGTTCTGGATCAGATAGATCAGGATCAGATCCTCGCTGGGGTCGGCCTGCCACCAGGTCCCGTAGGCGCCGGGCCAGCTGAACGTGCCCGGCCCGCCGGGACCGAACAGCTGACGTGACCGGGCCGCATCGGTCACCACCGACAGGTTCAGCCCGAACCCGCGCCCGATCCAAAACGGCATCCCGAGGAAATCGTGCTGCTTCTGCTCATCGGTGAGCCGGTCGGTGCGCATCGACCGCACCGAGTCCTCCGAAAGCACCCGCACCCCGTCGATCTCGCCGCCGGCCAACAGCATCCGGGCGAACCTCAGATAGTCGTCGGCGGTGGAGAACAGGTTCGCACCGCCCATGCAGAACGGGGGCGGCGACGCCGGCGTCGGCCCCATCGCGTCATGGCTGAGCTTGTCTTCGTCGGTGAGCTTGTACATGGTGGCCGCCCGGCTGCGGTGGCGTGACGGAACGAAAAAGCCGGTGTCGGCCATCTTCAACGGGCCCAGGATCCGTTCGGTCAGCACGTCCTGCAGCGATTTGCCCTCGATGCGTTCGAGGATGATGCCCAGCACGTCGGTGGCGTTGCTGTAGGTCATCCGCTCGCCGGGTTGGTGCTGCAGCGGCAGCGCCGCGATTTCGGACAACCAGCCATCGGGGTTTTGCCGTATCGAGATCCGCGCGTAGGCGCGCGCCAGCGGGCCCACCACGGAGAACAGATAGGCCAGCCCGCTGCGGTGCGTCATCAGGTCCTCGACGGTGATGGCCCGGCGCGCCGGATGGGTCTTGTCCAGCGGACCGCCGGGCGCGTCGAGCACCCGCATCTGCTCGAATTCGGGCAGCCAGTTGGTGACCGGATCGGCCAGCGCCAACTTGCCCTCGTCGATCAGCGACATCGCCGCGGCGACGGTGACCGGCTTGGTCATCGACGCGATGCGAAAGATCGTGTCGCGTTGCATCGGCAGCCGCGCCTCGACGTCGCGGTAGCCGAGCTCGTTGACCTGCAGCACCTCGCCTGCCCGCCAGACCAGCGTGACGGCGCCGGCGAGCAGGCCGGCGTCGATGGCCTCGCGGATGGATTCCTGATTGCCGTCGAGATTCACCGCGCCAGCGTATCCAGCGCCGCCGCGGGTGCTCGGGGGTGCTCGGAGGTGCTAAGCTCGGCGAAGTTTCGACGTCCTTTAAAGAGCCGTCCCGAGAGGCGGAGAAGGAGGTCAGAGTCGCTTGGGCTCTTCAGGCACCGACCGGGAGTTGATGTCCGCAGCGGACGTCGGCCGGACCATCTCCCGTATCGCCCATCAGATCATCGAAAAAACCGCGCTCGACGGTTCCGATGCACCACGCGTCGTTCTGCTCGGCATCCCCACCCGCGGTGTGATTTTGGCCACCCGGCTCGCCGAGAAGATCAAGGAGTTCTCCGGCGTCGCCGTCGCGCACGGGGCGCTGGACATCACGCTGTACCGCGACGACCTCAACATCAAGCCGCCGCGCCCGCTGGAGGACACCTCGATACCCGAGGGCGGCATCGACGATGCGCTGGTGATCCTGGTCGATGACGTGCTGTTCTCGGGGCGGTCGGTGCGCTCGGCGCTGGACGCGCTGCGCGACATCGGCAGGCCCCGCGCCGTGCAGCTCGCCGTGCTGGTGGACCGCGGTCACCGGGAGCTGCCGCTGCGCGCCGACTACGTGGGCAAGAACGTGCCGACCTCTCGCAGCGAGAGCGTGCACCTGCTGTTGACCGAACACGACGACCGCGACGGGGTGGTGATCTCCAAGTGACCGCACGGCATCTGCTGTCGGCCGCCGATCTGTCCCGCGACGAGGCGCTGGCCATCCTCGACGACGCCGACCGGTTCAGCCAGGCGCTGCTGGGCCGCGAGGTCAAGAAGCTGCCGACGCTGCGCGGACGCACGATCGTGACGATGTTCTACGAGAACTCCACCCGCACCAGGGTGTCGTTCGAGGTGGCCGGTAAGTGGATGAGCGCCGACGTCATCAACGTCAGCGCCTCGGGATCGTCTGTGTCCAAAGGTGAGTCGCTGCGCGACACCGCGCTGACCCTGCGGGCGGCCGGTGCGGACGCGCTGGTCATCCGTCATCCGGCCTCGGGTGCACCGCAGCAGCTCGCCGAGTGGACGGCGTCGGCGGGCGCCGACCAGGCCGGTCCGGCGGTGATCAATGCCGGCGACGGCACCCACGAGCATCCGACCCAGGCGCTGCTCGATGCGCTGACCATCCGCCAGCGGCTCGGCGACATCGACGGTAAGCGCGTGGTGATCGTCGGTGACGTCCTGCACAGCCGGGTCGCCAGGTCGAACGTGTTGCTGCTCAACACCCTTGGCGCCGAGGTGGTTCTGGTCGCACCGCCCACGCTGCTGCCCGCCGGGGTCGATACCTGGCCGGTCACGGTTTCCCACGACCTCGACGCCGAACTGCCGCTCGCCGACGCGGTGCTGATGCTGCGGGTGCAGGCCGAGCGGATGACCGGCGGCTTCTTCCCGTCGGCGCGCGAGTACTCGGTGCTCTACGGGCTCTCGGAGAAGCGCCAGGCGCTGCTGCCCGGCAACGCGGTGGTATTGCATCCGGGTCCGATGGTCCGCGGCATGGAGATCGCGTTCTCGGTGGCCGATTCCACGCAATCGGCGGTGTTGCAACAGGTTTCCAACGGGGTGCACGTCCGGATGGCCGTGCTGTTCCACCTGCTGGTCGGGGCTGACAGGGAGGTTCTCAACGCATGAGCACCCTGATTCGAGGAGTTCGGCGCTACGGCGAAGGCGAGCGGGTCGACGTTCTGGTCGCCGACGGTCAGATCGCCGAGATCGGCGCCGCGCTGAGCGTTCCCGACCACGCCGATGTGTTCGACGCCACCGACCAGGTACTGCTTCCCGGTTTCGTCGACCTGCACACCCATCTGCGCGAACCCGGCAGGGAGTACGCCGAGGACATCGAAACCGGTTCGGCGGCAGCGGCTTTGGGTGGCTACACGGCGGTGTTCGCGATGGCCAACACCAACCCGGTCGCCGACAGCGCGGTGGTCACCGACCACGTGTGGCACCGCGGCCAGCAGGTCGGCCTGGTCGACGTGCACCCGGTCGGCGCGGTCACGATGGGGTTGGGCGGCACCCAGCTGACCGAGATGGGCCTGATGGCCGCGGGCGTCGGGCAGGTGCGGATGTTCTCCGACGACGGTATCTGCGTACACGATCCGCTGATCATGCGTCGCGCCCTGGAGTACGCGAAGGGCCTGGGCGTGCTGATCGCCCAGCACGCCGAGGAGCCGCGGCTGACCGTCGGGGCCGTCGCGCACGAAGGCGCCAACGCCGCCCGGCTCGGGCTGGCCGGGTGGCCCCGCGCCGCCGAGGAGTCGATCGTGGCGCGCGACGCGCTGCTGGCCCGCGACGCCGGCGCGCGGGTGCACATCTGCCACGCCTCCACCGCCGGCACCGTGGAAATCCTCAAATGGGCCAAGGCGCAAGGTATTTCGATCACCGCGGAGGTGACACCGCATCACCTGCTGCTCGACGACCGGCGGCTGTCCAGCTACGACGGCCGCAACCGGGTCAACCCGCCGCTGCGCGAGGCCGCCGACACCGAAGCGCTGCGTCAGGCGCTGGCCGACGGGGTGATCGACTGTGTGGCCACCGATCACGCCCCGCACGCCGAGCACGAGAAGTGCTGCGAGTTCGCCCAGGCCCGGCCCGGAATGCTCGGCCTGGAAACCGCGCTGTCGGTCGTGGTGCAGACGATGGTGCGGCCCGGGCTGCTGACCTGGCGCGATGTGGCGCGGGTGATGAGCGAGAACCCGGCGCGCATCGTCGGGTTGCCCGACCAGGGCAGGCCGCTGGAGGTGGGCGAACCGGCCAACCTCACCGTCGTCGATCCCGACGCCACCTGGACGGTCGAAGGTGCGGCGCTGGCCAGCCGGTCGGCCAACACGCCGTACGAGTCGATGGAGTTGCCGGCGTCGGTGACGCTGACCATGCTGCGCGGCAAGATCACTGCGCGCGACGGGAAATGTCCGGCATGAACACGGGGACGTTGGTCGGGTCGCTGGTGCTGGCCGTGATCCTGGTCGTGGTGATCGCGGTGCTGATCCAGGCGATGATGCGGGGCTGGCGCCGCCGCGCCGAACGGCAGGCCGAGCTGATCGGCACGCTGCCACCATTGCCCGACACCGTCGGCAAAGCGATCGTCGCGCCGACGAAGGGACTCTACGTCGGCAGTACACTGGCACCACGCTGGAACGATCGCGTCGTCGTCGGTGACCTCGGCTTCCGCACCAAGGCGGTGCTGACCCGCTACCCCGAGGGAATCATGGTGCAGCGCAGCGGCGCACAACCGATCTGGATCCCCGACGAGTCGATCGCCGCGGTCCGCACCGAACGAGCGATCGCCGGCAAGGCCATGACACACGAAGGAATGTTGGCCATCCGCTGGCGACTGCCGTCGGGCACCGAGATCGACACCGGGTTTCGTGCCGATGACCGCGGGGAATATGCGCGATGGCTTGAGGAGGCTGCATGAGTTCCAAAGCGGTTCTGGTGCTCGAGGACGGCCGCGTCTTCACCGGCACCCCCTACGGCGCCGTCGGACAGACGTTGGGGGAGGCGGTGTTCTCCACCGGGATGTCGGGCTACCAGGAGACGCTCACCGACCCCAGCTACCACCGCCAGATCGTGGTCGCCACCGCTCCGCAGATCGGCAACACCGGATGGAACCACCAGGACGCCGAGAGCCGCGACGACAAGATCTGGGTGGCCGGATATGCGGTGCGCGACCCGTCTCCGCGGGCGTCGAACTGGCGCGCCACCGGAACATTGGAGGACGAACTGGTGCGCCAGAACGTCGTCGGCGTCGCGAATATCGACACCCGCGCCGTGGTGCGCCACCTGCGCAGCCGCGGCTCGATGAAGGCCGGGGTGTTCAGCGGAGCCGAGGCTACGGCGTCGTTGGACGAGCTGCTCGCCCGCGTGCAGGGGCAGCCGTCGATGCTGGGCGCGGATCTGGCCGGCGAGGTCAGCACCGACACCGCCTATGTGGTGGAACCCGAAGGGGCGGCCCGGTTTACCGTCGCCGCGGTCGACCTGGGCATCAAGACCAACACCCCCCGCAGTTTCGCCCGCCGCGGTATCCGCACCCATGTGCTGCCGTCGTCGGCCACGTTCGATCAGATCGCCGACCTGAAACCCGACGGGGTGTTCTTGTCGAACGGGCCCGGCGACCCGGCGACCGCCGATCACATCGTCGGCGTCACCCGCGAGGTGCTCGGCGCCGGGATCCCGCTGTTCGGCATCTGCTTCGGCAACCAGATCCTCGGCCGCGCGCTGGGGCGCTCGACCTACAAGATGGTGTTCGGGCACCGCGGTATCAACATCCCGGTCATC
Organism: Mycolicibacterium pulveris; assembly: GCA_050205315.1. Taxonomy (GTDB): domain Bacteria; phylum Actinomycetota; class Actinomycetes; order Mycobacteriales; family Mycobacteriaceae; genus Mycobacterium; species Mycobacterium pulveris_A. The sequence continues at coordinate 15,960 of JBNMRA010000007.1, read as the reverse complement.
GACCACGCCACCGGGCGGGTCGCGGTGACCGCGCAGAACCACGGGTTCGCGTTAGAAGGTGAGGCGGGCGAGCGGTTCGACACCGAGTTCGGCACCGCGATCGTCAGCCACACCTGCGCCAACGACGGCGTGGTCGAAGGCGTCAGACTTCTTGACGGGAAGGCGTTTTCGGTGCAGTACCACCCCGAGGCCGCGGCCGGTCCACACGACGCGAACTACTTGTTCGACCAGTTCGTCGACCTGATGGCGGGGGAGAAGTGAGCGCTCACTGCGGTACAGATTTCGGTGCGCTCTGCGTACCTAGATGCGCGCTCGCGCAGGAGGTAGCCCATGCCTAAGCGCACCGACCTCAACCACGTGCTGGTCATCGGCTCGGGGCCGATCGTGATCGGGCAGGCCTGTGAGTTCGATTACTCCGGCACCCAGGCCTGCCGCGTGCTCAAGGCCGAGGGGCTGCAGGTCAGCCTCGTCAACTCCAACCCGGCGACCATCATGACCGACCCGGAGTTCGCCGATCAGACCTACGTCGAACCGATCACGCCGTCGTTCGTCGAGCGCGTGATCGCCCAGCAGGCCGCGCGCGGCAACAAGATCGACGCGTTGCTGGCCACCCTCGGCGGGCAGACCGCGCTCAACACCGCCGTCGCGCTCTACGAGAACGGGGTGCTGGAACGCTACGGCGTCGAGCTGATCGGCGCGGACTTCGAGGCGATCCAGCGCGGCGAGGACCGGCAGCGGTTCAAAGACATCGTCGCCAAGGTCGGTGGCGAATCCGCCCGCTCGCGAGTGTGTTTCACGATGGACGAGGTCCGCGAGACGGTGGCCGATCTGGGCCTGCCGGTCGTGGTTCGGCCGTCGTTCACGATGGGCGGGCTCGGCTCGGGGATGGCGTACTCCGCAGAAGACGTCGACCGGATGGCCGGTGACGGGCTGGCCGCCTCGCCCAGCGCCAACGTGCTGATCGAGGAGTCGATCTTCGGGTGGAAAGAATACGAGCTCGAGTTGATGCGCGACGGCAACGACAACGTCGTGGTGGTCTGCTCGATCGAGAACGTCGACCCGATGGGTGTGCACACCGGCGACTCGGTCACCGTCGCGCCCGCGATGACGCTCACCGACCGCGAGTACCAGACCATGCGCGACCTGGGCATCGCGATCCTGCGCGAGGTCGGCGTCGACACCGGCGGCTGCAACATCCAGTTCGCCGTCAACCCGGCCGACGGCCGGCTCATCGTGATCGAGATGAACCCGCGGGTGTCGCGCTCGAGCGCGCTGGCGTCCAAGGCGACCGGTTTTCCGATCGCCAAGATCGCGGCCAAGCTGGCCATCGGCTACACCCTCGACGAGATCGTCAACGACATCACCAAGGAAACCCCGGCCTGCTTCGAGCCGACGCTGGACTACGTGGTGGTCAAGGCACCGCGGTTCGCGTTCGAGAAGTTCCCCGGCGCCGACGGCACGCTGACCACCACGATGAAGTCCGTCGGCGAGGCGATGTCGTTGGGCCGCAACTTCATCGAGTCGCTGGGCAAGGTGATGCGCTCGCTGGAGACCACCAGGGCGGGGTTCTGGACCGCGCCGGACCCTGACATCAGCGTCGACGACCTGTTGCGAAACCTCACGACGCCCACCGACGGACGGCTCTACGACATCGAGTACGCGCTACGGCTCGGCGCCAGCGTCGAGCAGGTGTCGGAGGCCTCCGGTGTGGACCCGTGGTTCGTCGAACAGATCGCCGGGCTGGTGACGCTGCGCGCCGAAATCGTCGACGCGCCGGTGCTGGACGGCGACCTGCTGCGCCGTGCCAAGTACCACGGCCTGTCCGACCGCCAGATCGCCGCGCTGCGACCCGAACTGGCCGGCGAGGTCGGGGTGCGGGCGCTGCGGGAACGGCTCGGCATCCATCCGGTCTACAAGACCGTCGACACCTGTGCGGCCGAGTTCGAAGCCAAGACGCCGTACCACTACAGCAGCTACGAGCTCGACCCCGCCGCCGAGACCGAGGTGGCCCCGCAGACCGACAAGCCCAAGGTGCTGATCCTGGGCTCGGGTCCCAACCGCATCGGGCAGGGCATCGAGTTCGACTACAGCTGTGTGCATGCCGCCACCACGTTGAGCAAGGCCGGCTTCGAGACCGTGATGGTCAACTGCAACCCGGAGACGGTGTCGACCGACTACGACACCGCCGACCGGCTCTACTTCGAACCGCTGACGTTCGAGGACGTGCTCGAGATCTACTACGCCGAACAGGAATCCGGACGCGGCGGACCCGGCGTCGTCGGGGTCATCGTGCAGCTGGGCGGGCAGACCCCGCTCGGGCTGGCCGACCGTCTGCAACAGGCCGGTGTGCCGATCGTCGGCACCAGCCCCAGCGCGATCGACCTGGCCGAGGACCGCGGCGCGTTCGGGGAAGTGCTGACCAACGCCGGGCTGCCCGCGCCGAAGTTCGGCACCGCGACCAGCTTCGAACAGGCCCGCCGCATCGCCGCCGACATCGGTTACCCGGTGCTGGTGCGGCCCTCGTACGTGCTGGGCGGCCGCGGGATGGAGATCGTCTACGACGATGAAACGCTGCACGGCTACATCACCCGCGCGACCCAGCTCTCACCCGAACATCCGGTGCTGGTGGACCGGTTCCTCGAAGACGCGATCGAAATCGACGTCGACGCGCTGTGCGACGGCACCGAGGTCTACATCGGCGGCGTCATGGAGCACATCGAGGAGGCCGGCATCCACTCCGGCGATTCGTCGTGTGCGCTGCCGCCGGTGACGTTGGGCCGCAGCGACATCGACGCGGTGCGCCGCGCCACCGAGGCCATCGCGCACGGTATCGGGGTCGTCGGCCTGCTCAACGTGCAGTACGCGCTCAAAGACGACGTGCTCTACGTGCTGGAGGCCAACCCGCGCGCCAGCCGCACCGTGCCGTTCGTGTCGAAGGCCACCGCGGTACCGCTGGCCAAGGCGTGCGCGCGGATCATGCTGGGCGCCACGATCGCCCAGCTGCGCGACGAGGGGGTGCTGGCCAAGAGCGGTGACGGTGCTTCGTTTTCGGCGAAGGCGCGCAATGGCCCAGTCGCGGTCAAAGAGGCCGTGCTGCCGTTCAACCGGTTCCGCCGGCCGGACGGCGCGCAGGTCGACAACCTGCTGGGCCCGGAGATGAAGTCGACCGGCGAGGTGATGGGCATCGACCGCGACTTCGGCAGCGCGTTCGCCAAGAGCCAGACCGCCGCCTACGGCTCCCTGCCGATCGAGGGCACGGTGTTCGTCTCGGTGGCCAACCGCGACAAACGGTCGCTGGTGTTTCCGGTCAAGCGGCTCGCCGATCTGGGCTTCCGGGTGCTGGCCACCGAAGGCACGGCGGAAATGCTGCGCCGCAACGGAATACCGTGTGACGAAGTGCGCAAGCACTTTCAGGAGCCCACCGCCGACGGGCCGAAGATGTCGGCGGTGGACGCGATCAAGGCCGGTGAGGTCGACATGGTGATCAACACCCCGTACGGCAACTCCGGGCCGCGCGTCGACGGCTACGAGATCCGCTCGGCGGCGGTGTCGAACAACATTCCGTGTGTGACGACGGTGCAGGGCGCATCGGCGGCGGTGCAGGGCATCGAGGCGGCGATCCGCGGTGAGATCGACGTGATGGCACTGCAGGAACTGCACAGCGCGTTGGGCTCGTGACCGGGTTCGGTCGGCGGCTGGCCGACGCGGTCTCGGCACGCGGGCCGCTGTGCCTGGGCATCGACCCGCACCCCGAACTGCTACGGGCCTGGGGACTTTCGGTCGACGCCGACGGACTGCGGAAGTTCTGCGACATCTGCGGCGCGGCGTTTTCGGAGTTCGCGATCGTCAAGCCGCAGGTGGCGTTCTTCGAATCGTACGGCGCGGCAGGCTATGCGGTGCTGGAGCACACCATCGCGGCGCTGCGCGAGGCCGGGGTGCTGGTGCTGGCCGACGCCAAACGCGGTGACATCGGCTCCACCATGGCCGCCTATGCCCAGGCGTGGGCCGCGGATTCACCGCTGGCGGCCGACGCGGTGACCGCCTCGCCGTATCTGGGCTTCGGCTCACTGCAGCCGCTGCTCGACACCGCGCTGGCCCACGGCCGCGGGGTGTTCGTGCTGGCCGCCACCTCCAACCCGGAAGGCCACACGGTGCAGCGTGCGGTCGCCGAAGGGCGCACCGTCGCGCAGTCGATCGTCGACGCCGCCGCCGGCGTCAACCGTGACGGCGCACCCGAACCCGGTGCCGTCGGCGTCGTCGTCGGCGCCACGTTGTCGGACCCGCCCGACGTGAGCGCGTTGGGCGGACCGGTGCTGGTGCCGGGCGTCGGTGCCCAGGGCGGACGTCCCGAGGCGCTGGGCGGGCTCGGCGGCGCAAAGCCCGGCCAGCTGCTGCCCGCGGTGTCGCGCGAGGTGCTGCGGACCGGCCCCGACGTGGCCGCGCTGCGGACAGCGGCCGAGGCGATGCGCGAAGCGGTGGCCTACCTGGCCTGACGCGGGACCCGCAATATTGCGCGCAGGGCTGTGGTCCGCCGCCGGGCACCACCCTGGACGCAAAATCGAGGGATCGTGCCGTCCGTAAACAGTCACAGCTGTAACACGCCACACATCAGCAACAGCTGTCACAACAGCGCCGTGGAATGCGTCGCTCGACACGCCCGACACGCGCTGACCAGCGAAAATTTTTCGAAAAGGCCGCCGCGTCGACCCTCGGACCGGACAGAAAACCGGCGTCGCATCGGTCCCCGGCGCGGGTGCGCGCGAAATCCGTTGAGTGCTAGGAAATTCCACTCGATCCCGGCCCGATTGCGTGGTTTCGTCGCCCGCCGCCGCGGCGCGCCGGTTGGCACAGCACTGCCTTACACGCTGGGCTTTTGGCCCGGTAACCGGGGGGTGGGGTTCGCATTCGTCGGGATGCGTGGGTACGGTCGTCGTCGCTGGCTGTTCTGGATTTGTCCTATCAGCCGATTTAAAACAATTGATGGTGATGAGACGGAGGAACCCCGTGGCCCTTCCCCAGTTGACCGACGAACAGCGCGCGGCCGCGTTGGAGAAGGCTGCCGCCGCACGTCGAATCCGGGCCGAACTCAAGGATCGGCTCAAGCGCGGTGGCACCAACCTCAAGCAGGTGCTCAAGGATGCCGAGACCGACGAGGTCCTCGGCAAGATGAAGGTTTCCGCACTGCTGGAGGCCCTGCCCAAGGTCGGCAAGGTCAAGGCGCAGGAGATCATGACCGAACTCGAAATCGCCCCCACCCGCCGGCTGCGCGGCCTGGGCGATCGTCAGCGCAAGGCGCTGCTGGAAAAGTTCGACCAGTAGTTCCCGGGCGCAGAAGTTGAGCGCCGGCCGAGGGGCCGGTCGGGTAGTTGTGCTGGCCGGCCCCTCTGCCGTCGGGAAATCGACGCTCGTGCGGTGTCTGCGCGAACGAATTCCCGACCTGTACTTCAGCGTGTCGGTCACCACCAGGGCGCCTCGTCCCGGCGAGGTCGACGGTGTCGACTACGCGTTTGTCACCGATGAGCAATTCGCCCAGCTGATCGACAGCGGGGCCCTGCTGGAGTGGGCCGAAATCCACGGGGGGCTGCACCGCTCCGGCACCCCGGCACAGCCCGTCCGTGCGGCCACCCAGGCCGGCCGTCCCGTGCTGATCGAGGTGGATCTGGCCGGTGCGAGATCGGTCAAGCAGGCGCTGCCCGAGGCGCTGACCGTGTTCATCGCGCCACCCGACTGGGCGACGCTGGAGCGCCGACTGATCGGGCGGGGCACCGAAACCCCCGCGGTGATCGAGCGCCGGCTGGCCACCGCGAAGGCCGAACTGGCCGCCCAGGGCGAGTTCGACGCGGTCGTGGTCAACAGCCAATTGGAATCGGCCTGCGCCGAATTGGTATCCTTGCTGGTGGCCCACGATTGACCAGCGCCGCGGTCGGCGCCCAGGTTCCCGATAGCCACCTTTAGTTTCACAGGCAACCGCCAGGAGAATTTTTACGTGAGTACCCCGCACGCCGATACGCAGCTGGCCGCTGTGGACGACTTCGACACGTCCATGAACGCCTCAGCCGGCGCCTACGACACGCCGCTCGGCATTACCAACCCGCCGATCGACGAGCTGCTGGAGCGCGCATCGAGCAAGTACGCGCTGGTCATCTACGCCGCCAAGCGCGCGCGCCAGATCAACGACTACTACAACCAGCTCGGCGACGGCATCCTCGAATACGTCGGGCCGCTGGTCGAGCCCGGCCTTCAGGAGAAGCCGCTGTCGATCGCGCTGCGCGAGATCCACGCCGACCTGCTCGAGCACACCGAAGGCGAGTAGCGACCCAGGAGCGGCCCGCATGGAGCCCAAGCGGATCATCGTCGGCGTCGCCGGTGGCATCGCCGCTTACAAGGCGGCGACCGTGGTCCGCCAACTCACCGAGGCCGGACATTCCGTCCGCGTCGTCCCGACCGAGTCCGCATTGCGGTTCGTCGGCGCGGCGACGTTCGAAGCGCTGTCCGGCAACCCGGTGCACACCGGTGTCTGGGATGACGTGCACGAGGTGCCCCACGTGCGCATCGGCCAGGAAGCCGACCTCGTCGTCGTCGCACCCGCCACCGCCGATCTGCTGGCCCGCGCGGTCATCGGGGGCGCCGACGATCTGCTGACCGCGACGCTGCTCACGGCGCGGTGTCCGGTGCTGCTGGCCCCGGCCATGCACACCGAGATGTGGTTTCACCCCGCGACCGTCGACAACGTCGCCACGTTGCGGCGCCGCGGCGTGGTCGTGCTGGAACCCGCGTCCGGGCGGCTCACCGGCGCCGACACCGGCGCGGGGCGGTTACCGGAGGCCGAGGAGATCACCACGTTCGCCCAGCTGCTGCTGGCCCGCGCCGAGGCGCTGCCCTACGACCTGGCCGGGGTCAAAGCCCTGGTCACCGCCGGCGGCACCCGCGAGCCGATCGACCCGGTGCGGTTCATCGGCAACCGCAGCTCCGGCAAGCAGGGCTACGCGATGGCCCGGGTGATGGCGCAGCGCGGCGCGGAGGTCACGCTGATCGCCGGAAACACCGCGGGCCTGATCGACCCGGCCGGCGTCGACGTCGTACACATCGGCTCGGCCGCCCAGCTCAAAGACGCCGTGTCCAAACACGCCCCCGCCGCGCACGTGCTGGTGATGGCCGCCGCGGTCGCCGACTTCCGGCCGGTCAGCCAGGCGACCAGCAAGATCAAGAAGGGCCCGGAAAGCGAAGGCGAGCCGGTCATCGAGCTGACCCGCACCGACGACGTGCTGGCAGGCGCCGTCCGCGCCCGCGCTGATGGGCAGCTGCCGAACATGCGGGCCATCGTCGGGTTCGCCGCCGAGACCGGCGACGCCAACGGCGACGTGCTCTTTCACGCCAGGGCCAAACTCCGGCGCAAGGGCTGCGACCTGCTGGTCGTCAACGCCGTCGGGGAGGGCCGAGCGTTCGAGGTGGACAACAACGCCGGCTGGCTGCTCGCGGCCGACGGCACCGAATCCGCTTTGGAACACGGCTCCAAAACGCTGATGGCGAGCCGTATCGTTGACGCGATCGCAGCGTTCCTCGGGAGCGGTGCCGGATAGCAGCAACCACCACCGCGCTGCGTCAAAGGGTTGCGCCGAACCGCCGCACGCGCTTGGGTGCATCAGGCAGGCCAAACCCCGCCAACCACCTAGGCCTACAATTCGTCCAACTAACCTTCGGAAGGATCCCACCGTGACGCAAGCTCGGCTGTTTACCAGTGAATCGGTAACCGAGGGCCATCCGGACAAGATCTGCGACGCGATCAGCGATTCGGTGCTCGACGCGCTGCTCGCCGACGACCCCAAATCCCGCGTCGCGGTGGAAACGCTGGTCACGACCGGCCAGGTCCACGTGGTCGGGGAGGTGACGACCGCGGCCAAGGAGGCGTTCGCCGACATCACCAACACCGTGCGCCAGCGGATTCTCGAGATCGGGTACGACTCCTCGGACAAGGGCTTCGACGGCACCACCTGCGGTGTCAACATCGGCATCGGTGCGCAGTCACCCGATATCGCCCAGGGTGTCGACACCGCCCACGAGACCCGCGTCGAGGGTGCGGGTGACCCGCTGGACTCCCAGGGCGCCGGTGACCAGGGGCTGATGTTCGGCTACGCGATCCGCGACACCCCCGAGCTGATGCCGCTGCCGATCGCGCTGGCGCACCGGCTGTCGCGCCGGCTGACCGAGGTCCGCAAGAGCGGCGTGCTGGACTACCTGCGCCCCGACGGTAAGACCCAGGTCACCGTCGCCTACGACGGCGTCACCCCGGTGCGCCTCGACACCGTGGTGCTTTCCACGCAGCACGCCGCGGGTATCGACCTGGACGCGACGCTGACCCCCGATATCCGCGAGAAGGTCGTCAACACCGTGCTGGCCGACCTGAACCACGACACGATGGACACCTCCGACTTCCGCCTGCTGGTCAACCCGACCGGCAAGTTCGAGCTCGGCGGGCCGATGGGCGACGCCGGGTTGACCGGCCGCAAGATCATCGTCGACACCTACGGCGGGTGGGCACGCCACGGCGGGGGCGCGTTCTCCGGCAAGGATCCGTCCAAGGTGGACCGTTCCGCGGCGTACGCGATGCGCTGGGTGGCAAAGAACGTGGTCGCCGCGGGCCTGGCCGAACGCGTCGAGGTGCAGGTCGCCTATGCGATCGGCAAGGCCGCCCCGGTCGGGCTGTTCGTCGAGACCTTCGGCAGCGAGACCGTCGACCCGGACCGCATCGAAAAGGCCATCACCTCGGTGTTCGACCTGCGGCCCGGCGCGATCGTGCGCGATCTGGACCTGCTGCGCCCGATCTACGCGCAGACCGCCGCCTACGGGCACTTCGGCCGCACCGACGTCGACCTGCCCTGGGAGCGGCTGAACAAGGTCGACGAGCTCAAGGCCGCCGTCTAATCGGCGATTTGTGTGCGTTTTGTTGCGGTGAGCGCGCGTGAACGCACACAAATCAGCTGAACGCGTAGTCGTCGATCGGGAACCGACGGCTGCGCCAGTGCGCCTCCAGCGTGGTGGCCGGCCGTAGCGGCACGTCACCGTTGGGGTCGAAGTAGTAGCTGTTGGCGAGCCTGCAGCTGTCCTGCCAGAAGATCTGGCGATGCCGTTTGCGCATCATCTCGGCGAAGTAGCGGTCGTTGGCTTCCTGTTTCACCTCGACACGGGTGGCGGATTGGCGTCGGGCCTGGGTCAGGCAGCGCACGATGTGATGGGTCTGGGCCTCGATCAGCGCGAAGTAGGAGCTTCCGACGTATCCGTACGGCCCGAACACGGTGAAGAAGTTCGGAAAGCCGGGGGCGCTGACGCCCTCGTAGGCCTGCAGCCGGTGTTCGTTCCAGTAGCCGGCCAGCGACCGTCCGCCCGCGCCGGTGACCGCATAGGTCGGCACGCTGTCGGGATCCATCACCTTGAAGCCGGTCGCCAGGATCAGCACGTCGACGTCGCGGGTCTGCCCGTCGGCGGTCGCGACCCCCGAGCCCGTGATCTTGTCGATCGGTTCGGTCACCAACTCGACGTTGTCGCGGTTGTACGTCGACAGGTAGGTGTTGTGGAAGCCGGGCCGTTTACAGCCGACCGCGTAGCGCGGCGTGAGCTTGTCGCGCACCTGCGGGTCGTGGACCTCCCTGCGCAGATACCACCGGCCGACCTTCGACATCTGCTTGGCCATCGGGTTGAGCGTGAAGTACTGCGCGGGCAGCGTGAACGTCAGCTCGACGTAGGCCTGGCTGATCGCCCGCTGCACCGCGTGCCCGCCCGGCAGCCGCATCAACGCCCGCAGCGCCGGCGACAGCGGCACGTCGAACTTCGGGAAACACCAGATCGGGGTGCGCTGAAAAACGGTGAGCCGCTCCACAATCGGGGCGATCTCCGGAATCACCTGAACGGCTGAGGCGCCGGTGCCGATGACCGCGACGCGTTTACCGGTCAGGTCCAGGTCGTGATCCCAGCGCGCGGTGTGCATGGTGACACCGCTGAACGCGTCGACACCGTCGATGTCGGGCAGGTTCGGTGTGATCAGCACCCCGCAGGCGTTGATCAGGTACCGCGCGGTGACGACTTCGCCGGGATCGGTCCGGATCTGCCACAGGTGGGCGTCGTCGTCGAAGTCGGCGGTCAGCACCTTGGTGTTGAACCGGATCCTGGGCCGCAGACCGTACTTGTCCACACAGTGTTCGGCGTAGGCCCGCAGTTCGGCACCCGGGGCGTAGCTGCGCGTCCACTCGGCGCTCTTCTCGAACGAGAACTGGTAGGAGAACGACGGAATGTCCACGGCGATACCGGGATACGTGTTCCAGTACCACGTGCCGCCGGGCCCGTCACCGGCCTCGACCACCAGGTAGCTGCTCATGCCGGCCCGGTCCAGTTGGATCGCGGCGCCGATACCGGAAAAGCCGGCGCCGACGATGACGGTGTCATAGTCCGGGGTGCTCATAGGCCCACGTTAGCGAGAATGCAGCGCGCGCCGCAGCGCCGCCAACCCGCGGTCCATCGCCTCGGTCGCCGCGGGCACCACCCCCGCGTAACCCAGATAGCCGTGGATCAGCGTCTCGGCGTTGTGTACCTCGACCGGGACGCCGGCGGCGGTCAGCAACTCGGCGTAGCGCAGCCCGTCGTCACGCAGCGGATCGTGGTTCGCCACGGCGAGGTAGGCCGGCGGCAGCCCGGACAGATCGTCGGCACGGGCGGGCACCAGCGTCGCCGGCGGATCCGACATGTCCAGATCGCCGATATACCAACGGCTGTAGCCCTTGCACGCGGCCAGGTCGAGCACCGGCGCGTCGGCGTTCTCGGCGAACGACGGCAACCCGGTGTCGAATGTGGTCGACGGATACCACAGCAGCTGGAACCCGATCGGCGGTCCGCCCGCGTCGCGCGCCAGCTGGCACACCACCGCCGCGAGGTTGCCGCCCGCCGAGTCACCGGCCACGGCGAGCCGGTCGGCGTCTGCGCCGAGGTCGGCGGCGTGGGCGCCGACCCATTGCGTCACCGCCCACGCGTCGTCGACGGCGGCGGGGTAGGGGTGCTCGGGCGCCAGCCGGTAGTCCACCGACACCACCACCGCGCCCGCGCCGACCGCGTGCATCGCGGCGATGCCGTCGTAGGTGTCGAGGTCGCCGACCGACCAGCCGCCGCCGTGCAGAAACACCACGACCGGGACCGCGGCCCCGTCGGCCTCGGGCGGCCAGTACACGCGGATCGGGATCGGCCCTGCCGGCCCGTCGACTGCGCGGTCCTCGGTTCGCAGCGCGGGATCGATTTCCCGGCGCGGCAGTTCGCGGAACCGGCGCCGCGCGGCCTCGGCGCCTCCGTCGGTTGTCAACTGAAACGGAACGGCCTTTAGTACCTTCTGCAGAATGGCATCAACGGCCGGCTTCTCATCAGCCTCGGACATGGCAACACCGTACGTTTCCCGGCGAACCAAGCTGCTGTGGGTGGCCGCCGCGGTGATCGCCGCCTGCTACGGGGTGTTTTTGATCGCCACCGCGATCCGGCTGCCCACCGGCGCTGAGCTGACCGGTCAGTTCAGCCTGCAACCCGCGGCCAAGGCGCTGGTCGCGGTGCTGTTGGCCGCCGCGGCGGCCAGCCATCCCATCGCGCGGGAACGACGCTGGCTGATCGGCGCGCTGCTGTTCTCGGCCGCGGGCGACTTCCTGTTGGCCCTGCCCTGGTGGGAGCCGTCGTTCGTGCTGGGGCTGGCGGCGTTTCTGGTGGCGCACCTGTGCTTTCTGGGTGCGCTCGTGCCGTTGATCGAGCGGTCGGCGCCGGGGGTGGCGTTTGCGACGGTCACCGTGGCGGCCTGTGTGGCGTTGTTGATCTGGTTCTGGCCGGGGCTGATCGCCGAGGGGATGGCGGTGCCGGTGGTGCTCTACATCGCGGTGCTCGGGGCGATGGTGTGCGCGGCGTTGCTGGCCCGGCTGCCGACCCCATGGACAGCGCTGGGGGCCGTGTGCTTCGCGGTGTCCGACGCGATGATCGGCATCAGCAAGTTCGTGCTGGCCCCGGAGAACGCCGAGGCGCTGGCGGTGCCGATCTGGTGGGTGTACTCGGCCTCGCTGGTGCTGATCACCGCCGGGTTCTTCTTCGGCCGCACCCCAGGAGCGTCTGCGCCCTCTGCTACATCTGCATAGGTGAGCACCCGATCGCAGGCCGAGCACGAGCCGATCGCGCGCGTGCTGCCGATGCTGTCGGTGCCGCACCTCGACCGCGAGTTCGACTACCTGGTCTCGGCCGAGCAATCCGACGACGCCCAGCCCGGTGTGCGGGTGCGGGTGCGGTTCTCCGGTCGGCTGGTGGACGCGTTCATCCTCGAAAGACGTTCGGACACCGACCATGTCGGCAAGCTCGGCTGGCTGGACCGGGTGCTGTCAGCCGAGCGCGTGCTGACCCCGGAGGTGCGCCGCCTCGCCGATGCGGTGGCCGTGCGCTACTCCGGCACCCGCGCCGACGTGCTGCGGCTGGCCATCCCGCCGCGGCACGCCCGCGTCGAGAAGCAACCGCCCGCCGAGCCGGCGCCGCTGGCGGTCAAACCCGTTGACCCCGCGGCCTGGTCGGTCTACGGCCGCGGTGAGCGGTTCCTGGCCGCGCTGGGCGAGGGCCGCGCCGCCCGCGCGGTCTGGCAGGCGCTGCCCGGTGAGCGGTGGGCCGACCGGCTCGCCGAGATCGCCGCTGCCACGGTTGACTCCGGGCGCGGGGTGTTGGTGATCGTGCCGGATCAACGTGACATCGACACGATGCACGCGGCCGCGGTCGCCGTCGTCGACGCGGATCGGGTGGTGGCGTTGTCGGCGGGTCTGGGCCCCGCGCAGCGCTACCGGCGGTGGCTGTCGGTGCTGCGCGGCGGCGCGCGCGTGGTGATCGGCACCCGCAGCGCGGTGTTCGCGCCGGTCGCCGACCTCGGGCTGGTGGTGGTGTGGGACGACGGCGACGACACCCTCGCCGAGCCCCGCGCGCCGTACCCGCACGCACGCGAGGTCGCGATGCTGCGCGCGCATCAACTGCGTTGTGCGGCGCTGATCGGCGGCTACGCCCGCACGGCCGAGGCGCAGGCGTTGGTGCGCAGCGGCTGGGCGCACGACCTGGTGGCGCCGCGCACAGCGGTGCGGACCGCCGCGGCGCGCGTCGTCGCGATCGAGGACAGCGGCTACGCGCAGGAACGCGATCCGGCGGCCCGCACGGCGCGGCTGCCGTCGATGGCGTTGCAGGCCGCCCGCACCGCACTGCAGCAGGGCGCACCGGTGCTGGTTCAGGTACCCCGGCGCGGATACGTACCGGCCCTGGCCTGCAACCGGTGCCGCGCCGTGGCGCGGTGCCGGCACTGCACCGGGCCGCTGTCGCTGCCGGATCGCGACACCGCGGGGGCGGTGTGCCGGTGGTGTGGGCGCGGGGACACGACGCTGCGTTGTGCGCGCTGCGGATCCGACGCGGTACGGGCGGTGGTCGTCGGTGCCCGCCGCACCGCCGAGGAGTTGGGCCGCGCGTTCGCCGGGACGACGGTCATCACCTCCGGCGGTGACGCGATGGTGTCGGATGTGGCCGCGACGCCTGCGCTGGTGGTCGCGACCCCCGGCGCCGAGCCCAGGGCCGCCGACGGCTACGGCGCGGCGCTGCTGTTGGACAGTTGGGCCCTGCTGGGCCGCCAGGACCTGCGCGCCGCCGAGGACACCCTGCGACGCTGGATGGCCGCCGCCGCGCTGGTGCGCAGCCGCGCCGACGGCGGCGTGGTGGCGGTGGTCGCCGAATCGGCGATTCCCACTGTGCAGGCGCTGATCCGGTGGGACCCGGTGGGCCATGCCGAGGCCGAACTCGACTCCCGCGCCGAGGTCGGGCTGCCGCCCGCGGTGCACATGGCCGCCGTCGACGGCGTTCCCGAAGCGGTGCGCGCGCTGCTCGACACCGCTGAATTACCAGACAGCGCAGAGGTTTTGGGGCCGGTCGACTTACCGATCGGGGCGCGGCGACCACCGGGGCTGCCGGCGGGTAGCACGGTCAGCCGGATGCTGGTGCGGGTGCCGCGCGGCGGCGGTCTGGCGCTTGCCTCCGCGCTGCGCCGCGCCGTCGTTGTGCTCAGCGCCCGCCACGATCAACAGCCGGTTCGTGTGCAAATGGACCCGTTACACATAGGGTAATGCGCACACGGCGGACCGTGTCGAACCGGAGGTGGGTATGCGGCGGCTACTCCTGGTGCTCATCTTCTTGGGGCTCATCACGTTTGGGGTGCTGTCCCCGCGGCTCTTCGACTCGTGGTCAAGCCAGGTCTCCGACGCCGAGGACCCGGTCGTCTTCAGCGAGTTCCGCGCCGACTTCACCGTCACCGCCGACGGCCGCCTCGACGCTGTGGAGACCATCACCGCCGAGTTCCCCAGCGGGCGCCACGGGCTGTTCCGGTACTGGGATGTCGCCAACCCCAACGTTCCCGGCATCCGGCAGCGCCCGCGAATCACGTCGATCCTGCTCGACGGTGAACCGGCCATGCACCAGATGCTGTGGGAGAACGGCACCAGGTTTCGGATCGCCAAGATCGGCGACCCCGACGTATACTTGAGCCCCGGCACCCACATCTTCGAGATCCGCTACACCATCGACGGAGTGCTTGATCCGGCAAACGTTGGCGCGGACAAACGTTTCGCGACATCGGTGGGTTCGGCCCAGGCCGCCGAGTCGGTGTTCTTCTGGAATGTGATCGCCCCGTCGTGGAACAACCGGATCCAGCGCGCCGACATCTCGATCCGACTGCCCGGCTACGTCGGCGGGGTGCAGTGTTCGGTCGGCCACGGTGTGGGCGCACCCTGCCGCGGTGTCACCGCATCGGCGGGCGCCGTGCACGTGTCGGCGGTCAACCTGCCGCCGCGCACCCCGGTGACGGTGCGGGCCGGCCTGGATATCCCGGCCCCGCCACGCCACGAGCTGCCGTGGCCGCAGGCCTGGGACGGGGTGCTGGGCCAGTCCGTGACCGGTCTGCTGTGGGTGGGCGGGCTCGCGGTCGCCGCGGCGCTGCTCGCGCTGTGGTGGTATGGCCGGATACTGGAGACCCCGCCCGGTTTTCCGTTGCAGTACAGCCCACCCGACGGGCTCGGCCCGGTGCAAACCGAGTACATCCGCACCGAGGACGTACCCGCCAACGGCCTCACCGCGACGTTGTTCCACCTCGCCGAACGCGGGCTGATCGCGCTGCAGCAGGTCAGCAAGAATCACTGGAGGATCCGCGGGATCGCCGACCACGGGGCGTGGGCCGACGTCGACCCCGTCGGCGTTGCGGTCGGTGCGGCGCTCAAGGTGCTGGGACCCGGCACGGAGTTCGAAGCCAAGAAGACGGTCAAATCGGGCGAGCGGTTGAGCCGAGCCAGAACCGATCTGGCTGCGGCGGCGCGGAATTGGGCGCTGGACGAGAAGCTGATCGTCAAGAAGCGCTCCGAGTGGTGGCTGCGCGCGGCCAACGCCGTCGCGTTCGTCGCGATGCTGGTGTGCTTCTTCCGGTTCGGCGTCCCCAACACGTTGTGGGCGGTGCCGTTCGCGGTGTTCTTCGTGTTGACGACGCCGTCCTGGTTGCCCGGGGTCGGCACCCGCCGCACCGCCGCGGGTCGCGAACTGTGGTCGCGCGCAGGCGGATTTCACCGCATGCTGGCCACCGACTCCGCCGAGAGCCGGTTCGACTTCGCCGCGCGCAAGGAGCTCTACACCGCCTACATCCCGTTCGCGGTCGCCGCGGGTGCTGCGGCGCTGTGGGCCAAGAAGTACGAGGCGGTCATGGGTCAGCCTGCCCCGCAACCGGATTGGTATCAGCCGTCGTCGTCGAGCGGCTGGGGTTTCACCGGCGGTTCCGGCGGCGCGGACTTCGACAGTTTCGAATCGGCGCTGTCGTCGTCGATCGGCGCCTACACCGCCTCGCAGTCGTCTTCGTCGTCATCGTCTGGTGGCGGGGGAGGCGGTGTAGGCGCCGAT
>JBNMRA010000006.1:0-212538 GCA_050205315.1 Mycolicibacterium pulveris | reverse complement strand
TCGCCCTACCCCTCCGCGTATCCGCCGCCGGGCGGCTACCCTCCCCCGCCCCAGTACCCGAACTATGCACCGCCGCCGTACGGAGCACCGCCGCCCTACGGGGCGCCCCCGCCGAGCTATGGACCGCAGGGATACGGCCCGGCGGGCTACCCGGCGCCCGGATACGGCGGTGCGTACAGCGCACCGGGCCAGAAGGTCAACGGGATGGCGATCGGCTCGCTGGTGGCCGCCGTGATCGGCGTGGTGCCGTTCCTGTGCGGCATCGGGTCGATCATCGGCATCGTGCTCGGCATCATCGCGCTCAACCAGATCAAGACCTCCGGTGAGGGCGGACGCGGCCTGGCCATCGCCGGCATCGCGATCGGCGCCGTGACGTTTTTGATCAGCGTCGTTACCGGCATCGTCTTCCTGAGCGCCTGACCTCGCGTCAGGACGGCGGCTCGAACGGCGGCTGCTTGCGGACCATGCCAGCCGCACGGCCCTTACCCGCGATCACCAGCGCCATCTTGCGGCTGGCCTCATCGATCATCTCGTCGCCGAGCATCGCTGCGCCCCTCGCGCCGCCCGCGCGCGAGGTGTGCCACTCGTAGGCCTCCAGGATCAGCTCGGCGTGGTCGTAGTCCTTTTGCCGCGGGCTGAAAATCTCGTTGCCGGCGGCGATCTGGTCGGGATGCAGCACCCATTTGCCGTCGTATCCCAGCGCGGCCGACCTGCCCGCGACTCGGCGGAACCCGTCGACGTCGCGGATCTTCAGGAACGGCCCGTCGATGGCCAGGATTCCGTGGGTGCGCGCAGCGATCAGGATCCGCATCAGCACGTGGTGGTGGGCGTCGCCGACGTCGTAGCCCTCGGGCTGTTCACCGACCTCGAGGGTGCGCATGTTCAGGCTGGCCGCCATATCGGCCGGGCCGAGCACGAGCGCCTGCACCCGCGGAGCGGCGGCGATCGCGTCAATGTTCGTCAGCCCCTGCGCATTTTCGATCTGCGCCTCGATCCCGATGCCGCCCACCGGCAACCCGTGCGTCGCCTCCAGCTGGCTCAGCAGAAGATCAAGCGCATCGATATGGGAAACGTCAGTCACCTTGGGCAGCACGACAATGTCGAGTGCGGCACCGGCACCGGCGACCACCTCGATGATGTCGGCGTGCGTCCAGGGTGTGGTCCAGTCGTTGACCCGCACCCCGAGCAGCTGCCCGGACCAGCCGGGCTCGGCCAACGCGGCCGCCACCGCGGTGCGGGCGTCGGCTTTGGCCTCGGGTGCGACGGCGTCCTCCAGGTCGAGGAACACTTCGTCGGCGGGCAGCGACTTCGCCTTCTCGATCATCTTGGCGCTGCTGCCGGGTACGGATAGCACCGTTCGGCGGGGTCGATACCGGTTTTCCACAACCACAGTCTCTACCCTTTGACTCATGGCGGCGGTGAACAGGGTCTATGCGGCCCGACTCGCGGGGATGGTGGTGTTGGGCCCCGACGGTGAGTCCATCGGCCGCGTCCGCGATGTGGTGGTCAGCATCAGCATCGTGCGCCAGCAACCGCGGGTACTTGGCCTTGTCGTCGAATTGCTTACGCGCCGAAGGATTTTCGTCCCGATTCTGCGCGTGACATCGATCGAGCCGGGTGCGGTGACGTTGGCGACCGGCAGCGTGTCGCTGCGCCGGTTCGCCCAACGCCCAGGTGAGGTGCTGGTACTCGGCCAGATCATCGAAACCCGTGTCCGGGTCGACGATCCCGAGCTGTCGCATTTGGCCGGAATCGACGTGATCGTCGTCGATCTGGGCATCGAGCAGACCCGCACCCGCGACTGGGTGGTCACCAAGGTGGCGGTGCGCCCGCAGCGCCGGCTGGGCCGTCGCAGCAATGTCCACGTCGTGGACTGGCGGCGGGTGCACGGTCTGACGCCGTCGGGGCTGGCGATGCCCGACCAGGGCGTGGCCCAGTTGCTCGAGCTGTTCGAAGGGCAACGCGCCGTCGAGGTGGCCGAGGCGATCCGCGAGCTGCCCGCCAAGCGGCGCTATGAGCTGATCGACGCGCTCGACGACGAACGGTTGGCCGACGTGCTGCAGGAACTGCCCGAAGACGACCAGACCGATGTGGTCAAACGGCTGCCTGCCGAACGCTCCGCGCGGGTGCTGGAGGCGATGGACCCCGACGACGCCGCCGACCTGCTGGGGGCGATGAACCCGTCGGAGGCCGAACATTATCTGCGCCAGATGGATCCCGAGGACTCCGAGGACGTGCGACGGTTGCTGTCGCACTCACCCAACACCGCCGGCGGGCTGATGACCTCCGAACCGGTCGTGCTCGCACCCGACACCACCGTCGCCGAGGCGCTGGCCCGGGTCCGCGACCCCGATCTGACCCCGGCGGTAGCGTCGCTGGTGTTCGTGACGCGGCCCCCGACGGCGACTCCGACCGGCCACTACCTGGGCTGCGTGCACCTGCAGCGGCTGCTGCGCGAACCCCCGGCCGATCTGGTCAGCGGCATCATCGACACCGACCTGCCCAACCTGGCGCCCGAAGACTCGCTGTCGGCGGTGACGCGGTATTTCGCCGCATACAACCTGGTGTGCGGGGCCGTCGTGGACGCGGAGAACCACCTGCTCGGGGCGGTGTCGGTGGACGACCTCCTCGACCACCTGCTGCCGGAGGACTGGCGCGACACCGAGGAGCCCGAACTGTCCGGCGCCGAGGGGACGACATGACCGAGCCCACCAGCCGCGGACGTTTGGACACCCCGCTGACGTCACGCCGCTTCGGCTTCAACTACGACCCCGAAGCGGTCGGGAGGGTCAGTGAGTCGATCGCCCGGTTTTTGGGCACCGGGCGCTATCTCGCGTGGCAGACGATCCTCGTGATCGTCTGGATAACCCTGAATTTGTTTGCTGTCAGCCTGCGCTGGGACCCGTATCCGTTCATCTTGCTCAACCTGGCGTTCTCGACGCAGGCCGCCTACGCCGCGCCGTTGATCCTGCTGGCGCAGAACCGGCAGGAAAACCGCGACCGGGTATCGCTGGACGAAGACCGTCGCCGCGCGGCGCAAACCAAGGCCGACACCGAGTACCTGGCCCGTGAACTGGCCGCTCTGCGGTTGGCCGTCGGCGAGGTCGCCACCCGCGACTACCTGCGCCGCGAACTCGACGAGCTGCGCGAGATGATCACCCGGATACAGCAGCCGGCGACCTCGGCCCGCGACGACGACACCGGCCGCGCATAGGGCACCGAGCGGCGCGCCCGGACATAAAGTTGCATCGGCTAACGCAATTGCTGTAACACTTCCGTTATCGACTAGGTATGGTGACCTGGTTCACAAGCGATCGCAGAACAAGGACGGTTGAGTGCACATCAGAGGAGTCGCCGCCCTCAAGGCCGTGCGGCACCGGGCAGGGCGCGTACTTCCCAAGGCGGGCCCACGTGTGCATGACGCGATGTCCCCGCCACGGGTGCGGGCGGGCATGGCCGTCGCCATCATCACCCCGGTGGTTCTCGCCGGCAGCGTCGGCGCGTCCGCCCAGTCCACCCGGACCCAGGTGCGCGACGCCGCGGTGACGCCGCTGGCCGCCGTGGCACCGTCACCGGACACCCGCAGCGGCGCGTCCGTCGTCGCGGTCACCAAAGCGCCGTCGCCATTCCACATCGCCTCCACCTCGGTGTCCTCCCCTGCACCCGCTGCCGTAGTGAATTCACCTGGTGCGCTTGGCATCCCGGGAATGGCACTGGCGGCGTACCGCAACGCCGAACGCATGATGGCCGTGGCACAGCCCGAATGCGGCGTCAGCTGGAACCTGTTGGCCGGCATCGGCCGCATCGAGTCGATGCACGCCAACGGCGGCGCCACCGACGCCAGCGGCACAGCGGTCAGCCCGATCTTCGGCCCCGTGCTGGACGGCACGCTGCCCGGCAACGAGATCATCGTGGAGAGCCGCACCGCCGACCGCGTCACCTACGCCCGCGCGATGGGGCCGATGCAGTTCCTGCCCGGTACCTGGGCGCGCTACGCGTCCGACGGCGACGGCGACGGCAAGGCCGAGGTGCAGAACCTGTTCGATTCGACCCTGGCGGCGGCGCGCTACCTGTGCAGCGGCGGGATGAACTTGCGCGACCAGTCCCACGTGATGGCCTCGATCCTGCGCTACAACAACTCGGTGGCCTATGCCCGCAACGTCCTCGGTTGGGCCGCCGCGTACGCCACCGGTGTGGTGCCGATGGACCTGCCGCCGATCACCGGCTCGGTGCCCGCGCTCGGCGACAGCGATATGTCACACCTCGAAAGCCTCGAAAGCTACGAAGGGCTGGGCCCCGGGCTGCCGCTCAACGCGCTGGCCTTGCCCGAAGGCGACCCGATGGCGCTGATGTCGCTGCTGCAGCGCGACAGCGTGGCCAACCAGATCACCGCCGTGCCCGGTTTCGCACCGGGCCAACGGCTCGGACCGCTGCCCGGCCCGGTGCCGCAGGTGGCGCCGAAGCCGCAGGCACCCGTTCCACCGCCGTGGACCCCGCCGTGGATGCAGCCCGAGCCGCAACCCGAGTGCGCGGTGTTCTGCATCGAGGACAACGTGCCGCCCCCGCCGCTGCAACCGGCGCTCGGCGCGCCCGGGCCCGCGTTGGCCCAGCCGATGCTTCCGCCGGCGCCGCCGCTGGCACCGCCGCCGGGACCGCTGGCGCCGCCCGCACCGATGGGCCCGATGCCGCCCGCGCCTGGACCGGCCCCCGGTCCGGCTCCGGGGCCCGCCCCGGGACCCGTCGGCCCGCCTGCCCCGGGACCGCTGCCGGGACCGGCGGCTTAAGCACGCGTTTCGAGTCGGCCTAGACTCGAAGGCGATGTCTGGATCTGAGCTTGAAACTGCGGTTCGTACCGCGCTGACCAAGGTGATCGACCCCGAGCTGCGGCGGCCGATCACCGAGCTCGGCATGATCAAGGACGTCACCGTCGAGGCCGACGGCGGCGTGCACGTCGAGGTGTACCTGACGACGGCCGCCTGTCCGAAGAAGACCGAGATCTCCGATGACGTCCGCCGCGCGGTCGCCGACGTCCCTGGCACCGGCGCGGTCAAGGTCAGCCTCGACGTGATGAGCGACGAGCAACGCAGCGAACTGCGCAAACAGCTGCGTGGCGACTCACGCGAACCGGTCATCCCGTTCGCCCAGCCGGGCTCGCTGACCCGCGTCTACGCGGTCGCCTCCGGCAAGGGCGGGGTCGGCAAGTCCAGCGTCACGGTGAACATCGCCGCGGCGTTGGCCGACCGCGGGCTGTCGGTCGGTGTGCTCGACGCCGACATCTACGGCCACTCCGTGCCACGGATGATGGGCACCACCGACCGTCCGACTCAGGTCGAGTCGATGATCCTGCCGCCGGTCGCCCACGACGTCCGGGTGATCTCGATCGCGATGTTCACCCAGGGCAACACCCCGGTGGTGTGGCGCGGGCCGATGCTGCACCGTGCATTGCAGCAGTTCCTGGCCGACGTCTACTGGGGCGATCTGGATGTGCTGCTGCTCGACCTGCCGCCGGGCACCGGGGACGTGGCCATCTCGGTGGCCCAACTGATTCCGGGCGCGGAAATCCTCGTCGTCACCACCCCGCAGTTGGCGGCCGCCGAAGTCGCCGAGCGCGCCGGGGCTATCGCGTTGCAGACCCGGCAACGCATCGTCGGCGTGGTGGAGAACATGGCCGGGCTGCTGCTGCCCGACGGCACCACCATGCAGATCTTCGGGGAGGGCGGCGGACAGCAGGTGGCCGAGCGGTTGTCCCGGGCCGTCGGCGCCGACGTCCCACTGCTGGGTCAGGTGCCGCTGGACCCGGCGCTGGTGACGGCCGGCGACTCGGGTGTGCCGCTGGTGCTCTCGGCGCCGGACTCGGCGGCCGGCAAGGAATTGCGCAAGATCGCCGAAGCGTTGTCGAGCCGCAAGCGCGGCCTGGCTGGCATGTCGTTGGGCCTGGATCCTGCTGGCAGGCAATAACGGTCGCGTGTCCGATGCGCAAGACCGCCACGGGGCGATGAATGCGGCGTTACAGTGCTGTCCGTGGGTAAAGAACGGTTAGCCAGCGGTAGGCGCCGGTCGTTGGCGCTGGTCGCCTCGATCGTCGTGGCCGCGGGCCTGTTCTACGCCCAGACCGCCGAACATCCGCCGCAGACCCCGGCGGCCTCCGTGCCGCCCAGCCAGGTTCCCGAACCACCCGCACCACCGCCGGTGGGCACCCCCACCGAGGCCGAGTTGATGGCGGCGAGCGCGCCGGTGGCCAGCGCCGCGGTCACCTTCGAGTTACCGCCCGGCGTCGCACCCGAGGAAGGGTTGCAGGTCAACACCATTCGGGTGGCCCGCGCGTTGAGCGTGCTGTTTCCGGAGGTGACCACGATCGGCGGCTACCGGCAGGACCCGTTGAAATGGCATCCGAACGGATTGGCCATCGACGTGATGATCCCCAACCACGGCAGCGAGAAGGGTATCGAGCTCGGCAACCAGGTCGCCGGATTCGCGCTGGCGAACGCGAAACGCTGGGGTGTCATCCACGTCATCTGGCGACAGGGCTTCTATCCCGGTGTCGGCGCGCCGAGTTGGACCGCCGACTACGGCAACGAGACCGCCAACCATTTCGACCACGTCCACATCGCCACCAACGGCGGCGGATATCCGACCGGGGACGAGAGCTACTTCATTTGACGTCTCAGGTGGCGTCGGTGTCGTACGGCGTCACCGCGGGCCGAGGCGCCGGGGCGCCGGAGGACGGCGTGTGCGGGGCGGGTGCCGGTGCGCTGACGGGTTTTTCGAAGCGCCCGGTGAACAGGGAGTCGTCGCCGTCGAGCAGGTGCTTGGTGATGGCCGCCCGCGGCGACATCCCGCGCAGCTTGTTCAGCTCGCCCAACGGCTCTCGCAGATCGTCGAATTCGGGGCCGAGGTCCTCGCGCAGTTGGCTGGTCGCACCGCTGATGTAGTCGCGCGCCTGCCGCAGCGCACCCGATGTCCAGCGGATCGCGCCGGGCAGCCGTTCGGGTCCGAGGATCACCAACCCGGCGATGACCAGGATCAGCATCTCGCCCCAGCCGACGTTGGCGAACATGTCAGACGGTGTTGTCGGGGATCGGGGTGATCGTCAGCGTGACGGGGCGACCGTCGCGCAGCACCTCGATCGGGGCCGGCTGGTCGACCTTGAGCTGGCGCACCGCGACGACGAATTCGTCGGCGTCGGCGACCTTTCGGTCACCCACCTTGACGACGACGTCGTTCTCCAGAATGCCCGCCCGCTCCGCGGGGCTGCCGGCCTTCACGTTGGCCACCTGCGCTCCGGACGCCAGCTCGTTGCTGACCGAGCGCGCTGTCAGGCCGAGCGTCGGATGGGCGATCTTGCCGTCGCGAATCAACGCCTCCACAACGGATTTCACTTCGTTGACCGGGATCGCGAAGCCGAGCCCGCTGGCGCTCTCCGACAGCGACTTGCCCGCCGTGTTGATGCCGATCACGTTGCCGTCCATGTCGATCAGCGGCCCGCCTGAGTTGCCGTGGTTGATCGGCGCGTCGGTCTGCAGGCCGTCGATCACGGTGTCGGTGTCGGAGCCGTCGCCGGACAGCGGGACCGGCCGATTCAGCGCGCTGATGATGCCCGCGGTCACCGTGCTGCGCAGCCCCAGCGGGGCGCCGGCGGCGATCACCTCTTGGCCGACGATCAGTTTGTCGGAGTCACCCATCTTGGCCACGGTGAGGTTGTCGACATTGTCGACCTTCAGCACGGCCAGATCGGTCTTGGGGTCGCGCCCGACCAGGTTGGCGGGCACTTCCTTGCCGTCGTTGAACACCACGGTCATCTTGTACTTGCTCGGGTTGTTGGCGGCCTCGGAGATGACGTGGTTGTTGGTGACGATGTAGCCGCGTTCGTCGACCACTACACCGGAGCCCTGCGAGCCCTCCTGGTCGCTCTTCGCCTCGATGGTGACCACCGAATCGGCCACAGCCTCAGCGACTTTGGTGAACCGGCCCTCGGGTGGCTGCTCGGTGTCGCTGGTGTCCAAGGTGACCTTGGATGTCGTGAACGCCTCGGTCACCTCGGCCGTCGTGCGGCCGATCCAGCCGCCGGCGAAGCCGACCACGATCGCGGCGATCCCGAGCACCGCCAGCGCCACGTAGGAGACCTTGCCGCCGAACAGCACGTCGCGCACGCTGAGCTTGCCCATGCTGACGTTGACCGGTGCGTGCGGGGCCTCGCTCAGCGCGGGTGTGCCCAACGCAACCGGAGCCGCCGGTTCGCGCCACGGATCGGCCGCCGGGTCGGCGTCCGGGCCTTGGCGTTCGGCCTCCAGCGCGCCGATGTCGGCGGGATGACGTTGCAGCGAGTCGACGCCGGGGTGGGGTCTGGCGAACGCCTCGGCCAGCACCGGGTCCGGCGTGTGGTCCTTCGGGGTGAACTCGGACTGAGCGCGGTAGCGGTCGGCGCCCACGAAAGATCCGCTGACCCCGTCGGGGCGGCCAAACACACGTCGCGCCGCCGGGTCAACCGGCGGACGCGAGACGGGGCGCGGTTCGAGGCGCTCCCGGCCGGACTGGTCCAAGTTGGTCACCCGTTTATCACTCCTGTGGAAGCGCCCGCGCTCTGCGCCGCAGGCCGCTGTCGTGTCCGCACTACCCTACCGGCGCTTACGCCGAGACCGCGTCACGTCCGCAGCAAACTGCGTCGGTTCGGTTTCGGCTGGCGGCTGGGCCGGGGCGGAACGCGGGATCTCCGATAGCAGGCCCAATAGCTCGGTCGGCACGACGATCGGACGCGAATCCCGCAATGCCGCGCGCGCCTGACGCTGGGCGTCCACCTCGGCCGCGCACTGCGGGCACATCGACATGTGGCTGGCCGCGCGCAGGTGGGCGTTCATCCGTAGCTCGCCGTCGACGAATGCGGCGATGGCCTCGGTCGAGAGGTGCTCGGTGGAGCTGAACTGGCGTGGCCCGACCGGCGCGTCACTCTGCGAGGCGAACTGAGAAGGCAGCCACGAAAACGCCCGACGGAACACATGTCCCCGGTCGACCATCACCGAGCTCCTCTCGTTTCGCACGGTCACTGCTCACCCTCGAATGTAGCGCGGCGCGTGTGCACAGACCTGCAAAGGTCAGGCTGTTTTCGCCGTCTCGTCGCTGTGCTTGGCCAGATACTCGCGCAACGCCTGGCGACCGCGGTGGATGCGGCTGCGCACCGTGCCGAGCTTGACGTCGAGCGTGGCGCCGATCTCCTCGTAGGACAGGCCCTCGATGTCGCACAGCACCACCGCGGCGCGGAACTCCGGCGGCAACGAGTCCAGGGCGGCCTGCAGGTCGGGGCCCAGCCGGGAGTCGTGGTAGATCTGCTCGGGGTTGGGGTCGTCGGCGGGGACCCTGTCGTAGTCCTCGGGCAGTGCCTCCATGCGGATGCGGCCGCGCCTGCGGACCATGTCGAGGAACAGGTTCGTGGTGATGCGGTGCAGCCAACCCTCGAACGTGCCGGGCTGGTAGTTCTGCACGGACCGGAACACGCGGATGAAGGTCTCCTGGGTCAGGTCCTCGGCGTCGTGCTGGTTGCCGGAGAGCCGGTAGGCCAGGCGGTACACCCGGTCGGCGTGCTGACGTACCAGCTCGTCCCACGACGGCATCGTCGACTTGTCACCGGTGGCGTCGAATACCGCGGTGCCGGTGGGTTCGTCGGACGGTTCCACCCACGTCCCGTCGGTGTACTGCTCGAAGTGGGTCATGGAAGCCGGAGCGATGGGGGCACTTGAGGTGATCGTCATTTCCTCCTGGTCACAGCCGCCATCCATGGTCGACGGCTCGATATCGGCGGCAACGCCGAGGTTGGGACGGTTATTCCCGGAATGCCAGCGTGTGCCGTCGTCCATGGGCAATACGGTCTCCGACCCTGGTGTGGTTCGCATATGAGCAAACTGAACATTTCCTGAGAATGCTTTCTACCCATTTTTCACCTGCGGAAACGGGGCTGTCCTGGCCGAATACTGCTGTGTCGGCCCGGGCGTGTCGGGGTGTCGGGCCGCGCGCGTTGGCTCTACGCTGCGGGCATGGCAAGCACCGACGACAGCAGCGGTCAGCAAAGCCGCGCTGAGTCGATCGTCGCGCACGCCGAGCAGTCGATCTCCGAGGACGCGATCGTCGCCGCCGCGCGGGACCGCGCCGACGACATCGGTGCCGGCGCGGTCACCCCCGCGGTCGGGGCGCTGCTGTGCGTGCTGGCCAAGCTGACCGGGGCCAAGGCCGTCGTCGAAGTCGGCACCGGCGCGGGTATCAGCGGGCTGTGGCTGTTGTCGGGCATGCGTGAAGACGGCGTGCTCACCACGATCGATGTCGAGCCCGAACATCAGCGCATCGCCAAGCAGGCGTTCACCGAGGCCGGCATCGGGCCCGGCCGGACGCGGCTGATCAGCGGCCGCGCCCAGGATGTGCTGACCCGGCTGGCCGACGAGTCCTACGACCTGGTGTTCATCGACGCCGATCCGGTGGATCAGCCGCAGTTCGTCACCGAGGGTGTGCGGCTGCTGCGGCCCGGCGGCGCGATCGTCGTGCACCGCGCGGCGTTGGACGGCCGCGCCGGGGATGCGCGCGCCAACGACGCCGAGGTGACTGCGGTGCGCGAGGCCGCGCGGCTGATCGCCGAGGACGAGCGGCTCACCCCGGTGCTGATCCCGTTGGGCGACGGGCTGCTCGCCGCGGCCCGCGACTGACCTTTTCTGGCGATTTGTGTGCGTTCTGTTGCGCTCAGCGCGCCTGAACGCGCACAAACCTTGACCCGTGGCTGAACGCGCGTTTAGTGTATTGAACATGCGTTCAGCGGATCGCACGGCTGTTGCGAAAATCCGCGATGCCGCGATCGACCAGTGGGGTCAGCACGGCTTTCAGGTCGGGCTGCGCGCGATCGCCGAGGCGGCGGGCGTCTCCGCGGCACTGGTGATCCACCACTTCGGGTCCAAGGAGGGCCTGCGCACCGCGTGCGACGACCACATCGCCGAGGAGGTGCGCAGCGGCAAGCTGGAGTCGATGCGAGCCAACGACCCGGCGACGTGGTTTGCGCAGCTGGCCGAGATCGAGTCGTATGCGCCGCTGATGGCCTACCTGGTTCGCAGCATGCAGTCCGGCAGCGAGCTGGCCAAGACGCTGTGGCGCAAGATGATCGCCGATGCCGAGGACTACATCGCAGAGGGCGTCCGCAACGGCGTCCTCAAACCCAGCCGCGACCCCGCGGCCAGGGCCAAGTACATGGTGCTCAGCGGCGGCGGCGGGTTCCTGCTGTACCTGCAATTGCACGACAACCCAACCGATCTGCGCGCGGTGCTGCGCGATTACAGCGAAGAGATGATGCTGCCCGCCCTCGAGCTGTTCACCGAGGGCGTGATGGTCGACTCCACCATGTACGACGCGTTTCGCCACCAGGATCAACCCGAGGGAGGGGCACATGACTACGACGTCGCCACGAGCTGACGGCCCTGCAGTCGAAATCCACGGGCTCCAAAAGCAATTCGGGAACACCAAGGCCCTCGACGGTCTGGACATGGTCGTCGAACCCGGCAGCATCGCGGGGTTTCTGGGACCCAACGGCTCGGGTAAATCGACTACCATCCGCGTCCTGCTCGGGTTGTTACGCGCCGACGGCGGCACCGCCCGGTTGCTCGGCGGGGATCCCTGGCACGACGCGGTGGCACTGCACCGCCGGATCGCCTACGTGCCCGGCGATGTGACGTTGTGGCCCAACCTGACCGGCGGCCAGGCGATCGACTTTCTGGCCAGCCTGCGCGATCAGTTCGACACGAAACGCCGCGACGAGTTGATCGAACGCTTCGAACTGGACCCCGACAAGAAGGCCCGCACCTACTCGAAGGGCAACCGGCAGAAGGTCGCGCTGATCGCGGCGTTCAGCACCAACGCCGAGCTCTACATCCTCGACGAGCCCACCTCGGGACTGGATCCGTTGATGGACAAGGCGTTTCAGCTGTGCGTCCAGGAGGCGGCCGGCAACGGCGCATCGGTGCTGCTGTCCAGCCACATCCTCGCCGAGGTGGAACGCCTCTGCGATTCGGTGACGATCATCCGCGCCGGCGCCACCGTGCGATCCGGCCGGCTCGACGAGTTGCGCCATCTGATGCGCACGACGGTGAAGGTGCGCACCCGCTCACCCGTCGACGGCTTGCGTTCGGCTCCATTCGTGCACGACTTCACCGTCGACGACGGCATGAGCACCTTCTCCGTCGACCGCGATGATCTGGACGGTGCGATGAGCCAGCTGACCACGCTGGGCATCGAAGAGCTTTCGGTATCGCCGGCGTCGCTAGAGGACATGTTCCTCAGTGAATACCAGGAGGTACCGCGGTGACCGCCACCGTCGCACGCCACGCGCAACCGCGCGTCCGGGCCGAGTCGTCGCTGACCGGACTGGGCCGGATGGTCGCGTTGGCGTTGCGGCGCGACCGGATCCGGCTGCCGGTGTGGATCGTCGCGCTGACCATCAACGTGTGGTACATGCCCAGCGCACTGGAGCTGGCCTACCCCGACGAGGCCGACCGGATCTCGCGGATCAACCTGATCAAGACCCCGGCCGGAATCATGTTCGCCGGACCGGTATTCGGTGAGAACGAGACCGCGCTGGGCGCGATGTTCGCCAACGAGGCGATGCTCACGCTCATTGTCGCGGTATCGATTCTGGCCATCCTCACCGTGATCCGCCACACCCGCGCCGAAGAAGAGGCCGGCGCAGCCGAACTGGTGTTGTCGTCGCCGGTGGGCCGCCACACGCGGACCGTCGCGGCCGTCGTGGTCGTCGCCGCCGTCAACGCGGTCTTGGCTGTGACGATGACCGCGGCCGCGGTCACCGCCGGCCTCGCCGTGATCGATTCGGCCGCACTGTGTCTGGGCATCACCGTCGCGGCGATGGTGTTCGGCGCCGTCGCCGCCGTCACCGCGCAGCTCTGGCGCACGTCGCGCACCGCGACCGGCGCGGCGATGACCGTGCTGGCGGCGGCGGTGGTGGTGCGCGGCGTCGGGGACGTGATCGATCACTCGGGCAGCCCGGTGAGCTGGCTCTCGCCCATCGCCTGGGCCCAGCAGATGCGCGCATTCGTCGACCTGCGGTGGTGGCCGCTGGCCATGCTGGTCGCGCTCGCCGCCGGGCTGCTGGTTGCGGCTGCCGTGCTGGAACGCGCCCGCGAATACGATGCGGGCATTCTGCCCTCGGGCGGTGACCGTCCCGATGCGCCACGCATCCGCGGGCTGTTCGGGCTGGACCTGGTGCTGCAGCGCGGGCAGATCATCGGGTGGTCGATCGCGGTGTTCCTGGCGGGCTTGACGTTCGGATCGCTGACCCAGGCGATGTTGGACATGGCCGAAGACAACGAACTGGTCGCCCAGATGCTCAACGTTCAAGGCAACGACGGCATCTTCAGCGCAATGACCCAGTTCCTCGCGGCCGCGATCACCGCGTACGTCGTGATCAGCGTGCTGCGGCTCAACGGCGACGAGCAGTCCGGCATCGCCGAGGCGGTGCTGGCCGGGTCGGTGTCGCGCTGGCGCTGGCTGCTGTCGACGGTAGCCGTCACGCTTTTGGGCGCGGCGGTGCTGCTGGTCTGTGCCGGTCTGGGCAACGGCGTGGGCGCCGGCATCACTTTGGGCGAGCCCGAGACCGTCGGCCGGCTGGTGCTGGCGGCGCTGGCGCACCTGCCTGCGATGGCGGTCATGGCGGGGATCGCGGCGGTCGCGTTCGCGCTGCGACAGACCTGGATCGCCTGGCTCACGGTCACTTTCGTGATCGTGTCGCTGTATCTGGGTGCGCTGCTGCGTCTTCCGCAATGGCTGCTCGACCTGTCACCGGTCGGGCGGATCTACGCGCCGATGGAGGTACCCGTGGCGGCGATGGCGGTCATGGTGCTGATCGCGACGGCGCTGACGGTACTCAGCGGTCTCATCTATCGCCGGCGCGACGCCGTGTGATCTGGCCCGCCGGTACCTCCGACTATTGGGAGTGGCGCTGGCCTGACGCCCGTACCAGGCATTGTCCACAGCCCACGAAGTCCTTGCGAATCTGCCGCACCATGCGTTAGACTCGAACACATGTTCGAAACCCTGGCGGTCCTCGATACCGACGCCGATGAGGCGGCGCTGGTCGAGTGCATCGCCGAACTCGAACACCTCAAGTCCGTAGCGGCCGCCGGGCAGGCCAGACTCACCGTCGCACTCGACCAAAAGCGCCGCGCCCGCGAGGAAGCCGAAGGCGTTCCCGCGGCCAACCGCTGCCGCGGTCTGGCCAGCGAGATCGCGTTGGCTCGGCATGATTCGCCGAATCGGGGCAGTCGTCATCTGGGTTTCGCCAAAGCGCTGGTCTACGAGATGCCCCACACGCTCGCTGCGCTCGAGGCAGGAACGCTGTCGGAATGGCGGGCCACCCTCATCGTGCGCGAGTCGGCCTGCTTGACCGTGGAAGACCGCGGAAAGCTCGATGCGAAGATGTGCGCGGATCAATCCGAACTCGAAGGCAAGGGCGATAAGCGCATCGCCGCCGCGGCGAAGGCCATTGCCTACGAACTGGACCCGCAAGCGGTCGTCGACCGCGCGGTGCGTGCCGAGCGCGAGCGCACCGTGACCACCCGTCCAGCACCCGACAACATGGTCTATGTGACCGCGCTGCTGCCGCTGACCCAGGGCATCAGCGTGTATGCAGCGTTACGACGGCAAGCCGACACCACGTTCGACGGCCGCCCGCGCGGTCAGGTCATGGCCGATACGCTCGTCGAACGCGTGACCGGCCAACCGGCCGACGTTCCGACGCCAATCGCGGTGGACCTCGTCGTGACCGATGAAACCCTGTTGGGCGACGACCAGACTCCGGCGCGAGTTCCGGGATACGGGCCCATCCCCGCCGCAATCGCCCGCCGCTTGGCCAGCAACGCGATCGCCGACGAACGCTCCAAAGCCACGCTGCGCCGCCTGTACCGCCACCCGTCATCCGGTGCGCTGGTCGCCATGGAATCCCGGGCCCGCCTGTTCCCCAAAGCCCTCGCAAAGTTCATCGCCTTGCGCGATGACACCTGCCGCACCCCATACTGCGATGCCCCAATCCGACACACCGACCACGCGACCGCCCATTCCGCCGGTGGACAGACCAGCGAGCTGAACGGTCTCGGCGACTGCGAAGCCTGCAACTACGCCAAGGAAGCCCCGGGCTGGCGGGTCACCACCCGGCGCGACGACGACGGCACCCACATCTCCGAGATCACCACCCCGACCAAGGCCCGCCACCGATCCAAGGCGCCACCGCTGCCCGGCTCGCCCCGGTCCCCGGCGAGCAGCATCGAGATCGCCTTCGCCGACGTCCTGGCCTGGCGCGACGCTGCCTGATTCGGTTTCGAGTCCGTGGTGTCGCGTGCGCCCATACTGTCTCCATGGAAGCGCTGACCGGGCTCGGCTTGGCGACCGCGGCGGGGCTCAACGCCTACATCCCACTGCTGGCGCTGGGCTTGTTATCCCGGTTCACCGATCTGGTCACGCTGCCGCAGGGCTGGGCCTGGCTGGAGAACGGTTGGGTCATGCTGATCGTCGCGGTGCTGCTGGTGATCGAGATCATCGCCGACAAGGTGCCCGCGCTCGACACCGTCAACGACGCCGTTCAAACGTTCGTCCGGCCGACCTCGGGCGGCATCGTGTTCGGTTCGGGCACCGCCGCGCAGACTTCGGCGGTCACCGATCCCGGCGCGTTCGCCCAGTCCGGACAGTGGATCCCGGTGGCGATCGGAGTCGTTGTGGCGCTGGTGGTTTCGTTGACCAAGTCCACGGTGCGCCCGGCCGCCAACGTCGCGACCGCCGGGGTGGCCGCGCCCGTACTGAGCACCGTCGAGGACGGCGTCAGCGTCGGCCTGGTCTTCGTCGCGATCCTGGTGCCGGTGTTGGTGCTCGTGGCGGTGATCGTGTTGGCCTGGGCAGCCGTGCGGTTACGACGCCGACGTCGGCGCCGCGCAACCGGGGCTTAGATCCAGACGCCCTTGCCGACCGCCACCACACCGCCGGCGCTGATCGCGAAGCGCTCGCGGTCCTTCTCCAGATCGACGCCCACCATCTCGCCAGGTCCGACCACGACATTCTTGTCGAGGATCGCGTGGCGCACCACCGCGCCGCGACCTATCCGCGTCCCGGGCATGATCACGCTGCCCTCCACGATGGCGCCGTCATCGACGACGACGTTGGACGACAGCACCGAATTACGAACGGAGGCAGCCGAAACGATGCTGCCGGCACCGACCACCGACTCCTGCGCCGAACCGCCGTTGACGAACTTGGCCGGTGCCAGCATTTCCATCTCACCGCGGATCGGCCAGCGCTTGTTGTACAGGTTGAACACCGGGTGCACCGACACCAGGTCCATGTGCGCGTCGTAAAACGCATCGAGCGTTCCGACGTCGCGCCAGTAGCCGTGATCGCGTTCGGTGGCTCCGGGGACGTCGTTGTTGTGGAAGTCGTAGACCGCGGCCATCCCGTCGTCGACCAACCGGGGAATGATGTCGCCGCCCATGTCGTGATCGGAGTGGTCGTCGTCGGCGTCGGCGCGGATCGCGTCGATGAGCACCTTGGTGGTGAAGATGTAGTTGCCCATCGACACGAACGCCTCGTCGGGATTGTCCGGGGTGCCCGGCGGGTCGGCCGGTTTCTCGATGAAGCTGCGGATGCGCCCGGACTCGTCGGCGTCGATCACGCCGAACGCGGTGGCCTCCGCGCGCGGCACCCGAATGCCTGCCACCGTCGCGCCGGCACCGCTCTCGATGTGGAACCGGACCATCTGCTCGGGGTCCATCCGATAGACGTGGTCGGCGCCGAACACGACGATGTAGTCGGGATCCTCGTCGTAGATCAGGTTCATCGACTGATAGATCGCGTCGGCCGAACCGGTGTACCACCGTGGGCCCAGCCGCTGTTGCGCCGGAACCGGGGTGATGTACTCACCCGCCAGACCAGACAGCCGCCAGTTCTGCGAGATATGGCGGTCCAGCGAGTGTGACTTGTACTGGGTGAGTACGCAGATACGCAGATATCGGGCGTTGACGAGATTGGACAGCACGAAGTCGATCAGCCGGTAGGCGCCGCCGAAGGGAACCGCCGGTTTGGCCCGATCCGCGGTCAGCGGATACAACCGCTTGCCCTCCCCGCCGGCCAGGACAATGCCCAGCACGTGTGGCAATTCCCTCATATTTCAAACCTATCGGCCGGTTCTGTCCACTGCCAACATCCCGCGGCGAGATCGGGGCTGCGGCGGTGAGCCGCCGTCACTATCGTCGATCGCATGCGGGTGGCGATGATGACCCGGGAATACCCACCCGAGGTTTACGGCGGGGCCGGGGTGCACGTCACCGAACTCGTCGCACAACTGCGTCGGCTGTGC
Source organism: Mycolicibacterium pulveris (assembly GCA_050205315.1). GTDB lineage: Bacteria > Actinomycetota > Actinomycetes > Mycobacteriales > Mycobacteriaceae > Mycobacterium > Mycobacterium pulveris_A. Next base: position 195,164 of record JBNMRA010000006.1, on the reverse strand, counting down.
GAGGTCGAGGTGCACTGCATGGGTGCGCCCAGAACCGACGCCACCGTCGCGCAGCCCGACCCCGCCCTGCTTGGCGCCAACCCGGCGCTTTCGATGCTGTCCGCGGATCTGGCCATGACCCACGCCGCCGCACACGCCAGCGTCGTGCATTCGCATACCTGGTACACCGGGCTGGCCGGACATCTGGCCGCGCTGCTCTACGGCGTCCCGCACGTGGTGACGGCGCACTCACTCGAGCCGATGCGGCCGTGGAAGGCCGAACAGCTCGGCGGCGGCTATCGGGTGTCGTCGTGGGTGGAGAAGACGGCGGTGGAGGGTGCCGACGCGGTCATCGCCGTCAGCTCGGGGATGCGCGACGACGTGCTAAGCACCTATTCAGCGCTGGATCCGAACCGAGTCCACGTGGTGCGCAACGGTATCGACACCGACGTCTGGTACCCGACCGCCCCTGAGCCCGGCGAGTCGGTGCTGGCCACGTTGGGGGTGGACACCTCGCGTCCGATCGTGGCGTTCGTCGGACGCATCACCCGGCAGAAGGGGGTCACCCACCTGGTCGCCGCGGCGCACCGGTTCGCACCCGACGTCCAGCTGGTGCTGTGCGCCGGAGCTCCCGACACCCCCGAAATCGCCGCCGAGGTGACCGACGCGGTGCAGGAACTCGCCCGTGCCCGCAGCGGCGTGTTCTGGGTTCGGGAGATGCTTCCGATCAGCAAGATACGTGAGATACTTTCCGCAGCAACGGTTTTCGTGTGCCCATCGGTGTATGAGCCGCTGGGCATCGTCAACCTGGAAGCGATGGCCTGCGCGACGGCGGTGGTGGCGTCCGAGGTCGGCGGCATTCCCGAGGTGGTGGCCGACCGCGAGACCGGTCTGCTGGTGAGCTACGACGCGAAGGACCCCGCGGGGTTCGAGGAACGGCTGGCCCAGGCGGTCAACGAGTTGGTGGCCGACCACGATAGGGCGCGCCGCTACGGTCAGGCGGGCCGGCAGCGCTGCATCCAGGAATTCAGCTGGGCGCATATCGCCGAGCAGACCCTGGAGATCTACCGCAAGGTGTGTTCGTAGCCCGCTGGGCTAGCTGGTGACGTTTTTGAGCTCGTCGCCCAGCGCCGCGGCTTCGTCGGGAGTCAATTCGACGACGAGTCGTCCACCGCCCTCCAGTGGTACTCGCATCACGATGCCGCGCCCCTCCTTCGTTGCTTCCAGTGGACCGTCGCCGGTCCGGGGCTTCATCGCCGCCATCGAGTGCTCCCTCCACAATGAGCCGTCCGCCGGGGACTAACCAGCGGACTCGGTCGGGGCCGAGAGTGCCCACCCGTTGACAGCTCCCGGCACTGAACTGCTACTGAACTCTCCCTATTCTTCCCTATACCGGCCGCTCGGTGTGCAAAGACCCGGCTTAAGGCCGTGGCGGCGGCCCCGGAGCGGTCGCCGGCACCCAGCAGTCGGCGGTGTGGTCATCGACCATTCCGGTGGCCTGCATCAAGGCGTATGCGGTTGTTGGGCCCACGAAGCGGAAGCCGCGGCGCTTGAGTTCCTTGGCCATCGCGGTCGATTCCGGGGTGACCGCCGGGACGTGGGCGATGTCGATCGGCCGGGCCCGCTCGGCAGGGGCGAACGACCACAGCAGCTCGGCCAGGTCCACGCCGGCTTCGCTGAGGTCGACGACCGCTCGGGCGTTGGCGATGGTGGCCTCGATCTTCGCGCGGTTGCGCACGATTCCGGTGTCGGCCATCAGCCGCTCGACGTCACGGTCGGTGTAGCGGGCGATGCGCGCGGCGTCGAATCGGTGGAAGGCGCGTCGGAAGTTGTCGCGCTTACGCAGGATGATCAGCCAGGACAGTCCGCTCTGGAACGCCTCGAGGCTGATGCGTTCGAACAGCGCGGCCGAGTCGCGCAGCGGCCGGCCCCACTCGGTGTCGTGGTAGTCGCGGTACAGCACGTAGTCGGCGGGGGCCAGGCGGGCAGGGTCGATCCAGGCGCAGCGGACCCGGCCGTCGTCCTCGGCAGCGCTGGTCACGATTCGTCCTGCGCCGACGGGGCCGCATGCACGCCGTCCGCGTCGACGTCATCAGCGTCGTCGGCGTCATCGTCAGCGTCGTCGACGCCGTAGGCCGCGCGCACGGCCGCCAGCTCGCCGCGCAGCAGATCCAGCTCCTGGCCGAGCCGGTCGAGCACCCAGTCCACCTCGCTGGTTTTGTAGCCGCGCAGCGTCTGGGTGAACTTGACCGCGTCGACGTCGGCGCCGGTGACCCCGGACGCGGGCAGCACGGTGGCCGTCGTGCCTCGCGGCAGAGGCGGCAGCGGCTCACCGCGCCCGAACAGGACCGTGCCGAGCGCGAACAGCACGATCGCGATCAGCACGAGCACCACCAGGTAGACCAGAACAAGCGTCACGGCATCGATACTGCCTGAGCGCTCCGACAATCAGGCGTGCGGGCGCAACGTGGCCATCGGCGGCCGGTCCGTCAGCGACACCGCTGACGTGCGCGAGGTGTAGTCGTCGCCGTCGGCGAAGAACTGTGTCAGCCCGACCCCGGAGTCGGGCACGCCGCAGCGGGACAGCAGCGTGGCGATGACCTGGCGGCTCATCGTGGCCAGCTCGGTCAGCGGCCGGTTGCGGTGGCTGCGCACCCCGAGGTTGACCTGCGCGACGGCGTCCAGCCCCAACCGGTCGTAGGTGTCGATGAGCAGGCCGATCTCCACGCCGTAGCCCGGCGCGAACGGCACCGACATCAGCAGTTCCCGGGTGGCCGCGTACTCCCCGCCCAGCGGCTGACACAGGCAGCTGAGCTCCGGGCGCAACGAGGCCAGCAGCGGTCGCGCCACCAGCTCGGTGACCCGGCCCCCGCCGTTGGCATCCTCGCTGCCGCTGACCTTCAGCGGCCGCCGGTAGAAGCCCTTCACCAGATGCACGCCCTCGGTGGTGAGCAGCGGACCCAGCAGCTTCGGTACGAACATCGGGTCTGGCTCGATCAGGTCGGAGTCGACGAACACCACGATGTCGCCGGTGCAGGCGGCCAGCGAGCGCCACAGCACCTCCCCCTTGCCGGGCTGTGGCTCGACCTCGGGCAGGGCGGCTTCGCGGCTGATCACGCGGGCGCCGGCGGCCAGCGCGCGGATCTCGGTGTCGTCGGTCGAGCCGGAATCCAGCACGATCAGCTCATCGACCAGACCACCGACCAGCGGTGCGATGGTCCCGATGACGCCGCCGACGGTGTCCTCCTCGTTCAGGGCGGGCAGCACCACCGACACGGTGCGGTTGCCTTTGGCGGCCTCGAGGTCGGCGATCGTCCACGACGGCCGGTTCCAGCTGCGCTCGGCCAACCACCGTGCGGTGACGACGTCGGTACCGGGTAGTTCGGGTGTGAGTGTCATGCCAGTCCCCTCACCGTGCGCGTCGGTGGGCGTGTGCCCTGAATCGACGCGACCATCTCCAGTACGCGCCGCGTGGGCCCGACCTCGTGCACCCGGAACATGGCAGCCCCTTCCGCAGCGGCAAGTGCCGTCGCAGCAAGCGTGCCCTCCAGGCGCTCGGTCAAACCCACACCCAGAGTCTCCCCGACAAAATCCTTGTTGCTCAGCGCCATCAGGACCGGCCATCCAGTTTTTACAAGGTCTTTCACGTGGCGCAACAAACTAAGACCGTGGTAAGTGTTCTTGCCGAAATCGTGGGTCGGGTCGATCAACACGGCGTCGCGTGCCACGCCGAGTTTCACCGCACGCTCGGCGGCGGCGGTCACCTCGGCGAGCACATCGTCGACGACGCCGCGTTCGGAGGTGCCGTAGTTGACCCGGAACGGTCGGGTGCGCGGCGCCGCGCCGCCGGTGTGCGAGCAGACCAGGCCCGCGCCGAACTCGGCGGCGACCTCGGGCAGTGCGGGGTCGTGACCGGCCCAGGTGTCGTTGATCAGGTCGGCCCCTGCCGCGCAGGCCTGTTTGGCCACCGTCGAGCGCCAGGTGTCGACGCTGATGAGCTGGTTGGGGTAGGCGCCGCGGACCCATTCGATGAACGGCACCACCCGGGCGATCTCCTCGTCGGTGTCGACGGCGGTGCCGGGGCCGGCCTTGACGCCGCCGACGTCGATGACGTCTGCGCCCTGTTCGATCACCGCGTGCACGGCGGCCTTGGCCTGCTCGTCGGCGAAGGTGGCCCCGCGGTCGTAGAACGAGTCGGGTGTGCGGTTGACGATCGCCATGATCAGCGCCCGATCACCGGCCACCGGACGGCCCAGAAAAGTCGACTGCACGCTTCCAGGCTACGGTCCAGCGGTTTCGCTACTTGGGCCGCTTGCCGGCCTTCACCTCATCGGGGTACTCGTCGTAGAACTCGACGTAGCCCTCGTCGCGGCCGGCCAGCACGTAGATCGGGTCCTCGACGTCGGGGCCGTAGCCCTCCTTGCGCAGTTCGACCTTCTGGGTCTTGAACGTCGACGTGTAGGCCAGTTCGTCGACCACCCGCACGAACAGCGGCACCGCGTATCCCGGAAGCTGCTCATGGGCCGCCTTGGCCAGCGCCTTGCCGTCGAACTCCTCGCCCTCCTTGAGCTGGATCGCGGCCATCCCCGCCCGGCCGCCGGTGCCGGGCACCTCGACGCCGAACACCGTGGCCTCCTCGACCTGCGGGTCGGTGGAGATCGCGGCCTCCACCTCGGTGGTGGCCACGTTTTCGCCCTTCCACCGGAACGTATCGCCGAGCCGGTCGATGAACGCCGCGTGGCCGAACCCCTGCGAGCGCATCAGGTCGCCGGTGTTGAACCACACGTCGTCATCGCGAAAAGCGTTGCGCACCAACTTCTTTTCGGTGGCCTCTTTGTCGGTGTAGCCGTCGAACGGCTGGAAGCTGCTGACTTTGGACAGCAGCAGGCCCGGCTCGCCCTTGCGTACCTTGCGCACCCGGCCGTCGTCGCCGCGCGCGGGCTCGCCGGTGTCGGGGTCGTATTCGACGAACGCCACCGGCGACGGGCAGATCCCGGTGGTCTTGTCGATGTTGAACACGTTGACGAACGCGGTGTTGCCCTCGCTGGCGGCGTAGAACTCGCAGATGCGCTCGATGCCGAACCGCTCGGTGAACTGATCCCAGATCGCGGGGCGCAAACCGTTGCCGCAGATCACCCGCACCTTGTGCTGACGGTCGACGGCACGGGGCGGTTGGTTGAGCAGGTAGGTGCAGATCTCGCCGATGTAGACGAACGCGGTGGCGTCGTAGCGGATCACCTCATCCCAGAACTTCGACGCCGAGAACGAGCGGCCCAGCGCCAGCGTCGCCCCCGAGTTGAGTACCGAGGCCAACGCCACGGTCAGCGCGTTGTTGTGGTACAGCGGCAGGCAGCAGTACAGGGTGTCGCGGCTGGTGAGCCGCATGCCCAGCCCACCGAACCCGGCCAGCGCGCGCAGCCACCGGTAGTGCGTCATCACGCTGGCCTTGGGCATGCCGGTGGTGCCCGAGGTGAAGATGTAGAACGCCTTGTCCTTGGCGAGCACGGCCGCGGTGGTCGGCGGGTTGGCCGTCGGCGCGGTCGCGGCCAGTCGCTTGAGTTCGTCGTCGGTCATCAGCCCGGTGGTGTCTGCGCCGCTTTCGGTGATCGGGTCGATGAAGTCGGTCTCGGCGACGACGACCTTGGCGCTCAGCAAACCGAAGCTGTGCTTGAGCACGTCGCCGCGCTGGTTGTAGTTGACCATTCCCGCGATCGCACCGCATTTGACCGCCGCCAGCATGACCAGCACCGCCTCCGGCGAGTTGCGCAACATCATCCCGACGACGTCGCCGTGTCCGACCCCGCGCGCGGCCAGCACAGCCGCGTAGCGGTTGGCCGTCTCGTTGGCCTGGCGGTAGCTGATCTGCGCGTCGTCGAACTTGATGAAGACCTCGTCGCCGTACTTGGCCGCGCGGTCTTGAAACACCTTGCCGATCGACGTCTTGGCCGACGGGCGGGCGCCGAACCCGGTGACCACGCCGCGCAGGATCGTCGGCACATCGAGCAGGAAGCTCGGCAACCGGCTGGCAACATCCAGCAGCCCGACGTTGGTGCGGGTCCCTGACGTGTCGTCAGTCATGCTCGGCTCCCCTCAGACGCTCCATTTGCGCCCCACCCTAGTTATCGGTGCACAACGTCACCGGCCGGGTGCGCAGGCCTCCATCGCCACCTCGACGTCGTCGGTGAGCACGAGCCGGTCCATGGCCTGTTGGGCGACGTACCCGCTGTCGACCAAGCCGTGCAGCCACGCGATCAAGCCGTCGTAGTGTCCGCCGGGATCCAGCATCACCACCGGTTTTTCATGCATACCCAAATATCCGGCAGTCCAGGCAGCGAAGAACTCTTCGAGCGTGCCGATGCCGCCGGGCAGCGCGATGAACGCATCGGCGCGATGCTCCATGACCTGTTTGCGCTCGCGCATGGTGTCGGTGACGATCAGCTCGTCGGCGTCGACGTCGGCGACCTCGCGATGGACCAGCGCCTTGGGGATGACGCCGACGGTGAGCCCACCCCGCGCCCTGGCCCCGTTGGCCAGTGCGCCCATCGCCGACACGTTTCCGCCGCCGGACACCAGCGTCCAGCCGCGCATCGCGATCGCCTCGCCGACGCGCGCGGCCAGCTCGAGCAGTTCTGGATGCGTCGGCCCTGCCGCGCAATAGACACACACCGCCCACTGGCGGTCGGGTTCTGCGGACATGCGCACAAGCTGACCATATGATCCGGCCGTGTCAGTTGAGTGGGTCACCGCACCGTCCGAGCCGGTTCTGGAGGCCGTCGACACCGGCGTTTCAGAGCACGCCGGGGTGGTGTTGATCGGCCCCGCGGGCGTGGGTAAGTCGACGCTGGCGCGGTCCGCCGCAACGCGGTTCGGCTCCCGGTTCGAGCGCGTCGACTGGGTCACCGCGACGACGCCGATGGCCGCGGTTCCGTTCGCCGCCGTCGGCCACCTGATCGACATTCCCAGCGCGGGTAAGACCGCGGAGGTGCTTCGCACGGCGCGCGAGGCGTTGGGCGACGGCCGGCTCTTGGTGGTCGACGACGCGCATCTGCTGGACCGGCTGTCCGCGGCGCTGATCTACCAGTTGGCGGTCAGCGGCACCGCCAAGCTGATCGTGACGGTCGCGCCGAATGGGTTTGTGGCCGAAGAGATCTCGACGCTGTGGGAGGACAGGCTGCTGGAGCGCATCGACCTGCAGCCGCCGGGCCACGACGACAGCCGGCTGGCGGCCGTGGTCGACGATTTCGTGCGCTCGCTGCCGGACGAGGGGTATCGGGCGCTGCAGTTTTTGGCGGTCGACGATCCGCTGCCGCACGCCTCGCTCGCCGAGCTGTTGGGTCGCGACGCGCTGGCGGCGGCGCAGTCGTGCGGCGCGGTGGTGGCCGACGGGGATTGGGTGCGTCCGGCGCATCCGCTGTTCGTCGACGCGGTGCGCGACGCGTTGGGTGGGCCCGAGCTGCGCCGGTTGCGCACCGAGGTGGTCGACCGGCTGGCCGCGGGTCCCGTCGACGGTGTGGTCGGCCGGTTGCGACGCGCGGTGCTGGCGCTGGACTGCGACAGCCCGCAGCCGCCGGCCGAGGTGGTCGAGGCCGCCGAGGAGGCGCTGCGGCTCGGCGATCTGGTGCTCGCCGAACGGCTGGCCCGGGTGGCGCTGCAGCGGGCACCCGAACTGCGCACGCGGCTGACGCTGGGTTACGCGCTGGCGTGGCAGGGCCGCGGCCGCGACGCCGACGCGGTGCTCGACGAGGTGGATCCGTCGGGGTTGTCCGAGACCGAGTTGATGGCGTGGGCGTTGCCGCGGGCGGCCAACCAGTTCTGGATGCTGTCCGAACCAGAGCGGGCCACGGCGTTCCTGCAGGCGACGCGCAACCGGGTGACCTCGCCGACGGCGCGGACCACCCTGGACGCGTTGTCGGCGACGTTCGCGATGAACGCGGGCAACCCCGCGAAGGCCAGCCAGCTTGCCGACGATGTGCTCTCGTCGCCTGCGGCCGATGACACCGCGATCGGCTGGGCGGCGGCGGCCGCGGCGTTGAGCGCCGCGCGGATGGGACGTTTCGGCGAGGTCGACGCGCTGGCCGAGCGCGCGATCGCCGCGGGACACCCCGGGTTGCTGCGGTTCACCAGCGGCTTCGGCCAGACCACCGCCCTGGTGATGAACGCCGCGCTGGACGACGCGCAGGCGCTGGGCCGGCGGCTCGCCGATTTCGCGCAGCTGCAGCAGCCCGGCCGCGCGATCGGTGAGGTATTGGTCGCCGACGTGCTGATCACCAAGGGTGAGTTGGAGCAGGCCGTGGCGCTGCTGCGGCCGGCGGCGGCCGCGCTGGCCCCGACCGGCTATTCGTGGGGCCCGCTGGCGTGGATGCTGCTTGCCCAGGCGCTGGGCCAGCTGGGCGCGACGGTCGAGGCCGGAAAAGCGTTGGCGCGTGCGGAATCCCGGCACGGGTTGAAGTCGATGCTGTTTGCCCCCGAGCTCGCGCTGGCGCGGGCGTGGACCATGTCGGCGCGCCGCGACCAGCACGGCGCGATCGACGCCGCACGCGATGCGGTGCGCAGCGCGGAGCGCGGCGGACAGTCGGCGGTGGCGCTGCGGGCGCTGCTGGACGCGGTGCGGCTCGGCGATATCCGGGCGGTCGACGGGCTGACCCGGATCAGCGCCGAATGCGATTGCGCGCTGGGGCAGGTGGCGCTGGCGCACGCCCGCGCGTTGGTGGACCGGGACGCGACCGGGCTGGCGGAGGTGTCGCGGCGCTACACCGCGATCGGGATGACGCGGGCGGCCCAGGACGCGTCGGCGCAGGCCCGGCGCTGAAATTGGTGTCGGGAACGGCGCCGTCGCGGCCCTAAACTCGGTAGGCATGAGCGCCAACCTCTACGTCCAAACCGAAGGTGTGCGGTCCTACGCCAAGGTCCACGAGCGCGTTGTGAGCGGGTTGTCGCAGTTGACAGGTCCGGGGGCGACCGAGACGACCGGGGTGCAGACCAGCCACGGCGCGATCGCCTCTGCGGTGAGCACCGCGCTGTCGGGCGTGCTGGGCACGCGTTCGGGCACCATGCAGACCACCGCCACCTCGGGCACCACGATCGCCGGACTTCTGCAGAAGGCCGCCCAGATGTACGAGCGGGGCGACCAGAAGGGCGCCGAACGGCTGCGGGCCGCCGCGAACGCTCTCGACTGACGCTCGCCGGGCGTTACAACCTGCGCGCGACGTCCTCGCCGCCGGGGTCGGACTGCTCCGGCAGTGTCACCGGGGCCGATTCGCCCGGGTGCTCGCCGGGTTCGGCGTGGTTGTCATCGGCGCGCTGCAGCGGTTCGCGTTCGGGCGCCGGCGCGTGTTCGGCGGCGTCGTCGCGGGGTTGCGCCGCGGCACCGGCACCACCGGCACCACCGGCACCTGTCGTCGGCGGCGTGGCCGAACCCTGACCGCCCTGCATGGCCTGCTGGATCAGCGATCCGAACATGCCGGTCTGCCCGCCCAGCGCCTGCGCGGGTGCGCCCGCGGACTGCCCCATCTGGCCGGCCTGCTGGCCGAGTTGGCCCAGCATCCCGACGACCTGGCCCACCGACTGGGAACCGGCGTCATCAGAGCTCGCATACGCCGCCTGCGCGGCGCCGACCTTGCCGGAGAACGTGTTCTCCTTGGCCGACAGCGCCGCCACGTTGGCGGCCAGCTGCGCACCCAGCGTCGGCAGCACGGCCGAGATGGTCGAGCTCATCGCGTCCTGTCCCGCGGGAATCGTTGGTACCTGCGGTAATTCGACCGCAGCCGCGTTCCAGCTGATGCCCTCGGGCTTTCTCAGCGGACTAGACATCGGATATCTCCTGCCTCACCAGTCGTCGTCGACGTCGTCTTCGTCGAGGTCGTGTTCCAGCGGGGCCGGCGCCGACAACCCGGCCACGGTGCCGCCGCTCGTGCCGCGCTGGCCCATCATCGGCGCCATCCCGCCCATGCCGCCGGCGCCCGCGGCCGCCGGCGCGACGCCACCTGCCACCGCGGCTCCGGCCGCCGCGCCGTCGGCCGGAGCGGTGCTGACCGGCTTGCTGCCCACCAGGTTGGCCATCTGCGGGGTCTGCAGCGGGGTGCCGCCGGATCCCGGCAGCCCCGCAGCGCGCACCATGCCCGAACCACCGCCCGCACCGGAGCCGCCCGCCAGCGGATGGTTGGAGAACGACGAGAACGGCAGGCCCGCGGCGCCCAGCGAGTCGGCCTTGCCGCCCTGGCCGAACAACGACGTCAGCTGCTGCAACGGTTGCGAAAGCTGCTGGCCCAGCTGCTGCGGCACCGCCATCAGCGCCTGACCGATCTGCATCGGCACCTGGGCGGCCATCGAGCCCATCTGGGCCGCCATCTGCATGGCCTGCTGCGGGCCCTGGGCCCCCTGTTTGGCCGCCTCTTCCCCGCTGTCCTGGGCCTCCTTGGCGCCGGGCACCGGCGGGGCGCCGACGAACGGGATGCTCGGCGGCACTCCGAGCGTGTTGGCCAGCTCCGTCGTATTCGTCGTCACGTTGGCGATGTTCTGCGACAGGCCCATCTTGATGCGGCTCTGCACCAACTGCTGGGCGTTGCTGAACGGCATCGCCGCGATCGCCTCGCACTCGTGCTGGACCTCTTGGGCGATCGTGTTGGCCAGCATCTTCGTCTTGACGACGGTGGCTTCCATCGCGCGCAGTTTGGCCGCGATCGCGGCGGCCTGCGCGGCATTGGCCTCGTGGCCGCCGATGATCGTGCTGGCCTCCCCCGCCGCGGCCAGCGACCCGGCACCTTCCCAGGTGTCGGACAGCTGCATCAACTGGCCCTGCTGCTGGGGCACCACGGTGCCGGTCAGCTTGGCGGCGAACGCCTCGTACTGCGCGGCGGCCGACGCCAGCACCTCTTCGTCGACGTTCGGCCAGCCCGGGCCCGTCACCGTCTGCGACCCGTATGGGCTGACGTCGGGCATGATCCCCATGAGCGTCAAATCTACCGTGCGGACGGTAGCTGTCGATCCGGATAATTTCGCGCCGATCAGGGCCGACTATGCCGGCTGCACGCCGGCTTCAGATAGCCGGAGCCGACGCGAAGCACCGATGTCGGCCAGAAATCGCTCGTCGTGGCTGACGACGATGAACGCGCCGCGGTAGGCGTTGAGCGCGGCGGAAAGTTGCCCGACGCTGACCAGGTCGAGGTTGTTGGTCGGCTCGTCGAGCAGCAGCAGGTGCGGGGCTGGGTCAGCGAACAGCACACAGGCCAGCGTGGCGCGCAGCCGCTCACCACCGGACAGCGCGCCGACCGGCAGGTGGATGCGTGTGCCGCGGAACAGGAACTGCGCGAGCACATGGCGCCGCCGGGTCTCGGCAAGGCCGGGTGCGAACGTGCCGAGGTTCTCGGCGACCGAACGCTGCGGATCCAGCAGGTCGAGGCGTTGTGACAGGTAGGCGATCCGGCCGTCGGCGCGCGCGGCCGTGCCGGCGTCGGGTGTCAGCGTGCCGTCGATGATCCGCAACAGGGTGGTTTTGCCCGCGCCGTTGGGGCCGGTGAGCGCGATGCGTTCGGGGCCGCGCACGCTCAAATCGACGTCGGCGAACAGGGTGCGTCCGCCGCGGCGCGCGCCCACCCCGTCCAACGTCAGCAGCGTGCGGCCGGCGGGCACGTCGGTCTGCGGCAGGTCGAGCACGATCGCGTCGTCGTCGCGCAGACCGCGCTGGGCGTCGTCGAGGCGTGCCTCGGCGGTACCGACCCGGGCGGCGTGCACGTCGTCGGCCCTGCCCGCCGATTCCTGCGCGCTGCGTTTTCGCGCGCCTGCCACGATCCTCGGCAGGCCGGCGTCGTGGAGGTTTCGGGCCGCGGTGCTCGCGCGTTTCGCGGCGCGTTCGCGGGCCAGCTGCATGTCACGCTTCTCGCGTTTGAGCTGTTGTTCGGCGCTGCGCAGCTGGTTCTCGGCGGCCCGCTGCGCCTCGTCGACAGCCTCGGTGTACACCGTGAAATTGCCGCCGTAGCACAGTATTTCGCCGCGGTGCAGTTCGGCGATGCGGTCCATCCGGTCCAGCAGCACCCGGTCGTGGCTGACCAGCAGCAGACATCCGGTGAAGTCGTCGAGCGCGTCGTAGAGCTGGTGGCGCGCGTCGGCGTCGAGGTTGTTGGTCGGCTCGTCGAGCAGCAGCACGTCGGGGCGCTGCAGCAGCTGGGCGGCCAGCCCGAGTGAGACGACCTCGCCGCCGGACAGCGAACCGAGCACACGGTCCAACCCGATGTGGCCCAACCCGAGCCGGTCGAGTTGGGCCCTGCTGCGCTGCTCGACGTCCCAGTCGTCGCCGATCGCGGCGAACACGTGGTCGCCCGCGTCGCCGTCGGCCAGCGCGTTCAGCGCGTCGATGACAGGCGCGACGCCGAGCACCTCGGCCACCGTGCGCTCGGCGAGGAACGGCAGCGTCTGCGGCAGGTAGCCCAGCGTGCCGTCGACGGTGACCGACCCTGCCGTGGGCCGGTACTCACCGGCGATGAGCTTGAGCAGCGTGCTCTTGCCCGCACCGTTGGGGGCGACCAGGCCGGTGCGCCCGGGCCCGACGGTGACCGACAGGTCGGAGAACAGCGGTGTGTCGTCCGGCCAGGCGAACGACAGATGCGAACAGACGATGGAAGACATGCGAAAGAGCCCTTGGGCGTGGATGACTGGGAACGCGAGGTCCGGGTCTCACCGCATGCATTCAGCGTAGCGAGTCGGTCAACCGATTAAATACCGCCGCAGCATGTCGGTGGCGGCGGTGATGGCCGCGGTGTCGACCCGCTCGTCGGCGCGGTGCGCGAGGTTCGGGTCGCCGGGGCCGTAGTTGACGGCCGGGATGCCCAGCGCGGCGAACCGCGCGACGTCGGTCCAGCCGTACTTGGCTCGCACCTGCCCGCCTGCGGCGGCCACCAGCGCGGCCGCGGCCGGTTTGGTCAGCCCCGGCAGCGCACCTGCCGCGGAGTCGGTCAGCTCGATCCGCACGTCGAGGCCGTCGAGCACCTCGTGCACGTGCTGCAGGGCTTGGTCGGGGCTGCGGTCGGGCGCGAAACGGAAGTTCACCGTCACCGACGCGGCGTCGGGGATCACGTTGCCCGCGATGCCGCCGTCGATGCCGACCGCCGACAGCCCTTCGCGGTAGATGCAGCCGTCGATGTCGACGCTGCGCGGCTGATAGGCCTGCAGCCGCGCAAGCACCGCGCCGAGTTTGTGGATCGCATTGTCGCCCAGCCAGGATCGCGCCGAATGCGCGCGGGTGCCCGACGCGGTGACGACGACACGCAAGGTGCCCTGACAGCCGGCTTCGATGTATCCGCCGGACGGTTCGCCGAGGATCGCGACGTCGGCCTGGAGCCAGTCGGGCAGTTCGCGCTCGATGCGGCCCAAACCGTTTGCGCTGGCTTCGATCTCCTCGCAGTCATACATCACCAGCGTGATGTCGTGCCGCGGTTCGGTCACCGTCGCGGCCAGGTGCAGGAACACCGCGTCACCGGACTTCATGTCCGAGGTGCCGCAGCCGTAGAGGTGCGGGCCGTCGAAGCGGCTGGGCAGGTTGTCGGCGGGCGGAACGGTGTCGGTGTGGCCGGCGAGCAGCACGCGCGACGGGCGACCGTGGTGCGTGCGGGCCAACACCGCGTTTTGGTTGCGGATAATTTCGAAGCCGGTCGTCTGCTCGCGCAGCGCGGCCTCGATCTCGTCGGCGATGCGCTGTTCGTTGCGCGACTCGCTGGGGATGTCGACCAGCGCGGCGGTCAGCGCGATCGGATCAGCGTGCAAGTCCAGGCCCACACCGCTTGAGGTTAGTCGAGTAGCCTCCCGGGCCCCCGCGAGCAGACGCGTAGACCCCCACTTTGCGGCGTTTCGGGGGGTGTTCACGCCTGCTCGCCGGAGAACGTAGCCTCTACCAACGTGACTTCTGCTTCTGGCGTCGGCCTTGCGACCATCGCCGCCGACGGATCCGTCCTTGACACCTGGTTTCCGGCCCCCGAACTCAGCGGGGACGGCGCGGCGGGGACCACCCGGCTCTCGGTGGCCGAGGTACCCGAGGAATTGGCTGTGCTCACCGGCCGCGACGACGACCGCGGCGTCGAGATCGTCGCCGTGCGCACCGTGATCGCGTCGCTGGATGACAAGGCGGCCGACGCCTACGACGTGTACCTGCGGCTGCACCTGCTGTCGCACCGGTTGGTGCCGCCGCACGGGCTCAACGCCGACGGCTTCTTCGGTCTGCTGACGAACGTGGTGTGGACCAACTACGGCCCGTGCGCGGTGGAGGGGTTCGAGGCGGTGCGCGCCCGGCTGCGCCGCCGCGGGCCGGTCACCGTCTACGGCGTCGACAAGTTCCCGCGGATGGTCGACTACGTGCTGCCGTCGGGGGTGCGGGTGGCCGACGCGGACCGGGTGCGGCTGGGCGCTCACCTGGCGTCGGGCACCACCGTCATGCACGAGGGGTTCGTCAACTTCAACGCGGGCACGCTGGGCAACTCGATGGTGGAGGGCCGGATTTCGGCGGGCGTGGTCGTCGGCGACGGCTCCGACGTCGGCGGCGGCGCGTCGATCATGGGCACGCTGTCCGGCGGCGGCACCGAGGTCATTTCGGTGGGCCAGCGCTGCCTGCTGGGCGCCAACGCGGGCCTGGGCATTTCGCTGGGCGACGACTGTGTGGTCGAGGCGGGCCTCTATGTCACCGCCGGCACCAAGGTGCAGACCAGCGACGGTCAGACTGTCAAGGCGCGGGAACTCTCCGGCGCCAACAACCTGTTGTTCCGGCGTAATTCGGTCACCGGCGCGGTGGAGGTGGTCAACCGCGACGGCAGCGGTATCACGCTCAACGAGGCGCTGCACCAGAACTAGACTCCCAACCTTTCTTCCGCGAGCGTGCGTGTCTGCGGCCGACACGCCGGACAATCGCGCGAGTTTACGCACGCTCGCGGCGCCTCAGCCCGCTGCGTTGGGCCTCAACGGCGGGCAGCGGCCGTCGACCACCGCGAGTTCGAAATGCCATATCTCGTTGGCGAATATCTGACACAACCCGAACCGAGAACCGTTGCGGATCAACCACATATCGGCCTCGACCGGCGCGATGTCGACCGCTTCGCCGGTGACATGCTTGGAGACCTCCGGTGCCGCGACGAACTCCCGGGCGGCCTCGACGCTGCCATACCTCTGCACCCCCATGTCGAACAGCCGCTGCTGAAAGCCTGGTGTCCGCCACCCGGAGGTGATCCGCATGTCGATGCGGTCGGCTGCCGCGGCATCTGCGGCATCCTGGATCGCTGTGAGCAACGACGGATCCAGCCATCCCACAATGGGATTCGATACATCAAAGGGTGACAACGTGACACCTGCGGGTAGCCAACCGCCGACCGTGTCGGTGGCCGCGTCGCCGATACGCAACGGCTCAACCGGAACCGTGCGTTGCGGTGTCGGCGGTGCCGGCGCGGTTCCGCACGCGCAGAGTGTCAACGCCACCGCGGCCGCGACGGTGACGAGCGTGCGTGAAGTTCGGGTTTTCATCGGCGTGTCGCCCGCAGACACGCACGCTCGCGGAGAGAAGGGTAAGCGCGTCAAGCTTCGGCGGCCGGGGTGCAGAACTCGTCGATACTCAATACCACTGTGCCAACTCCTTTTTGAGCACCTTTCCCATCGCATTGCGCGGCAGTGCATCGACCAACCGCACCTCGCGCGGCCGCTTGTGCAGCGAAAGCTCCTGCGCCACATACTCGATCAGCGCTGTCGGGTCGGCATCGCCGACGACGAACGCGACGATGCGCTGGCCCAGATCGTCGTCGGGTACGCCGACGACCGCGGCCTCACGCACCCCTCGGTGCCCGAGCAATGCGGCCTCGACCTCGCCGGCTCCGACACGGAACCCGCCGGTCTTGATCAGGTCGACGGACTCGCGGCCGACGATGCGGTGCATCCCGGCGCCGTCGATCACCGCGACGTCACCGGTCCGGTACCAGCCGCCCTCGTCGAACACCTCGGCGGTGGCCTCCGGCCGGTTGAGGTACCCGTCGAACAGGGTGGGCCCCCGGACCTGAAGTTGCCCAATGGTTTCGCCGTCGCGCGGCACATCCGCACCGTGCTCGTCGACCAGCCGCGTATCGATCCCGGTCAACGGTAGGCCCACCCACCCGGGCCGACGCTCGCCGTCGACGCGGGTGCTCACGGTGATCAGAGACTCGGTGGCGCCGTACCGTTCGATCGGCCGATGGCCGGTGACGGCGGCCAGCTTGTCGAACACCGGAACCGGTAGGGGCGCGCTGCCCGACACCAGCAGCCGCGCTGACGCAAGCGCGGTGGCCGCCGCGTGGTCGTCGGCCACCCGCGACCACACCGTGGGCACCCCGAAGTACAACGAACCGCCAGCGGCGGCGTAGGCCTGCGGTTTCGGTTTTCCGGTGTGCACGAACCGGTTTCCAATGCGCAGCGATCCGAGCAGGCCCAACACCAGCCCGTGCACGTGGTACAGGGGCAGACCGTGCACGAGCGTGTCGTCGGGCGTCCACTGCCAGGCCTGGGCGAGCGCGTCGATGTCGGCGGCGATCGCGCGCCGGCTCACGATCACGCCCTTGGGTGCCCCGGTGGTGCCGGACGTGTAGATGATCAGCGCGGGCGCATCGGCGGGGGGTTCGGCGTAGCGGTGCCACGACCGTGCATGCAGCCGCACCGGAACATGCTGCAGGCCGTGGTCCTCGGCCGGCTTCTCCCCGAGCCAGGCTTGCGCTCCCGAATCGGCGATGATGTGCCTGCGTTCGGTGGCACCGACGTCGGCGGGCACCGGAACGACGGGCACGCCGGCGATCAGGCAACCGGTGACCGCCAGCACCGTGGCGACGGTCGGGGTGGCCAGCACCGCGACGCAGCGCGCCCCCGCGACCCGCTCAGCCACCGACGTCGCCGCGCCGACGAGATCGCTGCGGCTCAACACCGCTCCGTCGATGCGGACCGCATCGCCGATATCGGCTCCGCCGGCGACGGCCGCGGGGTTCAACGAGGCGAGCAACACGTGCGTGAGGATACTGGGCGCGTGAACTCCATCCAGACGATCGCGTCACGCGAGGTGTACCGCAACAACTGGTTGACGATGCGCGAAGACGCGATCCGCCACCCCGACGGCAGCGACGGTATCTACGCCGTCGTCGACAAACCGTCGTATGCGCTGGTGATGGCGTGCGACGGGGACCGGTTCCATCTCGTCGAGCAATTCCGGTATCCAATCGGGCTACGACGCTGGGAGTTTCCGCAGGGCACCGCGCCCGGCGCCGACGAGATGGCGCCTGCCGACCTCGCCGCGCTCGAGCTGCGCCAGGAGACCGGGCTGCGGGCCTCCGACATGGTGGTGCTGGGTCAGCTCGACGTCGCGCCGGGCATGAGCAGCCAGCGCGGGTGGGTGTTTCTGGCGACGGGCATCACCGAGGGTGAGCACGAACGCGAGCATGAAGAGCAGGACATGCACAGCGAGTGGTTCACCCGTGCCGAAGTAGAACGGATGATCCGCGACGGAGAGATCACCGACGCCCAGTCGGTTGCGGCATGGACGCTGCTGTTGCTCGCCGAGCAGGCCGCCGAGCGATGACTTCCGTGCCGGACCACGGTCTACTCGCTACCCTAGGCGTCGATGACGGCGGTGTGACCTGGATGTTCGAGCGCCGTTCCGGTCCGGTCAAGCGCGGCGACGTTGGATCATCGCACACGAGAACCACTCGCTTCCGATGGCCGACTAAGTCGAGTCCGTGCCGAGACGAACACGTGATCCATTCGTGGCCAGCAACATCCGTGTCCCACCAGGGATTTCGCCACCGGCCCGAATAGTCTGCTGGCATGTCTGCCAGTCGGAAGTGGAGCGCGCTTGTCGTCGCTACTTCCGCTGTGGCAGGCTGTATTTCGTCGATGCCGGTCGCTTTGGCGGCTGACGCGCAATGGAACGGCCGCTATCAGATCGTCACCTTCGCGTCCAACAAGATCGGTAGCAGCGTGGCCGCGGCGCAGGCCGAACCGGACTTCAGCGCCGAGTATGTGCTCTCCACCGACTGTTCGAGCGGGTTGTGCGTGGCCACCGTCGTGGAAGGTCCGGCGCCGAGCAATCCGACTATCCCGCAACCCGTCCGCTACACCTGGGACGGTTCGCGGTGGCAATACTCGTACAACTGGCAGTGGGAGTGCTTCCGCGGTGACGGCTTACCCAGACAGTACGCCCCGGCGCAGTCGCGGGTCTTTTACGCTCCTGATATCGACGGGTCGATGTTCGGAACCTGGCGCACCGACATCCTTTCCGGCCCGTGCCGCGGCAACGTCACGATGCCGGTCGCCGCATACCCCGTCTAATACCGGCTATAACGCCGAAAGGCGCTGCGCGGCAGCGTCGATCCGCTCATCAGTTGCGGTCAACGCGACGCGCACGTGATGGGACCCGCGCGGACCGTAGAACTCGCCGGGCGCCACCAGGATTCCCCGCTCTGCCAGCCAAGCGACGGTGTCTCGGCACGGCTCGCCGCGCGTCGCCCACAGATACAGTCCGGCTTCTGAGTCATCGACGGTGAAACCGGCCGATCGCAACGCCGGCAGCAGCACATCGCGGCGCCGCGCGTATCGGGCGCGCTGTTCGCGTTCGTGCTCGTCGTCGTCGAGCGCGGCGACCATCGCGGCCTGAACCGGCGTCGGCACCATCATTCCGGCGTGCTTGCGCACCGCCAGCAACTCTGCGACGAGCCCGGGGTCGCCCGCCACGAAACCGGCCCGGTACCCGGCAAGCGACGACGACTTGGACAACGAGTGCACTGCCAACAGCCCGGTGTGATCGCCGTCGCTGACCGACGGATGCAGCACCGAAAGCGGCTCGGCGTCCCAGCCCAGCCCCAGATAGCACTCGTCGGACGCGATCAGCACGCCGCGCTCGCGCGCCCAACCGACGACCTTGCGCAGATGGTCGACGCCGAGCACTTTGCCCGTCGGGTTGCTCGGTGAGTTGATGTAGACCAGAGCGGGCGACTGCGGACCGAGCTGGGTCAGCGAGTCGGCCCGCAGCACCTGCGCTCGCGCCAGCCGGGCGCCCACATCGTAAGTGGGATAGGCCAATTCGGGCACGACGACGGTGTCCTCAGGCCCCAGGCCCAGCAGGGTCGGCAGCCACGCGATCAGTTCCTTGGTGCCGATCACCGGCAGCACCGCCGCCTCGGACAGCGCGGTGACGCCGTAGCGGCGGGCCAAGGCCGCGACGGCCGAGTCCCGCAACGCCGACGTGCCCGCCGTCGTCGGATAGCCCGGCGATGCGCTGGCGGCCGCCAGCGCGTCCCGGATCACCGGCGCTACCGGATCGATCGGGGTACCGACCGACAGGTCGACGAGACCCTCAGGGTGCGACCGAGCCAGCGCGGTGACGTCGGCCAGGGTGTCCCATGGGAACACCGGCAGTGACGCCGACACGCGCGTGCGGAGCCGACGAACCGTTATCAGTCCTCGCCTTGGGGCGGCAGGTCCTTGACGACCTGCGGGTCGTTCTCGGTCATGCCGACCTTGGACGCGCCGCCCGGCGAACCCAGCTCGACGAAGAAGTCGGCGTTGATCTGGGTGTACTCGCTCCACTGGTCGGGCACATCGTCTTCGTAGTAGATGGCCTCGACCGGGCAGACCGGCTCGCATGCGCCGCAGTCGACGCATTCGTCCGGATGGATGTACAGCATGCGTGCGCCCTCGTAGATGCAGTCGACAGGGCATTCCTCGATGCACGCCTTGTCTTTGACGTCGACGCAGGGTTCGGCAATCGTGTACGTCACAGGTTGCTCCTCGATCTCCTGTCCAGCGGGCTGTTCGTTCTTGGACGGTGGTCTCAGTGTGCCTTATGGGCGCGCTCGCCCTCGGCTAAGGGTGGCGCGTGGTTACTGATACTAGACGTTGCACTAACAAGCCGCCTAGCGTGACTCCCCTGTGCACATGGATGCAGTGCAACAAATTGCATATGGATGCGCGGGGCTTTTAGGCTTCCGGCGTGGCACTTCCGCACGCGATCCTGGTGGCGCTGTGCGAACGCACCGGGTCGGGCTATGAGCTGGCCCGTCGTTTCGACCGGTCCATCGGTTACTTCTGGACCGCATCGCATCAGCAGATCTACCGCACCCTGCGGACCATGGAAGACGACGGCTGGGTGCATGGGACACCGGTTGTCCAGCAGGGCCGACCGGACAAGAAGGTTTACACGGTGTCCGACGCCGGTCGCGCCGAACTGGCCCGCTGGATCGCCGAACCGTTGTCCGGCCGGGGCGGTACGCGTGAACTGGCCGTCAAGGTGCGTGGCGCCGCCTACGGCGACATCGCCGCGCTGCTCGCCCAGGTGACCGCGTTGCGTGGCGAACGGGCCGAACTGCTCGACACCTACCGGGGTTACCAGAAGCGGCAGTTCCCCAGCCCCGCGTCCCTGAGCGGCGGCGCGCTGCACCGGTACCTGGTGTTGCGCGGCCGCATCCGCGCCGAGGAAAGCGCGATCGGCTGGCTCGACGAAGTGACCGCGGCATTGGATGGCACGTGAGCTATGTGAATCCGTTGTCGCCGTGGGGCCTTGGCTTCACCGCCGTTCGCGAAACCTGCAGCAGGGCTGTGATTCCACAGGGATCACAACCCTGGTGCAGATATCGCGATGTTGAAGCGCGCTCCCTTGCTATACCTGCAGAATGACGCAGCGCTGTGCACCCATCCACCGAGACGCCGTCGTGCATGTCCGCCAGCTCACCGCCGACGAGTTGGACACCTTGCGCGCGGCGAAGAAAATCTTCAAGGAAAGCGCTTGGGACGAGTGGCGCACCACCCAGCAGCTGACCTTCGACGGGTTCAACGAAAACTTCGACGTACCCGCGGATTTCGCCACCGATCTGGTGTCGGTGCCGGGCGTGGTGTCGTGGTTCATCCCGCGGGCCGGCCGTTATGCGCGAGCGGCCGTGCTGCACGATTATCTGTGGCGCTACCCGGACCGCACCGGTTGTGACCGCCGCCAGGCCGACTACCGGTTCCGCCGTCAAATGCAGCGCGACGGCGTGAGTTTGTTGCGGCGCTGGATCATGTGGGCCGCCGTGCGGATGTCGGCGATCGTGCAGGGCAAGGGCGGCGCGGGGTGGCCCAGGGATGTGCCGGGCGCGCTGATGCTGTTGGTGCTCGTCGCGTTGCCGGTCGTGCTGCTACCCGCCGTCGCGATCTTCGTTTCGACCTTCGCGTTCTGGGTTCTCGAGTCGATCGTCGCGCTGGTGGCTCCGGACGAGACACCGCCGCGGATCCAGCTGAAGACCTGACCCCCTTTTTGCCGCGAGCGTGCGTGCCTGCGGGCGACACGCCGACGTTTCGCCGAAGTTCACGCACGCTCGCGGGCAGCGCTACTGCTGTTTGGTCGCCTCGATCTCGAGGGTGACGGTGACCTTGTCGCCCACCACGGCCCCGCCTGTCTCCAGCGGCATGTCGATGTCGATGCCGAAGTCGCGGCGGTTCAACACCACCGAAGCCTCGAAGCCGGCGACTTCACCCTGGCCCATGCCCGGGTTCACGCCGTTGAACTCCAGCGCGAGGCTGACGGGTTTGGTGATGCCCTTGATCGTGAGGTCGCCGTCGAGCACGTAGTCGTCGCCGTCCGGTCGTACGCCAGTCGAGGCGAACGTGGCGGTCGGATACTTCTCGACGTCGAAGAAGTCTGCCGACCTGACGTGCGCGTCGCGCTGCTCGTTACCGGTATTCAGCGACGCGGTCGAGACTTCCGCGGTCACCGAAGGGGTGCCGTCGTCGGCGACGGTGATCGCGCCGCTGAAGTCGTCGAACCTGCCGCGTACCTTGCTCACCATCAGGTGCCGTACCGAAAAGCCGACGGTCGAGTGCGCGGGATCGATGGTCCAGGTGCCGGTGCTCAAGCCGGTGTTCACTGCAGTTGTCATAGTCACTTCTCCTTCGTTGGTCTTGCGGTGTACCGGGCGCATCGCCCATCTCTCCGCATAACCGGACTATGGTCCGGATATATTCCCGACGGCGCGACGCCTGGCTTGGCGCGACGCTTGGCCTGGCGGGCCGCTTGGCCGGCGGGCCGCTTGGCTTGGCGAGCGTGCGCAAAGTACGGCCACAAGGCGGCGTGTCGTCCTCAGACACGCACGCTCGCGCCAAAGGGGGCTAGGCGGCCAGCGGGTCGTACGTGGTGGAACGCTGCCTGGCCGGACGGCCGATGCCCTCGGCGATCGCGGTCAGTTCCGCGACGGTTTTGGCCGAGCCGAACTCCGAACCGGCCATCCGCGAGATGGTCTCCTCCATCAGCGTGCCACCGAGATCGTTCGCGCCCCCGCGCAACATCACCTGCGTGCGTTCGGTGCCGAGCTTGACCCAGCTGGTCTGAATGTTGGCTATCCTGCCGTGCAACATGATCCGCGCGAGCGCGTGCACGGCGCGGTTGTCGCGGTGCGTCGGCCCCGGTCGCGCACCGCCTGCCAGGTACAGCGGCGAGCTCTGGTGTACGAACGGCAGCGGAACGAACTCGGTGAACCCGTTTGTGCGGTCCTGGATCTCGCGCAGCACCCGCAGATGGCCGACCCAGTGCCGCGGGGTGTCGACGTGGCCATACATCATCGTCGAGCTCGACGGCAGCCCGACTTCGTGTGCGGCGGTGACGATTTCGACCCACATCGACGTCGGCAGTTTGCCTTTGGTCAGCACCCAGCGCACCTCGTCGTCCAGTATCTCCGCCGCGGTCCCCGGTATACTGCCCAGACCCGCCTCACGCAGCGCGATCAGCCACTCCCGTGTGGAAAGGCCGCTGCGGGCAACGCCATTGGCGATCTCCATCGGCGAGAACGCATGCACGTGTATCGACGGAACCCGCGCCTTGACCGCACGCACCAGGTCGGCGTAGCCCGTCACCGGCAGCTCGGGGTCGATACCGCCCTGCATGCACACCTCGGTGGCGCCGGCCACGTGCGCCTCCCACGCACGGTCGGCCACCTCGTCGACGGACAGTGAGTACGCGTCGGCGTCGCCCTTGCGCTGCGCGAACGCGCAGAACCGGCAGCCGGTGTAGCAGATGTTGGTGAAGTTGATGTTGCGGTTGACCACGAAGGTGACATCGTCACCGACGGTGTCGCGGCGCAGCGAGTCCGCCAGCGCGGCAACAGCATCCAACGCCGGGCCGTCGGCCACCGCGAGCGCCAGATATTCCTCATCGGACAGACCCGCCGGATCGCGTTCGGCTTTGCGCAGCGCGGACAGCACGTCGGTGTCGATGCGCTCGGGCGCCCGCGCGGCGAGTTCGTTCACCTTCTCCCGGATCGACTCCCAGTCGCCGAACGCGCTACCCAGATCGCTGCGGGTGTCGGTCAGCCGGCCCGCGGTGTCGATTGCTGAATGAAGGTCGGTGCGGCCCAACGACTCCCAGGCCTCATCGGGCTCCTGCCATGGCCGACCTACGGGGTTGACGTCGAGCGCCAACCCGGTCGCCGGATCGGCCAGCGCGTCGACGTGGCCACGCACCCGCGGGTCGATCCACGCCGCACCCGCCTGGACGTACTGCGGTTGCGCGGTGAGGCGCTGCACCAGGTCGTAGCCGGCTTCGGCGGTGACCGAGGACAACTCGTCGAGACCTGGCCACGGGCGCTCCGGGTTGACGTGGTCGGGCGTCAGCGGTGATACGCCGCCCCAGTCGTCGACGCCCGCGCCGACCAGCGCCAGACACTCCGAGCGCGATACCAGGTTCGGTGGCGCCTGCACCCGCATCTTGGGGCCCATCACCAGGCGGGTGACCGCGACGGTCGCGATGAAATCTTCGAACGCCGCGTCCGGTGCGGACGCCATCGCGGTGTGGTCCTTGGCACGGAAGTTCTGCACGATGACTTCCTGCACGTGGCCGAACTCCTTATGGGAGCGCCGGATCGCGTGGATGGTCTCGGCACGTTCGGTCAGGTTCTCGCCGATCCCCACGAGCAGGCCGGTGGTGAACGGAATGGACAACCGGCCCGCATCGGCCAGCACGCGCAGCCGCACCTGCGGATCCTTGTCCGGGCTGCCGTAGTGCGCCAGGCCTTTGGTCTCGAACAGCCGGCGCGACGTGGTCTCCAGCATCATGCCCATCGACGGGGCCACCGGCTTGAGCCGCGACAGCTCCGACCAACTCATCACCCCGGGGTTCAGATGCGGCAGCAGGCCGGTCTCCTCCAGAACCCGGATCGCCATCGCCCGCACGTAGTCAAGCGTCGAGTCATAGCCGCGCTCGTCGAGCCATTGCCGAGCCTCGTCCCAGCGCGCTTCGGGCCGGTCTCCGAGCGTGAACAACGCTTCCTTGCAACCCAATTCGGCCCCACGGCGTGCCACGTCGAGAATCTCGTCGGGCTCCATGTACATGCCGAGCCCGGCGGCGCGCAGCTTGCCAGGAACGGTGACGAAGGTGCAGTAATGGCAGGTGTCCCGGCACAGGTGCGTGACAGGGATGAACACCTTACGTGAATAGGTCACCGGCAGACGTCCGTTGGGGCCCCGTCGGCCGGCTGCCTCCAGCCCCGCGTCACGGACCCGCGCCGCGCTGGCGCACAAGTCGGCGAGGTCGTCGCCGCGCGCGGTCAACGCGATCGCGGCTTCGTCGACGTTGAGCGCCACACCGTCGCGGGCGCGGCGCAGCACACGGCGCAGGGCCGCGGCGCTGGGCGCGTCGGACTTCGGTGGGATCACCGGATCGGGCAGGTCAGCGCCGCGCTGCGGGTTCAGAGCCACTCCCGTGTAACTCCGATGTCGGCGGCAATCATCCGCCTGTCTCACATACTGAAACAACTGCGCCTGACATAGAGGCCACAGTAGTCCGGCAGGTCCGCCGTGGCGCACGCCCCATCTGCGCAATAATCCCCGTACATTGACAGCAACGTAAGTTCACGGCCACCGCGGTGGCATGCACCAGAGGAGCCTCGAATGGCTGTATCCGTCAAGTCTCTTCTGATGTCGGGCATCTCCGTCGTCGGAGCTGGCGCGATCGCGATCGCACCCGTTTCTGCGCCGCCACCCGAGACCAGCACTAGCTACTACCACGCGGCCCCGGTCCGCGTGGTGTCCGATCAGTTCGTCGAGCTGCTCGCCGCGGTCCAACCGATATCGGCGACCGCGGAGCCGGTAACGCTCAACGGCGCAGGCGACGCGATCATCAACGCGTGGAACAGGGCGCTGCCCTGGATCGACTACGTGGTCGAGCTCGCTGCCTACGCCGCCGACTTCATCCCGTTCGGCTACTTCATTCCGATCGGCTATGACATCAGCGCTCAGATCGACATCTTCTACTTCACCCTGATCCGGCCGGTCGCCAACAGCTTCGTCGTGGATCTGGTCGCGCCCGTCGTCAGCGACCCACTCAATCTCGACAGCTACATCGACGGGCTGACGACGCTGGGCTCGGTGACGTGGAACTCGCTGCAGAACTTCGCGATCGCGGAGTTCAATTTCTTCTTCGGCCGGCTGATCCCGCCGCTCCCGCCGATTCCGCCGCTGCAGTCAGCGGTCGAGGAGCCGACGACGGCGATGTCACTAGTGGCCGATGAGGAGGAGACGGCAGTCCTCGAAGAAGACACCGAAGAAGCCGCCGAGGAGCCTGCTGCCGAGACCGCCGAAGCGACGGAGGAAGTCGACGAGGTGGTCACCGAACTCGACGAGACCGAGGTCGAAGAGGTCGAAGAGGTCGAGGAGCCGGTCGAGGAAATTGAAGAGGTCAGCGAAACAAACGAGATCGAGGGCATCGAGGACGCAACAGAGATCGACGACGCCGACGAGGCGACGGAGGACTCGATCGACAGCGTCGACGACACCGTGTCGTCGACGCTCAGCGACGATACCGACAGTGACGATTCCGACGATGCCGCAGACAGCGGCGACGACGGCGACGCCGGGGATGGCGGCGAGGCTTAGGAGTTCGCGTGCCGCCACAGCACGACGGCGGGCGGCACCGCGCCGAGCACGAGCAGCAGCAACACCGCGTACGCCATCACCCCGGCACCGCCGAAGACGATGTCGTCACCGGGCCGAACGAGGGTCATCACGGCCACCGTGGCCAGCCACGTCCACAGCGGCAGTGCGGCAACGCGGGGCGTCGAGGTCCAGTGCAGCGCCGCCCACACCAGCGCCGCGTTGACCAAGCCCGCGATGAGCGCGCTGACAGGAAACGGAATCGAGCCGATCCGTAGCGGCAGAAAGAACGATGCGGCGATTGCGCACACCACGCCGTCGAGCGCGAGCAATGTCAGAACCACCACGCGCAGACGATCGGTGGTGGCGGCCGGTGTGGTCAGGTCGGAATGCTGTCGAGCAGCGACACCATCGAGCCCAGCACCCATTGGAAGTTGTCGAACCGGTCCTGCCAGTGCTGCAGGTTGGGATCGAGGTCCTGGTCCATCTGTCGTCCCTTCCACGCGCCGGTGATGTCGGCAGCTTACTCCTTCGGCTCCTGAACGTTGAGCCCCGCAAGCAGATCGGTCTCCCAGCCGCGGCCATCCCGCTGGCCCGCGGTGCCTACGGCAAGGATGTAGTGCTCGATCGCGCCGATCGGTAGCGCGATGTCGTTGGACAGCGCGAAAGAGCGTCCGTCGGGCGCGACGGTGACCTGGGTGGCGTGTGCACGCAGCGCCGCGGTTTTGGCGGACAGCTGCTCTTCGACGTCGATGACCGCGTCGATTGCATCGTCGTCGAAGCCGAACCCCAGGTCGTCCGCAGACACCCGGATCCATCCGGACGGCACGTCGGACAGGGCGGCCAGTCCCTCGGCGATGGCGGATTTCGCGAAGACCGACCAATAGACCTTCGGCACGCTCCACGGTTCGCCGGGATAGTCGGAACCGGCTGAGGCGGCCGAGGCGTTGATGGCGGCCATCGTCACGTCGTGGGTGTGGATGTGGTCCGGATGCCCGTAACCGCCCTGTGGGTCATAGGTGACGACGACGTGCGGGCGCAGTTCACGGATATGCGCCACCAGCGCGCCGACCGCTTCATGCGGGTCGGCGTCGATGAACCGCTGCCTGTGCCGCGGTGGTGTGCCCGCCATACCTGAGTCGCGCCACCGGCCGGCGCCGCCGAGGTAGACGGGTTCGTCGAGGCCGAGCGCGCGCAGCGCGGCGGTCAGTTCGGCGACGCGGAAGCCGCCGAGTTGGTCGGCTTCATCGACGGCGAGTTGGGCCCACCGCTCGCCGATCACCTCGCCCTCCTCACCCAGCGTGCAAGTGACCACTCGCACCTGTGCGCCGCGGGCGACATAGTGCGCGATCGTCGCTCCGGTGGCGATGGTTTCGTCGTCGGGATGGGCGTGCACAAAGAGCAGTCGCGGCGTCTCCATTCGCAACAGCTTGCCCGTTGGCTCCGTGGCCCCGCCAGCCACACGGGCCATGTCAGCCATCGCGGTGAACGCTCAGCAACAAGAACCGGTTGCCGGCCCGGTTGTGCCTTGACGCACACGTCAGTAATGTCGAGCTGTGCGAGCGGATCCGTGACTGCGCGGATCGCCCTTCCTGCACCCAAAGGGCGCTGCAATAGTTAGCCAAGCGATCGTCGGCAATACCTCATGCCTGAGACGGCGGGTTCAACTATTTGCCACCGAATGATTGAGATCAGGGTGTGATGCGTCGAAAATCGATTGGATGCATCGAGCTCTGCTTAGCCATACCTAACCCTGGCTAACACTTGGGCGCAATTCTGCCCCGGCGCCGCGAAGCAATCGGTCCCCCTCCCATTGACTGGGAGGGGGACCGATCGGTGGTGCGAGGTTACTCGTCGCCGCCCGAGCCCGACTCCGAGCCGCCGGCATCGCCTCCGGCGTCACCGTCGTTCTCCGAGTCACCGGCATCGCCGGCCGTCGGCGCGTCGTCGGACGCATCGCTGCCGTCGCCGGCCTCGCCGCCGGTGCTCAGACCCGTCTCACCGGGGGTGGCCACCAGGCTGTTGCGGACCTGCCCGTTGCCGGGCGTCTCACCGGCCTCGTCGTCATCCTCGGCTGCGGGTTCGACGTCGTCGTCCTCCGCGTCGACGGGCGCTTCTTCTTCAGCTTCCTGCTCTTCGGCTGGGCCTTCCTCGCCCTCGTCTTCCTCACCGAGCGCACCTGCGGCACCGGATCCCTCCGGATGTTCCGTGGCGGCCAGCGAGCTGTTGCCGTCGTCATCCGTCACCGAAGACGCACCGACGACCTCTGCGGTCTTGGCCCCAGCGTCGACGTCGAGGGTGTACACCTCCGCCTCCACATCGGGTGCCTGGTTCGCCGCATTCGCCATAGCCGGCACGACGATCGGATCCAGCGCATCGGCGATCGCGTCGCGCAGGCCCAGCAACGCACCGATCGGGCCTGAGGTGAAGAAGTTCAGCTGCGGAGTGAGCAGGCCCGCAGCGCCCCCGAAGCCGTTGAGGACTACATCGGCCATGACGATGGGCGCGCTGATCACTGCGCCCGCTGCGGTGAGGAAGTCACCCGCGGTGACGGCGTCGAACACCGTCTGGGCGATATCGGCCGTCCCGTTGATGATCGACTGCACCGGCGACAGGACGATCGCCGAGAGCAACGGGAACACCTGATTTGGCAGTTCGGCGAACACGTTGGCGATGTTCTGCGTGGTGTTCTGCAGGATGGTCAGCGGCGGCCCGATGAGGCCGAGCAGCGGCAGGCCGGCGAAGATCAACGTCTCGTTCAGCGTCTGTCCCGCGCCGACGAAATCGCCGGCGGCCAACTGCGTGGCCATCTCTCGCAGATTCGCTCCGATCTGTTCCACCAAATCGGGAAACAACACGGCGAGTTGTTCGGCCGTGTTGGCGATCAGCGCCAAGTTGGCACCCTGATTGATCAGCACTTGCTGCAGGATGGGCGCCGGGGACGCCGCGAACTGCTCGAAGAGCCCGGACGCGTTGGTCAGGGTGTTCGAGAACAGTTCCGAGAACGCGATCAGCGGGTTGGTCGCCGACGCGAGCTGCATCGCCGAACTCACGGCTGGTGCTGCGGCAACCTTTATGTCCGGAACCGGCGGCGCCACCGGGCTGACGGCGATCACACTGGCTCCGACCAACGCCACCCCCGCGGTCATGTAGGGGCGAACGGCTCTCTGCATGGCTTCTCCTTTACGTAGACGTCAACCATGTCAAGCACACGTTACCGAAGAGTCAGTTAACTGTTTTCGATTTAGTCAATTTTGCTTGAGGCGCGTCGGCCCTTTCGCATCCGCAACTTTTTGAGCGGGACTCCAGCCCTTCCTGATATTTGCTATATGCACCGGACATGCACCCGTTCGCTGATGAAGTCGGCGTCGCCCTCACCCTAAGGCGCTTCCCGCCTGGCATCCGTCAAGCAAATAATCCACCTGCCGCATACCGACATGAATGCCGGCCTGCCACCCGCACTAGCTTTGCCGACGCAAATATTAGGGGGCCTGTACACCGCTATCCAGCAAAGAAGCCTGGGGCACGCGGCATCATCGTTCACAACGCGTCGCCGCGGGTGCCGCTGTCCATCGACGCGGCGCTTCCGACACGCCGTCGAGAGTGCGGTTGTGTCACGCCATCGGACGCCAACGCGTTCATCGAGCCCACATTCGACCGCCAGGTTGCCAAGACCGCCACTTCAAGTGCATCTCCCCGCCAGATCGCCTACGCGCGACCGCGCAGCATTCGTTATCAGCAATCTCGAATGCCGTCGTACCAATTAGCTGTCGTCGAAACTCTGGCCCGCTCTGCAAATCCAGCAATTAGCCCTTCGCAAATGGCCATCAACGGTGTCAACAGCGCCCGCCACCCACCCCTATTCCACCGAGATGTTTGCCGGCATTTACCGCCCCGTGCTAAAGCGATCTAAGATTGCCAGAGCGGCCAAATGTTGTGTCACACAGAGGCTTTACGGGTTGCATACATTTGCTCTAGGCTTCCTAGTGCTTCCACAACTGCCCAGTTCGGGGTGGACATCAAAAGGAGATGCAATGCACGTAGCTGTTCGCTCAACTGTCACCACAGGCGTTGCGTTGATTGGCGCCGGTGTCATCGCTGTATCGCCGGTCACGCCGCCCGTCCCGGAAATAGCAGCAACGCCGATTTACTCGCCGCAGGTGGCCTTGACCGCCACGTACGCCGAGCTTTTCGACAACACGCTGTCGAATCTGGGATACCTCGCCAACGACCTGTTCGAGGAAGGCGTCGCGCCGATCCTTCAGCAGGTGGTCGTCAATCAGCTCACGATGGTCCAGGACCTCGGCGCAGCCGTTCATCGCTTGTTCGAGGCCAGCAATCCGGCCGGCATTCCGGCCACGTTCAACAGGGCCATCGATCAGCTCATGGCCGGGCAGATCCAGGAAGCCGCCGAAATACTGTCCACCGGCGTCATCCTGGCCGCACTGCCGCTGCTACCGCCGTTGCAAGCTCCGATCAACAACCTCGTCGCCGTCATTGATCTGATTCCGCAAGTCATTCCTATGGTGGGCATCGGGTTGATCAGCCCGCCACTTGCGCTGTTCCAGGCGACCGCGGAGGCCGTGCAGGACATCGTCAACGCCGTCGGCGCCGGCGACTTCACCGGCGTCGTCAACGCGTTCGTCAACGCGCCGGCCACCATTCTCGACGGTGTGATCAACGGCTATCCGGACAATGGTTTTCCGGGTCTGATCGGGGCGAACGGCGGTGCGCTCGGCATCCTCGTGAACATCCGCGACATG
This sequence comes from Mycolicibacterium pulveris, assembly GCA_050205315.1. GTDB lineage: Bacteria > Actinomycetota > Actinomycetes > Mycobacteriales > Mycobacteriaceae > Mycobacterium > Mycobacterium pulveris_A. Next base: position 164,550 of record JBNMRA010000006.1, on the reverse strand, counting down.
ATCGTGGAGGCCATTACCCCGGCCGAGACGGGCGCGGCAGCCGAGGACGAAGAAGCCGAGACCGCGGCCGTCGCAGCCACCACCACCTCTCCGGCCCTGACCGTCAACCTCGACGTCGCACCGGCGTCCACTGTCGTAGACGCACAACCGGCGGCCACGGGCAGCGGCGACGAGGGTGACCTGACTCCGGTTACCGACGTTGTCGACGACGCCGAGGACGAGGAAGCCGCCGAAGAGGCCGAAGAGGAAGAGGTCGTCGAGACACCGATCGACGAGGAGACCGAAGCCGAGGACGCCGCAGCCGAGGAAGATGCCGAATCCGACAACGGGGGAACGGATCTTTCGGACGGAAATAAGGTGACGCCGGGCGGCACGGCCGACGACGACTCGGACACCGAGTCTGTCGACTCCGGTGACGCCGAGGAGTCCGACGCCGCGGCCGACGCGGATACCGACAGCGATTCGGGCGACGGCTCCGACAGCAGCTCGGACAGCGAGTGAGAATCGGCTAACCGGCCGCCGAGTGTGGGGTTGGGACACGTCCTGAGCAAAAATGCGTGCACCAAGCCCACACTCGGCGCTGAGGTCGGGCGTCGCCGTGCTACTGCGGCGTTTTGACCCAGTCGCCGGCGTCGCCCACGATGCCCACCGGTACGGCACCTGAGAGGCTGACGTTGCGCACGCTGGGCCCGGCGGCGACGATCGTGGTGTCCTGCAGGATCGGCAGCACCGTCGCCATGTTCCACAGCCGCGGTTCCACGGCGGTGATCACCTCGGCGATAGCCTCCGTACCATCCAGTCCCGCATCGATTTTCGGCTGAATGCTGCGATCGCAGATGCCGGTGATATTGCTCGGCGCCTGCACGAGCTCATCGGATTCCGGCTCCGGGTTCGGTGTGGTGGTCGCAGCGGTCGGCGTGGTCACCGGCGGCTCCGGCGTTTCCGGCGGTGTGGCCGTCGGTTCGCCGGTCTCGCCGGGCTCCGGTGACGTCGGGGCGGTCGGGCTTGTCGCCACCGCGGTGGCCTCGAGCGCGCGGCAACCAAAGCGCGACGCCAGGGCCGTCGCGAGGTCGCCGCCGGCTTGGCGCCAGCCGACGACGGCGTCGACGCGGTTGGTCGCCAAAGCCTCGCCATACAGCGCCACCGGGTCCAGCGCCGAGACCGACGCGGTGATGCCGACGTTGCGCAGCTGGTCGGCGGCGGTGTTCGCGACGGCCACCGACGTCGGATCGTTGGCTGCCACGCCCAACACCAGCGTGAGCGGCACACCGTCTTTGGTAATGCGGCCACGGGTCTCTTCGGGGCCAGGCGCACCGGGCCCCGTCTGGCCCGGCTCGAGTTGATAGCCGGCATCAAAGAGCAAGTCGAGCGCCGCGTCCTGCGTCATCGCCGGCGGCGCCGTGGGTACGTAGCCGGGATCGGACGGTGAGCGCACCAGCGCCTGCGCCAATGTCACGGTGTTGTCGTCCCCGGCACCGACGGAGGCGAGCAGATCGACGTCGAGCAGGCCCAGGATCGCTTTGCGCACCCGGGTGTCGGCGAGCGCGGGCTGCTGGGCCCGCAGCGTCAACTGCATGACCCGGGGGGTGACGATGCGGGCCGTGCGCACATCGGGGATCGCCGACAGTTGCGCAAACGCGGCGGCTCCTCCGTGCACCTGCGCCACCTGGGTGTCGCCGTTGCGGATCGAGTCGGCCAGCGCGGCCGAGTCACCGCCGCGACGGAACAGGATCTGGTCCGGTTTGGCCGGTTGCGCCCAGTAGCGGTCGTTGCGCGCCAGCAGGATCTCGTCGCGTTGCGGATCGATGGTCTCGACCCGGAACTGGCCGCCGGTGACGGGCAGCGCACGCGCCAGCCCGGCCGCGAACCCACCGGGGATGTCCTTGACGATGTGGGCGGGCAGGATGTCGTTGAACAGCTCACGCCATGCCGGGTAGGGCTGCGAGAAGGTGACCACCGCCGTCTTGCCACCCTCCACCGACTGGACGCCGGTGATCAAGTCGTAGCCGGCAGGGTCGACGACACCGGGGTGGCTGACCATCTGCCGCCACAGGTACCAGTAGTCGTCGGCGGCGATCGGGGCGTTGTCGGTCCAGGACGCCTCGGGGCGGATCTGGTAGGTGACCGTGAACGGGTTCTCGTCGGTCACCTCTGCCGAGACCAGCAGCGACGTGTCGAGTTCCCACCGCGAGCCGGTCGGGGTGTTCGGATCGGGAATCGGGCGGAACGAACTGGGCAGCACCAACGAACTGATCGCCGCATTGACCGGTGATTGATCGGATAGCAGGTGAGGGTTGAAGCCTGGGCCGATCCAGTCGATGGCCATGATGATCTGGGTCAGCCGGGGCGGAGGCGGGGCCGCCACCTCGGTGGTGTCGGTGCTCTGGGGCGCGGGCGGCGGGCTGACCGTGCACGACGCCACCACTGTCACCAGCGCGGATAGCGCGGCAATGATGCGTAGGGCTCCCGGCACGGTGTTCAGGGTATCGGCATCATGTGTTGAACCCGTTTTTGGTGAGGTTGCGCCAGCGAAACCCGGCCTGCGGTGAGAAACTTGCACAGCGAACGGCAGGGGGGTATGGGGAATGCCGAAGATTTACGGGGTAAAGGAAAAGGATCAGGTCGTCGATCACATCATCGACCTGATCCTGAGCGGAAGGTTGCGGACCGGAGACCGGATCGACCGCACCGCGATCACCAAGGAGCTCGGCCTGAGCCGAATACCGGTGCAGGAGGCCATTTCTCAACTCGAGCACGATGGAATCCTGGCGACGCGCTATCACCGGGGTGCCTTCGTGGAGCGTTTCGACCAATCGACCGTTCGCGAGCATCATGAGCTGTACGGCCTGCTCACAGGCATCGTCGCGGCGCGGGCGGCGGCCAACCCCACGCCACGGATTCTGGCCCATCTGGACTCCTCACTGCGGATCTTGCGGACAGCCGAGGATCCAGTCCAATTCCAGGAGGCGTCGTGGGCGTTCCGGCTTCCCCTCAACGAGGAGTACGCCGGTCCCCGCTTACAGGCGGCGATTCGCGCGTTGCAGAGCTTCGTGCCGAACAGCTTCTGGAACTATCACGACACCCACACCGACTTCTTTCATGTCTACGAAGAGGAAATCTCGGCGATTCGCCGATGCGACCCCGACGGCGCGCGGGCGTCATGTGTGAAACGCGCCGAGCTGATGGCCAGGATCATGCTCGACAAGCTGACCCGAACGGGCGTGCTCGACGACGGATAGCATTGCAGGGTCCGCGAGATCTGCACCAGGGCAGTCCTCGCGCGAGATCGATAGCCGCCCTGCAGAAGTCGGCGAGCCAACCTAGACCATCTGGTAGCTACGAACGCGGCAACATCTCTCGGAGTTTCAACGCATCGCTGACCCGCCGGGTGCTGTCTCCGAGCGCGATCATCTGCTCGCGGGTGAGCGGGTCGAGGTAGTACCGGCGCACCAGCGCGGAGTAGGTGCGCAGCGCCGGAAGCAGATGCTCCTCGCCTTTTCGGGTGATGCCGACTATGACTATGCGCTTGTCTTCGCGGCGACGACCCCGCTGCACCAAACCGCGTTCCTCCAGGCGGCGCACTTGCCAGGTGGCTCTGCTCGGTGCGAGCAGGAGTGTCTCGGCTAGGGCGCCCATGCGGACACAGCCGTGCGGATCCGTGTGCAGCCTGTGCAGGATGCGCAAATCGGGCACCGTGAGGTGGTGTTTGGTGGTCAGCGCCGTGTCGATCTTCTGGTAGAGCAGGCTGGCGGCTTCCCGGAAGCGCTCCCAACTGCGCAGCGCGTCGTCACTCGGCTCCATGGTTTCTCGGTCGAGCACGGGGTCTAGAGCTCCAACTGCCGGCATCAGGTCGTCACTTTCTTTGGTCGCCGAAGACGCCCGACCGCACGGCCGGACGAGTTTCGTCTGCCGAGATCACAGCTCAGCCAACGATTTCGGTCTATGCAGATTGGGACAGGCCGACGAGGTTCTACACTGCTGGTTCATGGACGTGCCGGTGATTCGGAGGCGGATCACGCAAATCGAGGATCTGCGCGATGCGGTCGACCGGGCCGGACTGAGCGCCTTTCAGCGTTCCCGTGAATCGCCGAGGGGCACTTTGGTGCACGTCGTCCACGACGGAATCGCGCTGAGTTCGGGGCATTTCGACAGTCGGGTGCAGATCCGCGGGGCGCTGTCCCAGGAGGCGCTGTCGCTCTGTGTCGGCCTGCGGATTCCGTCGGGGAATCTGCTGTTGTCGCGGGCCATCGACACGGGCATCGTCTCGGCGTTTCGTCCGGGCGACGAGCAAGACGCCTTTCACGATATCGGCTCCCGCTATGCCGTGATCACCCTCAGCGAGGAGGTGTTGGAGCGCGAGGCGGAACGGCATGGAATCACCCTTGCTCGCAATGTCTTCCGGCACACGGGTGTGCACCCTCGGCCGATGAGACCGGCGCACCTCACGACCATTTCGGCGTTCCTGGCCCGCCTGCACCAGGAGGACTGCAAGACCCGACTGGACTCCAGTGCGCTCGTCGCAATTTCCGTGGCGCTCATCGGCCATTTCGGGCAGGGGCCGGCGCCGTTGACACTCCCCCCGCTGCGGCAACGCGAACGGCTCGTCGAGCAGACCCGCGCGCACATCGATCAGAACCTCGGCCAACAGCTCGAAATCGAGGATCTTGCGCGCCGTGCGGGTGTCTCCCGACGAACGCTGACGAGGTCGTTCGAAGATGTGGTGGGCGAACCGCCGCGGTCGTACGTCGCACGGATGCGACTGCATCGCATCCGATCTGACCTGCTGGCGATCGATCCGCGGGAGGCGACGATCGCCGACATATCCAACAAGTGGGGCATCAGCGAACTCGGCCGCATGTCGGCCCGCTACCGCGACCTGTTCGGCGAACTGCCGTCGGAAACCCGGCTGCGGGGCCGCGACTATCGACTGGCGCGACATGGCAATCTCGCCCCCAGCGCGAAAGATGATGTCTAGCATGACGCTCCATGCAGCCTCTTCATGGTCGCCGCACTGCGAGTGACCTTCCGGGTCTGGACCTTGCCGAGCAGAAGTCGTGGGAGAGCTTTGTCGATGCCGCATTGCGACTCGACGCGGCGATGAACCGGCGACTGGCCGACGCACACCGGCTGTCCGTAATCGATCTGCGGGTGTTGGACGCGCTGCTGAGATCTGAGAACCGTTGCGTTCGAATGGGTGATCTCGCAGACGAGATCGGCTCGCTGCCGGGCCGTTTGACGAAGCGGGTGCAGCGGTTGGAGGAGCGGGGACTGGTGCGCCGGGAGAAGTGCCCCGAGGACAGGCGCGGGGTGATGGCCGTGCTCACTCATGAGGGCCGGATGGTGGCGGCCGAGGCGGCGGCGACGTACGCGCAAGGCGCGCAGGCCGACCTGGGCGACTCGCTGTCGAGCGCCAAGGTCTCCGTCATCGAGAAGTACTGCGGGCGGATCACCGCCGGGTTGAGGTCCGCGAGCTAGGGCTGATTCAGGCAAAGGGTGTCGGCGAGCCGCTGGACAGTGCCGGAGATCCGGCCATCGAGGCGGTCTAGGCGCCCACCGATCCAGCGGAGATTGTGCTAACCAGCGGTTATGCCGCAAGAAGAAGTCGTAGACGCGGACTAAGCGCACCGCTGAAGGAACGTGTTACAGATTCGCCGTCAATTAGTTTCCAGTTGCAGAGTGGCGGAGCTCAAGACCATTTGCCACTTTCGGTGTAGTCCCCCATCTACTCGGTTTGTCGACAGCAACCGTAATTGCTGAACTTTGAATTATTGGTCCGCTTTCCGATATGAGTCCAGATAGTCGCAAGAATTCCGGACTTTCTCGATTACGTTCAGCGCTGGTCAGATCCGCCAGCGATTCAGCAAAGAATCCCTCGCGAAGTGCGGTCTGGCCGGTCGGCGATGGCAAGCATCGCCGACGCCCGCACCATCGAGAAGAAGGAGACCCAGTTGCAACTCGCACTGCGGCCTTACGTGACCACCGGCGTGGCGATAGTCGGTGCCAGCGTCATCGCGGCCACGCCTATAGCACCCACGCCCACACCCGTAGAAGTCCAGAGCCACGCGGTACAGCTGACCGCATCCTCCACCTTCGTCGACCCGGTCACCCGGTGGATTCAGGTCTTCCAGGCCACCGCCGCAAACCTCACCGAGCTCGTCGATTACCTGAACGATCATCCAGGGAGATCACTCCCGGGACTGCTGGAGTTCTTGCAGGCCAAGGCGAATGGATACGGATACGCGTTGTTCGGCCGGATTCCGCAGGTTGTCGAGGGACTGGGACACTGGTCGAGGAATTATCTGCAACCGGGGCTGCAGCTGGCCATTGAGCAGCTGGCATCAGGACAACCGGCTGCTGCGGTCGAAACAGTGAAATCCACGATCGGTACGTTGTTCGGACTCGCCTCGCCGTTGTTTGGGATGATGGGCGTCGTCACGTTGCCCTCCATGCTGATCAAAGACATCGCGGACATCACCCGGGCGGTCACGGCACCGTTGCAGCTGATCGAATCGATCAATTCCGTTCTGAACCTGGCCTGGTCCCCGGTGCTCGCGCTGGGAATCACCGCGCAGAAGGTGATCGACGCGGTCGAAGCCGGCGATCTGCTCGGCGCAGTAGGTGCTCTGCTGAACGCTCCCGCCGATGCCGTCGATCATTTCCTGAACGCCCCAGGCGGCCTGGTGGAAGTCACCAGAACCGGCTCTACCGGCCAGAACATTTGGGGCGGACTGCTCGTCCAGCTTCTCGCCAAGATCCCCAGAGCGATCATGCTCAACCTCGACCCGCCGCTGCCCGTCACCGCAGCAGTGGCTGACACGAGTGTCGCGACCGGAACGATGGTGACGTTGGAGACCGGTGCACCCGAAGCCGACGTGACCGAACCGGCAACTGACCCCGGACCGGTCGATCCGCCCGCGACCGCCGTCGATCAAACGGCGACGGACGAAACCACCGAGGAATTGGCGGCTACGGAAGAGACCGAAGAAGCGACGGAATCGGAGGAAGGGACGGAGCCTAACGGCGCTACGGAGCCCGAAGAATCGACGGAAACCGAGGACACGACGGCGACCGAGGACACGACGGCGACCGAAGAGTCCGACGAATCACCCAACGGCTCAACCGATCTCAGTGACGACAACATGGCCGGACCGGGCGAGACCGGCACCGGCTCAGGCGAGGACAGCGGATCGACCTCCGACGGTGAGTCGGAAAGCCCGGCCGACGGGGCAACCGGCGACGACACCGAAGCCGGCGGCACGAGCGACAACACCGGCAGCGGCGATGCCGGCGGTTCGAGCGATGGCTCTGACGGCGGCAGCGAAAGCTAATCTGACGCAACGCCATTGGCAATGACGGATCGGCCCCCTCCCACCCCTGGGAGGGGGCCGATTCGTCGCCCAACCGACAAAGGCGACATAGATGGATGCTCTGTGGTGGCTGCTACTCGCGACGGTCATCGTGTGGCAGGTGCGCCGGCGCGCACTTGGCCTACGAGCCGCATCACGGCGTATCGACGACGATGTCGCCATTCTCGATTCGAACACGCCCACCACCTAACGAGACACGCCAGTTCCTCGATGTGCTGGTGCGACACTTGAGTCATGCCGACTACCCGGCCTCGCCATTTTGTGACCGAGACCGATGACCTCGCCGCCGCACTCGACGCTGCGGCAGCTCGCTGGCCCGGCCTTAGCTGCGCGCGGCTGCTGGTTCGACTAGCACTGGACGGCCGTCGCGCAGCACAGGACGCGCGTGACGAGCGGCATCGTCGCCGTCTGGAGGCCATCGAAACCCATAGCGGTTGCCTGAGCGGCGTTTACGGGACTGATTACCTCAAGCAACTCCGCGAGGACTGGCCCGCGTGATCGTGCTTGACGCGAGCGTCCTTTATTGCCTTCCTCGACAACGACGACAACCACCATGCGGCTGCGGTAGCTACATTTCTCGCGCGGAGTCGGCCGGCACATCCAAAGTCACTCAGGCCGTGAGGTCTTCGGCCAACGCGCAGACGCGTGCGAGCTTGCGGTCGACGGTGAGGAGCGGTACCCGAAGCTGACTGGCCAGCTCCACATAGAGCGCATCGAGCAGCCGAATGTCGGCACGTCGCGCCCACGCGCCGAGGACCAGGGTATTGAGGTCATGGCGTTGCACAGGGAGCTGCGCAAGCCGGCTGAGCGCATCTTCAACAGCGAGGGCGTCGATCGTCCCCCCGCGGTGGAGCCGGCCGAACGCCGACAGCACCTCCGCATCCAGGTGGGCCGGGGCGTGCATGCGCGTATCGCATAGGCGTCGTTGTACGGCCTGGCCGTATGTGAAGTCGCCCAGCAGTTCGACGATGACGGAGGCATCAATCACGACATGCTCGGCCGGCGTTGGCGCCATGCTCAGGATGGCTCACCGAACGACTCGCGAGCTTCATCTAGCGCCTCGATGACCGCCTCATGCGATCTCGTTCCGCGCAGCGGCGGAAGCTCATCTAGCCAAGCGTTCGTGGCGCGGCGGTCGAGCTCGTCGGCGAGCGCCGCTTGCACCACTGCGGACACATTGACATTGGCCGAGCGCGCCCGCCCCGCCAGCTCGTCGGGCACATACACATTGAGCCGAGCCATACACACACTATACACACATAACCGCGACTTCTGCGCCAGGGCTGTGAATCGTCGAATTCAACGACCCTGGTGCAGAACTCGACGCGACCGAGGAGACCGAAGCGGGCTATCCCCGCGCTTTGGCCCGGGCTTTGGCGCGCAGCCGTTGGGCGGCGTTCAACTCGACCTTGCGGACGCGCACCACCTCCGGCGTCACCTCCACGCACTCGTCCTCGGCGCAGAACTCCATGGCCTGTTCGAGCGTGAGCTCCAGCGGCCGCGCCAGTGTCTCGATCACGTCGGCCGTCGACGACCGCATGTTCGTCAGCTTCTTCTCCCGGGTGACGTTGACGTCGAGATCCTCTGCGCGCGGGTTGATTCCGACGACCTGACCCTCATAGGTGTCTTGGCCGGGCTCGACGAAGAACTGCCCGCGGTCGGCGAGCTGGATCATCGCGAACGGCGTGATGCTGCCGCTGCGATCCGACACCAGCGACCCGGTGTGCCGGGCACGGATCTCCCCCGCCCATGGCCGGTAGCCGTCGAACACCGCGTTGGCGATGCCGGTGCCGCGGGTGATCGTCAGGAAGTCGGTCCGAAAGCCGATCAATCCGCGGCTGGGCACGATGAAGTCCATCCGCACCCAGCCCGCGGCGTGGTTGGTCATGTCTTCCATGCGGCCCTTGCGCGCGGCCATCAATTGCGTGATGGCGCCGACGAATTCCTCGGGGCAGTCGATGGTCATCGCCTCGAACGGCTCGTGTAGCTTGCCGTCGATCGTGCGCGTCACCACCTGCGGCTTGCCGACGGTCAGCTCGAAACCTTCGCGGCGCATCTGCTCGACCAGCACCGCCAGCGCCAGCTCACCGCGGCCCTGCACCTCCCACGCGTCCGGCCGGCCGATGTCGACCACCTTGATCGACACGTTCCCGACCAGCTCCTGATCGAGCCGGCTGCGCACCATCCGCGCGGTCAACTTATGCCCGGACACCTTGCCCGCCAACGGCGACGTGTTGGTGCCGATGGTCACCGAGATGGCCGGCTCGTCGACCGTGATGCGCGGCAACGCGTGCGCGTGGTCGGGATCGGCGAGCGTGTCGCCGATCATGATCTCGGGCATGCCGGCGACCGCGACGATGTCACCGGCGATCGCCTCGTCGGTCGGATTGCGCTCGACGCCGACGGTGGCCAACAGCTCGGTGATCTTGGCATTGGTGACGACGGGCACGCCGTCCACCTCACGCATCCAGGCGACCTGTTGCCCTTTGCGCAGCTTGCCGTTGTAGATGCGGATCAGCGCCAGACGGCCGAGGAACGCCGAGGCGTCGAGGTTGGTGACCAACGCCTGCAGTGGGGCCTCTGGGTCGCCGCTGGGCGGCGGGATGTTCTCCAGCAGCACGTCGAACAGCGGGTCGAGGTTGGTGCCGTCCGGATTCTCGCCGTTGGCGGGTTGGCTGGTGCTGGCGATACCGGCCCGCCCCGACGCGTACAGCGTGGGCAGGCCGAGTGCCTCCTCGGCGGCCTTCTGGGCGTCCTCGTCGAGGTCCGATGCGACGTCGAGCAGCAGGTCGTGGCTCTCGGAGACGACCTCGGCGATGCGCGCGTCGGGCCGGTCGGTCTTGTTGACCACCAGGATGACCGGCAGGTGCGCGGCCAGCGCCTTGCGCAGCACGAACCGCGTCTGCGGCAGCGGCCCCTCCGACGCGTCGACCAGCAGCACCACGCCGTCGACCATGGACAGCCCGCGCTCGACCTCCCCGCCGAAGTCGGCGTGTCCGGGCGTGTCGATCACGTTGATCACGGTCACGGTGCCGTCGGGATGATGGCGGTGCACGGCGGTGTTCTTGGCCAGGATCGTGATGCCCTTTTCCCGCTCCAGGTCGCCGGAGTCCATGATCCGCTCGGTGGCGTCGTCACCGCGGTGCGTCAGTGCCCCCGACTGTCGCAGCATCGCGTCGACCAGGGTCGTCTTACCGTGGTCGACATGTGCCACGATGGCGACGTTCCGAAAATTCACGTCGGCCATTGTCGCAGCGCAAGCCGTCTATCGCGAAAACGAGAGAGCCATCTCACTTGAAGGCCAGCAAGTTAGCCGACCTCAAACCCAAGAAGAAGTGCTGCCGTAGCGATCCGCGGTGCAAGCGCTGTCCGGTGGTGTTGGCGAAGGTGCGCAAGGCCGAGCGCCACGGCGTCCGGGGCAAGGACCTGGTGAAGGTGTACAAGCGGGCCCGGCGAAGCTAGCCACGCCCTAGCTCAACGCGTCGCGAAGCTCGGCCAGCCAGGCCCGGTCGGCCGGCACCCAGGCCAGCCCGTCGAGTTCGTCGGCGCCGATCCAGCGCAACGCGCGATGGTCGTTGGGATACAGGTCTCCGCCGGTCTGGGTGACCCGGTAGGCCCGCAACGTCGTCGTCGCGTTCAGCGCGACGTCCGCGCCCAGGCGCGCACCAACGGTCACCTCGACGCCGAGTTCCTCGTGCAGTTCGCGCGCCAGCGCCGCCTCGTCGGTCTCGCCGACGGCGACCTTGCCGCCCGGCAGCTCCCACAGCCCGGCCAGTTCGGGAGGGCGGGCGCGTTGGGCCACCAGCAGCGACGCGCCAGCGATCAGGGCACCCGCGACGACGATCTGGTCCGACATTGCCGTGACGGTATACGGTCGAAACATGGCTGTGTTAACGGACGAACAAGTGGACGCCGCACTGCCCGACCTTCCCGGCTGGGAGCGAGCCGACGGCACCCTGCGCCGCTCGATCAAGTTCCCCGCGTTCCTCGACGGCATCGACGCGGTGCGCCGCGTCGCCGAGAAGGCCGAGGAGAAGGACCATCATCCCGACATCGACATCCGTTGGCGGACCGTGACTTTCGCGCTGGTCACCCATTCCGAGGGCGGTATCACCGATCAGGATGTCGAGATGGCCCGCGAGATCAACGGGATCGTCGGCTAGCGGCGATCCACGCCAGCGTCGCCAGCGTCGCGACGATGTAGACCAGGCCCGCCCAGGCCAGGTACCACGGTCGGGGGATGACCCAGATGCTCGGCTGGGCGAAGCTCAGCAGCCACGGCACACCGACAAGGCTCAACACGAGCCAACCGGCGCCCAGGATCCGGGCGCCCATGCGGTCGCGCAGCGGGCCGTGCAGCAGCCAAATCATCAGAGGGATCAGCCACACCCAGTGGTGCGTCCATGAGATCGGCGACAGCAGCAGGCCGAACAGCTGCACGACGAGGATCGCGCCGAGCCGGTCGGTGGCCCCGCCGATCGCCCGCCACGCCAGGATAGCCAGCACCGCGGTCACCGCGATCGCGATCAGCACCGCGGGCCCGAAACCCGCGTCGTAGCCGAGGATCCGCGAGATGCCGCCGCGCCAGGATTGGTTGAACGACGTGCCGATCGGGCCGACCCGATCGGCGTCGCCGAGCAGCTCGGTGAAGTAGTACCGCGTCGGGCCGCCGATCACCAGCGCCGAAATGCCCACGGTGGCAAAGAAAACGACCGCCGAGAACACCGCTGCGCCCCAGCGTCGCGCGCCGACGAAATACAGTCCCGAGATCGCGGGCGTGAGCTTCATCCCAGCGGCCAGCCCGACCAGCAGCCCCGATAGCCACCATCGTGTGCTGTAGACCGCGCAGAGCACCGCGAACACCAGCAGCACGTTGATCTGCCCGTAGTCGAACGTGCTTCGCAACGGCTCGGTCCAGATGCCGACGGCCGTCCACAGCATCGCGACGCGATGATCGCCAAAACCCAACAGCCGCTGGCTGATCCACACCACGCCGTACAGCGCCGCGATGATTCCGAGCTGCCATACGAACGCGACGACCCCGAACGGCACCAGATGCAACGGGTAGAACACCACCGCCGCGAACGGCGGATACGTGAACGGCAGCGGAAAGTCGGGCGTCTGCTCGGCGTAGACGTAGTCGTAGAGCGCGCCGGGTCCGTCCAGCGTTCCGGCGCCGCCGACGTACACGTGCAGGTCGACGAAGTTCGCGCCGTTGGGTACCAGGTAGGTCCACGCCAGGCGCGCGGCGATGCTGAGAAGGAGAACGACCGGCGCCGCGGCGGCCAATCGGTCAGCCACGCGCGGCGCGGTCAGCGGGACGGGCGCACCCTTTTTGACGTCAATCCGTCCGACTCTAACGAGCGCCCAACCGTGGTCACCAAAACCCTTCGCATCCGTAACGGTTGCATAAACGCCCCACGTGTCACACAAGCCTCACTAGTAACAGGCCTAGCTTCGGGCGGAGGCGTGCCTACAACGGATTGGAAACACCATGCACAAGATCGGAAAAGCACTCACGACCTCGATGATCGCCGCTCCAGCGGCGGTTGCCGCCGCGCTGGCGTTCAGCGCTTCCGCCGGAGCCCAACCTGCGGCTCCCGCGCCCGCGCCCTCCGTGCCGGGCATACCGTTCATCCAGCAGCTCGCCAGCAATCCGGCCGCCGCGTCGCAGCTCATGCAGGGCGTGACCTCCCTGCTCGGCAGCGCGCAGGCACCGGCCGCGACCGCACCGGCCGCGACGGCGCCGTCGGCGACGGCCTCGGTGACCCTGCCGCAGCCGCCCACGTCGCTGCCGGGCATGCCGGCCGCGCCAGCGGCCCCGGCGGCCACCACCGCGACCGCGCCGCAAGACCTGCTGACCACGATCCCGACCAGCCTCGCGTCGTTGCTGCCGGAGGGCACACCGTTGGTCGGCCTGTTGCCCGCGCCCAGTTCTGCGACGGCACCCGCGGCTACAGCACCGCTGGCACCGGTGGCCCCCGCGGCTACAGCACCGCTGGCACCGGCGGCGCCGGCACCCGGCACCAGCCTGCCGCCGATGTTCACCCCGCTCTCGGCGCTGCCCTGACGGCGACGGCGACGGCAATTCACGACCAGACCACGACCAGCACACCTTGGGGGAGCCATGTCATCTAGGACGATGTTTGCCACCGTCGCCGTCGCGATCGGCTCATCGGCCACGCTGCTGTTGAGCAGCGTGGCCGGTGTGGCCAACGCTCAACCCGCACCGCCGCCGCCGATCGACGGGCTGCAGGCGCCCGGCCTGTCGGCGGTGCAGAGTATCGGCCCGGCCATTCAGCAGGCGGCGGCCGATCCGACCAACGCCGCGTCGACGCTGATGGCTGCCGCGGCGGTGTTCGCCGGCGACGCGGTGGTGCCGGCGGATTCGCGCAATGTCGCGACGGCGGTCAACCAGTTCGTCGCACATGTGCCGGCACCCGGGGCTGTGCCCGGCACGCAGGCGCATCTGCCTGCGGGCGTGAACCCGGCCCATGCCGTCGGGCCGGTGCCGGAGCGGGCGGAAGTGCGGCCGCGGCGGGACCGGCGTTCGGGCCGGACGCACCGCCGACACAGGACTTCATGTATCCGTCGATCAGCAACGGGTGCCTGAAGGACGGCGGAAACGTGTTGGCCACCGCAATTTCGGTGGCCGGTCCCGCCAAGATCCCGACGCCGGGCCCCGGACCGGGCCAGACCGCCTACGTGTTCACCGCGGTCGGCACGCCGGGGCCGGCAGCCAAGCAGGAACTGCCACTGAACGTCACCTGGGTCAACCTGAGCACCGGCAAGTCGGGCACGGCCACGCTCACGCCGCGTTCAGACATCAACCCGGAGGGGCCGACCACGCTGACCGCGATCGTCGACACCGGCTCGGGCAGCATCCTGTCGACGATCTTCGGCCAGGTCACCACGACCGAGAAGCAGTGTCAGTTCATGCCGACCATCGGCTCCACGGTGGTGCCGTAACCGCACTCTGGGGCCGAGAAAGCGGGATCAGTAGGCCATGAAGAGGATCGCGTCGCGGTCGTATTCGAGGCCGGGATGCTTGTCCGCGAGGTGCGCCTGCGCCTGCTCGACCAGATCGTCTTCGTCCTTGCCGGTGATCGCTTCGCCGCACGGGCAGTTCAGATGGGTCTTCATATGATCACCTTGGCATAGGTCGGCGGCCTCGACGTAAAGATGTAGAGCATGAACCTCTATGACGTCATGCGTTCCACGTTTGCCGTACGCGAGTTCACCGGCGATCCGCTGCCCGATCAGGCGCTCGTCCGCATCCTCGACAACGCCCGGTTCGCCCCGAGCGGCGGCAACCGGCAGGGCAACCGCGTCATCGTCGTGCGCGACCGCCAGATGCGCGAAGCGCTGATCGAGTGCACGATCCCGGGGACCAAGCGCTACATCGCCCAGCTGAGAAACGGGGAAAACCCGTGGAATCCGTTGCAGCCACCCGCGGTCGACGAGAAAACCATCGCCGCGGTCGAGGTGCCGACGCAGTCCCCGTTGCGCGGGGCCGACGTCGTGTTGGTCGTGTGCGTCGACCTCGGCGTGGTCGCGGCGTTCGACCAGCACCTGGACCGCGTCGGGCTGATCGCGGGCGCGTCGGTGTACCCGTTTGTCTGGAACATCCTGTTGGCGGCGCGTAACGAGGGCTACGGCGGCGTGCTCACCACCGCGGCCGTGGCCGAGGAGCCGCGGGTGCGAGAACTGCTCGGCATTCCGGACAACTATGCGGTTGCGGCGCTGCTGCCCCTGGGCAAGCCGACCCGCCAGCTCACCAAGCTCAGCCGTAAGCCGGTGTGGGAGATCGCCACCCGGGAGCGTTTCGACGGAGAACCGCTGCGTCCTTGAGCCCGATGTTGACGTCGGGTCACAGTTTGGCCGCCGAGCCGACTCGATGAGCGCGTTGGGTTCCCATCCGACGTTTGCCGTGAGACGTTGTCTGCGTGACCTGCATGCTGGGCTACGCCACAGCAAGCGCCGTCGGGCAGAACCTCGAGGGTCAGCTCGCGGCGCTGTCCGACGCGGGCGTCGACCCCCGCCGGGTGTTCACCGACACGTTGTCTGATTCAGCCGACCGGGTCCGCGCGGGTCTGCACGCGATGCTGAGCTACGCGCGCTCAGGTGACACCATCATCGTCGTCGCGCTGGACCGGCTGGGCCTCTCGACCGCGGAGGTGACCCGCACGATCGCCCACCTCACCGAGCGCGGGATCAGACTGCGCACCCTCAAGGAGGGCTTGGACACCGGGACGACGACCGGGCGGGTCGTCGCCAGCATCATCACGGCCCTGGCCGCGCTGGACTCCCACGCCCTCGGCGCGCGGGACTAACCTTTGGCCGCTTTGGCCTCCTTCTTGGCCTGCGCCTTGGCCTCCTTCTTGGCGCTGCGCACCTTCTCCAGCGAGCCGGCGTCGACGACATCGGCGATCGACAGGTACGAGCCGGCCTTGCCGTAGTCGCCCGCGGCTTTGCGCCAGCCCGCCGGCGTCACCCCGTACTGCTTACCCAGCAGCGCCAGGAAGATCTTCGCCTTCTGCTCGCCGAAGCCGGGCAGGCTCTTGAGCCGGCTCAGCACCTCGGCGCCGTCGGGGTCACCGGCGGTCCACAGCGCGGCGGCGTCACCGTCGTAGCGGTCGACGACCAACTGCGCCAAAGCCTGGATCCGCTTGGCCATCGACCCCGGAAACCGGTGCACCGCAGGAGTTGTCGAACACAGTTCAACGAACTTGTCGGGGTCGTGATCGGCGATCGCACGCGGGTCGAGTTCACCGCCCATGCGGTCGGCGATCTTCTTCGGACCGGCGAACGCCGCCTCCATCGGGTACTGCTGGTCCAGCAGCATGCCCACCAGCAGTGCGAACGGGTTGGACTCCAGCAGCGCGTCGGCCGCAGGATCTTGAACTAGCTGCAGTTTCGCCACGCAGCCAGTCTAGGCCGGTCCGGGTGCGAGATCGGTCGCGATGAACCGGCAACTCATGTCGCCGCGGTGTGCGATCGTAAGGCGAAAACCGTGGATACAGCCCTAGGAGACGGACATGAGACGGGTGGTTGCACCTCTGGTCGCCGCGATCGTCGCCGCGCTTGCGTTGGCCGGCACGGCTCAAGCGATACCCGACCAAGGCACGCCGGAGTTCGACGCATACATGCAGGGCCTGGAACGCAACGGCTATCACTTCAATCCCGACACCGCCTGGCGAGTTGCTCACCAGGCGTGTGTAGGCGGTCTACCCGGATACATCGGTTTGGAAATGGCCGCTCAAGGGGTCATCGGCCCCGGAGCACAGGAGCGGGTGTTCGACGTGGCCAGAAAGTACGCCTGCCCCGTTCAGTGAGCCGACGCGCAGCGACGCGTCACGAAGTTTGAGCATCAAATCGGGCGGGAAACAGTCGAATGTGACGCACGTCTCATATGCTGGCGCACGCACATTTGCACATCGAGGTCAGGAGCCGCCTTGTCCGAGACCCACGATTCTCCGCGAGCCACGCTGATCACCGGCCAGGACTACCTGGCCGTCCAAGCCAGCCCCGAGTTCGCCGACTTACGAAGTAGGTTGCGCCGCTTCGTCTTTCCGATGAGCGCGCTGTTTCTGATCTGGTACTCCGCCTATGTGCTGTTGGGCGCGTTCGCCCACGACTTCATGGCGATCAAAGTCTGGGGCAACATCAACGTCGGCCTGTTGATCGGGCTGGGCCAGTTCGTGTCGACGTTCGTCATCACTTGGCTCTACGTCAGATTCGCCAACCGTGACCTCGACCCGCGGGCCGAGGCCATCGCCGCCAAACTCCAAGGCGGCGCGGCATGAACATCGACGTGCTGGCCCAGGACGCAGCCGTCGGCAACCCGGTCACCAACATCGGCATCTTCGCGCTGTTCGTCGCCGTGACGCTGTACATCGTGATCAGGGCCAGTAAACGCAACGCCACCGCGACGGAGTTCTTCACCGCGGGCCGGTCGTTCACCGGGCCGCAGAACGGCATCGCGATCTCCGGTGACTACCTGTCGGCGGCCAGCTTCCTCGGCATCGCCGGCGCCATCGCCGTCTACGGCTACGACGGGTTCCTCTACTCCATCGGCTTCCTGGTGGCCTGGCTGGTGGCGCTGTTGTTGGTGGCCGAATTGCTGCGCAACGCAGGCAAATTCACCATGGCCGACGTGCTCAGCTTCCGGCTCAGACAACGGCCCGTGCGCCTGGCCGCGGCGACCACCACGCTGGCCGTCTGCCTGTTCTATCTGCTGGCGCAGATGGCCGGCGCCGGCGGTCTGGTGGCGCTGCTGCTCAACGTGTCGAGCGACTTCGGCCAGGCGGTGGTGATCGCCGTCGTCGGTGTGCTGATGATCCTCTACGTGCTGATCGGCGGCATGAAGGGCACCACCTGGGTGCAGATCATCAAGGCGGTCCTGCTGATCGGCGGCGCCGCGATGATGACCGTGATGGTGCTCACCAGGTTCGGGGTGAACTTCTCAGAGATCCTCGGCGCAGCCCAGTCCGCGGTGTCGGGATCGGGCAACGAGGCCGTCGCCAGCCGCGACGTCCTGGCTCCCGGCGCGCAATACGGGGCGTCGCTGACCTCGCAGATCAACTTCATCTCGCTGGCGCTGGCCCTGGTGCTCGGCACGGCCGGGCTGCCCCATGTGCTGATGCGCTTCTACACCGTGCCCTCGGCGAAGGAGGCGCGCCGCTCGGTGGTGTGGGCGATCTGGTTGATCGGCGCGTTCTATCTGTTCACGCTGGCGTTGGGGTACGGCGCGGCAGCGCTCGTCGGGCCCGACGTCATCCTGGCCGCACCGGGTGCGCAGAACTCGGCCGCCCCGTTGCTGGCCTTCGAACTGGGCGGGGTAATCCTTCTCGGCATCATCTCGGCGGTCGCGTTCGCCACGATCCTGGCGGTGGTCGCCGGGCTGACTATCACCGCCGCAACGTCGTTCGCGCACGACATCTACGCCAACGTGCTGCGCAGGGCCCACGGCGAAGACGAGGTGTCGGAGAGCGAACAGGTGCGGGTTTCGCGCATCACCGTGGTGGTGCTCGGCATCCTGGCGATCGGTTTGGGCGTGTTGGCCGCCGAGCAGAACATCGCGTTCCTCGTCGCGCTCGCATTCGCGATCGCCGCCGCGGCCAACCTTCCGACGATCCTGTACTCGCTGTACTGGCCGCGGTTCAACACCCGCGGAGCGCTGTGGAGCATGTACGGCGGGCTGATCTCGACGATCGTGCTGATCATCTTCTCCCCCGCGGTGTCGGGCGCGAAGACGGCGATGCTCGCCAACGTCGACTTCGCCTGGTTCCCGCTGGCCAATCCCGGCATCGTGTCGATTCCGCTGGCGTTCGCGCTCGGCATCGTCGGCACGCTCACCTCACCGGACCGCGGCAACCCGGAGATCAACGCCGAGTTCGAGGTTCGCGCATTGACCGGCGTCGGCGCGGAGAAGGCGATCACCCATTAGTGCGGCACGACATCGACTTGGCGATGATCGACTTCATCACCTCGTTCGCGCCGGCGTATATCCGTTGCACGCGGGCGTCTTCGTACATGCGCGCGATCAGATATTCCCGCATGTAGCCGTATCCGCCGTGTAACTGCACGCAACGGTCGACCACCTCACACTGCCGGTCGGTCAGCCAGTACTTGAGCATCGCGGCCTCGGAAGCATCGAGTTTTCCGTTCAGGTGCTTTTCGATGCAGTGGTCGAGAAACACCCGACACGTGGTGGCGATGGTGTGGCACTCGGCGAGCTCGAACGCGGTGTTCTGGAAATCGAACAGCGTGTGCCCGAACGCTCGGCGTTCCCCGGTGTAGCGCAGCGTTTCTCGCACTGCGCGCTGCATGGCCCCGCTGGCCTGCGCGGCGATGACCAACCGTTCCTGCACCAGTTGGGCCATCAACTGACCGAAGCCGCGGCCCTCCACGCCGCCGAGCAGATTGTCCACCGGTACCCGCACATCGGTGAACGACAACTCTGAGGTGTCCGCACCGTGCTGGCCCACCTTGTCCAAGACCCGGCCGACCGTAAAGCCCGGGCAGTTCCGCAGGTCGACGATGAACAGCGACACACCCTTGGCCCCGGCGCCCGGATCGGTCTTGGCGGCCAGCACGATCATGTCGGCCGAAGATCCGTTGGTGATGAACGTCTTCGAACCGTTGACGACGTAGTGGTCGCCGTCGCGGATCGCGGTGGTACGGATCGCCTTGAGGTCCGAACCCGCGCCGGGTTCGGTCATCCCGATCGCGCCGAGGACCTCCCCGGTGGCCATCGCGGGCAGCCATGCCGACTTCTGCGCCTCAGTGCCGTACTCCAGCAGGTAATGCGGCACGATCCCGCTGTGCACCGAGATGCCCAGGCTCAGATCACCCGCATAGCCCTGTGCTTCGAACACCGCCAGGTCGTGGGCGAACGTGCCTCCTCCGCCGCCGTACACCTCGGGTATCGAACACAGCAGCAGGCCGAGCTTGCCCGCCGATCGCCATACCTCGCGATCGATGCGGCGCTGGGCATCCCAGCGCTCATGGCGCGAAACGACTTCGCGCTCAAAGAAGTCGACGGCAAGTTCGTAGACCGCCTCGGTCTCATCGCTGCGCCATGAGTTGTCGGTCACGCCACCGCCTTTCACTTGTCCGGGGGCAGCAGCATCGTCTGCCATGTTCGTTCCTCTTCAGCTGGTGTGGCCAGGTTGGATTGGCTGTACATCCGACCGTCGGGTCCGACGTAGGAGCCGGTGGCCGGGTCGTATTCGGCGACGGCGATCGGCGCCGGCGGCGGTGCGACGGGGGCGGTCGGCAGTTGCGGGATGTCCTGTCCCGACAGCGTCGCGTTGGGGTCGCCCTTCCAGCTGTAGCCGTCGTTGAGCGGCACGTAATGCTCGTCGCTCTCACACATCTGCCAGGTCGGTGCCCGCTTGCCCGGCTTGGTCACACACGGGGTGTTGCGGGCGCCGCGCACGTTACGTTCGGCGTCCTGCGGCACCCGGCAATACAGATCGCCGGGCGGCCGGTCCGGCGCATCCTCGAACGTGGCCACCCGCTGTTGGCGGATCGGCAGGAAGCCGGTCAGGCACGGCGGCGGCACGTTCACGTTCAGGTTGAAGCTCAAAAACGCGCCCTTGTAATCCTGTTTGGTGTTTCGGTTGGCCACGCCGATCGCCTGCATCACCGCCGCCCCCTGCGGCAGCAGCACCAGCAACTGCTCGATGCTGTCGTCGTAGGTCACTGCCACCTCCCCGACGCTGACCAGGTTGGCCAGCAGCACCGGCAGCGTCGGTGAAACCCGGTCGAACAGTTGCCGGGTTTCGTCGAGAGCCGGGCCGCCGCGCTGCAGGATGCCCGCGACGTCACTGTCGGTGTCGCGGAGTTGACCGGTGATCTCGGCCAGGTTCGCCGCCCATGCACGTACCGAATCCGATGTCTCGGTCTGGGTGTCCAGGACGGTGCCCACGTGGTCGATCAGAGCGGTCCAGGCGTCCAGCCGTTCGCGGGCATCGATGGCCACCGCTGTCGATCCTCGTACCAGCCGTGACAGTTCGGGCCCGAGCCCGCCGACGGCGAGATACGCCTCGTCGACGACGGTTTGCAGGTTCTGCTGCGGGATGGCTTGCAGGCCACGGTTGCTCGCGTCGAGCAGCTCGTTGACGTCGGGCGGCACCCACGTGCGTTCGACTCCGATGACATCACCGTCTGCGAGGCTGGGTCCGCCACCGCTTCGTGGCAGCAGCGCCACATACTGTTCGCCGACCGCGGTCTGGCTGTGCACCTGCGCATCGACGTCGGCTGGAATCGGTGTTTTCGACTCGAGCGACAAGGTTGCGCGCACGCCGCCGTCGGTGAGGTTGACCGCGGTCACCCGCCCCACCTGCGTGCCTCGGTAGGTGACATTGGCGCGCTCGTAAAGCCCGGCGGCTTCTGGCAATTCGACGGTCACGGTGTAGCGCCCGGCGCCGAACAGCAGCGCCGGCAACTTGATGTAGACCAGCGCCAGCGACGTGAAGGCCAGCACCGTGATCGCGATCACGACGGTGAACTGAATCCAGACTTTTCGGGTCATGCGCATGTCATCGCCCCTGGTCCAGGTGGTACGGCACGACGAGCGGGTTACGGGCGGTGTACGGGCTGGGCAGTTGCCCGATGGTGCGGCCCCACTGCAGTTCCAATTCCGTCAGGTGCCCCTCGAACCGGGTGCCGGTGAAGAACGACGAATCCAGCCGGCTCAGCGTGAGGTCGATGACCGCGCTGAGGTTGGCGTAATCACCACGCTGCCAGGTGCTGATCGTCTCCTTGGGCCACGGGAAGGTGGAGTAGAAGCTCAGCGACCGGGTCAGCGACGGTCCGGCGTCGGCCAGCGACTTCAGCACCGGGCCGAGGTGGTTGAGTTCCTGGATCAGGCTCTCCTTGGTGAGGTTGACCGAATCGGCCGCCAGCGCACTGAAATCACCGAGCTGATCGAGCGCCTCGGTCAGGGTTTCGCGTTGGTCTTTGAGCACGGTCAGCGCATCGGGCAGGGTTTGCAGTGCGGTGTCCAGCACAGGCCGTTGGTCGGCGACCTGGCCGACCATGCCGTTGAGGCTTTCGGTTGCGGCGATGATGTCGTCGGTCTGGTCCTCGGTGTGGCCGATGAACTCGTCGAGTTGTGCGATGAGGCTGCGCAGATCGTCTTCGCGGCCGGTGAAGGCGGTGCTCAACGCCTGGGTGATGTCGTGGATGTTGCCGATGCCGCCCTGGTTGAGCACCAGCGACACCGCCGCCAGCGCCTGTTCGGTGGAGGGGTATCGGCTGCCCGACGACAGCGGGATCAACGATCCGTCCTGTAGGCGCCCGGCCGGCGGCACGTCGGTGGGCGGGGCGAGTTCAATGTGCAGCGAGCCCAGCAGGCTGGTCTGTCCGACGGTCGCCGTGGCGTTGGCCGGTAACTGTACGTCTCCGTTGAGCGACATGGTGACCAGCGCATGCCAGTCCTGCCGTTCGATCTTGGTGACGTTGCCGACGGTGACGTCGCCCACCCGGACCCGCGAGTTGCGTTCGATGTTGTCGACATCGGGCAACTGTGCCTGCACGGTGTACGCGCCGGCTCCGCGCCCCTCGGTGCCGGGTAACGGCAACGAGTTCGCACCTTGCCAGTCCGCGCAGCCGGCGACCGCGACGCCCACGGCTGCCGCCAACGTCGCAACGACCTTGGCGCGCATCATGATCCGCCTCCGTGCGGCACCATCAGCGCCTCCAGACCACCAGCCGGATCAGTGTGCTGAGTTTCCGCGGCCAGCGGCGCCGGGGTGGGAGCCGGCTGGGCCTGCGGCGGCGGGATGTAGTCCGGGCGCAGCCAGTCCTCGCTGTAGGTGATCTCGTTCGGCCGCGCGGCGGTACCGACGAACGGGTTGGCCCCGATCGGCGGGAAGTTGTACTGGCGGTTCTTGATGATCGGAGCCAGATACTGCACGCACAGCTTCGCCGACTCCTCGGCACCGAGGCGCGAGGCGGCCTGCACTGCGCCGCACAGAAATGCGACCGGGTCGGCGAAGTTGGTGACCGCCAGCGCGGTCGACACCGTGCTCTGCGCGGGCTGGTAGGTGTTCAGGAAGTTCTGGAAGGTGTTGGGCGCCAGGTGCAGGGTCTGCTTG
Organism: Mycolicibacterium pulveris; assembly: GCA_050205315.1. GTDB lineage: Bacteria > Actinomycetota > Actinomycetes > Mycobacteriales > Mycobacteriaceae > Mycobacterium > Mycobacterium pulveris_A. The sequence continues at coordinate 141,575 of JBNMRA010000006.1, read as the reverse complement.
ATGTCGTCGAGGCTGTCGTGCAGGGTCTGGGTCACCGACGACAGTTTGTCGGTGGTGGTGCCCAACGTTTCCCGGTTGTCGGCCACGAAAGTGCGGACATCGTCGACCACCGCATTGAGGTCGCGCGCCGCGTTGCCGACCTCGTTGGGATCGTCGGCGAGCAGGGCGGTCACCGAGGCTAGGTTGTGGTTGAGGAACCGCAACAGGTCGGTGCTCGTATGCAGTCCTGTCACCAAGGCCGACAGGCTTTCCACGGTGGAGAACAGGTCGTCGCTGTGGTCGCCGAGGATGGAGAATGTGTGGGCCAGCTGTTCAACGGCCCTTCGGATGTTGGCTCCTTCACCGCGCAGGTTGTCGGCGGCGGTGTTGACGTAGGAGCCCAGCGTGCTGACTCCGCCGGGTTCGGTGGGTTGCAGTGTCTCGGTGAGCCGTTCGAGCTGAACCCGGAAGTCGTCCCACTCGACCGGAACCGCGGTGCGGTCCTCACCGATGACCGCACCGTTTTGCAGTTGCGGGCCGCCGGTGTAGACGGGGGTGAGTTGAATGGTGCGGGCCGTCACCAACGACGGCGACAGGACCACGGCCTTGGCGTCGGCGGGTACCGGGTACTTTTCGTCGTAGGAGAACGTGATCTTCACCCGGGTCGGTTCGGGCTCGATCTCGTCGATCTTGCCCACCGGCACACCGAGGATACGGACCTCGTCGCCGACGAAGATGCCGTTGCTGTTGGCGAAGTAGGCCACCACGGTGATCCGGCGCATCGAATCGGTGGTGCGCACCACCACGATCAGGGCCGCAACCAGCGTTGCGACCAGCACCAGCATCAGACCCAACCGCAGCGATAGCGTCTTGGTCAAGGCGCTGCCTCCTCGTCAGGTGAAACCTCAAGGGGTGGTGCGACATACACCGGGCTCGGTGTGGGCACCGGGGTTGATCCCAGTCCGGGCGGCGCCTGCGCGGGCGGGCCGGGCGGTGGCCCGCCAGGCGGCGGCGCCGGGGGCGGCTCACGATACGGATAGCGCGGATCGCCGGGTTTGCCGGTGATCGCGTCGGGCAGCGTCAATCGTGGCTCGCCGCCTTGGCCGGTGCGCGGGTACGGCACCGGCAACGCCGGCGAGGCGGGCTGACCGACCGGGGGGTCGGTCAGCTCGGACGGCAGAAGTACGTTCGGGTCCAGACCGAGGTCGGAGAACGCCGCATCGATGAACGGCTGCAGGAACTGGCCCGGCAGCAGGTTGGCGATGTAGGCGCTGAAGAAGGGCCCGGTTGACACCGACTCACCCAGCGACATCGCGTAGGAGTTGAGCCGTGTGATCGATTCCTGCACTTCGGCTTTGCGGTTGTCAACCAGTGCCAGCACTCCGTTGAGCTTCTCCAGCGCCGGGCGCAGCGTCTGACGGTTCTCCGCGATGAACCCTTTGATCTGCTGGGCCACCGCCGAGACGCTGCGCGCGACGTGGTCCAGCGCCGCGCTCTGACTTTGCAGCTCCACCAGCAACGCGTTGCTGTCGGCGATCAGGTCGACCACCTGACCGGTGCGCTCAGCCAGCACGGTCGTCGCCTTGTTGGCGTTGTGCAACAGGTTGCGCAGCTGCGCGTCGCGCTTGTTCAGCACCGACGCGAAGCGCTCGACGCCATGCACCGCGATCTTCAGATCCGGCGGGGTTTCGGCGAAGGTTTCGGCCAGCACCCGCAGCGAATCGGACAGCTGGGCGGTGTCGAGTCCGCTGATCGCGGTGGTCAAATCGCCCAGCGCCTCGGGCAGTTCGTATGGTGAGCGGGTGCGCTCCAGTGGGATCGGACCCTGCAGGCTGCCGTCCCCGCGCGGGGTGAGCTCGAGGATCTTGGCGCCCAAGATGGTCTCGGTCTTGATCGCCGCTTCAGTACGGTCTCCGAGATGCACGTCGGGCGCAAGCCGAAACGTCACCAGCACCCGCGGGAAATCCAGCTCGACACCGGTGACCTGGCCGACGTGCAACCCGGACACCTGCACATCGGCACCGGCAACGATGCCCCCTGCTTCGGCGAAGTACGCCGAGAAGTCGTTGCCCTTGTTGAAGAACGGCAGCTTGTCGTACTGCAATGCGCCGACGGCGATCACGGCCATCACGAGGATGCCGACCGCGCCGACGACGAGCGGATTACGTCTGATACCGGTCCTCATTTCGGCGCGCACCTGCCCGTGCTTTGACCCGCGACCTTGACGTAGACCGGTTGGCCGCCTTTACCGTTCAGCTTCAACACGATGTCGCACAGATAGAAGCTGAAGAAGTCGCCGTACAAGCCCTGCCGTCCCAGGATCTGGTACGTCTCTGGCAGCGTGGCGAGCAACTGGTCGACGTACTCATGGTCGGCGACCACCAGGGCGGCGGCGCGGTCGGTCTCGGCGACCACCTTGGTCAGGGGTGGCCGTGCCGACTGCAACAGATCGGCGATCGACGTGGCCGCCGAATCGGCATGGGCCACAGCCGCGCTGATATCGGTGCGGCGGGCTGCCAAGCCGTCGACCAACTCAGCCAGGGCCGAGACCCCGGTGTCCAGCCGCTCACTTTGGTTACCGAACGATTCCAGCACCGTGTGCAGGTTGTCGACGACCTGGCCGATCAACTCGTCGCGGTCGGCCAACGTGTTGGTCAGCGATGCGGTGTTGGTCAGCAGCGAACCGATGGTCGGCGCCTGACCCTGGAAGGCCCGGATCAGCTGGCCGCTCAGCGCGTTGACCTGATCGGGATCCAGCGCCCGAAACAGCGGACGGAACCCGCCGATCAGCGCGTCGAGATCCAGCGCAGGCGCGGTCTGGGTCAGCGGAATCGTGCCGCCCGGCTGCAACCTCTCGGTCCCGCCTGGTCCTTCGTTGAGGCTGAGATAGCGACCGCCGATCAGGTCGTCGTAGCGGACGACGGCCCCGGTGCCCTTGGTCACCACCACGGATTCGTCGGCGGTGAACTCCACCACGAGCGTGGAATCAGGTTGCAGCGCAATCGTTTGCACCTTGCCGACCTCCACGCCGGCGATGCGCACGAAGTCGCCGCTTTCCAGACCGCTGACGTTGCGGAACTCCGCGCGGTAGGTCTGTTCGGTTTGGAAGCGTAGCTCGGCGAACACCGCCAACATCGCGAAAAGACCCAGCAGGCAAGCGGTTATGAAGGCGCCCAACCGCCAGATTACTTGGCGCAGGTCAGCTCTCATCGCGGCGTCTCTCCTTGCCTACGGTGCGGTCGGCGGGGTCATCGGCTCACTTCCGGGTGGTGGCGGCCCCGGTTCCCGCGGTTGACCCGGCGGTGGGGCCGGCGGCAGGCCGGGCCACAACGGGGCGCCGTCGGGCGCATACAGTTGTGCGCCGTAGGCCGGTGCGCCCGGATAGGGAATCGGTCCCGGTGCCGGCCCGCCGTGATAGCGGATGCTGGGCGGTTCCGGTGTGGCACGGGTGACCGGGAAGTAGTTGCCCCAGCCGGGAAAGCCGATCCCGGGGTTGGGCCGAACGTCCAGTCCGGTGCCCCAGCCGGTGTTGGTGATCAACTGCCGGTGCGGGAAGTTGTTGTCGACGATCGGCAACGATCCGCAGCCGGGTTGTCCGCCGGGGCCGCCCTTGGCTCCGACGATCGGCAGGTTCTGCGGGTAGCGGTACTGGTCGTCGCCCAGCAGCAGCGCCACGTCGGTGGAGACGGACTTGCCGGTGAACCCGCCGGTGACGTCGTAGCCGCCGTTCTCCAAGAACCAGTGTCCGCCGACCAGCATGCAGGTCAGTTGTGGGTCGTACTTGTGCACTAGCCGGGTGGTCGGTTCGAGCACGTTGATCGCGTCGACCAGATTGTCCTTGTTCGGGCCGATGAGATCGGTTCCGGTGCGTGCCATTCCGATGATGTTGATCATCAGCTCGTCCAGCTTGGACGCGTTTGCGGTGACGGTCACCGCGGTGGTGCTTGCCGCATCCAGCGTCGCGAGGACGTCTTGGGCTGCCGCACTGTAGGTGTCGCTGAACCCTTCGACCGAACGCCAATCGCGGCGGATGGTCTCGCTGCGGTCGTTGAGCGCGGCCAGCACCGCATCGGCGTCAGAGGTGGCCCGGCCGATGGTCTCACCCTCACCGCGCAGTCCCTCGGCGACCGCCGACAGCACCCCGTTGAGTTTGACCGGGTCGACGCGCTTGAGCACGTCGGTGAGGTTCTGGAACACGGTGTTGACTTCGGTGCTGACGTTCTGCGCCGGAATGATTGCGCCGGCTTTGATCTGCTCGCCGGAGGGCACATCCGGGGCGACCAGATCGACGTACTTCGCCCCGAACACGGTGGTGGCCTTGATCCGGGCGGCCACGTTGGCGGGGATGTACGCGGCCTGCTCGGGGTCGATCTCCAGGGCCATCCGCGCCGAGTCGCCCGTGCCGTCGACGGCGCGGACCCGACCGACCTGCACACCGCGCATCTTGACCTTGGCTCCGGATTCCATCACCAGCCCGGAGCGCTCCGAGGTGACGGTGATCGGTACCGTGGCCGCGAATGAGCGGGTGAACATTCCCCATGCCGCCACGGTCATCGCGATCACGGACGCGAACAGCACCACGGTCCACCACCTCGGGTGCATGCCCTTGTTCAGACGCAGCGAATCCATGCGCTATCCCGAGAGGTTGAAGTTGCCGGACTGGCCATAGATGGCCAGTGAGACGAGCAGGGTCACGAACGCGGCCACCACCAGCGATGCGCGCACCGCGCGACCGACGGCTTCGCCCACCCCGGCCGGGCCGCCCGACGCGGTGAAGCCGTAGTAGGTGTGGACCAGCATCACCACCACCGCCATCGAGATCGCTTGCAGGAACGACCAGATCACGTCGACCGGGTTGAGGAAGGTGCTGAAGTAGTGGTCGTAGACGCCGGTGGACTGACCGTAGAAGAAGGTGGTGCCCACGCGGCTGGCGATGAACGCCACCTGAACCGCGATGCAGTACAGCGGGATCACCACGATCACACCGGCCAGCACCCGGGTGGACGCCAGATAGGCGATCGAGCGGATGCCCATCACCTCGAGCGCGTCGATCTCCTCGTTGATCCGCATGGCGCCCAGCTGCGCCGTGGTGCCCGCGCCGACGGTCGCGGCCAGCCCGATCCCGGCGACGACCGGGGAGGTGATTCGCACGTTGAGGAACGCGGAGGTGAACCCGGCCAGCGCCTCCACGCCCACATCGGCCAGCTGGTTGTAGGCCTGCACCGCGATCCAGGATCCGGCGGACAGGGTGAGAAAGCCGACGATCACCAGCGTGCCGCCGACGATGGCCAGTGCGCCGATACCGAGGCTCATCTGTGAAATGAGCCGCACCACTTCGACTTTGTAGCTGATGACGGCGTCGCCGATGCTGCGCAGCGTGAGCCAATAGAACTGTGTCTGTCGCCCCAACCGGTCCCAGCCGTCGACCCAACCGGACACAATGCGTCGCGCCCGCGCCGTACTGGGCGAGCTGGTCGTCATAGCGTCACCTTGACCGCGACGGCGGTCGCGATCACATTGATCACGAACAGCGCGAGAAACGAGTACACCACGGTCTCGTTGACGGCGTTACCGACACCCGCGGGCCCACCGCCGACGGAGATCCCCTTGTAGCAGGCGATCAGCGCAGCGGCCAGCCCGAAGACCGAAGCCTTCACCAGGCTGACGATGACCTCGGGCAGCCCGACCAACAACGTCATACCCGCCACGAACGCGCCCGGGGTGACGTGCTGGACGTACACCGAGAAGAAGAAGCCGCCGACGATGCCGACGATGGTCACCACCGAGGCCAGCAGCATCGATATCAACGTCGCCGCCAACACTCTGGGCACCACCAGGGCCTGGATCGGGTCGATGCCCAGCACCCGCATCGCGTCGAGTTCTTCGCGGATCGTTCGGGACCCCAGATCCGCACACATCGCGGTGGCGGCCGCGCCGGCGATCACCAGCACGGTGACCACCGGTCCGATCTGGGTCACGGTGCCGAGGGCCGCACCGGTTCCGGAGAAGTCCGCGGCGCCGATCTCGACGAACAGGATGTTCAACACGAACACCGTGAGCACGGTGAACGGGATCGCCAGCATGATGGTCGGCACGATGGACACCCGTGCCACGAACCAACTCTGGGTCAGGAACTCCCGCCATGCGAACGGCGGCCTGAACGTCAGCACCAAGGTGTCGAACGACATCATGAAGAAGTCGCCGAGCGCGCGTACCGGTTTTGCTGCGGCATGTGTGACGCTCAAGGCCGTCCCCTTACCTGTCCGGGCCTTCGAGGATGGTGACCGCGCAAACGGCGTTGTCGTTGCCGATCACCCCGCCGCCGTTCTCGGCCAGGCCGTAGCGCGCGTTCGCGACGGCGTTGCCGCCGGCCTCACCGCGCAGCTGGATCGAGATCTCGTTGAGCATCATCAGCCCGGTCGCGCCGATCGGATGCCCCCGCGAGACCAATCCGCCCGACGCGTTGACCGGCAGGCGACCGCCGATCGCGGTGGCGCCGGACGCGGTGAGCTCGCCGCCCTTGCCGCGTTCGCAGAAGCCGAGGTCCTCGAGGATGTGGATTTCGGCGAATGAGCTGGCGTCGTGCAACTCGACCAGATCGATGTCGTCGGGGGTGAGCCCGGCATTTTTGAACGCGCGTCGCCCGGCCAGCACCGGTGCGCGTTCGTCTTCCCATGTGGTGTCGAAGATCCCGCACGCCACCTCGCTGGCGCGTACCCGCACGGCCCGTTCGCGCACCTCGGTCGGGCAGCGATCGAGGTAGGACTGTGAGCAGACCAGCGCGGCGGCGGCGCCGTCGCCGATCGGCGCGCACATCGCCCGGGTGAGCGGATCGCTGACCATCCGGTCCTCGAGCACCTGCTGCACCGTCAGCGGGAACTGGTATTGGGCGCGCGGGTTGTGCACCGAGTTGGTGTGGTTCTTGGCCGCCGCGATCGCGAGGTGCTCCGCCGTGGTCCCGTACGCCCGCATGTGGGTATGGGCCCACATGCCGTAAAGGTCCATCGCCACACTGCGTTCCGGGCCGGTCTCGAACGTCATACCGTTCGCGGAGGCGGTGCGTTGGTAGAGGTCACGCCACGACTGCGGGTCCATCCAGTCCAGCGCGCCTTCCATTCCCCGCAGCGCGGCCCGGGGTTCGTCGGGGTCGACCATCTTCTCGACCCCGATGGCCAGCGCCACCTCGCTGTGACCGGACTGCACCTCGCGCAACGCGTTGTTGAACGCCTGCGATCCGGCAGCGCACCCACCCTCGATGTTGGTGATCGGCGCGCCGCGCGGAAACAGCCGGTCGTTGACCAGAGGTGTCATGCACAGTTGGCCCTTGAGATAGGGCTGACCCTGGTTGGCCATCAGCATGTTGGAGAACCAGGCCGCGCCGATCACGTCGGGATCGTCGAGGCGCGCATCGGCCAGCACCCCGAGATAGGCCTCGCGGGTCAGGTCTTTGGGGCTCTTGTCGACGAACTTGCCGACGCTGGTCGCGTAGATCCCGAGGATGTAGGAGTCCATACCGCTCATCGCCCTTCGAACACGGGTGCGCGCTTCTCGGTGAAGGCGGTCAGCCCTTCATGAAAGTCTTTGCTGGTCATGTGGTTTCGTAGCAGCAGCATCTCGTGGCGCAGCGCCATGTCCTCGTTGTGGTCCAGCGCGGCGTTCACCACTTCTTTCATCGCGCTCAGCACCAGTGGGCTCTTGTCGGCGAGGTCGCGGCAGTAGGCCTCGACGGTGGGCTTCAGCTGGTCGTCGGGGACCACCTCGTAGACCAGGCCCCAGTCGCGCAGCGTTGCCGCCGGGAACGAATCCCCGCTGAACAGCATCGCTTTGGCCCGTTGGGTGCCGATCCGTCGGGGCAGCACGGCTGCCCCCCCGCCGCCGGGAAGCAGACCGTACTTGGCGTGCCCGTCCGCCAGCCGGGCGCTTTCCGCGGCGAAGATCAGGTCGCAGAACAGCAGCAGCTCGAAGCCGCCGGCAACGGCGGTGCCGTTGACCGCGGCGATCACCGGCTTGTGGCAGTTGCGCAGTGCGGTGAACGTGCCGACCGCGTGCGACACGCCGTCCGGCCCGTCCGCGCCGTTCTCGAGTTCACCGAGCACGAACTTGAGATCGCCGCCCGCGCTGAACGCCCGGCCCGTGCCGGTCAGCGCGATGACGCGCACCTCCGGATCGGCGGTGGCCGCCTCCAAGGCGAGCTGCAGTTCATGCAGCAACTCGCTGTTGAGCGCGTTGAGCACCTCCGGGCGGTTGAGGCGCAGCCACTGCACGGCGCCGTCGCGATACGTTTCCAAGACATTTGACATGTGAGTGCTCCTAGTGGCGGGCCCGCAGCCCGGCGTCCAAGCTGATACAGGTGGCGTTGAAGTAGGAGTTGGTGATGACGTGTTCGATCAACCGGCCGACTTCGCGCGGGTCACCCATCCGCTTGGGATACAGCACCGACTCCTGCAGCGAGGTCAACACCGCTTCGGACACCTCGCCGGCCATTCCGGTCTGGAAAACCCCCGGAACCACGGACACGCAACGGATTCCGTCCCTGGCCAGGTCTCGGGCGATCGGCATCGACATGCCGATGACACCGGCCTTGCTGGCCGCGTACGCGACGGTGCCGCGGGTGCCGTCCCAGGCCGCCCCGGAGGCGATGTTGACCAGGACCCCCCGTTCGGTCGTCTCCGGATCGGGCTCGTTGGTGACCATTTGCGCTGCGGCGAACCGGATCACGTTGAACACGCCGGTCAGGTTGACGTCGATGACGCGCTGCCACACGTCGAGGCTGTGCGGGACGCCGTTGGACACCGTCTTCATCACCGACGGGATGCCGGCGCAGTTGACCGCGGCGTGCACCGTGCCGAACCGCTCGGTGGCGGTGCGCACCGCGGCCTCTACCTGGTCGGCGTCGCTGACATCGGTGCGCAGGGCGATCGCGCCGTCACCAAGTTCTGCGGCCGCCTTGGCCAGCGGTTCCTCGGTGACGTCGAGCAGCACCACGTTGGCGCCTGCTTCGTGCAGTACCTGCGCGGTGGCCCGGCCCATGCCCGATGCCGCACCGGTCACGACGGCGCAGCGACCGTCCAATCTCATCTTCGTGCTCCTTGGGGGGTGAGGTGCGGGAGTTCGACCGCGTTGTCGAGACCCTGCTGTTTGAGCTTGTACTTCTGCACCTTGGCGGTTTCGGTCTTGGGTAGTTCGTCGACGAAGCGGATGTAGCGCGGAATCGCGAAGCGCGGCAACGCTTCCACGCACACCGCCCTTATGTGCTCCAGGGTCGGCTCACGGCCCGGTTCAGCCACCACCGCGACGGCGATCTCGTCCTCACCGAACTCCGACGGCACCGGATAAGCGCCGCATTCGACAACTCCGTCGATGGTGTTGATCGCGTCCTCGACGATGCGCGGTGAGATGTTCTCGCCGCGGCGCCGGATCATCTCCTTGAGCCGGTCGACGTAGAAGAAGTGACCGTCCTCGTCGAGCCGGCCGGCGTCACCGGTGTGAAACCAGAAGTTGCGCAGCACGTTCAACGATTCGGCCGGCTGGTTCCAGTAGCCGGTGGTCATCGCCCATGGCTCTGCGCAGCGGATGCAGATCTCGCCCACCTCACCCGGCGGCAGCTCGCGGTCGTACTCGTCGACGATGCGGACCTCGAACGGCAGCACGGGTTTTCCGCACGACCCGGCCGGGACAACGCCGTCGGGCGAGTTCAGGATCGGGATGTTGATCTCGGTGGCCCCGTACATCTCGAAGATCGGAATTCCGAACCGCTGCCCGAAGGCCTCCTTCAGCGCCTGCGGAGCCGGGACCACCAACGCCCGGGTGATGTCATTGGTGCGGTCCGCGGCCGACTCCGGTTGGGCCAGCAGGAAGTGCGCCATCGACACCACCATGTGCGCGACCGTCGCGCGGTGCTGACGCGCCTGGTCCCAGAACTTGCTGGCGCTGAACTTGCGCACGAGCACCAGCCGCGCGCCCGCGATCAGGGCGGCGCCCACGTTCATGTACTTGCCGCCGCCGTGGAAGATCGGCAGCACCGCGATCAAGGTGTCGTCGGAGCCCAGGCGCAGGGCCTGCACGGTGCGCTGTCCGATCAGCACGGTGGCCCGGTGCGGCAGCACCGCACCCTTGGGCAGGCCGGTGGTACCGGAGGTGTACATGATCGAGGCGGTGTCGCTGCCGAGCGCGCAGGTCTTCACGCTCGCACCGGGTTTGGCGATGATGTCGTCCAGGACGTCCGGTCCGGTGGGCTGGGCGCCGCGTTCGGGTATCACGTCCACGATCAGCCGGCAGGTGTCGGGCGGAAGCGCCGCCTCGATCGCTTCCCGATGCCCGCAATCGATCACCGCGGCGCGCGGTGCCGCGTCGTGCAGCACGTGGCGCAGGCTCGCGCCGACGAGCCCGGGGTTGACCGGAACCTCGATGGCGCCGATCTTGTTCAGCGCGAGCATCAGATAGATCGCGCGCACGTCGTTGGGCACCAGCGTCGCCACCCGGTCACCGGGCTGCAGCCCGCGGTCACGCAAGACGGCGGCGATCGCGGACGCGCGCTGGTCGAGTTCGCGATAGGTCACCTTGATGCCGTCGTCCTGCACGATGCACACCCGGTCGGGGTCGCGAGCGGCCCACTGCTCGACGACGGTGCTCAGCACCGAATCGCGGAGGTCCACTACACCTCCCCCGACAACACCGGTGATTCGATCCGCTGCGCATCGACGGTGTGCAGGCACGACCGGCACTTCACGACACGCAGCCAGCCGCGGTAGTCGACGACCCGGTAGCGGGCCAGCGCGCGGTCGGCACAGCGTTCGCATGTCCCGTCGACGGGCTCGATCGCTTCGTGGATGAACAGCTCTGTCGGCTGCGGAAAGATCTTCATGTTGCTCCTCCTGATGGCGGGCGACGGCTCAGGAGCCCGATGTCGCGGTCACGATGCCGTTGCGGATGTCGCGTTCGATGGCCTTGGGGTCGCGTCGAGCGGATGCGCCGCAGCCGCCGGCGCCCGGGGTTTGGTGCACGACGACGTCTCGCGCGCCGATCCGCACCCCGGCCTGCTTGCTGGACCGGAACTCGGTGGTGCCCGCAACCTCTTCGCTCACCAACCGCCCGGACTCGTCGACGATGCCGGCCAGCACTTCGGGTTCGCCGAGTTCGGCGCCGGAAGCCCAGGCCTGCAGCGCGTTTCGGTAGACCTTGATGTGACCGGGGGTGCCGTTGTCACCTCCGGCCGCGCCTCGCGGCCCGATCCGGCACTGGTCGAGTTGAAAGGAGCTTTCGCAATCGGCCAGCGGCACCAGCACCGAGCGCGTCGCCGGGCCGCCGCGGTGCTGGCCGGCCCCGGCGGTGTCCGCGACGAACTCGCGCTCGAGCAACAGCACCGGAAACGACTCCTCTTCGAGTTCGACGGAGGTGACCACGCAGTTGCCGCCCTCCTGGAACGTGTAGCAGCTGCCGTCGCCCAGCGCGGTACCGCCGAACGGTCCCTGGAACACGTTCATGAAGATGAACGGGGCCGGAACTTCGCCGCGGGTGTCGACCCCGACCATGCTCAAAAACGGCACGTCGTCGTAGTTCTCGGCCACCGCCATCGACGGATCCGCCTGTGACAGCGCCCTTTTGACCAGGTTGATCGCCTTCGCGATGAACATGGTGTGCCCGGCGTTGGTGGACATCGGCGGCAGCGCGTGCAGACAGCTGCCCGGGGGCAGCACCACGTGCACCGGGCGGTAGGCACCGGCGTTGGGGCTGATCGAATCCGGCAGTGCCACCTGCAGTCCCAAGTGAGCACCGGAGACCCCGTCCGACCAGGTGCAGGCGAAGCCGCCCCACTCGTTGCGCGACGAACCGGAGAAGTCGACCTCCACCTCGCTGCCGTGTTTGCGTACCGTGCAACGGATCAGCATCGGGTCGCCGTCCATGTCGTTGTCCATGTAGTCCTCGGCGGAATAGTCACCGTCGGGGATCTGGCTCAACGCCGCGCGCATCGCGCGCTCGGTGTGGTCGAGGGAGTACTGCACTGCGCCGGCGTAGGCTTCGCGGCCGTAGCGGTTGACGTACCGCAACACCATGTCGGCGCCCAGCTTCAGCGCCGAATGGATGACCTGCAGGTCGTTGATGCTGATATCGGGAATCCGGGTCTGCTCGGTGAACAGTTCGACGGTTTCGCGCACCAGTTGGCCCTCGCGGTATAGGTGCCGCGGCGAGATCCGGATCCCCTCGGCGTACATGTCGCGTTGCAGTCCCGGGCCGAACCCGGTGGGGATCGGGCCGCCGATATCGAGCCAGTGGGTGATCGCGGCGGCGAAGCCGACCAGCTCGTCGCCGTCGAAGATCGGCATCAGGGTGCCGACATCGTTGATGTGGCTGCCGCCGCGGTAGGGCTCGTTGAAGATGATGACGTCGCCCGGCTTGAAGTTCTCCACCCCCCAGTGCTCGATCGCCATCCGCGCGTAGAACTGGTTGATCACGTAGTGCCCGGGCGCGGCGGTACCCATCGCGATCGCGTCGAAGTCCAAGTCCCGCTCGGGATCCCGCGGGCCCAGCAGCCCGACGCCGAAGTCGTTGACCTCGCTGAGCAACGGGCTCAGCGCCGCGGTGTTGATTTTGATCTGCATCTGCAGGCCGATGTGTTCCAGCGCGTGCCGGATGACTTCGGCGGTGGTGATGTCGACGCCGTAGCGGGCCTCGACCTCCTGGGCGCCGAGCACCGAAGCCGCCTGGGGTGCCAGGGTGGTCACTGGTTGTCCTCCTCGATCTCGATGACCACGTCGCCGAATTCGTTGACGGTGGCCACATCTCCGGTGACGAGTACGCCGGTGTAGGTCTGCGCCTCGATCACCGCCGGGCCGGTCACCACCTGCCCGGGCATGAACTGGTCGGCGTCGTAGACCGCCACGTCGCGGTTCAACCGGCCAAGCAGGGTGATGTCGCGGCGGCGCTTCGGTTGCGCCGGTGTGGTGTTGGTCAACCGGGGCGGGAACAGCCGCCGCTGATCGGTGGACACCGCCCGCGTCCGCAGCGTCTGCAGGTAGATCGGTGCGGGCAGGCTGTAGCCGAACTGGCGTTCGTGGGCCGCGGCGAACGCCTCGATCAGGTGCGGCAGCGGCTCCGGATGCGCGGGGTCGATGACCGCGGCGAGCTCCCAGCGCTGACCGAGATAGGTGGCGTCGAGCCAGGCTTCCACGACGACGTCGGTGGTCCCCCGGCCACGCAGTTGCCGAGCCAGCCGGTCCAGGCTGGTGCGGGCGCGGGCGAACACGTCGTCGGCGACTTCTGCCGTGACGGTCGCCATGACCGGCGTGACCTCCTCCTCGAATGCCTGCGCGGTCAGCAGCCCGAACGCCGAGAACACGCCCGACAGCGACGGGATGATGACCCGCGGCATCTGCAGGGTGCGGGCGATCTGGGTGGCGACCAGCGGACCGGCCGCGCCGTAGCTGACCAAGCCGAACTCGCGCGGGTCGGCCCCGCGGTACACGGTGAGCCGGCGCACCGCCTCGGCCATGTTGTGGATCGCGACTTCGGTTGCGGTGCGGGCGACTTCGGCCGGACTCAGATCCAGCGCCTGGGCCAGCGGGGCGAACGCCGCCTCGGCGGCCGCGACGTTCGGATAGATTTCACCGCCCAACGGCACCTGCGGGTCCAGCACCCCCAGCAGCAGGAACGCGTCGGTGACGGTGGGCTGGGTGCCGCCGTGCCCGTAGCACGCCGGGCCGGGATCGCTGCCGGCGCTTTCCGGGCCCACCTTGAGCCCGCCGCCCTCGTCGATCGCGATCAGGCTGCCGCCGCCGGCACCGATGCTGTGGATCTCCACCACCGGCAGGCTGACCAGCAGGTCGTGTTCGATCTCGAGTTCACGCTTGACCGAGGCTCGGCCGTCCACCACGACGGCGACCTCGGTGCTGGTGCCGCCCATGTCGAAGCCGACCAGGTTGGGCATCGCCAGCCGTTCGGCGTAGGCCTGCACCCCCATGACCCCGCCGACCGGTCCGCTGTTGAGCGTGGCGACCGGGCGCGACGTCACCTGTTCGGCGGTGGCCAGGCCACCGTCGTTGGTCATGAACATCAGCGGGGCGTCGACGCCGGCCTCGCGCAGCCGGTCCTCGACCCGCGAGGTGTAGGACTCCATCAGCGGCTGGACATAGGCGTTGAGCACGCAGGTGGAGAACCGGTTGTACTCGCGCGGGAACGGCGCCACCTCCGCCGACGTACTCACCGAGATGTCCGGAAACCGCTCGCGGATCAGTTCGGCGGCGCGCTGTTCGTGCTGCGGATGCTTGTAGGCATGCAGGAAGCACACGGCGATGCCCTGGCAGCCGTCGGCCACCAGCTGCTCCACCTCGCGCAGCAGGCGGTCCTCGTCCAGCGTCATCAGCACGCCGCCGTCGGCCAGCAGCCGTTCGCCGACCGTGCGGCGCCGGTAGCGCTCGACGATCGGGCGCAGCTCGTGCGGCCGCCGCCAGCGCGGGTCGACCATCGCCTCGAACGGGCGCCAGCCGCGGGCCATGTCGAGCAGGTCACGGTAGCCGTGGGTGGTCACCATGCCGATGTCGGCGCCTCGGCGCGTCAGGATGGCGTTGAGCGCAACGGTGGTGCCGTGCACGATCTGGGCCACCGGCGCGTCACCGGGATCCGCCTTCTCGATGGTGCGCAGCAGGCCGTTGGCCAGATCGTCGTACGTCGTCAGCGACTTGGTGCCGATGCGTACGTTCTCACCCTCGGCGAGCACCAGGTCCGTGAATGTGCCGCCGGTGTCGATTCCGATCCGCAGTGCCGAATCCGCGGTCATGCCCGACCTCCCTTGTCGTCTCGAGTGCTCATCCCGTAAACCAGCCGGTCCGCGAACGTCTCGGCGATCTCGTCGATGTCTGATGCGCCGTCCGGGTCGAACCAGAAGGCGGTGTAGTTGCATGCGCCGAGAATCGCCAGCGCGTCCAAAGCTGTTTTGCCGGGGCGGAATTCACCGGTCGCGACGCCTTCGTCGATCACCGTTTCGAAGATCGACCGGAAGCGGTCGCGCTGTTCGAACACCGTCGCGGCCATCTCACCGGTCAGGTGGGTGTACTCGCGGAGGAACACGGTGCCCTCGGCGTGGTAGCGGGCCGCGGTCTCGACGGTCTGCTTGACCAGCTCCCGCAGCTTGTCCGTCGGCGACAGGTCGGTGGCCGCGATCCGCTCGGAGTACTCACGCAGCCGGTTGGCGAAACGTTCGTGCAGCGCATAGAGCAGCGCTTCCTTGCTCGCCACGTGGTAGTAGAGACCGGCCTTGGTGAGGCCTGCTTCGTCGGCGATCTGGCGCAGCGAGGCGTTGGCGAAGCCTTCGCGTCCCATCACCCGAGCGGCCGCCGCCAGGATGCGCTCGGGGATCTGCGGCTTCTCGTCTGTGACCTGAGTCTCGGTCATGGATTGATGTTCCCTTCGTCACTTTACCGGCCGGCCGGTCAAGTTGCGAGGAACGTTAACGATCGCCCGCGGCAGTGTCAAGGGCCGCGCAGCTGTTCTGGGATCAGGCCATCGCCGAATGCGCCGCGGCTGGGGCGAGGACGGCGCGAAGCGCGCAGCGTCGCCTCACGTGTCTGAATGGTGTTGGAGCGAAAGGGGTTACGTCTCGGTCATGGCCTCGCGGGCCATCTCTCCCACATAGTCGGCCCGGGTCGGCAACTTCAGCACCTGCGGCAGCAGCCCTTCCTCGAACTCGTCGACCAACGACTCGAGTGCGGCCGCCGGGTCCTCGGCGTGGTCCACGCGCACGTCCCAGAGCGGGTACGCCTCGGTGTCGACCACGTAGATCGCGCCCGACAGCGAACCCTTCAGGTCCGCGCCGGTGGCTTCGCCGGCCTGCAGTGCACGCAGCAGCCGGTGCGCGAGATCGAGGTCCTCGTTCGCGTCGAAGGCGTCCAAGGTCGCCTCGAGTGTCTCGACGCCGACCAGCCGATTGCCCTGGGCGACGGCGTGGCCCCGCTGCAGGTGCCCGGCCCAGCGTTCCGGCCGGGTGCCGGTCCACGCGGCGGTGTTTCCCTGCGCATCGACGATGCCGACCTGCCGATATTCGCGTCCGTCGTCGCGGCCGACCACTTCGTCGAGCGCCTCCTGCGCGGACCGGCCCGCGGCCATCAGCTCGAGGCTGTCGATCGCCAGGTACGGGTTCATCATGGCCTGCGACGCCGCCGCACCGACACCGGCCCGAGCGTGCGAGACGAGCTTGCCGACCCCGAGCATGGCGGTGATCGCGCCGACGCCCAGCTGCCCGGTGGCCGGATCGTACGCGCAGATGGAGAAGGTCACTGATAACTCCTTCCCGTGCGGTGCGGCCGGGAAACCCGAAGGCAGCTCCGCCCACCAGTTGAGTGCTTCTACTCATGCGCAATGCCGGTCCGGCCACCGACGATCGATGGCATGGCGATGTTTCCGACCCCTGCCGAAGTCGAGGCGGCCACTGCGGTGTCCCGTGACCGTGCCATCGACGCCATCCGCATCGTGTCGTTGCTCGGGGTCGTGATCGGCCACACCGTGATGGCCACCAGCACCCTGCGCGACGACGTGTTCGTCTGGAGCAACCTGCTCACCGCGTCACCGGTTCTTCAAGCGCTCACCTGGGTGTTTCAGATCATGCCGCTGTTCTTCTTCGCGGGTGTGGCCGCCAGCGTCGAGAGTTTCACGCCCGGCAGCAGTTGGGGCAACTGGCTGCTGCGCCGCTGCACGCTCACCGCGGCTCGTTCCTCGCCGCTTGATCGTCGTCCGCCTAGCCGCTCTTGCGCCGAAACTCCCGGCGATGCTCGACGGGTCCGTGCGCGCGCGGCTGCTTAGCGCCGCCGTCCTTGTGGTCACCGCCGCCGGCCGCCTTGGCTTTCTTGCGCTCCAAGGCTTCCCGGAACTTGCGTTTGGTGTCGTCTTCGCGCGGCGTGTCAGCCATGAGTGGAGCCTAGCGCGGCGCACCTACCGCCGTCGCCTGCTTTATCGCCTGCCCGGCGGCATCCCGTAGACGTGAGAGATCGGCAGCGTCATCAGCACGCGCCGGTCGTCGACCATGGCGCGGCGATAGTCGTCCCAGTCCGGATGTTCGCCGGCGATGTTGCGGTACAACGCGATCAGCCCCTCGACCGTGTCGTCGTCGGGCGCGGCGGCCGGCGGGGTGAGCACCGCGTCGCCCTCGGCCACGGCATAGGCCCAGCCGTCGTCGGAGCTGACGTGGATCGACGCCCGGGGGTCGCGGCGCAGGTTGCGGGTCTTGGCCCGTGGTTCGGTGATCGACACCTGGATCGTCAACGCGCGCGCGTCGAAGTGGTAGGACACATTCGACAACTGGGGCCGTCCGTCGCGCTTGATCGTGGCTAACACCCCCAGCGAGTTTCCGCCGA
Source organism: Mycolicibacterium pulveris (assembly GCA_050205315.1). Lineage (GTDB taxonomy): Bacteria > Actinomycetota > Actinomycetes > Mycobacteriales > Mycobacteriaceae > Mycobacterium > Mycobacterium pulveris_A. The sequence goes on along the minus strand of JBNMRA010000006.1, from coordinate 124,254 downwards.
TCAGCGCCAACAGCTTGTCGTCGAACACGTCACGTCCCATGCTTTGAGCCTACGTCTGTACGAACGACTACGTCTCTACGATCGAAGGCGATGACTACTTCCGTCGACGGCAACGTTCTCGAGGGCGTCTCGGCCACCACGCTGTGGACGCTGCACAACCGTGCCAGCGAGGCCAAGCGCTCCGACGGGGTGATCCGCGATCCGTGGGCGGTCGCGCTGTTCGACACGATCGACTACGACTACCTCAAGTTCGGCAAGCCCAACCCGTCGCACGCGTTGCGCGCCGTGGCCTTCGACACCGCCACGCGCGACTACCTCACCACACATCCCAAGGCTTCGGTGGTGGCGTTGGCCGAGGGGCTGCAAACCAGCTTCTGGCGGCTCGAACGCGCCGGCGTCGCCAACGAAATCACCTGGTACTCCGTCGATTTACCGCCTGTCATCGCGCTGCGGGACAAACTGCTGCCCTCCGACGAACGCATCGTGACGCTGGCGCAGTCGGCACTGGACCGCAGCTGGATGGACCGCATCGACGCCGAGCACGGCGCCTTCATCACCGCCGAGGGTCTGCTGATGTACCTGCAACCCGACGACGCGCTGGGTTTGATCGCCGACTGCGCCGCGCGGTTCCCCGGCGCGCGAATGATGTTCGACTCAGTGCCGCCATGGCTGAGCCGACGCTCGCTGAGCGGGCTCAAGCTCTCCGACCGCTACATCGCGCCGCCGATGCCGTTCGGCCTCACCCCCGACGACGCCGTCGCGCTCGCCGGGCGCATCCCGGGGGTACGCGTCGCGCACGACGTACCCATGCCGCCCGCACGGGGCTTGTGGAAGCTGGCCGGCGCCCAGATGCTGGACCGGCTCGGCGAGTTTCGACGCCGACGGCCCTCGTTCACGCTGCTCGAGTTCGACGCATGACGCGCTACGCGGCCTTCCTGCGCGGGGTCAACGTCGGCGGTGTCAACCTGAAGATGGCCGACGTCGCCGAAGCGTTCGAGGCGGCCGGATTCCGCGACGTCCGAACGGTTTTGGCCAGCGGCAACGTGCTGCTGGACAGCCCCGCCGATGTAGCCACCGTGCGGCGGCGCGCCGAGAAGGCGCTGCGTGACCGGTTCGGCTACGACGCCTGGGTGCTGGCCTACGACCTGGACACGGTCCGGGCCATCTCGCAGGCGTATCCGTTCGAGCGTGAGGTCGAAGGACACCACTCCTACATCACCTTCGTGACCGACCCGCAGGTGCTCGACGAACTGGCCGCCCTCGAACCCGCAGATTCGGAGGAGATCCGCCGCGGCGACGGGGTCATCTACTGGCAGGTGGCCAGATCGGCCACCCTGGGCTCCGCGATGGGCAAGACCATGAGCAAGAAGCGCTACAAGTCGTCGACCACCACCCGCAACCTGCGCACCGTCGAGAAAGTTCTGCGGTAGGTAGATTTGGGTAGGTGAGCTCCACACCTACCGCGAAGGCCGACGGCACCGTGTTGACCGGCGTCTCCGAAACCGCACTGATGACCCTGCAGGTCCGCGCGACCGAGGCGCGCCGGCCCGACTCCATCATCGCCGACCCGATGGCCGTGCAACTGGTCGATTCGATCGACTTCGACTTCGCCAAGTTCGGGCCGGCTCGCCGCCAGGACATGGCGGTGCGGGCGCTGGCCTTCGACCGGCATACCCGCCGCTACCTCCGTGACCATCCGAAGGCCACGGTGGTGGCGTTGGCCGAGGGCCTGCAGACCAGCTTCTACCGGCTCGACGCCACTGACATCGGGCACGAGTTCCGGTGGCTCACCGTCGATCTGCCGCCGATGATCGAGTTGCGGCGCAAGCTGCTCCCCGCCTCCGACCGGGTGCAGACGGCCGCCCAGTCGGCGCTGGACTACAGCTGGATGGATCGCGTCGACACCGAGCACGGGGTGTTCGTCACCGCCGAAGGCCTACTGATGTACCTGCAGCCCGAGGAAGCGCTCGGGCTGATCGCCGAATGCGCCAAACGCTTCCCCGGCGGGCAGATGATGTTCGACCTGCCGCCGGCTTGGTTCGCGAGCGCCGTCACCCGGGGCCTGCTGCGGCCCTCGTTGCGCTACCGGGTGCCGCCGATGCCGTTCAGCTTGACACCGTCGCAGGTGGCGAACCTGGTGCATGAGATCCCCGGCATCCGGGCCGTGCACGACGTGCCCATCCCGCCCGGTCGCGGCAGGATCTTCAACACGTTGGTGTGGACGGCGCAGCGGATTCCGGTGTTCGACCCGGTGCGGCCGGTGTTCACGTTGCTGGAATTCGGCTGACCGCTGCGGATCAGCCGAACGCGGCCTCGACGTAGCGCAGGGCCTCGGCCTTGCCCACGCCCATCGCCTTGGCTGCCGAGACGAAATCGTGTGCTGCGGCGGCCATCGCGTCGTCGACGGGATCCACCCGGGCCACGAATGTGCCGAACCGCCCGCGGGTTTCGAGGATTCCGCTGGCCTCCAGTTCGCGGTAGGCCCGCGCGACCGTGTTGACGGCCAGGCCCAGCTGCCCGGCCAGTTCACGCACCGTCGGCAGCCGAGTGCCCGGGGGCAGCCGGCCGTCGCGGATTCCGTCGATGATCTGCGTCCTCAGCTGGTCAAACAGGGCGCCGGAGGCGCGTTGATCGATGCGTACCCACTCCGCCAACCCCGCCACGTGCTTCAGTATCGCCCAAAGCAGCTACTTTGGACATGTGCAGGTAACGGTTCTCAGCGGTGCGGGTATCTCGGCGGAAAGCGGGGTGCCCACGTTCAGGGATGTCGAGACCGGACTGTGGGCCAAGGTGGACCCGTACGAGATCTCCAGCGCCGAGGGTTGGCGCGCGCACCCGGAACGGGTGTGGGCGTGGTATCTGTGGCGCCACTACATGATGCGTTCGGTGCAGCCGAACAGCGGTCACTTGGCCGTCGCGGCCTGGCAAGACTACGCCGATGTGCACGTCGTCACCCAAAACGTGGACGATCTGCACGAGCGGGCCGGCAGCACACAGGTCTACCACCTACACGGCAGCTTGTTCGAATTCCGTTGCGACGCTTGCCACTCAGCGTTCGAAGGCGATTTGCCCGCGATGCCCGAGCCGGTGGAGACCGTCGACCCGCCGGTCTGCCCGTGCGGCGGGCTGATCCGGCCGAACGTGGTGTGGTTCGGCGAGGGGCTGCCCGAGGAGGCCTGGCAACGCTCGGTGGAGGCGGTCACCAGCGCCGACGTCGTGATCGTGGTCGGCACCTCGTCGATCGTCTACCCCGCCGCGGGGCTACCGGAGATGGCGCTGGCCCGCGGCACGGCCGTCATCGAGGTCAACCCCGAACGCACCCCGCTCTCGGACGCCGCGACGGTGTCGCTGCGCGAGACCGCGGTCGGTGCGCTGCCGGGCCTGCTGCAGCGGCTGCCCGCCCTCCTCAACTGAGGGATTTGTGTGCGTTTTGTTGCGCTGACCGCGCCAAAACGCACACAAATCACCGTGGGTGGAACCGGTTAGGCGTGTGCCGCGTCGAACATAACGTGATCGACGACTACCTACGCCGGCACGACGGAGTGATCACACTTGCGCAGGCACAGCAGGCCGGGCTGAGCAGGTATGCGGTCGACCGCCGTGTCCGCACCGGACATTGGCGACGGTGCTCGCCTGGTGTGTTCTTCGCCGACGACCGGCCGTTCAGCGATGCAGCGCGAATCCGAGCCGCCGTCTGGGGTTACGGGGCACAAGCGGTTGCCACCGGCATCGCAGCAGCCTGGTGGCATGAACTGACGCGCTACGCCCCACCCGTCGTCGAGGTGACGGTCCCGAAGGCAAGTCACCATCCGCACCGCGACGGTATCCGGATGCGGCGGCGAGACCTGAACCCCGCAGACGTCGTCGAGCGAGAAGGACTGAGGGTTACCGCGTTGGCGTTGACCGTCATTGAGGCCGCAGTCCGGTTTCGCGGGGGCGTCGTGTTGATGGATTCTGCACTGCAACGCCACGTCGAACTTCGCGACCTCTGGCGCGCCCATCTGAAGAACAAGGGTCGGCACGGATCACCAGCAGCCAGGCGGCTGCTGCAGGCAGCGTCCGACGGTGCACGCTCAGAAGCCGAACGGCTCTTCGGCAAGCTCCTGCGCGACGCGGGCATCACGGGCTGGCGGACGAACTATCCGGTCGGCGGCTACAAGGTAGATGTAGCGTTCATCGACCAGAAGGTGGCGATCGAGGTCGACGGCTGGGCATTTCACAGCGACGCGGAGGTGTTCGTCAACGATCGCACCCGGCAGAACGCCATCTCACTGCTCGGATGGAAAGTTCTGCGTTTCACGTGGTTTGACCTCACCATGCACCCGCAGCGGGTCATCGCCGAGATCAAATATGCACTCAGTTCCTGAGCGATTTGTGTGCGTTTTGTTGCGGACACCGCGCCAAAACGCACACAAATCCCTATTTGACGGCGCGGCCCAGCGCGAACTCCGCCACCGGAATCGGCGCCCAGGTCGGCAACGTCCACTCCCGGCGCGCTCCAGCGACCCGAAAGCCCGCATCGACGACCGCCTGTTCGGTGTGCCGGTGGGTGTGGCAGTTGCCGAACAGCCGCGGCCACACCGTCGCGTCGGCGATCCGCTGCATACGTGCCCGGGCACCGCTGCCGGCGATGTGCTCGAGGTATCGCAACTCACCGCCCGGGCGCAGCAGCGAATGCAGTTGGCGCAGCACCGCTTCGGGTTCATCGACCGAGCACAGCACCAGCGAGCACACCACCGCGTCGAACGGCTCGGCGCCGGAACGCGCGTAATGCTCGACGGTGTCGGCGGTGACGGTCACCGGGACCGGTGCGACGGCGGCCGCGTGCTGCGCCTGCTCGGCCAGCAGCCGCTCGGGTTCCACGGCCACCACCTCGGTCACGGTATCCGGATAGAACGCGAAGTTGGTGCCGGTGCCCGCACCGACTTCGAGCACCCGCCCGGCCAGCCCGGCGAGGTTCTCGCGGCGCAACCGCTGAATCGCCTCCGTCTCATGGCGGGACATGAACATCCACAGCCGGGCGAAAAACGGGTTGTCAACGGTGTCGCTCATGCAGCAGTCCTTTCAACATGGTGAGGTTTTCCTGCGGGTTGGCGCTGAGATCGACTGTTCCCGAAACGATCTCGCCGACGACCACCGCCCGCAGCACTCGGTCGGTGAACTCCTCGGTGTCACCCCACGGCAGATACGGCCGCGAGATCAGCATCGCGGCCACCCCGTGCGCGGCGGTCCACAGGCGCAGCGCGATCGCGGTCGGATCAGTGGACGAGAACACGCCGTCGGCCATCAACTGCTCGACCGAGTTGCGCAGGTGCACGAACGCCGACGTGTTCAGCATCATGTCCACATCGCTGCCGGGTCGGCCTTCACCCATCGTCGCGATCCGGTACAGCTCAGGGGTTTTCACCGCGAACCGCACGTATGCCAGTCCTTGGGCGCGCAGCACCTCGATCGGCGAAGGCGCGCCGGCGGACAGGTTCTGCATCTCCTGGTCGAGCTTCTCGAAGTAGCGCACACACACCGCGTCCAGCAGCGCGTCCTTGTCGGCGAAGTGAAGATAGATCGACGGGGGCGTCACCCCGACCCGTTGCGCGACCGCGCGGATCGACACCGCCTTGGCGTACCCGGTCTCCAGCAGCAGGTCGGTGGTGACGTCGAGGATCTCCTCGCGCAACTGCTCACCGGACCCGCGCGGTGCGCGCCGCCGTTTCATCGTGATCCGACCACCTCCGACGACGGGTCCGTGACACGTGCGGCGGACTCGCTGATGCCGATGCGCGAATGCAGCCGGGCCAGCGGTGCGGGTGCCCACCAGTTCCATCGGCCGAGCACGTGCATGAACGCGGGAACCAGCGCCATACGGACCAGTGTGGCATCCACCAGGATCGCCAGCGTCAGCCCGACGCCCATCATCCGCATGAACGACACCTCGGCGGCGATCAGCGCGGCGAACGAGATCGACATGATCAGCGCCGCGGCGGTGACGACCCGGCCGGTGCGGGCCAGCCCCAGCGCGACGCTCTCGTCGTTGTCGGCTTGCGTGCGGCCCGAGCGCAGCCAGTACTCCCGGATTCGTGACACCAGGAACACTTCATAGTCCATCGACAGCCCGAACGCGATGCAGAACAGCAGCACCGGCATGTTGGCGACCAAGGTGCCCGTCGGCGTCGTGCCCAGCGCGCCCAGATGGCCGTCCTGGAAAATCCACACCAACGCGCCGAACGCCGCCGTCAGCGATAACACGTTGAGTATCAACGCTTTCAGCGGCAGCACCACGCTGCCGGTCAGCAGAAACAGCAGGATCAGCGTGATACCGGCGATCACCGCGAGCACCAGGGGCAGCCGCGACGTGAGCGCCGAGGAGCTGTCGCGGTTGGTCTGCGCGACGCCGGTCAACTGCACCGCAGCGCCGTCTGGGGTGCGCACCTCCCGCAACGCGTCGAGCTGGGTTTCGGAGGCTTCGGTGAACAGCGGCGCAGTGCTGGCGACCGTCAGAAATGCGCTGCCGTCCTTGACCCCGGTCGCCGCCGACGGCGGGCCTGCCGGCCTGCCGTCGACGAACGTGCCACCCGGTGCCGAGACCGAGGCGACGTCGGCCACCTGGGACAGCTCGCCGGCGTAGCGGTCGAGGTCCGCTGGTGTCACGGCGTCGGCATCCGGTATCACGACGGTGACGTTGCGCGCGGAGTCGACGGTGAAGTCCGTGCGCAGTTGGTCGCCGACCTGGCGCGCCGACGCCGACGGGGGCAGCACCCGGTCGTCGGGAAAGCCCCAGTTGGCGCCCAGGAACGGTGCGCCGAGCACGAGCAACAACGCCACGATCGCCGCGCCGATCGGCACCGCCCGGCGCATCACGAACTTCGTGCAGCGATACCAGAACGTCTGCTCGACGGCCTTGCGCACCGGCTCGGGACGACCCAGCAGCCGACGCGCCAACCTGCGCACGTCGAACGCGTCCAGCCGATCGCCGGCCAGCACGATGGCCGCGGGTGCGACGATGATCGCCGCCAGTGCCGCGAACGTCACCACCGCAACACCCGCATACGCGAACGACTTGAGGAAGTACATCGGGAACAGCACCATCGCGGCCATCGACAGCGCGACGGTCAGCGCCGAGAACAACACCGTGCGCCCGGCGGTGGTCATCGTGCGGATCAGCGCGCGGCGGGGGTCGGCGCCGTCGGCCAGCTCGTCGCGGTATCGGCTGATGATCAGCAGCGTGTAGTCGATGGCGAGGGCCAAGCCCATGGCCACGGTCAGGTTCAGCGCGAAGATCGACACGTCGGTGACCAGGGCGACGGCCCGCAGCACCGCCATCGAGCCCAGGATCGCGAACCCACCGACCGCCAGCGGCAGCCCGGCTGCCACCAGCCCACCGAAGACCCAGACCAACACGATGAAGCTCAACGGGATGGCGATCGACTCCATCATCAGCAGGTCGCGTTCGGACTGTCCGTTGATCTGGACGTAGATCATCGCTTCGCCGCCGGCGCGCACGGTGACGTCGCCGCGGTCGTAGACCAGCCGGTCGGTCAGCTCTTTGGTGTGCTTTTGCGCACCGCTTTCCCCGCCGGTGATCCCGGCGACGATCAGCCCGGTCTTGCCGTCCTTGCTGATCAACGCCGGAGCCGCCGGCTGCGGCGCCGTCCACGCCGAGACGACCTGTACGACGTGCGGCGATGCCTGAAGTTGGGCGGCGATGTCGGTGGCCACCGCCCGTGCGGGTGGGCTCAACGCGCCGTCATCGGCGGTGACGCTGATCAGCAGTTCCATGTCGCCCTGGCCGAACTTGTCGACGAGCATCCGGTTGGCCTGGGCCGACTCCGACGTCGGGTCGGCGAACCCGCCCGCGGACAGGTGCTTGACGACCGGGACACCGAAGATCGCGCAGGCGACCATGATCAGCACCGCGACGGCGATGATCCGGCGCGGCGCGGCCAGCGCCAGCTGGGCGATGCGGTGCAGCACGTCGCGTCCCTCCGTTCGCCGATAACGCGGGTAACTTAACAGCGGTAACCGAACGGGGTCAATGCACCCCACCGATGACACGGCGAAAATCCGCGATGAGTTCAGCGCGCTCTGGTAGTCGTATCCGACATGACAACCACGGCATTGCCCGCACCGACGCGGGCCACCACCGCCGATATCGGGCTGTTGATCCTGCGTATCGGGGTCGGCGCGGCGATCTTTCAGGCGGGTCTGATCAAGGCCTTCGACTTCGGCACTACGGTCGAGTTCATGGCGGCCGGCGGGTGGCGACTGCCCACCCTGGCCGCGCTGATGGTCACCACCGCCGAGACCCTCGGTGGCACCGGGTTGATCCTGGGCGTGCTGACGCCGCTGGCCGCGTTTGCGGTGATCGCGACCATGATCGACGCCTGGGCGGTCAACGTGTCGGCGGCCGCGTTCTGGTCCCAGCCGTTCAACGCGCCGTTTTTGATCGGCATCGGGGCAACGGCGCTGTTGTTCGTCGGCGCGGGGGCGTATTCGGTCGACGCCCGGGTGCTGGGCCGCACCACGTGGTCACCGCGGATCGCGATGGGGCTGCTGGTCGCTGCAGCCGCGGCGGCGGTCGTGACCTGGGTCGCGCTGAACGGCACGAACCCGATCCACTTCAGTACGCCCGCCCAGTGACTTTCCCCCGCGAGCAGACACAGAAGGCCCTTTTCGGCGGCCATTTCGGGGCCTTCTATGTCTGCTCGGCGAGAAATGGGGCGGAACCTACCCGGCGGTAAGAATTGCCACGATATTCCGAACCGTGACTCAAAGATTCCTTAGACGTGATGGTTACTCTTCAGTACATGTGGATCGACGACACCAGTGCTGATGTCATCAAGGTTGATTTCGAGGCGCTCTACCACGGCGATGTCCTGGTAGAAGGCGTCACCTCGGATCAGCTCGACGACGAGCAGCCGCTGCGCACCGCGGTTTGACCTCTCGCGCCCCCAGCGCGGGGCGCGGTCAGCCGGAACAGTTTGCCCACCGCGGGCCCCTTGCTGATCCCTGCTTTACGCCACGCTCTCTTCTTGGTCGGCTTCGATCATGCCGGTCAGTCGATCGGTGATGATCTCCTCGGCCTCGGCCACCATCCGCGACACCAGCTCACCGCAGGTCGGGATGTCGTTGATCAGGCCCATCGCGGTGCCAACACTCCAGATCCCCGCGTCGAGATCGCCGACCTCGTAGACCTTGACGCCGCGGCTTCCGGCGACCAGGTCCTTGACGTCCTCGAACTGCCCGCCGCGGTTGAGGATCTCCACCACCTCACGTGAGACCTTGTTGCTCGCGACGCGGGCGGTGTTGCGCAGCGGCCGGAAGATCAGCTCGGTGTCGAGCTCGGTGCCCGCCACGATCGCTTCCTTGACGTTCTGGTGGATCGCCGACTCGACGGTGCACATGAACCGGCTACCCATGTTGATCCCGTCGGCGCCGAGCGCCAGCGCGGCCACCAGACCACGCGCGTCGGCGAAGCCGCCGGAGGCGATCATCGGAATGTCGATCTTGGCCGCCGCCGCCGGAATCAGCACCAGCCCCGGGATGTCGTCCTCACCCGGATGGCCCGCGCACTCGAAACCGTCGATGCTGATGCCGTCCACGCCCAGGCTCTGCGCCTTGACCGCGTGCCGCACCGATGTGCACTTGTGCAACACCTTGATGCCGTTGTCGTGAAACATCGGCAGGTGCGGCGCCGGGTTGGACCCGGCGGTTTCGACGATCTTGATGCCGGAGTCGACGATCACCTGGCGGTACTCGTCATAGGGCGGCGGGTTGATGGTCGGCAGGATCGTCAGGTTCACCCCGAACGGCTTGTCGGTGAGCTCGCGGCACCGCTCGATCTCCTTGGCCAGGTCCGCCGGCGTCGGCTGGGTCAGCGCGGTGATGAACCCCAACGCGCCCGCATTGGCCACCGCCGCAACGAGTTCCGCGCGACCGACCCACTGCATACCGCCCTGCACGATCGGGTGCTCGACCCCGAACGTCTCGGTGAACTTCGTCGTGAGCGTCATCGGGGCGCCATCCGGATCGCGCCGTCCAGACGAATCACCTCACCGTTGAGCATCGGGTTTTCCACGATGTGCACGGCCAGCGCGCCGTACTCGTCGGGATCGCCCAGCCGGGCCGGGTGCGGCACCTGCTTGCCCAGCGAGTCCTGCGCCTCCTGCGGCAGCGAGCCCAGCAGCGGGGTCTTGAACAGGCCCGGCGCGATGGTGCAGACGCGGATCAGCTCACGCGACAGGTCGCGGGCGATCGGCAGCGTCATGCCGACCACACCGCCCTTGGACGCCGAGTACGCGGCCTGACCGATCTGCCCTTCGAACGCCGCCACCGACGCGGTGTTGACGATGACGCCGCGCTCACCGGCGATCGGTTCGGTCTTGGCGATACGCTCAGCGCTCAGCCGCAGCACGTTGAAGGTGCCGATCAGGTTGACCTCGACGACCTTCTTGAAACCGTCCAGCGGAAACGGGCCGTCCTTGGACAGCGTCTTGGCCGCGTTGCCGATGCCCGCGCAGTTGACGTTGATGCGCACCGGGCCCATCTTCTCGGCTTCGTCCAGCGCTGCGCTCACCGCTTCGGGGTCGGTCACGTTGGTCTCGACGAACTTGGCGCGCTCGCCGAGTTCGGAAACGGCGTCCTTACCTTTGAGGTCGATGACGACGACGGAGGCGCCCCGGTCCAGCAGCCGCTTGGTGGTCGCCAGGCCGAGGCCCGAAGCGCCACCGGTGACGACGGCTACGGCGTCTTTGATCTCCATTGAAATGAATTCCCTTCTCTTACGTCCAGTCCCGCAGGACAGCTTCGGTGTCCGCGCCGGCCTCGCCGGGCGGTGTCGGGGTGGGCAGCACACTGCGGGAGAACCGCGGCGCAGGCATGGGCTGCAGGTAGTCGCCGTCCCGGTAGAACGTGTTGCGCTCGGTGACGTGCGGTTCGGACTCCACCTCGCCGAACGACAACACGGGCGTCACGCAGGCGTCGCTGGTGGCGAACACCTTCGCCCAGTGGTCACGGTCCTTGCCGGCGATGACCTCGGTGAAACGGGCGCGCAGTTCCGGCCAGCGGCTGGCGTCGTTCTGGTCGGGCAGATCCTCCCCGTCCAGGCCGAGGCCCTTGAGGAACTCCGCGTAGAACTGCGGCTCGATGCAGCCGACGGCGATGTGACGGCCGTCGGCGCAGGTGTAGGTGTCGTAGTACGGGGCGCCGCCGTCGAGGATGTTCACCCCACGCTCGTCGGACCACAGTCCGTCCTGGCGGAAGCCCCAGATCATCTGGGCCAGCACGCTGGAGCCGTCGATCATCGCCGCGTCGACGACCTGACCCTTACCGGAGGTCTGCCGTTCCCACAGCGCCGAGAGGATCCCGACGAGCAGAAACATCGACCCGCCGCCGAAGTCGCCCGTCAGGTTCAGCGGCGGAACCGGCCGCTCCCCCGCCCGGCCGATGCTGTGCAGCACGCCGTTGAGCGAGATGTAGTTGATGTCGTGGCCGGCCTGCAGCCGACGCGGCCCGGTCTGGCCCCAGCCGGTCATGCGGCCATAGACGAGGCGTTGGTTGACCTTCAAGCAGTCCTCGGGGCCCAGGCCGAGGCGTTCGGTGACCCCGGGGCGCAGACCTTCGATGAGCACGTCGGCCTTGGCGGCGAGGCGCAGCACGAGGTCGCGACCTTCCTCGGACTTGAGGTCGGCGGTCACCGAGCGGCGGTTGCGCAGGGTGGCTTCGCGGTTCTTGGTCGGAACCCCGCCGAGCTTGCCGCCGGGCCGCTCGACGCGCACCACGTCAGCGCCGAGGTCGCCGAGGATCATCGCGGCGTGCGGGCCCGGACCGATGCTGGCCAGTTCGATGACCCGAAGTCCGTGCAGTGGTCCAGCCATACTTCAACCGCCCTTCATCGCGCGAACGCTGCCGACCGCCGACATAGCTTACTTGTATAACCAAGTGAGGCGGATCTAGGGTGCAGCCATGACAACCGCGGGATCCAGCGTGCACACCTACACCGGCAGCGACCATCTTCTTGTGGAGTTGTCCGACGGCGTGCTGTCGGTGACGTTGAACCGGCCCGACAGCCTGAACTCGCTGACCCGGTCGATGCTGGACGGCATCGCCGACGCGCTGGAGCCGGCGGCCACGGATCCGCGTGTCAAGGTCGTGCGGCTCGGCGGCGCGGGCCGCGGCTTCTGCTCCGGCGCCGGCATCGGCGACGACGACCAGGCCCAGAAGAGCGTCGACGGTCCGGCCTCGGTGCTTGATGCGGCCAACCGCGCAGCCCGCTCGATCGTGAACCTGCCCCAGCCTGTCGTCGCGGCGGTGCACGGTCCGGCGGCGGGTGTCGGCGTGTCGCTGGCGTTGGCCTGTGACGTCGTAATCGCGTCGGAGAACGCCTATTTCATGCTCGCGTTCACCAAGATCGGGCTGATGCCCGACGGCGGCGCCTCGGCGCTGGTGGCCGCGGCGATCGGCCGGATCCGCGCCACCCGGATGGCGCTGCTGGCCGAACGGATCTCGGCTCGCGAGGCGTTCGACTGGGGTCTGGTGACCGCGGTGCACGCCGGCGACGAGTTCGACGCCGAGGTGGACAAGGTGATCAACACGTTGGTGTCGGGTCCTGCGGTGGCCCTGCGAAAGACCAAGCACGCCATCAACTCCGCGACCTTGACCGAGTTCGAAGCCGCGCTGGAGCGTGAGCGGGAGGGCCAGCTGACGCTGCTGACCTCGCCGGACTTCATCGAGGGCATCACCGCGTTCCAGCAGCGCAGGCCCGCCAAGTTCTCCGACTCCTAAGCGATTTGTGTGCGTTTAGGAGCGCTCACCGCAACAAAACGCACACAAATCGCCACCGGAAAATCGGTGGACGCCGCGATGACGCGTCGGCGACCATCTGTGGGTGAGTACGCAATTCGACATCGACAAGCCGGTCCGCGACGCCGGCGGCTGGCGTGTGCTCGCACCCTTCCGTATCCGCGAGTACCGGCTGCTGATCGCCGCGGTCGCCCTGTTCATCTTCGCCGAGGGCATGTGGGCGGTGGCGATGGCGCTGCAGGTCATCGAGCTGTCCAACGACCCGGCCTCGCTGTCGCTGGTCGCGACGTGTCTGGGCGTCGGCCTTGTCGCGTTCGTGTTGGTCGGCGGCATCGCGGCCGACCGGTTCAGCCAGCGCGCGATCATCATCGTCGTCGAGATCGTCAACCTGGTCGCGGTGTCGGCCGTGGCAGCGCTGGGCCTTGCTGGCGCACTTCGGATTTGGCACATGGCGGTGGCAGCGGCAGTGCTGGGCGTCGCGGCGGCATTCTTCTTCCCGGCCTACAGCGCGATCTTGCCGCGGATCCTGCCGGCCGAACAGCTTCTGGCCGCCAACGGCGTCGAGGGTGTGGTACGGCCGGTGTTCCAACGCGCCGTCGGCCCAGCCGTCGCCGGGATGGTGGTCGGTGCGACGTTTCCGGCGCTGGGCACTGCGTGCGTGGCCGTCCTGTTCGCCGTCGGCCTGTTGCTTCTGCTGGCCACCCGCCCGGTGCCGAGAAGCCCTGAGCCACAACAGGAACAGCCACGCGTGCTGCGTGACCTGCGGGACGGGTTCGTCTTCGTGCTCGCCACACCGTGGCTGCTGTGGACGCTGATGTTCGCCAGCATGTTCGTGCTCGTGGTGATCGGGCCGATCGAGGTGCTACTGCCGTTCGTGGCCAACGACCGCTTCGCGGACGGCGCCCGCAAGTACGGCTTCATCCTGGCGTTCTTCGGCATGGGTAGCGCCGTTGGCGCACTGGCGGTTTCGTCGGGGCGGCTACCGCGTCGCTACCTCACGGTGATGATGGCCATGTGGGGGCTGGGGTCCATACCGCTGGTGGTGTTCGGTTTCACGTCGTCGTTTGCGTTGATGGCGGCGGCGACGTTCGTGATCGGCGCCACCGATGGTGCGGGCATGGTCATCTGGGGCACGCTGCTGCAGCGGCGGGTGCCGAGGGCGATGCTGGGCCGGGTGTCCAGCCTGGACTTCTTCGTCTCGCTGGCGTTCATGCCGGTGTCGTTCGCGATCGTCGGCCCGCTGTCGAAAGTCGTGTCCATGCAAGCGATCTTCCTGGTGGCCGGTATCGCGCCACCGCTGCTGGCCGCGGTCGCGATGTGGGCGGCGCGGATGCGCCGCGACGAGTTGGCCCATCCGCTGCGGTGAGCTACACGCCGAAGATCGGCGGCAGTGCGAGCACCATGACCAGGCCCCAGAAGAAGTGGGTCAGCATCGGTGCGAGCACGCCGCCGGTCGCTCGGCGTTCCAGCGCGCAGACCGTGCCGAGGATGATCGCGGCGAAGCCCAACATCGGGTTGCCGGTGGTCGCCGACGTGGCGACGACGTAAAGGACGGTCGAGACCAGCACCGGGTGAAACCCGCCCAGCGCGGTGTACAGCGCACCGCGAAAGTACATCTCCTCGGCCAGACCGTTGACCACCGTGATGAAGACGACCAGCACCAGCGGCCCGTAGTCGGCGAATTCGAGTATCCGCGTGATGTATTCGCGTACTCCGGGAATCTCGCGCGCGATCAGCCCACCCATGACGAACGCTCCGCCCAGCGCCAACCCGACGACCGTACCGGTGATCACCGGCCGCTGATTGCGTCCGCGGAACCGCACGCAACCCAGATGCAGCGGACCCGACGCCAGCGCACCGAGCGCCCATACCGCGGCCAGCGCCAACGTCAGCCAGTAGAAGGATTGGTCCCCGGGCGGCCGGGTCAGCGAATAGCCGAGCAGCACAGCGCCGATCACCAACACCAGGGCCACGGTGATGCGGCGACGACGGATCACGCCCGGCGGTTCGTTATGTGGTACGGCGACGGTGGTGGCGATATCGCGCACCTCGGCGAGGAATCCGCCCGATGCTGTCATGCGGTGCGAGCCTTCGGCACCAAGCCCAGCAAGGTGTCGAGACCGGTTCGCACGGCGGCCGCGACGGGCCCCGGCACCGCGCCGATCAACCCCAGTGCGGGCCGCGCGATCGACGGTGTGACCGCACGGGCCAATTGGCGGATGCGCAACGTGTCCCCGCCGGCCCACACCGGGTCGGTGTCGGCCAGGTGATGCGGGTCGGCCAGCTCATCGACCGGCAACGGTCGCCGGCTCGAAAGTGCGCGTGAGATCGCCTCGTCGATGCTCACCAGCCCGCCAGGCGGTTCACCGACGATGTCGCGCAGCCCCGACTCCGAGGCCATCATCGGATGGTCAAGGGACTCAACGAGATCGGATGCCAGCCCGCCCGGAACCGGCAGCACCGCAGCCGTCATCCACGACACCACACCGACGTCGACACCGACGACCGGTAGTTCGGCCCGCCACTTGCCCGCGATACGCGCATAGCTGCGCATCAGATCGCCGTAGGAGGTGGTCTCCGGACCGCTGATGTCGTAGGCGCCGGCAGGCACCCGGTCGACGTCGACAGCGGCGACCAAGTAATACAGCACATCTTGGATCGAGATCGGGTCGATCGGGTTGGCCGACCACGCAGGCAACGGGATCACCACAAACCGGTCCCCGACATAGCGCAGCATCTCAAACGATGTCGATCCCGCCCCGATGATCATCGCCGCGCCCAGCCACACCACGTCCGCGCCGCCCTCGACGCGCAGCGCCTCGGCGACCTCCGCGCGGCTGGTCAGGTGCTCGGACAGGTCGTATTCGTCAGGGACGAAGCCGCCGAGATACACGATGCGGCGCACGCCGGCGGCTTTGGCGGCGTTGGCGACGTTGGCGGCCGCACGGTTGTCGGCGTCACGGAAGCCGGGTTCGCCGATGCCGTGCACAAGGTAGTAGACGACGTCGATCGGGCCGGCGTCGGTGAAGGCCTGCCGCGCTGAGGCTGCGTCGTGCGCGTCCAGCGTCACCGCGGTGACGCGCTCATACCAGCCGAAACCGGCCAGCCGGGCCGGGTTTCGGCTGGCGGCGACGACTTCGTGGCCGTCGTCCAGCAGGGCCGTGACAAGACGTGAACCGATATAGCCGGTCGCGCCGGTGACCAGGATCCGCACAGTACTCACAGTAGGGCTGTACCCGATCAGGCAGCCGGGAATCTAGCTTGTCGCCTCGCGGTGCAACTCGATGAGCCGTTGATACGCCTGCGCGTTGTAGCGGTTGTTGGCGACCTCGGCGTCGCTGAGCTCGCGGCGGATCTTTCCGGGCAGGCCGGTGACCAGCGACCGCGGCGGCACCACGATGCCCTGCGGCACCAGCGCGCCCGCGGCGATCAGCGATCCTCTGCCGATCCGTGCGCCGTTGAGGATCATGGCTCCCATGCCGATGAGCACGTCGTCCTCGATCACGCAGCCGTGCAGAACGGCGTTGTGGCCGACGCTCACGCCGGCGCCGATGCTCACCGGGAATTCGGGGTCGACGTGCACGGTGACGCCGTCCTGCAGGTTCGTGCCGGACCCGACCTCGATCGGCTCGGCCTCGGCGCGCAACGTCGCCCCGTACCAGACGCTGGCCCTGGCCGCCAGGGTGACCTGGCCGATCACCGCCGCGTTGGGCGCCACCCAGGACTCGGCGTGCAGCTGGGGTGCATTGCCGCGGATGGCCAGGATCAGTGGTTGAGGCATGCGCGTCATCGTAGGCATCGCCCGTTCGCCTAACGTGAGCAGCCGTGAACACTGCGATGGACGTGGTCGACGGTGCCGACCTCACCGGCAAGACCTGCGTGATCACCGGGGCGACCGCCGGGCTGGGCGGAGAGTCGGCCCGGGCGCTGGCGCGCCACAACGCGGCCACCCAGGTGTGGGCGGAGGTCAGCGCGGAGTTGGCCGATGTCGGTGGGGTGTATCTGGCGGACTGCCGGATCCGCGACAACGTCGCGCCGCATGCGCTGGACCAGGCGCACGCCGGCGCGCTGTAGGAGCTGTCGGAGAAACTGTGTGACGCGGCCGTAGCCGGCTGAGAATCCGCTGGTCAGTCCGGGTGTCGTCGGTGTTTTGCGTGGTCATCGCTTTGGTGTTGGCGCGTAAGTGGCTTTAACATGCCTTGCGACGTGAACCGAGCCGAGGAGCTGTAAGTGAAGACTCGCACCAGCAAGGCCATTGGCGCTGCCGCCGGAATTGCCGCGATGGCCCTGTCTGTGCCGTTGGCGGTGACCGCGTATGCCCAGCCGGCCGAGCCGGCCGAACCGGAGCCCACCGTCGAGATCCCCAATCCGGAGGGCCCGGGCTGCGACGCGTTCAAGGAGGCGGTGCCGAACTGGGAGGCGCTGTCCAAGCTGCCGGTCGGCCAGGCGCTGCAGAGCATCCCGGAGGCCAGCACCTTCCATGCGGCGATCTCGGGGGGTCTGAACCCCGCCGTCAACGTCGTGCCGGTGCTGGAGAACGGTCCGTACGTGGTGTTCGCACCGACCAACGAGGCGTTCGCGGCGCTGCCGCCTGCGCAGCTCGACGCGCTGAAGGCTGATCCGGCCGCGCTGACCGACCTGGACTACTACCACGTGTTCCTGGGCATCCTGGGCCCCAACGACGTGAAGGGTCAGCGGCCCACCCAGCAGGGCGCGGAGATCAAGGTGACCGGCACGGGCGGCGACATCACCGTCAACGAGACCGCCAAGGTGGTCTGCGGCGGGATCCAGGCCGACAACGCCCGCATCTATCTGATCGACCAGGTGCTGGACCCGGCCAACCCGCCGGCGGCCGTCACCCCGACGACGACTGCGACGTCGGCCACCGAAACTACTGAGCCGGCGCCGATCCCGGCCGCCGACGCCCCGATCGGCTGACGCGGCTTTCCTTTTCCTGCTCGCGGGTTATAAACCGAGGTCGCGGCCGATGATCTCCTTCATGATCTCGGTCGTGCCGCCGAAGATCGTCTGGATGCGCACGTCGACGTAGTCACGGGCGACCTTGTACTCGTTCATGTAGCCGTAGCCGCCGTGCAACTGCACGCAGTTGTCGACCACGCGCTTACCGAGCTCAGTGCACCACCACTTGGCCTTGGACGCCTGCACGGCGGTCAGCTCACCGTCGACCACCGCACGTAGGCACCGGTCGATGTACTGCTCGGCGATCTCCAGCTCGGTGGCCATCTCGGCCATCACGAACCGGTTGTGCTGGAAGCTACCGATCGGCTGTCCGAAAGCCTTGCGGTCCTTGACATATTGCAGCGTCTCGTCGAACGTCGCACGCGCACCGGCGATGGCCGCCACGGCGATCGACAACCGCTCGGAGGGCAGGTTGGCCATCAGGTGGTAGAACCCGCGGCCCTCCTTGCCGAGCAGGTTGCTGCCGGGCACCCGGACGTTCTCGAAGTGCAACTCGGCGGTGTCGGCGGCGTGCAGGCCCATCTTGTCCAGCTTGCGGCCGCGCTCGAAGCCCTCCATACCGCGCTCGACGACCAGCAGCGAGAAGCCCTTGTGCCCCGCGTCCGGATCGGTGCGGGCCACCACGATGACGAGGTCGCTGTTGATGCCCGCTGAGATGAATGTCTTGGAGCCGTTGAGGATCCAGTCATCACCGTCGCGCACGGCCGTGGTCTTGATGCCGGCCAGGTCGCTGCCAGCGCCCGGCTCGGTCATCGCGATCGCGCCGATCAGCTCACCGGAGATGTAACCGGGCAGCCACCGCTGCTTCTGCTCGTCGTTGGCCAGCGACGCGAAATACGGTCCGACGATGTCGTTTTGCAAGCTCAGGCCCGGAGTGGCCGGCCCGAACTTCGAGAACTCCTCGACGATGACGGCGTTGAACCGGAAGTCGTCGACACCGCCGCCGCCGTACTCCTCGGGCATGTTGAACCCGATGAGCCCGTATTTGCCTGCGGCAGCGTATGCTTCGCGCGCAACCAGCCGGTCCTGCTCCCACTTCTCGGCGTGCGGAGCGCATTCCTTTTCCAGGAACTGACGCGCCGTTTCGCGTAACTGCTCGTGCTCGGGTTCGAAAACCAGTCGTTTCATAGCCTGCTTACTTTGCTTTCCATACGGGCTGGCGCTTCTCGGCGAAGGCCAGCGGTCCTTCTTTGGCGTCCTCGGAGCGGATCACGGCGGCGATCTCGCGCATGGTTCTGGTCCATCCCGGTTCGTCGCCGACGATCACCCCGTCGTCGACGCCCATCGCCACCCGCTTGCTGGCCCACACCGCCAGCGGTGCGTTGCACGTGATCCGTTCCGCCAGCGCCAATGCCGCGTCGACGGCGGTGCCGTCGGGCACGACCTCGTTGATCAGGCCCCACTTCAGCGCGTCGTCCGATGTGATCGGCTCACCGGTGAACAACAGCTCCATCGCGACCTTGCGGGGCAGGTGGTCGACGATGCGGAACACCCCACCGGCCGCGGCGATCAGGCCACGCTTGACCTCCGGCAGGCCGAACTTGGCCCGCCGCTCGGCCACCACCAGATCGCTGGCCAGCGCGAGCTCGGTGCCGCCGCCCAGCGCGGTGCCGTTGACCGCGGCGATGGTCGGCTTGTCGACGTAGTGGTGGACGTAGCCCGCGAAGCCCCATTCCGGATGGTCGGGGTGAAACAGGTTCTCCCGGCGCGAGATCGCTTTGAGATCCGCGCCCGCACAGAATGATTCGCCGGCGCCGGTGAGCACCACCGCGCGCACGTCGGGATCGTCCTGCGCCTGCTGCAACGCGTCACCGACGGCGGTGCTCACCGCGCTGTTGACGGCGTTGCGCGCCTCGGGCCGGTTGAGGGTGATGAGCAGTACGTCATCATTCCCGCCCCGCCGCTCACACAGAGCGGCCGGGGCGATCGCCTCTTCGGTCACAGCAACTCGAGAATGGTGGCGTTGGCCTGCCCACCACCCTCACACATGGTCTGCAGGCCGTACTGAATGCCCTTGTCCCGCATGTGGTAGAGCATCGTCGTCATGATGCGGGCGCCCGAACCGCCGAGCGGATGGCCCAGCGCGATCGCACCACCGTTGGGGTTGAGCTTCTTCTCGTCGGCGCCGATGTCCTTCAGCCACGCCATCGGCACCGGGGCGAACGCCTCGTTGACCTCGAACACGCCAATGTCGTCGACGCTCAGGCCGGACTTCTTCAGCGCCTTCTGGGTGGCCGGGATCGGCGCGGTCAGCATGATCACCGGGTCGGCGCCGGCCAGCGTGGCGGTGTGCACCCGCGCGATCGGCTTGAGGCCCAACGACTTTGCCTTCTCCGCCGACATGAACAGCAGGGCCGCCGACCCGTCGGAGATCTGCGAGGAGTTACCGGCGTGGATCACACCGTCCTCCTTGAACGCGGGCTTGAGCTGGCCCATCTTCTCCAGCGTGGTGCCGCGGCGGATGCCCTCGTCCTTGAGCACAGGGTTGCCGTCCTGGTCCTTGATCGCGACGATCTGGTCGTCGAACGCACCCGCATCCTGTGCGGCGGCGGCCTTTTCATGTGAGTCCAAGGAGAACTGGTCGAGCGCGGTGCGGTCGAAGCCCCACTGCTCGGCGATCATCTCGGCGCCGATGCCCTGATTGGGCGTCTGGTTGTAGCGGTTACGGAACGCGTCGGGGTAGGGATGTCCGCCGTTGGCCAGCGACGAGCCCATCGGCGTGCGCGACATGGACTCCACGCCACCGGCGACCACCACGTCGTAGTGGCCGGCCACCACGCCCGCGGCGGCGAAGTGCACGGACTGCTGGCTCGAGCCGCACTGGCGGTCGACGGTCACACCCGGCACGCTTTCGGGCCAGTCGGCGGCCAGTACCGCGGTGCGGGCGATGTCGAGGGCCTGTTCGCCGGCCTGCATGACGCAGCCCCAGATGACGTCCTCGACGAGCCCGGGATCGATCCCCGCGCGCTCGACGAGACCGTTGAGGACCTGCGCCGACAGTTCGCCGGGATGTACGCCCGACAGTCCGCCGTTGCGCTTGCCGACCGGCGACCGCACAGCCTCGACGATGACGGCTTCAGCCATGACCTTCTCCTCCGAAGTTCGATGTTGTTCCCACGCAGGGCTCGCCCCTGCGACGGGTCACCCCTGAACGTAAACGAACAAGGTTTACTAGGTCAACCTACTGGTTGGTTAGGCGAAAGCGCTAATGCGCGTGGTCTCGATCCGCCCGGGGCTCCGCGGCGTCCGACCACGTCACGTGCACCGGAATGGTGTCGTCCCAGGGCTGACGCGTGACCATGTCGGCGACCTTGACGAAGCCCCTTTCGAACTCGCCGGTCGCCGCGTCCACCAACCGGTACTGCTGGGTCTGGCGGTGGATGGGTTGGCCGTCGATCAACACGACCCGGACCTCACCGGGTTCGAAGTGGCAACGCTCCTGCAGGGCGGTGATCAGCTGCTCGTTGTGCATGTGGCCGTCGCCGAAGTTCCATCCGATCGCGGTGCTGCAGATGCGCTCACCGTCGGTCAGCACATAGTCGTCCTCGTTGTGTCCGGCCATCGCGCGGTGCGCGAGCGTGAACATCGCGCGGCCGTGGGTGTTGAAGGCGCGGAACGCATATCCCATGTAGAGGTACATCTGCGCGGTCTCGGGGCTGCCGTAATAGCGTTCCATCTGCGCCTGGGGCATGCTCGCGATCGACACGATGCCGTTCTCGAGCTTCTCGGCGGCCGAGGGCTTCATGCACCACAGCCCGGTGTCCCAGTTGCCCGCGTAATACCGCATCCCCGGCAGGAAGGACACCTTGCGCGGGAACAGGTTACCCAGGATCACGGTGACCGCCAGGACGGCGAACAACACGATCGGCCAGGGGCTCGCCAGATCGCCCAGCCCGATTCCGGCGTGCCCGACGAACAGCGCCAGCACCGAGAACATCATGAAGACGTTCCATTCCAGCGGAACACCCATCGGGATCGAGGACAGGATCCCGAAGTGGAACACCAGCATCACGAACGCGGCGATGTACGTCGGCCATCCGCCGCCCGAGAAGAACAGCACGAGCGGCACCAGACCTTCCACGGCGGTGCTGAGGTGCGCAAGCCACCGCGACGCCCGACCGGGCCGCAGATCGTCCGGAAAGCGTTCGAAGAACTTGCGTTTGATCCATCGCGGCCGAAACACCGGGTTGTTGCTCATCATCGTCGAGATGACGAACGGGAAGTGCTTGTTGAGCTTGGACGTCGCCGCGCCCAGCCAGATCATCAGGCAGACCAGCTTGGCGGCCAGGATGATGTCGGCGCCGGCGAACAGGAAGCACACCGCCAGCGAGGCGTACACCTCGCCGCGGGCGGCCAAAAAGATCACCTTGTCGCGCAGGCCCAGCACCGCGAGGAGGCCCAGGATCGCCCAGATCTGCCACACCGGCAGCACACCCACCGTCGTTCCGAGCTCGGGGATCGGGCCGGTGCCATCGGAGAACAGGGCGATCACGAGCATCACCAGCAGCGCGGCGTACAGCAGCGCGTCGAACGGGGTGCGCCTGGTGCCGTTGGTCAGCGGGATCCGCTGCGGCCACGGTGGCAGCCGAATGGTGTTGGGCCGCAACCAGTACAGGATCGAGCCCATCGGCGGGAAGAACCGGTTGTTCAGCGGCCCGAACCCGCATCCCAGCCCGACGACCTCGAACAGCATCGTGTACAGCACGACCTTCTCGAACACG
Organism: Mycolicibacterium pulveris; assembly: GCA_050205315.1. GTDB lineage: Bacteria > Actinomycetota > Actinomycetes > Mycobacteriales > Mycobacteriaceae > Mycobacterium > Mycobacterium pulveris_A. Next base: position 101,758 of record JBNMRA010000006.1, on the reverse strand, counting down.
ATCGGCTCGTTGTACCAGGAGGTGACGTTGGTGAACCCGTCGATGCCCTCGGTCGTGAGCACGACCAGCCAGGCGCCGAGGATGTAGAGGGCGATCTTGACGACGTAGAACAGGTGCAGGACGACGGGCGTCCCGAACCCCACTTCGGCCCAGTGTCGGGCCATCGGCACGATCTTCTCGGCGCGGGTGCCCTTGCTCCACTGTTCGTAGTCGACGACCGGCGCGTCCTGTTTCAAGAACCCCATGGCTCAAAGACTAGAACGTGTTCTAGCTCCGCGGCCTCGTATGGCGGCGAGCAGACGCAGAATGCCCCTTTTCGAGCCGCCAAAGGGGCCCTCTACGTCTGCTCGCGGGGGTTCACGAGCGAGCGCTACTGGGTCTTGGCCGGCGGGCGGTAGAAGATCGCCAGCTGGCCGATGCCGCCTGCCAACCCGAGCCCGAGCGCGATGATCAGACCCCACCAGCCGTGCAGCAGATCAGCGACGCCGGTGTCGTTGAACAGCAGGTAGTCGAGGCTGTACTTGCCCGCGCCGATGGTCGCGATCGCAACGGCCGTCGTCGCCAAGATGAGGTTGTACTCCCAGCCCTCCTTGACGATGAAGAAACCGTTGGCCCGGTGCACCGTCCACGCCGCGACCAGCATCAACGCGACAAAGCCCGCTGCGGGGATCGGCGTCAGCAGCCCGACGGCCAGGCCGATGCCGGCCGCCATCTCCGTGGTGGCGGCGACGCGGGCGTGGAAGGTGCCCGGCTTCATCCCGATGCTCTCGAACCAGCCGGCGGTGCCGGGGATCCGCCCGCCGCCGAAGAACTTGTTGTAGCCGTGCGCGGCCATCGTCAAGCCCAGCACCACCCGCAGAAACAGCAACCCGAAATCCAGGGCCGAGTCGTAAGCAGTCATGCAACAGAACTTAGGCCATGTGTAATCCGCTGCACAGCCCTACTGCGCGGTCAACGCCGCGGACAAGCGCTCCACATACGCGTCGACGTCACCGATCGCGGACTCCGCGGCGTGCACGCTGACCGCGACGGTGTCGCCGATGCCGTGGACGCCGTGCGTCACGCCCATCAACGGCGACAACGCGGGATAGCCGGCCGTCAGCGCGACCGGCGCAGCACCGAAACGCAGGTCGGCCGCGCCGCGGTTGACGCTGGACACCACGGTGTTGCCGGTCACCGTCGGCGAGCGCAGCGTCGGATCGAATTGTGTGACTCCCCACCTCAGCAGCGGCGCGGGCACCGCGGCGGTCGCCCGGCTTGCCGCAAGCATCGCCGGATGCGCGGCGCGACGGCGGCGCTGGTCCAGTTCCGCGGCGATGCGGGTGACCCGTTCGGCGTGCGGCAAGTCCGGGTGCAGGTCGACGCCGACATTGCCGAAGTGATTGTGCGCCAACCGGATTCCGCCTTTGGCCATCGGTACCTCGGCGCCCAACCGGGACGGGTCGTCGCCGAGCTCGCGCAGATGCGCCGCCAGCGCCGTCGACACCGCGGCGAGCACCCCGACCGTCACCGTCGGACCCGGAATCTGCGCACGCCGCCTGATCACCGTACGGACACTGCGAACACCGTCCGGGCGGCTGTTGCTGCGCAACGCCGGACGTGACTCTGCCTGGGGCGCAACCAATCCGGCATCGGTGTCGCGGACCAGCTGGCGGTGGCCACGGGCGGCTCGGTACATCCGCCACGGCAGGGTCACGCTCTGCAGGGCCGGGCGCGACGGGGCCGTGGGCACCGTCGCGTCGCGGCCGAACAGCCAAGCCGCCAACGCCGACGACCGAACCCCGTCGCCCAGCACGTGCGCGACCTGCAGCACCGCGACCGTGGCCGCGCCGCCGTCGACGGCTCCGGACACGTCGGGAAAGACATGGAGCCGCCAGGCCATGGTCCGCGGATCCAACTGGTCGCCGGCCAGCGCGCACACCTCGGCCAGACAGTCCGGCCAGACACCGGGAGAATCGTGCACCACGAATTGGTCGGATGTCACAGCGCCGCTTACCCATTCGGGGTATCCGAGCACCCGGTCGCGCACCCGCAGCCGCAGTTCGGGACATCCGCTCGCCCGTGCGCGGATCTGCTGCAGCGCGCCGTGCATATCGGCGGGCGTCCCGGCGAAGCCGTACAGCAGAAACTGGTCGTTGGGCATCTTCGCCGACATCCAGTACGTCTGCGCGTCGACCGCGGCGAGTCGGCGAGCCGTCATGGCCCCAGACTAGGCCCGGCCCACGAAGTCGACGATGTGGCGTGCGACCGCCTCGGGCTGTTCCAGCTGCAGGAAATGGCCCGCGCGTTCCACCAGCGCGACCTTGCTGCCCTCCGGCAGAACGCGCTCGACCCAATCGGCGTAATCCGCTGAGGCGCAACCGTCGTCGAGCCCGTGTAGGTACAGCGTCGGCATCCGGGGCTCGTTCAGCCAGTGGCGGTGCAGGTCGGCGTACTGCGCAGGCGGCTTGGTGTTGCGCACCGCGGCGCGGTAGTACCCGAGCGCCGCACGCCACCGCTCGGGGGTGCCGATGGCCGCCTCGACGTAGCGCAGATCCTCGTCGGCCCGATATCCCGGCGACCATTGCCGCCACAGCTTCGGCAGCACCCATGACGTGGAGCGCTCGGGGAGCCAGGGCAATTGGAAGTACATGATGTACCAGCTGCGCCGCAGCTGGCGCGGTATCTGCGCGGCCAGGCGCCCGGCGTCGGGCACTCGGCCCAGCGGCCGAAACGACGCGGGCATCGGCACCGACATGATCACGGCCTTGGTGAACGGGCTGTCGGGCATCGCGGCCAGACCGGCGCCGGCGATCGCACCCCAGTCGTGCCCGACGAACACGTCGCGTCCGGTCGGTCCTGCGGCGTCGAGCACCCGAAGCGCGTCGTCCATCAACGCGCCGACGTGGTAGCTGCCGTCGGACGGAAGCGATGACGGCGCGTAGCCCCGCAAGAACGGCGCCACCACCCGCCAGCCGGCCTCCACCAGCAGCGGAGCCACCTTGCGCCACCCGTGGGCGCTGTCCGGAAAACCGTGCAGGCACAACGCGATCGGGGCATCTGGGGGTCCCCAGGTCAGCGCCTGCAGCGTCACGCTGGGTGACGCGACCTCGATCAGCTCGGTCTCCTCCACTAGACCGGGTCGAACTGCGAGATCAGCCAGCGATCCCCGACCTTCTCCAACCCGACCCGCACGCTCGACGCGGTGTCGGTGGGCGCGTCATCGCCGACGACGACCGTCTGGTTGACGAACACCAACACCACCGCGTGGTTCGGATCCGCCGACACCGACGCTGCGGCGGGAACCGTGGCGACCGCGGAGATCTGTTGTTCCTGGGCGCCCGGAATCACCACGTCGTTGATCAACGAGGTGTAGGAGTCGCGGAACTCACCGGTCAACAGGTCGCGCGCGTCGTTGAGCTGTTGGCCGACCGTGTCGGGCTTGTACGACAGCATCGCGACGGTGCTGTCCTTGGCCGTCTGCACCGACTCGGCGCGGGCGGCGTTGGCATTGTCGACGGAATCGTGCTGCCACTTCAGGTAACCCGCGGCCAACGCGAGCACGAGCGCCAGCCCGGGCAAGATGCCGTAGGCCAGCACACGCGACCAGTCGACCCGCCGCTTGGTGTCCTGGGCTGCATCCGGCTCGCCTGTGGCCTCGGTCGTGGTTTCCTCCGTCGTATCCCCGACGGTCTCCTCAGCCGTATCGGTAATGGCCGCCTCCTGGGTTTCTTCCGTCGTCGCCTCGGGCTTGTCCGGCGTTCCTGCCTTGTTGCCGCCTCGCGGCATGCTGTGCCGGCTCACGGGACGAACTCCACGTTGGACACCTTCGCCTCGTCCCCGATCTTCTGCACGGTGAGCCGCATCCGCCACGACCGCGGCTGCTGCTCCGGAGCGCCGGCATTGCTGGTGTTGACCGTCACCGCCACCAACACCTGGCCCTCATCCCCCGATTCGGATTCCAGCCCGGCGTCGGTGACCTCGCCGACCGATTTCGACTGCGCCTGCTTGACGACCTCGATGAACGGTGCCGACCGCTGCTGGAAATCGTCGTAGAACGTTCCGGTCGCGGAGTCGAGGATGCGCTGCACGTCGGCCTCGGCCTGCTCCCAGTTGATCGTCGTGAGGTTCAGCGCGCCTTGGCGTCCGACCTGCACGAACAGGTTGCGCTGTTCCTCGGCCTGATGCGTCTGATAGGCCTGGTAGCCCTGCCACCCGACCAATCCGCCCAGCGCCAGGACCAGGATCACCCCGACGATCGTCGCCAACCTCACGTGCGACATCCGTCGCTTGGGTGCGGCCTCGGCGCCCTCCTCGCTGGCCGCGGCGTCGTAGTCCTCCCCTTCCGCAGCGGTGTCGACGACGTTGGTTTCGGCTTCTACCGAGGCCTGGTCGGGCTCGCCGCCGGACTCCTCTGCCGTCGAATCGTCCGGTTTCCCCGCGGCGGGGTTCGCATCGTCTGCCATCAGGTTCCTCTGCGGCCCAGCGGGCCTGGTCGGGTGGCGTTGCACAGGTCGGCTCCAACTTACGTGCGACACCTTATCGTCGGAGTCCGGCGGTCCAGGGAACATCACGATTAAATCGAAATCTCTGAGACCTCCAGCTAGAACCGGCGCCGCTTTTTCCGTCGTCAAGGCCACAGAAGGACTACATGGTTTACTGAGTGCTACAACTGAAGCACTCAGGAGGAATCGCGGTGTCACGACGTGAACCGCTCGCCCCGATGATCACGCCCGACGCGGCGTCGGGGGCCGTCAGGTCGCCGAAGACGGCCGAGCTCGTGGCGCGAACGCTTCGACGCATGGTCGTCGAGGGCCAGCTCAAGGACGGCGACTACCTGCCGCACGAGGCAGAGTTGATGGCCCATTTCCAGGTCAGCCGGCCCACGCTGCGCGAAGCGGTCCGGGTGCTGGAATCCGAACGGCTTGTCGAGGTGCGCCGCGGCTCCCGCACCGGCGCGCGGGTCCGGGTACCGGGGGCGGAGATCGTCGCGCGACCGGCCGGGTTGCTGCTGGCGTTGTCGGGCACCACCCTCGCCGACGTTCTGACGGCGCGCACCGCGATCGAGCCCCCGGCCGCCAAGCTGCTCGCCGAGGACGGCACCGTCGAGGCGCATCGGGAGCTACGAGAGCTGATCGACCGCGTACCGCAAGCGTGGGAAGCCGGCACGTTAGCTGCGGCAACCGCGCACCTGCACCGGCGGATGGTCGAGCTCTCCGGTAACGCGACGCTGGGCATGATCGCGGGGATGCTGCACGAGATCGGCGAACGGCACACGGCCGCGGCGATTCTCGGTGTCGACAACAGGACCGGGTTGAGCGAGGCGGAGTACTCGAAAATGCTCAAGTCCTACACGAAGCTGGCGGACCTTGTCGAAGCCCGCCGCGGCGAGGCCGTCGAAGCGCACTGGCGCCGGCACATGGAAGCCGCCGGCGCCGCGATGCTCCGGGGCCACGAGAAGACCCGGGTCCGCGACATCATGGACTGACCGTCGAGGCGGCCACCGGTCCACCTCCGCGCGAGTGTGGGGTGGTGTCACGCGCGCCGCGCTCGGGGCGTGCGGGTAACCCACGTTCGGCGCAAAGGGACGTCAGTTTCCGGGCGGCACCAGCATCGACTGCCAGGTCTGGGGTTCGGAGCCGCCCGCCAGGTTGGACTGGGTGTACACCTTCCCGTCCGGGCCGACGTATTCGCCGGATGCGGGGTCGTATTCGGCGGCGGCGACGGGCAGCGGCGGCGTACCGGGCGGTGGCGGTGTCACGGCGACCGGAATGTCCGGCGGCACATGCGGAATCGGCTGTCCGGACAGGGTCGCGTTCGGATCACCCTTCCAGTTGTAGCCGTCGTTGAGCGGCACGTACTGCTCGTCGCTCTCGCACTGCTGCCATGTCGGGGCGCGCTTACCGGGCACGGTGATGCAGGGCAGGTTGCGGGCGCCGCGAACGTTGAACGGCGCGTCCTGCGGGGTCCGGCAGTACAGATCACCCGTCGGCCGGTCGGGGTAGTCCTCGAAGATCGGCACCCGCTGCTGCTGGGCCGGCAGGAACCCGGTCGTGCACGGCGGCGGCAGATTCTGCGGGGGCAGCGGCAGCGGCGCCGGGAACGCAGGCAGGATCGCGTTCAGGTTGAAGATCAATGAATCGCCCATGTAGTCCTGCTTGGTGCCGCGCTTGTGCACACCCACGGCTTGGGTGACCGCGGTGCCCTGCGGCAACAACACCAGCAGCTGCTCGAGGCTGGGTTGATAGGCCAACGCGACCTCGCCGAGGCTGACCAGGTTGGCCAGCACGACCGGCAGCGTGGGCTGCAGCCGGTCGAACAGCGCGCGCACCTCGTCGGCGGCCCCCGGCCCCTTGGCCAGGACTCCTCGCACCGCCGGATCCTGGCTCTGCAGTTGACCGCTGATGTTCGCCAGGTTCGCCGCCCACGCCGAAATCGAGCCCGCGGTGTCGGTCTGGGTGTCGAGCACCGGTTTGGACTGATCGATGAGCGTGAGCAGTGGGTCGAGGTTCTCGCGGGCGTCGATGGCCAGATCGGCGCTTCCGCTGACCAACCGGCGCAACTCGGGTCCGAGCCCGCCCACCGCGACATACGCCTCGTCGACGACGGTCCTCAGGTTCTCCTGCGGGATCGCCTGGAGGCCGCGGGCCGTGTCGTCGAGGACCGTGTTGATATCCGTCGGAACCGAGGCGCGGCTCATCGGGATCACGTCGCCGTCCTGGAGCCGTGGGCCGTCGCCGCTACGGGGGAGCAGCTGGACGAACTGCTCGCCGACGGCCGACACGCTGTGCACCTCGGCGTCCAGGTCGGCGGGAATCGGGATGTCGGAGTCCAGCGACAGCACTGCCTGGACGCCGGTATCGGTCAACTCGACGCTCTTCACCTCACCGACCTGCACCCCGCGGTAGGTGACGTTGCCCCGCTCATACAGCCCGCCCGTCTCCGGCAATTCGACCGTGACGCGGTACTGACCGACGCCGAGCAGGGTGGGCAACCGCATGTATCCGAAGAGCATGATGCCCAACGCGAGGATCGCGATGGCGGAGAAGATCGCCATCTGGATCAGGATCTGCCGGGTCATTCGCATGCTATGGCCCCTGATCCCAACGGTACGGAGCGACCAACGGGTTGCCGCCCGGTGGCGGCACGTTGTGGTTGCACGGGCTGGGGAATTGGCCGATGGTGCGTCCCCATTGCAGCTCCAACCACGTCAGGTTGCACTCGAACCGTGTTCCGGTGAAGAACGCCGAATCGATTCTGCTCAGCGTCAGGTCGACGACCAACGTCAGGTTCGCGTAGTCACCGCGCATCCAATTGAGCAGTGTCTCCTTGGGGAACGGGAAGGTCGGCAGGAAGCTCAGCGCGCGGGTCAGCGCGGGACCGGCGTCGGCCAGCTCCTCCAGCACCACGCCGAGGTCCCTGAGCTCTTGCACCAGAGCTTCTTTGGTCTGGTCGACCGAATCGGCGGTCAGCGCGCTGAACCTGCCGAGCTGGGTCAGCACCTCGGCCAGGTTCTGCCGCTGATCCCTGAGCACGGCCAACGCGTCGGGAATGGTCCGTAACGCCTTGTCCACCACCGGCTTCTGCTCGGCGATCTGACCCATCAGATTGTTCAGGCTCTCGGTGGCGTCGATGATGTCTTGCTTCTGGTCATCGAGGTGGCCGATCGCGATGTCGAGCTGCTCGATCAGGCTGCGCAGGTCGTTCTCGCGGCCGGTGAACGCGACGCTCAGGGCTTCGGTGATGTCGTGGATGTTGCCGATCCCGCCGCCGTTGAGCAGCAGCGCGACGGTGGCCAGCGCCTGCTCGGTACTCGGGTACGCGCTCGAGGACTCCAGCGGAATCAGCGAGCCCTCCTTCAGCTTGCCGACCGGCGGCACATCGGTGGGCGGGGCCAATTCGATGTGCAGTGAACCCAGCAGGCTGGTCAGCCCGAGCTTGGCCGTCGCATTCGCGGGCAGCTCGACGTCCCCGTTGAGCTCCATCGTCACCAGCGCGTGCCAGTCCTGGCGCTCGATCTTGCGCACGGTGCCGACGTTCACATCCCCGACGCGGACACGGGAGTTCGGCTCGATGTTGTCCACGTCGGGCATCTGCGCCTGGATCGTGAACGCACCCGGGCCGGTGCCCTCGACACCCGGCAACGGCAGCGAGTTCAGCCCCTGCCAGTCCGAGCAGCCCGACAACAGCGCGGCCGATACGGCCACCACCGCCGCTCTGCGAAAGAGCCTGCGCCGCATCATGGCCCCACCCCCTGGGGCACCATCAGCCCGTGCAGGCCGTCAGCCGGGTTCGGCGTGACCGGCGCCTCGGCCGGTAACGGCGGACCTGAAGCCGGCGCGGGCGGCGCGGCCTGTGCCGCAGGCGGTGGCGGGGCTGCGGGCGGAACAGGTTGCGGGGGAATGTAATCGGGCCGCAGCCAGTCCTCGCTGTAGGTCAGCTCGTTCGGTCGTGTCGTGGCACCGGAGAAGACGTTCTGCATGATCGGCAGGAAGTTGTACTGGCGGTTCTTCAGGATCGGTGCCAGGTACTGCACGCACAGTTTGGCCGACTGCTCGGCGCCCAGCCGGGATGCTGCCTGAATTCCGCCGCACAGGAACGAGATCGGGTTGGCGAAGTTGTTGAGCATCGGCAAGCTGCTCACCGCCCCCTGTGCGGGCTGCCAGATGTTGACGTAGTTCTGCAGTGTGTTGGGCGCCACGTGCAGGAACTGCTTGACGTCGGCAAGGCTGTCGGTCAGCGCCTGGGTCACCCCGGCCAACTTGTCCGACGTCGTGCCGAGCGCTTCGCGGTTGTCGGCGACGAAGGTCTGGACTTCTCCGACCACGTTGTTGAGGTCGCGCAACGCGTTGGCGACCTCGTTGGGATCGTTGGCGAGCAGGCCGGTCACGCTCGCGAGGTTCTGGTTGAGCTGGCGCATCACGTCGGTGCTGTCCTGCAGCGCCGACACCAGGATCGCGAGGTTCTTGACCGTGGAGAAGATGTCGGTGCTGTGATCGCCGAGGGCAGTCACCGCCTGCGACAGCTTGATCACGGTTTCCCGGATGTTGGCGCCTTCACCACGCAGGTTGTCGGCAGTGGTGTTGATGACCGACCCCAGCGGGCTCACGTCGCCGGGCTCGGTGGGCTGCAGGGTCTCGGCGAGCCGCTCCAACTGCTGCCGGACCTCGTCCCACTCCACCGGAACGGCGGTGCGCTCCTGTGGGATGACCGCATCGTCTTCCATCACCGGTCCGCCGGTGTAGGGCGGGGTGAGTTGGATGGCGCGCGCGGTGACCAGTGTCGGCGACAAAATCGCGGCCTTGGCGTCGGCCGGGACCTTGTGCTTGCTGTCGTACCAGAACGAGATCTTGACCCGCTCGGGCTGCGGTTCGATCGATTCGATCTTGCCGACGGGCACGCCGACGATGTTGACGTTGTCGCCGGGGTAGATGCCGTTGGCGTTCTCGAAGTAGGCGACGACGTGGGTGCGGTTGATCGCTCCGGTGTTGCGTAACAACACGATTGCGCCGCCCGCCAGGATCACGACCAACGCGACGGCCAACATGTTGCGAGCTGAGCGCGTCATCGTCCGGCCTCCGCGGGGGCGAGATGAGCAACCCCGCCGGGCGCGGGCACCGCGACCGGCGCCGGTGTCGGGCCCGGGGTGGACTGCAGACCCGGCGGGGCCTGCGCGGGCGGCCCCGGCGGCGGTCCGCCGGGGGGCGGCGCCGGCAGCGGCTCGCGGTAGGGATAGCAGCCGGGACCGGGCAACGGCAGCCCCGGCGGTCCACACGCCTGATCGCCCGGGTTGCCGGTGATCGCGTCGGGAACCGTCAGCCGCGGGTCGCCGCCCTGGCCTGTCCGCGGGAACGGCACCGGCAGCGCCGGTGTACCGGGTTGGCCGACCTGCGGGTCGCTGAGCTCCGACGGCAGCTTCACGTTGGGATCCAGGCCGAGGTCGGAGAACGCGGCATCGATGAAGGGCTGCAGGAATTGACCGGGCAGCAGGTTGGCGACGTAGTTCTTGAAGAACGGCCCGCCCGATACCGATTCGCCCAGCGACATCACGTAGTCGGTCAGCAACTCGAGCGACTTCTGCAGGCGGTCCTTGCGGTTGTCGAGGATCGTCAGCACGCCGTTGAGCTTGTCCAGGGCGGGGCGGAGGGTTTCGCGGTTCTCGCCGATGAAACCTTGCAACTGTCCGCTGAGCGCCGAGATGTTGCCGGAGACCTCATCGAGTGCGGCGCTTTGGTTCTCGAGCTCGGCCAGCAGCGCATTGGTGTTGTTGACCAGGCTCACGATCTGGTTGCTGCGTTCGGCCAGCACCGTGGTGGCCTTGTTGGCGTTGCCCAGCAGACCTCGTAGTTGCGCGTCACGTTCGTTCAGCGTGTCGGAGAACCGCGCCACCCCCTCGATCGCGATCCGAAGCTCCGGCGGTGTGTCGGAGAACGTCTCCGACAGCACCCTCAGCGAATCCGACAACTGGTCGGTGTTCAAACCGCTGATCGCCGTGGCCAATTCGCCGAGTGCGTCGGGTAGTTCATAGGGCGACGTCGTGCGATCGAGCGGAATTGTGCCCTCCTGCCGGCCGTCGCCGCGGGAGGTGACCTCGAGGATCTTGGTGCCCAGCAGGCCTTCGGTCTTGATCGCCGCCTCGGTGCGATCGCCCAGCCGGATGTCGCTGTCGACGGTGAACGTCACCAGGGCGCGGGGCCCGTCCAGCTCGATGGACTTGACCCGGCCCACCTCGAAGCCCGAAACCCGCACGGCCTTACCGGTTTCCAGCCCGCCCACCTCGGCGAAGTAGGCCGAGTACTCGCTGCCCTGCAGGAACGGCAGCCGATCGTAGTTCAGCGACCCGAGCACGATGCCGATCGTCAACGCCAGCCCGATGGCACCGATGGCGGTCTGATTTCGTTCGGAGAAGGACCTCATCGCGGCGCACACCTCCCGGTGGACTGCCCGGCGACTTTGACATAGACCGGTTGGCCGCCCTTGCCGTTGAGCTTGAGCACGATGTCGCAGAGATAGAAGTTGAAGAAGTCGCCGTAGAGGCCTTGGCGCGCGAGCGCTTGATGGGCCTCCGGCAGGGTGTTGAGCAGGTTGTCGAAGTACTCGTGGTCAGCGACCACGATTCCGGCCGCGCGGTCGGTCTCTTCGACCGTCTTGCGCAACGGTGGACGGGCCTGATCCAACAGGTCCGCGACGGTTCCGGCCGCTTCGTTGGTGTACGCCAGCCCGTTGCTGATGTCTTCTCGGCGCTCGGCCAGCGTTCCGACCAGTTCGTTGAGCGCGTCGACGGCCTTCGCGAACTGGTCGTTCTGGTCGCCGAGGGATCCCAGCACCACGTTGAGGTTGACGATGACATCCCCGATCAGTCGGTCACGGTCGGCCAGAGTGGTTGTCAGCGCCGCGGTTTGGGCGAGAAACGAGTTGATCGTCGCGCCCTGACCTTGCAACGCCTGGATCAGCTGACTCGACAGCGCGTTGACCTGATCGGGGTCCAGCGCCCGGAACAGCGGCCGGAAGCCGCCGATCAGCGCGTCGAGATCGAGCGCAGGAGACGTGCGGGCGAACGGAATCGTACCGCCGGGCTCGAGCTTCTTGACGCCACCGGCGCCTTCCTCGAGCGCCAGGTAGCGGCCGCCGATCAGGTCGTCGTACCGGATGACGGCCCTGCTGCCCTCGGTCAGCACCACCGATTGGTCCGCGTTGAACTTCACCCGCGCGGTGGTATCGGGTTGAATGGCAACGCTTTCGACGCTGCCGACCTCGACGCCGGCGATGCGGACGAAGTCGCCGTTCTCCAATCCGGTGACGTTGGTGAACTCGGCGACATAACTGTTGGTGGCTTCGCCGAAACGCATCTCGCCGAAGACCGCGAACAATCCGAACACGCCGAGCAGGCACACCGCCAAGAACACGGCGAGACGCACCGCGTCTCGTCGAACCCTGGCGTTCATGCTGGACATGGCGTGTCACCTCTCATCGCGTCGTAGCTCATCCGAACGGCGGACCGGGTCGGGCCGGGGTCGGCAAGGGTGTCGGTCGCAGCGGCGTGGGTTGCATCTGCGCGGGCGAATGAACGATGAACGGCTCCGAACCCGGCCGAGGGCCCGGATCCCGCGGCGCCATCGGCGGCGGTGCGGCCGGCAGGCCCGGCCACAGCGGGGTGCCGTCGTCTGCATACAGGTCCGCACCGTAGGCCGGCGCCCCCGGGTACGGGACCGGACCGATCGCGGGTCCGCCGAACAGGTTGCGCACGCTTGGCGGTTCGGGCACAGCGCGGGTCGTCGGCAGGTAGTTGGCGTATCCGGGGAAGCCGATGCCGGGGTTGGGCCGCCAGTCGAGGCCGGTACCGAATCCGGTGTTGGTGACCAGATTTCGCACCGGCCAGTTCTCCGCGACGTTGGGCAGCGAGCCGCAACTGGGTTTGCCGCCCGGTCCGCCCTTGGCGCCGATGATCGGCAGGTGATCGGGGTACCGGTACGAGTCGTCGCCGACGCCCAGGGCCACGTCCAACACCAGCGTCCGGCCGTTACCGCCCGGCCCGTCGTAGCCACCGTTGTCCAGCAAGTGCTTCGCGCCGGTCAGCAGGCAGGTGTACTCCGGGCTGTACTTGTGCAGCAGGTTCGTCGTCGGCTCGAGCACGTTGATGGACTCGATCAGGTTGGCCTGGTTCGGCGCCAGCAGGTTGATTCCGCTGTTGGAAAGCCCAATGGTGGCCAGCAGCAGCGCATCCAATTGGCTGGCCTGACCGGCGATCGTGGTGCTTGTGGTGCTGAGCGCGTCGAGGGTGGTCAGGATGTCCTGTGCCGCAGCGCTGTACGTGTCGTTGAAATCCCGCAGCGCACGCAGGTCTTCGGTGATCGTCTCGTGGCGCGGATTGACTTCGAGCAGAACCTGATTCGCTGCGGTCGTGGCCTCACCGATCAGCTCCCCCTGTCCTCGGACGCCTTGGGCGAGCGCGGACAAGGTGCTGTTGAGCTTGGCCGGGTCGATGTTCTCGAGCACGTCGACCACGTTCTGGAACACCGTGTTGGCTTCGACGGTGACGTTGCGTGACTGGATCACCTGACCGGCGGCGAGTCGCTGGGAACTGGGATCGCTCGGATAGATCAGGTCGACGAACTTGGCGCCGAACACCGTCGTCGCCCTGATCTGCGCCTCGACGTTGGCCGGGATGTACTCGATCTTGTCCTTGTCGATTTCGAGTTTCAACGACACCGGTGCGCTGCCGCCCTGGATCGCCGACACCCGGCCGACCTGCACGCCGCGCAGTTTCACCTTGGCGTCGGTCTCCATCACCAGACCCGCACGCTCGGATGTCAAAGTGACCGTCTCGGTAGCCCTGAACGCGCCGACGAACAGGGCGTAGGTCAGCCAGATGGCGGCGGCGACGATCACCACGAGGATCAAGGTCCACCACGCGGGATGCAGGCCTTCGTCTTCGACGTCCATGCTCAGCCCGCCAGGTTGAAGTTGCCGGATTGACCGTAGACCGCAAGCGAGAGCATCACCAGCACAAAGGCCGAGACGATCAGCGAGGTGCGCACCGCCCGTCCGACGGCCTCGCCAACGCCCGCCGGCCCGCCGCTGGCGGTGTAGCCGTAGTAGGTGTGTACGAGCATGATCATCACCGACAGCGCGATGGTCTGACCGAACGACCACATCAGGTCGGTGGGGTTGAGGAACGTCCGGAAGTAGTGGTCGTACACACCCGTTGACTGACCGTAGAGCACGGTGGTGCCGAACCGTGCCGCCCAGAACGCGGCGATCACGCCGACGCAGTACAGCGGGATCACCACCAGGAAGCCGGCGACGACCCGGGTGGAGGCGAGATAGGCCACGCTTCGCACGCCCATCACTTCAAGCGCGTCGACTTCCTCGTTGATGCGCATCGCACCGAGCTGGGCGGTCGCGCCCGCGCCGATGGTGGCGGACAACGCCACCGCCGTGGTGGCCGGCGCGATCAGGCGCACATTGAAAAACGCTGATGCGAAGCCGGTCAGCGCCTCCACACCGATCTCGGAGAAGTCGGTGTAGCCCTGCACCGCCACCAGCGCGCCGGTCGTCACGGTGAGGAAGCCGACGATCGCGACCGTACCGCCGATGATGATGAGTGCGCCCGCGCCCAGGCCCATTTGGGCGATGATCCGGATCAGCTCCACCTGGTAATGCACGACGGTGTAGCGGATCGAACTCAAGGTGCGGCCGAAGAACTTGGCCTGCATCCCGACCCGGTTCCAGGGATCGGCGACGCTGCGGAACCTGGCTTTCAGCCAGGGGAACTGGGAATGCGGCCTCGAAACGGTCACATCGTCACCTTCACCGCAACTGCGGTCGCGACGATATTGATCGCGAACAGCGCCATGAACGTGAACACCACGGTCTCGTTGACCGCGTTGCCGACGCCCGCCGGCCCGCCGCCGACGGAAATGCCCTTGTAGCAAGCGATCAGGCCCGCGGACAGGCCGAACAGCGCGGCCTTGAGCAACGCGATGATGACGTCGGCGGTGCCGATGAGCAAGGTCAGGCCGGCGGCGAACGCACCCGGCGAGACGTTCTGAATGTAGACCACGAAGAAGTACGCGCCGGCCAGTCCGACGAGGATCACCGTCGCCGACAACGCGAGCGACACCAGCGTCGCGGCCAACACGCGCGGAACGACCAGCGCTTGAATGGGATTCACGCCCATCACCCGCAGCGCATCGAGTTCTTCGCGGATGGTGCGGGCACCCAGGTCGGCGCACATGGCGGTGGCGCCGGCGCCCGCGACGACCAGCACCGTCACGATCGGCCCGATCTGGCGGACGGTGCCGAGCGCGGCGCCGGTGCCGGAGAAGTCCGCGGCCCCGAACTCGCGCAGCAGGATATTGAACGTGAACGTCAACAACACCGTATACGGAATGGTCAGCATCAGCGTCGGAAGAATCGACACCCGCGCCACAAACCACGCCTGAGAGATGAACTCACGCCAAGCGAAGGGCGGCCGAAACATCCACACGAAGGTGTCGAGGGCCATCGAATAGAACCCACCGAATGCGCGCACCGGCTTGGCAATTGCGTTGACAGCGACCATCAGTCGGCTCTCATCCCGCGTGCCCTGTGCACTGCCATAGCCCCGCCGACCTTCCCTGACACCAACAACACGCGCCCGTGATGGCTGTGGCGCAAGGGTACACAGGGGCGGGCGGCCGGGAAATGGATATCAGTATTTGCGGCCGAACACCCAGCCAGATCGTCCGGCCGGCAGCGGCGGTGTCAGCTGGCCCGAACGGCGGCCTCGATGTCGGCGATCACGATCTTGCGCATGCCCAGCATCGCGGTGGTCGCCGCGGCCGCGCGCGCGGGGTCCGGATCGTCGAGCAGCTCCTGGAGGCGGTCCGGCACGATCTGCCAGCTGAGCCCGAAGCGGTCCTTGAGCCAGCCGCACTGCGACTCCTCCCCGCCCTCGCTGAGTCGATCCCAGTAGTAGTCGACCTCGCGCTGGCCCTTGCAGCTGACGTGGAAGGACACCGCTTCGGTGAAGCTGAAGTGCGGGCCGCCGTTGATGCCGATGAACCGGTTGCCGTCGAGCACGAAGGTGCCCGACACCACCTCACCCGGCGTACCGGGTCCGGCGTCGGTGTAGCGGCTGAGCTGCTCGATCGAGGAGTTCGGGAAGACCGATATGTAGAACTGGGCGGCCTCCTCGAGGTTGTTGTCGAACCAGAGGGACGGTGTGATGGTCGGCATGTCAGTACCGACTGCCGGAGCGGGCCGGACTCATCGGTGCCCGACCGGCGCCCAGCGCGCGCAGCGCGAAGTCCAGCACGCAGGCCTTGGACCGGTCGACCCGTTCGAGGTCGCGAAATGACTGGTTGGCCATCACCCTGCTGACGATCGCGTTGATCGCGACCGCGTCGGGCTCGGGTTCGGCCAGCGGAAACGTTCCGTCGTCGCGGCCTCGGCGCAAGATCTTGACCAGCGAGCGCTCCCGGTCGGAGTGGGCCTTCTCGCGGGCTTCGCGGTACCCCTTTGCCGCGCGGACCTCGTCGGTGTCGATCACGGTGAAGTTCGTCCGCACCTGCTCGTCGGCGATCAACGCGAACATCCCGTCGATCCAGGCCTCGAGCTGGGCTACCGGCCCGCCGCGGGCTTCTGCGCAGATGCGGTCGAGGCGTTCGGCCAGCGCGTCGGTCTCCCGGCGCAGCATCGCCAGAAACAGTTCGTCCTTGGACTGAAAGTGGCGGTAGAACGCCCGCGTCGACACCCCGGCGCGGGCCAGGATCGCGGCGACCGGAATCGCACCGCTGTGCGGTTCGGACAGGCAGCGGTAGGCCGCCTCGATGATGCAGTCGCGGTCGTCACCGGTGTCGGACTGCACACAGCGGATTCTAGGGAGCCGTGCCCATCACGGGCCGCAGATCGGCGCAAATCCGTGCTGGGTAACGTGAGCGCTCGGAACCAGCCGAGAGGATGTCCGTGAGCACTACCCGCAGCCAGCCGCGCACCGTGCAGTTTCGGGCCAGCGAGGGCATCACCCTGGTCGCCGACGAATGGAACCACGGCGCGTCGCCGGCCGAGCGGCCCACCGTGCTGTTGCTGCACGGCGGCGGTCAGAACCGCTTCTCGTGGAAGAACACCGGGCAGATCCTGGCCGATCACGGCCTGCACGTGGTGGCGCTGGACAGCCGCGGCCACGGCGACAGCGACCGGGCGCCCAACGCCAACTACACCGTCGACGCGTTGTGCGCCGACACGCTGGCGGTGGTGGAGCAGATCGGCCGACCCGTCGCGCTGATCGGGGCGAGCATGGGCGGGATGACCGGGATGCTGGTCGCTGACGCCGCCGGGCCGCAGAAGGTGACCAACCTGGTGCTGGTCGACGTCGTGCCGCACTACGAGAAGGACGGCAGCGCCCGCATTCGCGACTTCATGGCAAGCGGTATGGACGGCTTCGAAACGCTGGAGCAAGCGGCCGACGCGGTGGCGGCGTACCTGCCCTATCGGACCCGGCCGCGCAACCCGGAGGGGCTGAAGAAGAACCTGCGGCTGCGGGACGGGCGGTGGTACTGGCACTGGGATCCGGCGTTTTTGACCGCACCCGCGGACGATCCGTTCGTGCGGGTGGAAAAGCTCGACCGGGCCGTGATGAACCTGACCATCCCGATCCTGCTCATCCGCGGCAAGCTGTCCGACGTAGTCAGCCCCGAAGGTGTGGCGGACTTCCTGCAGAAAGTGCCGCGCGCGGAGTTCGTGGAACTGTCCGAAGCCGGCCACACCGCCGCGGGCGACGACAACGACGCGTTCTCCGACGTCGTGGTGCAGTTCGTCTGCCGCTGAACTTTTCCGCGTGAGCAGACGCAAAATCCCCTAAAAAGCACCGCTTTTGGGGGTTTTTGCGTCTGCTCGGCAACAGGACTGGCTAGGCCAGCAGCGGGACGCGCTCGTCGGGGGTATCGGTGAGGATCTCGAACATCGCGCGCCGCTGGGCGACCAACTCGGCACGCTCGAATGCCTTGCCCGCCACCTGCATTCGGCACGTCGCCAACGCCGAGTTGTAGCAATACTTCGATCGTCCGTCGGTGTCGGTGTAGGTCAGACCGATGACATCGGCCGGTTCGGCGATCAACTCGCCTTCGATCATCTTCTCGCCCACCCGGCCGCCGAACGTCCACACAAACGGCCGGTACCGGCCATGGGTCTGCAGGCTGCCCAGAACCGATCGCACCGCGAATTCCTCTCCGGCATGGCGGAACACGAACAGCGTCGCCCCCGGCAACAGCACCGATCCGACGGCGGCGCGTGCGGTGACGATCTCCAGCGTCGAGTCGGGCGCGTTGTCGAACCCGCAGATCTGCCCGTACGCGTAGGCGGGTGTGTGTCTGCTGCCCCAGTTGTGGTTGATGCTGCCCGTCCAGCCGTCCATCACGATGCGCAGGTCGTCGAGCTCGAGTTGGCCGTCGAACCGCGCCAACGGATCTCGCACCATGGTCTTGGCCGTCGGGAACCGCGCCTCGTAGGCCCGCTCGGTGAGCAGCTTGACCGGCTCCCCGGAGCCGGGCGCGATGCGCAGATCCCAGCGCGCCGAGCGACCCCCGCCGGTCACCACGCCGTGGGCGGAACCGTCGTCGAGCACGGCAGATCCGATGCGCGCCGACCACGGCTCGTCGGCGTAGCTCGCCATGTCGATCGGGTACGGCTCCTTGAGCGCCCGGTTGCCCGCGCCGTCGGGGTCGAACACCATCACCCACACATCGGCGACCGGCTCGGCGACCGCAGAAAGCAGCAGCGTCTCGCGCAGCCACACGGCTTGTGCCAGATCAGGATGGTTGGCGCGAAGGTAGCGACTCTCGTAATAGGGGGCCTTCGGGATCCTCACGGGTTCAGCATCCAATACTTGGTCGGTGATGACAGCGCAGATCGTCGCTTACGTGCTCGGCGCGGTCGCGGCGGTGGAGGCCGTCGCGCTCGTGGTGCTGTGGCGTCGAAACCGCCGTCAGCAGGCCGAGCTCGACGATGCGCGCCGGCGCGTCGACACCAAGAACATGCTGCTCACCGGCGGGCGGGAGGCGGTCAAACAGGTGTGGCAGACCGCCAACATCCTGCGCAAGGACGGGTTCGGCGCCGCGGTGCGCTCGTCCATCGAGGACCTGGCCGATTGGGCCGAGGTGGAGCGTCCGGACCTGGCCCGGCTCGCGCCCAGCGGCGTGGTGGTCATCCTGTTCACCGACATCGAGGAGTCCACCGCGCTCAACGAGCGCATCGGGGACCGCGCGTGGGTCCGGCTCATCGGCCGACACGACAAGATGGTGCGCAGGCACGTGCACACCCACTCCGGGCATGTGGTCAAAAGCCAGGGCGACGGCTTCATGGTCGCGTTCGCCCACCCCGAGCAGGCGGTGCGGTGCGGCATCGACATTCAGCGCTCACTTCGCCGCCAGCCCAACAGGATTCGGGTCCGCATCGGTATTCACATGGGTAAGTCGGTGCGGCGCGGCGATGACTTGTTCGGCCGCAACGTCGCGATGGCCGCGCGGGTGGCGGGCGAAGCCAGCGGGGGTCAGATCCTGGTCAGCAGGGTGGTGCGCGACGCGCTGGCCGACACCTCCGATATCGCGTTCGACGACGGCAGCGATGCCGAGCTCAAGGGGTTCAGCGGAGCCCACCGGCTCTACGCCGTCGGCGGCTGAGTTTCCGACTCGGCCACGCGTTGATGCAGTCGGGCGCGGATGCCCTCTGGCGTGTAGGCGTTTCGGCGGCGCTGGTCGCGAGCGACCAACACCCCACCGGCCACCACGCCGGCGACACCGGCCAACCCGACCCACTTCCATATCCGGCGCATGGCAAGAGTCTGCCTAAGCTGCCAGGGTGAGGCCAACGACGGTGCCGTTGCAGCAAGCGCTCGACGAGACCCGGACCGGAGATCTGTGGCTGTTTCGCGGACGTTCGGGCCCCGACCGCGCGATTCAGTCGTTGACCAACAGCCCGGTCAACCATGTGGGCATGACGATCGCGATCGAGGACCTGCCGCCGTTGATCTGGCACGCCGAACTGGGCGACAAGCTGACCGACATGTGGACCGGCGACAAGCACCGCGGGGTGCAGCTCAACGACGCGCGTGAGGTGGTCGAGCGTTGGGTGCACCACTACCACCAGCGCTGCTGGCTGCGTCAGCTCATCCCCCATGCCACCTCCGAGCAGGAGGATCGGGCGCTGAAAGTGGTGGCACGGATGGACGGCACACCGTTTCCCAGCACCGCGCGGTTGACCGGCCGCTGGCTGCGCGGACGGCTCGCGGTAGCAGATCTGACGCGCGGCATTCCCGTCCTGCACAAGCAGGTCAGCGCGGCCAGCCGACGCAGGAAGGCCGAGAAGCTCAACGTCGGCCTGGAAACCGCGTACTGCGCCGAGACGGTCGCGATCACCTATGAAGAGATGGGCTTGCTGTCCACCGAGAAGCACTACAACTGGTTCGACCCGGGATCGTTTTGGAGTGGCGACTCGCTGCCGTTGGCGCCGGGCTACCGGCTCAGCGCCGAAGTTCGAGTGCTGCCATAGCTTTTCAAGGCGTTCAGGTGCAGCAGTTCGGGTCCAGCACGACACACAAGGCCGCCAGCGCGGCACGGTGTGCCCGGTGGTAGACGTTCATGCCGCGCCGTTCGGATTCCACCAGACCGGCTTTGCGAAGTTGGGTGATGTGGTGGCTGACGGTGGATTCGGTGAGGTCGAGGGCCGCGGCGAGCTCACCGCTGTTCTGTTCGCTGGTGGCGGCGCCGAACAGCAGCGAGATGATCTTGACCCGGGCGGGGTCGGCCAACGCCTTGAGGCGCAGAGCCACCTCGAGCGCGGCCTCATCGGTCATCGGACCGGCGGCCACCGGAGCGCAACACACCGGCGCGGACATGTCGATCGTCGGCAGTGCTTTCGGCATGGGCGCCATCATAGCCAAGCTTCTTGACATATATCGAAGCAGAGGAGCATGCTGTCACCAGTTCGATATATGTCACACAACTGGAAGGTCCATCATGTCGCGTATCCAACTCGCCCTCAATGTCGACGACCTCGACCAGGCGATCACCTTCTACTCGGCACTGTTCGGCACCGAGCCGAACAAGATCAAGGAGGGTTACGCGAACTTCGCCGTCGCTGATCCGCCGCTCAAGCTGGTGCTGCTGCAGAATCCGGGGCAGGGCGGCACGATCAACCACCTCGGCGTGGAGGTGCCGACCAGCGAGCAGGTCCACGCCGAGATCGCGCGGCTTTCCGGCGCGGGTCTGTTCACCTCCGAGGAGCTCGGCACCACGTGCTGTTTCGCCACCCAGGACAAGGTCTGGGTGACGGGGCCGGGTGGCGAGAAGTGGGAGGTCTACACCGTGCTTGCCGATTCGGAGAGCTTCGGCGACGATTCGCAGCAGCCGTGCTCATGTGCCGCCGACGAGCCGGTGCAAGCATAGGGAAACACCCGATTCATCTGAAGCGCGCGCGCCCTACCTTTATCCGTGGGTGGTTTCAGACCGTGATGACCATCCCCTCGGCCGCCACCGCTTGACCTCCGGTGGCGGCCGTTTTTTCTACCCGGCCACCTGCGATGTTTCAATATCGGTCGCCACGGGGTACACGGCCGTCATCAGGTTCAGATCCAAGAGCCACCGAACTTCACTTTTGATGAACGGGGATTGCCGCATGGCAGGCTTGTCTGGCGACTACAAAGATGTGACGGATATGTTCCGGCGGCTCAAGACACTCCCCGAGGGATCGGCACAGCATCGGCGCCAGCGCGACGCGATCATCGAACGGTGCCTGCCGTTGGCCGATCACGTCGCCTTCCGCTATCGGGACCGCGGCGAACCACTTGACGATCTCATCCAGGTGGCGCGCGTCGGCCTGCTCAACGCGGTCAACCGCTACGACGTCGACACCGGCGCGGAGTTCCTGTCCTTCGCCGTGCCGACGCTGATGGGCGAGGTCCGCCGCCACTTCCGCGATCACGGGTGGGCGGTCAAGGTGCCGCGGCGGTGCAAGGACATCCAGGCGCAGCTGGTGCGGGCCCGCGCGGAGCTGTCCCAGGTGCTAGGTCGCGCGCCGAACGCCTCAGAGATCGCCGAGCATCTCGACGTGCCGCGTGAGTTGGTGGTCGACGCGACCATCGCCAGCAGCAACTACTCGACCCTGTCGACCGACGTGCAGGCCGGGCCCAGCGACGACTCCCGCGCGGTGGTCGACACGCTCGGCGACGTCGACCCAGGCATGGACAAGGTGCTCGACCTCGAAACGGTGCGGCCGTTGATCGCCGCGCTGCCGGAGCGCCAGCGCACGCTGCTCACGTTGCGGTTCTTCGAGGACATGACGCAGACGCAGATCGCCGAGCGCATGGGGATCTCGCAGATGCACGTCTCGCGGCTGCTCGCCAAGTCCCTGGACACGCTGCGACGCCAGGTGCGTGAGCCGGAGCTGGCGGCGGCCGGATAGGCCCGGTTTTTTCGCCGCGCCGCGCCAGTTTTCGCGAAATCTGCAGGAGGGTCGTCGCCGCGCGCGATTCACAGCCCTCAGGTAGATCTCGCGAGGCAAACGTCAATTCAGCGGACGCGAGAACGTCAACACTGCCGCCGTCGCTCCCGACGGCGTGACCTGTTGCTGCGGCTCACCGGTCTGAACGAAGCCGGCCCCTTCCAACACCCGCCGTGATCCGGTGTTCTCCGGGACGGTCCTGGCCGTCAAGTGAGTCAAGCCGGAAGCTCCGGCGATGCCGGCGACCGCGACCAGGGCCTGCTGTGCGGCGCCGCGGCCACGCGCCTGCGGACGAAGCCAAAACCCCACCTCGGCATGGGTTTCGCGGATGTCGAACAACACGATGCTGCCGAGGAATTCGTCGGAGGCGCCGTCGGCGATGGCGAGCACCCCCAGCGAGCCGTCGGCCAGTCCATCTGCGATGACGCCGTCGATCTGCTCGCGCACGATCCGCGGTGAGTACTCGGGCAGCGGAAGATGCCCGTAGCGGCGAACGGCAGGATCGAGGGTGCCCGCAGCGAATGCGTCGGCGTCGTCGTGGCGCAGCCGCCGAACGGTGACGTCGCCCTGGGTTCGGGGCAGGTGATCGGCGATGGAACGACGACGGGACATGCTCGGCATCGCCGCGAACCCTAGCAGCGCCGCACCGGCCAGCACCGCGCCCGCGGCAGGAGCCCATCCGATGTCGGCGATGAGGTATCCGGCTGCGGAGACCAATGCGAGCAGCATCAGCACGAAGCCGAGCTCGGCATAGCGACCGATGCCGAACGCACGGGCCGGCAGGAAGTGCGCGCCGACGACGAAGACCACCCAAACGACCACCAGGTCCGGTTGGTCGAGCACTCGAGTCAAGATCGTCGCTCCGACCGGGATCGCCGCGACCTCGACGGCGACGGCCACCCAGTACGTCCTCGCGGATCCCGACCAGTTCTCTTCGCGTGCGCGGGAGACCAACATCCGCGCGACGGCCGCGATCGCCAGTGCGACGCCGGCGATGCGGGCCGCGACATCCCAGGGGCTGGGCAGCCCGCCGGCGTTGACCAGCACGAACACGACGCCGAACACAATGCAGACGGCGGCGAAGACGCGTGAGAGCCTCACTATCGCGGCGGCAGAGTTCCCTTGGCCTGCCAGGTGACACCGGGCACCGCGCCGCCGCATCCCACCTCCTCGAGTCGAGCTACCCCGTAGCCCGCCGGTTACTCCACCGCGGCGCGGACGATCTCGGCCACCCGCTGCTCGGTGGTTTCGTCCAAGTCGTGGAAGTACCAGGCTGCCGGCATCAACAATCCGTCCTTGCCGCCGGCGGGTCTGAGCGTGGCCTTCTCGCTGACTCCGAGGCTCATCAGGTCGTCGTTTCTGAAGAAGACGAGAACGGGGCTGCTCGCGGACTTAGCGTAGCCCGGCATGCCGTACCAGATGCGCGGCTTGAGTTCGGGCGCAGCAGCGACGATCACGTCGTGCATGCGCCGCATGACACTTCGCGCGGGCTCGTCCATCTTCGCGATCTTGTCAAGGACCTGCTTGAGGTTCTTGTCGTCTTTCGTCGCCACTTCTGATGTCCTTTCGTCTGCCGAAGCGGTTTCGGCACAATGGAATTGCGCGCCGTAAGGCGCAGCACCCCATTCGGACATGTCCTGAGCGATCAGGCCTCTCCGCAATGATTCAGGTGGTAGTTCACCTGGAAGCGCTTGGCGGGGCGGCTATCGCCCCACGCCGGGCACATTAACATGCGGCTGCACCGTCGGCATGGGCTACTTCTGCCCGTCCAACAGATGGGCGTACGCGAGCAGCATGGCCTTGCTGCTCTCGCGAAATTGGCAGGAGGGTCGTGATATGGCGGCTATCCACAGCCCTCACGTAGATCTCGCGAGCGCGACGGGCTACACGTTGAACCGGAACTCGACCACGTCACCGTCGGCCATGACGTAGTCCTTGCCCTCCATCCGCACCTTGCCCGCGGCCTTGGCGGCGGCCATCGAGCCGGCCTCGACCAGGTCGTCGAACGACACGATCTCGGCCTTGATGAAGCCCTTCTCGAAATCGGTGTGGATCACCCCCGCCGCCTTCGGCGCGGTGTCGCCTTGCCGAATTGTCCACGCCCGCGCCTCTTTCGGGCCCGCGGTCAAAAAGGTCTGCAGCTTCAACGTGTGAAACCCCGCGCGTGCCAACGCATCCAGCCCGCGTTCGGACTGCCCGATCGACTCGAGCAGTTCGGCGGCCGACTCGTCGTCGAGCTCCTGTAACTCGGCCTCGATCTTGGCGTCCAGGAACACCGCGTCGGCGGGAGTGACCAGCTCACGCAGCGCGGCCTTGCGCGCCTCGTCGGTGAGCACCGCTTCGTCGGCGTTGAACACATACAGGAAGGGCTTGGTGGTCAACAGGTTCAGCTCGCGCAGCAGCGACGCGTCAAAGCCCGCCCCGAACAGCGTCTTGCCGCTATTGAGAATCTCCGATGCGGCCACCGCGGCCTCGTGCACCGGCCGACGGTCCTTGTGGGTGCGGGCCTCCTTCTCCAGCCGCGGTAACGCCTTCTCCAGCGTCTGCAGATCGGCCAGGATCAGCTCGGTCTCGATCACCTCGATATCGGACTTCGGGTCGATGCGGCCGTCGACGTGGGCGACGTCGTCGTCGGTGAAGACCCGCACCACCTGGCAGATCGCGTCGCACTCGCGGATGTTGGCCAGGAACTTGTTGCCAAGCCCCGCACCCTCCGACGCGCCTTTGACGATCCCGGCGATATCGACGAACGTCACCGGCGCGTGGATGATCTTCTCCGAGCCGAAGATCTTCGCGAGTTCGGTCAGCCGCGGGTCGGGCAGCGGCACGACGCCTTCGTTCGGTTCGATCGTGGCGAACGGATAGTTGGCCGCCAGCACTTCATTGCGCGTCAACGCGTTGAACAGCGTCGATTTACCGACGTTCGGCAGTCCGACGATTCCCAGATTCAAGCCCACAGGGTCCAGAGTGTAGGAGAGTGTGACGGGCACGCCAGCACCGCGCTGACAGCCTCACTCAGCTAGAGCCGGTACGGTCTACCTGTGTCAGCACAGCGCGCACGGTCGGCCGTGACCGCCGACCATCGTTCCGTGCATCCCAATATCCCGGGTGTTCCGTGGTGGGGTGCCGTGCTGATCGCTGTCACCGCGACCACGATCGGCTTCGCGTTCGACGCCGGGTCGGGCAGCAAAGAACTCAGCGCGGTGTTCGCGGCCTGCTATGTGCTGGGCTGCCTGGGAGCGGTGCTCGCCGTGCGGCAGGCCGCCCTGTTCACCGCCGTGATCCAGCCACCGCTGATCCTGTTCGGCGCCGTGCCCACCGCGTACTTCCTGTTCCACAACGCCCAGATCACCAGCGTCAAAGACGCGCTGATCAACTGCGGCTATCCGCTCATCGAGCGCTTTCCGCTGATGTTCTTCACGTCGGCGGCGGTGCTGCTCGCCGGCGCGGCGCGCTGGTACTACGGCATGGTGACGCGCAAGTCGACCCCGCAGGCCGACACGCCGGGTCTGGCGTCGACGCTGAGCACGAAGCTGTCGTCGTTGCTGGCCCGCCCGCGCGCCGACGCGGACACCGCCGACGAGCCCGCCGAACCGCCACGCAGGCGACGTACCACCCGCGCGCCCCAGCGGGCGGAACGCCCCGACCGGCCCCGCCGGCCCGCCAGGACCCCGGCGGGTGCCTCAGGGCGTGGCGGGAAACCGACCAAGGGCACGACGCCGTCGCGCTCGCGCCATGTCCGGCCGCCGGAGGAGTCCTTCGACCCGCTCGCCGAGCGTCCGCGTCGCAGCCGCGCCGGGCGGCAGGCCGAGCCGCCACCGCCCCAGCCGCGTCGACGCCCCCGCAAGACCGCCAATCCGCGTCAGCCCGGCCCACCGCCGGTCGACCGGCGCTCGGCCTACGAACGACCCGAGCGTCGCCGCCGCTACGACGACTACGAGCCGCGGGAACCGCACGGCAGGAACGGAAACGGCACACACCATCCGATTTCGCGGGTGCGCTACCGAGGTGCGGAGGGCGACGACGACCGCGCGAGCTACCGCACCCGTCCACGCCCGGCCCGCGACCGCGGGGTCGAAAGCTGGGAGTACGACATCTAACCCAGCGCGCGTAGCAAGTTCCCCGCGGCGGTCACCGCCGGCCCCGAACTGCCCGCGTCGCTGACGAACACCGCGAACGCCAGATCGCCGCGAATCCCGACGAACCAGCCGTGCGCGTGCGTGTCGTCGATGTACTCGGCGGTCCCGGTCTTGCCCAACAGGCCCGGAATGTCGCGCAACGCGCTCGCGGTGCCGTCGGTGACGGTTTCGCGCATCATCGCCTTGACCTGCTCGACGACCGACGGCGACACCGGCTCGGGGGTGCGGTCCGGCGTTGCGGGCCGGCCCTCCACGATCGCCGGCGCCGGCACTGAACCGCGCGCGATCGACGCGGCCACCAGCGCCATGCCGAACGGTGACGCGGTGACCTTGCCCTGGCCGATACCTTCCTCGACCCGCAGCGCCGCGGTGTCGGCGACCGGGACCGAGCCGGTGACGGTCGTCATCCCGGGCGCGGTGAAATCGATCCCGAGGCCCAGCTGCTCGGCGGCCCTCGTCAGCGCGTCGGGCGGCAGGTTCACCGCCAGCCGGCCCATCGTGGTGTTGCAGGACCGCGCGAACGCGGTGTGCAACGGCACCTGCCCGAGGTCGAAGTTGTCGTCGTTGGGGATCTGGCGGCCTTCGATGTTCTCGGTACCCGGGCAGGCGACGACGCTGTCCGGGGTCACCTGGCCGGCCTGCAGCGCCGCCGAAACCGTGACGGTCTTGAACGTCGAGCCCGGTGGGTAGAGCCCGGTCAGCGCGATCGGTCCCTGCGCATCGGCGGGCGCGTTCTGCGCGACGGCCAGCAGGTCGCCGGTCGACGGCTGGATCGCCACGATCGCCGCCGGGGTCGGCAGGCCCGCCAGGGCCTGCTCCCCCGCGCGCAGCATGTTGATGTCCAGGGTGCTGCTGATGTCGCCGACGGGGTCGGGGTCCTGCCCGCCGACGCGGCGGAGTCCGGCGCTGGTCGCGGCGTTGACCGCCCATCCGGAGGCGGCGTCGGTGCGTTGCTGCCACAGGTCGGCCAACCCGGCCAGCGCCGGTGAGGTCAGCGTCTTGTCGACGGCCAGCAGCCGGGTCTGCGGGGCCAGCGTCACGTTCGAAAGGCTCGACAGTTGCGCCTCGATCGGCTCGAAGTCCTGCTGGCGCAACGTGATTGCGGTGATCGGCTGACCGCCGGCCGCGGTCAGGTCCTGCTGCAATGACTCGGCGGTGATCCCGGGTGCGAGCGGGTTCAGCAGTGCGCCCAGCGCACCCAGGTCTGCGCCCGGGGACACGTTGACCAGCGTGACGATGTGCTGGGTCAGCAGTTCCGCGCCGGTGCGGTCCAGCACCCGTGCGGCCGGGCTGGGGGCCAGTGTGCTGTAGGACAGCGGCCCCGCGTCAAGGCCGGGTGCCACGGTGGCCGGGTTCCAGTGGATCTTCCACTCATCGCCCGACTCGACCGCGGTGCCGGTGGTGGTGTAGCTCCACTGGGTGGCGCCGTCGCGGAACTTCCACGTCGTGTCGAGGGTCAGCGTCGCACCGTCCTCGCCGCGCTCCACCGCGGTTGCCTCGACCTGCACGTCGGTGCCCAGGCTGGCGAACAGTTCGGCCAGCGTGGCCGAGGCCTGCGTCGGGTCCGTGGTGAGCGCGCCGGCTGCCGACGCGTCACCCCGGGAGAGGGCTTCGGCGAATTCGTCGACCGTGGCGGTCAGCCGATCCTGGGCGTTCGAGCAGCCCGACAGCACCAACGCCACCGCCACCACTGCCGCGAGCAGACGGGAAAGCCCCCTAAACACGGCATTTTTGGGGGAGTTCACGTTCCCCTGCTTACGCGTGGGCCCAGCTCGGCGCAAGAAGGTTACGCGCGGGCGGGGCGGATCTCGCGGGGCAGAGCGAACACCAGCGTCTCGTTGGCGGTGGTCACCGGTTGGACGGTGTCATAGCCGTGCTCGGCGAGCCGCTCGAGAACGCCGCGCACCAGGATCTCGGGCACCGACGCGCCGGAGGTGACGCCGATCGTCCGCACCCCGTCGAGCCAGTCGGGGTCGATGTCGTCGGCGTAGTCGACCAGGTGGGCGGCGTCGGAACCGGCGCCGAGCGCGACCTCGACCAGCCGCACCGAGTTCGACGAGTTGCGCGACCCGACCACGATGACCAGCTCGCACTCCGGGGCCATCGCCTTGACCGCGACCTGGCGGTTCTGGGTGGCGTAACAGATGTCGTCGCTGGGCGGGTCCTGCAGCTTCGGAAAGCGCTCGCGCAGGCGTTGCACGGTTTCCATCGTCTCGTCGACCGACAGCGTGGTCTGCGACAGCCAGATCACCTTGTCCTCGTCGCGCACGGTCACCTGGTCGACCGCGTCGGGCCCGTCGACCAGCTGGACGTGGTCGGGCGCCTCACCCGCCGTGCCGATGACCTCCTCGTGGCCTTCGTGGCCGATCAGCAGGATGTCGTAGTCGTCGCGGGCGAACCGTTTGGCCTCGTTGTGCACCTTGGTCACCAGCGGGCACGTGGCGTCGATGACCTTCAGGTCACGTTCCTTGGCGTTGGCGTGCACCGTCGGCGCGACTCCGTGCGCGGAGAACACCACGATCGCGCCTTCGGGCACCTCGTCGGTCTCGTCGACGAACACCGCGCCCGCCTTGGCGAGCGTTTCGACGACGTGGCGGTTGTGCACGATCTCGTGGCGCACGTAGACCGGTGCGCCGTGCTTTTCCAGGGCCCGCTCCACGGTCTCCACCGCCCGGTCCACACCGGCGCAGTAACCCCGCGGTTCGGCCAGCAACACCCGTTTGCCGGTCCCGGCATCGGTCACCGAGCCCACAGCCGTCTGGCTGACGCCCGGAATCCCCATGTCAATAGTCGGCGGCATGGCACCCAGGGTACGCATCGGCAGCCTTGTCAGACCAGCGCAGCAGCCAGCCGTA
Organism: Mycolicibacterium pulveris; assembly: GCA_050205315.1. Lineage (GTDB taxonomy): Bacteria > Actinomycetota > Actinomycetes > Mycobacteriales > Mycobacteriaceae > Mycobacterium > Mycobacterium pulveris_A. Next base: position 72,807 of record JBNMRA010000006.1, on the reverse strand, counting down.
GGCTGGGGGCCATGGCTACTGCACCGTATGGGGTCCGTCTGCTCGTTGGCGCAGCCGTGACCGCCATCGAGGAAACCCGCAAGCTTCCGCAGACCATCCTGATGTACCCGATGACGGTCGCCAGTCAGGTCGCCCACCTGGTGATGAAGATGCAGCAGGACGTGGCCGACCTGGTCATCAAGGGTGACGAGGCCCTCGACGCGATGTTCCCGCCCAAGGACGAGCAACCGGAGTGGGCGACGTTCGACGAGGACCTCGAAGACGCCGCGGGCACCGATGGCGAGCGTCGCACCGAAGGCCGGTTCGCCCTGTTCAGCGACGGGGAGCCCGACACGCCCGCGTCCGAGTCCGGCGTCAACAACGCGTCGGTCGCATCGGATGAGGTACCGGAGATCGTCACCGAGCTGGACTACGAGTCGCTCACGCTGGCCCAGCTGCGGGCGCGGTTGGCGTCGCTTCGGGTGCCTGACCTGGAAGCCCTGCTGGCCTACGAGGAAGCCACCAAGGCGCGCGCCCCGTTCCAGACATTGCTAGCCAACAGGATCACCCGCGCGTCGGCCAAGTGAGCACCCCGGCGGGTCGACGACGATGACGGACGCCGAGCAGGGTCAGTCCCCCGACAACCCGTATCCCGTCCGCTCGGTCTCGATGAAGATCAAGGACTGGATCGAGCGGCTCGGCACGGTCTGGGTCGAGGGGCAGGTCGCCCAGCTGTCCACGCGCCCCAACTCCAGCACGGCCTACATCACGCTGCGAGACCCGTCGGTCGACATGTCGCTGTCGATCACCTGCCCGCGGGAGCTGGTCCTCAATGCACCCGTCAAGCTCACCGAGGGCACCCGCGTGGTGATGCTGGGGCGGCCCAACTTCTTCGTCGGCCGCGGATCGTTTTCGTTGCGGGTCAACCAGATTCGTGCGGTCGGCGTCGGCGAACTGTTGGCGCGCATCGAGCGGCTGCGGCAGCTGCTGCACGCGGAAGGACTGTTCGACCCGCGGCTCAAGCGGCCGATCCCGTTCCTGCCGAACACCATCGGCCTGATCACCAGCCGCGGCAGCCACGCCGAGCACGACGTCGTCTCGGTGGCCACCAACCGCTGGCCCGCGGTGCGGTTCGCCGTTCGCAACACCGCCGTGCAGGGCCCCAACGCGGTGCCGCAAGTGGTCGAGGCGCTACGCGCGTTGGACGCCGACCCCGACGTCGACGTCATCGTGATCGCGCGCGGCGGCGGCAGCGTCGAGGATCTGCTGCCGTTCTACGACGAGACGCTGTGCCGCGAGATCGCCAAGTGCACGACGCCGGTGGTCAGCGCCATCGGCCACGAACCCGACAACCCACTGTGTGATCTGGTCGCCGATCTGCGTGCGGCCACCCCCACCGACGCGGCCAAACGCATCGTGCCCGACGCGGCCGCCGAGGCGGCGCTGGTCGCCGACCTGTGCCGCCGCGGTGGTCGCGCGCTGCGCAACTGGGTGCACCGCGAACAACACACCCTGGACCAGTTGCGCAGCCGGCCGGTGCTGGCACAGCCGCTGGCCGCGATCACCGCGCGCGCCGACGAGGTGCACCGCGCCCGCGCCACCGCCCGCCGCGACATCACCCGGCTGGTGGCCTCCGAACAGGACCGCATCGGCCATCTGGCCGCGCGCCTGACCACGCTGGGGCCGGCGGCGACGCTGGCGCGCGGATACGCGGTGGTGCAGACCATGCCGGAGGCGCAGGTGCTGCGTACGACGGCCGATGCGCCGGCGGGCCGCCGGCTGCGCATCCGGGTGGCCGACGGCGCGATTTCGGCGGTGAGCGACGGCCCAGAAGGGACAGCAGATGAAGCCCATTAGTGAGCTGGGGTACGAAGAAGCCCGCGACGAACTGATCGCCGTCGTGCAGCAGCTCGAACAGGGCGGGCTCGACCTGGAAGCATCGCTGAAGCTGTGGGAACGCGGCGAAGAGCTGGCTAAACGCTGCGAGGAGCACTTAGCCGGAGCCCGTAAGAGGGTCGAGGAGGCGCTGGCCTCCAAAGACACCGACGAAAGTTGAAGTCGCAAAATTTAGCGGCGTGAAGGGTCGAAACTGTAACACGTTTCAGTTACGCTTTTCGGCTATGGGCGATCCAGCGTTGACCACCGAAGTGGGCCGTGTGCTCGTCACCGGGGGATCCGGGTTCGTCGGCGCGAACCTGGTGACCGAACTACTGAACCGCGGACATCAGGTGCGCTCGTTTGACCGGGTGCCGTCCCGGTTGGCCGCCCATCCGCGGCTGGAGGTGCTCGACGGCGACATCTGCGACGCCGACACCGTGGCGGCCGCCGTGGCGGGCGTCGACACCGTCTTTCACACCGCAGCGATCATCGATCTGATGGGCGGAGCGTCGGTCACCGAGGAGTACCGGCAGCGCAGCTTCGCGGTCAACGTGCACGGCACGGAGAACCTGGTGCGCGCGGCGCAGCGGGCAGGGGTGAAACGGTTCGTCTACACCGCATCCAACAGTGTGGTGATGGGCGGCAAGAAGCTCTCCGGCGGAGACGAAACGCTGCCCTACACCGAGCGATTCAACGACCTCTACACCGAGACCAAGGTCGTCGCCGAGAAATTCGTGTTGGCGCAGAACGGCGTTGAGGGTCTGCTGACGTGTTCGGTTCGGCCCAGTGGGATCTGGGGCCACGGTGACCAGACCATGTTTCGCAAAGTGTTCGAAAGCGTGCTCGCCGGTCACGTCAAGGTGCTGGTCGGCAGCAAGAACGTCAAGCTCGACAACTCCTACGTGCACAACTTGATTCACGGTTTCATCCTGGCCGCCGAGCATCTGGTTCCGGGCGGCACCGCTCCCGGTCAGGCGTACTTCATCAACGACGGCGAGCCGGTCAACATGTTCGAGTTCTCCCGGCCGGTCGTCGAGGCCTGCGGCCAGCGCTACCCGAAGATCCGCGTCCCCGGCCGGCTGGTGTGGTTCGCGATGACGGCCTGGCAGTGGCTGCACTTCCGGTTCGGGCTGCCCAAGCCGATGATCGAACCTCTGGGCGTGGAACGCCTTTACCTCGACAACTACTTTTCGATCGCCAAGGCCGCGCGCGAGCTGGGTTACCGCCCGCTGTTCACCACCGAGCAGGCGATGGCCGAGTGCCTGCCCTACTACGTCGACCTCTTCCACCAGATGAAGAACGGGCAGACACCGCGCGCCGTCGGCGTGCCAGCTTAACGCCCGACAAGAGCCATCGCGTGCGCGCGACGCAGCTTGCCCGACGGCGTCTTCGGGATGGTGCCCGGGCCGAGCACCGCCACAATGCGGGGCCGCATGTCGACTTCGGCGAACACCTCGTGGGCCACCTGGTGCTGGATCCGTCGCGCATCGACGCTGTCCTCGAACGTGGCGGCCTCGACCGCAACCGCGAACCCTTCCCGGGAGTGGCCGGCGTCGAGCCGCACCGCGATCGCGCATCCGGGCCGCACCCCGTCGACGCGGCAGGCGGCCCGTTCGACGTCGGTCGGATAGATGTTGCGCCCGGCCATGATGATGACGTCCTTGACCCGGCCGCAGACGACGACGTGGTGGTTCTCCATCAGGTAGCCGAGATCCCCGGTGTCATACCAGCCCTGCTGGTCCACGGCCGGGATGAACCCGCCCATGGTCGTATAGCCCGGACTCACCGGTTCACCGCGGACCTGGATGACTCCCACGCCGCGGGTCGGCAGCACGTTGTCGTACTCGTCGACGACCCTGGCCTCCAGGCCGTGCAACAACGGGCCGAGCGTCGCCAGCCGTCGCGTGCGCCCCGTGGTCGCGGGCACGGCGCGGTGGAGAACGGCGAGCAAGTCGGCGTCGACCTCATCGACGACCAAACCGGCTCCACATTCGGAAAACGACACGGCCACCGTGGTTTCGGCCATTCCGTACGCGGGCAGGATCGCTTCCGGCCGTAGCCCGAACGGGGCACCGGCGTCGCACAGGTCGTCGACATCGTCGGGTTCGACCTGCTCGGAACCCGACAGCGCCCACCGCAGCGAGGACAGATCGAACTCGCCAGGTTTGGCCTGACGCCGTAACCGCTTGGCGAACAACGCGTACGCGAAGTTGGGCGCGGCCGTCATCGAGCCCTTGTACTTGTCAATGAGGCGGGCCCACAACAGGGTGTCCCGCAGGAAATCCATCGGGGTCACCTTGACCAGTTCAGCACCGAAATACATTGGCACAACGAGGAACCCGGTCATCCCCATGTCGTGGAACAACGGCAGCCAGCTGACGATGACATCGGTCGTCAAGTCGTACTCGGCGCCGGTGAACATCGCCTCGGCGTTGGACACCAGGTTGCGGTGCGTGATCTGGACCGCCTTCGGCGGGCCCGTCGAACCGGACGTCAGCTGTAACAGTGCGAGGTCGTCCTCACCGGCGATTACCGGGTCGAGCGGATCGTGCGCCAGCAGCTCCCCGACCGAAACAACGTGAAACCCACTGTCGACCAGTACCGGAGCGGCCGCCATGAAAGGTTCGGAGACCACGACCACCTTGGCGTCGATCACATCGACGACCAGACGCGTCTCTTTGGCCCACAGCGCCAGATCGGTTCGCGGCGTCGGCTGGTGCAACATGGTCAAATGCGCGGCCCGCATCCACACTGCCTGCGCGGTGGGTGCGATCTCCCCCGGTGCGCCCGCCAGGATCGCCACCGCATCACCAGGGCCGACACCCGCGGCGGCCAGCCCACCCGCGATACGACGTGCAAGCTGGTGCACCTGCCACCAGGTGCGCCGAACCGGGGCAAGCGGTTCGCCGGTGACCAGGCCTCTCGTGCTGGATCGCGCGTTTTCATACATGGTGTCGCAGAACCGGCTCACAGCGTTCCCCCGACGGAATTCGCGGCATCGACTTCGGGCTCGACATTGGTGACGTCATTGGCCAACTGGCGCAACATGTCTGCGCTCATATGACCGTTGGCGCCGTCCACCGTGCGAAGTAACCGTCCCACCACATCCCTGGGGCTCGACGGCGGCACCACGTAGAGCAGCGCATCGCGGGAGTGTGTGCCCATCAGGTAGATCGTGTCGGCTGCGACCAACGCGTACGGGTCCACCGAGACCGCTGTGTTGCCACGAATGATGCGTGCCGGCGCGTACGGCCAGATTGTCGGGTCGTAGACCACTCGACGCACGGGCCCGATCAGCCGCCCGAGCACAGCGACGAGGTCCGGGAGGACTTTCCTCAGGTCGGTGCTGGGAGGCCACCAAGCTCCGTCGACTGCGCCCGCGTGTTCGCCGCGATCACAAAACGTCAGCCGGGCCGGGCCCGATCGGTGGGACTCGATGTGCACCATGGGCGGTGCTCCCGTCAGCTAGCGGTGTGATCGCAGACGGAGACCAAGAGGCGGAAACGCGAGGAACCTACGATTGCGTAACCATAGCAGCGGTCGCCACGCCCTGAAGCACGCGAAACGGTATTCCAGCAGAGACAGTTCGAGTGCAGGGCGCTGGACTACAGTTTCACGTCTCGGCGACCCGTCCAGGCGCTAGGTTAGAACACGTTCTACTCAGCGTCGAAAGGGCAACCGGATGGACAACAGTAGCCAGCGCACCGCACTGATCATCGGTGCGGCATCGGGGATCGGCTGGGCGAGCGCCAAAGCCCTGGCCGCCGACGGCGCTCACGTCACCGTCGCTGACCGCAACATCGACGGCGCCCGGGAACGGGCCGCCGAACTCGGCGCTCCGCACACCGCCGCGCATGTCGAGGTCACCGACGAAGCCTCCGTGCAGGCGTTGTTCGCCCAGACCGGCCCGCTGGACGTCGTCGTCAACTGCGCGGGCTTTTCCAACGTCGGAATGATCACCGACATGCCCGTCGAGGACTTCCGCGCCGTGATCGACGTCTGCCTCAACGGCGCGTTCATCGTCGCCAAACACGCGGGCCGCGCGCTGAGCGAAGGCGGGGTGCTGCTGTCGATCAGCTCGCTGAACGCGCGCCAGCCCGCCGCCGGAATGAGCGCCTACTGCGCCGCCAAGGCCGGGCTGTCGATGCTCACTCAGGTCGCGGCGCTCGAACTCGGCCCGCGCGGCATCCGCGTGAACGCCGTGGCACCCGGCTTCGTACACACCCCGCTGACGGCGCCCGCCGCCGCGGTGCCCGGCGTCGTCGAGGAGTACGTGGAGAACACCGCGCTCGGCCGCGCGGGCACCCCCGAGGACATCGCCGAAGCGGTGCGCTACCTGTGCTCACCGGCGTCGTCCTGGCTGACCGGTGAGGTGCTCGACCTCAACGGAGGCGCCCACATGAAGCGCTACCCCGATGTGATGGGCCATGTCATGAAGCTTGCCGCGCAATGAGATTCGACAACAAGCAGGCGATCGTCACCGGCGCGGGCTCGGGTATCGGCGCGGCACTGTGCCGAGCGTTGACCGATGCGGGCGCCCACGTGTTGTGCACCGACGTCGACGCCGACGCGGCCGAACGCACCGCCGCGGGCCTGGGCCCGCGGGCACGTGCGTCGCGTCTGGACGTCACCGACGCATCGGCGGTGCAGGCCGCCGTCGACGACGTGGTGCACGACGCCGGCCGCCTGGACCTGATGTTCAACAACGCCGGAATCGTGTGGGGCGGCGACACCGAGCTGCTGACGCTGGAGCAGTGGAACGCGATCATCGACGTCAACATCCGCGGCGTCGTGCACGGCGTCGCGGCGGCCTATCCGCTGATGGTGCGTCAAGGCCACGGCCACATCATCAACACCGCCTCGATGGCGGGGCTGACCGCGGCCGGACAGGTCACCAGCTACGTGATGACCAAACACGCGGTGGTGGGGCTGTCGCTGGCGCTGCGCAGCGAGGCGGCCGCACGCGGGGTCGGGGTGCTGGCCGTCTGCCCGGCTGCGGTCGAGACCCCGATCCTGGACAAGGGCGCGGTCGGCGGTTTCGTCGGCCGCGACTACTTCCTGCAGGCGCAGGGCGGCAAGCCCTACGACGCCGACGTGTTGGCCCGCGACATCCTGCGCGCCGTGCAGAAGAACAAGCCGCTGTTGGTCAAACCCCGTATCGCGCATGCGCAATGGCTGTTCGCGCGGATAGCGCCTGCGCTGATGAACCGGATGTCGATGCGGTTCATCGCCTCGCAGCGCGCCCGGCAACACACCGGAACATGACAAGATCGGCCCATGGGTCGCTTCTCGAAACGCGCGCTGACGGTAATGGTTGCGGTGACCACCGCGCTCGGCACCGTCGCGCTCACACCACCTGCACAGGCGCAGCCGCAACCACTACCGCTTGACACCGCGGCCGCCGAGCAGCTGCTCGACGATTACGTCAGCGCCGGCCGGACGCCGGGTGCGCTCCTCGAGATCAGCACACCCGACCGAACCTGGTCGACGGCAAAGGGTTTGGCCAACACCGCAACCGGCACGCCGATGTCGATCGATCTGCAGCACCGGATCGGCAGCATCACAAAAACTTTCACCACCACCGTGGTGCTGCAGCTCATCGCGGACGGGCTGCTGGCGCTCGACGACCCGGTATCCCGCTACGTGCCCGGCGTTCCGAACGGCGACCGCATCACGGTCAGGATGCTCGGCGACATGACGTCAGGTCTGGCCGACTATCTGGCCAACCAACAGTTCTATAGCGCCCTGCTGGCCGACCCGCATCGTCGGTGGAGCGCCGAGGAACTGCTGGCCGCTTCCTACGCGCTGGGCCCGCAGTTCGCCCCCGGCACCGACTGGTCGTACTCCAACGCCAACACGGTGTTGCTCGGGCTGGTGGTCGAGAACCTGACGGGTAAGCCGTTCGCGCATGTGCTCGACGAGAAGATTCTGACGCCGCACGGTCTGACCCGCACCAGCTATCCGGCCGGCAATCACTTCAGCGAGAACCACACCTTCGGCTACACCGTCGAATTGCCCGACCGGCCCATGACCGATGCCACGTTCTGGAGTCCCAGCTACGGCAACGCCGCCGGGCAGATGATCTCCACCGCAGGTGATTTGACGAAATGGTTGCGGCTGCTCGGTACCGGAGCGTTGCTGACCCCGCAACTACATGCCGAGCGGTTGACGTGGCTGCCCGTCGGCGCGAACAACGACAGCTTTCACTACGTGTTCGGGATGGCCGATTTCGGCGGCTGGCTCGGCCACACCGGGGAGATCTTCGGCTTCGAGACCGCAGCGGTGTATCACCCCGGGCTGGACACCACGATCGTGCTGGCGGTCAACACCGACAAACAGCTCGGCGGGGAACCCACCGCGCACGCCCTGCTGCGCGAGCTGGGCCGACTGCTGTTCCCCGCCAATCCCGTCGAGGTGCCCGTAGTCTGAGCACGCCGATGAGCGACGAATTCAGCACTACGCAGAAACGGGCCCTGGCCGTGGTCACGGTGATCGCCGTGGCGGTCGGTGCGTACTTCCTACGTGGGTTCTTCGTGCTGATCGTCGTGGCGGCGGTGTTCGCCTATTTGTTCAGCCCGCTCTACGAACGGCTGCGGCGACGGCTCAGCGTCGGGATGTCGGCGACCCTGACACTGCTTGCGGCGCTGCTGATGGTCGCGGTACCGCTTGCCGGGATCGTTTTCCTGGCGATCGTGCAGATCACCCACATGGTCAACGCGGTCAGCGGATGGGTGGCGCAGACCGACATGTCCACGTTGGGCGACCGAACCCTGCAGCTGATCAACGAATTGGCCGACAGGGTGCCGTTTCTCGACATCAACGTGACCCCCGACTCGCTGCGCCAGGCGATCGTCACCGTCTCCCAACGCGTCGGCGAATGGCTGCTGCACGTGCTGCAGGGCGCGGCGGGCAGCGTGGTCGCCGCGATCGCGGCGGCGATCATCTTCCTGTACGTGTTCATCTCGTTGCTGGTGAACCGCGAGAAGATCCGCACCCTGATCGCCCAACTCAACCCGTTGGGTGAGGACATCACCGATCTGTACCTGGCCAAGACGGGCGCGATGGTGCGCGGAACGGTCAAGGGGCAGTTCGTCATCGCGCTGTGTCAGGGTGTCGCCGGGGCGGCCTCGATCTACATCGCCGGCTTCCACGACGGCTTCTTCATCTTCGCGATCCTGTTGACCGCGCTTTCGGTCATTCCGCTCGGCGGCGGCATCGTGACCATCCCGTTCGGGATCGGGATGATGTTCTTCGGCAACATCATCGGCGGAGCGTTCGTGGTGCTCTTCCACCTGCTGGTGGTCACCAACATCGACAACTTCCTGCGCCCGATCCTGGTGCCCAAACAGGCCCGGCTCGACCCCGCGCTGATGCTGCTGGCGGTGTTCTCCGGCATTGCGCTGTGGGGGTTCTGGGGCATCGTGATCGGCCCGGTGCTGATGATCATCATCGTCACCACGATCAGCGTCTATCTGTCGGTCTACAAGGGCGTGCCGATCGTGGACCCCGACGACGACGATGACGAGAAACCGCGCCGCCCCAAAATGTTCACCCGGCTGGCGAACCGGCTGAAGCAGGCGCGCAAGCCCGCTAAGTCACCCGCTGGGTGATCGGTCATCGCAGTGGCGCGGCGCTCTGGGTGGCCGCGGCCAGCGTACGGAAGTCGTCTTCGCTGCCGGCGCCGGTGATCGCGATCTGCGCCGGTCCGGTCGGGCCCGGCAACCGCGTCGTCCACACCGGCTCGGCGGGCTTGTCGTCGCCGTCACCGCCCTCGTACACCACCCAGCTGACGCCCGCGACGTCCTCGACGCCGACCGGGTGGGTGTCGGTGTTGATCGAGGCGACCAGCTTGGCTTCGTCGGCGTTGCTCTGCGTCAGGCTGACGTACATGCCGCTGGGCGCGAGGTAGCCGACGGTCGAGCTGACCGCGCGCACCGGTTGATCGGTCGCCGGATCGGTGCGGCCCGCCTCGATGCCCGTGCGGCTGCCGGAATTGGACTGCCAGCCTTCGGGCAGCTGCGGCACCCGGATCGGGATGTCGAGCGCGTCGGCGTCGGCCTGCAGCGCAGCGGGCGCGTCATAGGACGGGGCGGGCCCCTCCCCAGGTCCGCCCACCTGGAACGAACACATCCCCAGCACCCCGGCCAACACGATGCAGGCCAGCACCAGCGGGGCCATCGACCAGAACATGTCTCGACCGTCCTGCAGAACCCGGGGCTTGGCGGGCTTGGGCGCCGGTGGTGGCTGCGTGCTCATAGCCGTCAGTATCCCAGCTGCCACAGAACGCGCCGATAATGGGACAATCTGGCCCATGACGCCCGCTCGTGGAGAAGCCCCAGACCGAAATCTTGCCCTTGAGCTCGTGCGAGTCACGGAAGCAGGGGCGATGGCGGCCGGCCGCTGGGTCGGCCGCGGCGACAAGGAGGGCGGCGACGGCGCCGCCGTCGACGCGATGCGTGAGCTGGTCAACTCGGTGTCGATGCGCGGGGTCGTGGTGATCGGTGAGGGCGAGAAGGACAACGCGCCGATGCTCTACAACGGCGAGGAGGTCGGCAACGGCGACGGTCCGGACTGCGACTTCGCCGTCGACCCCATCGACGGCACCACGCTGATGAGCAAGGGCCTGGCCAACGCGATCTCGGTGCTGGCGGTCTCCGAGCGCGGCACGATGTTCGACCCGTCGGCGGTGTTCTACATGAACAAGATCGCCGTCGGCCCCGACGCGGTGGACGCGATCGACATCACCGCCCCGATCGGCGAGAACATCCGCCGGGTCGCCAAGGCCAAGAACGTCTCGGTGTCGGATCTGACCGTGTGCATCCTGGACCGTCCCCGCCACGAACAGCTGATCGCCGACGTGCGCGACGCGGGCGCGCGGTGCCGGCTGATCTCCGACGGCGACGTCGCCGGAGCGATCTCCACGTGCCGGCCCAACACCAGCACCGACATGCTCGCCGGAATCGGCGGCACCCCCGAGGGCATCATCGCCGCGGCGGCGATCCGCTGCATGGGCGGCGCGATCCACGGCCAGCTGGCGCCCCGCGACGACGAGGAACGCCAGAAGGCCATCGACCGCGGCTACGACCTCGACCAGGTGCTGACCAGCGAGGACCTGGTGTCGGGTGACAACATCTTCTTCGCCGCGACCGGCGTGACCGACGGCGACCTGCTCAAGGGCGTGCACTTCTACAGCGGCGGCTGCACGACGCAGTCGATCGTGATGCGGTCCAAGTCCGGCACGGTGCGCATGGTGGAGGCCTATCACCGGCTCTCCAAGCTCAACGAGTACTCCGCCATCAACTTCACCGGCGATTCCAGCGCCATCCGACCGTTGCCGTAACAACAACTAGCGAGGAACAACACATGAGCGTCGAGAACGACGTGAAGTACCGCATTGAGCACGACACCATGGGCGAGGTTCGGGTGCCCGTCGACGCGCTGTGGCGCGCCCAGACGCAGCGCGCGGTGGAGAACTTCCCGATCTCGGGCCGCGGCCTGGAACGCGCCCAGATCCGCGCGCTCGGCCTGCTCAAGGGTGCCTGCGCGCAGGTGAACAAGGATCTGGGGCTGCTGGCGGGCGACAAGGCCGACGCGATCATCGCCGCGGCGAACGAGATCGCCGACGGCCGCCACGACGACCAGTTCCCAATCGACGTGTTCCAAACCGGTTCGGGCACAAGCTCGAACATGAACACCAACGAGGTGATCGCCAGCATCGCCGCCCGCAACGGCGTGACCGTACACCCCAACGATGACGTGAACATGTCGCAGTCGTCCAACGACACGTTTCCGACCGCGACCCACATCGCCGCCACCGAAGCCGCTGTGCGCCACTTGATCCCGGCGCTGGAGGTGCTGCACGAGTCGCTGGCCGGCAAGGCGCGGCAGTGGCGCACCGTGGTCAAATCCGGTCGCACCCACCTGATGGACGCCGTTCCGGTGACGCTGGGTCAGGAGTTCGGCGGATATGCGCGCCAGATCGAGGCCGGCATCGAACGGGTCAAGGCCACCCTGCCCCGTCTCGGTGAGTTGGCCATCGGCGGCACCGCGGTCGGCACCGGGCTCAACGCACCCGACGACTTCGACGAACGCGTCGTCGCGGTGCTGACCCAGCAGACCGGCCTGGCCGAACTGCGGGTCGCGGCCGACCATTTCGAGGCTCAGGCCGCCCGCGACGGGCTGGTCGAGGCCTCCGGTGCGCTGCGCACGATCGCGGTCTCGCTGACCAAGATCGCCAACGACATCCGGTGGATGGGTTCGGGACCGCTGACCGGGCTCGGCGAGCTTGCGCTGCCGGACCTGCAGCCGGGCAGCTCGATCATGCCGGGCAAGGTCAACCCCGTCATCCCCGAGGCCGTCACCCAGGTGGCGGCGCAGGTCATCGGCAACGACGCCGCGATCGCGTTCGGCGGCGCGTCGGGCGCCTTCGAACTCAACGTCTACATCCCGATGATGGCGCGCAACCTGCTCGAGTCGTTCAAGATCCTGGCGAACTCCTCAAAGCTGTTCGCCGAGAGGTGCATCGACGGTCTGGTCGCCAACGAGGACCGGCTGCGCGAGCTTGCCGAATCGTCGCCGTCGATCGTGACGCCGCTGAACTCCGCGATCGGCTACGAAGAGGCCGCCGCGGTCGCCAAGCAGGCGCTCAAGGAGAAGAAGACGATCCGCCAGACCGTGATCGACCGCGGCCTGATCGGCGACAAGCTCTCGCTCGAGGAGCTCGACAAGCGACTCGACGTACTCGCGATGGCCAAGGTCAAAGACGGCGACCGGTAACTTTTCGCGGTCAGCTTCGGCGCCCGCTACCGGCGGCTGGGACCAATGACCCTGCACAACCCGAGCCGACGCGAATAGGGTTGGTGGGGATGCGAGACCGAGTCGAAAGGTAGCGGCATGTCGGAGCCCACCACCAAGTACGGCATTCTGGTCGCCGTCGACGGATCACCGGAGTCCCGGGCTGCCATCCGGTGGGCGGCCCGCGAGGCCGCCATGCGTGGCATCGATGTCACGTTGATGCACGTCATCGCTCCCGTCGAGGTGACATGGCCGGTCACCTACCTGCAGTCCAGTTTCGACGAGTACCAGGAGGAAAACGGCGCGCAGGTCATCGAGCAGGCGCAGAAGATCGTCTCCGAAAGCGTCGGCGCCGGTGAAGCGCCGGCGGTGCGCACCGCGGTCGAGCACGGGTCGATCGCCTCGACGCTCATCACCGCAAGCGCCGACGCGTGGATGGTGGTCGCAGGCACCCGCGGCATGGGCGCGCTCGGGCGGGCGCTGTTGGGGTCGGTCAGCAGCGGCCTGCTCAACTACGCCCGGTGCCCGGTCGCGATCATCCCCAGCGAAGCCGAAACCCCTGATGCCGCAGCCCCTGTCCTGCTCGGTATCGACGACTCCCCGGCCTCGGACGGGGCTGCTGCGCTGGCGTTCGACGAAGCGTCGCGACGCGGCGTGGAGTTGGTGGCCCTGCACGCATGGAGCGACAACCGGATCTTCCCGATCGTGGGCATGAACTGGCAGGAGTACGAAGAAGAAGGCCACAAAGTGCTCGCCGAGCGCCTGGCGGGTTGGCAGGAGCAGTATCCCGACGTGCGGGTGCGCCGGCGTCTGGTCGCGGACCAACCGGCGCGCTGGTTGCTCGACGAGTCCAGCCAAGCTCAGCTCGTCGTGGTGGGCAGCCGGGGACGCGGCGGCTTCAAGGGCATGCTGTTGGGTTCGGTCGCCGCCAAGGTAGCCCAGGGCGCCAAAGCTCCGGTCATCGTCGTACGCGGTCGATAGAAGTGGTTGAGATGTCAGAGCGCACAGGGCCGGTGGTCGTCGGCGTCGACGGTTCGGAGGAGGCGACAAAAGCCGCGGTCTGGGCGGCGGCGGTGGCGGAGAAGTTCCACGCGCCGCTGCACATCGTGCACGCCATAGCCGACACCGGCCGCCTTCTCACCGACGCCGCTGCGGCGATGCTTGCGTCGCTGATCGCCGAACAACGAAAATCGGCCGACGCGACCCTCAAGTCCGTTGAGGAGGCGGTGCGCACCCGTTTCGGCAAGCTGACCGTCACGGCCGAACGGTCCGACCAATCGGCGTCGAAGGTGTTGACCGACCTGAGCGGAAAAGCTCGCCTCGTCGTGCTCGGCAGCAAAGAGGTATCCCCCAGCGCCGCACTGTTGCTGGGTTCGACAACCGTTGCGGTGACCGCACATTCGTCGTGTCCGGTGGTCACCTGGCGTGGTGAGATCACCGCGCCGACGGATCAACCCGTCGTGCTGGGCGTCGAACCCGAGCGAACGGGTGCCGCCGCGTTCCGGACCGCGTTCGAATTCGCCGACCGATTCGGCGTACCTGTGCACGCGGTCAACGCGTGGCCGGGGCGCCGTACCCTCGGCGGCATCGAGATCCCGGCGCTGGTCGACTGGGGCGCCGTGGAGGCGGCGCAATGGCAATACGTGATGGGCGCGGTGGAGCCGTGGAGTGAGAAATACCCGTCCGTGGAGGTCAGGTACTTCGTCGAGACGGCGGGGGCCGGTTCTGCGCTGCTGAGCCACGCCCCCGACGCGCAGTTGGTGGTCGTCGGCAGCCGGGGCCGCGGGCTCCTCGCCGGCGCGTTGTTGGGCTCGACGAGCCTGAACATGCTGCAGCACGGCCCGGTTCCGGTGCTGGTGTGCCACAACGCGAACCCGTGACGGGTTCGCGGCGGCATATCACTCGGCGATGCTGTGTTGGGACACCACCCGTTTGGGCATCGCGGCGATCAGCGGTGTGTCCACGCCCACGGGGCCCAGCCTGGCCGCCCCGCCCGGTGCCCCCAGCGGGCGCTCCCGCCCGGGCAGCGTTTCGGTGAAGAACGCGGCGTTGTCAGCCAGGTGTTGCAGCTGATCCTCGGGCAGATCGGTCTCGTAGTAGATCGCGTCTGCTTCGCACGCCAGCCTGCAGGCGCCACAGTCCACACATTCGTCGGGGTTGATATAGAGCACCCTGGCGCCCTCGTAGATGCAATCCGCCGGACACTCCTGGACGCAGGCTTTGTGCATCACGTCCACACACGCGGCACTGATCACGTAGGTCATGGTGGCGACGCTACGCAACCCAGGCCGGTGTGTTCGCCGGCCAAAGGCCACCGAACGGAGGGACCAAGGTCCCTAGCTGACCGCTGCGTACACGATGCTGCTGGCGTCGGCGACGGACTCGGTCAGCGCGCCGCCGGTGTCGATGCGGTGCGCATCAGGCCAGTCGTCGACCGATCGTGCCAGCGTGGCGGCGATCTCGGGGGTGGCGTCCGAGGTTGTCGCGCCGCGGTTCTCGATTCGCGCGGCGGCATCCGGTAACGGCAGGCTGCAGCACAGCTCGACCAGCGGCGCATGAGCTTCGGCCGCCAGGCTGCGGGCGCGTGCACGTTGACGCGCATCGCGCCATGTCGCGTCGAGGATCACCGATGTCCCGCCGCGAAGGCATTCCCGTGCGCGCTGCAGGACGGCGTCGTAGACGGCGGCGACGTTCTGCGCGCAGTAGAGCCCGGCCCCGGCCTCGCCGGCCCTTCCCGCGATGACGCCGGCGGCCTGCAGCTCGCGGCGCACATCGTCGGTCGAGATCACCTGTGCGCCAATTTGTTCGGCCAGCGCACGAGACAACGTGGTCTTGCCGGTTCCCGGACCGCCGCCGACGGTGACCAGCCGTACCGTACCCGCCCGCAGATGATCCAGCGCGATGTCCAGATGGCGCTGGGCGTCGGCGACGGCGTCGGGGTGCCCCTGTGCGACCCGTACGCAGTCGACCTTGCCGCGCACCACCGCCCGGTAAGCGATGTAGAAGTCGGCCAGCGTGCTCGGTGCGGTTTCGCCCGCGGCCCGGCGATATTGCGCCAACAGATACTCCGCCAAGTCCTTGCGGCCGAGGAATTCCAGGTCCATCGCCAAGAACGCGACGTCGTCGAGGCCGTCGACATAGCGGAGTTTGTCGTCGAACTCGAGGCAGTCGAGCAGCACCGGCCCTTCGGGCATGCAGAAACAGTCGTCGGCGAGCAGATCGGCATGCCCGTCGACGATGCGGCGCTCGGCGATGCGCTGGCGAACAGCGTAGACCGGCCCGAGATGTACTGTGCGGCAAGGCGCCACACTTCGTCGATGGTCTCACGCGCCAGCACCGCCTGGCGGTACAGCTCGTCGATGTTGTCGCGCCAGCGCGCGGCGACGGCGTCGGCGGTCGCGCACGCGTCGATCGATTCGCCGCGGGCCGCGCGGGCGTGAAAGGACGCCACCGTCTGGGCGATCGAGGCCAGGTGCGGCTTGACCGGGCTGCCGTGCTTCACCAACGACGTCAGTCGGTGGGCGTCCGGATAGCGACGCATCACGATCACCGGCTCGGGCGGCGCACCGTCGATACCGTTGAAATGCGCCAACCCGAGATAGCTGTCGGGTGCGAGCCGACCGTTGAGCTCGATCTCGTGCACACAGGCCGCCTCTCGACGCTGCGCCGTGCTGAAGTCGAGGAAATCGGTGACGACGGCCTTTTTGGTCTTGTAGGCGAATTCGCCGAGCAGCATCACCAGCCCGGTGTGGGTCTCGTGCACCTGTGCGGACAGATTGCCGGGCGTGGTCGCAGCCATACCTCCATCTTGCAGGCCGCTCGGCGGGCGTGCAGTGGCCGTCCGGCCCTGCTCGCCAAGGCACAAAGGCCCTAGCCCCGGTGTGCGGATGTGGGCAGACTGGGTTCCGGACCGCAAGTGGAGGACGCAGATGATGCACCCCGCGGTGGATTCCGCCGCCGTAGCCAATGCCGTGCAGTTGGCTTGTCGCGCACCGTCGTTGCACAACAGTCAGCCGTGGCGCTGGCTGGCCGACGACAACGGCCTTCACCTTTTCGCCGATGCATCGCGAAACGTTCGGGGCACCGACAAGTCCGGCCGCGAGACGCTTCTGAGCTGCGGTGTGGTTCTCGACCATCTCCGGGTGGCGATGGCGGTGACCGGGTGGGCGACCACGGTGCACCGGTTTCCCGACGCGGCCAACCGTCTGCATCTGTCGTCGATCGACTTCCGCCCGATGGACTCGGTGACCGACGGTGATCGCCGCCGCGCCGACGCCATCCTGTTGCGGCGCACCGATCGCCTGCCGTTCGCCGCACCTGCGGACTGGGAGACCTTTGAGCCGCATCTGCGCAACGTCGTGGACAGCGCGGCGGTGCGTCTCGACGTGATCGCCGACGATCTGCGTCCGGTGCTGGCCACGGCATCGACGCTCACCGAAGACCTGCGTCGATACGACTCCTATTACCACGACGAGTTGCATTGGTGGACAGCTGGGTTCGAGACCGCCGAGGGTATACCGCACAGCTCGTTGCTTTCCGAGTCGGAGGCGGACCGAGTCGACGTCGCGCGGGTGTTCCCCCACACCCAACATGGCGATCGACGCGAACACGTCGAGCGCGACCGGTCGAAGATCCTGGCGCTGTCCACCTACGACGAATCCCGCGACAGCGTGCTGCGCTGCGGTGAGCGGCTCTCGGCCGTGTTGCTCGAGGCCACCATGGCCGGCTTGGCGACCTGCACGTTGACCCATATCACCGAACATCCCGAGAGCCGCCAGGTGCTCGCCGAGCTGATCGGTCACGACACCGCGCCCCAGGCCCTGGTCCGTATCGGGCTGGCACCTTCGATCGAAGATGTGCCGCCGCCGACCCCGCGACGGGCGCTGCGCGAAGTGCTCCAGTTTCGCCGCAGCGGAGCCTGATTCGGCGTGATGTCAGGGTGATCGGGCGACGATCACCGGCATCCGGGCAGATTCGGCAACCGCGGCTCCCACCGAGCCCAGCAGCATTCCGGCGAAGCCGCCTCGGCC
The DNA here is from genome assembly GCA_050205315.1 of Mycolicibacterium pulveris. GTDB lineage: Bacteria > Actinomycetota > Actinomycetes > Mycobacteriales > Mycobacteriaceae > Mycobacterium > Mycobacterium pulveris_A. Next base: position 55,126 of record JBNMRA010000006.1, on the reverse strand, counting down.
GCGGCTGCCCACCACCACGAGCTGCGCGGAATCGGCCTGTTTGACCAGCTGACGCGCCGGCTGGTCGGCGACGATGACACGTCGCACGGATACATCGGGATAGCGCTGCTGCCAACGGCCCAGCTGTTCGGTCAGTTTCTGCTCGGCGAGTTCCTCGCCCCTGGCCGCCCATTCGTCGGCGGGTAGCTCGATGACCGCGTGGTCGATCCAGGCGTGCAGCGCGACGAGCTGCACGCCGCGGCGGGATGCGGCGTCAAACGCGATCTGGGTGGCCAGCTCCGAGGCCGGTGAGCCGTCGACGCCGACGACCACGGGTGCCTGGGCGACGGGATAGGGCATCAGGGGATCCTCGTCGTGGATGACCGCGACGGGACAGTGCGCGCGTTGTACGAGTCCTCTGCTGATCGAGCCGAGAAGCCGTCGCGCGATCGAGCCGAGCCCGCGACACCCGACCACGATGAGCTCGGCATCTCTGGAGAGCTCGACGAGCGAGGGCAGCGCCGCACCCTCGAGCAGTTGGGTTTCGATACGGCGCGGCGCGCTCTCGGCCTCCCGCGCGACCTGGCGCGCGTCGTCCAACCACGCCGCGGTCTGGTTCTTGTAGAGCTGGTCGATCTTCGGTGGCATCGCCAACTCAGGCCACATCGTCAGCGCGGGCATCACGTGCACGATGGTCAGCGCGGCGTTGCGCAGCGCCGCCTCCCGAGCCGCCCAGTCCACCGCGACCTTCGCCGCAGCCGACCCGTCGACACCGACCACGACGCCGCGCCGGGAGGAAAGCTCAGACATCGGTTACTCCTTGTGCACCCGCTTCAACACACGGTAGGCCAGGTTCGGACCGCGAATCTGGAGGCTTTCGTCACCGGGTGAATGGGCCGATCGGCTATTTCACCGCGGGGTGCGCTGTTCACGACGGGTGTCACGTCGATACGCTTTGCAACCGTCGTCCCGAGTAGCCGCCGAAAGCTTCCGTTATGCCCGCGTACCTGGCGCACCGCCCCGCCGAGGAGGCGGCGGTGGCTGAGTTCCTCGATTGTGCGTGCAGCACGCCGTCGGCGCTGTTGATCGAGGGCGATGCGGGTATCGGCAAGACGACGCTGTGGACGGCGGCGGCCGTGCGTGCGAGTCGCCGCGGCTTCCGCGTGTTGTCGACCGGCGCGACCGAAGCGGAGTCGGTGCTGGCCTATACCGGCCTGGCCGACCTGCTCGCCGACGTCGACCCCGCGATCTGGTCGTACTTGCCGGCTCCGCAGCACGCCGCGGTGGATCACGTTCTGTCCCGACCGGAAGTCGACGCTGCCGCAACCGATCAACGTGCGGTCGCGGCGGCGTTCCTGTCGATCGTCGAGAGGTTGAGCGCGGACGGGCCGCTGTTGTTGGCCGTCGACGATCTGCCGTGGCTGGATCCCTCCAGCGCGTATGTGCTCGCATACACCGCCAGGCGGCTGACCGGTCCGGTCGGGCTGATCGCCACGATCCGCACCGAACCCGGAGCCGGCGACGCCGCGTCGTGGCTGCAGCTTCCACGGCCCGATGCGGTCCGCCGAATCACGCTGGGGCCGTTGTCGGCTCGTGCACTGCATCAGGTGCTGTCGCAAAGTGTCGACCGCCCGTTGCCGCGCTCGACGTTCACGCAGATTCACCAGGTTTCGGGCGGAAACCCGTTCTACGCCATCGAGTTGGCCCGCGCCATCGACGAGAGCGCCGACACCGAGCTTCCTGACACGTTGGCGGAGCTGGTGCGGGTCAGGCTCAGCGGTCTCGATGCCACCACCCGCGACGCGCTGCTGGCCGCCGCGTCGCTGGCCACGCCGACCGTGGAGCGGGTGCTCGCCGCGTCGGACACCGATCGCGACCGGCTGATCGAACTGCTCGAGACCGCCGAGCAAAAGGACATCATCGCGATCGAGGGCCACCGGATCCGGTTCACCCATCCGCTGTTGGCCGCCGGTGTGTACTCCGATGCCGCACCGGCGCGACGTAAAGCGATGCATCGCCGCCTGGCCGACGTGGTCATCGAGCCCGAACTGCGGGCGCGCCACCTTGCCCTGGCGGCGACCATGGGCGACGCCGAGACGCTGCGGGCGTTGGACGACGCCGCCGCCTCAGCACATGCCCGCGGCGCTCCAGCAGCCGCGGCCGAACTGCTCAACCTCGCCATCCAACTCGGCGGTGACACCCATCAGCGCCGAATCCTGTTGGCCACCCACACTTTCGACGCCGGCGACCCGGCACGCGCCCGCACCCTCCTGGAGCAGTCGATCGCGGCCCTAAAACCCGGACCGCTGCGTGCGCAGGCCCGGCTGTCGTTGGCATTCGTGCGGTTCATGGCCGACGGCTACGTCGAAGGCCGTCACCTGCTTGCCCAGGCGCTGGACGAGGACACCCCCGACGGTCCGCTTCGGGTGAGCATCTCGATTGCGCTGGCGTACGCGCTGTACATGACCGGTCAGCCCGAGGCCGCCTGGCGGCTCGGCGAAGATGCTGTGTCGCATGCCGAACCGCTCGGCGATCCCGTACTGCTCAGCCAGGCCCTGGGCGTGCGGGCCACCCTGCAGTTCTTCGACGGTGGCGGCATCGACGAGCCGAGCCTGCAACGCGCGCTCGAGCTGGAGGACCACAACTCGTTCAGCCCAACCATGTTGCGCCCCAGCGTCGAACACGCGCTGATCCTGGCCTGCAGCGGTGAGCTGGACGCCTCCTATGACCAGCTGCGGACCGTCGAGCGGCGGTGCATCGACCGAGGCGAAGAAGGCGAGCTGATCTTCGTCAACTTCTACGTCGTGGTGAACCGGATCTGGCGCGGGGATTTCAGCGAGGCCAAACGGCTGGCCGGCGACGTCACCGAACTGGCGCGACAGCTCGGCGGCGACTTCCCCACCATGCTGAGCCTGCTGCTCAAGGCATGGCTGGCCGTCTATGACGGCGCCGAAGACGAGGCCCGCCCCGTGATCGCCGACGCGATCGACGCCTGCAAGGTCAGCGGCACCGCGTGGCACGAAGACCAGGCCAGAACCGCCCTGGGCCTGCTGGAGCTGTCACTCGGCAACTACGACGCCGCGGTGAACACGCTGGAGCAGCTGATGTCGCGGCACACGCCGCACTCCACGGAGTTGTCGGCCGCGGCGTATCTGCCCGACGCTGTGGAGGCCCTCGTCGCATCCGGGCGGGCGGCCGAGGCCCAACCGTACGTCGATGATCTGCTCCGCAACGGACACCGGCTCGACCGGGCCTGGATGCTGGCCATGGGGGCGCGCTGCCAGGCGCTGGTGCTGGGCGCTCAGGGCGACCTGACCGCCGCGGTGGCCGCCGCACAGCAGGCGGTCGGATACCACGACCGGCTTCCGATGCCGTTCGACCGGGCGCGCACGCAGCTGGTTCTGGGCACGCTGCAGTCCCGCGCGCGGCATCGGGACGCGTCGGCCTCACTGCACCAGGCGCTCACGGCTTTCGAGCAGCTCGGCACCCCGCTGTGGGTCGCCCGCACGCGGGCCCAGTTGCCGGGCGGGGTCGACGCACCGCAGAAGCGCCGTGACTTGACGGCCGTCGAGCTTCGGATCGCCGAGCTGGCGGCATCCGGTATGACGAACCGCGCCGTCGCCGGAGCGCTTTCGCTGAGCGCCAAGACCGTGGAGGCCACGCTGGCGCGGGCATATCGCAAGCTGGGCATCCGCTCGCGCGCCGAGCTCGGCCGGGTGATGGCCCCGGATGACAATCGACCGAACAATTGATGATCACCGCGGTTTGCTGACATTCTTTTTGGTATGGCCACCGGCGACGTGGGAACACATCCGGCGCACAAGCGCGCGATCGATGAGTTCCTGGCGTCCACCACCGTCGGCCCGTCGGCGTTGCTGATCGAGGGCGAGGCGGGTATCGGCAAGACCACGCTCTGGTTGACCGCCGTCGAGCAGGCACAGGCGCGCGGGTTTCGGGTGTTGTCGGCACGCGCGGCAGAGGCGGAATCGGTGCTCGCGTACACGGCGCTGGCCGACCTGCTCGACGAAGTCGACGCCGGCGCGTGGGCCGACCTGCCCGATCCACAGCTGCTCGCGGTCGATCAGGTGCTGTTGCGCGCGGACAACGATGCGGTCACCGACCAGCGCGCGGTGGCGGCGGCGTTTCTGTCGGTGGTCGAACGGCTCGGTGACGAGGGTCCGGTGTTGCTGGCGATCGACGACCTGCAGTGGCTGGACCCGTCGAGCATGCACGTCATCGCGTTCGCGGCGCGCCGGCTGATGGGGCCGGCGGGCCTGTTGGCCACCGTGCGCACCGACCCGGGCGACGGCACGGGTGCGGGCTGGCTGCAGTTACCACGACCGGAGGCGCTCAAGCGCATCCGGCTGCGCCCGTTGAGCGTTCAGGATCTGCACACGGCGGTATCGGCTCGGCTGCGAAAACCCTTCTCCCGCCCGGTGATCGGGCAGATCCACCAGATGTCGGGCGGAAACCCGTTCTATGCGATCGAGCTGGCCCGCGCGATCGAAGACCGGCCGGCGAGCATCGGCACGGCGCTGCCGCGCACACTCACCGACATCGTGCGCAGCCGGATCGGCACACTGGATCCCGACGTGCACGAGGCGCTGCTCGCCGCGTCGTGCATGGCGATGCCGACCGTCGAATCGGTGTCGAGCGCGACCGCCGGCGACGACGACCGGCTGGTCGAGTTGCTCGAAGTCGCTGAGAACAAAGGCATCATCGTCATCGACGGCAACCGCATCGAGTTCGCCCATCCGCTGCTGGCCAGAGGGGTGTACAGCCAGGCCGCTCCGGGCCGGCGCCGCCAGATGCACCGGCGGCTCGCCGAGATCGTCGACGAACCCGAATTGCGGGCCAGGCATCTGGCGCTGGCCGCGACCAGCGGCGATCAGGTCACCCTCGACGCACTGGACGCGGCGGCCGAATCCGCGCGGATGCGCGGAGCGCCCGCGGCCGCAGCCGAACTGGTGGATCTGGCGATCGGCCTCGGCGGTGACACCCCCGACCGTCGGCTGCGCAGCGCGCTGCACCATTTCGACGCCGGTGACCATCGCCGGGCGGCCGCTGTGCTCGAAGAGACCGTGAACCGATTGCCGTCCGGTGATCTGCGCGCAGAAACGTTGAGCCGCTTGGCGGTGGTGCGCCTTTACGGGGAGGGTTTCCTCGAGGCGACCCCGCTGCTGCGTAATGCTCTCGACGATGCCGCCGAGGACAGCCCGCTGCGGGTGCAGTTGCTGATCACCTTGGCCTACTGCCTGTTTCACGACAACCACGTCGAGGAGGGGGTCCGGACGGCCGACGAGGCGGTGTCCCACGCCGAGCAGCTGGACCAACCTCACCTGCTGAGCTTGGCGCTGGGGATGCGCTCGATTCTGTTGTTCACGTCGGGCCGTGGCCTCGATGAGGACTCCATCCGCCGCGCGGTCGAACTGGAGGACCCAGAAGCGTTGACACCGCTGGTGTTCCGGCCCAGCGTCCAGCACGCCCTGTTGTTGCAGTGGACCAACCAGTTCGACCTCGCCGATCAGAAACTCGAGGCGATCCGGTCGCGCTGCGTGGAGAAGGGCGAAGAAGGCGAACACGTCTTCATCGCGCAGCACGCGGTGATGAACTCGCTGTGGCGCGGCGACTTCGTCACCGCCAACCTGGTCGCCGAGGACGCGTTGGAATACGCGCGGCAACTCGGCGGGAACACCCCGCGCTTTCTGGCTCAGAGCCTGCGCGCGCAGCTGGCGGCATACGCGGGCAACGAAGCCGAGACACGCCGGGCGGTCGCCGACGCGCTGGAAAGCGCCAGGCGCTCAGGCACTTCCCGGCTGTCGGAGCGGGTGCTGGGCGCGTTGGCGTTCTTGGAGCTGTCACTGGGTAACCATGACGCGGCGCTCGCGGCGGTGGCGCCGTTGTTGGCGGCGTTCGATCCCGAGTCCTCGCCGACCGAGCTGCCCAACGCGGCGTACCTGCCCGACGCGATCGAGGCGCTGGTGCAGTCGGGCCGCCACGACGAGGCCGAACCGTTGATCGAGGCACTCGAACGCAACGGACACCGGATGGACCGGCCGTGGATGCTTGCCGTCGGCGCGCGCTGCCGCAGCATGCTGCTCGCGGCGAGCGGGGATCTCGACGGCGCGCACACGGCGGCGCTGCACGCGATGACGGCACACGAACGGTTGCCGATGCCGTTCGAGCGGGCCCGGACCCTTCTCCTGCTGGGCCAGCTCGAACGCCGACAACGCAAGAAGGAGGCGGCGTCGACGCGGCTGCGGGAAGCCTTCGACATCTTCGAGCGGCTCCACGTTCCGCTGTGGGCCGATCGCGCGCGCTCGGAGCTGGTGCGCGCGAGCGTCGGCCCCCGCCAGAGCGGTCAGCTCACCCCGTCCGAGCAGCGGGTCGCCGAGCTGGCCGCCTCCGGGATGAAGAACCGCGACGTGGCCGCCGCGCTGTTCATCAGCCCCAAGACCGTCGAAGCGAACCTGGCCCGCGTCTACCGCAAGCTGGGCATCAAATCGCGCGCCGAACTGGGCCGCCACGTCGGTCGCGTGGACGCATAGGGAAACACCCTATTTCCCAGCGCGCCAGCACCAATTAGCGTCGAGCGCTGGACCGATCGATTGACTTCAGGAGTACTGGTGCTCGTTGATCACGCCTCGCCCATTCCGTCCTCGCACAGCTGCGCTCTGGTGACCACCGGGACGTGGCAGCCCGCCCTGCGCACCGGGTTCGCGGCGCTGGGCCTGGCGGCGCTGCTGGATCTGCCGCGCGGCGACCGAGCCGATCGGGTGATGGCGCTCGGCGGTGCGGCGGCCGCAGGCTGGTACCTGGCCCATCCGCGATTTCGGCGTAGCTCGTCGTGACAAGCTACGCCCGAATCACCGTCAGGGCAGTGCGCCGGGGCTGATCTCCTCGAGCATCTCGGTGACCAACGCCGCGATCGGTGAACGCTCGCTGCGCAACAGCGTGATGTGGGCGAACAACGGGTGGCCCTTGAGCTTTTCGATCACCGCGGCCACCCCGTCGTGGCGGCCGACCCGCAGATTGTCACGTTGGGCCACGTCGTGGGTGAGCACCACCCGCGATCCGGTGCCGAGCCGCGACAGCACGGTGAGCAGCACGTTGCGCTCCAGCGACTGGGCCTCGTCGACGATCACGAACGAGTCGTGCAGCGAGCGGCCCCGGATGTGGGTCAGCGGCAGCACCTCGAGCATGCCGCGGGCCAGCACCTCGTCCAGCACCGCGGGGCTGGCAAGGCCTTCGAGGGTGTCGAAGACGGCTTGGGCCCACGGGCCCATCTTGTCGCTCTCGCTGCCCGGCAGGTAGCCCAGATCCTGCCCGCCGACCGCGTACAGCGGCCGAAACACCACGACCTTGCGTTGGGTGCGGCGTTCCAGCACCGCTTCCAGCCCGGCGCACAGCGCCAGCGCGGACTTGCCGGTGCCGGCCTTGCCGCCCAGCGAGACGATGCCGACCGACTCGTCGAGCAGCAGGTCCAGCGCCACCCGTTGTTCGGCGGAGCGGCCACGCAACCCGAACACCTCACGATCGCCGCGCACCAGCTGCACCCGCTTCTCGGCGTTGACCCGGCCCAGCGCATGCGAGGTACCGCCGAGCAACCGAATACCGGTGTGGCAGGGCAAATTCCGCGCGTCTTCCAGGTCGATCTCACCGTCGGCGAACAGCACGTCGACGTCCTCGGGAGTCACCTCGAGCTCGTCCATGCCCGTCCAGCCCGAGGTGATGACGTCCTGGGCGTGGTACTCGTCGGCGGACAACCCGACCGCGCCGGCCTTCACCCGCAGCGGAATGTCCTTGCTGACCAGCGTGACCGCCTTGCCTTCGGCCGCGAGGTTGGCGGCGACGGTCAGGATCCGCGCATCGTTGCTGTCGGTGCGGAAGCCGGCGGGCAGCACCGAGGGATCGCTGTGGTTGAGCTCGACGTGCAGCGTACCGCCTTGTGTGCCAACGGGAATCGGCTGATCGAGCCGCCCGTGCTCGAGGCGCAGGTCGTCGAACATCCGCAGTGCCTGGCGTGCGAACCAGCCCAGCTCGTGATGATGACGCTTGGCCTCCAGTTCGCTGATGACCACCAGCGGAACTACGACTTCGTGTTCGGCGAACCGGGTTGCCGCCCAGGGATCCGACAGCAGCACAGAGGTGTCGAGCACATAGCTGCGGATGACCGAATCAGTCACGTAGCGCTCCTCGAGCTCGCGCGGCCCCACACGAACACGTCGGCGGACGCTGCGGCACGAGGACCGGGGCCGGTCCTCTCGTCGTTGTAACGATCGGTACCGCCCGGATAGCAGAGCACGTCGCTAGCCATCGGAGCCGACGCTACTCCCGTCGCGCCGTGCCCGCCCGGCAGGCGCGCCGTAGCTGCGGGTTACGCGGTGGCGAACTGCGCAAGCCGCGGTTCGTCGGCCAGCCCCCACGCGGCGATGCGGTCGGTGACGACCTGGCGTAGTTGATCGGGCCCGAAGATGCCCGCCTCGGCCATGTGCTGCACTTTGTCGGCGTACGCGTCGATGTCCCCGCCGATCACGTCGAGGTCGGCGGCGCGGTTGGCGATCGCCTCGACGGTCTCGTCGCGGTGGGTGGACAACAGGTGAGCGACCAGGTTGGCGAAGAACTCCTCGTGGCGTTCCTCGTCTTTGGCGATCCGCCCGATCAGGCTCTTGAGCACCGGTTCGGAGATCTGCGCTTCGAGGTTGCGGCAGTACACCGCGTGCGCGCGTTCGAAGAACGCCATGAACACCAGCCGCTCGACCTGGCTGTAGGTTTCGGCGCGGTAGCCCTTCATCACGTGCTCGACGCGCACGTCTTCGTTGGCGGCCGGGTCGATCTCGCGGGTGACGACCAGGTAGTTGCGCAGCGCGATCGCGTGCAGGTGCTCCTCGGCCGTCCACCGGCCGATCCAGCGGCCCCACTTCTCCTCGAGGATGAAGCTGAACACGAACTCGCGGTGGAAGCTAGCGAGGTTGTCCTTGGTGATCAGCAGGATCTCCAGCGCATCGGTGACGTTTTTGGGCAGCGTCACCTGGGACGGATCCCAGTCCCGGCCACCGAGGAACGCGAAGTTCTCGCCCTGCTCGAACGGCACATAGTCATGCGCGTACCAGAGGTCCTCGGAGTCGATGTGGCGGCGCAACTCCTGCTGCACGACCGGTTCGAGCTCGATGATCAGCGCGTTTGGTACAGGTTTCTGTGCCATGAAAGTAACTGTAACCCGAATTCACACGTTTCTAAAACTCAACCCGCCGAAAGGGACATCCGGGCGAGGGGCCGCTACAGCGTCAGGCCGGGATACAGCGGGCTGGCGGCCAGCAGCTCGGCGGCGGCGGCGTGCACCCGGTCGGCGGTGCCGTCGGCCAGTTTGTACTTAGCCTTGGACGTGCCCTCCGGCTCGGTGTTGGTCAGCACGTCGACCACGAGCTCAGCGACGCGGTCGAATTCGGCCGCACCGAATCCGCGCGTCGTCAACGCCGGGGTGCCGAAGCGGATGCCGCTGGTGTACCACGCCCCGTTGGGGTCGGCCGGAATCGAGTTGCGGTTGGTAACCACACCGGAATCCAGCAGCGCGGACTCGGCCTGACGGCCGGTCAGGCCGAACGACGTCACGTCGAGCAGCACGATGTGGTTGTCGGTGCCGCCGGTGACCAGCCGCGCGCCGCGCTTGGCGAACCCGTCGGCCAGCGCCTTGGCGTTGTCGGCGACGCGCTGGGCGTAGGTCTGGAAGGCGGGCTGGCGCGCCTCGGCCAGCGCGACGGCCTTGGCGGCCATCACGTGAGAAAGCGGTCCGCCCAACACCATTGGGCATCCCTTGTCGACGGCGTCGGAGTACTCCGGCTGCGCCAGCACCATGCCGCCACGCGGCCCGCGCAGCGACTTGTGCGTCGTCGTGGTGGTGACGTGCGCATGCGGCACCGGGTCCTCGTCGCCGGTGAACACCTTGCCGGCAACCAGCCCGGCGAAGTGCGCCATGTCGACCATCAACGTGGCGCCGACCTCGTCGGCGATCTCGCGCAGCTTGGCGAAGTTGACCCGACGCGGGTACGCCGAATACCCGCCGACCAAGATCAGCGGCTTGAACTCCCGCGCGGCGGCGGCCAGCGCGTCGTAGTCCAACAGCCCGGTCTCGGGATCGGTGCCGTAGCTGCGCTGGTGGAACATCTTGCCGGAGATGTTGGGCCGGAAACCGTGCGTGAGATGGCCACCGGCGTCCAGCGACATGCCGAGCAGACGCTGGTTGCCGAGCTTGTTGCGCAGCCCCTCCCAGTCGGCCTCCGACAGGTCGTTGACGTGCTTGACGCCGAACTCGGCCAGCGCCGGCGCCTCCACGCGGGTGGCCAGGATGGCCCAGAACGCGACCAGGTTGGCGTCGATACCCGAGTGCGGCTGCACGTAGGCGTACGGCGCGCCGAACAGCTCGCGGGCGTGCTCGGCGGCCACGGTTTCGACGGTGTCGACGTTCTGACAGCCCGCATAGAACCGGTGTCCGATGGTGCCTTCGGCGTACTTGTCGGACAGCCAGCTGCCCATCGTCAGCAACACCGCCGGAGAGGCATAGTTTTCGCTGGCGATCAGCTTCAGCGAATCCCGTTGGTCGGCAAGCTCTTTGCGTGTGGCGGCGGCGATGCGGGGCTCGACGGACTCGATGACCTGCAGCGCTGCCCGGTAGGCCTGGCTGGCGGTCTCGGCGTACTCCGCACCCGGAGCAGCGGCGTGGGTGGTCACGGGGTCTGCAGTCATGGGGTTCAGCCTAATGCCCGTGCATAGGGCGCCGAGTGTGGGAGTAACGCACGTCCGGACCGCCGGCGGCGTGCGGGTAAGCCACGTTCGGCGCGGGTTTAGCGCAGCGACGACGGGATCAGCGGTTCGTCGAGCAGCCTGCCGAACCGCTCGGTCAGCCCGACGCCGGCCGGGCGGTCGTCGAGCCAACCGCGCAGCAACCGGTAACCCTCGACATACGTGCTGGTGTAGGCCCGCCACAGCGGCGAGGACAGAAACCGCAGCATCTGACGCGCCCGCTGGTCGTCGACCAGCAGCCACCGCTCCAGGAACGCGACGACGTCGTCGACGTCGCGGTGCTCGTCGTGCAGCATCAGCGCCGCATCCTGGCGCACATCAGCCAGCGCTGCCGTCGCCTCCGCCACCGCCTGCGCACGCTCACCGTCGAACCGCAGGCCCAGGTCGGCGTAGATCTCGGCGGCCCAACGCCCCCAGTCCGGCCCGACCGCGGCGTAGAGCGCCAGATCGGCCAGTCCCTCGGCCATCAAGCACTGCGGGGTGTTGACCAGAAAGATCGTCTGCTCCTGCTGCCCCTTGCCCTCGACCAGGCCGGCTTCCTTGCGGCAGTGCTCGGTGTGGTGGCCGGGATAGGACTCGTGTGCCACCAGCCGCGGCAGGTTGGCCATCTGCTGCTTGAGGTCGGCGTTGACGGCGACGGTGGAGCGGTAGTCGCCGAGGTAGTAGTTGAACCCCGACCACGGTTTGTCGGTCACCACCTCGTAGGTGATGGTCTCCGTCTCGGGCAGTGGGTACTGGGCGCGCACCCGGTCCCGCAGCGCGCTGGAGAACGCGTGGATGCACTCCTCGAGGCGCTCCGGCGCGATCTCCTCACCGGCGCGGTAGGCGGCCATGCGCTCGGCCAGCGGCCCGTGCCCGCCCAGCGCCTCGTCGAGCCGGCGGTGCGCCTGCCGGTACCGCTCCTCGTCGCCCTTGGTGATGCGCACGTCGAAGTAGGCGTCGACCTCGTCGACGAACCCGACGTCGTGGCCTGCGAACTTGCGTCCGGCGCAGGCCAGCGCACGCAGGTGGGCGCCGACGAAGTCGGCGCGCGCCGGCTCCAGTCCCGCGGGTAGTTCGGCCTGCAGCCGCTCGGCCTGACGGGCCAGCTCGGCGGGGTCGGGCGGGGGTTCGGCGGCCACCGCGCGGCGTAGCTCCTGGTCGCCGGTGAAGGCGTCGACGTAGCCGGCTTCCACGCGGTCGAAGCGCAAACCGAGCAGCAGGTACTCCCGGATCACGGTGCTGGCGTCCATGGCCTCAACGTTAAATGCAAGACTGAGCGCATGGCGCGGCTGAGCGAACCCAGCCCCTACGTGGAGTTCGATAGAAGTCAGTGGCGTGCGCTGCGCATGTCAACGCCGTTGAAGCTCACCGAAGACGAACTGCTGAAGCTGCGGGGTCTGGGCGAGAAACTCGACCTGCTCGAGGTCCAGGAGGTCTACCTGCCGCTGGCGCGGTTGATTCATCTCCAGGTCGCCGCCCGGCAGCGGTTGTTCGAGGCCACCGCGGAGTTCCTCGGCGAGCCGCAGCAGAACCCGGACCGGCCGGTGCCGTTTGTCATCGGGGTGGCGGGCAGCGTCGCCGTCGGTAAGTCGACCACCGCCCGTGTGCTGCAGGCACTTCTGGCCCGCTGGGAGCACCATCCACGCGTGGATCTGGTCACCACGGACGGCTTCCTGTACCCGAACGCCGAACTTGTTCGCCGTAACTTGATGGGCCGCAAAGGTTTTCCGGAGAGCTATGACCGCCGCGCGTTGATGCGGTTCGTCACCTCGGTCAAGTCGGGCGCCGACGAAGTGTGCGCGCCCGTCTACTCACACCTGCTGTACGACATCGTGCCCGGCGAAAAGCAGATCGTGCGCCACCCCGACATCCTGATCCTCGAGGGCCTCAACGTGTTGCAGACCGGGCCGACGTTGATGGTGTCGGACCTGTTCGACTTCTCGGTGTATGTCGACGCCCGCATCGAAGACATCGAACAGTGGTACATCAACCGGTTTCTCGGCCTGCGCACGACGGCGTTCGCCAACCCCGCCTCGCACTTCCACCACTACGCCACGCTGACCGACGACCAGGCGGTGTTCGCCGCCCGCGACATCTGGCATTCGATCAACCGGCCCAACCTGATCGAGAACATCCTGCCGACCAGGCCGCGGGCCACGCTGGTGTTGCGCAAGGACGCCGACCATTCGATCAACCGGCTGCGGCTGCGCAAGCTGTAGCTGTAGCACCCCACCCCGCGAGAGAACTACTTGATGCGGCGCCAGCCCTGGTACTGCAACTCGGCGAACACCAGCGTGTAGCCCCCGGTGGCGAGCGTGAGCACCACACCGATCGTGGTCAACGGGAACACGTCGACCAAGACGAGCACCACCGCCGCGACCGCGTACACGACGTTGGCGATGATCACCGCCATCCCGGCGCGCCGCACCGACGACAGCGCCGCCAGCCCGACCACCACCACCCCGTATGCGATGAAGAATGCGGCCATCGCGTACTCGAAGGTGGTTGTGGTACCGGAGATCTCGGCCAGCCAGCCGGCCAACGGGATGGCCGCGACGCCGGCCAGGCCGGTCAGGATCCCGTCGGCGCGCATGGCCAGGCGCAGCAGCGAGTCGGTGGACTCGTGGAGTTTCGGGGTGGTGATGGCAGCCATGGATCTGTTCCTTTCACTTGGGTGGGTGGTTTGACCGTTCCGGAGCCGACGCCGCAACCTCGAACGACGGCGGCTCCGGACCAGTCATGCGGGAGGTACGCCGAGGCGGCGCACTCCGAGGTACTGGGCGTAGGCGAAAGCGACGGTGACGACGGTGAACGCGATCGTCGCGGCGACGCCGAACTCGGTCAGCGGCAGCCAGCCCGCGATGAGCACGACGGCGACGAAGACCGCGAACGCGATGTTGGAGCCGAGCACGGCGACCCCGACGCGCCGGACGTCGGGCAGCCCGGCGAGTACGAACAGCAGCAGGCCGTAGCCGACCAGCGCGGCGCCGCCGATCCACTCGGCGGTGGCGGACAGCCCGGTCAACCGCGACAGCGGTTCGGCGGCCATCACCACCAGCAGGCCGATCGCACTGCACAGCGTGGCGTCGGCGCGCAGCGCGAAACGTAACAGCGCATCCTCGGTGGGGTGGGTGACGATTGCGGTCATGGCACCGACGATGCTCAGATGCCGCTGCCAGATCGACGCAGAACGCTGCCAGCTACTGCCAACCGCAGGTCACGGCAGCATTGAACTCCCGCGAGCGCTCATCCTGGTACGGATCCAGACGCTCAAGTTGTACGAGGGTGAGCGCTCGCGCTCCGGGTTTGAAACTCAGACGTCAGTCCCCCAGCGGCCACCAGGCTGCCGCGCAGATCGGCCGCGATCAGCCGGGCGGCGGCGTTCTGCCAGTTGTGCAGCGAGCGCTGCGGCACCTCGGTGACGAACCACTGCCACGCCTGGCGCGCCACCGGGTCGAGCCCGGAGGCGGTCGCGTTCTGCGCGTACGCGCGCACCCCCACCACGTAGGGGAAGTACAGCGAATTGTAGTGGCGCCACTCTTCGGTGGTGCCGAAGTCGCCGCCGTCGCGGGGTTTGAGCCGCGCGATGCGCTCGGCCAGCAGCGCCTTGAGTTCGTTGGCCCGCTCCAGCGGCTGATCGGGCGCGCCGCGGGCCGCGAGCCGTTCGTCGACGATCGGCAGCGCGGTGAGCGGGCTGGCCACGAGCTTGGACAGGTCGCCGTAGTGGCCGAGCGCGCGGCGGGTCAGCCGGACGAAGGTCTCGTCGTCGACGTCGTCGAGCGGGTTGGTGGAGCGGCGCGGCAGCGCGGCCTCGGCGTCACGCAGCGCGGCGCGGTCGGCGCGCAGCGCCGGTGAGCGCGAGAACGCCACCCGGTCCAGCAGGCCCGCCAGCGGGTCGGCCAGCACGTTGATCGCGATCGCGATGCCCACACTGGTGAACAGCAGCACGGTCAGCGCGGTGTCGTGGCCGGTGACGGCGAGCCCGATCAGCGCCTGCCCGCCGAACAGCAGCGCCACCACCGTCGTCGCCGCGAACGAACGCAACATGTCGGCCCGCAGCGCCTGCCCCTCGTCGAACGCATCACCGATCGCGACCGCGATACCGAGCAGCGCCACGTCGAACCCGGTGCCCGCCAACGCCAACCAGCTCGGCACCAGGCCCAGCGGAATGATCAGGATCGCGTTGCCGAGCGCGAAGAACAGCGTCGCGATGACCACGAAGCCCACCACCGGGCCGGGCTGGGACCGCCGCATCACCGCGTAGACCATCGCGCCCAGCGCGGACACCGAGATCGCGGCGAACATCACCCAGTGCCCGGTGCGCAGCGGGCCGTCGACGCTGCCGGCCACCGCCGCGCCGACGAACGCGACCGCGGCCACCGCGGCGACCAGTGCGATCTCAGCGGCGCGGCCGCGCCATGTCTCGCGGGGCCGCGACAGCTCCAGCAGCACCGCGAACCAGGCGATGCCCGGCACCGCGACGAGATAGATCTCGACGCGGCTCAGCGTGTCCGAACCGCTGACCACCCGCACCGCGTCCAGCGCGACCACCAACCCGAAACTGGTCAGGCCGATCGCGGCCAACACCAGCACCGGTTTGCGCGGATCGCGCGCGAGCAGGTACAGCCCCAACCACCAGCTGAGCGCGAAGACCACCGCTGACAGCGCAGCCATGGTTCAGACCCCGTAGCGCCGGTGGCGGCCGGTGTAATCACGCAGCGCGCGCAGGAAGTCCACCCGCCGAAACGCCGGCCAGTACGCCTCGGTGAACCACATCTCCGAGTAGGCGCTCTGCCAGAGCAAAAACCCCGACAGCCGCTGCTCCCCCGAGGTGCGGATGACCAGATCGGGATCGGGTTGCCCGGAGGTGTAGAGGTTTTCCGAGATCGCATCAATGGTGACGGCGTCGATCAACTGCTCGCCGGTGGCGCCGTTCACCAGCGCCTTGTTGAGCAGTTGACGCACGGCGTCGACGATCTCCTGGCGCCCGCCGTAGCCGACGGCCAGGTTGACGTGGAAATTGTTGCCGTTGCCGTTCGTCGACTCCACGGCTTCGCGCAGCCGCCGGGCCGGCTCCTCGCCGATCAACTCCAGATCTCCGACGGTGCGCACGGTCCACCGGTTGTCGGCCGCGCAGATCTCCTCGACGACGTCGGTGATGATCTCGATCAGCGATGACAGCTCGTCGGGGTCGCGCTGCAGGTTCTCCGTGGACAGCAGGTACACGGTGGTCATCTCGATCCCGGCTTCCTGGCACCAGCGCAGCATCTCGGCGATCTTGCGGGCGCCCATCCGGTAGCCGTAGCTGACGTCGTCGTGACCAGCATCACGTGCCCATCTGCGGTTGCCGTCGCACAACACCGCGATATGCCGGGGCAGTTGGGATTTGGACCGCGCAAGCTCCTGGCGCAACCGCAACTCGTAGAGCCGGTATGCCGGTTCCTTGAGCCGCGGAGGAATGAGGTCCACGAAGATCCAGACTACTGTGATGCTCGGAAACGCCCACGCCGATAGCGGAGGTGACGTATGACGGCCCCCCTGCATCGCTCAGACGACGACACTTCCCCCGCGCTACGCGACCCGCAGGCACCGGCAGAGGACCTGCCCGAAGCCTTCGTCGACGGTGTCGCCCACTTCATCGGCAAGCCACGGCTACGGGGTTGGATTCACGTCTATGGGGCCGTGGTGGCCGCCATCTGCGGTGCGACGCTGGTGGCGGTGTCGTGGTCGGTGGAGTCCACCAGGGCCGGTATCGCGACGCTGATCTACACGCTGACGATCGTGGCGATGTTCGCGGTCAGCGGCGCCTATCACCGGGTGACGTGGAAGTCGCCGACTACGCGCAAGTGGATGAAGCGCCTGGACCACTCGATGATCTTCATCTTCATCGCCGGCAGCTACACGCCGTTCGCCCTGCTCGCGCTGCCGTCGACCGACGGCATGGTGCTGTTCTGGATTGTGTGGGGCGGCGCGATCGCCGGTGTGCTGCTCAAGATGTTCTGGCCGTCGGCGCCGCGGTGGCTCGGGGTGCCGCTCTACATCCTGCTGGGCTGGGTGGCGGCGTGGTTCATCGGCCCGATCACGCACGGGGCCGGGGTGGCCGCGGTGGTGTTGTTGATTGTGGGCGGTGCGCTGTACAGCGTCGGCGGGGTGCTCTACGCGCTGAAATGGCCCAACCCGTGGCCCACGACGTTCGGCCACCACGAGTTCTTCCACGCCTGCACGGCGGTGGCCGCGATCTGTCACTACATCGCGATGTGGTTCGCCGTCTTCTAGCCCGCCGGTTGCGCGAGCGACCGTGTCTGCACACGACACGCCGCTGAAAAGTGGCATTTCGCGGTCGCTCGCGCTAATGGCGCTAGAGCTGGGTGACGTTCTCCGGGGTCCAGTAGGCCTTCATCGACGCGATCTGGCCCTGCTCGTTGAACGTCATCACGCTGATGATCTCGATGCGCATCCGGTTCTCGCCGAGGTCGATGGTCAACGACCAAAAGAACGCCGCCTCGTTGCCCAGCGTGCGCAACGTGACGACCTCGCATTCGGCGCTCATGTTCGCGACGCTGTCGTAGAAGCCCCGGATCGCCGTGCGACCGATGTGCACCTCGCCGCCCACCGGATCCTCCACGGTCGCATCGTCGGCGTACAGCTCGGCGATGTCGTCGGGTTTGCCCTGGGCAACGAGCTCCAGATAGCGGTTAACGGTTTTGGCGTTGTCTTCCGGGGTGGCCATGCGCCGAACGCTACACGGCGGTGTTCAGCGCGGCGGCGAGTTCCTCCGCGGTGGTGACCGGAAGGTCGCACACCCGGCCGCGGCACACGTAGGCGGCGTCGGCGCCGTCGACGCGGTCACGGTCACGAAGCAGCTCGGTGGAGTTCACCGGACCGCCCACGACGACGGCTCCGCCGGGCGCCAGCCGGCGCGCCGCCGCCAGTAGCTCGGAGCGGCCGGGCTCGCAGGCCACCGCGACCTGCAGCGGGCCGCGCACGGCGGCCTCGGCGACGGCCAGCCAGTGCCCGCCCGAGCGCGGCATGCGCGCCAATATCGGTGTGCACGACGCGAGCGTCGCGTCGGCTGCCGCCGCGTAGCGTTCCCCACCTGGTGCCAGATGCGTTGCCAGCTGCAGTGTTTCGGCCATCAGCGACGCGCCCGACGGCGTCGCGCCGTCGAGCGGATCGGCGGGTCGCACCATCAACGCCTCGGCGTCATCGGCGCTGTCGAACCAGCGGCCCTCGGTTTCGGGGTCGGCGAAATGAGCCAGCGCGACGTCGATCAGCACCGTGGCGGTCTGCAGCCAGGACGCCTCGCCGGTCATCTGGTACAGCGTCAGCAGCCCAGTGGCCAGCGCGGCGTGGTCCTCCAGCACCGCCGCGGGTTCGCCGACGCGCCCGCCGAGGCTGGCCCGGCGCAACCGGCCGTCGACCAGGTGCAGGTCGACGACGGCGCGTGCGCATCGCGTTGCGGCATCGAGCAATTCGGGTCGGTCAAGTGCGACGGCGGCCTCGGCCAACGCGGTGATCGCCAGGCCGTTCCAGGCGGTGACGACCTTGTCGTCGCGTGCAGGCTGTGGCCGGGTGAGCCGGGCGGCCAGCAGCGCGGTGCGTACCCGCGTGAAGCGGTCGACGTCGTCGGGGCCACCCAACAGCTGCAGGACCGAGCTGCCTTCCTCGAACGTTCCGGCTTCGGTGACTTCGAAAACCTCTGCGGCCCAACGACCGTCGTTGTCGCCGAGCACCTCGCGCAGCTGGCCGGGCGTCCACACGTACGTCAGGCCCTCGACACCGTCGGCGTCGGCGTCCAACGACGACACGAACATGCCGTCGGCGCTCAGGTCGTCGATCAAGAACCGGGCGGTTTCGTGGGTGACCTTGCGGGCCAACGGATTCGATGTACGACGCGCCCAGTGCGCGTAGACCCGCAGCAGCTGGGCGTTGTCGTAGAGCATCTTCTCGAAGTGCGGCACCACCCAGGACGCGTCGACGCTGTAGCGCGCGAACCCACCGGCCAGCTGGTCGTAGATGCCGCCGCGGGCCATCGCCGTGCAGGTGCGCTCGACCGCCTCCATCGGCAGGATGTCGCCGGTGCGTTCATGGTTGCGCAGCAGCGCCTCCAACAGCGCCGACGGCGGAAACTTCGGCGCCGCCGCCTGATTGGAGACGAACCCGCCGCGCTCGACGTCCTCGTCGCGCAGCGCGGCGGCCACCGCGTGATCACACAGCGCGGGCTGCACCGGCGGCCCGCCACCAGGAAGCCCGGAAGCCATCGACCGCAGCTCGTCGGCGATCCGGTCGGAGGCCTGCTCGACTTCGTCGCGCCGGGTGCGCCAGGTGTCCGAAACCGCTTGCAGCAGTTGCAAGAAGCTGGGTTTGGGGTAATAGGTGCCGCAGAAGAACGGCCGGCCGTCGGGGGTCAGGAAGCAGGTCATCGGCCAGCCGCCCTGCCCGGTCAGCGCGACGGTGGCGTTCATGTAGATCGCGTCCAGGTCGGGCCGCTCCTCACGGTCGACCTTGACGCACACGAAGCCGTCGTTCATCGCCTCGGCGACCTGCTGGTCCTCGAACGACTCGTGGGCCATCACGTGACACCAGTGACAGGCGGCATAGCCGATCGACAGCAGGATCGGCACATCCCGTGCGGCGGCCTCAGCCAGCGCCTCAGCCGTCCACTGCCGCCAGTGCACCGGGTTGTCGGCGTGCTGGCGCAGGTAGGGGCTGATGGCCGAAGCGAGTTGGTTCGTCACTCCTTCAACCGTAGTCGCGGCCCGCGGTCAGACCGCGGCCGAAAACTACCGCTCTTCGCCGGTCGCGGGAGGTTCCTCGGCGGACGACTCGGCCGCGGCGTCGTCGCCCTCGGAGGCGTCGAACGACTTGGGCAGTTTGCGCAGATGCCGGTTCATCGACCAGACCAGCAGAAACGTTGCGACCAGCAGCAACGCGATGACCAGCATGCCGAACGGGCTGGCCTTGCCGAACTCCGGTCCGGGCTGGTTGGGCTCCTGCTGGGCCAACACCGCAACGAAAAACTCCATGCCGAACGTGACGGCGTCGTTCATCGGTCCTCGATTCCGGCGAACAGATCGGTTTCGGGAAGCGAGACCGGTACCCGCGAGCGGGCCAGCTCGAACTCCTCGGTGGGCCAGAGTCGCTGCTGCCATTCGATCGGTGCGCGGAAGAAGTCACCGTTGGGGTCGATCTGGGTGGCATGCGCCCGCAACGCATCGTCGCGTTGCGCGAAGTACTTGGCGCATTCGACGCGGGTGGTCACCCGCTTGGCGAAAATGTCGTTGTCGGGATCCCAGTGTTTGAGCCACTTCTCGAACGGCCCCTGCTGCCCGTGTTTGGCGAACTCGTCCTGCAGCAACTGCATGCGCTTACGCACGAACCCGTGGGTGTAGTAGAGCTTCTTGACCTCCCACGGCTCGCCGGCGTCGGGGTAGAGCCGGTAGTCGGCGGCGGCTTCGTAGGCCGCCATCGACACCTGGTGGCAGCGGATGTGGTCGGGATGCGGGTAGCCGCCGTTCTCGTCGTAGGTGGTCATCACGTGCGGACGGAACTCCCGCACGACGCGCACCAACGCCTCGGCCGGCTGCTCGAGCGGTATCGCGCCCAGGCAGCCTTCGGGCAGCGGGGGCGGCGGGTCGCCTTCGGGCAGCCCGGAGTCGACGAACCCGAGCCAGCAGTGCTCGACGCCGAGGATCTCCGCGGCCTTGGCCATCTCGTCGCGGCGGATCTCGGCCATCCGGCCGTGCACCTCGGGCAGGTCCATGGCCGGGTTGAGGATGTCGCCGCGCTCGCCGCCGGTGAGGGTCACCACCAGCACCCGCACGCCCTCGTCGACGTAGCGGGCCATCGTCGCGGCGCCCTTGCTGGACTCGTCGTCCGGATGGGCGTGCACGGCCATCAACCGCAGTTCGCTCAACCTGTTCTGCCTTACCTAACGTCTGTCGCGCCGACCGGTGTCGGCCCTTGTCGAGATATATCAACCATTCGACACGCCCTATAGTTCCAGTTCGGTAGATCCATCCGACCGACGGGCATGCAATCCAGATGATCGAACGTCCCGCCGCCCGCTACGGGCGCCAGCGGCTGTCGGGCCGTCAGCGCCGGTGGGTGGCCATTGGGTTGACGGTGGCGACGGTGATCGCCGGGGTTGTGCTCGCCGTGATCGCATATCAGCGGTTTGCCAGCGAAGACGTCAAAGGCGAGATCGGCAGCTTCGAGGTGATCGACGATTCCAGCGTCTCGGTCACGATCACCGTCACGCGCAAAGACCCGTCACAGCCCGCGGTGTGCATCGTGCGGGCCCGCTCGTACGACGGCAGCGAGACCGGGCGGCGAGAAGTGCTGGTAGCGCCCTCGACACACCCCGCCGTGCAGGTGACCACCGTCGTCAAGACCAGCCAGCCGCCCGTCGTCGGCGACGTGTACGGATGCGGCACCGACGTGCCGTCCTACCTGGTGACGCCGTAGCCCGGCCGGGTGTCTCGGCACTGAACAGCGAACTGCAAAAGCATGAAGGTCAGCCGGGTTCGCGGTGCTATCATGGTCGGATACACGGTTCCTGCTGGGACCGTGTATTGCTGCTTTTGGCGCGCGCATAACGACCGCGAACGCGGCAATACATAAGAACCCGTTCCCGGCGCCGTGACCCGTACGACTTAACGAGAAACAGCGCGAGCCGAGAAACAGCGCGAGAGCAACAACGACAGGAGCGCGACGACATGACCGACACGCAGGTCACCTGGCTGACCCAGGAGGCATACGACCGGTTGAAGGTGGAGCTGGATCAGTTGATCGCCAATCGGCCCGTCATCGCCGCCGAAATCAACGACCGCCGCGAGGAGGGCGACCTGCGCGAGAACGGCGGCTACCACGCCGCTCGCGAGGAGCAGGGCCAGCAGGAGGCCCGGATCCGGCAACTGCAGGAGCTGCTGAACACCGCCAAGGTCGGCGAGGCGCCCACGCAGTCCGGCGTCGCCTTGCCGGGCTCGGTGGTCAAGGTGTACTACGACGACGACGAGAGCGACACCGAGACGTTTTTGATCGCCACCCGCCAGGAGGGTGTCAGCGACGGCAAGCTCGAGGTCTATTCGCCGAAGTCGCCGCTGGGCGAGGCGCTGATCGACGCGAAGGTCGGCGAGAGCCGCACCTACACGGTGCCGAACGGGAACACGGTCAAGGTCACCCTGGTCAGCGCCGAGCCCTACCAGTCCTGACGCGCGCTCGGCGGGGCGCCGCGGTTAGAGTCCGCACATGGCGCAGATCGCCGAGGACCTGTTTCTGCTGCTGCTCGACAACGCATCCGCCCAGCCCAACCTCGAACGCCACCGCCGCGCGCGGGTGTTGTCGGCGGCGGTACTGCTGGATTTGGCCTACGCCTGCCGGATCCGCCCTGCGGTGGCCGGAGAATCGGTCGAGCCGGGTCGGTTGATCGCGCTTGCGACGACGCCGGCTGTGCCGGATCCGGTTGCCGAACCGGCGTTTGCGCTGCTGCGCCGACGGCCGCTGCGTCCCGCGACCGCCCTGAAGCGCTTGTCGCGGCACATCGAGGACGACGTCAGCGGCTACCTCGAGCACGCCGGCCAGATCCGGCGAATCCGCTTGGGACCCAAGGAGTCCGCGTGGCCGCTGACGAACCGGGAACGGGTCGGTCACGCCCGGTCGGCGCTGCTGGCGGCGCTGTTCGACCGCAACCCACCGACACCGGCAACCGCGGCGATCGTCACGCTGCTGCACGCCGTCGACGGGCTCGGCGCGCTACTGAGCCTCAACGACCGCGGCTGGCGCTGGGTGCATGCCAGGGCAGCCGAAATCGCCAGCGGCAGTTGGGTTGACGAGTACCCCGCGGCGCTTCCCGAGGTGAACCTCGCCGTCACCGCGTCGGCGGTGCGCCACGCGCTGGGCTGAGATTTTTGCGCGAACAGACGTGAAAACCCCCAAAAATCCCCTCTTCAGGGGGTGTAAGCGTCCCCCAGCCTGCGCGGGGCCCAGCTCGCGGGGTTACCGCAGCGCCTGTTCCAGATCGGCGAGCAGGTCGGCGGCGTCCTCGATGCCGACCGACAGCCGCACCAGGTCGTCGGGCACCTCCAGCTGCGAGCCCGCGGTCGACGCGTGCGTCATCGCGCCGGGATGCTCGATCAACGACTCGACACCGCCCAGCGATTCGGCAAGGATGAAAACCTCTGTGCGCGAACACAAGTCATGTGCCGCCTGGGCCCCTCCGCGTAGCCGCACCGAGACCATGCCGCCGAAACCAGTCATCTGCTTGGCGGCGATGTCGTGGCCGGGGTGGCTGGGCAGCCCCGGGTAGAACACCGTGTCGATCGCCGGATGACCGGCGAGGAACTCGGCAATGACGGCGGCGTTTTCGCTGTGCCGCTGCATGCGCACCACGAGGGTCTTGAGCCCCCGAAACGTCAGGTATGCGTCGAACGGGCCGGGCACCGCGCCCGCCCCGTTCTGCAGGAAAGCGAACGCCGTGTCGAGTTCCTCGTCGTTGGTCAGCAGCGCGCCACCGACCACGTCGGAGTGCCCGCCGATGTATTTGGTGGTGGAGTGCAGCACGATGTCGGCACCCAACGTCAACGGCTGCTGCAGCGCCGGCGAGGCGAAGGTGTTGTCCACCAGCACTTTGATATTCGACGTCGCAGCAAGCTGGGCGATCGCGCCGATGTCGGCGATGGTCAGCAACGGGTTGGTCGGCGTCTCGACCACGATCATCCGGGTCTTGTCGGTGATCGCCGCCTGCACCGCGTCGAGATCGGCCAGCGAGGCCGCGGTGTGGCTGATCCCCCAGTGGGTGAAAACCTTGTCGATCAGCCGGAAGGTACCGCCGTAGGCGTCGTCGGGGATGACGACGTGATCACCCGGGCGCAGCACCGCCCGCAGCGCACAGTCGGTGGCGGCCATCCCGGAACTGAAGGCCCGGCCGTAGGCGGCTTCCTCGACCGCCGCCAGCGCCGCCTCCAGCGCCGAGCGGGTCGGGTTGCCGGTCCGCGCGTACTCGAAACCGCCGCGCAGCCCGCCGACGCCGTCCTGGGCGAACGTCGAACTGGCGTAGATCGGGGCGTTGACGGCTCCGGTCGCCGGGTCGGGGCGAAAACCCGCGTGGATGGCCTTGGTGGCCAGCCCCTGAAATTTGTGCTGTTCAGTCATTACCGACCACCCTAGCGAGGACGGTGACGCCGGCCGCTGCGGTGTCAGCGCCTTCCGATGACCCGCGTTACTGCGGCGGCAGCGGCTGCGGGTTGAGGTCTGCGACCTGACCGCCGCTGAGCTTGCGGAACGCGTAGACCTCGATCAGGATCACCAGCGGAATCGCGACGAGAAGCCCGACGCCGCACAGCAATGCGCCGACGGCCGCGATGGCCAGCATCACCAGCCAGGTCAGCAGCGCGAGGCCGAAGTTCTCCTTGACGACGTTGAAGCTGGTCTTGATCGCATCGATCGGCGCGAGGTTGCGGTCCAGCAAGGCAACGATCGTGAACATCGTGAAGATGGCCACGATCAGACCCGGGATGATGCACAGGAACAGCCCGATCGACGTCAGGATCCCGACGATCACGCCCGCGATCACCACATTGCCGACGTTGCGCGGCCGGAAGAACGATCCGATCGAAACCGGCTGCCCGTTGGCGATGTCGAGCACGCCGCCGACGTAGGCGGATTGCACCGTCGCGCCGACGATCAGCAGCACGATGTAGCCGATGATCGACACGATGATGGAGCCGGGGCTGTCCAGGCTGTAGGAGAGCGCGAAGCCGCCGTCGTCGGTGGTGTAACTGGTGGTGTCACCGTCGTTCAACGCCCCCCCGAGCGCGTTGACGATCCATTGCAGCACCACCATGACCAGGCCCCACACCAGCGTCGCGACCAGGAATGGGACCGCGTTGTTGGTGAACTTGTTCCATGCCCATGAGAACGCGTCGCCGATGCTGTACCGCGGCGGGCCACCGAAACCGGGGCCGCCGGGGGGCGGATAGCCGGCCGGCGGGTAACCACCCTGGGGCGGCGGCGGATATCCGGGCGCACCGCCGTGCGGGGGCGGTGGATATCCGCCCGGTGGCGGTGGCGGCGGGTAACCGCCCGGTGGCGGTGGCGGCGGGTAACCGCCCGGTGGTGGCGGTGGCGGGTAGCCACCCCCGCCGGGAGGAGGTGGTGGGTAATCGCCGCCGCCAGGAGGCGGTGGTGGCGGGTAGTTGCCGGGTGGCGGTTGATCGCTCATGGCTGCCTTCCAGTGTGGGTACGTCGACGATTAGAGCGGTAAACAGATAGTACTGACGATCTTGTCGACCAACGTCTGCCTCTTCACGTCCCATAGCGGGAACAAAACCGCGATGAGCCAAAGCAGCCCGCAGGCCAGATACGCGACGAGATAGATGAACTCACGCAGCACCGATAGCCCAAAACCCATTGGCTGACCGGTCTTTTCGGAGACCACCTTGAATTTTACGATGGACTTGCCGATGCTCGACCCCGTTCGGCCCTGGCGGTAGCCGAGGTTCCATACCAGGTATGCCAGCGCGGCGATCGATGCGATCACGACCGACGCCTGGCCCAGCGTGGATGCTCCGGTGGCACAGAACTCGCCCAGCTCGTACTCCGAAACCTCTGTGATGCAGGCGGTTTCGCGGGTGGCTGCCAGCATCGCGAACCCGATGCCCAAGATGAGCGTGAACGGGATGTAGTCGATGATCCACGCCAGCACGCGGGTAAACCACGGGGTATAAGCCTCTTTCGGCAATACCGGGACCCCCGTGGGAAGCCCGCCCGGCGGCGGGTATCCACCGGCCTGGTGCTGACCGCCTGGTGGAGGTGGTGGTGGATAGTCCCCGGGCGTCGGTGGTTGCTCGGTCATGGACGACCTCCCCAGGGCTGCTCTAGGTGGTAACAAGCTTGCTTACATTACCTGAGAAGTCGCCGATAGCAGCGATTTCCGACGGGATGTCGGCTAAAGGCGGCCGTCGCCGTCGGACAGGAACCCGAGCAGATCGTGTCGGGTCAGCACGCCGACGGGTTTGCCTTCTTCGACCACCATCACCGCATCGCATTCGCGCAGTGTCTTGGCCGCGTCGGTGACGAGCTCGCCGGAGCCGACCAGCGGCAGCGGCGGGCTCATGTGCTTGGCGACCGCGTCGGCCAGTTTGGCGCGTCCCTCGAACACCGCCGAGAGCAGCTCTCGCTCCGAGACGCTGCCCGCCACTTCGCCGGCCATGACCGGTGGTTCGGCGCCGACCACCGGCATCTGCGACACCCCGTACTCGCGCAGGATGTTGATCGCGTCGCGCACGGTCTCCGACGGATGGGTGTGCACCAGATCGGGCAGCGCACCCGACTTGCCCCGCAGCACGTCTCCGACCGTGGATTCCTCGACCGAACCGTCGAGCCGGCTGCGCAGGAAACCGTACGACGACATCCATTCGTCGTTGAAAATCTTTGACAGATAACCTCTTCCACCGTCGGGCAGCAGCACTACGACCAATGCGTCCGGACCGGCTTCCTCGGCCACCTTGATCGCGGCGACCGCAGCCATCCCGCACGAGCCGCCGACCAGCATCGCCTCCTCGCGCGCGAGGCGTCGGGTCATCTCGAACGAATCGGCGTCGGAGACCGCGATGATCTCGTCGGGCACGGCGGGGTCGTAGGCCTTGGGCCAGAAGTCTTCGCCGACGCCCTCGACCAGATACGGCCTGCCGGTGCCGCCGGAATAGACCGACCCTTCGGGGTCCACGCCGACGACGCGCACCTTCCCGTCAGACACCTCCTTCAGGTAGCGGCCCGCTCCGGTGATGGTGCCGCCGGTGCCGACGCCCGCGACGAAATGGGTGACCTTGCCGTCGGTGTCCGCCCAGATCTCCGGCCCGGTGGATTCGTAGTGGCTGGCCGGGCCCATCTGGTTGGAGTACTGGTCGGGCTTCCAGGCGCCGTCGATTTCGCCGACCAGTCGGTCCGAGACGCTGTAGTAGCTGTCGGGATGGTCCGGCGGCACGGCGGTCGGGCATACGACGACGTCGGCACCGTACGCGCGCAGCACGTTGCGCTTGTCCTCGCTGACCTTGTCCGGGCACACGAAGATGCACTTGTAGCCGCGCCGCTGGGCGACCAATGCCAGCCCGACGCCGGTGTTACCGGATGTCGGCTCGACGATCGTGCCCCCGGGCTTGAGTTCGCCGCTGGCCTCGGCGGCGTCGATCATCTTGATCGCGATGCGGTCCTTGGAGCTGCCGCCCGGGCTGAGGTACTCGACTTTGGCGGCGACCACGCCGGCGCCCGGCGGCACCACGGAGTTCAGCTGTACCAGAGGGGTATTGCCGATGAGCTCACTGATGTGCCGGGCGATCCGCATGACTCCATCGTGTCAGGCGGCCTGCCGGGTCGCCAGGCGGCTACCAGGTGGCCTCGCGAATGTAGTCGCCGATCTGGCGCAATGACCTCGTGGCCTCGGGCACCATCGGCGCGGCCAGCTGGAAAACGTGCATCTGGCCGGGCCAGATCCGCACCTCGACCGGCACGCCGGCAGCTGCCAGCCGGCGCGCGGCCTTGCGGGCGTCGCTGACCAGCACCTCGGAGCCCGACACGTGGATCAGCGTGCGGGGCAGCCCCGGCTCGATGTGGTCGAGCGGTTCGTAGACCTCTTCGGGCCTGCCGTTCTTTTGATGGCGCCGCGCGGCCTCCTCGACCAGGTCGACGAGCGCGTAGAAGGCGCGCGGCGGGAACATCGCGTCGGTGCGGATATTGGGGTGGTTCGCGCGGGTTTCGTTGTCGACCTCGAACAGCGGTGACATCGTCACCATCGCCGCGGGCACCTCGCCGCGCGGACCCTCCTCTTGCAGCCGCTCGGCCAGTGCGAGCGCCAGATAGCCGCCCGCGGAGTCACCGGCCAGCACGATCTGGTCGGGCTCGTAGCCTTTCTGGCGCAGCCACTGATACGCGTCGTGACAGTCGTCGACCGCCATACCCACCGAGTGCTTGGGGATCATCCGGTAGTTGACGATGAGCACGGGGCAGTCAGCAAACCGCGACAGCGCGCTGACCAACCGGCCGTGCGAGTTGACGCCGCAGGTCAGAAACGCCCCACCGTGCATGTAGAGGATCACGGCGCGCTTACCGTCCGCGGGCAGCACGCCTGGTGCGCGGACGAGTTGCGCTGTGCAGTTCGGCAAAGAGATCGTCGCGCGGACCGTACCGGGGGCAGGCCGCATCACCCGGGAGACGAAGTCCACCAAACCCCATGGCCACGGCAGACGCGGCGCGTAGCTTCCGATAGCTAGAGTCGGCCGAATAGTTAGCAGAGCAGCCAGCGCGGTGACCCGGCCCGCCAGGCTGGGACCGTCCTCGACGACCTCGACGGGCGCGCCGTCACTGACCGGAAACTTGCGGGGTTTTCGCCCCTTAGCAGGCGGTATACCAGCGCTGTGCGCCCTGGCAACCTTGCTGGGTGCCGTCATCGCCACCACTTCCCTACGCCGCTGTAGTTCCGGGTGCCGCCTCTTTACTGAGCGTGGCCCGTACCTTAGCTTGACACTCTATAAGCTGATCAACAATCAACGAGTCATATTCGATACCGGAGTTGATACCGCAATGTGACCCGAGATTGCCTGGCGCCACGCGGATATCCCAGAAAAACGAATTTAAACTCCACGTGTGGGCAATCACGCACCCCACCGGACAAGAACCGTCGCCCTGGCGGCCGCGGCGGCGCTGGCCTCGACGGGTTCGGCCTG
Source organism: Mycolicibacterium pulveris (assembly GCA_050205315.1). Lineage (GTDB taxonomy): Bacteria > Actinomycetota > Actinomycetes > Mycobacteriales > Mycobacteriaceae > Mycobacterium > Mycobacterium pulveris_A. Next base: position 26,645 of record JBNMRA010000006.1, on the reverse strand, counting down.
CCTGGCAGCCCGCAACTTTCTGAGCGAACAGGCCGCCCAAACTCGCCAGGTCATTCCCAAGGCGTGGGACATCCCGCCACGCGCCGACGGCGTGTACACCCCGGGCAGCGGGCCCGTCGAACGTTGGCAACGGGACGTCCCGTTCGACCTGCACCTGATGGTCTTCGGGGACTCCACCGCGACCGGCTACGGCTGCATCGACGCCGACGAGGTACCCGGGGTGCTGTTGGCCCGCCAGCTTGCCGAGCTGTCGGGCAAGCGAATTCGGTTGAGCACCAAGGCCATTGTCGGTGCGACGTCGAAAGGGCTGGCGGGCCAGATCGACGCGATGTTCGTCGCCGGTCCGCCGCCGGACGCCGCGGTGATCATGATCGGGGCCAACGACGTCACCGCGCTGAACGGAATCGGCCCGTCGGCGCGGCGTCTGACGCGGGCGGTGCGCCGGCTGCGGGAGAGCGGAGCCGTCGTCGTCGTGGGCACCTGCCCCGATTTCGGCGTGATCAGCGCCATCCCGCAGCCGCTGCGCATGGTGGCCCGCAGCCGGGGTTTGCGGCTGGCTCGGGCGCAGGCCGCGGCGGTGCGCTCGGCGGGCGGGGTGCCGGTGCCGTTCTCCGACCTGTTGGCACCCGACTTCCGCAGGATGCCCGAGGTGCTGTTCTCCCACGACATGTTCCATCCGTCGGCGGCAGGTTATGCGCTGGCGGCCAAGCAGTTGTTCCCGGCGCTGTGTAATGCGTTGGGCGAGTGGCTCGGTGGCGCGGTGCCCGAGCTGCCGTGGCAGCCCCGTCCCGCCGACGGCGCGACGCTCGTCGCACGGGTGGGCAGCTTGAGCCGGCTGTGGCGGCGTTCCACTGGGGTGCCCGCACCCATCGTGGCGCGCGCGAGCTAGGTTCTCCTCATAGCCGTCAACGCGAGGAGACACCATGCCTGAAGCCGTCATTGTCGCGACCGCACGCTCACCGATCGGCCGCGCCGCGAAGGGTTCGCTGGTCGATATGCGCCCCGACGACCTGGCCGCGCAGATGGTGCGCGCGGCGCTGGACAAGGTGCCTGCGCTCGATCCGCGCGACATCGACGACCTGATGATGGGCTGCGGCCAGCCTGCCGGCGAGGCCGGGTTCAACGTCGGTCGCGCCGTCGCGGTCCAGCTGGGTTACGACTTCCTGCCCGGCACCACGGTCAACCGGTACTGCTCGTCGTCGCTGCAGACCACCCGCATGGCGTTCCATGCCATCAAGGCCGGCGAGGGCAACGCGTTCATTTCCGCTGGGGTGGAGACGGTTTCGCGGTTCCCGAAGGGGACGGCCGACGGTTGGCCGGACAGCAAGAACCCGGCGTTCGCCGACGCGATGAGCCGTTCCGAGCAGGCCGCCGCCGGCGCCGACGAATGGCACGACCCCCGCGAAGACGGCCTGCTGCCCGACGTGTACATCGCGATGGGCCAGACCGCCGAGAACGTCGCACTGTTCACCGGCATCAGCCGCGAAGACCAGGACCACTGGGGTGTGCGCAGCCAGAACCGCGCCGAGGAGGCCATCAAAAACGGCTTCTTCGAGCGCGAGATCGTACCGGTGACACTGCCCGACGGCTCCACGGTCAGCAAGGACGACGGCCCCCGCGCGGGCACCACCTACGAGAAGATCAGCCAGCTCAAGCCGGTGTTCCGGCCGAACGGCACCGTGACGGCGGGCAACGCGTGCCCGCTGAACGACGGCGCCGCGGCGCTGGTGATCATGTCGGATACCAAGGCACGTGAGCTCGGGCTCACCCCGCTGGCGCGCATCGTGTCCACCGGCGTCAGCGGCCTGTCGCCGGAGATCATGGGCCTCGGTCCGATCGAAGCGTCGAAGAAGGCGTTGGCGAATGCGGGCATGAGCATCAACGACATCGATCTCTACGAGATCAACGAGGCGTTCGCGGTGCAGGTGCTCGGTTCGGCGCGTGAGCTCGGGATGGACGAGGACAAGCTCAACGTCTCCGGTGGGGCGATCGCGCTGGGGCATCCGTTCGGCATGACCGGCGCGCGTATCACCGCCACGCTGTTGAACAACCTGACGACCTACGACAAGACGTTCGGGCTCGAGACGATGTGCGTCGGCGGCGGCCAGGGCATGGCGATGGTGATCGAGCGGCTGTCCTAGTTCAGGTTTCGCCGAGCCTGTACTCAGATCGCGAATTCAGCTGATTTTGCGATCTGGATACAGTCTCGATCGCCACGCCCGTTCGAGGCGACGCAGAATATCGAAGCTGCTGTTGGCCTTGACCGCTCTGACCCGCGACCAGCCGAGTTCGGCGATGTCCTCTGAACGCCGAATGTCGGAGGCGTACTGGACGGGATCTTTGCGGTGCTGCTCGCCGTCGTATTCCAACGCGAGCATGAGGTCTTCCCAACCCATATCGAGGTAATACCTGCGACGGCCATCGGGGCTGCGCACCGGTATTTGAGTCCTCGGTGGTGGATAGCCGGCACGGACGACCAATAGGCGTAACCAGGTCTCCTTCGGTGATGCGGCGCCGGGATCGTATAACTGCAAAGCCTTTTCGAGCTGGCGCAGACCTCGAGCCCCGCTGTGCGCCGCCGCCACGGCGAGCACATCGTCGACCTGCAACCCGGTGGCATTGCCCAACGCGTCGAGTCGGGCGACCGCCTCGTCCAAGGTTCCACGGCGGCCGATGTCAAAGGCCGTGCGCTCAAGCGTTGTCAGCGGCAACCCGTATTTCCCGACGAGTTCCTCTGCGCCAAGCCGCATATCGAAGGTCCGTATCCCGGCGGGGGGACGGGTATTCGAATAAACCAGCTCGATCGGGTTCGTATCGTCGACCCATTTCGCGCCGTGTAACGCTGAGGCGGTGAGACCGGCGATCACCCCCTGACGGCGCGACCACAACCACCCTGCGACCGCGCGTTGACGCAAGGTCGGTGCCGCGTCGTGTGGCACGTAGATGTCGGGAAACAGTGGCCGATACTTCGCCCGCAGTTGGTGCTTCTTCAGCCGCCCGTCCGCGATGGCGTCACTACCGATGAACGGCCAGTTGTGCGTCGACATGGTCTGAGGATCGCCGCTCCGGCGCCGCTGAGCGGCTCGAGACTGCACACAGATCGCAATCTGTGGATGAATCGCGATCTGTGTACAGTCTCGACGCACGAAAAAAGCCCGGCACCGCGGTGCCGGGCTTTCTCGTTGGTTGGCTACTCGCTGTTGAAGTAGCTGAGCAGACGCAGGATCTCGATGTACAGCCAGACCAGCGTCACCGTCAGGCCCAGCGCGATACCCCACGCGGCCTTCTCCGGCGCACCGGCACGCACCATCTGGTCCGCCGCGTCGAAGTCGATCAGGAACGAGAACGCCGCCAGGCCGATGCACAGCAGCGAGAAGCCGATGGCGAGCATGCCGCCATCACGCAGGCCCAGGCCGGCGCCGCCGCCCACACCGAACACCGCAAGCACGAGGTTGAGCAGCATCAACGCCAGCACACCGAACAGGCCGGCGACGATCATCCTGGTGAACTTCGGCGTCACGCGGATGGCGCCGGTCTTGTAGACCACCAACATGCCGAAGAACACCCCGATGGTGCCGACGATCGCCTGCGCGATCATTCCGACCCCGCCGACCGAGATGACGTTGGCGATGATGAACGAGATCGCGCCGAGGAACAGACCCTCAAGCGCGGCGTAGCTCAGCACGATCGCCGGGTTGTCCTGCTTGCGCCCGAACGTCGCGATGAGCACCAGCACCAACCCGCCGAGGCCACCCACCAGGGCGAACGGCATGGCCAGGCCCAGGTTCTGGGACACCAAGAAGTACGAGACGACACCGACCGCGGTCAGCAGGGCCAGCGTGGCGCCGGTCCGGGTGACAACGTCATCGATGGTCAGCGGCCGGGCGACACCGGCCTGCTGCTGTGGGGGGTACTGCGTCGTATAGGGGTCCGCTTGTACCGCCGCCGCACCGTAGCCGGCGGCTCCGGTACCGAATTGCGCATATCCGCCCTGTGTCTTGGGCAGCGAACGAAATACCGGGTTGCTGGATTCCCGCACCGTCGGTTCCTCTCCTGTGAAGTGGTTCGACAGAGTTGGCGAACACACAGACAACGATCACGGCCAGACGTCGGTTCCCGAGTTGCCGGGCCATTTCCGGAAAAACCTTACCCGGCGCTCCGTTGGCCCGCCTGACGATCTAGATTGCATCTTGTGGGCGAAAACGAGGATGTCCTAGTAAGTGTTGACCGCGGTGTCGGTCTGATCACGCTCAACCGGCCCAAGGCCATCAACTCGCTGAACCACGGCATGGTCACCACGATGTCGCAGGTCCTGGCCGAATGGGAACGCGACGACGCCGTTCGTGCCGTGCTGGTCGACGGCGCCGGAGAGCGCGGCCTGTGCGCCGGCGGTGACATCGTGGCGATCTATCACAGCGCCCGCGCCGACGGTTCCGAGGCGCGCCAGTTCTGGTACGACGAGTACCTGCTCAACGCCCACATCGGCCGCTACCGCAAGCCGTACGTCGCGCTGATGGACGGCATCGTGATGGGCGGCGGCGTGGGCATCAGCGCCCACGGGCGCGTGCGGATCGCCACCGACACCACGAAGATGGCGATGCCCGAAGTCGGCATCGGTTTCATCCCCGACGTCGGCGGCACCTGGATCCTGTCCCGCGCCCCCGGCCTGCTGGGCCTGCACGCCGCGCTGACCGGCGTCACGTTCAACGGCGCCGACGCGATCGCGATGGGGTTCGCCGACCACTACGTACCCCACGACCGCCTGCAGTCCTTCAGGGAGACGCTGTTGGGCGACGGTGTCGACGCCGCCGTCGCCGCCCACGCCTGCGAGCCACCCGCGAGTGAGCTTGCCGCACAGCGCGACTGGATCGACGAATGCTACGCCGGGCAGAGCGCCACCGACATCGTCGCCGCGCTGCGCGGCCACCACGCGGGCCCCGCCAACGAAGCCGCCGACCTGATCGCCAGCCGCTCCCCGATCTCGGTGTCGGTGACGCTTGAAGCCGTACGCCGCGCCGCCAAACTCGCCACGCTGGAAGACGTGCTGCGCCAGGAATACCGGACGTCGTGCGCGTCGCTGCGCAGTCACGATCTCGTCGAGGGCATCCGCGCCCAGGTCATCGACAAGGACCGCAACCCGAAATGGTCACCGGCGTCGCTGGCGGCCGTCACCCCCGCCGACGTCGAAGCGTACTTCGCGCCGGCCGATCGCGAACTGGAGTTCTGATGACGAGCTACGAAACCATTCTGGTCACTCGTGATGACCGGGTCGCCACGATCACGCTGAACCGGCCGAAGGCGCTCAACGCGCTCAACAGCCAGGTGATGCACGAGGTCACCAGCGCTGCAGCGGAATTCGACAGCGATCCGGGTGTCGGCGCCATCGTCATCACCGGCAACGAAAAAGCGTTCGCCGCGGGTGCCGACATCAAGGAGATGGCGAGCCTGACCTTCGCCGACGTGTTCGCCAGCGACTTCTTCGCCGCCTGGGGCAAGTTCGCCGCGACGCGCACACCGACGATCGCCGCGGTGGCCGGTTACGCGCTCGGCGGCGGATGCGAGCTGGCGATGATGTGCGACCTGCTGATCGCCGCCGACTCCGCGAAGTTCGGTCAGCCCGAGATCAAGCTCGGCGTGCTGCCGGGCATGGGCGGCTCACAGCGCCTGACCCGCGCCATCGGCAAGGCCAAGGCGATGGACCTGATCCTGACCGGCCGCAACATGGACGCCGAGGAGGCCGAGCGCGCCGGGTTGGTCTCGCGCGTGGTGCCCGCCGACAAGCTGCTCGACGAGACCAACGCAGTGGCCAAGACCATCGCCGGTATGTCGCTGTCGGCGTCGCGGATGGCCAAGGAGGCCGTCAACCGCGCGTTCGAATCCACGCTGGCTGAGGGGCTGCTCTACGAACGTCGGCTGTTTCACTCGGCATTCGCCACCGACGACCAGACCGAAGGCATGAACGCGTTCACCGAGAAGCGCCCCCCGAACTTCACCCACCGCTAATCTGCCCTGGTGACACAGACCCGCGACGACACAGCGGAAGTCGTCCAGGAGGAGCCGGGGCAACAGGAGCAGGTTCGCCGACCGTGGTGGGTGCGCCACTACACGTTCACCGGAACCGCGCTCGGCCTGGTGTTCATCTGGTTCTCGTTGACGCCGTCACTGTTGCCGCGGGGGCCGCTGTTCCAGGCGTTGGTCAGCGGCGGGGCCGGCGCCGCCGGATACGGGATCGGCGTGTTCGCGGTCTGGCTGACCCGCTACATGCTGTCCAGGGACAGCAGCCCGCCCGCGCCGCGGCTGGCATGGATCGGCCTGGTGATCGTCGGGGTCGTCGGCCAAATCCTGATGATCATCTACTTCCATGTGTGGCAGGACGAGGTCCGCGATCTGGTCGGGGTGCCGCGGATGGGGTTCTGGGACCATCCGCTGACCGCCGTGCTGTCGATCGTCGTGCTGTTCGTGCTGGTCGAAATCGGCCAGCTGATCGGAAGATTGGTGCGGTTCCTGGTGCGCCAGCTCGGCCGCGTCGCGCCGCCGAGGGTGTCGGCCGTGGTGGTGGTGCTCCTGCTGCTGGCCTTGAGCATCGCGCTGCTCAACGGTGTGGTGGTGCGCTACGCGATGAGCACCATCAACAGCACCTTCTCGGCGGTCAACGACGAAACCGACCCAGACTTCGCCGCACCGACCTCGCCGCTGCGTTCCGGCGGACCCCAGTCGCTGGCCAGCTGGGAGTCGCTGGGCCACCAGGGCCGCATCTTCGTCTCAGGTGGGCCGACCGTCGAGCAGCTCACCGAGTTCAACGGCGCGCCCGCGATCGAACCGATCCGCGCCTATGCCGGGTTGCACTCCGCCGAGGGCATCAAGGCCACCGCGGCGCTGGCCGCCGAAGAGCTAAGGCGCACAGGCGGACTGGACCGCGCGGTGGTCGCGGTCGGCACCACGACCGGCACCGGCTGGATTAACGACGCCGAAGCCAGCGCGCTGGAGTACATGTACAACGGCGACACCGCGATCGTGTCGATGCAGTACTCGTTCCTGCCCAGTTGGCTGTCGTTTCTGGTGGACAAGGAGAACGCGCGCCAGGCCGGGCAGGCCCTGTTCGAGGCCGTCGACGCGATGATCCGCGAGATGCCCGAGGCGCAGCGCCCGAAGTTGGTGGTGTTCGGTGAGAGCCTCGGCTCGTTCGGCGGTGAGGCGCCGTTCTTGGCGCTCAACAACCTGATCGCCCGTACCGACGGCGCGTTGTTTTCCGGCCCGACGTTCAACAACACCATCTGGGACCAGCTCATCCGGGAGCGTGATCCCGGGTCCCCGATGTGGCTGCCGATCTACGACGACGGCGAGAACGTCCGGTTCGCGGCCCGCGCGCAGAACCTCGCCAGGCCCGACGCCCCGTGGGGGACGCCGCGCGTCGTGTACCTGCAGCACGCCTCTGATCCGATTGCGTGGTGGAATCCCGATCTGCTGTTCACCGAACCCGACTGGTTGCGCGAGCCCAAAGGATACGACGTGTCGGGCCGCATGCAGTGGATACCGATCGTGACGTTCCTTCAGGTGTCGGCCGATATGGCGGTCGCCGTCGATGTGCCCGACGGACACGGCCACGTCTACGTCAAGGACGTCGCGAATGCCTGGGCGGCGATCCTGCAACCACCCGGGTGGACGCCGGACAAGACCGACAAGCTGCGTCCGATATTGCACAGCGACGAAAAAGACTGATCCACAATCCGTCGATACGGCTTGCTCCCGCGGTCATCCCTCCGGACCGTCGGTGAGCTCGGTGCGCCTGCGGCGCAACGTGTTCCGCTGCGTCACGTCGTAATACGACATCGCGGTCAGCGGCGGCGAATAGGCGTGCACGCTGAGCGTGTGCGTCGACGCGTCGCGCACCACGTCGTGCACCCAGCCGAGCGGGAACGCCGCCTGATCCCCCGCGGACAGCCTGCGGTGCCGCAACACCGCGCCGTCCCAACGGGTTTCGCGCAACGCGCCGGACACCACGGTGAGCGCGCCCAGGGAGCCGCCGTGGTCGTGCAGTTCGGTCGACCGGTCTGGCACCCAGCTGATCAACCAGATGTCGAGTTCGTCGTCGCCGTGCAGCCGGGTGAACCACCGGTCGTGGCGTGGCGGGCCGCTCGCCTGTAGCAGTCGGTCGTAGCGGCCGCTGAATACGTCGTCGGCGACGCGGTCGGTGGCGTGCAGCAGATCGGGAAGGCGCAGTCGGGTCGGTGCGGAGACGGCAGGCGCTGCCGACGTAAGCATGGAAACTCCAAAGGTGACGAGGGATCGGGGGCGGCGGCGTCAAGCCGCGCGACACCACTGCGATCCGGTCGTCATGTCCGCCAGTGTGGCAGCCGGCCCGTCCGCGTCGCGGCGCGCCGGCACCGAGGCGCGCGGTGCGGCCGCAAACCGCCTGTTCAGGACGCTCGATACGGCACGTCGGCCAAGATTCACGGTGAGCACAACCCCCGAACCGCCTCCGCGGCCGGGCGAGCCCCTTTTGCAGGCTGCCGCCATCGACGTTGCTGGCTACCGCACTATTTTCGTCGCATGCGTCAATAAGACGCCGCGCCATTTATCCCTAGGTGACCGCTCTGCACGAATTACCGACAAACCCGGCGCACGACATGTCGGTATGGCGTCTGGGTTTGCGATAAAGCCGTCTTCCCACGATATTGATTTGCTGACTACGATCTGCGCCGCGGCCGTGAAGCGTCCTGAGTTCAACCATGAACTAGCCGATCAGCGATTCTTCCGAACCATCCGGTTCCTAGGAAAATTCTCACTAATTGTGCTAATCATATGTTGCTCACTGTTAGCAGTTGATTAGCCAGATTCGACGGCTTCCTCAGCAGGCGAAGGGATCGACATTGCCGATGGCCAAGCACACACACGCCGGACGGGCCAAGGACAAGAAGTCGCTGCTCACGGCGGCGGCGTTGACCAGCGGTGTGCTGGTGGCCGCCGGCGGGGGTGCGATCGCCGCCGCGGCGCCCGGAAAGGCCGAGACCTCGGCGTCGACCTCAGCGTCCATGCAGGCCGTCGGCGACTCGCTGTTCGGCTTCGGCGCGTTCCTGCCGTCGATTCTCGGGCTGACGCCGCAGAGCGGCACCCCGTATTCGCCTGACCTGTACGACAACCCGGACAGCAGGGTGATGTTCGGCTGGACCAAGTACCTGCCGCCGTCACCGGTGGCGCCGTCGGGCAACGCCAACACCCCGCTGTTCGACTGGACGGCCGTGATCCCGAAGCCACCGACGCCGGGCTGGACCGGATCTACGCCCGGCGGCGCCGATCACGACGGGCTGCCCGACACCCGCGGCAACGGCTCCCCGGCGACCGCAGCGCTGCTGGGCGCCAACGCCGCGTTCCAGAACGCGGCGCTGTCGATGAGCTCGGCATTTCAGACCGGCTTCAAGACGCTGTTTCACAACGGCACCGAACCCGGCGAGAACGGCGGCCTGCTGATCGGAAACGGCGCCGACGGCGGACCGGGCCAGAACGGCGGTCGCGGGGGGCTGCTGTTCGGCAGCGGCGGAAACGGCGGCGCGGGCGTCGCCGGCATCAACAACGGCAGGGGCGGAAACGGCGGCAGCGCCGGGCTGTGGGGCAACGGCGGCGCCGGGGGCGCGGGCGCCAGCATCACCGACCAAGACGGTGACGTCGTCGCCGGAAACGGCGGAAACGGCGGCCATTCCGGGTGGTTTCACGGCAATGCCGGTGTCGGCGGCGCGGGCGGAAACGCCACCAGCGTGTCGGGTGACGCCCAAGGCGGCCACGGCGGCCACGGCGGTAACAACACATGGCTGGGCAGCGCCGGCTTCGGCGGCGCGGGTGGCAGCGCCACCAGCGGTACCGGCACCGCCACCGGTGGCGCGGGCGGCGACGGCGGCAACGCCGGATGGCTGTTCGGCTGGGCAGGCGGGGGCGGCGCCGGCGGAGCGGCCACCAGTACCACCAACACGGCCACCGGCGGTGACGGCGGCGACGGCGGCAACATCGGCATCGAAGGCGACGGCGGCAACGGCGGCACCGGCGGCGCGGCGCAGACCGTCGACGGCGACGCGACCGGAGGCACCGGCGGCGACGGCGGCAGCTCGTTCTTCAACGGCACCGCGGGCGATGGCGGCGACGGCGGCGCGGCCAACGCCGGAACCGGCACCGCCACCGGCGGCGACGGCGGCAACGCAGGCTCGGGCGGGTTCGACGGCCAGGGCGGAAACGGCGGCGACGGCGGCGACGCGGACGTCGACGACGGCGAGGCCAACGGCGGCGACGGCGGTCGGGGTGGCGGCAGCGGCCTGATGCAGGACGGCGGCGACGGCGGCGACGGCGGCGACGCCACCGCGGACACCGGCACGGCCAACGGCGGCGACGGCGGCACCGGCGGGTCGACCAGCTGGGCCAACGGATACCAGGGCGGCCGCGGCGGAGACGGCGGCGACGGCACCGCGACCGACGGCGTCGGTAACGGCGGAGACGGCGGCAACGGCGGACGTGACGGTCTGGGCGCCGCCGACGGCCCTGGCGGCTCGGGCGGCACCGGCTCCGGTTCGGACGGCGGCAGCGACGGCTCCGACGGGGCCGACGGATAGCGATTGCATAGATTGGCGGGCATGCGCTCGCACCTTCGGCACGCCCTTGCGGCGACGTCGATGATCGTCGGCCTCGGTCTCGCCACGGCCTGTTCGTCTGGCACCGACACCGAGCCGACCTCGTCGCCGACGTCGACCACCTCCGTCAGCGCCGAAACCCCGACCGCCGCACCCGGGTCCGTCGCGGTCTCCCCCGGCGGCGTGACCACCGCCGTCGGCGCACCCGCCGACTCGACAGAAGACGAGTACTACCGGGCCTGCACCACCGCGCGGGAGTGGATGGCGCAGCAGGGCGGTGACCCGCATGACCAGATCGAGCCGTATCTGGGCATGCTGCAGTCGACGGATTCGGCGGGGCCCGCGACCTACGGCACCCCCTGGTCGCAGTTGAATCCGCCGCGTCAGGCCGCCGTCATCGTCGCGGTCCGCGCGGCCGCCGACGCACTCTGCGGCTGACGGCGCGAGACAATGGCGGGATGGCTGACAAGCGTGTCGCGCTGGCACTTGGCAGCGGAGGCGCCCGGGGCTACGCGCACATCGGCGTCATCGACGAACTGCGAGACCGCGGCTACGAGATCGTCGGGATCGCCGGCTCGTCGATGGGTGCGCTCGTGGGAGGTCTACAGGCGGCGGACAAACTCGGTCAGTTCGCCGACTGGGCAAGGGCGCTGACCCAAGGCGCGGTGCTGCGGCTGCTGGACCCCTCGATCACCGCGGCCGGTGTGCTGCGCGCGAGCAAGATTCTGGACGCCGTGCACGACATTCTCGGTGACGTCCGCATCGAAGACCTTCCGATTCCGTACACGGCGGTGACGACGGATCTGATCGCCGGTAAGTCGGTGTGGTTGCAGCGCGGGCCGGTCGATGCGGCGATACGCGCGTCGATCGCGATCCCCGGCGTGATCGCCCCGCACGTGCTGGACGGCCGGTTGCTCGCCGACGGCGGCATCCTCGATCCGCTGCCGATGGCGCCGATCGCAGCCGTCAACGCCGACCTCACGATCGCAGTGTCGTTGGCGGGCAGCGAATCCGGCGGTTCCGAGGACACCGCGGAGGCCGGCGCGCGCAGCACCGAGTGGCTGACGAAGATGTGGCGCAGCACCACGTCCCTGTTCGACTCCAGCGCAGTGCGCGGCCGCGCGGGAGCCGGTACCGACGACAGCGACGCCGAACTGGTCGATGCGACCAAGGAGGCGACGGTGCCCAAACTCGGCAGCTTCGAGGTGATGAACCGCACCATCGACATCGCGCAGGCCGCGTTGGCACGGCATCAGCTGGCCAACTATCCGCCCGACCTGTTGATCGAGGTGCCGCGCAGCGCATGTCGCAGCCTGGAATTCCACCGCGCCGCAGAGGTCATCGAGGTCGGCCGCGCGTTGGCCGCCGCCGCGCTCGACGAGCTCGAAACACCAACTGCCGACGGCTGATTCAGCGCGCCAGAAAGTCGGCGAGCCCGGCGGCCACCCGCCTGCCCTGCCGCCGGCCCGCGGCCGCGGACGGTATCCGACACCGCGGGTCAAGCGGATCCTTGCCGAACGCGCTCAAGGACTCGTCGTCGGCGAACACCGCGAAGGTCGCCTGCTCGAACGCGGCGATCTCCTCGGAGGTGCTGATGCCGAACGGTGCCGGCGAGGACTCCCCCTGCGGCACCAGCACCACCGCGGCATCACAGTCGGCGGCCAGCGCCATGTTCACCGAGCTGCCGACACCGCCGTCCATGTAGCGCCGATCGCCGATCGTCACCGGCGGCCACACCCCTGGCACGGCGCAGCTGGCGGCGACCGCGTCGACCAGCTCGACGCCCGAGGTCCGGTCGAACGTGACGAGTTCGCCTGTGGCCACGTCGATTGCACTGATGCGCAGGTGCCGGTCCGGCCAGTCGTGGTTGGGCAATCGGTGGGCGATCACCTCGCGGCGCACGGGTTCGGCGACCGTCGGTGTCGACACCGCAACCGCGCCGATGCGTTGCAGTTTCTCGGCTTTGGTGCCGGGTTGGGTCACCGCGTTCAGAAACAGCCCGGTGATGTCGTCGATGCCTACGCTCGGGGTGAGCTCCGCCGACGTCGGCGCGGTTTGCCGCTCGTACAAGGCTTCCAGGCTCAGCCCGCTGGACAGCTGCGCGGCGACGGCCGAGCCCGCGGACGTGCCGACGAGCACGTCGGCGTCGACCAGGGCCTTGGCGGTTTCGGGTGACTCGTCGGCGATACCCGCCAGCACGCCGGTTTCCCAGGCGATACCGGCCAGCCCGCCGCCGGCGAGCACCAATGCCCGCTTCGTCACTGCGGACCGCCCAGGTGCGGGGCGGCCTTACCGCTGATCAGCGGCAGGTCCAGGTATGTCGCGATGCCGGGCGCGGCCGCACACACCGCCGGGATGGAGTTCACGCAGTGCGCTGCGGTGCCGACGACGCCGTACTCCGGTCCCTCCCCACCGACCTCGGACTGAAAACCCTTGATGCTGACGGTGATATCGGGGTTACCCCGCACTTCGATCTCGTAGCGCTGCCCTTCGGGCCCGAATGTCCACGCCGGATCGAGGTTGTCCTCGCCCATCAGCCAGTTCACCGTGATCCGCACGACGGGTTCGCCGTCGACCAGCGCCTCCCAGTGGAACTTACGGCCCGCGACCTGGCCGGGTTCGATCTCACCGATCGGTGACGAGATCGGCGCGGTCGCGACCGCGATCTCTTGTGTCGAGCGGACTTTCGGCTCCGCGCGGAACCCGATCTTGTCGACGCACATCCGGACCGCCTGGATGAAGCCGCCGTCGAGCAGCTTCTGCATCGGCCCGCTGAGCGCCTTCTCCGGGACCTCGCCGAACCCCATCACATGGCGCACCACGTCGGGTGCCTCGTAGGTACGTAGATCCGAATATTCCTCGGCTCGAACAAAATTCACCCCGGTCGACATGATCGAAAACATCAGCGGAAACTTCTCGCTGATGCCGCCGGGCGCGATGCCGGTGCCGTGCAGCGTCGCGTTGCCCTCCAGCGCGGCGGCCCGCAGCGGCGCGGCCTGGCGTTCGCTCGGGTACACCCAGCCGACCGGGGTCACCACGTTCTTACCCGACCGCAACAGCGCGGCCACCTCGTCGGGGTTCGGCAGCAGCGGGGCGTAGACGACCGCGTCGGCGTCCAACGTCAGGATGTCGTCGACGCTGTTGGTGGCGGTGACACCCAGCGGTTCGGCACCGGGGCCGCCGATGATCTCGCCGACGTCTTTGCCCGCCTTCTGTGGTGAGTGCACCCAGCAGCCGACGAGTTCGAGGTCGGGGTGCTCGAGCACGCCCTTGATGGCCGCGACGCCGACGCCTCCGGTGGCCCACTGCACGACCCGCAACCCCATATCGCCTCCAAAACTAGAACACGTTCTACTCTTTGTACCCTTCTTCGCGCTGGGCAGACGCAAAGTCGCGCATTTCGTACCGCGACGCCCCACCGCAATTGCGCGTTGTATGTTTCAGTGCATATTGCAGCGAAAGGGAGAGGGCATGGCGACCGCAGGAAAGAACAAGGTCTACGTCGTCGGGGTCGGGATGACGAAGTTCGAGAAGCCGGGCAGACGCGAGGGCTGGGACTACCCGCAGATGGCCAAGGAGTCCGGCACCAAGGCACTCGAGGACGCCGGCATCGACTATTCCGAGGTCGAGCAGGGCTTTGTCGGCTACGTCGCGGGCGACTCGACGTCAGGCAACCGCGCGCTCTACGAACTCGGTATGACGGGCATCCCGATCGCCAACGTCAACAACAACTGCTCGACGGGTTCCACGGCGCTGTACCTGGCCGCGCAGACGATCCGCGGCGGGCTCGCCGACTGCGTGATCGCGCTCGGTTTCGAGAAGATGCAGCCCGGCTCGCTGAAGGGCGGATTCGAGGACCGCGAGTCGCCGATGGGCAAGCACGTCAAGGCGATGGCCGAGATCGACGAGTTCGCGCTGCCGGTGGCGCCGTGGATGTTCGGCGCGGCCGGACGTGAGCACATGCGCCAATACGGCAGCACCGCCGAACATTTCGCGAAGATCGGTCTCAAGAACCACAAGCATTCGGTGAACAACCCGTATGCGCAGTTCCAGGACGAATACACCCTCGACGACATTCTGGCGGCGAAGATGATCTCCGATCCGCTGACCAAACTGCAGTGCTCGCCCACCTCCGACGGTTCGGGTGCGGCGATCGTGGCCAGCGAGGCGTTCGTCGACAAGCACAACCTGGCCGGGCAGGCCGTGGAGATCGTCGGCCAGTCGATGACCACCGATTTTCAGTCCTCGTTCGACGGCAGCGCCAAGAACCTGATCGGCTACGACATGAACGTGCAAGCCGCCCAACAGGTTTACGAGCAGTCCGGGCTCGGCCCCACCGATTTCCAGGTGATCGAGCTGCACGACTGCTTCTCGGCCAACGAACTGCTGCTCTATGAGGCGCTGGGCCTGTGCGCCGAGGGTGAGGCGCCGAAGCTGATCGACAACAACGACACCACCTACGGCGGGCGCTGGGTCGTCAACCCGTCCGGTGGGCTGATCTCCAAGGGTCATCCGCTCGGTGCGACGGGCCTGGCGCAGTGCGCCGAGCTGACGTGGCAGTTGCGCGGCGCTGCCGACAAACGCCAGGTCGACGGTGTCAACGCCGCACTTCAGCACAACATCGGGCTCGGCGGCGCCGCTGTCGTCACCGCTTATCAGCGCGCGGAGCGCTGATAGGGGATCATTGATCCCATGCGGACCACTTGGATCATCGCCGGGGCTGCGGCCATCGCGTGCGCAACGATGGCCGCACCCGCCGGCGTCGCGTCAGCCGAGGACGGCGAATCAGCACAGGAAGTGATCACCAGGCTGCAGGACAGGGGCTACAACGTCACCATCGACAAGATCGGTACGGCCCCATTGTCTGAATGCGTGGTCACCAGCGTCCGCAACCCACAGCAGTTCACCCAGTTGATGCCGCTGCTGGGAGGCCGTAATGACGGTGTGCTGTTTCCGGTGACGATCAGCCAGCCGATCTCGGTATCGCTTGACTGCCGCCGCCACTAGGGATTTCGCCGAAACCGCGTGGGTCAGCGCCGTGAGCAGTCGGCCGTGACGGTGATGGAACGTTCGGTGACCACCTGAATCAGGTCGTCGCCGCGACGCACGAATTCGGTTCGTTCCCTTGGCTTCCGGATATCGGTGACGATGCACTCGTCCAGCGAAGCGCTGCCGATCTTGTTGACCTTCACCTTGAAGCCCTGGGCCTCGAGGTTGGCGATGGTCAGCTGAGCCGACTCGGCCGACGCGACTGCCGGTACGGCGATTGCCCCGAAGGTTGCCGCGGCGATCCCGGTCAGTACCAACAGCGTTGCGCGCATGGCCGCGCCCCTTTCCGTCTGCGAAGGCCCTCATGGCCTTCACTGCGGTTCAACGGGGCAACCCCGAAAGGGGTTCAACGGCGCTGAAAAGTTTTTTCGCGCTAGACGGCGGCCGGCTCCAGCTCGGCAACCTCGGGCACCGCGATCGGGTCGGTCGCCACGAAGTCCGAGTACGTCAGCGGCCTGGCCGGCTCGACGTCGTAGGAGGTCACGACACCGGCGTAGTCGGCGATGTGCAGGCGGTCACCGTCCACCGCGACGCTCGACGGGCGGGCGTCGACGGTGATCGTGTGGGTCACCTTGCGGGTCAGCGGACCCAACACCACGACACGGTCGTAGTCGACGACGTACGCGCGGGTCTTGTCCGTGCCCATGACCAGCTGCGTCGGCGCACCACCGAGCTGGACCGTTCCGGTGATCCTGCCGGTCGCCAGCGCGATCACATGCACGACGCCACCGCGGGCCCGGTCCGACGTCAGGACGTAGACGGTGCCGTCGGCCACGGCGATGTCGCGGATCGGCGCGCCGATCTGCACGGCACGCTCGACGCGCGCGGTCTCCACGTTGACGACGACGAGCGCGCTGCCGCGGGCGTCGGTGGTGCCGACGTACAGGCGTTTACCGCTGGCGTCGACCTCGACCGCGTCGATGCCGATCCCGGCTCCGGCCGCGATCTCGATGGTGCCCATCCGCTCCGCGGGCACGTCGATCACGGCGACGTCGGCGTAGCCGTCACCGGTGCGAGCGGCGAACACCCGCTTGCCGTCGGGGCTGACGGTCAGCGCCGTGACGCTCAACGCCAGGCCGTAGGTCGCGATCACGCTCTTGGCGGTCAGGTCGACCACCGAGACCTCGTCATGGGTCCCCGACGACGTGCCGACGTACGCACGGTCATCTGCGACCGCCACCGCAACGGGCTCACCCGGCAGCGCGATGATGCTTTGCACGGCCAGTGTGGCCGCGTCGAGCACCGAAATGCTGTCGTCGCCGTAGTTGGCGACCACAACCACACCGTCGGCGGCGGCGACGTCGCCGATCGGACCCCGGCGCGCCTCGACGGATCCCGCCAACTGAACATTCGTCACATCTGAATCAGAAGTTTGCGCCTGCATCATCGGCGCCACAAACTTAGCCATACGATCTGGTACCTCCGCCGGTATGGCGTTCACCGGCCTAGATTTCAAGTCTTCCTACGCCTTTGGCGCAATTTCATCCGAGTCTAGCGACGAACACCGACACGTTTGGTCGTCGCAACCGTCGATCGGCGTCGCTGCGCCAAAAGCTCTCAGACACCGCTTAAGAAACTCTTCGTTAGCTATTCGTTAATCTTCGGCGGCGTGCCGTAATGTGCCGGTAACGTGCGGCTTTGCCGGTGGCGTCGCGGATTTCGAGAATGCGGCCCGGTTCACGTTCTCAGGTTTCAGATCCGAAAGTGAGCGGCAAATCACAACCGACACGCCCGGATTCGATTCGCGCACAACGCCAATACGTCTTACAGCCGCCGTGATACACATCACGTCGACGGCCGGCATCGGCACGGACCACGACGTGTCAAACAGAAGCGCTGCAGGCGTTCTGCGCAGCCAGACCGCAGTCGTCGAACTCCAACCGCACCTCGGTGCCGCTCGGCTGTCTGGAGATGGTCGCGCGGTCGGCCAGCGCCTGCATCAACGGAATCCCCCGGCCGCGCGTATTGGGTCGGTTCTCGGGGTCGACGTAGCGCCAGCTGCCGTGATCGGAGATCACGACTTCGAGCTGACGGTCAGCGGCGTGGTGCCGGGCGTACATCGTCATCGGTCCGATACCGCCGCGGTAAGCAAATTCCGCCGCGTTGGTGAGCGCCTCGTTGACGGCCAGGACCACGTCGTTGAACCGGACCGGGTCCAGCGCGAAGTGCCTGCGCAGCCAACCGGACAACGCAGACCTGAACTGCGCGACGTTATGCGCGTCGGCAGTGTCGTTTCGGATGAGGCTCGCGTCCATCTCGCCCGCGGAGCTATTCGACTCGGACATCGTTCGAACTGACTACCCCGTGGCGGCTGAAGTCATGCTGCGAAGTTCTCGAGCGCAGCCTCGACCGTCACGTACATGGCGATCAGATCGGCGATACCGGTGATCTTGAGCGGCCTGCTGGTCGCCGGACCGTCGGCGACGACGGCGAACCGCGTCTCGGTGCCGTCGACCTGGTTGTGGGCCTCCATCAGCACCTGCATGCCGGCCGATCCGAGAAAGTCCACCTGGGTGAGGTCGACGATCAGACCCGCGGGGTCCTTGGCCAGGGCCGCCTCAACGGCGCTCTTCAACTGCGGGGCGGTGAGCATGTCGAGGTCACCGGACGCGGCGACCACCGCCACCCGTCCGACCCAGTTCTCGGTACAAAGCTGTCCGTCCAAACCTCACCTCTTGCTAGGGGCGCCCGCAACGCAACCTCCATCAACGGCACGAGGCTGCAGTCTGAACCCGCCGCTAGAGTATCGACTTCGTCAACCCGATGCATCGACGGCACCTGATTGCGCCGGTCAGAACGCTAAATTCGTCCACAAATCGGCTGTTCTACGGTGCTGTCGGGGTCGCAAAACGCGCGTTCGGGCCGTCCACGGGTTAGTGTCGGCGTACCTCAAGCCCCCGAACGAAGGGTGATCAATGGGTTCCATCTCTCTGTTCGCGCAACGGGTGATCATCGTCGGCGGGTTCGCGATCACAGCGGCGGCGCCGGTGGTCGGGGTGACCCTTGCCGCGCCGGCCAGCCCACCTTCGCATCTCGCCGACTGCCCGGCCGGCGAGGAACAGGACCTCTACAGCGGCCAATGCACTCCCTATCTGGTGCCGAACTCGCCGGGGCCGGCGCCGGCGTCGGCGCCCGCGGATGCCGACACGACGGGTGCGAGCCCCAGCATGTGCCCACCCGGGGTCAGCGGGGCCGAGTGCGGCGGCGAGACCGGAGGCCAGGCCAGCTCACCGCAGCCCCAGATGCCCGCGCCGGTTCCACCGCAGGAACCCGAACAAGAACTCGCCGAGGTCGTCACACCGGGTTACTGACGCCGCGGTAAGCGACGTCTCCGCGTCGCTAGCCCAACAGCTTTCGCATCGCGTTTCGGATGGGCCGGGCCGCACGGCCGCCCAGTTGCTGCGCTGTCGGCAACAGGCTGCGCTTGCTTTTCGGTACTGCGCGCAAAACGCTGTCCGCCGGAAGACGGGAGGCATCGCTGCGGGGCACGGCAACGCTGGAGACCACCTGGTTCGGGCCTGAAGCTTGCGGTTTGACATCGAAGTCGAAGATCGCCGTGGGCAGGTACACGGTGGCGCAGGCGTTGGGAATGTCGACCACGCTGGACAGGTGGCCCTCGATGGGCGCGGCACCGAGCAGCAGGTAGGCCTGTTCGCGGGAGTAGCCGAACGTGGTCAGGTAGTCGATCGCGTTCAGGCAGGCGCGCTGGTAGGCGACGTAGGGGTCGAGGAACTTCTGCTTGCCGTCGCGGGTGACCGAGATGCCCGAGAACGTCAGCCACTCGTCGTAGCGTGGTCCTGCGCCGCCGGGGACGAAGAGTGGGTTTTCTCGAATCTTGTAGAGCGACATGCCATCGGCGATGACGTCGACATGTAGGTCGATGTAGCCGCCCATTTCGATCGCGCCGCAGAAGGTGATTTCGCCGTCGCCCTGGGAGAAGTGCAAATCTCCGACCGACAGGTTCGCGCCGTCGACGAACACCGGATAGAAGATGCGGCTGCCCTT
The DNA here is from genome assembly GCA_050205315.1 of Mycolicibacterium pulveris. Classification (GTDB taxonomy): domain Bacteria; phylum Actinomycetota; class Actinomycetes; order Mycobacteriales; family Mycobacteriaceae; genus Mycobacterium; species Mycobacterium pulveris_A. Next base: position 6,978 of record JBNMRA010000006.1, on the reverse strand, counting down.
CGTCAGATCCTTGATGTCCTGGTTCCCGCCGTTCTCGCGGGGCGGCGCGGTCTGCGCGGCCACGACGGCGAGGCGGGCCACATCCTGCTCCGCCGTCTGCCCCAGCAGCGCCCCCTTGGCCATCGGCGGCAGCGCCAGCGGTGGGACGCGCAGCGGTTTGGTGGCGATGAGCTTGGCTTCGCGCTTGTTCCACGTGGTCAGCAGTTGCGACGACGGCGCGGTACCCATCAACCCGGGATGGGGTGCGCCGGCGAACTTCACGCCGGGGATGTGACGCGAGGTGGCATGGCCGTCGGCGAATTCCCACACGGCCTTGTAGGCGTCGGGAAAAAGGTCACCGAGAAATCCGCCACCGTTGCGCGGGGCGAAGATGCCGGTGTAACCCCACCCTTGTCCGGCGAGCGGCCCGACGTCGCCTTCCGAGATGGGGCCGATGTCGACGATGTCGACCACGAGTAGGTCGCCTGGTTTGGCGCCTTCCACCGCGAACGGACCACTCAGCTTGTGCCCCTCGTGGAACGGGGCGTTGAGAATGTCGTCGGCCGAGTCGGTGTTGCGGATCGAACCGTCGAACCAGTCGCGGCAGTGCACGCGGAAAGTCTGTCCGGGTCGCACCGTCGCGACGGGCGGGATCTCGGGATGCCACCGGCTATGGCCAAGAACATCTTGCTCGTCGAATCGCTTGTCGGGATCGAGAGAGAAGATGACATCAGGCATATTCGCCAGCGTACGGATCGGGCTCGCCGCGCGTCGGCGTGACTTTTTGCAAGTCCGGCCCGCCGGCCATGCCGCGGTGGGACACTTTTCGTGTCAGCTGAGTTCAGGGCTGGCGCTGGGAGGTCCGGCGATGATCATCTCGCCGCACAAATCCATGGCGACTGTTGTGATGGCAGCCGGAGTTCTTGCTGTACCCAGCACCGGTTCTCCCGCCCCTCCCCCGCCGACGACTCCGGTGAAGCCGCTCAGTTCGCCCGCGGCCATCGCCACAACGACCGTCATTCCCCCGATGACGCCGCACCCGCTGCTCAGCGTGGTAGCCAGCAGCTGGACACCCATCGACGAAGCCTCAAACACGTTCGCCCCGTTCGGGTTTACTGCGCCGCTCCCGCCCGCGGGCGATAGGACGAACGTGACGCGGCCGAACAGACCAGCGCTGCGTGCCGCTGAACCGGTCGCGTTGATCGGAACCGGCGGCGCGCCTTCAAGATCAGGCAGTCGCAGCACCGCGCTGCTTGTGCCGTCCTCGGCCAACGTCGTGAGCGACTTCATCGCGTTCTTCATCAGCGACGGGGACGAACCGGGTGAGAACGCCGGATTGCTCATCGGCAACGGCGCCGACGGGGTGGCACCCGGTCAGGCCGGCGGGCGCGGCGGCCTGCTGTTCGGCAACGGCGGAAACGGTGGGCCCGGTGGCCGGGGCGGAGACGCCGGCCTGATCGGCAACGGCGGCAACGGCGGAGCCGGTGTCGACGATATCCAGTTGGCTGGCAACGCAATTGGTGGATCAGGCGGCGCCGGTGGCCGGGGCGGTCTGCTGTTCGGTAACGGCGGAGCGGGCGGCGGCGGAGGTGACGCCGAGGGCGGCGAGAACGCCACCGGGGGTGCGGGCGGCGCCGGAGGCAACGCCGGATTGTTCGGCCGCGCCGGAGACGGCGGCGCCGGAGGGACGGCGCAGACGTCCGACGACAGCGGAGTCGCGCTCGGCGGGGCGGGCGGCCACGGCGGAAGCGTGCTCGGTATCGGCGCTGCGGGCAACGGAGGTGCCGGCGGCAATGCCGACTCTCTGGATCTGCATTCGACCGGCACCACCGCGGGCGCTGGCGGTGACGGCGGCTCTGTCGGGTTCATCGGCCGCGGCGGCAACGGCGGCGCGGGCGGGGCCGCCAACGGGTTCGAGGCCACCATCGCCGGGGTCGGCGGCGACGGCGGTAACGGCGGCGCGCTGGTCGGTGGCGGCGGTACCGGCGGCGCCGGCGGTGACGCCTCGAGCGGTCGCGGCGCGGCGACGGGCGGCGACGGCGGCGAGGGTGGCGAGGCCGGGCTGCTGGGCGACGCCGGCGCGGGAGGCGTTGGCGGCGACGCGAATTCGAACTTCCTCGAACAAGCCACCGCGGGCGAAGGCGGCGACGGGGCCAGCGCCAAACTCATCGGAAGCGGCGGCGCCGGCGGAAACGGTGGAAATGCGCAGGGAGACAACGGCAGCGACGCGTCAGGCGGATCCGGCGGCACGGGCGGTAACGGCGGTGTGTTGCTGGGCGACGGCGCCGTCGGCGGCAACGGCGGTGCGGCACAGGGCTTTCAGGCGGTCACCGGCGGCCACGGCGGCGACGGCGGCAGCGCCGGGCTCAACGGCGACGCGGGTGACGGCGGTGCGGGCGGCGCGGCGCAGACGACCGGCGACAGCAGCGACGCGATCGCGGGCGCGGGCGGAAACGGCGGCAGCGTTCTCGGTGTCGGCGATGCCGGCGACGGCGGCAACGGCGGCGGCGCGACAGCGCTGGACCTGCACAGCAGCAGCACCCAGGGCGGTGACGGCGGTGCGGGCGGCAGCACCGGAGTCAGCGGCGCGGGCGGTGACGGCGGCGCCGGAGGGTCGGCGACGGGCTTCCTCAACACCGTCGGTGGCGACGGCGGCGACGGCGGCAATGGCGGCACGCTCAACGGTGACGGCGGTTCGGGAGGCACAGCCGGAACCGCGACGGCCAACGGCGGGCTGAGCACTGCCGACGGCGGCACCGGCGGTGACGGCGGCAACGGTGGCGTCTTGTCGGCGGGAGGCGCCGGCGGCGACGGCGGCTCGGCGCTGGGCACCGCGCCGGACCGTGCGGGCGGCGACGGTGGCGACGGCGGCAACGGTGGTATCGGCGGGGGTGGCGACGGCGGCGATGGTGGTGCACCCGGCGGCACCGGCGGTCGTGGAGGAAGTCCCGGCGGAAGCGACGGCGCCGACGGCTGAGGCCCGATCAGTTGCGGCGAGATGCGGACGACGCGGCGGTGACGGCCGGCGCGGGCACCAGCTCCAGTCGCAGCGCCGCGGCGGTGGCCGGGCCGACGATGCCGTCAACCGTCAAACCACGGGTACGGCGTTGGAACTCCCTGACAGCGGCTTCGGTCTCGGGCCCGAAGTCACCGTCTACCGCGAGGTGCCCGGCATACTCGGCATATGCGCGCTTGAGTCGGCGCTGGAGTGCGGCGACCTGGGGGCCCTCGGAGCCGCGAAACAACAACACGTGTGCGTACTCGCCGACGGGCACGGGCGGTTGCGGCGTCTGCGCCGAACCCGAGGTGTCGCCGATTCGCTTCTGGATGTCCTGGCGCAGGATGTCCATGTCGATCGCACCGGGATCCCACTTACCTTGAGCGCGGCCCGCGTACTCCTTGTGTCCGATCGTGCGGGCAGAGGTCTGCGACAATCGGCGGTTGATGGCCGCACAGCACTTCACCAGAGCGAAATACTGTGCGTCAGGCCAATTGTGGCGATGCCGGGCCGTCGGGCTCGTGCCGCTGTTGGCGCATTCGATTCCGATCAGATGCCAGTTACCCATGTTCGTCGGAAGCCATGGGTACATCCCGCGCCCGGCGTGCCATGCGACGCCGACCGCCACGACGGTCACCGTGCCGTCACGCGCGATGTGAAGTTGTGACAACGGCCCGGGCAGGTCGGGACGGCCGTAGGCGATCGAGGCGGCGGTGGCGGCGTCGGATCCGGTGTGGTGCACCATGACACCGCGGATGTCCTTGAAGTCGCCGTGGCCGCGGCTCCGCCAACCGGGGAATTCGACGAGGTCGACACCTTCGGCGCGCAGTACGTCGGCCAGCCAAACGGGATCGCCAGTCCAAGATCTTGTCTGGGGCACGCAGAAGTCCTTTCGGGCTCAGTGCTTTTCGAGACGGTCCGCCTTGGCGGTCATACCTTCACTGATACCCGATCGTATGTGGTTCATAGCTCTGCTACTTGAAGTGTGGATAAAGCAGCGTCGACCACGCTTTCTCGAGTTGAGCCCACTCGGCGTCGCATCCCGACGCGCGCTCCTCAGGCAGCTGGCCGTCGCTGATCATGTCGGCATTGGCTTCCGGATTCGAACCATAGATCCAGCATTCGAGGTTGTACATGCGGGTCTCGTCCAGCGAATGCACGTCGGCGAAATCCTCGGCGTTCAACTCCGTCGTCTCAGCGCCGGACGCACCGAACGCCCACGCAAAATCCTTGACCGCCTGCACCGAAGCCGGGTCCGTCACACCGTCTTCGCCAGGCGTCAGAAGCACGTAGGCGGCGAGCTGATCGGCCACGTCTTCCTCGCGTCCGGTCACCGGTAGGTCGTAGATGGTGACGGCCATATGGCCCACCTCGTGATAGAAAGTCGCGTACTGGGAGTTGATCGCTGACGCGATGGGATCAGGGTCGCCGGCTTCGGTGAAGATTTGTTGGGCCCAGTCGGCGTCCTCGTAGCACAGCGTGATCGAGTTCGCGCTGGCGTCCCAGAAGGCGTTGGGTTGGTCGCATTGCGCGCCGCGCAGCGAAATGTCGTGGGGCAGCTTGAGTGATTCGTTGATGTCGGCAGCGAGGTCTTCGAGCAGGCGGTTGTCCTGCATCAGCGCACGCCCGTTGATCGCTTCGGGGGTTTCGGCCGCCTCGTAGGAAACGGTCATCCTGCCGTCGGCGGCGGATTCGGCGCCGGGCGCCGATGTCGGGAGTTGAGTGGTGTCGGCGGCCTCGGGTGCCGGATCTCCACTGCACCCGACGGTGATCAGCCCAGCCGTCAGCACGAGCAGAATCCGTGACCGCATGCCCACTCCTTAGCGCTGGTGCCCGGATCCTTCGGCGGTCACGGACAAGTGACGTCTATCTTGAACGGTTCGCCGATCTCCTGGGCCGGTTTGGCGTCATGGACCCCCGTGGCGCCGGTCACCCTTCGTTGACGATGTATTCGTATTCCGGGCAGAACGCCGCGGTTGCGGCGCCGATGAGCACGCCCGCGCTGTGCGGATCGAGATGCTCAGTCAGACCGGCGATCTCGCCGTCCAGCGTGGCCCCGTTGGCCCAGTCCTGACACACGCCGTGGCCTGCTTCGATCATGTTCTCCGCGGTGGCGCCCGGCCAGGTGACACCGGCTTCATCGAGGACCTCCAAGAAGGTGTCTTCGGGAGCGGCACCCGCGATGGGCGCGCACAGCAGCGCGGACGCTGTTATTCCGGCAAGCACTAAACCGGCAGACTTTGCATTCATTGGGATTTCTTTCTCCGAGAAGTGATGAGCATCGAATCGTTACACGGCTGCGATAGTTTCTGGACAAATTTTGCTAAACAAGTTTCTTGACTTTACGAGCGCCCTCAGCCGGTCGGATGCTCGCATAAGTTCGCCAGGGAAAAAGCGTCTGAACTGCTAGTGCGTGCGAAATGACGCGCGAGTCGGTGACCTTTGCGATGGCAAGAATTTCTCGCGGTCGTCGGATACGACATCGCTCTGTTTTCGCTATGCGGATAGGTACAGCTATTTGCATTACCGCAAGCTTTGTGCGGCAGACTCTTTTGGGGTTACAGCCGCAGCTCCATATATGTGGTGGCTCCGGCAAGGCCGACGCTGCCCGCCTCGGACCCGTCGAACGGGTCGATCTCCCGCGCGCCTACAGACCGATACAGCGCGTGCGCCTCGGTCATGAAGCTCATGGTCTCGAGGCGCACCGTGGTGTATCCCGCGGCCCGCGCCTCGCCGAGCAGTCGGTCGAACAACGCCCGCGCGATGCCGTTGCCGCGGGCAGACGGGCGCACGAACATCCGCTTGATCTCGGCGGTTCGCTCGTCATCGGTGGGCTTGAACGCACCGACGCCCACGATCTCGTCGTCGACCCGGACCACCAGCAACCTGCCCCGAGGGTCCAGAAACCGTTGGGTCTCAGCGAAGTACGCGCGCTCCGCGCTGCCGTCAGGATCGATCGAGTCGGCACCGAGGTCGACGGTGAACCGCGTGAGTATCCAGTCGAGGTACTCGCGGAACACCGGCTCGACGACTGCAGCTGCGTCGGGCCCGGCGATGGCTTCGATGCGCCAGGGAACGTTCAACGTTTGTGATCATCCCACGCACTTCGCGGTGGCCACTAGCCGCGAGCAAGGCCGCCCGCTCAGGCCGGGCCGCCAGCGCCGCCGTCACCGCCATCGCCACCGCCGCCAGGGGTGGCGCCGGTGTTGCCCGAGCCTGCGGTGCCAGCGGTGCCTCCGGAGCCGGGTCCGCCAGTGCCGGGTCCACCGGTACCGCCGGTGCCCCCGGTGCCGCCGACGCCGCCCAGCTGGCCGGTGCCGCCGACGCCGCCGTCACCGCCGTCACCGCCAGCGCCGCCGGGGCCGGCTGTGCCTGTCCCGCCGGTACCGCCAGGGCCACCGGTGCCCCCTTTGCCTCCTTGCCCGTCCGCCACTCCGGTGCCGCCGGGCCCGCCGACGCCACCGTCGCCGCCGTCGCCGCCGGTCGGCCCTTCGCCGCCCTCGCCGCCCTCGCCGCCAGCGCCCCCCTGGCCCAGGACGGAGATGGCACCGCCGCCACCCTGACCGCCCTGGCCGCCCTGGCCGCCTGTGGTTGTGCCGGTACCGCCCTTGCCGCCGGTTCCTCCGGGGGCGCCGATGCTGGCGCCGCCCGAGCCGTTGATGCTCGCGCCGCCGGCACCTCCCTCACCGCCGGTACCTCCGGTAATCCCGGTGCCTCCCTGGCCGCCATCGCCACCCGGCGCGCCGAACTCAACGCCCTCTCCGCCGATGCCGCCCTTGCCGCCCTGACCACCGAGGTCGCCGCCGGCTCCGCCGGTGCCGCCCTTGCCGCCGGCGCCGGGCGTGACGCCGCTAGGTCCGTCGCCACCGTTGCCGCCGGTTCCGCCGTTGCCGGTCGCGCCGCTGGCACCGAAGATCCCACCGCTTCCGCCAACGCCGCCGTCGCCACCATCGCCACCGTTGCCGGGAACCTGAGCGACGCCCGGGATACCGTCGAAGCCC
>JBNMRA010000005.1:0-217721 GCA_050205315.1 Mycolicibacterium pulveris | reverse complement strand
GAGGGAGGGAGGGACTACTCCCACTCGATGGTGCCGGGCGGCTTGCTGGTGACGTCGAGCACCACGCGGTTGACCTCGGACACCTCGTTGGTGATGCGGGTGGAGATGCGTTCCAGCACCTCGTAGGGCACCCGGGTCCAGTCCGCGGTCATCGCGTCCTCACTGGACACCGGGCGCAACACGATCGGGTGGCCGTAGGTGCGGCCGTCGCCCTGCACCCCCACCGACCGGATGTCGGCCAGCAGCACTACCGGGCACTGCCAGATCTGGTGGTCCAGACCGGCCGCGGTCAGCTCCTCACGGGCGATCGCATCAGCGCACCGCAGCGTGTCCAGCCGGTCCGCGGTGACCTCGCCGATGATCCGGATGGCCAACCCCGGACCCGGAAACGGTTGGCGCGCAACGATTTCCTCGGGCAGCCCGAGTTCGCGGCCCACCGCGCGGACCTCGTCCTTGAACAGCAGCCGCAACGGTTCGACCAGTTTGAACTTCAGGTCGGCAGGCAGCCCACCGACGTTGTGGTGGCTCTTGATGTTGGCGGCGCCGGTTCCGCCGCCGGACTCCACCACATCGGGGTACAGCGTGCCCTGCACCAAAAACTCGACATCACCGTCGTTGGCGCCCAACGTATCTCGTACCGCACCCTCGAACGCGCGGATGAACTCGCGGCCGATGATCTTGCGTTTGCCCTCAGGGTTGGTCACCCCGGACAACGCGTCGAGAAACCGCTTCTCGGCGTCGACGGTGATGAGTTTGGCGCCGGTCGCGGCGACGAAATCGCGTTGAACCTGGGCCCGTTCGCCGGCCCGCAACAGCCCGTGGTCGACGAACACACACGTCAACCGGTCACCGATGGCGCGCTGCACCAGCGCGGCGGCCACTGCCGAATCCACCCCACCGGACAGCCCGCAGATCGCACGGCCGTTGCCGATCTGGTTGCGCACCTCGCTGACGAGCGCGTCCGCGATGCTGGCGGCGGTCCACGTCGCGCCGATGCCTGCGAACTCATACAGGAACCGGCTCAGTACCTGCTGGCCGTGCGGGGAATGCAGCACCTCGGGGTGGTACTGCACACCGGCCAGCCGACGCTCCCGGTTCTCGAACGCCGCGACTGGTGAACCCGGGCTGACCGCCACCACGTCGAACCCCTCGGGGGCCTCGGTGACCGCGTCCCCGTGGCTCATCCACACCGGCTGAGTAGTGGGCAGATCGGAATGAAGTTGTCCCCCTGTGACTTTGAGCTCTGTGCGGCCGTACTCGCGGGTGCCCGTCTGGGTCACCGTCCCGCCGAGCGTCTGGGCCATCGCCTGGAAGCCGTAGCAGATGCCGAATATCGGCACCTCGAGGTCGAACACCGCGGGGTTCAGCTGCGGCGCCTCATCGGCGTAGACGCTGGCCGGTCCACCGGACAGCACGATGGCCTGCGGGTCGCGGGCCACGATCTCCTCGACGCTGGCGGTGTGCGGGATCACCTCGGAATACACCCGCGCCTCCCGGATCCGCCGCGCGATCAGCTGCGCGTACTGGGCGCCGAAGTCGACCACCAACACGGGTCTGGGCGAAGACGATGTCACCGGATCAGTCTAGTTGGCACCGTCGGCTCGTTACCTGCGCCACGAAAGTGGGAATGGTGACACAGAATGGCCGATGACCCGTCCGACGATCCCAAGCTCGAAGCGAGGAGCACCGTGCCTGGTCTGCCGAAACACATCCGTGCCTGCCTGTTCGACCTGGATGGTGTGCTGACCGACACCGCCAGCGTGCACAAGAAGGCGTGGCAGGCCATGTTCGACGACTTCCTCCAAGCGCATGCTCAACGCACCGGCCAACCGTTCGTACCGTTCGATGTGGGGTCGGACTACTTGCAGTATGTCGACGGTAAGAAGCGCGAGGACGGGGTGCGCTCCTTCCTGGCCAGCCGCGGTATCGCGCTACCCGAAGGGCACCCGGACGACGGCGCCGACGCGGAGACGGTGTTCGGCCTCGGCAACCGCAAGAACGAGATGTTTCACCGGGTGCTGCGCTCCGACGGTGTGACGGTGTTCGACGGGTCGCGACGCTACCTCGAGGCGGTGGTCGACGCGGGACTCGGCGTCGCAGTGGTCTCCTCGAGCGCCAACACCCGTGAGGTGCTCGAGATGACGGGTCTGGACAGCTTCGTCCAGCACCGCGTCGACGGCGTCGTGCTGCGCGAGGAGAACATTGCCGGCAAGCCCGCCCCGGATTCGTTTCTGCGGGCGGCGCAACTGCTCGGCGTCGCGCCCGCCGACGGCGCCGTCTTCGAAGACGCCATCGCCGGGGTGGCGGCCGGGCGGGCTGGTAACTTCGGCTACGTGGTCGGAGTGGACCGCGTCGGACATGCGGAGGCTCTGCGCCACAACGGCGCCGATATCGTCGTGGCCGACCTGATGGAGCTCTTGACGCAATGATCACCGACGAGCTTTACCCGGTAGAACCGTGGCACATCCGCGAAACATCGCTTGATCTACGAATTCTCGACGAATCCGAGTCAATATTCGCACTGTCCAACGGTCACATCGGCCTGCGCGGCAACCTCGACGAAGGCGAACCGCACAGCCTTCCCGGCACCTACCTGAACTCGTTCTACGAGGTCCGCCCGCTACCGTACGCCGAGGCCGGCTACGGCTATCCAGAAGCCGGCCAGACGGTTCTCAACGTCACCAACGGCAAGCTCTTACGTCTGCTTGTCGACGATGAGCCGTTCGACGTCCGCTACGGCGAACTGCTCGAGCACGAACGCGTGTTGGACATGCGCGCCGGCACCCTGACCCGAAACGTCCGGTGGTGCTCGCCCGCCGGAAAACAGGTCAAGATCATGTCGAAGCGGCTGGTATCGCTCGACCATCGCGGCGTGGCGGCAATCGAGTACATCGTGGAGGCGGTCGAGCAGTTCGCCCGGATCACCGTCCAGTCCGAACTCGTGGCCAACGAAGACCTGCCACCCACCTCCGGTGACCCGCGGGTGTCGGCCGTGCTCAGCCATCCGCTGGAGGCCGTGCATCAGGAAAGCATCGGCGACGGCGCGATTCTCATGCACCGCACGCGCGGCAGCCAGCTGATGATGGCCGCCGCGATGGACCACGAAATCGACGTTCCGGGCCGCGTCGAGGCGAAAACCGATACCGCCGAAGACTGGGCCCGCACCACCGTCATCTGCGGACTGCGACCGGGACAGCGGCTACGAATCCGCAAGTACCTGGCCTACGCCTGGTCGAGCCTGCGCTCCCGTCCCGCGTTGCGCGACCAGGTCGCAGGCGCGCTCAGCGGCGCCGAATACACCGGCTGGCAAGGCCTTCTGGATTCTCAGCGGGCCTATCTCGACGACTTCTGGGACAGCGCCGACGTCGAGGTCGACGGCGATCCCCCCATTCAGCAGGCCGTGCGCTTCGCGTTGTTCCACGTGCTGCAGGCCAGCGCACGCGCCGAGCGCCGCGCGATTCCGAGCAAGGGTTTGACCGGCACCGGCTATGACGGCCACGCGTTCTGGGACACCGAGGGTTTCGTGCTGCCCCTGCTCACGTACACCGCACCCTATGCGGCCGCCGACGCGCTGCGGTGGCGCGCTTCGACTCTGGATCTGGCCAAAGAGCGTGCTGAGTTGCTTGACCTCAAAGGCGCCACGTTCCCGTGGCGCACGATCCGCGGTGAGGAGTGCTCGGCGTATTGGCCGGCGGGTACGGCGGCCTTCCACGTCAACGCCGATATCGCGATGGCGTTCGAGCGGTATCGTGTTGTGACAGGCGATGATTCGCTGGATGTCGAATGCGGCCTGAAGGTTTTGGTCGAGACCGCGAGGATGTGGCTGTCGCTCGGCCAACATGACCGGCACGGAGTATGGCACATCGACGGTGTCACCGGTCCCGACGAGTACACCGCCGTGGTGCGCGACAACGTGTTCACCAACCTGATGGCGGCGCGCAACCTGCGCGCGGCGGCCGATGCCTGTCTTCGGCACCCCGGCGAGGCGAACGCGATGGACGTCACCGCCGAGGAGATCAGCGCGTGGCGCCATGCCGCGGCGACCGTTCACATTCCGTTCGATGAGGAACTCGGCGTACATCCACAGTGCGAGGGGTTCACCACGTTGCGCGAGTGGGACTTCGAGGCCAACACGGCCTATCCCCTGCTGTTGCACGAACCCTATGTGCGGCTCTATCCCCAACAAGTGGTCAAGCAGGCTGACCTGGTGTTGGCGATGCATTGGGAGAGCCACGCTTTCACTCCCGAGCAGATGGCGCGCAACGTCGACTACTACGAGCGGCGCACCACCCGCGACTCGTCGCTGTCGGCGTGCACGCAAGCGGTGATGTGTGCCGCCGTCGGGCATCTCGAGTTGGCCCACGACTACGCCTACGAAGCGGCGATGATCGATCTGCGCAACCTGCACCACAACACCCGCGACGGCCTGCACATGGCCTCACTGGCCGGAGCCTGGTCGGCGCTGGTGGCCGGCTTCGGCGGGCTGCGCGACGACGAGGACGTGCTGGAGCTCCATCCGCAACTCCCCGAGACGCTGTCGCGCCTGAAATTCCGGTTGCGGTGGAAGAACTTTCGGCTCACCGTAGACGTCAACCACGAAAACGTCACATACACCATCCGCGACGGCCCCGACACGTCGCTGACGATCCGCCACGCCGGCGAGGATCTCGAGCTCAAGACCGAACAGCCCACGACCGTCGCGGTCAAACCCGTCCGCCCGCTGCTGCCTGCGCCGCAGCAGCCACCCGGCCGGGCGCCGCTACGCCACCATCAGCCGCACTAAACCAACTGCTTGCTGACGGGCAGCCCACCGGTGGCCTCGAAGATCACCCGACGGCCGATCTCCACCGCGTGGTCGGCGAACCGCTCGTAGTACCGGCCGAGCAGCGCCACGTCAACCGCCGAGCAGACGCCGTCCTGCCATTTGTGGTCGAGCAACAGTGTGAACAGCCGACGGTGCTCGTCGTCCACCGCGTCGTCGTCGTCATGCAGCCGGGCGGCCTTGTCGGGATCCGGTGAGATCAGCACCTCCTGAGCGGTTCTGGCCAACTGCACGGCCCTGGTGCCCATCTCGGCGAAGCTGGTGCGCACGTCGTCGGGCAGCGCGCACTCGGGATGGCGCAGCCGCGAGATGCTGGCCACGTGCACCGCGAGCGCGCCCATCCGCTCGATGTCGGCGCTGATGCGGATGGAGCCCACGATGGTGCGTAGATCCCCGGCGACCGGCTGCTGGAGCGCGAGCAGTCTGATCGCCGTCTCCTCGGCCCGGCGGTTCAGCAGTGCGACGTGCTCGTGGTCGGTGATCACCTGCTCGGCCAACGTCAAGTCGGCGTCCAGCAGGGCTCGCGTCGCGCGTTCCATCGCGGCGGCGGCCAGCCCGCACATCTCGCCCAACTGCGCGCACAGCGCCGACAACTGCTCGTGGTATGCGGTTCGCATGGCTCTGCGTACCCGCATCCACGGCGGCTCAACCAGTCGAGGTGACCGGTTCAATCGGCAACCGGCGCAGCGCCGCGGGGGCGTCTGCCGGCACCGCCGGGTGATTCGGCGGGATCGGCGCGAGCCGCTTGTAGGGCTCACCTTGGGCGGGACGCAGATCGTCCTGGCCCTTGTTGGGCCACAGCGCGGCCGCCCGCTCGGCCTGGGCGGTGATCGAAAGCGACGGGTTCACACCGAGGTTCGCCGAGATGGCCGCACCGTCGTGCACCGAGAGCGTCGGATAGCCGTAGACCCGTTGATACGGGTCGATGACGCCGGTCTGCGGGCTGTCACCGATCGCGGCGCCGCCGAGGAAGTGCGCGGTCAGCGGGATGTTGAACAGTTCGCCCCAGGTGCCACCGGCGACGCCGTCGATCTTCTCGGCGATACGGCGGGTGACTTCGTTGCCCACCGGGATCCACGTCGGGTTCGGCTGGCCGTGGCCCTGCTTGCTGGTCAGGCGGCGGAAACCGAGCTTCGTGCGTTGGGTGAACGTGGTGATCGAGTTGTCCAGATGCTGCATGACCAGCGCGATGACGGTGCGTTCGCTCCACCGGCGCACGTTGAGCAGTCGCAGCGTGCCGCGCGGATCCTTCGAGGCGTTGATGAACAGCTGCCGCCAGCGCGGCACGTCGGTGCCCTCCGGGCCGTCGCCGTCGGTCATCAGCGTCTGCAACAGGCCCATCGCGTTGGAGCCCTTGCCGTAGCGCACCGGTTCGACGTGGGTGTCGGAGGTGGGATGGATCGACGACGTGATCGCGACCCCGTGGGTGAGGTCGAGATCGGGCGACACCTTGTACTTGCCCGCGCCGACGATCGACTCGGAGTTGGTCCGCGTCAGCACCCCGAGCCGCTCGGACAGCTTGGGCAGCTTGCCCTTGTCCCGCATCTTGAACAGCAGGTTCTGCGTGCCCCAGGTGCCCGCAGCCAGCACCACGTGGGTGGCGGTGATCGTGCGTCTCTTCTTGCGCACCCAGCTGCCGGTGCGGACGGTGCGCACTTCCCACAGGCCGTCGCCGCGCTGCTCGAATCCGGTGACGGTGGTCATCGGAAGTACTTCTGCGCCAGCGTTTTCCGCCAGGTAGAGGTAGTTCTTCACCAACGTGTTCTTCGCGTTGTGGCGGCAGCCGGTCATGCACTCGCCGACCTCGATACAGCCGGTGCGCGCCGGCCCCGCCCCGCCGAAGTACGGGTCGGGCACCGTCTTGCCGGGCGCCTTGGTGCCGTCGGGCCCGAAGAACACGCCGACCGGGGTGGGCACCCAGGTGTGCCCGACGCCCATCTCGTCGGCGACCTCCTTGACGACGCGGTCGGCGTCGGTGAACGTCGGGTTGGTCACCACGCCGAGCATCCGCTGCGCCTGGTCGTAGTGCGGCATCAACTCGGAGCGCCAATCGGTGATGTCCTTCCACTGCGGATCGTTGAAGAACGGATCCGGCGGCACGTAGAGGGTGTTGGCGTAGTTCAGCGATCCGCCGCCGACCCCGGCACCGGCCAGGATCATCACGTTGCGCAACAGGTGGATCCGCTGGATGCCGTACATGCCGAGGCGCGGCGCCCACAGGAACTTGCGCAGGTTCCACGAGGTCTTGGCGAAGTCCTCGTCGTTGAAACGCCGGCCGGCCTCCAGTACCCCGACGCGGTAGCCCTTCTCGGTGAGCCGCAGCGCGGTCACGCTGCCGCCGAAGCCCGAGCCGATGATCAGGACGTCGTAGTCAGGTCTCATGCCCCCAGTATGGCGTTACCGAGGGGTAACTTCAGCTGCCGACCGTCAACCCGACCTTCTGGAACTCCTTGAGGTCGCAGTAACCGGCCTTGGCCATCGACCGGCGCAGCCCGCCGACCAGGTTCAGCGAACCGAACGGATCGTCGGACGGCCCGTTGAGCACCTGTTCGAGCGACGGCCGCTCACCCAGCGCCACCTGCAGCAGCGCCCCACGCGGCAGCGACGGGTGCGCCGCCGCGGCGGGCCAGAACCAGCCGTCGCCCAGCGCCTCGGCCGCGGTGGCCAGTGGGGTGCCGAGCACGACGGCGTCGGCGCCGCAGGCGATTGCCTTGGCCAGATCCCCGGAGGTGTGGATGTCGCCGTCGGCCAGCACGTGCACGTACCGGCCGCCGGTCTCGTCGAGGTACTCCCGGCGGGCCGCGGCGGCGTCGGCGATCGCGGTGGCCATCGGCACGCTGATGCCCAGCACCTCGTCGCTGGTGGTCACGCCCTGTGTGGAGCCGTAGCCGACGATGACGCCCGCTGCGCCGGTGCGCATCAGGTGCAGCGCCGTGCGGTGGTCCAGCACACCGCCGGCTACCACCGGCACGTCGAGTTCGGAGATGAACGTCTTGAGGTTCAGCGGCTCACCGTCGGACGCGACGCGTTCGGCCGACACGATCGTGCCCTGGATCACCAGCAGGTCGATTCCGGCGGACACCAACGTCGGGGTCAGCGCCCGCGCGTTCTGCGGGCTGACCCGCACCGCCGTCGTCACCCCGGCGTCGCGGATCCGGGCGATCGCGGCGCCGAGCAGATCGGGATCCAGCGGCGCCGAATGCAGTTGCTGCAGAAGGCGTATCGACGCCGACGGTTCGGGTTCCTTCTCGGCGGCCTCGACCACTTGGGCGATCTTGTCTTCGACGTCGGCGTGCCTGCCGATCAGGCCCTCGCCGTTGAGCACACCCAGCCCGCCGAGCCGGCCGAGCGCGATCGCGAACTCCGGCGACACCAACGCATCGGTCGGATGGGCGACCACCGGGACCTCGAAGCGGTAGGCGTCGAGCTGCCACGCCGTCGACACGTCCTTCGACGACCGCGTGCGCCGCGACGGCACGATGTTGATGTCGTCGAGTTCGTATGTGCGGCGGGCGGTTCTGCCCATGCCGATTTCAACCAAGTCACGCATGACCAATGTGTCCCCTTAGCGGGCGTAGTAATTCGGCGCTTCGACGGTCATCGTGATGTCGTGCGGATGGCTTTCCTTCAACCCGGCCGCGGTGATCTGCACGAACTGCGCCTGTTGCAGTTGCTCGACGGTGGCCGCCCCGGTGTAGCCCATGGCCGCGCGCAGCCCGCCGGTGAGCTGGTGGATGACGGTGGACAGCGGGCCGCGGAACGGCACCCGGCCCTCGATGCCCTCGGGCACCAGCTTGTCCTCGGACAACGCGTCGTCCTGGAAGTAGCGGTCTTTGGAGTAGGACCTGCCGCCGCCGCGGCCCTGCATCGCGCCCAGCGAGCCCATGCCGCGGTAGCTCTTGAACTGCTTGCCGTTGACGAAGATCAGCTCGCCGGGGGACTCGGCGGTGCCGGCCAGCAGCGAGCCCAGCATCGCCGTCGACGCCCCGGCCGCCAGCGCCTTGGCGATGTCACCCGAGTACTGCAGTCCGCCGTCGGCGATCACCGGCACTCCCCTGGGCCCGCACGCGGCGACCGCCTCCAGGATCGCGGTGATCTGAGGTGCGCCGACCCCGGCGACCACCCGCGTGGTGCAGATCGAGCCCGGGCCGACGCCGACTTTCACCGCGTCGGCGCCGGCGTCGGCCAGCGCGGCCGCGGCGGCGCGGGTGGCGACGTTGCCGCCGACCACCTCGACGCGGTCACCCAGCACGGTCTTGACGCGGTGCACCATGTCGAGCACGCCGCGGTTGTGGGCGTGGGCGGTGTCCACCACGAGCACGTCCACCCCGGCGTCGACCAGCGTCATCGCGCGCGTCCACGCGTCGTCCCCGACGCCGACGGCGGCGCCCACCAGCAGCCGACCGTCTTTGTCCTTGGTCGCCAGCGGGAACTGTTCGGTCTTGACGAAGTCCTTGACCGTGATCAGGCCGGTGAGCTTGCCGTGGCCGTCGACGATCGGCAGCTTTTCGATCTTGTGGCGACGCAGCAGTCCCAGCGCGGCTTCGGCGGAGACGCCCTCCTGCGCGGTGATCAGCGGCGCCTTGGTCATCACCTCCGAGACCGGCTTGGACAGGTCGACCTCGAACCGCATATCGCGGTTGGTGATGATCCCGACCAGCGAGCCGGTGTCGTCGACGACGGGCAGCCCCGAGATCCGGAACCGTGCGCACATCGCGTCGACTTCGGCCAGCGTGTTGTCCGGTGAGCAGGTGACCGGGTCGGTGACCATGCCGGCCTCGGACCGCTTGACCGTCTCGACCTGGCCGGCCTGCTCGGCGATCGGAAGGTTGCGGTGCAGCACCCCCATGCCGCCGGCCCGCGCCATCGCGATCGCCATCCGCGACTCGGTCACCGTGTCCATCGCCGAGCTGACCAGAGGCACCTTCAGCCGCACCTTCTTGGTGAGTTGACTCGAGGTGTCGGCGGTGGCGGGAATCACATCGGAGGCTGCGGGCAGCAACAACACGTCGTCGAAGGTCAGCCCGAGCATCGCGACTTTCGTCGGGTCATCGCCGCCGGTCGGCACCGGCACGGCGAGCGGAACGCTGCTTTCAGCGATCGACATGGATGGGCCTCCAGTGACGAGGACAGTCGTCGAGCTAGACGACCATCCTATCGGCATCGAAGTCGGCGGTCCGGTGCCACACGGTGTTCCGAATCGTCAGGCGCCATGCCGCCCGACGGCTGGACCGAAATGGATGGGGCTGCGTAGGGTGGAGGCGTGCGTGACCACCTGCCGCCGGGTTTGCCACCCGACCCGTTCGCCGATGACCCGTGCGACCCGTCAGCCGCGCTCGACGCGATCGAGCCCGGACAGCCGCTGGATCCCCAGGAGCGGACCGCGGTCGAGGCCGACCTCGCCGACCTCGCGGTGTACGAGGCGCTGTTGGCGCACAAGGGCATCCGCGGTTTGGTGGTGTGCTGTGACGAATGCCAGCAGGATCACTACCACGACTGGGACATGCTGCGCGCGAACCTGCTGCAGCTGCTGGTCGACGGTACGGTGCGCCCGCACGAACCGGCCTACGATCCTGAACCTGACGCGTACGTGACCTGGGACTACTGCCGCGGATACGCCGACGCCTCGCTCAACGAGGCGGCCTCGGAGACCGACGGCTACCGCTGAGCCGCGTTTAGCGCTACTCGCCGTCCGGTTCCGGTACGACGGTCGTCGTGGTGACCACCGTCTTCGACGCTTCCCTGGTGGGTGACTGCTGCGTCGGTGCCTGCGTGGTCGTCACCTGCTGAGTGGTTTGCGGCTGCGTTGTCTGCGGCTGCGTCGTTGCAACTTCGGTCGTCTGCGGCGCCTGCGTCGGCGTCGCAGTCGGTGACGGCGACGGTGCCGGCAATTGCGTCGCCGTGGACGACGGCGGCTGCTGCACCGCCGATGTCGGCGTCGGCCGCTGCGCAGGCGAGCTCGTCGGCGCCGGTGCACTCGTCGGCGCCGGGGACGCGGTCGGGGACGGGGTCGGCGATGGTGCCGCCGTTGGCGACGGGGTCGGGCTCACAGTCGGCGACGGTGACGGCGACGGCAACGTCGTGACATCCGACGGTGACGGCAGCGTGGTGTCCGTCGGCGACGGCAATGTCGTGACATCCGTCGGCGACGGGGCCGTGGTGTCCGACGGCGACGGCGAAACCGTGACCGACGTCGTGGTGTCGAGCACCGCGACCGGCACCTCCGGAAACACCGGCGGCGGCACGTCGGGCGGAATGGTCGCGGCGGCGTCCTGCGCCTGGACCTTCACCGTCAACTCTTGCCACTCGCTGACGAATTCCTGTTTGCGCTCAACGTCATCCACCGTGGCCACGGTGGTGGTCAGCGTCTGCAGCTTGTCCTGCGCGGCTTGCCACTGCCCCTCGTCGATCAGCTGCTGCACCTCGGCGAACTGCTGCGAAGCGAGCATCACCGGATCGTCGCGCGTGGTCTGCTGCTCACCGAACAGCATGGTGCGCAGACCGTACAGCGCATCACCCGGTCCGGCGCCTGCGACCACCGCGCCGAACCCGCCGAGGCACAACACCGCTGCCGCAGCCGATCCGACGACTGCCAGCGAGCGGGTGCGTCGACGTGACACGGTGGCACGATCCAGCGCCAGCACCGCGTCGCGCGGTGTGACGGTCGCGGTGAGCGGGGCGTCGCGAACATCGTCGCGCCACCCGGCCAGCAGCTGCGCCAGCTCGGCTTCACCGGGATCGGTGGCATACACCGGCTGTTCGAACGCCAGCGCGTCCAGGAACCGGTCGGTGCGGTTGATGTCGTTGAGGGACGGATCGCCGCCGTTGGCGTTCCAGCGTCCGAAGTCAGGCATGGTCGTGCCGCCCTGTCGAGATGATCTCCTGCTTCAGCCGCGCCAGCGCGCGATGCTGGGCCACCCGGACGGCGCCGGCGGTGCTTCCGACCGCCTCGGCGGTCTCCTCGGCGCTCATTCCGACGACGACACGCAGGATCAAGATTTCACGTTGCTTTTCCGGCAGTACGGCGAGCAGCCTTTTCATCTGCTCAGACGATTCGGCGTCCAGGGCCATCTGCTCGGGGCCGGCGTCCAGCGCGAACCGCTCCGGCACGACTTCCATCGGGTCGGAACGATTCCTGGCCGCTGCGCGGTGCGCGTCAGCGAGCTTGTGTGCAGCTATGCCGTACACAAAGGCCAGGAACGGTCGTCCCTGATCCTTGTAGCGCGGCAGCGCCGTGATGGCGGCCAAGCACACCTCCTGGGCAATATCGTCTGCTGAAAGCCCACTGCGCTCCGCAGATCCCACTCGTGCCCGGCAATACCTGACAACGATGGGGCGGATGGTTTCCAGCACCTGTCGGAGCGCGTCTCGGTTGCCCGCCACTGCCTCAGCAACGACAGCATCGAGACGTTCTCTCGAAATTGTCATCGTGGGCGATCTCTCCAGCGTTACGAACCGGCGTAAGTCCGGCGGGGGCGGCTCAGCTAAACAATAACTTTCAGGATGACGTGCCCTTGTCCACGGAGACGGGCCACACGCCGCCCCGTGACCGGACTGTGTCAGCAGATTCGTCGCGGATGGCGAGTATCTGCTCGTGCGGGCACGTCGCGCTGCCGATATCGGCCAGCAAGCTAGCCAACGCCCAGCGCAGCGGGATCATTCCGAGCCGAGCCGTTTCGGTCAGCGCGGTGTCCGCGGTCCGCCGCGCGGCGTCGAGGTCACCGGCGCTGCACAACGCGGCGGCGTGCACGACGGCGGATTTGACGGCGTGTCGTGTCGAGCCGAACGCTGCGGCCGCCTCGACGGCCCGCTCGGCGTGCCGCACGGCGTCGGCGCCGTGGCCTCGAGCCATCGCCAGTTCTGCGCTCACCCAGCCGAGCCGAACCGCAAGCCGGGATTCCGGCGCGTCGGCCAGAAGATCGCCCGCCCGCTGCAGGGCCCGCGCCGACGCCGCGAACCGACCGACCCCCAGCGCGTCGGCGGCCAGCCCGATCAACGCGTCACCGCCGGCCTCGGCGTCGGCGCCGGCCAGCGGTAACGCTCGGCCGTCCCAGCCGCGCGCGTGGCTGTGCCAGCCGAGCTGACGCAGAAACGACGCGTAAGTGCTGTGCGCCAACGACGCCAACGGCCCGTCGGGCTGGGTTCGGCGCAGACGGGCGAGGTCGGCACGTGCGCTGGCGTAGCGTCCCTGACCGCCCGCCGCGACCGCGCGCAGCCATAGTTCGTGCGGCGTCGCGGCGGCGGGCAGCGGCCAGCGGCCGGGGTCGTCGCCGAACGCGGCGTCGGCCAGCACCGCCGCGGAACCAGAAGTAGTCATCGGGTCGCCGACGTTATCAACGACACGCCGACCGACCGGGTTCGGTTAACAGTTGATGCTCTGCACGTTAAATCCAGGTAAGCCGAACATTGCTTGTTTCCATTTGCTGGATTACCTCATGTCGACGCGATCAGGAGAAACGACGGCCGCGGTGGATCCGGCGGGTTTCGCTTAGCACGTTTGACGCTGCCGAAAACGTCCAAGGATGAACGTGAGGTAAATTCTTGGCCTGCGGTTATGGCGTTTCACACGTGCTCGGGCTATTGACGATAATTCGTGAGCACACCTACCTTGTGTGCACGAGTAGTCATCGGCGACTTGTGCTCGGATCTGTTCCAGAACTCACGTGTTCAATCGTTTGCCCACGAACACGCAGAGAGGGGTTCTCCAATGCCTTTGCCGCAGCAACTACCCGGACCCAACGCTGACGTTTGGGATTGGCAGATGGCCGGCCGGTGCCGGGGTGTCGATTCCTCGATGTTCTTTCATCCCGACGGTGAGCGCGGCCGGGCCCGCGCCCAACGCGAGCGCCGCGCCAAGGAGCTGTGCAATGAGTGCCCGGTCATCGCGCAGTGCCGTGCGCACGCACTGGCGGTCGGCGAGACCTACGGCATCTGGGGCGGCCTCACCGAGTCCGAGCGCGAAGTGCTGTTGAAGCGGGGCATCCGCCGCGCCTCCTGACCGCTCCGGTTGTGTGCGCCCCCGATGACCATCACCTCGTCGTAGTAGTACTCCTCCGGACCGTCGGGCCGGTCGATCAGCAGCCGCCACGGCGAGTCGTCGTTCCCCTGCTCGAGGATCAACCATGCACCGTGCGCTTCGGGTCCGAAGATCTCGGTGGTGGGCACCGCCCATCGGCGGTTGAACTGCTGCATGGCCGCCGAGTTCATCACGCGGTCCGCGGTGACTCGAGCCAGCCAGCTTCGGACCGCCTGCTGTAGCCGGCTCGCGGCGTGGTTCGGTAGGCGCTCATCGATCAGCAGTGACGTCGGAGTCGGTTGTCCCTCGCCGTCATGCCAACGAAACACGGTCCGGTATGCGTGGCCGCCAACCCCATGAGCCATGGCGCGGGCGTGGATGCGACGCACCCTGCGCGCGTGCCTGGCGCGGTTCCACCACATGAAATACAGGCCTGCGGTCACCAGTACCGCCGCGATCACCACAAGGGCGACGCCAAGCACACCGTCGAAGTGGGCCAGCCATGCCAAGAACGCCGTAAAGCAGCCCGCACCAACGGTGCCCAGCGGTGACGGCGTCGCATGTGGGAGCCGCACGCGGTCGGCGAACACCTCGGCGTCACGCCAGTTCGGGACTTCGGGACGTGGCAACGACGGCGCCCCATGGTTCTTCCGCACCTCGGCCCATATCCCGTGTGGGTCGCCGGGCCAGTCGCGTTGACGTCGTTTTCTGCCCATACGACAGCATCCGGTGCATCGCTTCAGCGAACGGTGTTGAACCTGTGAGTGTTTCGTGAGAATCCGGGTCGTGGGATGCCAGGCCCGGTCTTGGGCAGCGCGATTTCTACCTGAGGGTCGCGATTCTTGCGAATCCACAGCCCTGCCGCAGATTTCGGTGCGTGACGGCCTTCAGCCGCGCTTGGCCAGCTCGCGCAACGCCAACTCGGTTGTCGGCCAATCCATGCACTTGTCGGTGACCGACTGCCCGTAGGTCAGCGGGCGGGCCTCGGCGGCTTGGGCGCCACCGATCAGGAAGCTCTCCAACATCACCCCGCTGATCGGCACCCCGTCGCGCACCAGTTGAGCGACCTCGGCGGCGACGGCGGCCTGGCGGACGTGGTCCTTACCGGAATTGGCGTGGCTGCAGTCGACCACCACCCGCCCGGGCAGCCCCGCCGCGGTCAGCTTGGCGGCGGTCGCGTGCACCGACTCGGCGTCGTAGTTGGGCCCGCCGGTGCCGCCGCGCAGGATCACGTGGCAGTCGTCGTTGCCTGCGGTGTTCACCAGGGCGCCGCGGCCCGTGTCGTCCATACCGAAGAAGACGTGTTGGGCCGCAGCGGCTTTCACACCGTCGACGGCGACCTGGATGTTGCCGTCGGTGCCGTTTTTGAACCCGACGGGCATCGACAGGCCCGACGCCAGCTGGCGGTGCACCTGCGATTCGGTGGTGCGGGCGCCGATCGCGCCCCACGCGACCGCGTCGGCGATGTATTGCGGGCTGGTCGGCTCGAGGAACTCACATCCGACCGGAAGCCCGATGTCGATGACGTCGAGCAGCAGTTGGCGGGCGATGCGCAGACCGCGGGCCACGTCGAAGGTGCCGTCCATTCCCGGGTCGTTGATCAGCCCCTTCCACCCGATCGTGGTGCGCGGCTTTTCGAAGTACACCCGCATCACGATCTTGAGCTGGTCGCGCAGTTCCGCGGCCACTTTGGCCAGCCGGCTGGCGTAGTCGAGCGCGGCGACCGGGTCGTGCACCGAACACGGGCCCACCACGACCAGCAACCGGTCGTCGCGGCCGGCCACGATGTCGGCGACCTCGTCGCGGTCGCGGGCCACCCGCTCCGCGCGCCGGACACCCAGCGGGAACTCGGTGAGCACGTCGTGCGGGCTGGGGATCTCGCTGAAACTGCGGACGCGCCGGTCAGACGTGGCAGGCGGGGTGGCGGTCTGCGCCAGGTTCATGAGGTGAGTGCCTTTCTGGACTGGGCACCTGGTGATGTCCGGCGCCCTCTTAATGACGAAAGGCAGCGACCTGGTGGTCACTGCCTGGGCTCCGGGTGGACGCGTGCTTAGTGCTGCGCTCTATCGGCCCCACCCGGAGCCTTGATAAAGCGCCAATAGCCGGCACACACGCTGATCACGCGGCCCAGGCTATACCGCCGTCGCGGCTCAGCCAAATCGGCCCGGGGAAACCTCGGTTGCCGCGCAAAGTCGTGCCGCCCCGCTTCGGCGGATCGCATCTTTACGCTGCAGTAAATATTCAACTTGCATGTTCAATTTGCTGCTGATCTATGCCATCCAGACTCATGCGGCATTTACCAGTCACGATAGTCCGATCTCAATCGGCAGATGTATTGAATATTGCTTGCTGCTCGTTATCATTAGCAAATGGCTGGTTCGGTCCGGACCAGGCTTCACACAGGAGGGCGAGGAGGAACATGGCTAAGCACAAGGCGGTTAAGGCACTCGGGGTGGGGCTGATGGCCGGCGGGATGTTGGTCGGTGGGCCCGCAGGTATCGCGTTGGCCGACGGCGGTCTCGGAGGCCTTCTCGGCTCGGTGGTCGACGGCGCGAACGACACGGTGCAAGGCGTTGTCGGCGGCACGAACGGCGCGCTGCAGAACGTCGTCAACCAGAACAACAAGGGTCTGCAGGGCATCACGGAGATCAACAACGAGGGTCTGCAGAGCATCGTCGACCAGAACAACAAGGGTTTGCAGAGCATCGTCGACCAGAACAACAAGGGTTTGCAGAGCATCGTCGACCAGAACAACAAGGGTCTGCAGTCCGGTGTCGGGTCGCTGAACGACGCGGTTCAGGCGGCGGTGCCGGCCACGCAGTCCACGTTGTCTGCCGCCAACGGGCTGGTGAAGTTCGCGGTGCACGGCTTGCTGCGGGGCGGCAGGTAGTTACAAGCCCGAACGACGCCCCCGGTTCCCGTCGGAGCCGGGGGTCTTCGTTTCTTATCGGCGCTATCCGGAGCCTTTCGGAAGGTGGTAGGCGAACGACTTCTCTTGGCGCCGCTTCATCTTCTCGAGGCACTGGTGGTGTTTGCGGGCGTGATAGGCCAGCGGGAAGTACGTGAGCCGGTCGGGCAGCAGCCGGTAGGCGGTGCGGATCGCCGTGTAGGCACGGGTGAGCTGGCGTTCCTCTTTGGCGCTCCACGTGACGCCGAGCTTGTCACGTAGGCGGGGGTCGAGCAACCCGACGATCGACAGGTAGTTGAGCCGAAGCGCGGGCAGCGCCGCTGCGCGCACCAGCGGCGCGAAAACCGTTGGCAGAGAGGGCGGTAGATCGACTTTCCCGGCCTGCAGATCTCCGATGAGCTGCAGCGCCTGCGGCGTACCTTGCAGCTTGTCGATCATCGCTTCGAAATAGTCGGCCATCTCCTGTTGCGACTCGGGATAGCCGCGCATGGGTACGTGGAGCAATCGGGCCAGCCGGCGGTTGTCGCGCAGCAGTTCCTCTTTTTCGTCATCGGTGAACTCGCGGCCGATCAGCAACCGCCCGGCCTGTGCGTTGACGATGTAGCCGGTGGCGATCACCCATTGGTAGGCCTCAGGATTCAAGGCGCTGATCTGCTTACCGGTTTCGGCGCTCTTCATCGTGATCGGTTGGTGCATGGCGCGCACCCGGTCACCTTCGGCCTTGGCTTCGGTGCCCCCATAGGTCCAGCGCAGCACGGAGTCGACGGAGCGGATCGCCCGTCCGCCCGGATCACCGTGGAAGGCCGCGGAGTACTTGCCGGTGATCTCGGCGATCACCGGATGCATGGCCTGCATCATGAACGCCGCGCCCTCGAGGATCAGGAACGTCCACCGCCCGGTGTGCTCGGCGGTCAGCGAGTCCGGCGGAACCAGTTCGATCTCCTCCAGGTCCTCAGCGGCCAGTCGGACATCGAGATCCGGGGTGGTGGTCATCGGCTTCCCCTCTGTCGACGTGTCGCCATCGACGCTAATGTGACCGTTTGGTCGCATTCAAGTCGCGTTAGGAGCTTCGGTGAGCACGTTAAATCCCAGTTCAAAGAGCCGTAAGGCGCCACAGCAGGCACGCTCCCGAAAGATGGTCGCAAAAATCGTGTCGGCCACGGCGCTGCTGCTGCGGGAGTACGCGCCCGAGCAGATCACCACCAACCTGATCGCGGAGACAGCCGGCATCAGCAAGGGTTCGATCTATCAGTACTTCGCGAACAAGGAACAGATGATCGACGCCGCGATCGAGCAACTCGCCGCCGAAGAGGCCCCCGCCATCGAGAACATGCTCCGTGCGATCACGTTGGACCGTCCGGAGTCGGCGATGGAGGCATCGATTGACATCCTGATCGACTACACCATCGCCAACCGTCGCCTCATCCGCTATCTCGCCGAACGCCCCGACCACGTCCGCACTTTCGAGAGCATTTCGGGCCTCAACGCCACGCTGCTGGCGATGACGACGCTGCACATGGACCACTACCGCAGCCAGTACCGGGACGAGCTGAGTCCGAGCGCGCTGGCCTGGTTGTACTTCAACATGGCCGTGGCCACCACCATGCGCTACATCGAGGCCGACGACCCGATCCGGCTCGACGAACTACGGGCCGGCTTGAAATTCGCCTCCGCTGGGCTCCTGGTCGGCGCGCGCGCCTGACGGACATCGGCGCCGATCACCCGGCCGATTTCGTTGTATCCCGGCAAGGTACGGGGGACGCTAGAGAAAAGACGCCTTACCGAGGGCAGGACACATGAGCACCATCTTCGACCAGCATTTGGACCAAACCCGCGCCAACTACGTCGCGCTGTCGCCGGTGAGCTTCGTCGAACGCAGCGCCGAGGTGTTCGGCGATCTGCCGGCGGTGATCCACGGCGCGCGGCGCTATGACTGGCGCACGTTGCGCGACCGGTCGGCGCGCCTCGCCGCGGCGCTGCGCGGGCTCGGAGTGGGCCGCGGCACGACGGTGACGACGATGTTGCCCAACACCCCCGAGATGATCGAGGCGCACTACGCGGTGCCCGCGCTGAACGCGGTCATCCACACGCTCAACACCCGCCTGGATGCGTCGACGCTGGCCTGGCAGATGAACCACGCCGAAGCGGCCGTCGTGCTGACCGATCGTGAGTTCGCGCCGCTGATGGGGCCCGCGTTGCGGATGCTCGAGGAGCAGCACGGACGCTCCCCCGTGGTCATCGACGTCTGCGACAGCGAGTACACCGGCGCCGGCGAACAACTCGGCGCGCACGAATACGAGGCGCTGCTGGCCGCACACGAGCCGCTGGCACAGCTGGACGGCCCGGCCGACGAGTGGGATGCGATCGCGGTCAGCTATACCTCGGGAACCACCGGCGACCCGAAAGGCGTTGTGACACACCACCGCGGCGCCTATCTCAACGCGGTATGCAATGCGGTGACGTGGACGATGCCGCATTTCCCGCGCTACCTGTGGACGCTGCCGATGTTTCACTGCAACGGATGGTGCTTCCCGTGGACCATCGCCATGCTCGGCGGTGTGCACGTCTGCCTGCGCCGCGTCGACGCGCCATCCGTGCTCGCCGCGATGCGCGACCACGGCGTCGACCACTACTGCGGCGCACCGATCGTGCACAACATGATCATCGGTGCGCCGGCCGAGGAGCGTGCAGGCATCCGACAGAAGGTGCGCGGAATGGTCGCTGCCGCAGCGCCGCCCGCGTCGATGATCGAGGGCATGGCCAACCTCGGCTTCGACATCACCCATGTCTACGGCCTGACCGAGGTCTACGGGCCTGCCTCGGTGGCGGTCAAACGCGACAGCTGGGCCGCCGAGAACATCTCGGAGCAGACGCGCCTCAACGGTCGGCAGGGCGTGAGATACGTTCTGCAAGAGGGGATGACGGTGATGGATCCCGAGTCGATGTCCGAAGTGCCCGCCGACGGAGAGACCATGGGCGAGATCATGTTCCGCGGCAACATCGTGATGAAGGGTTACCTGAAGAATCCGTCGGCCACCGAAAAGGCCTTCGCCGGAGGCTGGTTCCACACCGGCGACCTCGCGGTGCTCGAGCCGGACCGCTACGTGAAGATCAAAGACCGCAGCAAGGACATCATCATCTCGGGCGGCGAGAACATCAGCTCGCTCGAGGTCGAAGACGCGCTGTATCAGCACCCCGACGTGCAGGCCTGCGCGGTGGTGGCCATGCCGCACGAGAAGTGGGGCGAGACACCGGTGGCCTACATCGAGCTGCGGCCGGAGGGGACCGCGACGGCCGAGGAGCTGATCGCCCACTGCCGAGGGCTTCTCGCGGCGTACAAGGCGCCCAGAGAGATCCGCTTCGAGCCGATCCCGAAGACCTCCACCGGCAAGATCCAGAAGTTCCAGTTGCGCGAGCGGGTGAGGTGACGCGGCATCCCGTCACTCGAGAATCTCCAGGCGGCTGCGCGACGCGTCTCGACGATGAGAACGGTTGCGCGCAGACGCATTCAGCAACCGACTCGCCATCCGGTTCGGTATTGCCGGTGGCAGAGATTTGTCCGAACGTGGCCGGGCTGGGGAGCGACGATCCTTATACTGGGCGAGTGAAGTATTCACTTACCAACTGGCTGTTTGATGCCGCCTAGAGCGGGTCGGGGTCGCCGCCCCTCGAACTCGAATCCGCAACCGCGCCTCTCGGCCAACGAGCGCCGGGAACAAATCATCGACGCCGCACGGCGCGTTTTTGCGCAGACGGGCTTCGACGGTGCCCGTACGCGAGATCTGGCCGCCGCGGCCGGCGTCAACGAGGCGTTGCTCTACCGTCATTTCGAGTCGAAGGAAGAGTTGTTCGAAGCCGCGGTTGCCACACCGCTCGAAGAAGCGGTGAGCCGGGTCGTCGAACTGTCGGGCGCCCCGCCCGAGGAATTCGACGCTGCTGGCACGGTGATGTATGACCGCACGTACCAGTTTTTCTACGACTTGCTCGGGGTCATGGACGAAATCGGACCGCTCTTGGGAGTGATGCTGTTCGGGCAAGCCGACCGCGCCGGCGAGTATTTCCGCGACCGCATCAATCCCGCGCTGAACGAAGTCCAGCGTGTCGTCGAGGCGAATCTCTCGTCCTGGCAGCACAAGGAATTCGACGTCGGGCTGATGGTGCGCTTGGGATTCGGCATGACGTGGTTTCTCGGCACTGCCGACCGGCTGTGCGATAACAACCGAGATCGGGCTGAGACGGCTGCCGCGATCACCTCGATGCTCATCCACGGGGTGGGCGCCAACGCGAATACGTCAGGCGCGGGTAAAGGCCAACAATGAGCGGCTCTCCGTACCGGCCTTGGATCGGCATCGTGGTCGCGCCTATTTCGACTCCTCGATCAAGGTCTGTCGGCACCGTCAGCGCCCTCCGATAGCCTCATACGCCTCTGCGTCGAACTTGCGCAAACGCCTGGTCAGCGAATACATCGTCCCAGGCCAGGCCAACGACACCCGTCGATGATCGTCGGCGAGGTAGTAGCTGTCGCACCCGCCGAGCGCGAGCGTGGAGTTGTCCAGCATCTTGTCCGCTTCGGCGACGAATTCCGCCTGCGCGCGCGGAGTGACCTCGAGTGCGTCGACGCCGAGTCGATTGGCCTCCCGGATTGCGCCGACGAGGTACTTGGCCTGAGCCTCGGCCATGGTGAATCCGGACAGGGTTCCGACGTTGGGCCCGAACATCATGAACGCGTTGGGAAATCCGTTGATCGTGGTGCCCAAGTATGCCTTGGGGTTGCCCTTCCACACTTGCGCCAGCGTCTCCCCGGATCGCCCGCGAATGCGTTCAGCGACGGGATGATGTTGCAGCGTGTGAAAACCGGTGCCGTAGATGATCGTGTCTGCCTCGATCTCGTGTCCGTCGGCGGTGACGACCGAACGCTCACGCACTTCGACCGCCGGAGAGGCCACCAGGTCGATGTTGGGCTGGGCGAGCGCGCGGTAGTAGTCGTTGGAGAAGCCCATTCGCTTGCACGTCGGAAGGTACGTCGGCGTCAGGGCCTTACGCGTCTTGGCGTCTTTGATCCACCGCCGGATGTGCAGCCGGCCGAAAAGGCCGAGCACTGAGGCGAATCGCGGCGACCGGATCGAACACGTGATCAGGGTGTCCAGGAACAACCAGGTGAGCACCCGGAGAATCTTCATCAGCACGGGGATCCGGGCCAGATACCGCTTCGAGGTCTCGGTGATCTGCCAGTCCGGTTTCGGAAGCACCCACGCCGGGGTGCGCTGCACGAGCGTGAGCTTGCGGACTTGCGGCTGAACTGCCGGAACGAACTGTATCGCCGACGCGCCGGTACCGATTGCCACCACCGTGCAATCAGTGAGGTCGATGTCGGCGGGCCACTGCGAGGAATGAAAGGCTCTGCCCCGGAAGACATCTTGTCCCGGCAGCCTGGGGATGATCGGTTCGTGCAGCGGGCCGGCTGCGATCACGAAGAACCGTGCCCGGTACACGCCGCGATTCGTGGTTACAAGCCAGCGCCGGTCATCGGTGTCCCACCGGGCATCGAGCACTTCGGTCGTGAGGCGGATCTTGTCACGCACCCCGAAATCGTCGACCACGCTACCGATGTACTCCTCGAGCTCGGCCTGGGTGCCATAGACCCGCGACCAATCCGGATTGAGCGCATAAGAGAAGGAGTAGACATGGGAGGGGATGTCGACGGCGCAACCCGGATAGGTGTTGAAGTGCCAGGTACCACCGACACTGCCGGAACGTTCAACGATGACAAGGTCTTCGATGCCCGCTTGGCGCAACTCGATTGCGGCGGCGATACCGCATATGCCCGCGCCCAGAATGAGGGCTTCGACTGTCAGGACTTCGGAGCCCGGGTCGGTATTCGCCATGCATACCCCTGCCTTGCCAGATGTGATCCAGGTAACTTACGCTAGCAAGTACTTACTTAACTAAGCAAGCGTTTACTTCGATGAAGGGGTGGCTCGTGAGAGTGCCGGCGAACATCCTCCGGACCGGGCTGCGAACGCTGCGTCCGCTGTTCACCTCCGAACGTGTGTCGCTGCCGGTCAAACGCCGCGTCGTCGAGCTGATCGCCGGTGCCACAAGGGTTCCCGCCGGAGTGCGCGCCGAATCCGCTATCCTGGGTGGCGTTCCGGTCGAGCGAACCACGCGGTCGAACGCCTGCGCGGACGGCGCGATACTCTTCCTGCACGGTGGCGGGTACGCATCGGGAAGCGCGCGGAGCTATCGGGGGTTGGCGGGCGCGCTGGCCGCAGCGGCCGGTCTACCGGTCGTCGTCGCCGACTATCGCTTGGCGCCCGAGCATCCGTTCCCCGCCGCATTGGACGACGCGCTGAGCGTCTATCACGCCCTGCGGCAACAGGTGACGACTATCGCCGTGGCGGGCGATTCAGCCGGTGGCGGGCTGACCCTCGCGTTGGCCCAACGCATTCGGGACGGGTCAGTGCCAGCACCGGCCGTGCTCGGCTTGATCTGTCCGTGGCTGGATCTCGCCGTCGACCAAGCCGCGGCCCGGCCACCAGCGAAGGATCCACTCATCGTCCCGTCGCTCACCGCGGAGTGGTGCTCGTTCTACGTCGGCGAGCGTGATGCGAGCGATCCCGGCATCTCGCCCGTTTACGGCGACCTTGCATCGTTGCCACCGATAATCATGCATTCTGCTGGAGACGATCCACTCGCCATCGATGCGGACAGGCTCGAGCGTGCGATGGCAGCGCAACCGAGCAGTGTTCTGATCCATCGTCGCTACACCGACCGCTGGCACGACTTTCACCTTCAGGTGGGAGCGCTCGCTGACGCCGACGACGCCGTCGCGCTGTTCGGCGGGCAGCTCGCCGAGGTCATCGCTTCATCACAGGAAAACCGCGGGGCGAAAAGGAGAATTCCGTGACCAAGAAAACCGGACAGGATGTCGTGATAGTCGAGGCACTGCGATCGCCGATCGGGCGGCGCAACGGCGGTCTGTCCACATTTCACTCCGCGGATCTGCTCGGCGCCGTGCTGGCCGAGTTGATCGACCGCGCGGGTATCGACGCCGCCGATGTGGGCCAGGTTCTCGGCGGATGTATCGGCCAGGTCGGCCAGCAATCGTTCAACGTCACGCGCACGGCGTGGCTGACCGCGGGCTTGCCCGTCGGCGTGCCCGCCACCACGGTGGACAGCCAATGCGGATCATCGCAGCAGGCAATGACTTTGGCACACGGTCTGTTGGCCGGCGGCCTGATCGATGCGGCCGTCGCCTGTGGGGTGGAGGTGATGAGCCGCGTCCCGCTCGGCGCAACACTGTCGAAAGGAGTGGGCAAGGCGATCCCGCGCTCGTACTTCCAGCGGTACGAGTACACGACGCAGTTTCAGGCTTCGGAGTTGATCGCGAAGAAGTGGCAGATCACCCGGGAGGAGGCCGATCAGCTGGGCCTCGAATCCCAACAACGTGCCGCGCAGGCCTGGGCAGAGGGCCGGTTCACCTCCCAGATCGTGGCCGTCGATGCGCCGGTGCTCGACGAAAACGGGCGACCGACAGGCGACGTCAACCGTGTGGAGCGTGACGAATGCCTGCGCGAGTCCACCCGCGAAGGCCTGGCCGGCCTCAAACTGCTCGACGAGAACGGTGTGCACACCGCGGGTACCAGTTCGCAGATCGCCGATGCCGCCTCAGCGCTGCTGATGACGACACGCCAGCGCGCCGACGAACTCGGCCTGACACCGCGCGCCAGAGTCGTGGATTCATGTCTGGTCGGCGGCGATCCGACGCTGATGCTGACGGAACCGATCAATGCCACGCGAACCCTTTTGGAGCGCAACGATCTCAATATCGAGGACATCGACGTCGTCGAGATCAACGAGGCGTTCGCGTCGGTGGTGCTGGCTTGGGAGCGCGAGATCAAGCCTGACCATGAACGCGTGAATCCCAACGGCGGCGCGATCGCGATGGGTCACGCATTGGGCAGCACTGGGTGTGTGCTGACGACGAAGGCCATCCACGAACTGGAGCGGACGGGTGCCACCCGCGCGCTGGTCACCATGTGCTGCGGCGGTGGGCTCGGGACCGGGACGCTCCTCGAGCGCGAGCAGTGAGCGACGTGCCCGCCGGACCGCTGGCCGGCGTCAACATCGTCGACTTCACGGCGAACATGTCGGGGCCCATGGCCACCATGATTCTCGGCGATCAGGGTGCCGACGTCGTCAAGGTGGAGCCGATCAAGGGCGACATCCTGCGCGACGTCGGCCTGAGAAATGGCGGCGTATCGGCATATTTCGCCAACCTCAACAGGTCCAAACGCTCGATCGCAGTCGACCTGGCCAAAACCGACAGCAAGCGCATCGTCGACGCTCTGCTGGACTGGGCCGACGTCCTGATTCACAACTTCCGTCCCGGCGTCGACGCGAAGCACGGCCTCGATGCCCGGACCGCGCGGAGCGGTCGCCCGGGCCTGATCTACGTGGCCGTGAACGGATTCGGCACCGCGGGCCCGTACGGTGGTCGGCCCGCGTATGACCACGTGGTTCAGGCGATGTCGGGGCTCGCGGCCATCCAGGGCGGTGACGGTGACCCCAGCTTGATCCGCAACGGTGTCGTGGACAAGATCACCGGCATCAGTGCGGCACAAGCAATCACCGCCGCGCTGCTGCAGCGCGCCTCGACAGGTGAAGGCCAGGAGCTGGAAGTCCAGATGCTCGGTGTGGCAACGGCGTTCCAATGGCCCGACGGAATGATGGACCACACCGTGGTAGGGGCCAAGAGCAACGAGCCCTCGGTGGCCCGTACGTTCCGGTTGACGAAGACCAGCGACGGTCACCTCTCGTTGATCCTGGTCACCGCGGCCCGCGTAAAACGCCTCGCCGCCGGATTGGGTATCGACGGGGCCACAGACCTTCCCGATTCCGGCCCAGCAGGACCGGCAACCGGGAGAATTCTGCGCGTAGCGGCCCAACGGTTCTCGACGATGACGACAGCAGAGGCCGTCGACTTGCTGCTCTCATGGGATATCCCCGCTGCGCCCGTGGTGTCGCTGGACGAGCTGGCCGACCATCCGCAGATCCGGGCCGCCGGCTATGTCGACGAGTTCGACCACCCGGTGTTGGGGCGGATACAGCAGGCGAACCCGGCGGTGTCGTTCGCCGGCGAGCGGGCCGGCACCCTGCGACCGGCCCCGACGCTCGGCCAACACACCACAGAAGTTCTTGTGCAACTGGGCTTTTCACAGCCAGACGTCGACAGCTTCCGCCGAAGCGGAGTCGTACCTTCGCCCGGCGATTGACGGTGTGCGATCACGAAACACCCCCGGCCCAATCGGACCGGGGGTGCTCCACGTCAGTCACCTAGTGATGATGGTGATGGCCGTGACCGTGGCCGTCGTCCTCCGGCTCCTCCGGCTTGTCCACCACCGCGGTCTCGGTGGTCAGCACCATCCGCGCGACCGAGGCCGCGTTCAGCAGCGCCGAACGGGTCACCTTGACCGGGTCGACGATGCCTTCGGACGCCAGGTCGCCGTAGGTCAGCGTCGCGGCGTTGAAGCCCTGGCCCTGCGGCAGTTCCAGCACCTTGCTCACCACTACCTGGCCGTCCAGCCCGGCATTGGTGGCGATCCAGTGCAGCGGCGCCGACAGCGCCGATGCGAACAGGTCGACGCCGAGCTTCTCGTCGCCGGACACGCTGTCGCGCAGCTTGTCGGTGGCCGCCCGGGCCCGCACCAGCGCCGAACCACCGCCGGCGATGATGCCCTCCTCGACCGCGGCCTTGGCCGCCGCGATCGCGTCCTCGACGCTTTCCTTGCGCTCCTTGAGCGCCGTCTCGGTGGCCGCGCCGACCTTGATCACCGCGACGCCGCCGGCCAGCTTGGCCAGCCGCTCTTCGAGCTTCTCGCGGTCCCAGTCGGAATCGCTGGCCTCGATCTCGGCGCGCAACTGCTGGGCGCGGCCGTCGATGGCCTCCTTGGTGCCGCCGCCGTCGACGATGACGGTGCTGTCCTTGTCGACGACGACGCGTCGCGCGGTGCCCAGCACGTCCAGGCCGACCTCCCGCAGCACCAGGCCCACGTCGGGGTTGACGACCTGCCCACCGGTGACGATCGCGAGGTCCTCCAGGAACGCCTTGCGGCGGTCGCCGAAGAACGGCGCCTTGACCGCGACGGCCTTGAGCGTCTTACGGATCGAGTTGACCACCAGCGTCGAAAGCGGTTCACCCTCAACGTCTTCGGCGATGATCAGCAGCGGCTTTCCGGCTTCGGCGACCTTCTCCAGCAGCGGCAGCAGGTCGGGCAGCGAGCTGATCTTCTCTCGGTGCAGCAGCACCAGCGCGTCCTCGAGCACCGCCTGCTGGGCGTCGAAGTCGGTGATGAAGTATGCGGAGATGTAGCCCTTGTCGAAGCCGACGCCCTCGGTGATCTCCAGCTCGGTGTTCAGCGTCGACGACTCCTCGACGGTGACCACGCCGTCGTGACCCACCTTGGTCATCGCCTCACCGACCATCTCGCCGATCTCCTCGTCGCGTGACGAGACGGTGGCGACCTGGGCGATGCCCTGCTTGTCGGAGACCGGGGTGGCCGACGCCAGCAGCGCCTCAGAGACCGCGTCGGCGGCCTTGGCGATGCCCTGGCCCAGCGCGATCGGGTTGGCCCCGGCGGCGACGTTGCGCAGCCCGCCCTTGACCAGGGCCTGCGCGAGCACCGTCGCGGTGGTGGTGCCGTCGCCGGTGACGTCGTTGGTCTTTGTGGCCACGGACTTCAGCAGCTGCGCACCGAGGTTTTCGAACGGGTCCTCGAGGTCGATCTCGCGCGCGATCGTCACGCCGTCGTTGGTGATCTGCGGCCCGCCGAACGCCTTGGCCAGTACCACGTGTCGGCCACGCGGCCCGAGGGTCACGCGCACCGCGTCGGCGAGCTTGTCTACGCCCGCTTCCATTGCGCGGCGTGCAGTTTCGTTGTACTCAATCTGCTTGCTCATCGATGTCTTTCCCTAGTTACGCATGCCGCCCCGGAAATCACCCGCTGTGACGGGGATTTCCGGGGCGGAACACGGGCGCTTACTTGTTGACGACAGCCAGCACGTCGCGGGCCGACAGGATCAGGTACTCCTCGCCGTTGTACTTGATCTCGGTGCCGCCGTACTTGCTGTAGATGACGGTGTCGCCCTCCGACACGTCCAGCGGGATCCGCTTCTCGCCGTCCTCATCCCAGCGGCCGGGGCCAACTGCGACGACGGTGCCTTCCTGCGGCTTCTCCTTGGCGGTGTCGGGAATGACCAGACCGGAAGCGGTCGTGGTCTCGGCCTCGTTGGCCTGTACGAGGATCTTGTCCTCGAGTGGCTTGATGTTCACGCTCGCCACGATGGAGCCCTCCAGTGGTTCGGGTAGTAGACCCGGGGCCAGGCCCCGGATCTAGAGATTCCAGTGTTACCAGGTGTTCGGCATAGCGTCCGTGCCCAGGAGCCGTCGTCGCGGGTGCCGGCACAGGGTTTGGCCGCCTGCCACCTAGCACTCTATACATGAGAGTGCTAGCACTCAAGGTCACCCCTGTGCCTAATTCCTGGCATCAGGTGATCGGACACGTCACCGATCATCTCGATGTCGACGTGGCGGTCGGTGTAGTACCAGCCGGAATGGTCCCGCGCAAAGGTGTCGCGGTAGCGGCCGACGACGATGGGTTGCAGCGCCACGGTGTCGGTGGCCTGCACGACGCAGAACGTGGATCGGGCCGCCGCGGTGTCCCCAGAAATCTCCACGATCGGGTTGAGGACCAGGTGCCGGGTGCGCGGCGTGTTGCCGTGTTCCGGAAAGCGGCGGGTCGTGTTGGCGAAGAGCGCGGCGATGTCTTCCGCGCCGCCCACTCCCATGAACCGTCCTCTGCCCAGCAGCTGACCGACCCCGTCGAAGTCTCCGGCGTCGATCAGCTCGGCGTAGCGGTACAGCAGCTCGGTGACGGCGTGCTTGTCCTCGTACTCGGCGGTGCTCATGCGACCTGTCCCCGCACCACCGGCAGGCCCGGGTCGCTGGCGACATCCAGCGCCGACGGCGACGCGCCGGCGGCGATCAGATGCGCGGCGAACGACGCGATCATCGCGCCGTTGTCGGTGCACAGCCGCGGCCTCGGAATGCGCAGCGTCAGCCCGGCGGCCGCGCAACGTTCCTCGGCCAGCTCTCGCAACCGCGAGTTGGCGGCCACCCCACCGGCGATCAGCAGGGTGTTGACTCCGAGCGCCGTCGCGGCCCGCACCGCCTTCAGCGTCAGCACGTCGGCGACGGCCTCCTGGAAACCCGCCGCCACGTCGGCCTGGGCGGCGTCGGGATGGCTTTCGACATAGCGGGCCACCGCGGTCTTCAGGCCCGAGAAGCTGAACGCGTAGGGATCGTCGCGCGGACCGGTCATGCCGCGCGGAAAGACGATCGCGTCGCGGTCTCCGGTACGGGCGAGGTCGTCGAGCACCTTGCCGCCGGGATAGCCGAGGCCGAGCAGCCGCGCCACCTTGTCGTAGGCCTCCCCCGCGGCGTCGTCCACGGTGCTGCCCAGTTCGACGATCGGCTCCCCCAGCGACCGCACGTGCAGCAGGTTGGTGTGCCCGCCCGACACCAGCAGGCCGACGCACTCCGGCAGCGGGCCGTGCTCGTAGACGTCGGCGGCCAGGTGCCCACCCAGATGGTTGACCGCGTAAAACGGCACCCCCCAGGCCGCCGAATAGGCCTTGGCCGCAGCCACTCCCACCAGCAGCGCGCCCGCCAGTCCCGGGCCGATGGTGGCCGCGACGACGTCGGGTCTGGCGACGTTGGCCGCGTCGAGCGCGCGGCGCATCGTCGGGCCGAGCGCCTCCAGATGCGCGCGGCTGGCGATCTCGGGCACGACGCCGCCGAACCGGGCATGTTCGTCGACGCTGGAGGCCACCTCGTCGGCCAGCAGCGTCACCGTGCCGTCGGGATCGAGGTGGGCGATGCCGACGCCGGTTTCGTCGCAGGAGCTTTCGATGGCGAGGATGACGGTCATGATGGGTCTCGTCTCATCGTATAGGCGTCGGCGCCGCTGACGCGGTAGTAGCGCTTGCGCACCCCGATGGTGACGAACCCGAAGTTCTCGTACAGCTTGATCGCGGCCTCGTTGTCGGTCCGGACTTCGAGGAAAACCACTGCCCCCGAGGCGATTTCGAGAAGCCTCGCGACCAGCTGCCTGCCGATGCCCTGCCCCTGGTAGGCCGGGTCGACGCCGACGGTGTGGATCTCGTACTCGTAGGGCCGCTTTCGGCCCAGCCGCGCGATGCCGGCATAGCCGACGAGCTTGTCCTGGGTGCGCGCCGCGACGTAGTGGATGTGCTTGGCCGCCAGCTCGGCCAGAAACGCCCGCGCCGGCCACGGATCATCGCCGTCGAACAGCTGGGCCTCCAGCTCCGCGCAGCGCGCCGCGTCACCCGGCTTCAGCTTCCCGTATTCGACGCTCACCGGCGCGCCGCCGACGGTTTGGCGTCGGGACGCCGCAGGTAGAGCGGAATCAGCGGCGCCGGTTCGGCAGCCCAGTCGGCGACGGCGCGCACCAGCCCCGCGGGCGTCGGATACAACGGTGGTCCGGCCAGTACCTCGGCCGCGCCGGGCACATCGGCGGGCGCGTTGACGCCCGGCCCGTCCACCCGTACGCCGTCGCGGTAGCGCGCCCAGTACACCTCGCGGCGGCGGGCGTCGGTGACCACCAGCACCTCACCGGCGGTTTGGCCGCCGATCGCGTCGAGGCTGCACACCCCGTGCACGGGTACGCCGAGCGCATGCGCGTACGCCGCCGCGGTGGCCATCCCCACCCGCAGCCCGGTGAACGGCCCTGGTCCACAGCCCACCACGACCGCATCCAGCTCGTCGAAACTCACCTGCGCGTCGGCCAGCGCCACCACCACGTTGGGGGTCAGCTGCTCGGCGTGCGCGCGGGCATCGACGGTCACCCGCTGCGCCAGCACCTGCGGCGCCGCGTCGACGCGCACCACACCCGCGGTGACGGCCGGGGTCGCGGTGTCGACGGCCAGTACCAGAAGGCTCACGGCGCGCTCCAGTCCCACACCGCGGTGCGTGCTTCGCTGCCGGAGCCGCGTTCCAGCCGCACGTCGAGGTGGCTGTCGGAGAGCCGCTCGGCAAGACCTTCACCCCATTCGACGACCACCACGGCGTCCTCGAGGTCGGTGTCCAGATCCAGCGAGTCCAATTCGGCCAGCAGGTCGACCGACGGCTGATCCAGCAGCCGGTACAGGTCGACGTGGATCATCGCCGGCGCCTGCGGTTTTCGGGCGCGGTGCACACGGGCCAGCACGAACGTCGGCGAGATGACCGGCCCCTCGACGTCCATCGCCTGTGCGATCCCCTTGGCCAACACCGTTTTGCCCGCGCCCAGCGGGCCCGACAACACCACCACGTCCCCCGCGCGCAGCTGTGCGCCCAGCCGCGCGCCGAGCGCGACGGTGTCTTCTGCGGTGAGCAATTCCGCTGTGCCGGACTCACGTTCAGTCACGGCCGCGGACCCGTTCCCGGACGCGGCGGGTGAGCGCAACCAGCTTGGACGGGGTGGCCCGCTCGACCAGCCGCACCAGCGCGTCATCGATGATGTCGGGCTGTTCGAGCTGCACGAGATGCCCTGCGCCCGGCACGATCACCAACTCGGACTTGGGCAGCGCGGCCGCCATGTTCTCGGAGTACTCCTTCGGCGTGAGCAGATCGCGGTCGCCGCAGGCGATCAGCGTCGGCACCTTCGCCAACGTGACCAGCCCGTCGGTCTCGTCGTGCACTTCGAGCGCGTGCAGAAACTCCACCACCGTCGCGATCGGGGTGCCGTGCATCATCTGCTCGGAGAACGCCACGACGCTCGGGCTGATCTTCTCGTCGCCGTAGGACCCCGCGCGCAGGATCGGCCCGATCACCGACTTGGCCAGACCGCGGGTGCGGTGCACGGCCTTGGGCGCGTAGCGCACCGCGAAACGCACCGCCTCCAGCGCCGGGTTCTTCAGGATCTCACCCAGCGGTGAGCGCGAAACCCCTTCGGCCGCAGACGAGATCAGCGCAGCACCCACGATGCGCGTCGGATAGCGCTGCGGAAACTGGCGGGCATGGGACAACACCGTCATCCCGCCCATCGAATGCCCGACCAGCACCACCGGGCCCTGCGGTGCCATCACCGCGAGCACGGCCTCCAGATCCTGGCCAAGTTGGGCCACCGTGTAGTCCTCGGGCGAGGACTCCTCGGACTGCCCGTGGCCACGCTGGTCGTAGAACACCATGCGGACCTGGTCGCCCCACTGCTCGGTGAGCCGGGCGCGCTGAAAGTGGAAGGCGCCCATACGCAGACAGAACCCGTGCGCGAACACGACGGTGAGAAATGCGTCCTTCGGGCCGACCTCGCGCACGGCCAGCGAGACGCCGTCGGGTGTGGTCACCACGTAGCTGCGGTCGGCGTCGAGGAGGGTGAAGTCCTCGTACGCGTACGGGTCGTCGGTGCTCATCCGCCGGCGCAGGGAACGCGCGACCGAAAACCCCGCCGCGGTGCCGACCGCGGTCAGCCCGGCACCGCCGGCCAGCCAGCGGCCAGCCGCCCCACGGTCGTCCGGTGGCTGGATTTCGTTGTCCGTCAACGGTTCGTGCCCGTCTGTCGAGATTCGCGGTAGGACCTGACGACGCGGCCGCGCGGGCTGGTGACCACCTCGTAGTTGATGGTGCCCAGCAGATCCGCCCAGTCCTGGGCGGTGGGCTCGCCCTGAGTGCCGGGCCCGAACAGAATCGCCTCATCGCCCTCGGCCACGTCGGCGTCGGGGCCCAGATCCACCACGAACTGGTCCATGCAGATCCGGCCGACGTTGCGTCGCAGCCGGCCGTTGATCAGCACGTCGATGCGTCCGCTCAATACCCGGAACACCCCGTCGGCGTAGCCGATCGGCAGCAGGCCCACCGTGGTGTCGCGCGAAGCGATCCAGGTGTGCCCGTAGGACACCCCGTCACCGGCCCGTATCGAACGCACCAGCGTGACAGGGCATTTCAGGGTCATGGCCGGGTGCAGGCCCATGTCGCCGCGGTCGGGGATCGGCGTCTGACCGTAGACGGCGATCCCGGGCCGGACGAGGTCGAACGCCAGGTCCGGGCGTGTCATCGCGGCCGGCGAGTTGCTCAGGTGGGCGATCTCGAACGCCACGCCCTGCTCGCGCGCGTACCGCAGCATGTCGGTCAGGCGCTCGGCCTGCTCGGTGTTGAGGGGATGCTCGGGGGTGTCGCCGTGCACCAGATGCGACATGAGCCCGCGCAGCCGCACCGCGCCGTCGGCGTGTGCGCGCTTCAACGCGGTCAGCAGCGCCGGGTAATCGGACGCGCTGCTGCCGTTGCGGCTCAGCCCGGTGTCGACCTTGACGGTGACCGTCGCGGTGGCTCCGGTGCGTGCGACCGCGTCGAGCAGCTCGTCGAGTTGGCGCACCGACGACAGCCCGATCTCGACGCCTGCGCTCAGCGCGGGCGCGAAGTCCGTGCCGGGCGGGTGCAGCCACGCCAGCACGGGGGCGGTGATCCCGTCGCGGCGCAGCGCCACCGCCTCGCCGACGGTGGCCACCCCGAGCTCGGTGGCGCCGGCGGCCAGCGCGGCACCGGCGACCTGAGCGGCGCCGTGACCGTACCCGTCGGCCTTGACGACGGCCATCACCTGCGCGGATCCGGCGAGGTCGCGCAGCAGCCGCACGTTGTGGCCGATCGCGTCGAGGTCCACCACCGCCTGGGCGGGCGCGGCGGTGGGGGTCGTCAGTTCGGTCGTGTGCATGGTCATGTCACTACGGCCGATTGTCCCAGACGCCTGGTCTGGATGGCCGCGCTAGGCGTTCGCCCGTGCCTGGAGCTGAGTGTTTTCCAGCACAGTGACCGCCAGGATGTCGCTGGGGACGTCGACTTCGATGCGGTGCCACCGTCCCCTCGGCACGATCACCGCGGCCCCCTCGGCCAACGCGACCTCTTCGTCGTCGCCGGTGTCGTCGGCGCGAAAGTACATCCGGATCGCGCCGCTCAGACATGTCACCACTTCGTCAGCGCCGGGATGCATCTCCCAGTGATCGGCGTGCGAGTCGTCGCTGGTCTCCGCGCGAAACGCCATGATGTGCCATCCGCTGAGCACCGCGTCGAACCTGCGTTCGGTGTGCTGAGCCTGACGTTCCCCGGCAAGGCGGATCGCCGCTGAGTACAGGTCGATCGGGCTGACCATCATTTCGAATTCCTCTCTGTCAGTGCTGGTTTCAGGACGCCAACGCGCGACGTAGGACTGCTGCGAGTTCGGCGATCTGCCGCTGTGACACCTCGGCTGACAGAATCGCCTGCGAGCCGTGGAAGGTGCCCGGCCACTGGTGCGCCTCGACCGGGACACCCGCCGCCATCAGCCGCATTGCATAGACGAGGCCTTCGTCGCGGTTCGGACAGAACTCCGCGGTCGAGATGTAGGCCGCGGGCAAACCGGACAATTCCATTGCCCGCGCCGGCGCGGCGTACGGCGTTGCGTCGGCGCCGCCGAGGTAGTGCGTCCAGATCGCCGACACCTTGTCCCGGTTCATCCACGGGGTATCGGTGAAGTTGCGTGCCGACCAGGTCTCCTGCCGGTCATCGAGGCCGGGTTGGTTGAGCAGTTGAAAGTGGATACGCGGGCCGCCCTCGTCACGGGCGCGCAGCGCGACCGCGGCCGCGAGCCCGGCGCCGGCACTGTGCCCGCCGACCGCGATCCGATCGGGATCCACACCCAGCTCCGCGGCGTGCTTGGCGGTCCACTCCAGCACCGCGTAGGCATCGTCGAACGCGGCGGGGTACGGGTTCTCCGGGGCCAGCCGGTAACCGACGGACACCACCGTCACCCCGGCGCCGGCGGCCACCCTGGTCGCCCACGGATGCTCGGTGCCCAAATCACCCATCACGAACCCACCGCCGTGCAGCCAGACGACCGCGGCCTCGGCGCCCTGCGGCCGGTAGATGCGGATCGGCACCTCCGGTTCGGCGGGCACCGTGCGGTCCTCGACCACCAGGTCGGCGACATCGGGCACCGGTATCGCGGCGGCCAGCGCGGCGAAGTTCTTGCGTTCTTCGATGGGGTCAGACAGCTCAGCCGGCGGGAACAATGCGAGAAACGCTTCGAGTTCGGGATCCATGTTTTTCATGCTCGGCGCTTGGCGGCCGCGAAACATCCGACATTCGTCGGCAAAAGGCAGGTGATCATCCGACGATCGGCGCCTACGCTGCAGAGCATGGAAGCGTTGGTGGCGCGGCTGTCGCGGCTGGATGCCGACGCCGAAGGTGCGCTGCGGGTAGTCACGTTTTTCGACACGCTGATGCGCAGGCGCGTGGACCTGCCCGCGCTGGCGCGGGCCGCGGCGGGCCTGGCCGAGTGCACGGCCGGCATCCGGCTGCACGCCACCGGACGCTCGATCCGCATGTCGGCAGCCGGTACGGAGGCATCCGATCCGGTGCCGCCCGCCTCATCCGAAGCCACCGTCACCCTCGACGACGAGGACATCGGCACCGTCTGGTTCGAGCGTTGCGGACCGGCACGGTCCCTCGACGAACTGGCCTTGGAGCGCCTGGCGATCGCGGTGGCCGCCGTCGTCGAACGGTACGGCCCGGCGCAGACCACGATGGCCGACCCCGCTCTGGTGGAGCTGGTGATCACCGCCGACACCGATGACGCGGCCCGAAACCGCGCGTTGCGGCTGCTGGGTTTCGCGCCCGGCAGCCCGGTCCGCGTCGCCGCAGTGCGTTCAGCGACGCCGTTGGACCGGCTCGGCGCCCAGGTGTGCCCGGCGCGGCCGGTCAAGGCGGCGCAGCTCGGCGATGTCGGCGTGCTGTTGGCCGGCGAAATCGCCGACGAGGCGTTTCCGGCGGGTGTTCACGCGGGTGTCGGCGTGGCCGAGCACGCCGCGCGGTCGTGGCGCGAGGCCCGCA
Source organism: Mycolicibacterium pulveris (assembly GCA_050205315.1). GTDB lineage: Bacteria > Actinomycetota > Actinomycetes > Mycobacteriales > Mycobacteriaceae > Mycobacterium > Mycobacterium pulveris_A. The sequence goes on along the minus strand of JBNMRA010000005.1, from coordinate 182,056 downwards.
CGGCCCTGCGCTTCGCCACCGTCCGCCGGCCCGTGGTGCGCTACGACGCGCTCGGTGCGGTGGCACTGCTCGCGCAGGTGCCCGCAGACGCGGCCCGCGACAACCCCGATGTCGCCGCGGTCGACCGGTTGGCAAGCACGCCAAGCGATCTCGATACCCTCGACGCGTACTGCACGACCGGTTCGCTGCGTCGCGCTGCCGACGTGCTGCACCTGCATCACAGCAGCGTGGCGCGCCGGCTCGACCAGCTCGGCAAGGCACTCGGGTTCAGCCTCACCGAACCCGACGGGCTGTTGCGGGCCAGCGTCGCGTTGACGACCTGGCGGCTGCTCGGCGACAGCTGAAAACGTCAGTGCGCGAAGGGCTGTACCCGGTTGAAGTGCCCGCCCGGCTTGAGCTCGTCGAGGTGGTCCAACACGGTGACGAGGTCGTCGCGCAACGCCCGGGCCATGTCCGCGGAGAAGCCCTCCCGCACCACGACGCGCAACACGGTGACGTCATTTGCGTTGTCCGGCATCGTGTAGGCGGGCACCTGCCAGCCGTAGGCGCGCAGGGTGTGTGAGATGTCGAACTCGGTGTATCCGAAATCACCGGCCAGTCGGAAGCTGACGACAGGGATCGCCGAACCGTCGGTGATCACCTCGAAATGCCTGCTGTCGCGCAACTGGTCGCCCAGCCAGCGCGCGGTCTGCGACAAGCTGTGCATCACCTGCCCGTACCCGGCGCGGCCCAGACGCAGGAAGTTGTAGTACTGGCCGACGACCTGGTTGCCGGGCCGGGAGAAGTTCAGCGTGAACGTCGGCATGTCGCCGCCGAGGTAGTTCACCCGGAACACGAGGTCCTCGGGCAGGTGCTCGGCGCTGCGCCACACCACGAAACCGATACCCGGATAGGTCAGCCCGTACTTGTGGCCGCTGACGTTGATCGACACCACCCGCGGCAGCCGGAAATCCCACTGCAGGTCGGGATGTAAGAACGGCACCACGAAGCCGCCGCTGGCCGCGTCGACGTGCACGGGCACGTCCAAGCCCCCGTCGGCGGCCAATTTGTCCAGCGCGGCGCAGATCTCGCCGATCGGCTCGAGTTCGCCGGTGTAGGTGGTGCCCAGGATCGCGACGACGCCGATGGTGTCCTCGTCGATGTTGTCGAGCACCTGCTCGGGGGTGATGACGTAGCGGCCCCTCTCCATCGGCAGGTACCGCGGTTCCACGTCGAAGTAGCGGCAGAACTTCTCCCACACCACCTGCACGTTGGAGCCCATCACCAGGTTGGGGGTGCGGCCCTTCCAATTCTTGCCGACGCGGTCGCGCCAGCGCCACTTCATCGCGAGCCCGGCGAGCATGACGGCCTCGCTGGAGCCGATCGTCGACACACCGATGGCGCTGGACGGGTCGTCGTCGCGCAGGTCCTCGGCGTGAAACAGGTCGGCCACCATGCACACACAGCGCTGCTCGATCGCGGCGGTCGCCGGATACTCGTCCTTGTCGATCATGTTCTTGTCGAACGTCTCGGCCATCAGCTTTTCGGCTTGCGGATCCATCCACGTCGTGACGAAGGTGGCGAGGTTCAGCCGGGAGCTGCCGTCCAGCATCAGCTCGTCGTGGATGAACCGGTAGGCCGCATCCGGATGCATCGACTCGTCGGGCAGCCGCAGCGACGGGATGGGCGCCATCTCGAGCCGTCCCGTATAGGCCGGTGTGACAATCGGTGCGGAACTGCGCCTTGGGGACATGAGGAAACCTTTCGTCTACAAACTGGCTTACAAACTGGCGATGGCACTGCGGATGTGCGCGAGGATGCGCGACGCTGAGGTGGGCGCGGGCAGCGGCCCCGGGTCGACCGCGGACAGGTTCGCGGCGCGGGTGTGGACGAACGCGGCAGCGGCGGCGGCCTCGCCGGCGGGTATCCCCGCGGCCAGCAGCGCACCGATCATGCCCGACAACACGTCACCGGATCCCGCTGTGGCCGCCCATGATTCCCGCGCTGGGCTCAGGTAGACCGGCCCGTCTGGTTCGGCGATGACGGTGACGTTGCCCTTGAGCAGTACGGTGGCGCCGAGCCGGTCGGCCAGCTTGCGGGCGGCGCCGACGCGGTCCTGACCCGGCGGTGAGCCCGCCAGTCGCGCGAATTCGCCTGCGTGCGGGGTCAATACGGTGACCGCGGTGCGTTCGGCGACCACTTCGGGGTGGGCGGCGACGATGGTCAGCGCGTCGGCGTCGACGATCACGGGCAGCTCGGTCTGCAGCGCGAACCACAGCGCTGAGGCGCCGGCGTCGTCGGTGCCCAGCCCGGGGCCGACCACCCACGCCTGCACGCGGCCGGCCGCGTTGACGCTGGGTGTGGCGATGACCTCCGGCCAGTGTGAAAGCACCTGTTGCCCAGCGGTTCCGGCGTAGCGAACCATACCCGATGTCGCGGCCACCGCGGCCCCGGTGCACAGCACGGCCGCGCCCGGATAGGTCGCCGATCCGGCCAGCACACCGGTGACGCCCTGGGTGTACTTGTCGTCTTTGGGGCCGGGCATCGGCCACCGCGCCTTTACGTCGGCGGCCTCGAGCTCGAACATGTCCGACGGTTTGAGGTCCAGGCCGATGTCGACGAGCTCGACGCGGCCGCAATCCGCCAGGGCGTGAACGGGTTTAAGACCACCGAACGTGACGGTCAACTTCGCGGTGACGTGCGCGCCGTCGGCGGCTCCGGTGTGCACGTCGATGCCGCTGGGGATGTCGACGGCGACAACCGGGATGTCTGCGGCGTCGACGGCGTCGAACACCTCTGCGGCGTTTGCGCGCAACGGGCCGGACCCGGAGAGGCCGACGATGCCGTCGATCACCAGATCGGTTGACACCGGAACGCTTTGCACGATGCGGCCCCCGGCGGCGGTGAACGCCGCCAGCGCCTTGGCGTGGGTGCGTTCGGGGTTGAGCAGCACCGCCGACACCGTCGCGCCCCGACGGCGCAGGAAAGTCGCGGCCCACAGCGCGTCGCCGCCGTTGTCGCCGGAGCCGACGACCGCGCAGACGCCGCGTCCGGCGACGCCGCCGGTGAGCGCCACGAGTTCGCGGGCGATCGCGATGGTCAGGCCGTAGGCCGCGCGACGCATCAGGGCGCCGTCGGGCCCGGCCTCCAATAGTGGAGCTTCGGCCGCGCGGATCTCGTCAGCCGAGTAGTAGTAGCGCATCGCTGCACTACGTTACGTCGTTTTGCCGCCCGAGGGTCACAGATGCGCTCCCGTCCGGCGATCCACCTCGTCCCAGAACGCGCTCGCGCGGTCGGCGATCTCGGCCGCGTATTCGCCGTTGATGGCATGGGAGGCGTCGGACCACAGCTCGACCTGCGCATGCGGCAACAGGTTTCGTGCCCGCACGGCCGCGCGGCCGGCGTCGTGCATCACGCTGCGCCCTCCGAGAAGCGCCAACACCGGGATGTCCAGCGCGCGCAACTGCTCGTCGGTGATCATCTTGGGTATCGCCTTGCGGAGCACGTAGTCGGTGGAACCCGCGGAGATCAGCGCGGCCTCCGGCAGCGAGTCGTCGACCTCGGCGCCGCCGGAGAGCCAGCTGAGCACCCGTCTGCGCAGCCGGTCCGGAACCCCGGGCAGGACCAGCACCGGTGAGACCAGCATCGCCTTGACCGCGACCGGGGCGAACGTGAAGACCGGGTCCAGCAGCACCAGCGAGGCGGCCCGGCCTGGGCGGCGGACCGCGTAGTTGATCGCGGACCAGCCGCCGATCGACACGCCCATCAGATGGACGCGGTCCAGGTTCAGCGCGGTCACCGTGTCGTCGAGCCACTGCGCCTCGTCGTCGGGCCCGGTGATCGGCTTGCGCTGCACCGACATTCCGGCTTCACCGAGCAGGTCGATCCCGAGCACCGGGCGGTGCGTCAGTAGCGCGGGGATGTTCGTGCGCCACATCGGGGTCGAGGCGTTGCGGCCCGGCAGCAGCATGACCGGCGTGGCGTCGGTTGCACCGTCGAACCGGTATACCCGCACGGTGCCGAACCGCGTTGGCACATCGCGGGTTTCGCTGGCCGGCGGGAGCTGGGCCATCGCATCCCGGTAGACCTCGAGGAAGTGGGCTCGAGCTTCGTCGCTTCGGAAGTCTCCGACCCGCACTACTCGACGGTGACCGACTTGGCCAGGTTACGCGGCTTGTCGACGTCGTAGCCGCGGGCCTGCGCGACGCCGGCGGCGAACACCTGCAGCGGGATGGTCGACAGCAGCGGCTGAAACAGCGTCGACACCGGCGGGATCTCGATCAGGTGGTCGGCGTACGGCCGAACCGTTTCGTCACCTTCTTCGGCGATCACGATGGTGATCGCGCCACGCGCCTGGATCTCGCGAATGTTCGACAGCAGCTTGGCGTGCAACATCGGCGCGTTCTTCGGCGACGGCATCACCACGATCACCGGCAGGTCGTCCTCGATCAGCGCGATCGGACCGTGTTTGAGCTCGCCTGCGGCGAAGCCCTCGGCGTGCATGTAGGCGAGTTCCTTGAGCTTGAGCGCACCCTCGAGGGCCACCGGGTAGCCGACGTGGCGGCCGAGGAACAGCACGGTGTGCGACTGCGCGAACCGGTGGGCCAGTTGACGGACCGGCTCCATCAGGTCCAGCACCCGAGCCACCAGCTCGGGCATCGCTTCCAATTCGCGGTACTCGCGCTCCACCTCGTCGGGGTACTTGGTCCCGCGGGCCTGTGCAAGGGCAAGGCCGACAAGGTAATTGGCGGCGATCTGCGCCAAAAACGTCTTGGTGGACGCGACCCCGATCTCCGGTCCGGCGCGGGTGTAGAGCACCGCGTCGCATTCCCGGGGGATCTGGCTGCCGTTGGTGTTGCAGATGGCCAGCACCTTGGCCTTCTGCTCCTTGGCGTGCCGCACCGCCTCCAGCGTGTCGGCCGTCTCACCGGACTGAGAGATCGCCACGACGAGGGTGTGGCGGTCCAAAACCGGGTCCCGGTACCGGAATTCACTGGCCAGCTCCGCCTCCACGGGCAGCCGCGTCCAGTGCTCGATCGCGTACTTGGCCAGCAGCCCGGAGTGGAAGGCGGTGCCGCAGGCCACCACGAAGACCTTGTCGATCTCACGCAGCTCCTGATCGGAGAGCCGCTGCTCGTCGAGCACGATGCGCCCGTCGGCGAAATGGCCGAGCAGCGTGTCGGAAACCGCGGCGGGTTGTTCGGCGATCTCCTTGAGCATGAAGTACTCGTAGCCGCCCTTTTCGGCGGCCGACATGTCCCAGTCGATGTGAAAGGACCGCGCACTTGCGCCGTCGTCGTCGCCGTTGAAGTCGGTGATGCGGTATCCGTCGGCGGTGACCACCACCGCCTGGTCCTGACCGAGTTCGACGGCGTCGCGGGTGTGTTCGATGAACGCCGCCACGTCCGAGCTGACGAACATCTCCCCGTCGCCGACCCCGAGCACCAGCGGGGTGGAGCGGCGCGCGGCGACGATCGTGCCGGGCTCGTCGGCGTTGGCGAACACCAACGTGAAGTGGCCCTCGAGCCGGCGCAGCACGGCCAGCGCGGACGCGGCGAAGTCGCCTGCGGTGTCGCCGTGGCGGAACTGCCGAGAAATCAGGTGCACGGCGACTTCGGTGTCGGTGTCGCTGACGAACTCGGTGCCGTCGGCTTCCAGTTCGCCGCGCAGGGTCGCGTAGTTCTCGATGATGCCGTTGTGCACGACGGCGAACTTGCCGGTGCCGTCGCGGTGCGGATGGGCGTTGCGGTCGGTGGGGCGTCCGTGGGTGGCCCAGCGGGTGTGACCGAGCCCGGTGGTGCCGGTCAGGCCTGCAGATCCGGTGGCGCTGAGCTCGGCCTCCAAGTTGGCCAGCCGCCCGGCCCGCCGACGCACGGTCAGCCCGCCGGAACCGTCCAGCAGGGCTACCCCCGAGGAGTCGTATCCGCGGTACTCCATCCGGCGCAGCGCGTCGACGACGATGTCGCAAGCGGGGCGTTGCCCCACGTAGCCGACGATTCCGCACATAGCCATAAAGGGTAGTGCAAGAGCTACGTCACACCCGCTGCGCTACGGTTCGGTGGTGGCCAGCACGAAGAAGCTCTTCACCGCGTTGACCCGACGCGGTCCACACCGCGTTTTGCGTGGTGACCTGGCATTTGCCGGCCTTCCCGGCGTCGTGTTCACCCCGGAGTCGGGCAAAAACCTACCCGGGGTGGCGTTCGGTCACGATTGGGTGGCCAGGGCCGACCGCTATCACGGCACGTTGGAGCACCTGGCGTCCTGGGGCATCGTCGCCGCGGCGCCCGACACCGAGACCGGATTGGCGCCGTCGGTCCTCAACCTCGCGTTCGACCTGGGCACGGCGCTCGACATCATCACCGGCGTGCGGCTGGGGCCCGGCAAGATCAGCGTGCATCCGACCAAACTCGGTGTCGTCGGACACGGGTTCGGCGGTTCGGCAGCGGTGTTCACGGCGGCCGGCATTCCGGCCGGGCCGAACGCCCCGAAAGCCGTCGTCGCGGCGTTTCCCAGCGTGACCCGGCCTGCGGCGGAGGAGCCGGCCGCGTCGCTCGCGGTGCCCGGCCTGGTGTTGACCGCCCCGGGGGATCCGATGACGTTGCGGTCCAACGCGGTGGAGCTGAGCCGGGTGTGGAAGACGGCCACGCTGCGCACGGTGAACAAAGCCAAGGCGGGCGGGATCATCGAGGGTCGTCGCCTGGCCCGCGCGGTGGGGCTGCCCGGGGCCGATCGCGGCACCCAGAAGGTGGTGCGGGCGTTGATGACGGGCTATCTGCTGCACCTGCTGGCCGGCGACAAGACGTATCGCGATTTCGCCGACCCCGACGCCGTGCTGCCCAAGGCGCCCGCAGTCGACCCGTTCGCCGAGGATCCGGTGGATCTGGAGAACAAGGTCATCGCGCTGTTGAAGCCCTAAGCCCTTCTCAAACCCTAGGAGCCGTACCGCCGTGCGCACCGGAATCTTTCTCAGTTACGCCGACTCGTTTCTCGATGCGGTCGACGAGGTCGTCGAGCTGGAAAAGATCGGCGTCGACCTGGCCCTGGTGGCCGAGGCCTACTCCTATGACGCGATCAGCCAGCTGGGGTTCCTGGCGGCCAAGACGTCACGGATCGAGTTGGGCACCGGCGTCGTCCCGATCTACATCCGTACGCCCACGTTGCTTGCGATGACGGCGGCGGGCCTGGACTACGTCTCCGGCGGCCGGTTCCGGTTGGGCATCGGCACCTCCGGGCCGCAGGTGATGGAGGGCTTTCACGGGGTGCCGTTCGACGCGCCGTTGGGCCGCACCCGCGAGGTCATCGAGATCTGCAGGCAGGTCTGGCGTCGCGAGAAAGTGCAGTACGACGGAAAGCACTACCAGGTCCCGTTGCCCGCCGGGCAGGGCACCGGGCTGGGTAAACCGCTGCATCTGATCAATCACCCTGTGCGCGACCGTATTCCGGTGACCATCGCGGCGCTGGGCCCCAAGAACGTGGAGCTGACGGCGGAGATCGCCGAGGGTTGGCAGCCGGTGTTCTTCTATCCGGAGAAGGCCGACGAGGTGTGGGGGCCGTCGTTGAAGGCGGGCTTCGCAAAACGCGACGCCGCGCTGGGCCCGTTGGATGTGATGGTGAGCGCGACGTTGGCGATCGGTGACGACGTCGACGACCGGTTGGCTTGGGCCAAACCGCAATTGGCGCTCTACATCGGCGGGATGGGTGCGCGTGGCCGCAATTTCTATCACAACCTGGCGACCCGCTATGGGTACGGCGAGGTGGCCGATCACATCCAGGACCTCTACCTCGGAGGCAAGAAGACAGAAGCGATCAATGCGGTGCCCGACGAGTTGGTGCGTCAGGTGTCGCTGATCGGGCCGCGCGGGTTCGTGAAGGAACGGCTGGCGGCCTACGCCGAGGCGGGGGTGACGACGATGTTGCTTCATCCACTTGGCGTCGACCGGCGCGAATCGGTGCGGTTCGTCGAGGAATTGCAGTCGCTGTTGCCGTAGTCGATTAAACGAATCGGCGATCTGCCTGTACAGTGGTGCCCAGCGGCATCGTCTGTTCTGCCTTTTGCCGCTTCTCGATCGTCATACCGAGCGCCGCGGAATGATCCGCGCCGGGCAGGACGACCATCCTATCTTTCGGAGTTCCTTACTTGTCTGTTCAAAACACCTGTGGCACAAGCGTGCCCACTTTCACCGACCTCGGCCTGCCCGAGGCCATCGTGCGCGTTCTCGCCGCGCAGGGCGTCGACACCCCATTTCCGATCCAGGCGGCGACGCTGCCGGACTCGGTGGCGGGTCGTGACGTACTGGGCCGTGGACGCACCGGATCCGGTAAGACCTACGCGTTTTTGTTGCCGATGGTGACGAGGCTCACTGCGCATCGTGCGAAGCGGGTTGCCGGTCGTCCGCGGGCGCTCATCCTTGCGCCCACACGCGAACTCGTTGCGCAGATCGCCGCGTCGCTGGCGCCGCTGGCCGACGCGACGGGCCTGCGCACGGTGACGATCTTCGGCGGTGTCGGGCCCCAGCCGCAGATCGCGAAGCTGCGGGCGGGCGTCGACGTCGTGATCGCGTGCCCGGGCCGGCTGGAGGACCACGTTAAATCGGGCCATGCGGATCTGTCGGCCGTGGAGATCTCGATACTCGATGAGGCCGACCATATGGCCGATCTCGGGTTCCTGCCGCCGGTGAAGCGCCTGCTGGACAAGACCCCGCGGGACGGGCAGCGGATGTTGTTCTCCGCCACGCTCGATCGCGGCGTCGACGTGCTGGTCAAGCGGTACCTGAACAACCCTGTGGTGCACAGCGTGGATTCGGTGGAGGCTCCGGTCACGGCCATGGAGCACCACGTGCTGCACGTCGACAAGGCTGCGCGCATCAACGTATTGACCGATCTTGCCGCATCGCCCGGTCGGACCATCGTCTTCGCCCGTACCAAGCACGGCGCCAAAGCGCTGACCCGTCAGTTGAACTCGCGTGGTGTTCCCGCAGTCGAGTTGCACGGCAACCTGTCTCAGAACGCCCGCACCCGCAATCTTGCGGCGTTCTCCGACGGTTCGGCGACGGTGATGGTGGCGACGGACATCGCGGCGCGCGGAATCCACGTCGACGATGTGAACCTCGTCGTGCACGCCGATCCCCCGGTCGAGCACAAGGCGTACCTGCATCGGTCCGGCCGCACCGCGCGCGCCGGAGCCGACGGCACCGTGGTGACGCTGATGCTCGACGACCAGGTGTCTGATGTGCGGCAGCTGGTTCGCAAGGCGGGCGTGAAGCCGACGATCACGCGGTTCAGCGGGGCGTCACATCCGGTGTTGCTTGAGATTGCGCCGGGCGAACGCACGTTCTCCAAGCCGCTGGTGGTGACCAGCCGGCCGGAGCCCACGGCACCGCAGCGGGCTCGTCGGCGCCGGCCGTCGCGTCGCAGGCGCCCGGCCGGAGCTGCTATAAGCGCCTAGAACACTCCTTTAGGGCCGCTGACCTGCGGCGATATATTTGTCGTACCCCTCTGGCAGTATCGAACGTATGTTCGCTTCGGAGTTTCGGTCGGCCGATGATGCGGGGTTGGTCGCTGAGATTCAGGCGTGCGCGCGTTTCGAGGCGGCCGTTGCGGCGCGGCGGTTTGGCGCGATCGGTGAGTTGGCCGCTCGGGCGCGCGCGTGCTATGAGGAGCGCGAGCATTGGGTGGTCGATGGGTGGGATTGCGCGGCCGCTGAGGTGGCTGCGGCGATGGGGATCACCCGTTATCGGGCCGGCCAACAGATGGCGATCGGGTTGGCGTTGCGTAACCGGCTGCCCAAGGTCGCCGCGCTCTTTGGTGAGGGCTTGATCAGCGCGCAGGTGATTTCGACGATCACCTGGCGCACCCATTTGGTTGTTGAGGGTGAGCCGTTGGCTCGTGTGGATGCCGAGATCGCCCAGCGGGCGTCGGCGTGGGGGGCGTTGGGTCAGGAGCGGTTGGAGTTGGCCGTCGATGCGGTGGTCGAAACCCATGACCCCGATGCGCGTCGGCGCTATCGCGACGCCGCGCGCAAATGTGATGTGCAGGTGGGCAAGCCCGATGACGACACCGGCACGGCGTCGTTGTATGGGCGGTTGTCGGCTCCTGACGCGAAGTTGTTGATGCAGTGTCTGGAACAGATGGTCGCCGGGCTGTGTGCTGGGGATCCGCGCAGCGAGGGGCAGCGGCGCGCGGCGGCGTTGGGGGCGTTGGCCGCCGGGGCTGATCGGCTCAAGTGCCAATGCAACAGCCCGCAATGCCCGTGGGCCAACAAAGACGACCCGCGCGCGGCCGCGTTCGTCATCCACGTGCTCACCGACACCGTGCCCACCCCCGAATCCCCGGCCCAGAGCGCCGCGCAGCCGTCCCGTGACACCCGCACCGACGCCGATACCGAACCTCCGACCCCGGTCGAACCGCCGCTGCCCGCCCCTGATGCCACACCCGAGCCGGCGGCCGAGGAACCGCGGGCCAAATCGACGCCCAAGAGCCATTTGTGGGCGCCCAGCCGGTCTGGTAATTCGGCGGCGGTGATCGTCGGTGGTGGGGTGATCCCGCCGGCGTTGTTGGCTGAGTTGGTCGCCAACGGCGCCAAAATCACAACGGAGTATCGCCCTGAGGCGACTGCAGGCGAGCCGCGCTATCGGCCCTCGCGGGCCTGTGAGCGCTTTGTGTGTCTGCGCGATATGACGTGTCGCTTCCCCGGCTGTGACCGCCCGGCCGAACACTGCGATCTCGACCACACCACCCCGTACCCGGCTGGGCCCACCCACCCGTCAAACATCAAGTGCCTGTGCCGCTTTCATCATTTGCTGAAGACGTTTTGCGGTTGGAACGACCAACAATATCCCGACGGCACCATCGTCTGGACCGCACCCAGCGGCCACACCTACCGCACCCAACCCACCAGCAAGCTCTACTTCCCACACTGGGACACCACCACCGCCGACCTGCCCCCACCGGCCAACGCGCCCCCACCTTCGGCGCAACGCACGCTGAAGATGCCACGACGACGACGCACCCGCGCCGCCGAAAACGAAGCACGCATCAACGCCGAACGCGAACTCAACGCGATGCGGCCGCCGCCGAACTACTGAGCGTTGGCAACTGCCTTCGGCTGGCAGCAATCTCACCGAGCAGTGCGACGACGACACCGAATGCGAAATATAGTGGCACCAGCCACGGTCCAACTCCCAACAATCCGTCGGAGTCGTCGTGGTAGCCGAACAGGCCCATATTGGCGAGCACGATCTCGACCGCGGGGCCGATGACCGCGGCGAGCACACCACACACCACTGACGGGCCGTCGCCCAAGACGCACCAGATGACGACCGCTATCGCGACGATGAGCGCCGTCGCCGGCACCGTAGGCGCGCCATGTACCAGCGCGGTCGTGATGTAGGTGCCAACTACTGCCGCGGCCCCGGCGACACCCTGCCGCACCGTCACGTCGGTCCGCGGTCGTGGGAGGTGCAGCCGAATCTCGGCCAGCGACGCGGTCGCCGCGCCCACCAGTATCGGGAACCAAATTGGGCTGCTCCACACGAACGGCACCGCGTCGGTGAAGTACGCGGTCGTGCCGGTGACGACGTGGCTGTGATCGCCGACCAGCGAAGCCGCTGCCCCCAGCAAGAAAAAGAATGCCAACTCCCGCAAGCGCAGTTTCACGGTCGGACCGTACCGTGTTGCCGCCGATCCGCGAATTTTGCGTCTACGGCTGTGATCACGCCATCACAACGACCCTGATGTGAAAATCGACGCCCGACTACTCCCCGACCTGCGGCACTTCGTCGGCGGCGATCTCACATGGTGTACCCGCATCGGCCGCTGGGTCGGCTGGCGGCTCAGACGCCGGTGGCTCCACAATTGGCGGCGGCAACGGCTCCGGCGGTGGCGTCGGCTCCGGCACGCCCTCCGCGACAGCATCCTCCGTGAGCAGCTGATCCTCCTCTGGCACGGGCTCTTCCACAGCCGGTTCGCACGCCGTATCGGGTTCGACGGCTACATCATCCGCCGCTTCCGCGTCCTCAGCGGCGTCATCCTCCGCGTCCTCGAGTTCTTCAACCTCATCAAGCTCTGGCTCGTCGAGTTCGGGCGGTTCGATGTCTTCCGGCTCGGCCAGCACGCCGTCTGCGCTGCCCAACAGACCACCCAATGTTTCGCCCAGCTGCTGGGCGAATCCCGATAAACCACTGCCCATATCGGGCAATCCACCGCCGAGCGACGGCATCGGTGGTGGCGCCACTGCCGGCGCCGCAGCTGCGGGATCGACCGGCGCCGCAGCCGCCGGCGGCGGCAAAGCAGTTGGTGGCGGACCGGCCGCCGACGATCCCATGGCAGGCGCCAAAGCTGCAGGCCCACTCCACGCCGCCGGTACGGTAGGCGCAACGGTCTGAGCCGGCGCGACGACAGGCTCCCCAGACGGTGTCCACGTCGGCCCCAGATCACCCGGCACGGCGAACACCGCCTCACCCTCGGATGCGAGCTCAGCCGTCACCGCATCGTATGCCGCCTCGATCGCGTCTACGGCGGCGCGCATCGCCGCCACCCATTCCCCGCCAATCACGTTGGCTACAAACGGTTTCACCTCCTGGTCCACCAGCTCGCTGGCCACCGCCCGATCACCCGCGCCGGTGGTGACGGTCTCAGCGGCCGCCAGCCAATCCGCGCGCGGCGCCTGCACGCTCAATACCGTCGCAACCTTGCCGTCGACGCTCTGCCACAGTTTGTCGCGCAGTTCGGCCAGCGAAACCGCGGCGGTACGCACAGCAGCCGCCGCCAGCGCCGACGCTTCACCGTGGCGACGCAGAAACTCCCGCGACGCATCCGCGCCCCGACCCTGCCACGCCGCCGTCAACGCACCCAGTTGGCCGTCCTGCCGAGCCAGCGCCTCCGTCGTCGCCGTCGCCGCCGCCTGCAGCGCCGCGCAATCCTCCTCCAACGCCGCCAGATTCAACCCTTCTTCGCTGGCGTACCGCTCAGCCACCTGTGCCGTATCCGCCGTGAGATCGGGATGCTCATAGCCGAGCATCCGGCACGCCCAAACATATGTCTGCACGGCCTCCACAGACGGCAAGCCCTCAGCCAATCGCGACGAAACATCGAAAGCCATCGCTCAACCCACTCGCTCGCCGGCACGGGCGTCGGCGTCGACGTATCGGTCCGCCGACATCCGCAACACCGCGGCAATCTCACTGCACGCACGCGACCACTGCCTCACCTGGCGCACGACCTGCTCCAGCCCGCCGCGCACCGCGTCGCCCCGCGCGACATAATCACGTCCCGCAGTCGCGCCGTCAAACGTCAGCCCGCTCAGATGCGTACGCACGGCGCCGTCGAGAATGTCGGCGACCCTTTGGTACTGGTCGGCCACGCTGAGCAGCGACGCGACATCGATACCCGCGGTGTCAGGTTGTCCCATATAGGTTTGGACGCGGCGAAGGCGCGTTCGGTTCCATCGTCAGCGCGCGGCGCTGACCTGTTCGGCCACCCGCACCGCCAACTGCCGTGCGGTGTCCTCGTCGGCGGCTTCCACCATCACCCGAACGACCTGCTCGGTTCCCGAGGGACGCAACAGGATTCGGCCGGTGTCGCCTAGCTCGGCTTCCACCTGCGCGACGGCGGTGCGCACCGACGGCGCGTCGGCCACCGTCGCCTTGTCCGCCACCTCCACGTTGATCAGCACCTGAGGCAGCGTCTGCATCGGCTCAGCCAGCGCCGCAAGCGGTTTACGGGTCTGGGCCATCCGCGACATCAGCCGCAGTGCCGTGACGATGCCGTCGCCCGTGGTGCCCAGCGTCGGCATGACGATGTGACCGGACTGCTCACCGCCGAGCGAGAACTCACCCGCCCGCAGTTCCTCGAGCACATAGCGGTCGCCGACGCTCGTGGTGCGCACGTTCACACCGGCCGCCCGCATCGCCAGATGCAATCCCAGATTGCTCATCACGGTCGTCACCAGCGTGTTGGACGCCAGCTCACCGGCTTCCTGCATCGCCAGCGCCAGGATCACCATGATCGCGTCGCCGTCGACGCAGCGGCCGCTCGCGTCGACGGCCAGGCACCGGTCGGCGTCGCCGTCATGCGCGATGCCCAGGTCCGCGCCGTGGGACACCACGGCGGCCTGCAGGGCTTCCATATGCGTTGAACCGCACCGGTCGTTGATGTTGAGGCCGTCGGGTGCGGCGTTGATCGCGACGACGTCGGCGCCGGCAGCCCGGTAGGCCTGCGGAGCGGCGGTCGAGGCGGCACCGTGGGCGCAGTCGACGACGACGGTCAGGCCGTCGAGGCGGGTCGTGACCGCCTTACCGGTGTGCCGCAGGTAGCGGTCGAGGGCGTCCTCGGCGTCGACGATGCGGCCGATGCTCGCGCCGACGGGCCGGTCGCCGGGACCCTGGTGAACCAGCTCTTCGATTCGGTCCTCGGTCGCGTCGTCGAGCTTGTGGCCGCCCGGCCCGAAGATCTTGATGCCGTTGTCGGGCATCGGGTTGTGCGACGCGCTGATCATCACGCCGAAGTCGGCGTCGTAGGCGCCGGTCAGATACGCCACGGCCGGCGTCGGCAGCACCCCGACCCGCAGCGCGTCGACGCCTTCGCTGGTCAGGCCCGCGATCACGGCCGCTTCGAGCATCTCGCCGCTGGCCCGCGGATCGCGGCCGACGACGGCCACCCGACGAGCGTGACCGCCGACGGTGCCCAGCCGGCGCGCTGCCGCCGAGCTCAGGGCCAACGCCAGTTCAGCGGTCAGATCCTGGTTGGCGACCCCACGCACGCCATCGGTGCCGAACAGTCGAGCCATGCCGACAAACTTCTCACAGATGCGGCCAGAAAAACCAACTGGCGGGAGCGCCGCCCGTGCCGCCGCCCAATCGGTATCCAACCGCGACTCACCGCCCGCATCCGGGTCGATGCGGGCGGTGAGCGTTGTTATGTGTCAGCCTCCCAGGATGGCGAGGATTTGATTCAGCAGGTCGATGATCGGCTGCAACGGATTCGGCGGCACCGGCAGACCACCCGCCAGTGCGCACAGCAGCGACCCGAGCAGTCCGCCCGCAGGGTCTGCGGTGATATTCAGCACCACCTGGTTCAGGTCCACGATGAGGCCGAGCAGCTCCAGATGCAGCGGTCCGAGCACCAGGTTGAGGACGTCGCATACGGCCTGCTGGTTTGCAAGGCGCACCTGCCCGTCCTGACCAGTGGTTGTCGTCGACGATGACGGCTGGGCCTCTCCACCCGGAACCGAAATATCGTTGACCGGCATCGAGAAATTCGAGATGTTGACATCTCGGGCAGCGCCCCGGTCGCCCGGTTGGTTACCGGGTTGCGGTTGACCGGGCGCGACGAGCTTGCCGATGAGCTGTCCGGTCAGCGCGATGCCGGTGTTCGACGAGGTCGCTCCGTTCGCATCGGCCGTGGCAGGCCCGGCCTGTTGGGTTACCTCCTTGGCGGCGGTCGCGACGAATTGACCGTTGAACTTGACCCCGTCGGGGCCGGTCCCCTGCACCTGGACAACGTTTTTCTTGCCCACGCCCGGCGGCTGCGCTGCTGCGGTCCCTCCGCCGGTCACACCCCCGACTAGCACCAACATTGCGGCGCTGACCATGACGGCCAGCAACCGCGTGAGGTGAGTTTTCATGATCACTCCATTTCCAATTTCAGGAAGCAGCGGCCCGGCCCCCGACCGCTCCTGAAACGTTGCCCCGGTGGCGGTATGGACCGCCCTGCGCGCAGCATCCGTGCTTCCACGGGGGGTGGTTCCTCATGGCGTGGGAGCTAAAACAGAAATTGCCCGAACAATTTTCGTATCCGTAAGTACGCCGAGCCGAGCTAGTTAGCTAGCGGGTGAATAGGTTGCCAGATCGTGCACGCGTGAGCCGGAATGGATGTTCACATCACGGTTCACCGGACCGCAAAAAAAATCTTGATCCGCCGCGCACGCACTGTCCCCGGAAACGACTCACCGCCCGCATCCGAGCAGACGGATACGGGCGGTGGACGCTTGTTCAGTTAGTTCTGGCCTTCAGCGGGCTGCTCAGCAGGAGCTTCCGCCGCGGGAGCCTCCGCGGCACCCGGCGCACCCTCAGCCTGTCCCGGAGCGCTCTCGGCCTGTCCCGGGGTCACCTCAGCCTGGCCGGGGGCGTTCTCGGACTGTCCGGGGCCACCCGGCTGGATGTTCACCGAACCGAGGTTGTTCGTGCACACCACCTGCTCGGCGCGGTTGTTCAGCACCGCCTCGGCCACCGAGTTCACCTGGTCGACCTCGACGTCGCAGAGCGCGGCTGCGATCTGCGCCGCATCGGCGACAGTCACGTCCTCCAACACACCGGCGGTGCCGATGGCCACGTTGACCCGGTCGTTCTGGCCGTTGTCCGGCTGCGCGGTGGCGACACCGAGCCCGGCAGTGAACAGCAGCGAGCCGCCCATCAGGGCGCCAGCAGCAGCGTTTCTCACGACATTCCTCATCAAATGCTCCTTTTCAGCCAGGAAGCGACGGTCCGGTCCCCCAACGAGCTGACTGACTCGTACCGGCGGCAGAACGGCTACCACGCACGAAGCGCCGACGCCTCCGACGCCTGTGTATTCACGATCAACCCGGAATTCAAACCGAAATTTAATGATTTGTTGGTTTAGGCAGGTCACAGGCATAAAGAAAACCGCCGGGCACGCGATTGCGTACCCGGCGGTTTTGCGAACGCTCGATCAGCGCTTGCTGTACTGAGGCGCCTTGCGCGCCTTTTTGAGGCCGTACTTCTTGCGCTCGATTTCCCGCGGGTCACGGGTCAGGAAGCCGGCCTTCTTCAGCGCCGGCCGGTCCTCGGGCTGCACCACGATCAGCGCTCGCGCGATCGCCAGGCGCAGCGCCCCGGCCTGCCCGGACGGGCCACCGCCGTCGAGGTGGGCGTAGATGTCGAAGCTCTCCAGCCGATCCACGGTCACCAGCGGCGCCTTGATGAGCTGCTGGTGCACCTTGTTCGGGAAGTAGGCCTCCAGGCTGCGCCCGTCGAGGTTGAACTGGCCGGTGCCGGGCACCAGCCGCACCCGCACCACGGCCTCCTTGCGGCGGCCGACGGTCTGAACCGGGCGGTCGATGATCACGGGCTCACGCGGGGCGGCCTCGGCCTCGGCCACCGCCTCGGTGGTGTCGGTGTCTGGGGTCGTCTCAACTGGTTGAGTCACTGGGCCACCTGCTTGATCTCGTACGGAATCGGCTGCTGAGCGGTGTGCGGATGGTCCGGCCCGACGTAGACCCGCAGCTTCTTCTTGACCTGGCGGCCCAGCTTGGTGTGCGGGATCATGCCGAGGATCGCCTTCTCGACGACCCGGTCCGCGTGCTTTTCCATCTCGTCACCGAGCGACCGCTTACGCAGGCCACCGGGATAACCCGAGTGGCGGTAGAAAAACGTGCGGTCGGCCTTGTTGCCGCTGATCGCGACCTTCTCGGCGTTGATGACGATGACGAAGTCGCCACCGTCGACATTCGGCGTGAATGTCGGCTTGTGCTTGCCGCGCAACAGATTCGCTGCCGCGACGGCGAGCCGGCCGAGCACCACGTCGGTGGCGTCGATGACGTACCACGAGCGCGTGGTGTCACCCGCCTTCGGCGTGTACGTAGGCACAGCGCATACCTCTCTTCTCGGGTTACCTGGTGCCGGTCACGGCGGTTGCGGTGGGGAAACCCTCGGCGACCGACATTGACCCGAGGCCCGGCGTTCCGCACGCCAACGAGGCAGCTTACCCGCGAGCGTCATCGCAGGTCAAAACGTACTGTGCGGTCCCGCCCGGCTCCCCTCCAAGCGGGACCGCACAGTGGCGCGGCGGGGCTAGGCGCCCCAGGCGTTGGCGGCGCTGCGGTCGGTGGCCGCGACGTCATCTGCGCCGTCGCGCACCGCATTGCCCAGGTTGAACAGGATGTCGTTGAGCGCCCCGGCCGCCTGCTCCCAGCGGCTCTGCTCGACGCGGTAGGCCTGCGCGGCTTCCCGGGTCCAGATCTGCTGCAGCGGCGCGATCTGTGCGCGCAGATCGTCGAGCGCCGCGTTCAGCCGCGCCGACGTGGCGTGGATCTCCTGCCGGACGGTGTACTCGATCTCGCCGAAGTTGTAGGCAAGCGTGTGGTCCATGCGCAGCCCTCACAGCTCCGTGCCGACGGCACCGAGCCGCTGCGAATGGCTCTCGCCGGCTTCGGCCAGCGTCTGCCGGTTCTGCCGGATGGTCTCGGCGATCCGTGCCAGCGCGGTGTGCAGCTTGAGTGATTCGGTGTTCCACCGGTCCACCACCTCGCGAAACCGGGTGGCGGCCGCACCGCCCCACACCGACGGCGGCACGCTGCTCATCCGCCCGATGAACGACTGCAGAAACGCCCGGATCTCGTCGTTGCGTGCATCGGTCTTGTCGGCGACCGCGGTCATCAGGTCGAAGTCGGTGGTCAGTGCACCGCCAGCAGGTGTGGTCATGGGCTTCCTTTCTCGTGCGGTTATCAAGTTCGACGCAGCGGCTGCCCGTTTGGTTCCATCGCCGCGGCAGTTTTTTCAGTGCACCGCGCGGGCGCTGCGGATCGCCTGCTCGCAGGCCTCGCGCACCAGGTTTTCCTGACCCGTCGGGCTCTGGCAGCCGATCGCGATGCGCACCGACCCGTCGACCAGCACGGCCCAGGCGACCGTGTGATCGGGCCGGATTTCCCGATACGTCACCGCGTTTCGGTCGCCACGCTGATCGGCTGCGTTGAAATCGACGAAGACTCCGGGGGTTTCGTCGTCGAGCGCGGCGCGCAGCGAGGCTGCCGTCGCCTCGAGGCGTTGGTCGGGCAACCCGGTCGACTGCGTGAGGTGGACGGCGACATCACCGCGCGCGGGGGATGCGATCCGCACCCGGGCCGAACCCGGCCCGGACGTGACATGTTGCACGGCCCAGTCGGTCGGCACCACCATGCCCACCCCGCCCTCCACCAACAACGTGGTCGGTGAGCCCCCGGCGGTTCCGTCGTGCACTGCCAGCCCCGCGACGGCGGCCACCCCGACGAGGATCGCCGCCGCCCGCGGGCGCCGTCCGCGGGCGGCGCTGACGTGCGGGACGGCATCGGCGCTTCGCCGAGACCGCAACGCCTCCCGCCGCAGCGCGTCTTCGTCGATTTCCAGAACTTCGATTCCGTTGCGCCGCAGCCGATCGACGATCACGGCGTCCTGGCCGTCGATGAGCACGGCCGACGATGTGCCCCCGACCGCCGCGGCCACCGCCTCCGCGGTGGTGGCCGCGTCACCGTGGTGCGCGACGACGATCGCGCGTGCGTTGGGGGGTGTGACGACGACGAGATCGCCTGCCAGCTCGACGATTGTCGGTCGCCGCGGGGCGGCCAGTGCGCACAGCAGCGCGGTCCGCTGCAGGATCACGACGGTTTCGGTGACTGTCTGCGCCGCTTCCCGGATCCGGTCGGTGCGCGTCTGTGGCCACCACGTCGGGCAGATCACCAGCAGCGTGCCGGGCTGCTCGCCGGCGGCTGCCCGGATCACGTCCTGCCACAGGTCCTGCACCGGCAGCGGCCGCTCATCAACCAGCGCGATGTCGTCGTCGATGCACTCCAGCGCGACCGAAACCCACTCGTCTGAAACATCATTCGGGCCACGGACGCTCGTCGGCCCCACTTCGACAACGGTTCCGGTCACGGCGGGTCGACCCACGCGACTTGGATGAGCTGATGCGCGTCGGCGCGGGTGATCAGCGTCGCCCTGCCCGGCGGCAGCGGCACCGGCCGCACTGCGCCGAGCAACACTCCCTCCTCGGGATCCGCGCTCAACATCACCCCGGTGCAGCCCGGTTCGCGCAGCCGGGCCAGCACCGGGTCGAACATCGCCCGCGCGGCCCCGCTGGACCGGCGCGCGACAACGACGTGCAGGCCGAGATCCTTGGCGTGCGGCAGCAGGTCGGCGAGCGGTGTCAACGGGTTTCCGGTAGAGGTGGCGACCAGGTCGTAGTCGTCGATCACCACGTAGATCTGCGGGCCCGACCACCACGATCTGTCCCGCAACTGCTGCTGGGTGACGTTCTCCCCCGGCATCCGGGCCTCCAACCGGGACAGCAGCGACCGCATGCGCGATGCGAGCGCGGCCGAGGAGGCCGCATAGCCCGCGAGGTGCTCCGACTCCACGACACCGAGCAGCGTGCGGCGAAAATCGACGATCTCGATCTGCGCTTGGTCGGGGCTGGTGCCGCCGATGATCTGCTGGCACAGCAGCCGCAGTACCGCCGTTTTGCCCGACTCGGCCTCTCCGAGTACCAGCAGATGCGGATGGGTGGCGAGATCGACTGTCACCGGCTGCAATTCACGCTCACCGATACCGATCAGCACCTGCGGCGGAACGGGAGGTGTCGCGGCGAGATCAGCTAGCCGGATGCGCCCGGGCAGCAGTTCCACCGCCGGTGCGCGGCGTCCGCCGTGACGGCGCTGCAGCCGCTCGACGCCGTCCCACCGGGGCAGCGCGAGCAGCATCTCGCGGCCGTCCGCCGTCAGACCGCGGCCGGGACCCGCGGCGCTGAGGTGGCGGGCACGCTTGCGATCCATCTCGGATTCGGCCGGCTCGCCGAGCCGCAACTCGATGCGCGTCGCGATCTGATCCTTGAGCCCGGGCCGCAGCTCAGCCCACCGCGACGCGGTCACGATGACGTGGACGCCGAACGAAAGCCCTTGCGCGGCAAGGGCGGTGATCGGCGCTTCGAGCCCGTCGAACTCCTGGCGCAGGATGGCCCAGCCGTCGACGATCAGGAAGACATCGCCGAACGGATCCTCGTGTGCGGCCGGCTCACCGGCGGCACGGCGCGCCCGGTCCTCCCTGGCGCGGACGATGGACTGCATGACCGCGATCGTGCGACGGCACAGCTCGACATCGCGTCGTCCCGCCACCGAGCTCATGTGCGGCAGATCGCGCAGCGACGACAGTGTTCCGCCGCCGAAATCCAGGCAGTAGAAGCCGACCTCGGCCGGATCGTTCGCCTCTGCCAGCGCCAGCATCATCGTGCGCAATGCCGTCGACTTACCGGACCGCGGTGCGCCGACGATCGCGACGTTGCCTGCGGCTCCGGACAGGTCGACGGCCAACAGGTCGTGGCGTTGCTCAAACGGGCGGTCCACCAACCCGATCGGCACCGTCAACCCGCGGCTTCCGTTGGGCATCAGCTGGTCGAGCGTCGGTGAGGTGGTCAGCGGCGGCAGCCACACCTGGTGAGCGGGGGTTCCGCAGCCGGCGATCCGATCCAGCACCGTGTCCAGCACCGTGCGCTGCTCCCGCGGCGCGGCGTCCTTCCTGACGGCGGGTAGGGGCACCGCAGCCGCGGTGAACTTCCGCGGCTGCAGGGGTGGTTGAACGTCAACGTGGGGCGCAGCGGCGACGCCGGAGACGAACGCGGTCTGAAACCGGGTCAGATCACCCGATGCGGTCTTCAGATACGCCGCACCGGGGGCGCTCGGCAGGTGGTAGGCGTCGGGCACGCCCAACACCGCGCGCGACTCGCCGGCCGAGAACGTCTTGAGGCAGATCCGGTACGAAAGATGGGTTTCCAGACCGCGCAATCGGCCTTCGTCGAGGCGCTGGCTGGCCAGCAGCAGGTGCATGCCCAGCGAGCGACCGAGCCGGCCGATCGCGACGAACAGTTCGGCGAAGTCGGGGTGTTGGCTCAATAGCTCGGAGAACTCGTCGACGACGATGAACAACGCGGGCAACGGCGGCTGCGTGGCGTCGCGGGCACGGGCGTAGTCGGCGGTGTTGGCGAATCCTGCGGCCCGCAGCAACTCCTGGCGCCGATGCATCTCACCGGCCAGCGCGTCGCTCATCCGGGCGACCAGGTGTGCCTCGTCGGCCAGGTTGGTGATGATCGCGGCGACGTGCCGCGCCCGCTCCATGCCGAGGAAGGTGGCACCCCCCTTGAAATCCACCAGGACCAGGTTCAGCACATCGGGTGAATGGGCGGCGATCGCACCGAGCACAAGGGTGCGCAAGAACTCGGATTTTCCCGAACCCGTTGCGCCCACGCACAACCCGTGTGGCCCCATCCCGTTGTGCGCGGCCTCGTTGATGTCGAGTCGCACCGGTGTTCCGTCCTGCGCGACGCCGATCGGAATGGGTGTGATGCGGCCGCCACCGGCGCGCGACCAGAGTCGCTCGGGGTCGATGCGGTGCGGATCGTCGATGCCGGTCAGCTCCAGCCAGCCGCGGGTCGCGTTCGGGCCCGCCTGGGAGTCACTGAGGCGATACGGCGCCAACCGTCGTGCACACGTCACGGCCTGGCTGCGCGTCAACGAATCAACCTGTGCCACAGTGTCGAGCGGCAGTCGCAACCCAGTCGCGCTGAGCGTCGCGCCGACCACGATGACGGTGAGCGACCCGTCGAGCAAAACCTGGTCGAACCCGGCCGTCGGCGCGCCGTCGACGATCACCACGACCCAGCGGGACGTGACCGCCTCCACAGCCTCCAAGACGCTGCCGTAGGTCAGCCGCTGCGGACCGACGGCGTCGATCTCGCGGTGATGCTGGTGGTGCGGCAACCATTTGAGCCAGTCCCATTCGTGGCAGGTATCCGGGCCGACTACCGCTGCGATGGCGAGCACGTCGGGGCCGTGTGCGACCGCAAGCTGGCAGACCATCGTCCGGATCAACGCGCGCGCGGTGGCGGGTTCGCTGTCGACGGTCACCACGGCGTGTTCGGGCAGCGCCACGATGACCGGAACCTCGGTGAGCGTTGAGCGTTGGCGGATCAACCGGTGCATCGCGTGCACCGTGACCGGGTCGTGCTGATCGGACGGGCCGAGCGGCGGCGCTACCAGCACAGTGCTCAGCGGCTGATCGCCGATCCCGATCCGGACATCGCCGAAGTCGGCGTCCAGGCGGCGCCGCTCCCACATCCGGGGGCCGCCCACGAGCGTCCACAGCGCCGACGGGTCCGGGTGGTTCCACCGCAGCGACCGGCGCTGGGCTTCGGCGGCCTGCGTGATCGTCGTGTCGAGCGTGTCGAGGTAGCGCAGGTAGGTCTGCCGATCCTCGTTGAGCTCGGCGGAGCGGTTCGCGCCGCGCGCACCGTAGGCGACGGTGCCGAGCACCGACACCAGCATCATCACCGGAAAGAACAGAAACATCGGGTTGCGCGCGGACGCCGCCCCGGATGTGAAGTAGAAGGCCATCATTCCGACGGCGGCCACCAGCATCGCAACGGGCATCAGCCGGGCCAGCGGGTTGACCGGAGCCGCCTTGGGCACCGGCGGCGGAGCCTCGACGGCCAGCTCACCGGATACCGTCGGCGACACCGTAAGTCGCGCTTCGCGGACGAACTCCATCGCATGTTTGGACGCTGGCGACAGCGTTTCGGTTCCATCCCCAACGCACAAAATTGGTGCGGAACCGCATCCGGGATCGGGGTTACGGTGACGTTGCGCGAGAAGGATTCCGGGGGGCGCGATGCGAAATGCACTATGCCGATTGACCGTTGCCCATGACCGCGGCGACACCTTGCACGAGGTCGATCTTGCCCTGCCGCGCGGCATCGACCTGTGTGCGCTGATGCCGTCGATCGTGGAGTTGGCGCAGGGCACGACCGCGCCGGCCACCGGCATCGGCTGGCAGCTTTTCCACGTCGACGGTCAGCCGCTCGACGAATCGATGACGCTGGACGAAAACGAGGTCGCCGACGGGACCACGCTGCTACTCACCGCGACCATGCCACCGAAGCCGGTGTGGCTGCCCCGCGACGTCAGCCAAATGGCCGCGCAGCTCACCGACGCCGACGAGCGGCCGACGCGATTACCGGTGGCCGGGTGCCTGGTTGCGGCGGCTGCCACCGCGGCCGCGCTCGGATGGTCGTCCACGCCTGCGGATCTGGTGACGGCAACGGCGCTGAGCATCGGGGCGGCGGTCGGGGCGGTCGTGATGGACCGGGCATCCACCGGCGGTCCGATGGGCGCGGCGCTGAGCGTGGCGGCTGTGATGCTCGCTGCCGCAGCGGGGTTCGCCGCGGTGCCCGCCGACCCGGGTGCGGCTCACGCGTTGTTGTCGGCTGCGGCGGCATTGGCGGTGGCGACGGCACTGCTGCGGCTGACTCGCGGTGCCACGACGTGGTTGACGGCGTTGGCGACCGCCGCGATGTTGATCGCCGCGATAGCGGGCGTCGCGGTCGGATGGCAGCTGCCTGCTGGAACCGTGGGGGCGCTGCTCACCGCCGTGTCGGTCGCGGCCCTGTCGCTGGCGCCGCGGGTTTCGATGCTGCTGGCCGGTATCGGTCCGGCACCGCCAGATGACCCGCCGTCGGATACCAACCGGGTGTCACAGGCGCATCGGATACTGACCGGGGTGGTGGTGGGCGCCACGAGCGCGGCGGTGCTGGGTTGCGGGGTCGTCGCGGTCGAAGCCCTGATCGACCACGCGGCGAAGGTGAGCGCCGCGGCGTTCGTCGCCGTGACCGCCGCCGTACTGCTCTTCCGCACCCGCACCCACGCGGATCCGGCACGCCGCATCGCGCTGAGCATTGGTGGAATCGTAACGGCCAGCGTGTGTTTCGCGATGGCCGTCGGCGCGATGCCCGACCATGTCCACTGGCTCAGCATGCTGGCCGCCTTCGCCGGCGCGGCGGGCTTGAGCCGGCTGATCGGCCTGACGGTCAGCCCCGTGACGCAGCGGCTCGTCGACGTCACCGAATATCTCGCCGTCGCGGCCGTCGTGCCGCTGGCCTGCTGGGTCGCCGATGTTTACGGCACCGTCCGCACCACGGGGCTGCTATGACGCTGACGCGGCTGCTGTCGGCGGCGGTGCTGGTCGTCCTTCCCGTCTGGGTGGCGGCGCCGGCCACAGCGGAAACTCCGCCGCCGGTGGACAACTCGCGGCTGCCCAGAGCAGCGTCGCCGGCCCCGCCGCAGCCCACCCGACAGCAGGAGTCGTGTGTGCTGTCCGCGCAGACCGCCGAGGCCACCACTTCGGGTCAGCTCGATGACCTCGGGCTGGCGTCGGTGTGGCCGCTGACCCGCGGGCGCGGGCAGACCATCGCGGTCATCGACACCGGGGTGTCGCGGCATCGGCTGCTACCCGACTTGGTCCCCGGCGGCGACTACGTGTCGACCGGCGACGGCACACAGGATTGCGACGGCCACGGCACGATCGTGGCCGGTATCGTCGGGGCCGCAGGCGACGGCGCGTTTCAGGGTGTCGCACCCGAGGCCACGATCATCGCGATCCGCCAGTCCAGCACCAAGTTCCGCGCGGTCGACGACGCCGCCGGTTCCGGGTTCGGCAACGTCGACACCCTCGCCATGGCGGTCCGCACCGCCGCCGATATGGGTGCCACGGTGATCAACGTGTCGTCGGTCGCATGCCTGCCTGCCGAGGACGCGCTGGATGACCGTGCGCTCGGCGCCGCGCTGGCATACGCGGTCGACGTCAAGAACGCTGTCGTGGTGGCGGCCGCCGGAAATGTCGGTGGCACCGGGCAATGCCCGCAGCAGAACCCGGTGGATCCCGCGCGAGCCGGCCGACCCGACTGGGCCGGTGTGCAGGTGGTGGTCAGCCCGGCCTGGTACGACGATTACGTGCTGACGGTGGGCTCCGCGGCCCCGAACGGCGAACCGTCGGCGTTCAGCTTGGCCGGCCCGTGGGTCGACGTGGCCGCTCCCGGCGAAGGGGTGGTGTCGCTGGATCCCGACGGGGAAGGCATCATCGACGCGCTGCCGACGTCCGGCGGCACCGCACCGATCGCGGGCACCAGCTATGCGGCACCGGTCGTGAGCGGTGTCGCCGCGTTGCTGCGGTCACGTTCACCGGAGTTGACGGCGCGTCAGGTCATGCAGCGCATCGAGACCACGGCGCGTCATCCCGCGGCCGGCTGGAATCCGTTGGTGGGACATGGGGTTGTCGATCCCGTGGCCGCGGTGACCGGTGGGCCCACCCCGGTGCACCCGCCCGGCGGGCATCGGCGGGTCTCGCTGCCTGCCGCGCACCCACCCGACCACCGTCCCACCCACATCGCCGTGCGCGGCGCCGCGCTCTGTGTTGCGGTGTCGGCCTGCGTCATCGCGGGAGCGCGGTTACGACGGCGGCCCGAGGCTGTCGCGCACGATTGACGCCGCCGCGACGCTGAGTTCGGGACCACGTGGCAGCCTGGCCAGCACCGGCCATGGCGCCGGCACCGGCGCGGCCGACAGTCCCAACCGCTTGGCGGCGTCCTCGTCGTGCACACCGAACACCACACCGGAGCCGTCGACATAGTAGAGCGCACCGGTCTGCGCGCCTGCGCCCGTGACACCGGTGGCCCGCACGTAGGCGCCGTGGCCGCGCGGCAGGTGGAAGCGGTCGACCGAGACCCCGGTGCCGTCGGCCTGCGCCAGCATCACCGCCGGGTGGTCCGGCAGCGAATTCTCCACCAGCACTGAGCTTTCCGCTGCTGCAGCTGCGCCGGACCACTTCCAGCGCACGCACAGCACCGGATCGTCGGCCACACCGCCGCGGTCGGGAAACCGCCCGACGGACAGGTCGTCGACGATGGTGACGGCGCCGACGATGGCAGGCTCGACGGTCGGTATTTCACGACTGCCCGCGGAGTAAGTCAACCGGATCAGGTCGGCGGCCACCGCGCCGACCCGTTGTATTCCGTTGCGGAGCACCACGTAGTGCTCGGTCGAGTTGGCCTGCGCCGTCCGGATGACCGTGCCGACCGAAAACCCGTGCAACGCCGACGGTCCCGGCATCCCGGCGTCGGCGATGAGCGGGACCGCGAGTTCGGGCGCCTCCGGTACCGCGTCGAGCAACGCCCGCGACACGATGCGTGGTTCGACCCCGTCGAGGCGAAGCGCCCGAACCACCGCGGGGTTGCGCAGGTCCACCTTTGCCCGCATCCCGTCGTAGAGCAGATAGGTCGCCGCGGCACCTTCGCCCCCAGCCACCACCAGCGCGTTGCGCCGCGCATCCAGGTGTCCGTCGGCCGCGCCGACGAGCACCGTGGTGGTCGATGTCGCGTCTTGGCACACTGTCCAGTGGGACTGCGCTGCGTCCAGCAGCGCTGTCGACATGTTCGGCGCACCGGGAATGCCGACCAGCGCACCCTTTTTCGCGTCGTCGACGGCCGAAGCGCTGACGAGCTCCGGGGTGGCCGCCGTGCCTGCGATCAGCCGTGCCGACGCCAGGTTGAGCACCGGATGCATCGTGTCGCCGATCCGCACGTAGAGCGCTCCGGAGTTGCGCACCATGACGATCGGCGCGTTTCCCAGCGCAGCCTTGGGTCCCAGGACCGCCAGGATCGCGCACGCGGCGATCGCGATGACCGCCACCACGCAGCCGGCGATCAACGAAAGCGACTGTGCGCGTAGCGGATCGTCGATCATCCGGACGTCGCCGCGGACCAGGGCGTGCGAGAGCCGCCGCACCAGGAAGCGGTGTCCGCTGATCTGCAGTCTGTTGGTCGCGTCCCGAACCATGCCTCCCCCGCGACCCAGCCTAACCGCCGAACGTGGGTTACCCGCACACAGTTTTGCCCGCAGGCGTGCAACGACCCCACACTCGGCGACTAGGGGTGGGGGTCAGCGCCAGCGGGCCCACACGTAGGGCACCAGAGCGCGCAGGAAGTCGAGGTCGGGTCCGGGTTGCGCATCGGCGAACGCCTGCTCGAAGTACTCTTCGGCGACCAACAGGATGCCCTCGGCGTACTCGCTGGTGAACGTGATGCTGCCGTAGTCGTCCATCAACGCGCGGATGGTGCGGACGGTCTCGGCGCAGCGGTGTGCCCGGCTTCGGCGGAGGTGATCGCGCACCAGCTCGCGGTCGGCGCCGGTGGCGGTGGACAGCAGGTGCACAAGCGGCAGCGTGCGCTTGCCCTCGAACAGGTCGCCGAGAATCTCCTTGCCGTAGGTCTGTTCGTCGCCGAGCAGGTTCAGCAGGTCATCGCGGATCTGGAACGCGGCGCCGAAATGGAAGCCGAACCGGACCAGCCCGGTGAGCTCGGCGGTGCCGCGGGACCCGACGATCGCGCCCACCCGCAGCGGGTGAATGGTGGTATACCAGCACGTTTTGTGCATGATCAGGTGGAGGTAGTCCTCAGGGGTCACGTGCTCGACGTTGTCGAGTTGCCAACCCACCTCGATCGCCTGGCCCTCCAGCGTGCGCAGCGCCATGGTGTCGAACTCACCCCACACCAGGTCGGCGAGGTCACGGTCCAGACGTCGCGTCGCGCGTCGCAACACCTGGCTCGCGACGATCGCCAACCCGTCGCCCGCGTTCAGTGCGGCCGCCATACCGTGGGTCGCCGCCAGCGTCGGCCGACCACGACGCATCTCGCTGCCGTCGGCGATGTCGTCGTGCACCAGAAAAGCGTTGTGCAGCAATTCGATCGCGACCGCGATGCCCAGCAGATCGTTCGGATCGCCGCCGAAGGCGCGGCCGGCCGAAAGGCACAGCGCGGGCCGCAGCGCCTTACCGGGCCGCGACGGATATTCGCGCATCGGACCGTACAGCCATTGCACGGGTTCGCCGTCGGGCATCGCGTCCAACATCGAGCGTCGCACCGTGCGCGCCACCCGGCGAAGACGGTTCTCGACTTCGGTGATGAGGTCCTGGCGTTCGGCGGCGTCCGTCATGCGTCGGGGGTGCGCACGGTCAGCGCGATCGGCAACCAGACGTCGGCGTGCCCGTCGACCAGCAGCGTGCCGCGGTAGCAGCCGGGTGCGACGTCGTCGCCCACATCGATCTGGACCGTCACGCCGCGGCTCGAGCGCGCGAACATCGGCACCGCATCGGGTTCGAAACGCACCATCGCCGCGGGGACGACGGCTCCGTCGTGCGAAAGCAGATCGCTGCAACGCAACCGCACCTTGCCCATATCGGCCGCGCCGCCGTTGTGCAGCCATACTTCCGACGAGACCGCGCCGGGGAAATCGGCGTGCAGCGCGAGCTGCCCGCTCGCGCTGGCGTTCGCCAGGTCGAGCTTGGCAGGATCGGTTTGTGTTGCCGCGCTTGCGGTCAGCGTCCGCGTGAGCTGATCGGCGAGCTTCTGCCATGCCGACAGCACCCGGTCGACATCGCCGGCCGGCGTCGCGGCCGGACCGTCGGATGCGCCGCCGCGGTCCAGCCCCTCCTCGGCGAGGCGGACGAACCGGTTGACGACCTCCGTCGCGGCCCGAAACCCGCGGGCCTGTACCGAACTCAGCACCCGGGCGTTGGCCGCCGGATCGAATGCGGCGGCCCACGGCAGGTCGGCGATGCTTCCGTCGTCTCGAATCTGGTCGCTGACCACCCGAAATCCTCCCGAAATCGGCCCGGCGACCGGGCCGCACAACGGTATGCTAAATCGTCTGCTGGCGAGAGGCGGGGCAATGGCTACACGACAGTCCGTCCTGGCCCTCTATAACGCGGTCACCGAGGACCTCACCCCCCTGGACGAAGGAGCCAACCGCAGGAGCGGGAACGTTCGAACCCTGCGCACCATGGCGGCCGACGTGGTGGGGCTGACCGGCAGCGCCGGTGAACGTGGTTGGTATGGGGAGCTTCTTCGCTACTTCGACGCTCATCGCACCGGCACCGAGCGGGTCACCGCGACCAGCCTCGACGCTGCGGTGGACGACCTCACTTCAGAAGACGGTAAGCCGCTGCCGCCGAGCTGGGCATATCGGGCCATCGTGGCCGCCTACGTACTGGATCAGCTGACGATGGCCGGAGTCGGCGCCGAGCGTGAGCCCAATCTGCTCGCACGGATGATCGCCGCCGCACCGTCGGAGGGGCCCGGCTTCAACGACACCGGCAAGGTCGGCGAAGACGCCGCCAACGAGTTCGCCGCCACGGTACTGGAAACCCCGCCGAAGAGCCTCGAAGGCTTCTGCGCTGAGCTGCGGATGATGTCGGGCGCGCTGGCCACCGCGGTCGCCTCGCTCAAGAGCACCTCGGGGCTGCGCAAGGTCAAACAGGAGTACTGCAGCGTCGTCACCACCACGGCAGAATGGCCGAACATCAGCTACGGCAAGTTGAAATCGCTTATCGAACCGGAGAACTGGAGCAAGTTCTACGATGAGTTCTTCTGCAAGATGCAGGTGAACCCGCCGAACGAATATGGGTGGTTGCGCATTCTCGAGTCGGTGAGCGGCGATTGCGACCGCTACACGCTGGACACCGCGCTGAAGTTCTGGAAGCAGGAACGTTCGGGCGGGTTGTTCCTGAACTACGACCTGGACTTCGACGACACCGGCCCAAACGTGGACAACCTGGTTCTTGTCGACAACGGCTACATCTGGATCAAACCCATCGTCGCCGGGCAACCGGACAAAGGCGTCAAGGTGCGCACCAGCAAGCAACTGCTGATCAGCGGCATGAGCGCGACCGCGATGACCAAACTCGCCGAATCCTTCGGCTGGGCCACCAACGCCACCGATATGTTCCATGACGCCGCCAAGTATCCGGGTACCGGGACGCCGTTCAGCATCTCGAAGCCCGGCGCCAAACCGCTGAAGCCGGACACCGCGACGACGTGGCCGGTCATCGTGCCCAAGCTGCCGGCCGACCTGCGTGACGAATACTGCGCCGACACAACACAGTTCGTCAAGAACCGCCTGACGTTCGCCGGCCAGTTCGTCGAGGAATTCACCGAACGCTGGAAAGACGGCCTCGACCTCGCCGAGATCGATCAGCTCAACGACATGCTGATCGCCGAGGCCAAGACCGCGTCCAAGCAAGCCCTCGACGCGGCGACCGAGAACTTCCGCCCCAAGGCGCCCACCCCCTGAGGTGAGAAGGAGAAGACGATGGAAGAACCCGACGTCGTCGCCCAACGGCTGACCGAGACCGCCAAAGACGTTGTCGACCAAGCCAGGGTGATCGCCAAGGGCGCGATCGCCGACGCCGCCGATATCGACAACTTCACCGCGGCCAAGATGATCGACTCCTACATGAAGATGGTGGATCTGGCGTTGACCGGCGGACTGCAGGTCACCAAGGACGTGTTGGGTGTGGAAACCCCTGGCGCGCCGCAGGACCAGGACGCCGCCGAGGGGCGCAGGCTTGTCGCCGACGCGATGGAGTCGATCAGCCGCCGGATGCTGCGGCAGACAAGCGTTGTCGCGAAGGAGACGGCCGACCTGCTGGACAAGAACCCGAACAGCCCGACCATCTGGGCTCAGGCCATGGTCAAGATGGCCGACATCGCGTTGCTCGGTGGCACCGAGCTGGCTGAGACGGCGCTGATCGGGCCGGCGCCGTTCGAGAAGAAGGCCCTCGACTCCGACACTTACCACGTCGGCGGATCCGGCTCGCGCACCCTGCGGATCAGGGCGCCCGGCCTGGTACGTCCAGGAACGGCCGATCCCATTCCCACCGGCCAGCTGAAGTTCTTTGTGCGCGTTGACGACAAGACCGTCAAAGAGGGCGATGTCCTCGAGGACGGTGTGGACGAGTTCTACATCTCCGCGCAGCCGGCCGGGATGATCAGCGGGATGTACGTGGGTGTCGTCGAAGTCCTCGACGCCACCGGCGCCGTCATCCAGACAGTCGACGTCGAAGTTCCACTGTGACGCCACAATTCGGGTGACCCGCAAGAAGGAGCGCATCGCCATCCTCGGCGGGGGTATGGCGGGGCTGAGCACCGCGTGGCGGCTCAGCGAACCCGGATGGCGTGACCGCTTCGAGTCGATCACCGTCTACCAGCGCGGCTGGCGCCTCGGCGGCAAGGGCGCGTCCAGCCGCGGCGAGAACGGACGCATCGAAGAACACGGGTTACACGTGTGGATCGGCTCGTATGAGAACGCGTTCACGCTGATTCGCCAGTGCTACGCCGAACTGGACCGCGCGCGCACCGACCCGTCGGCGCCGATCCGGACCTGGGACCAAGCGTTCGTCCCGGCCAACGACGTCGGGGCGACCGACCGGTGGCAGGGCGAATGGCGGCTGTGGCTGGGCCGGTTCGGCGGTAACGAACAGCTGCCCGGCGAACCCGACGCCGACGGCGCCGAGCTGACCGTAACGCACTTCGTCGAACGCGCCCTGCAACTGATACTCGACTTCTCCGAGTCGCTGCGCACGATGGGTGATGCCGGGCTGGCCATATCGACATCGGCCCAGATGCCCACGCCGAAACGGACATTGGATACCGTACAGCGCGCTGCGCTGGCCGCGTTGATCGCGCTGACCGATGCGCCGTCGGCCAACACCGATGCGCTCACCCGGGCGCTCGACGCGATCCGCGACACCCTCGACTACGAGCGCCGCGCCGATCACCGGCTGTCGTGGACGCTGCTGTCACTGCTGACCGCCACCGTGCGGGGCGTTCTGGCGGACGGCCTGGTCACCGATCCGCGCGGGTTGCGGTCGGTCAACGACGAGGACTACGGCGGCTGGGTGCTTCGGCACGGCGCGCATCCGGAGGTGTTGGAGTTCCCGGTGCTGCGCGCGATGTACAACATGGTGTTCGGTTACGAGAAGGGACAATTGGAGCGGCCCACCGTGTCGGCCGGGGTCGGGATGCTGCTCGTCGGCCTGATGTTCTTCACCTACAAGGGTGCGATCTTCTGGAAGATGACCGCCGGCATGGGCGACATCGTCATGGCGCCCATCTACGAGGTGTTACGCAGGCGCGGAGTCGATTTCGAGTTCTTCCATCGCGTCGACGCGCTGCATCTGGACCCGGGCCGGCGCTACGTCGATGCGATCACGATGGGTCGCCAGCTGTGGCTCGCCGACGACCTGCCCCACTACGAACCGCTGACCCGGGTGCGCGGGCTTCCGGTCTTTCCCGACGAGCCGCTCACCGAACAGGTCAAGGCCAAAGACGGCATGCGGGGTCTCGAGTCACATTTCGGCGCCCGCGACGACGCCGAGACCCGGGTGCTTCGTCGCGGCGTCGACTTCGATCGGGTGGTGCTGGCCGTATCGCTCGGGATGGTCGAGGTGGTGGCCCAGGAGCTGATCGCCGACCGGCCCGAGTGGCAGGAGATGACCACCCATGTGCGCACGATCGCCACCCAGGGCCTGCAGATCTGGCTGCGGCCAGACCACACCGAACTCGGATTGGCCGCGCCGGCGGTCACGACCAGCGGCTACATCCCCCCGATCGACACCTTTTCGTCGATGCCACAGACCCTGTGGGCCGAGGACTGGCCGGACCACGACCGGCCGCAGACCGTCGCCTACTTCTGCGGCGCACTGGACGTCGAGTGGTCACCGACCATCGACCAGGACGCCTACGCCCAGCGCTGCAGGCAGATCGCGGAGGCCGAAGCGCTGAACTTCCTCGACAACCTGGTCGGCGTGCACCTGCCCGGCGCGGTCACCGACCGGGGCTTCGCCTGGCATCTGCTGACGGGCGCGGACGGTCGCCGTGGCGCCGAAGCGTTGGCTACCCAGCACCTCAGCGTGAACATCGACCCGTCCGACCGCTACGTGCTGTCGCTTCCGGGCACCGACGATTACCGGCTGCGCTCTGATGAGGCCGGATACGACAACCTCGTGCTGGCAGGTGACTGGACCGACTCGGGCCTGAACTCCGGCTGCATCGAGTCGGCCGTGCTCTCCGGGCTGCAGGCGGCCAACGCGATCCTCGGCCACGGCAGGTTCCACCGCATTCGGGGCCTCTACCTGCCGTAAGGCAGTCACAATTGCAAGGTGACCGACCCAGCGCACAGCCGGTCGGCGATCGACGACCTGCTCGATCGCGCGGTGCGCGCCATCAACAGCGGCGACAGAGCCACCGCCGATGCCCTCGCGGGCCAGGTACTGGCCGTCGATTCGGCCAACGTCGACGCCGAGGAGCTGCTCGCGGCGCCCGCCGACCACGGTGAGATGCGACGTTTGACGATTCTGTTCGCCGATCTTGTCGACTCCACCGCGCTGTCCACCCGCACCGAACTCGAGACCTACCGCACGGTGGTGGGCGGTTACCGCGACGAGGTGCTGCGCATCGTCAACCGCTACGAGGGTCATATCGGCAACACCAAGGGCGACGGGTTGCTCGCCGTCTTCGGCCATCCCCACCCCCACGAGGACGACGTGCGTCGGGCCGTGCAGGCCGGACTCGATCTCACCAAGGCGATCGCAGCGCTTTCCGAGCGGGTGCGACGGCGATTCGGGTTCGGCATCGACGTGCGTGTCGGCATCCACCGCGGCCTGGTGTATCTGGATACCGCGCAGGACGACGTGTACGGCCTGGCCGCCAACCTCGCGGCCAGGATGTGCAGCATCGCCGAACCCGGAACGGTCGCCGTCTCGGCCGCGGTCGAACGGTTGGTACGCGACACGTTCGAGCTCGTGCCGGGAACACCGCAGCGGGTCAAGGGCATCGATACGGAGGTGGTCCCGTACCGGCCGGTCGGCGAACGCGAGTCCACCGGCGTCGCACCTGGGCCGCTGGTCGGTCGCGGGCGCGAGACCGCTTATTTGCGAACGGCTTTGGCACAGGCCGCGGCCGGCACGCTGAATCCGCCCGGCGTGGCGTTCTACGGTGAGCCCGGTATCGGCAAGAGCCGGCTCGCCGGCGCGGCTGTGGCGATGACGGACGACTCCGACGTGGTGCTTCACCTGTTCGGGTCACCGTTTCACGCTGACGTCGGCCTGCACCCGGTTCGCAAACTGCTGGAGCGCAGATGCGCGATCACCCGTAGCTCCAAACCCGAAGAGCGACTTGCGCTGTTGCGACGTGAGCTCGACGCGCAGGGCATGGACGCCGCCGCTGTTCCCAAACTCGCTCCGGTGCTGGGGATTTCGCCGGATACCGGTTACGATCCGGCACCTGCGGAGGGCGTCAGGTTGCACGGGCAGATCACCGACACCGTCGTCGAATACCTGAGCGCGTGCACCCGCGCCGGGCGCGGGCTGGTGGTCGCCGAGGACATGCACTGGTTCGACGCATCCACCACCGAGGTCATCCGCAAGCTGCTGGAGTCCGACCTCGGCAACCTCCTGGTGGTGATGACGTCCCGCGACCGCTCGTCGCTGCCCGACGCCGCCGAATACCAAGCGTTCGAGGTGAACCCGCTCAGCGACACCGAGACCGATGCGCTGATCTCCACGCTGCACCCTGAGATGTCGCCGGAAGCTCGCCGCACGGTTCGCCGCCGCTGCGACGGCGTACCGCTCTACATCGAGGAGGTGGTGGCCAAGCTCAAGGAGCAGCCGGACGATTCCGCGGAGTCCCAACAGGTTCCCGACACGTTGTACGAGGCGCTGTTCGCGCGGCTGCGCTCCAGCGCGTCCGGGGCCGCCGTGGTGGAGGCGGCCGCCACCATCGGTACCCTGTTCGACCGCGCGTTGCTGCGCGCCGTGGTCGCGTTGCCCGCCGACGAACTCGACCGAGTGCTGACCGAACTGTGCGACGCCACAGTGCTCGAGCCCGCTGGCGACAACGTCTGGCGGTTCCGTCACGAGCTGCTGCGCGAGGTCGCCGCGGAGTTGCCGCCGCCCAGCATTCGTCAGCGGCTGCACGGCCGCGTCGCCGACGCGCTGATCTCCGCGTCGTCGCAGGACTGGCCCGTCATCGCGGCGCAATTCGAAGAGGCGCACCGCTACCGCGACGCGGTGGGGGCTTACGAACAGGCCTCGGCGATGGCGCGTCAGCGCGGCGCGCTCGACGAGGCCCGCAGGTACCTCACGCACGCGCTGGATCTGCTCGGCACGCTTGCCCACGACGCCGAACGGGACAACACCGAGATGAACCTGCGGCTGCGACGCGGGTTCCTGGCCGCGGCCGCAGAGGGCGCCGGCAGCTCGCAGACCGCGGTGGATTTCGAACGCTGCCTTCAGCTGTGCGGCACCGACCCCCACGCCGACGGGTTGTTCGCGACGCTGATGGCCCTGTTCTCCTACTACGTGACCCGCGCCGATTTCACACGGGCACAACAGATCGTCGATTCGCTGCGCGTCGGCGTCGACGCGGGACGCGAATGGTGGCGCGCCGAGAACCTCGGCGGGGCCGCGACCGTAGCGTGGTTCCGCGGCGAGTTCGGTGCGGCGCTCGCGAACCAGGAGCAGGCCGATCAGCTGATGGCGGCCCGCGACAATCGAGACGTCGAAGCCGAGTGGTTCATGCCGCACGATCCGGTCGTCTTGGGTCTGTGCAGCCTCGCCCTGGCCCGTTGGGTACACGGTGACCTCGACGGCGCCGAGGATGCGTTGGCCCGCAGCGCAAATCGGGCCGAGGGCCTGAAGTTTCCGCAGGGGCCGTTCAGCACCTGTTACCTGCGCTACATCCAGATCTGGATCTGCCTCGAAGCCGGCCACCTGGACCGGGCGGCCGCGTTGGCCGCCGACATGATCGAGCGCGCCACCACTCACGGCTTCGATCAGTGGGCTGCCCTTGGCACGACGTTCGCCAACTACGTACCCGCCGCGGCGGCGCTGGCCGCCGGTCGCCTCGACGCACCCGAAATACCGCAGGCCATCGCGGCGTTGACGGGCTGGGTGCAGGTGTGCCGATTCCTCGGCGCAACGGTTTTCGTGCCGTCGTTCGACGGACACGTCGCGCGGCTGCTGCTCGCTTCCGGACGATGTGACGACGCGCGAGCGCAGGTCACCGCGGGTCTGCAGCTCGCCGATGACACGCTGATGCACTACTACGACGCCGAGCTGCTGCGCGTGCGGGCAAACACCCATCCCGATCCGGCCGCCCAGCGCGACGATCTGCGGGCGGCGTTCGATCTGGCCCGCAGGCAGGGCGCGCCGATCTTCGCATTGCGTGCCGCACTTGACGATTACGCCGTACGCGGGGATGCGGCGCGCCAGGCGGTGGTCGACGCGGTCGCGATGTTCGCGCCCGACAGTTCGTGGCCGGAGCTGGCGCGGGCCCGCGCAATCCTCTAGACGACCCGATAGACCTCGTACTCCACGCCGAAACCGTTCCGCAGCCGACCGCGGGCGACGAACACGCTCTGGCCCATCCACGCGTACCGCGGATCGCCCGTCTCGACCCGCGGGGTGGTCCGAAAGTACTGGCCCTCAAAGGATGTGGCGCTTCCGGTCGCCAACGCCTGCGTGACGACCTCGTTGAGCTCGAGAAGCCCGACGTACTGCATGTAGACGTGGGCGCCGTCATCGGTGGCGAACTGCACGCGAACGTCGATGCGCCCGTAGCCATCCGGCGCGATCAGCAACCAGTCGCCGCCGCCACCGACGGCCTGTGCGGTGAACCTGTCGCCGGTTGCCGCGCCGTCGATCACCTCGGCGTAGATGCGCTGACCCAGGGGTCCGGCGCCGAAGTCGATCGGCGGTTTCAGCGCCGCCCAGAACGTGAACTCCTGCTTCAGCTCAAGACCCATGCCGACCCCCTCGCGCGCGGCGTTGTCGATAGGCCGCCACATGTTGGCGGTTACCACAGTTTCCCGTGTCGCAGAACTTCCCCGAGCGGTTTCGCGACAGGTCGACCAGCACGGCCTCGCAGTCCGGCGCCGCGCAGGTCTTGAGCCGGCGCAGTTCGCCGATCCGGATCAGGTCGGCCAGCGCCATCGCCATCTCGGCGCCCATCCGCTGCCACAGCGGGTCCGAAGTCGACGCCAGATGCAGATGCCACTGCGGCATCTCCGGATGCCGCGTCAGCCACGGTGCGGCGTGGGTGTCGCTCAGCAGCGCGTTCACTTCGCCGACCACTTGCTCTTCGTCGTCGGCGGCCGTCCAGATCTTCGCGAGCCGGTCCCGTAGCCGCCGCACGTCCCGTAGTTCGGCGTCGTCGCGGTCCCGGCGCCCCGTCCAGCCGAACCTGTCCAGGTAGCTGTTCAGGGCGGCCATATCCGCAAGCTGGTCGCCGGCCACCCGGTCGCTGTTGACCAGCACACAGATGGCCCGCAGCGTGAGATCGGTGTCATGACTGAAAAGCATTTGACTCCTGATCCCCTTCGTCGGTACCGTCATGACCAAAGCTAAGTTTACTCATGACGTACGTTTCGGGGGTGTAGATGGCCGTCGATCACGTGCGCGCACGTGCGGTCAACGACCACTTCCGCCTCGGCTTGTTTCTGGCGCTGACGTCGGCGTTCGCGTTCGGGTCATCCGGGCCGTTCGCCAGGTCGCTGATGGATGCCGGGTGGACGCCGACGGCCGCGGTGGTCGCCCGGTTGGCCGGCGGGGCGCTGGTGATGGCGCTCTTCGCGACCCTGATTCGGCCGGGCTGGATCCGGGAGGCGGCAAGGCACCGCAGGGCGGTGCTGGCCTACGGCGTGATCCCGATCGCCGGCGCGCAGCTGTTCTACTACAACGCGGTCGCGCACCTGTCCGTCGGCGTCGCGCTGTTGCTCGAGTACACCGCACCCATCCTCGTCGTCGCGTGGGTCTGGGCCAGGACCCGGCGCAGGCCCAGCAACACCACGTTGGCCGGCGTCGCTCTGGCATTCACCGGAATGATGCTGGTGCTCAACGTGTTCGCGGGCGCGCACGTCAACGTGGTCGGTGTCGGCTGGGGGTTGGCGGCCGCGGTGTGCGCGGCCTGCTACTTCGTGATGTCGGCCAACGTCAACAGCGATGGCGACGCGGGCGTGCACCCGATCACGTTGGCCGCGGGCGGGCTGGTCATCGGCGCCGCGACGGTGTCGCTGCTCGGCGTCACGGGCGTGATGCCGCTGACCTTCACCACCAACGACGCCGTCGTCGCCGGATGGACGACGTCGTGGCTGGTGCCGGTCCTCGCCCTGGGTGTGCTGGCCACGGCCGTGGCCTACACGCTCGGCATCCTGGGCATCGCGTTGCTGCGCCCGCGGTTCGCGTCTCTGGTGGGGCTCTCCGAGGTGATGTTCGCCGTGCTCGCCGCCTGGGTGCTGGTGGGTGAGTCGATCACCGTCACCCAGGCGGTCGGCGGCGCGATCGTGCTGTGCGGGTTGGCGCTGGCCCGTGCCGGTGACCGGTCCGCGGCGGTGGCCGAGGCGACCTGGCCGGACGGACCGGTCGAGGAGGTGCCGACCACCTCCGATCGTTAGGCATCCGGCGCGCGGTATGTGAGTATGGCGGCGTGACTTTGCTGCACGCGTTGCGCCTGCCGGCGGCGGTCGTCGCCGCCGCCGCGCTGATCTGCGGCCCGATCCCGTCGGCTGCGGCCCAGCCGGGCCCGCCACCGGGGCCGCCGGGACCCGGTTACGGCGCGGCGACGTCGTCGTCGTGCCCTGACATCGAGGTGATATTCGCCCGCGGCACCGACGACACCCCCGGCCTGGGCACACCCGGCACCGCGTTCGTCAACGCGTTGCGCCAGCAGGTCGGCGGCCGCAGCGTCGCGACGTACGCGGTCGACTACCCCGCCTCCTACGACTTTTTGGCCGCCGCCGACGGTGCGGCCGACGCCACCAACCGCGTCGCGGTCCTCGCGCAACAGTGCCCTTCGACGCGGATCGTGCTCGGCGGCTACTCGCAGGGCGCGGCGGTGATGGACATGCTGGCCGGGGTGCCGCCGCTGGGCAACAAGATCGGCTCCATCGGGTCGGCGCCGCCGCTGCCCGGAAGCCTGCAGCCAAACATCGCCGCGGTCGTGGTGTTCGGCAACCCGGCCGCCAAGTTCGACAACCCGATCACCAGCTCGGTTTTCGCGGGCAGGGCGATCGACCTCTGCAAGGACGGCGACCCGATCTGTTCCGGCGGCCGCAACCCGTTCGCGCACAACGACTATGTCAGTGCCGGGCTGGTTCAGCAGGCCGCCGACTTCGCCGCGGGTCTGGTATGAGATAACGCGCCTCGACGCGCCGATATCATCTGATCCCGTGGAATCCCAGCGTCTTCGCCGACGGCTCGTCGGCGCCGTCCTGACCGCGCTGACAGTGGCGGCCACCCTGGTCGCTCCGGCGCTCGCCTCGGCTCAGCCCTGCTCGGATGTGACGGTCGTGTTCGCGCGCGGCACCGGCGAACCGCCCGGCATCGGCCGCGTCGGACAGGCCTTCGTCGACGCGCTGCGTCCCCAGCTCGGCGCGCGGACGTTGTCCAGCTACGGGGTGAACTATCCGGCCAGCTACGACTTCCTGCTGGCCGCCGACGGCGCGGCCGACGCGTCGGCGTACGTCGCGAACATCGCGCAGTCCTG
The DNA here is from genome assembly GCA_050205315.1 of Mycolicibacterium pulveris. GTDB lineage: Bacteria > Actinomycetota > Actinomycetes > Mycobacteriales > Mycobacteriaceae > Mycobacterium > Mycobacterium pulveris_A. The sequence continues at coordinate 142,114 of JBNMRA010000005.1, read as the reverse complement.
CCCGGCGACCCGGATCGTGCTCGGCGGGTTCTCTCAGGGCGCGGCGGTGATCGACATGCTCGCCGGGGTGCCGCCGCTGGGCAACCGCCTCGGCGCGGTCGGGCCGATGCTTCCGGCGCCGGCCGTCTCCAAGGTCGCCGCGGTCGCGGTGTTCGGCAACCCGGCGACCAAGTTCGGCAACCCGATCACCAGTTCGGTCTTCGGCGGGCGCGCAATCGATCTGTGCACCGATGGCGACCCGATCTGCTCACGTGGTCGCAATCCGTTCGCGCACCGCGACTACACCGCCATGGCACACCAGGCGGCCAACTTCGTCGCAGGCCTTGTGTAGATCACCCGGCAGCAACTTCATCGACGTCGGCGTTGATACCTTCCGTTATCATCGGCTGGGTGAAATTCGATCTTGTCAGTCGTTGGGGACGTCGGGGGATGCTGCTCGCCGGGGCGGTGGTTCTCGCGGTGGCCGGGCTGATCACACCGGCGACGACGGGCCACCAAGGGTTTGCACCTGTTGCCGCCGCGCAGTCCTGCCCGCAGGCCGAATTGATTTTCGCCCGTGGCCGTACCGAATCCGCCGGCGCGGGTGTGATCGGCAACGCGCTCATCAGCGCTGTGCGCAACAAGACGGACAAGAACATCAACCTCTACGCGGTGAACTACCCCGCCGACTATGAGATCGACATCGGCGCCAACGACATGAGCTCGCGCATCCAGGACATGGCGGCCCGCTGCCCCGATACCCGGCTGGTGCTGGGCGGCTACTCGCTGGGCGCCGCGGTGACCGACGTCGTGCTGGCCGCGCCGATCGCCGCGCTCGGCTTCGAAAAGCCGCTGCCGCCGGGCATGGACCGCCACATCGCGGCCGTCGCGCTGTTCGGCAACGGCATCGCCTGGGTCGGGCCGATCACCAACTTCAGCCCGCTCTACAGCGAGCGCACCATCGAGCTGTGCCACGGTGCGGATCCGATCTGCAGCCCGGCCGATCCCAAGACCTGGGAAGGCAACTGGCCCGACCACGCCGCACGCGCCTACATCAACGCGGGCATGGTCAACCAGGCCGCAGACTTCATCGTCGCCCGCATCTGATCTTTGGCGATTTCGGTGCGCTTACCCGCGCTCAGCGCTGGTTTGCGCACCGAAATCACCCGGGGAGCGCAGGTCGCGGGTGACCTTGGTGCGGGCTTCCAGCTGGTCGTCGGGCGGATAGTCGACGCCGACGAGCGTCAGCCCCTGCGGGGGTGCCGCCGCGAACTCGCTGGACCGCCGCTCGGCTTCCAACAGCGTTGCGCACCAACCCGGTTCGCGTCGGTGCTCGCCGACCGCGAGCAGCGCGCCCACCAGTGACCGCACCATCGACCAGCAGAACGCGTCGGCGCTGACGTGGGCGGTGATGCGGTCGCCGTCACGTGACCAGTCCAGCCGCTGTAGGTCGCGGATGGTGGTGGCGCCCTCGCGGTGACGGCAGAACGCGGCGAAGTCGTGCAGCCCCAGCAGGTGTCGTGACGCGACGGCCATCGCGTCGACGTCCAGCGCGCGCGGCCACGCCGTCACATAACGGGCGTCCTGCGGTTCGACGCCGTACGGCGCCGTCGACAGCCGATAGGTGTAGTGGCGCCGCAGCGCCGAGAACCGGGCATCGAAACCCGCTGGCGCACGGTCGATGTGCAGCACACGCACATCGGCGGGCAGGAACCGGCCGAGCCGTCGCACCAACGGAAGAAACTCGCTGTCCCCCGAGCGCGGCGTGCGTGGATAGGCGTGCGGCAGTGCGTCGGCGGGCACGTCGACGTGCGCGACCTGTCCGGTGGCGTGCACACCGGCGTCGGTGCGTCCCGCGGCACGCAACTGCACCGGGGTGCGAAACACCGTCGACAACGCGTCGTCGACGACGCCGGCTATGGTCCGTTGCCCGGCCTGGACCGCCCAGCCGGCGAAATCGGTGCCGTCGTAGGCGATGTCGAGGCGAAGACGAACATGCCCGCCACCGGGATCGATGGCGGGCATGTTCACAGAGTCGTCAGGACTTGTCGTCATCCTTGTCGGCTTCAGCCTCGGTCTCAGCCTCAGCGACCTCGGTCGACTCGGCCTTGGCCTCCTCGACCGACTGGTCCTCGGTGGGTCCCTCGGCGGCTTCCGGCTCGACGGCGGCCTGCGGTGCAGCCGACGCCGTAACCGGCTGCTCGGCCTTCTCGGCCCGCTTGGCCTGCGACGCCGCCGCACGGCGCGCCCGCTCGGCCTCATCGGTCACCGTCTTCTCCCGCACCAGCTCGATGACCGCCATCGGCGCGTTGTCGCCCTTGCGTGCCTCGACCTTGATGATGCGGGTGTAGCCACCGTTGCGGTCGGCGTAGAACGGACCGATCTCGGCGAACAACGTGTGCACCACGTCCTTGTCGCGGATCTTCTTCATCACCTCACGCCGGTTGTGCAGCGTGCCCTTCTTGGCGTGGGTGATCAGCTTCTCCGCATAGGGCCGCAACGCCCGCGCCTTGGGCTCGGTCGTCTTGATCCGGCCGTGCTCGAACAGCGATGTGGCCAGGTTGGCCAGAAGCGCCTTCTGGTGCGAGGACGACCCGCCGAGGCGAGGGCCCTTGGTGGGCTTGGGCATTGCGAACTCCTATTAGGGATGTGACGTACTAGAGCTGTTCGGTTTCGGCGTAGTCCTGGTTGTCCTCCAGGTCGTAGCCGGCGTCGCTGTTCCAGGTGCCGGTGGCGGCGTCGTAGCCGGCGACCTCGGACGGATCAAACGTGGCCGGGCTGTCCTTGAGCGACAGGCCCAGCTGGTGCAGCTTGACCTTGACCTCGTCGATGGACTTCTGGCCGAAGTTGCGGATGTCCAACAGGTCGGACTCCGTGCGGGCGACCAACTCGCCCACCGTGTGCACACCCTCGCGCTTGAGGCAGTTGTACGACCGCACCGTGAGGTCCAGGTCGTCGATCGGCAGCGCGAAGCTCGCGATGTGATCGGCCTCGGCAGGCGACGGCCCGATCTCGATGCCTTCGGCCTCGACGTTGAGTTCCCGCGCCAGACCGAACAATTCGACCAGCGTCTTACCGGCCGATGCCAGCGCGTCGCGCGGGCTGATCGAGTTTTTGGTCTCGACGTCCAGGATCAGCTTGTCGAAGTCGGTGCGCTGCTCGACGCGGGTGGCCTCGACCTTGTAGGTGACCTTGAGCACCGGGCTGTAGATGGAATCGACCGGGATGCGGCCGATCTCGGCGCCCGACGCCTTGTTCTGCACGGCGGGCACGTAGCCGCGGCCGCGCTCGACGACGAGCTCGACCTCCAGCTTGCCCTTGTCGTTGAGGGTCGCGATGTGCATGTCGGGGTTGTGCACCGTCACACCGGCCGGCGGGACGATGTCACCCGCGGTGACCTCACCCGGGCCCTGCTTGCGCAGGTACATGGTGACCGGCTCGTCCTCCTCGGACGAGACGACCAGACCCTTGAGGTTCAGGATGATCTCGGTGACGTCTTCCTTCACCCCGGGGACCGTGGTGAACTCGTGCAGCACACCGTCGATGCGGATGCTGGTGACTGCCGCGCCGGGGATCGACGACAGCAGGGTTCGCCGAAGCGAATTGCCAAGGGTGTAGCCGAATCCGGGCTCCAACGGCTCGATGACGAACTGGGAGCGGTTCTCGGCAAGTACCTCTTCGGACAGTGTGGGTCGCTGAGAGATCAGCATGGTGTTTCTCTATCTCCTTCTCGGCACCCGCTATTTGATGCCGTCGGGGGGGTTCTGCGGTCAGGTGCGCCGCAGAAGTCTGTTACTTCGAGTAGAACTCGACGATGAGCTGCTCGGAGAGCGGCACGTCGATCTGCTCGCGGGTGGGCAGCTGGTGCACCAGGATGCGCTGGCGTTCACCGACGACCTGCAGCCAGCTGGGAATCGGTCGATCGCCCGCGGTCTCGCGCGCGATCTGGAACGGCAGGGTGTTCAGCGACTTCTCTTTGATGTCGATGATGTCGTACTGCGACACCCGGTAGCTGGGGATGTCGACCTTGACACCGTTGACCATGAAGTGGCCGTGGCTGACCAGCTGGCGGGCCTGCCGGCGGGTACGCGCCAGCCCGGCGCGGTAGACCACGTTGTCGAGCCGGCTCTCGAGGATGCGCAGCAGCTCCTCGCCGGTGACCGCCGAACGTCGCACGGCCTCTTCGTAGTAGCGGCGGAACTGCTTTTCCATCACGCCGTAGGTGAAGCGGGCCTTCTGCTTCTCCTGCAGCTGCAGGCGGTATTCGCTTTCCTTGACCCGGGAGCGGCCATGCTGGCCGGGCGGGTAGGGACGCTTTTCGAACGACTGATCGCCGCCGACGAGGTCGACGCCGAGGCGGCGCGACTTGCGGGTCGCGGGTCCGGTGTAACGAGCCATCTGTATCTCCTCCTAGACCCGGCGCCGCTTCGGCGGACGGCAGCCGTTGTGCGGCTGCGGCGTGACATCGGCGATCGCGCCGACCTCGAGGCCGGCGGCCTGCAGCGACCGGATCGCGGTCTCGCGGCCCGAACCCGGGCCCTTCACGAACACGTCGACCTTGCGCACGCCGTGCTCCTGCGCCTTGCGGGCGGCGTTCTCGGCGGCCAGCTGCGCGGCGAACGGCGTCGACTTACGCGAGCCCTTGAAGCCGACGTGGCCCGACGACGCCCACGCGATGACGTTGCCCTGCGGGTCGGTGATCGTCACGATCGTGTTGTTGAACGTGCTCTTGATGTGCGCGGCGCCGTGCGGGACGTTCTTCTTCTCCCTGCGCCGGGTGGTCTTACCCTTCGCGGCAGCCTTTTTTGCTGGTGGCATCTGCTTACCTGGCCTTCTTCTTGCCGGCGATGGTGCGCTTGGGGCCCTTGCGGGTACGCGCGTTGGTCTTGGTCCGCTGGCCGCGCACCGGCAGGCCGCGGCGGTGCCGCAGACCCTGGTAGCAGCCGATCTCGATCTTGCGGCGGATATCGGCCTGCACCTCGCGGCGCAGATCGCCCTCCACCTTGAGGTTGCCCTCGATGTAGTCGCGCAGCTGGGTCAGCTGGTCGTCGGTGAGGTCTTTGGTGCGTAGATCCTTGGAGATGCCCGTCGCCGCGAGGATCTCGTTGGAACGGGTACGGCCGACGCCGTAGATGTAGGTCAGGGCGACCTCCATGCGCTTATCGCGCGGGAGGTCTACGCCCACGAGACGTGCCATCAGGCAGTGTTCCTTCTTCTATGCGGAGGTCTGGTCCCAGTCCGTTCCCCGAATGGGGTCCGGCCTCCGTGCCGGACGTGATGAGCGGCGTGTCCACTCAGTGGTGCTGGGATTTCGTCATTCAGTTGTGTCGGCAGCTCGCGGCTGCTAGCCCTGCCGCTGCTTGTGGCGCGGATCGGAGCAGATCACCATGACCCGCCCATGCCGACGGATCACCCTGCACTTGTCGCAGATGGGCTTGACGCTCGGGTTCACCTTCACGGCTGTGTCGATCCTGTTCTTCTCGTACTGAAATTACTTGTACCGGTAAACGATGCGGCCCCGGGACAGGTCGTAGGGAGACAACTCCACCACGACGCGGTCCTCGGGCAGGATGCGGATGTAGTGCTGCCGCATCTTGCCGCTGATGTGGGCAAGAACCTTGTGACCGTTCTCCAGCTCAATGCGGAACATCGCATTGGGCAGAGGTTCGACCACGCGACCCTCGACCTCGATGGCACCGTCCTTTTTGGCCATTGTGTTTCGGAGATCCTCCGTGTCCTTCTCGTACTGCGGCGCCTTTGTCGCCGCGAGCGGCGACATCCTGCACGGCGTGGCTCGCTCCCGACTACAAAACGTGAGCCAGTAGCCAGAAATTCCAGACAGGGGCACGCAAGAGTCGGCGCGGGAGCCGCACCGCCGATCCATATTACCTGCTCGAGCGTCCGCCCCAAAATCGCTGGCCGAGGATCCCCGCGCGGCGAATATCACCACCATATCCGCCGGGTCGGCAGCGCATACTTGACCTCGATGACAGGCCCCACTGCCCGCAAACCCGTGATCCTCACCGTCGACGACGATCCGGCCGTGTCCCGAGCCGTCGCTCGCGACCTGCGCCGCCACTACGGCGAGGCGTTCCGCATCGTGCGCGCCGAGTCGGCGCAGGATGCCCTGGAGACGCTCAACGAGCTCAAGTTGCGCGGTGAGACGGTCGCGGTGTTCGTCGCCGACTACCGGATGCCGCAGATGAGCGGCATCGAGTTCCTCGAACAGGCGATGGACGTGTTCCCGATGGCCCGCCGCGTGCTGCTCACCGCTTACGCCGACACCAACGCCGCGATCGATGCGATCAACGTCGTCGACCTGGATCACTACCTGCTCAAACCGTGGGATCCGCCCGGGGAGAAGCTCTACCCCGTGATCGACGCGCTGATCGAGGCATGGCGCGAGACCGGGGACCGGGCGATCCCGCACACCAAGATCATCGGGCATCCCTACAGCGCCCGTTCTTCGCAGGTCCGCGAGTTCCTGGCCCGCAACCGACTCTACTACACGTGGTTCCGCTCGGATGAACCCAAGGGCCGACGGCTGCTCGACGCCGCGGGGCTGGACGATATGACGCTGCCGGTGGTGATCACCGAGCAGGGCGAGACGCTGGTCGCGCCGTCCGACGCCGACCTCGCCGCGACGCTGGGCCTGTCCACCACACCGGCCGAGGACTTCTACGACCTGGTGGTGATCGGCGGCGGGCCGGCGGGGCTGGCCGCGGCGGTTTACGGGGCCTCGGAGGGCCTCAAGACCGTGCTGATCGAGCGCACCGCCACCGGCGGTCAGGCGGGCCAGAGCTCACGCATCGAGAACTACCTCGGCTTTCCCGACGGGTTGTCGGGCGCTCAGCTCGCCGAACGGGCGCGCAGGCAGGCCGAGAAGTTCCGGGCCGAGTTGATCACCGCCGCCGAGGTCACCCGCCTCGACGTCGACGGTGCCGCGCGCACGATCCACCTGTCCGACGGACGCGCGATCGGCACCCGGGCCGTCATCCTCGCGATGGGCGTCGACTACCGCCAGCTCGACGCCGACGGCTGCGCCGGTTTGACCGGCGCCGGGCTGTATTACGGTGCGACGGCGTCGGTGGCCGCGGACTGTGCCGGCGAGGACGTCTTCGTGATCGGCGGGGCGAACTCGGCGGGCCAGGCCGCGATGCACCTGTCGCGCACCGCGAACTCGGTGACCCTGGTGTGCCGTCGCACGCTCGAGGATTCGATGTCCTACTACCTGATCCAGCAGATCCGCGCCCAGCCCAACATCAGCGAGCTGCCGTACACCAAGGTGCACGCGGTCAAGGGCGCCGACCATCTGGAACGCGTCTTTTTGGAGAACATCCGCACCGGTGAGCGCGACGAACACGGCTGCGAGCGCATGTTCGTCTTCATCGGCGCCGAACCGCGCACCGACTGGGTCGAGCGCGCCGGGATCGCCCGCGATGACCACGGGTTCGTGCTGGCCGGCCCCGATCTGCGCAACGTCGCGGGTTGGACGCTGGACCGCCCGCCACACCAGCTGGAAACAAGTGTGCCGGGGGTCTTTGTTGCAGGGGACGTGCGTTCGGAATCGGCCAAACGGGTGGCCGCCGCCGTCGGTGAAGGATCGATGGCGGTGATGTTGGTGCACCGCTATCTCGCGGAAGCTTAGGGAGACGACCATGGGCCAGACCTGCCTGCCCGAGGAACTGCGTTCGCTGTTCCTGTTCGAGGCCCTCGACGACCGGCAGCTGCAGGTGTTGTGCGACAACGGCTACATCGCCACGTTCGAGCCGGGACCGATCTGCACCGAGGGTGACCCGGCGACCTGCTTCTACGTCCTACTCGACGGGGAGCTGGTGATGTCCAAACGCTCCAGCGGTGTCGACATCCAGACCGGCCGCACCTCACAGCGCGGGGTGTACTGCGGCGCGTGGTCGGCGTACGTGCCCGGCGAGGAACACGTCTATGAGGCATCGGTGCGGGTCACCACGCCGTCGCGGTTCTTCGTGCTGGACGCCGAGGCGTTCGCCGAGTTCATGCGGACCGAGTTCCCGATGGCCGTGCACCTGCTCGAAGGCCACCGCGTCGGCGGGCGACGGCAACGCGAGATCGTCGGTCAGCGCGAGAAGCTGCTGGCGCTGGGCACCATCACCGCGGGGCTGACCCATCAGCTCAACAACCCGGCGGCGGCCGCCGCACGCGCGGTCGCCGACCTGCGCGAAGGCGTCGGCAAGATGCGCCACAAGCTGGCGATGCTCGCCGACGGACAATTCACCCCCGAGGCGCTGCGGGTGTTGATCAGCATCCAGGACGAGGTCACCGAACACGTGGCCAAGTCGAAGGCGGTGGAGCTGTCGGCGCTGGAGTCCTCCGATCGCGAGGAGCAGATCGGCGACTGGCTTGAAGCGCATGGAATCAGCGGCGCCTGGGATTGGGCGCCGACGTTCGTCGAGGCCGGTCTCGACCTCGATTGGCTTCAGCGCGTGCAAGCGTCCATCGACGACGTGGGCTGCTCGGCGACGCTGCAGGGCGCCCTCGGTTGGCTCAAGTACACGATCGACACCGAGCTGCGGATGAACGAGATCGCCGATGCCAGCAAGCGGATCTCGGCGCTGCTGGCCGGCGCCAAGCAGTACTCGCAGATGGACCGAGACGAGTATCAGACCGCCAACGTGCACGAGCTGATCCACAGCACGGTCAAGACCATCTTCGGCGGCAAGGTGGGCAAGGACAAACCGGTCGAGATGGTGTGGGACAAGGACACGTCGTTGCCCGAATTACATTGCTACCCGGGTGATTTGAACGAGGTGTGGTCAAACCTGATCGACAACGCGATCCAGGCGATGAACGGCCGCGGCACGCTGACGGTCCGCACCGCACGACACAACGACGACATGGTGCGCGTGGAGATCTGTGACGACGGCCCAGGCATCCCCGCCGACCACATCGACCGCATCTTCACCCCGTTTTTCACCACCAAGCCATTCGGCGAGGGCACCGGGCTCGGCCTGGATTTGGCGCGTCGCATCGTGGTCGAGAAACACCACGGGGACATCCGGGTGGAGTCCGCGCCCGGCGACACCCGGTTCATCGTGCTGCTGCCGCTGGTGGCGCCAGCGCCGACGGAATAGAGTCGGAGCAGCCATGACCAAACCGAATCTCGGCACCTACGGCGTATTCGGCCACTACTCGATGTGGCAACGGCTCAGCCCGCAGCAACTGCAGGAGATCGAGGCCCTCGGCTACGGGGCGATCTGGGCGGGCGGCTCGCCGGCGGCCGACCTGTCGTGGGTGGAGTCACTTCTGGAACCGACCACGCACGTGAAGGTTGCCACCGGCATCGTCAACATCTGGACCGCGGAGCCCGGCCCGGTCGCGGAGTCGTTTCATCGCATCGAAAAGGCTTATCCGGGAAGGTTTCTGCTGGGCATCGGCGTCGGACACCCCGAAGCCCACGCCAGCTACCAGAAGCCGTACCGCGCGCTGACCGACTACCTCGACCAACTTGACGAGCACGGCGTCGCACCTGAGCGCCGGGTGGTCGCCGCGTTGGGGCCGCGGGTACTGCGGCTTTCGGCCCAACGCGCCGCGGGCGCGCATCCGTACCTGACGACCCCCGAGCACACCGCGCAGGCGCGCGAGCTGATCGGCCCCGACGCGCTCCTGGCCCCGGAACACAAGGTGGTGCTGACCACCGACGCCGAGAACGCCCGCGCGGTCGGGCGCAAGGCGCTCGACATCTACCTGAACCTGACCAACTACCTCAACAGCTGGAAGCGGCTGGGCTTCACCGACGAGGACGTGGCGCGCCCGGGCAGCGACCGACTCGTCGACGCCGTCGTCGCCCATGGCACCGTGGAGGACGTAGCGTCACGGTTGAAGCAGCATCTGGACGCCGGCGCGGATCACGTACCCGTGCAGGTATTGACCGGGCCGGACAAGCTGGTCGGCGTGCTCACCGAACTCGCGGGCCCGCTGGGCCTGAAGTGACCTCGAGGGGGATCAACGATGACTGAGCTCAAACCCGAACTCGGCCGGTTCGGCGTCTGGACGTTCGGGGTGGTCAAACCCGAACAGGCCGTGGAGATCGAGAAACTCGGGTACGGCGCGGTGTGGATCGGCGGATCCCCGGCCGGTGACCTCAACTACGTCGAGCCGATCCTCGAGCGCACCGAGAACCTTACGGTGGCCACCGGCATCATCAACGTCTGGACCGCGCCTGCCGAGCAGGTCGCCGAGGCCTACCACCGCGTCGAGGACGCCTACCCGGGACGGTTCCTGCTCGGTATCGGCATCGGCCATCCGGAGCACACCGAGGAGTACCGCAAGCCCTACGACGTGTTGGTCGAGTACCTCGACGCGCTGGATGCGGCCAAGGTACCGACGAGCAGGCGGGTGCTCGCCGCGCTGGGTCCGAAGGTGCTCAAGCTCTCGGCGCGGCGCAGCGCGGGTGCGCACCCCTATCTGACGACGCCGGTGCACACCGGCGAGGCACGAAACCTGCTGGGGCCGACGGTGTTTCTGGCGCCTGAGCACAAGGTCGTGTTGGCCAGGGACGCGGAGGCGTCCCGCAAGGTCGGCCGCGAAGCCGTCGACTTCTATCTGAACCTGTCCAACTACCTGAACAACTGGAAGCGCCTCGGTTTCACCGAGGACGACCTCGCCAAGCCGGGCAGCGACAGGTTCATCGACGCGGTGGTCGCCCACGGCACGCCCGACGACATCGCCAGGCGGCTGACCGAGCATCTGGACGCCGGCGCAGACCACGTCACGATCCAGGTGCTGGGCGGCTGGGACGCGTTGTTGCCGACGCTGGCCGAGTTGGCCGGCCCGCTGGGCCTCAAGAGCTGAGACTCATCACCACGGCCTCAGGCCCGCGCCCGAGCCAATAACCCTGTCTCGCAGATGATTCCGCGCCTGACGGTATCAGTGCTCGTGGCTGTGGTCATGGTCGTGATCGTGGCTGTGGTCATGGTCGTGATCGTGGCTGTCTGAGCTGCTGCCTGAGCTGCCGGCGCTGTCGTCGCAATGCGCGTGGTCGTGACCGTGTCCACTGTCGCACTCGTCGACCACCGCGAGGCCAAAAGCCTGACCGTGGGAATGGCTGTGCGAATGGCTATGGGAATGGCCGTGATCGTCTTCCCCGCCATGGTCATGGCCGTGGTCGTCTTCGCCACCATGGTCATGGCCGTGATCGTCTTCGCCACCATGGTCATGAGCGTGATCGTCTTCGCCACCATGGTCATGATCGTGATCGTCTTCGCCACCATGGTCATGAGCGTGATCATCCCCGCCACCATGGTCATGATCGTGATCATCCCCGCCACCATGGTCATGATCGTGATCCTGGTCGTTTTGTGTGATGCCATCGCGGCGGGCGCGGTCCGGGTCATCGAAGGGGTCGTTGCCACCGGAGGGGTTGCTGCTGCCAGCGCTCACCGCGAGTGGACGCTGCACGTTCACCGGGTGGATCGCGACGCGCGTGGCGGGACCTGTTGTGTACGGGCTGGTTACGGCGGCTGGGCTGTCGACCTCTGCGGGTGAAACTCCAACGGCGCAAAACGCGCCAACCAAGATAGCCGTGGGGGTGAATGCCTGGATTCCTCGCAAGTGTGCGCGCACTACGCCTTACCTCTCTCAGTCAGTCTGGATGTCGTACACTACTGATAATGATTATCATTATCAACAACATTTGGCCAACGTCATCGGTCCGGGTAGGCCGTTTGCGTTGGGCGACAAGCAAGTTCACGAATGAAAGCTGGGAGGGCCTTGTCCGAGCTCACGACCCCCAAGGCGGTAAACCAACAGAGGCGCATTTCATCCCTGTTCCGATACATCGAGAACCTGGGTGGCGACCGACCGTGGGGCAACTTGTTGGACACCGGTACCGGTGTCAAGTCCTTGGAGTGGATCACGACTCTGCCGACGCAGAGCTGGACGGCTATCACCGCCTCGCACAGCATGGCGGACCGCATCCGCGCGGCGCCGCGGATCCACGTGCGCACCCAGGACCGTCTCCTGGTCGGCAACTGGGTGAACGACAGCCTGCTCACCGGAGAAACCTTCGATACCGTGCTCGTCGACTATCTGATCGGCGCTATCGAAGGCTTCGCGCCGTACTGGCAGGGTCGGGTGTTCGAGCGCTTACGCCCGCTGGTGAGCGACGCTGGCCGTCTCTACATCGTCGGCCTGGAGCCCTACGTGGCGTTCAAACCGGATACCGAAAGCGGCAAGATGATCTGGGAGATCGGCCGCGTACGGGACGCCTGCCTGCTACTGGCCGGTGAACGCCCCTACCGTGAATTTCCCGCGGACTGGGTGCTGCGGCGACTCGGTGAAGCCGGCTTCCGCATGGTCGAGATTCGTCACTTCCCCATCCGCTTCCGTGAGCACTTCATCAACAGCCAACTCGATATGTGCATCAACCGCCTAACCCGCTTCGCGTCCGAAGAGGTCGGGGCGGCAATGCGCCAGTACGTGGACGATCTACGCGCACGGGCCCTCGCCTTGAATGAACGTGAAGGCGGGCTGCGTCACGGCAACGACTACGTGATCGCGGCGGAACCGATGTCGTGAGCCCGCCCGGCTCCCGGTGGTCCGCTAGGGTTTGATCATGCGGTTGCTGATCACCGGCGGCGCGGGGTTCATCGGCGCCAACTTCGTGCACAGCAGCGTGCGCCTGCATCCCGAGGACTCGGTGACCGTGCTGGACGCCATGACTTACGCGGGTAGTCGCGAGTCGCTGGCCGGCGTCGACGACGACATCCGCCTGGTGCAGGGTGATATCACCGATGCGGACCTGGTGGGCAAGCTGGTCGCCGAGAGCGACGCCGTCGTGCACTTCGCCGCCGAGACCCACGTCGACAACGCGCTGGCCGACCCCGAACCCTTCCTGCACGCCAACGTCATCGGCACCTTCACAGTGCTGGAGGCGGTACGCGCGCACGGGGTCCGGCTGCACCATGTGTCGACCGACGAGGTGTACGGCGATCTGGAGCTCGACAACACGCGACGGTTCACCGAGTCCACGCCGTACAACCCGTCGAGCCCGTACTCCTCCACCAAGGCGGCCGGCGACATGTTGGTGCGCGCATGGGTGCGCTCCTACGGTGTGCGCGCAACGGTCTCCAACTGCTCCAACAACTACGGGCCGTATCAGCACGTGGAGAAGTTCATTCCGCGCCAGATCACCAACGTGCTGACCGGTCGTCGGCCCAAGCTGTACGGCTCGGGTGCCAACGTGCGTGACTGGATCCACGTTGACGACCACAACAGCGCGGTGCGGCGCATCCTCGCTGACGGGCAGATCGGACGGACGTATCTCATTGGCGCCGAGCAGGAACGCGACAACCTGTCGGTGATGCGCACGATTCTGCGGTTGATGGGCCGCGACCCCGAAGATTTCGACCACGTGACCGACCGTGCCGGCCACGACATGCGCTACGCGATCGATCCGACGGCGCTCTACGACGAGCTCGGCTGGGCGCCCACGCACACCGAGTTCGAAGACGGCCTGCGCGCGACCATCGACTGGTATCGCCACAATGAAACCTGGTGGGGGCCACTGAAGGACACCACCGAAGCCACCTACGAGCGCCGCGGCCAGTAACTCACCTCCTGTGGCCTCAACGCGGCCTACTTGCCAATACGGCAATAGTCCTTGCCGCGTGGCTCGGCTCTCCGCAAGCTGGAGACATGACGAGCGAACTCGATCAGTCCTACTGGGACGGGCGGTGGGAGCAGGTTTATCGCACCCGCCAGGCCATCGCCGACAGCCGCGAGCCCAACCCGCAACTACGCGCAGAAGTCGGTGCGCTGTCTCCGGGCCGGGCGCTGGATGCCGGCTGCGGCAACGGATCCGATGCGATCTGGCTCGCCACGAAGGGCTGGCGGGTGACCGCAGCGGACTTCTCCGCCACCGCGCTGAAGCACGCACGCAAGCGGGCGGACCACGCCGGCGTGGCCGGCCAAATCGATTGGCTCCACGCCGATCTCAGCGTCTGGACGCCGCCGGCCGCCCGCTTCGATCTGGTGACCAGCCACTACCTTCACGGTGTGCCGCACCGGAATACGGTCTTTCGCCGCCTCGGTTCGGCGGTGACTCCCGGCGGCACGCTGCTGATCGTCGGCCATCATCCCGACGACCGACCCGATGACCCGGCGGCGCCCCCGCTGGAGGCGTTCTTCCGGGTCGAGGAACTGCTCGACGCCCTGGATCCGGCCGGCTGGGACGTCGTCATCGCCGAGACCAGAGTGCGCCCGGGCGTCGACCACGACGGCGGAGCGATCACCCGCACCGACGCGGTCCTGCGCGCCCGACGGCGCTGACCCCGGCGCCGTCGAAACTGAACACAGATCGTGTTTTCGCGTGTGATCGCGATCTGTGTTCAGTCTCGACGCGCACCCCCTTGCGCACGCCTCCACCGCATTACTAGGATATCCAACTATCTAATAGCGAGGGGCAAGCTCATGACGAAGCAGATTCCGCATTTCATCAACGGCCAGCGCACCGCCGGTGAGTCCAAGCGCACCGCCGACGTATTGAACCCGAGCACCGGACAGGTGCAGGCCACGGTCCCGATGGCCTCAGCCGCCGACGTCGACGCCGCGGTCGCGGGCGCGATCGAAGCGCAGCAGGACTGGGCGGCGTGGAACCCGCAGCGGCGCGCCCGCGTCATGATGAAGTTCATCGAGCTGGTCAACCAGAACATCGACGAGCTCGCCGAACTGCTTTCCCTCGAACACGGCAAGACGCTCGCCGACTCGCGCGGTGACGTCCAGCGCGGCATCGAGGTCATCGAGTTCTCGATCGGCATCCCCCACCTGATGAAGGGTGAATTCACCGAGGGCGCAGGCCCGGGTATCGATGTGTACTCGCTGCGTCAGCCGCTCGGCGTGGTCGCCGGCATCACCCCGTTCAACTTCCCGGCGATGATCCCGTTGTGGAAGGCGGGCCCGGCGCTGGCATGCGGAAACGCGTTCATCCTCAAGCCATCCGAACGTGACCCGTCGGTTCCGCTGCGGCTGGGCGAGCTGTTCATCGAGGCGGGGCTTCCGCCCGGCGTGTTCCAGGTCGTGCACGGAGACAAGGAGGCCGTCGACGCCATCCTCGAGCACCCCGCGATCCAGGCCGTCGGTTTCGTCGGCAGCTCCGACATCGCGCAGTACATCTACGCGGGAGCGGCCGCCAACGGGAAGCGCTCACAGTGCTTCGGCGGCGCCAAGAACCACATGATCGTGATGCCCGACGCCGATCTCGACCAGGCCGTCGACGCGTTGATCGGCGCGGGCTACGGCAGCGCCGGAGAACGCTGCATGGCGATCAGCGTCGCGGTTCCCGTCGGTGCGGAGACCGCGGACCGCCTGCGCGCCAGGCTCGTCGAACGGATCAACAATCTGCGGGTCGGTCACAGCCTCGACCCCAAGGCCGACTACGGCCCACTGGTCACCGAGGCCGCCCTGCAGCGGGTGCGCGACTACATCGCCCAGGGCGTGGAGGCCGGCGCCGAGATCGTGGTCGACGGCCGCGAACGCGCCAGCGACGAACTGCAATTCGGTGACGACAGCCTCGAGGGCGGCTACTTCATCGGGCCCACCCTGTTCGACCACGTCACCACCGACATGTCGATCTACACCGACGAGATCTTCGGCCCGGTGCTGTGCATCGTCCGGGCCGAGAACTACGACGAGGCCCTGCGACTGCCCTCCGAGCACGAGTACGGCAACGGCGTCGCGATCTTCACCCGCGACGGTGACGCGGCCCGCGACTTCGTCTCGCGTGTGCAGGTCGGCATGGTCGGCGTCAACGTGCCGATCCCGGTTCCGGTGGCCTACCACACCTTCGGCGGCTGGAAGCGCTCCGGGTTCGGCGACCTCAACCAGCACGGTCCGCATTCGATCCTGTTCTACACCAAGACCAAGACCGTCACCCAGCGGTGGCCGTCGGGCATCAAGGACGGCGCGGAGTTCGTCCTGCCGACCATGAAGTAGGGGTTACGTGGATTACTTCGGGCTCGACGACGACGAGCGCGTGATCGCCGAGACGGCGGCCGCGTTCGCCGAGAAGCGGCTCGCGCCACATGCTTTGGAGTGGGATGCCACCAAGCACTTCCCCACCGACGTGTTGCGCGAGGCCGCCGAGCTGGGCATGGCGGCGATCTACTGCCGCGACGACGTCGGCGGCAGCGAGCTGCGCCGGCTCGACGCGGTGCGGATCTTCGAAGAGCTGTCCAAGGCCGATCCCACGGTCGCGGCGTTCTTGTCGATTCACAACATGTGCGCGTGGATGGTCGACACGTTCGGCACCCATGAACAACGTAAGTCCTGGGTGCCGAAGCTGGCGTCGATGGAGGCCATCGCCAGTTACTGCCTGACCGAACCCGGGGCCGGCTCCGACGCAAGCGCGTTGCGCACCAAGGCTGTCCGCGCGGGTGGGGACTACGTGCTCGACGGTGTCAAACAGTTCATCTCCGGCGCCGGGTCGTCCGACGTGTACGTGGTGATGGCCCGCACCGGCGACGAGGGGCCACGCGGCATCTCGGCGTTCCTGGTCGAAAAGGACACGCCGGGGCTGAGTTTCGGCGCCGACGAGCTGAAGATGGGCTGGAACGCCCAACCGACCGCGCAGGTGATCTTCGAGGGCGCGCGGGTACCCGCCGACGCGATGCTCGGCGGCGCCGACGGCGAGGGTGCGGGCTTCGGTATCGCGATGAACGGCCTCAACGGCGGCCGGATCAACATCGCCGCGTGTTCGTTGGGCGGTGCGCAGACCGCACACGACAAGGCGGCGCGATACCTCGCCGACCGTCAGGCGTTCGGCGGTGCGCTGCTCGACGAGCCGACCATCAGGTTCACGCTGGCCGACATGGCCACCTCACTGCAGACGTCACGAGTGTTGTTGTGGCGCGCGGCCACCGCGCTCGACGAGAACCACCCGCAGAAGGTGGAGCTGTGCGCGATGGCCAAACGCTATGTCACCGACGCCTGCTTCGACGTCGCCGATCAGGCGTTGCAGTTGCACGGCGGATACGGATATCTGCGCGAGTACGGGCTGGAGAAGATCGTCCGCGATCTGCGGGTGCATCGGATCCTGGAGGGAACCAACGAAATCATGCGCGTGGTCATCGGTCGGGCCGAAGCGGCCAAGGCCCGCGCGTCGGCATAGAGCAGGAGATCACATGGCGACGGTCGCGTTTTTGGGGTTGGGCCACATGGGCGGGCCGATGGCGGCCAATCTGGTTGCCGCCGGCCATACCGTCCACGGTTTCGACCCGGTGCCGAGCTCGCGCGACGCGGCCGCCGAAAAGGGCGCCCAGGTGTTCGACAGCGGCGCGGCGGCCGTCGGCGACGCCGACGTGGTGATCACCTCGCTACCCAACGGCGACATCGTCAAGTCGTGCTACGCCGAGGTGTTGCCCGCGGCCAAGGACGGCGCGTTGTTCATCGACACCTCGACGATCTCCGTCGACGACGCCCGCTCGGTCCACAGCCAAGCCGCCGACCGCGGTTTCGCCCAGCTCGACGCGCCGGTGTCCGGCGGGGTCAAGGGCGCGGTCGCGGGCACTCTGGCGTTCATGGTCGGCGGCGAGGAGGACGCGGTGGCTCGGGCCCGGCCCGTGCTGGAACCGTTGGCCGGCAAGATCATTCACTGCGGCGCCTCTGGCACCGGGCAGGCCGCCAAACTGTGCAACAACATGGTGCTGGCGGTGCAGCAGATCGCCGTCGGAGAAGCGTTCGTACTGGCCGAGAAGCTCGGCCTGCCGGCGCAATCCCTGTTCGACGTCATCACCGGCGCCACCGGCAACTGCTGGGCGGTGCACACCAACTGCCCGGTCCCGGGCCCGGTGCCGACGTCACCGGCCAACAACGACTTTCAGCCGGGCTTCGCCACCGCGTTGATGAACAAAGACCTCGGCCTGGCGATGGCCGCCGTGAGTTCGACGAACGCCAAGGCGCCGCTGGGCAGCCACGCCGCCGAGATCTACGCCGAGTTCGCCGCCGCCCACGCGGACAAGGACTTCAGCGCGGTGATCGAACTGCTGCGCGGCTGACCTACACGTCGAGCCATGCGCGGTTGCCGTACCCGTCGAGGTGGACCACCTGCTCGACGGGCTTGCGGGTCGTCGGTCCGTACCGCCCACGCGGCCAGCCGAGCGGCACGACGCACACCGGTGTCACCGTCAGCGGCAGGCCCAGGGCTCGACGCGCGGAAGTCACGCTCCACAGCGGCAGGGTGATCAGCGACGCCCCAAGGCCCATCGCGCGGGCGGCGAGCAGCAGGTTCTGCACGCTGGGATAGATCGAACCGAAGAACGACGACTCACCCACGAACGGGCTCGGCACGTACGGCAACCGCATACCGCCGCGCAGACACGGCACCACGAGGACCGGGATCTCGCTGAAATGCTCGACCTGCCATTGCACGGCCCGCAGGATCTTCTGCATCGATTCGTCACCGGCGGTGACGCGCCGACCGAGCGCACCGTACAGCGACCACGCCTGGCGATACCGTTTGCCGAGCTGATCCTTGACGCTCTGGTCCTTCACCACGATGAATTCCCAGTTCTGCCCGTTGGATCCGGTGGGGGCCCGCAGCGCCAACTCGATGCACTTCAGCACGACGGCGTCGTCGACGGGATCGGGCAGCACGCGGCGCACGGCGCGCTGGGTCATCATCGCTTCGGCCAGCGGCATATTCAGGCGGGCCAGCGCGTCATCCGTGGTGGGGATCTCGGTCATCCCACGAACCTACCGCGCCGGACTCGGCGGTTGTCAGGCAGCCGAAGCCTTGTGGGCCTTCCACCAGTTGGCATGCAGCCGTTGACATTCGGCCACCCGCAACGGCTCGCTGCCAGCGAAATCCGGCCGCACCGCCACCGCCGCCGGAATGTCGGGGGTGCCTTCGCCGGTGACGACGACAGTGGCCAGCCCCGCGGCGTTGGCGGCCCGCAGCCCGGCCGCCGAACCACACACGGCCAGCGCATCTTCGGCCGACAGCCCCAGCTCCCACAGCGCATGTCGATGCGCGTCGGGATCCGGCATGGTCTTCTTGACGTCGTCAGCGGTCACCACGGTTTCGACGACGCCCTCGCCGGCCAACTGCCGCACCAACGGCTCCGCCCAGCTGCGCAGCCCGTTGGTCACGACGGCCACCTGCACGCCCGCGGCGTACGCGTCGGTGAGCAAATCGACCAGCCCGGACCGCGGCGTCAGATCACGCTCGAGGACCAGCTCGTCGAACATCATCGTCTTGGTCGTGTAGATGTCGTCGGCGAGCAGCGCGGTCAACACATCGGACTCGGTGGCCACGCAGCGCTTGCGCAACTCGGCCGCTACCCGCTGCCGCTCATCGCCCAGCGCGAGCAGCTGGCGGTAGCGCGTCACCGACCACTCGAAGTCCAGCCCGTGGGCGGCGAACGCGGCGTTGTAGGCCACCCGGTGGCCGTCGCACTCGATGTCGGTCAGCGCATCGAGGTCGAACACGACCGCGCGCAGTTGACTGTCGGTTCCGGCCGGCGCGGCGTTGTCCCACCAGAAGCGTCCGGCGCGCCAGGTCTTCTCCTGCGTTATCGACATGGAATAAGGGTGGCGCATGTCACAGACCTCGCGCCTCCCCCGCTGGGGGGATAGTCAAGGTCAACTTGCGCCGCGATCACCGGACCCGGCAATCAGGTCGCAATAAGGTGATGCCATGACCGTAGCCACCCAGCCGGTGCGAATTGTGCTGGTAGACGACCACGAGATGGTGATCGAGGGGCTCAAGGCCATGCTCGCGGCATTCTCCGAGCGCGTGGTGGTGGTCGGACAGGCCGTCGGCGCTGAGCGGGCGCTCAGCGTCATCGACGACCTCGATCCCGACATCGTGCTGTGTGACGTCCGGATGGAGGGCTCCAGCGGGCTGGACGTGTGTCGGGCGCTGCGTGAGCGCAACGCGGAACGCAAGGTCGTGATGCTGTCGGTCTACGACGACGAGCAGTACCTGTTCCAAGCCCTGCGCGTCGGCGCGTCCGGATACCTGCTGAAGAGCATCAGCAGCGACGAGCTGGTGCGCCAACTGGAGTTCGTGCACCGCGGTGAGACCGCGATCGACCCCGGCATGGCGGCCCGGGCCGCCGACACCGCCGCGCGGTTGCAGCGCGACGAGTTCTGGCCCGGCGCGCGCCAAGGCCTGACCCAGCGGGAGAGCGAGATCCTGTCCTTCGTCGTCGACGGGCTGTCCAACCGCGCGATCGCGACCAAGCTGGTGATCGGCGAGGAAACCGTCAAGAGCCATCTGAGCTCGATCTACCGCAAGCTCGGTGTCAGCGACCGCACCGGCGCGGTGGCCACCGCGCTTCGCGAAGGGATCTACCGATGACCACCGGACCCCGACCCGGCGACGCGGTCCGCGACCTCAGCGAGTACGCGCTGGCCGCCGACCGCGAGCTGGCGCTGCTGCGGGAACTGATCCAGGCCGCCTCGACCGGACCCGGCGTCGAGCCGTTGGCCGCCGCGGCCGCACGGATGATCACCGCGGCGACCGCCAGCGATGTGTGCTTTGTGCACGTGCTCGACGACACCGAACACTCACTCACCCTCACCGGTGCGACACCGCCGTTCGACGCCGAAGTCGGCAAGATCAGATTGCCGTTGGGTCAAGGGATTTCGGGATGGGTGGCCAGCCACCGCCAGCCCGTGGTGATCACCGAGGACAAAGAGTCCGATCCGCGCTACATGCCGTTTCAGTCGCTGCGTGGTTCGGACTTCACGTCGATGGTGTCGGTGCCGATGGAGACCGATCCCGGCGGCCTGGTCGGCGTGCTCAACGTGCACACCGTCGAGCGCCGCGACTTCACCGAACGCGACGTCGAGCTGCTGTTGGTGATCGGCCGGCTCATCGCCGGCGCGATGCACCAGGCCCGACTGCACCGCCAGCTGGTCGCCCGCGAACGCGCGCACGAGGTGTTCGTCGAGCAGGTGATCGAGGCGCAGGAACTGGAACGACGGCGGTTGGCCGGCGACATCCACGACGGCATTTCGCAGCGGCTCGTCACGCTGTCCTACCGGCTGGACGCCGCCGCCCGCGCCGGTGATCCCGCCGTCGCCGCCGAGCAGCTGGGCATGGCGCGTGAACTGGTGGAGTTGACGCTGGAGGAGGCGCGCGCGGCGATCAGCGGGCTGCGGCCTCCGGTGCTCGACGACCTCGGGCTGGCCGGCGGGCTGGCGAGCCTGGCCCGGTCGATTCCGCAGGTGAACATCGACGTCGATCTGGAGGAGACGCGGCTGCCCGACCACATCGAGCTCGCGCTGTACCGGATCGCGCAGGAATGCCTGCAGAACGTCGTCAAACACGCCGGCGCCACGACGGCGCGGCTCACCTTCGCCGTCGACGTGGGCCAGTCGGCGCCGGTGGCCCGGCTTGAAATCGTCGACGACGGAGTCGGTTTCGACACCTTCGAGCATCCGCTGGGCAGCGACGAGATGGGTGGCTACGGGCTGCTGTCGATGGCCGAACGCGCGGAGATCGTCGGCGGCCGGCTCAACATCCGATCCCGGCCGGGTGCGGGCACCGCGGTCACCGCGACCATCCCGCTGCCGTCGGCGCTCACCCCCTAGCCGCGAGCAGCCGCAAAAGGCCCCCAATCGAGGTATTCCAGGGGCCCTCTACGTCTGCTCGCGGCACTAGAAGTCTCCGGAGTGTCGGCGCAGCGTTTCGATCGAATCGGCCAGCGCCCGCGACTCGGCCTCCGACATCCCGATGTCGGCGAACACCTCTTTGTTCAGCGTCATCGTCGCGTCCTCCACCGTCGAGCGGCCGAGCTCGGTGAGGCGCACCAGCGTGGTGCGCCCGTCGGTCGGATGCGGGGTGCGCTCCACCAGGCCGTCGGCCTCCAGGCGCCGAATCGCGTGGGTGACGCTGGTGACGTGCACCTGCAGCCGGTCGGACGCCTTGGTGATCGGCAGCTCCCCGTTGCGGCTGAACGCCAACAACCGCAACAGCTCGAAACGCGAAAAGCTCAGGTCGTAGGGCCGCAGCGCGGTCTCCACGCGGGCCAGCAGGATCTGGTGTGCCCGCATCACCGACGTGACCGCGACCATCCCGTCGGCGACGTCACCCCACCCGGAGCGCTCCCAGTTGTCGCGGGCCAACGCGATCGGGTCACGATGGTCAGGCTGCGAGGGTTCCGAGGCCACGCCCCTTCATACCGCACCGGCCGCCCCGGCTGCTGAATTCTCACGTACGGCGGCCAGCACGGCGCGGGTGGACCGGCGGTCACCGACCGTGATGCGCACACCGCCGTCGGCGTAGTGGCGCACCCGCAGCCCGGAATCGTCGAACACCTGCGGCCAGTACCGGTCCCGCTGGGGCAGGTAGACGAAGTTGGCGTGGCTGTCGGTGCTGTACACCCCGGCCGAGCCCAACCGCATCCGTAGGTAGTGGCATTCGTTGGCGATCATCCGAATGCGTTGCTGCAGTTCGGCTTCCACCTCGTAGGAGGCTGCGACGGCCACCAGTCCGGTGATCGCGATGCCGAACGGCAGCTGCATGGTCCACAGCTTGCGTGCCAGCGGCTGGGCGCAGAAGCCGTAGCCGATGCGCAGCCCCGCGAGGCCGTAGGCTTTCGAGAACGTCCGCAGCGCCACCAGATTCGGATACCGCGCGACCAGTCCCGCAGCGTCGAGCCGGAATTCCGGCGGCAGGAACTCGACGTAGGCCTCATCGAGCAGCACGACGGTGTCGGCGGGCACGCTTCGCAAAAACTCCTCGATGTCGGCCGCGGTCTCGATGGTGCCGGTCGGGTTGTGCGGCCGGCACACCACCACCACCCGGGCGCCGGCCGCGGCGCGCGCCAACGCGTCCAGATCGTGGCGGCCGTGCCCGTCCAGCGGGACGGTGACCGGCACCAGCCGGGCCATCCGCGCGAAGACCGGATACCCGTCGAAGGTCGGTGACGTCATCGCGATCACGTCACCGGGGCACGTCACCGCGTGCAGCACCTGCATGATCACACCGGTGGCGCCGACGCCGAGGACCACTTGCTCGTCACGCACACCGATGTGCGCGGCGATCATCGCGCGCAACCGCTGCGGCAGATACTCCGGATACCGGTTGGCCGAGCCGATCGAGGCGCTCAGCGCCATCTGCACCGAGGGCAGCGGCGGAAACGGATTCTCGTTGAGCGACAACATAAGCGGGTTCAACGCATCCGGCAGCGCGCTGGCGGCTGCGGTGGCGTTGTCTTCGGGTGCGGCCATCAGCCCCGACCGCCCCACCGCACGGCGGCGGCTCCGGCGAAGTCGCCCGCATGCGCGAACGCCGCCATCATCACCACGTCACCGGCCTGCAACCGCCCCTCGGCGACGGCGCGGTCGAGGTTGATCGGGATACCGGCGCCGAACAGGTTGCCGCACTCGTCGAAGGTATCGACGTGGCGCTCCTTGGGCAGCTCGAGCGCCTCGCGCCAGTTGCGCAGAAACACCCGGTTGGGCTGGTTAGTGACGAGCAGGTCGAGGTCCTTGGGTTTGATCCCGATGCGGTCGCACACGGCGTAGCACACCTCGGGAACCTGACGGTTGCCGCGGGCGAGCACCTTGGTGATCTTGCTTTCAGTGAACCCGATGTAGCCCTCCCCGGGGCCCGGCTGCCACCATTTGCGCGGCGGGTCCACCGCGATGGTCATGTCCCCGGCGAACTCGCCGTAGGTACGGCACTCGATGTCGAGGATCGGCGCGCGCTCCGACACCGCCACCAGGCCCACCGCGGCCCCGTCGCCGGGCACCGCGGCTTGCGCCTTGCGCCGCACGCCCGGTTGGTCGAACACCTGCCCGGCGGCGTTCTGCGCGACGGCGATCAACGCGGTCTGTCCCGCGCCCGACGCCAGCAGCTGACGCGCCACCTGCATGCCGAGGATGAATGCGGCACAGCCGCCGTTGTGCAGATCCAGCACCCAGTTCGGTTTCATGCCAAGGCGATGCGCCACTCCGCCACCGCCGCCGTAGAACGGCATGTCCGGTAGCTGGGTGTGGGTGATCAACACGTCGACGCCGGCGATGACGTCGGCGCCGTGCCGTTGCAGCAGGCCCGCCGCGGCACGCTCGACCATGTCGACCGCGGTCTCGTCCGCGCCGACGTGGTGGCGGTACCGCGGGGCGCGGAACATCACGTTGTCGCGCAACGCATCCGATTCGGCGAACTGCGCGTAGTAGCTCGCGCCGATCGGTTCACCGGGCAGATAGGTGGAAACGTCGAGAAGGCTGACGGTCATGTGCTCACCTCATCCAGTCGGGGGTGACGGGAAGCCCGTTGCGGTAGCGGTATTCGGCGATCGCCTTGAGGTTCTGCAACTCCAGCAGGTGACCGGCTCCGAACATGTCCCAGAAGTCACCGACCCACACGGGTCGCTGCGGCGGCGCGGCTTCCGGATAGGGGTTGCGGTCGTAGAACGGGTGATGGCAGTTGGTCCACAGCACCACCGATCCGGGCTTGTCGAAGACCACTTGCGCGTCGACGATCCGCATCAAATAGATCATCCAGAGGTGCTTGCCCTGGTCCCATGCGCAGTGGTAGTCGACCGTCATCGCGTCTCTGTTGGCGTGGGTGCGGGTGAAGATGCGGGTCTCGGAGCCGAGCCGGTCGTAGGCGAGCCACAGCCCGGGTTCCTCGGTGGTGGTGAAGCCGCGCAGGCTGTAGGTCCACTCCTCCAGGCTGCGGGTGTCGGACATGTAGTCGAACAGCTCGTCGGGTGGACAGTCGATATGGCTGTTGACCGTGCAGAATTCGCCGAACACATCGTCGTGCGGATACACCGACCGCATCATCTCCATGATGATCGGTGTGGCTTTCTCCCGCGGCGAGGTCTCGACGCGGATCATCCCGTCGAGCGGGTCGGTGGTCCCCCGGTGGCTAGTGATGTCCTCAAGTGCGGGCAACGACATGGGATCTGTTCTCCTTCGTGTGGATGTTCTCGCACGTGACAAACGCGGCAAACGGCGGGATTTCGTCGGCCGAGCATTCGACGGCGACGACCGACGGACCGTCGACGGCCAGCGCGGCGCGCACAGCGGCCGGCAGGTGGTCGAGGTCGTCGACGTCGAACGAGGCCAGCCCGGGAAACATCGCGGCCAGACCGGCGCCGAGGCGGCTCGGCCCGAACCGGTTGTAGCTGTAGCGGTCTCCGTAGAACAGCTGCTCGCGGGTCACGCACATCGCGTGTGCGTGGTTGTCGAACAACAGGAACGTCACGGGCAGCCGGTACTGCTGCGCGGTGTGGATCTCCATGCCGTGCATCAGAAATGCGCCATCGCCGGCGATCACGACGGTGCGTCGGCGCCGCCCGAAGGCCATGCCCAGCGCCGCGCCGAAGCTGTAGCCCATGCCGCCCATGCCGAGCGCGACGAGGAACCGGCCGTCGCGGCGCACCGGTAGGTGGTGGATCGCCGATGCGCCGATGTTTCCCGCGTCGACGACGATGTCGGCGCCGTCGGGCAGCGCGTCGTCGAGCACGTTCATCGCGTCGCGGTACCGGACGCCGGGGCCGTGATGGGCCGGTGGCTCGAGGCTGGTGTGCGGCACGGTGTCCGGCACCCGCACCCCGGTGGCGCGGCCGTTACCCGAGAGCGCCGCTGTCAGCAGGCCCAGCGAGCCGCGTAGGTCGTCGGTGTGGACGTGAGTGCACGGCAGGTGCGGCGGGTCGGATCCGATGGAGTACACCGACGTTGCCGCCAGCGCGGACTCGAGTCCGGCGCGGGCCGTCACCGTCATGCGGGTACCGATCAGCAGGCACAGCGCGCTGTCGGCGATCGCGGCCCCGACGCCGGGATGCCCCATCACACCCGTCACCCCGAGAAACGACGACGATCCCGCCCCGGGCGTGCCCGCGGCGTCCTTGGCGTCGGGCACGCAGGCCACCCGGGCCCGCAGCAGTGCCCGTAGGGTTTCGAGTTCGGTACGCGCCTCGTCGCGGGCGACCTGTTCGCCGGCGATGATCGTGACGGGCCCGTCGGCGCGCCGCACTGCGCGGACGATCGGATGCGGGTCGCCGAGCTGCCGGCCCATGTCTTCGCGCAGCGCGATGCCACCGTTGACGGGCAGCTCGGCCTGCTGAACGTCCTTGGGCAGCAACAACACTGCGGGACCGCGCCGGGTTCGGGCGGCGACGGTGGCCTCGGGCAGCGCCGCTTCGATGTCGGCCGGCGCGAGCACGCGTTTGCAGTACACCGAGACCGCGGAGAACAGCGCGTGCGCGTCGAGCGCACCGTTGCGTCCGCTGGTGTCCTGAAACGCGCCGCGTCCGTCGAGCACGGTCGGCGCCTGCCCGATCAGCGCCAGCACCGGGACGCGGCTGGCCAACGCCTCCCCCAGCCCGGGCACCGTGTTCAGGCAGCCGCCGCCCGAGGTGGCGGCCAGCACGCCAAGGCCGGCCCCGCTGCGGCTGTATCCGTCGGCCATCGTCGCGGCGGAGAACTCGTGCTTGGCCAGCACGGCGGTGATCCCGTCCCGGAAGTAGGCGGCGTCGTAGAGGTCTTCGATGTTGGCGCCGTCGACCCCGAAGACGTACTCGACGCCGATCGCCGCAAGATATTCGACGATGTGGTCGACCACACGATGCGCCATCGCTGCCCCGCTTCCGCACGCTGTACCTCCGGAATACGGGGCACTACGGGGTTGGGTTCAACGCGCGGTGTGATTCACAGCTGGCGTTCGAGCAACACCTGGCCGTCGTCGGCCGAAACGAGTTGCACCGCAGCGATTTCATCCATCTGCATCGGGGTGTTGGCGCTCGGCAGCGCGGTGGCCCCGGACAATCCCAGCCAGGTGGCGATCTGCTCGCGGCTGCCGTCGCGGCCGATCACCACCATGCCGAGGTGCTGTGGTGGCGCGTCGCGCTGACCCCAGTCGCCGTAGGTGCAGGCCATGTCGATGCGGCTGCCCCAGCCGTAGCCGGTGACGGTGATGGTGGCGTTGATCGGCGTCTCGGACACCTTGTCCATTTCGAGCTGGGTGCCGGTGGCCTGCGGTGCGGGGGTCTGCGTGCCCAGGGTGTCGGGGCGCAGCACCAGCACGAGCCCGAGTGCCAGCAGCGCGGCGGCCATCGCGACCGCGGCGGTGGTGACCCAGCGGGTGCGGCGGCGTCGGGCATGCACCTTGTCGAGCAGGGTGTCGAGCACCTCGGGCCGCAACGCGGGCGGCGCCGGTTCGGACATATCGGTGACGTCGATCTTGGCCAGCAACGCCGGGATGCCGCTGAGTTCGGCGACCGCGGTCCGGCACTGGGCACAGGTCTGTAGGTGCGCCTCGTATTCGCGGCGCTCGTCGCCGGACAGCGAACCCAGCACGTAGGCGGCGTCCCAGGTGAGGTAGCGATCGTCATCGCTTCGGGGGGAACCGGATTCGGTCATCGCGTCACCCCCATTTCCTGCAACCGCAGCCGCAGCGCGCGCACCCCGTAGTGCAGCCGCGACTTCACCGTGCCCTCGGCGATCTGCAGATCGGCGGCGATCTGCGCGGTGGTCCAGCCCTGGTAGTAGGCGCGGCGGATGACGGCCCGATGTTCTTCGGACAGTTCACGAATGGCCTCACCAAGCAACATCCGGTCCAGTGCAGTCTCCACCTCGTCGGGACCGGCGCGGTCCGCGGTCTGCTCCATGTCCGGGGTGCCGGTTTCACTGCGGAACCGGGCGCTGCGCCGCTCGTCGATAACGAGGTTACGCGCCACGGTGAACAACCACGCCCGCGCCGATCGCTCACGGTCTGCGGTCACCTCGGGATGGCGCCAAGCACGCAACAGCGTCTCCTGCACGACATCCTCCGCCCGGGCCGTATCCCCCGTCAGCCGCACGGCGTAGCGCCAGATGGCTGCGGCATGCTCGTCGTAGAGCAGCCGCATGACGTTGGCATCTGTGGCCTCCGGGTCGTCCAAACTCAACCTCCGTCATGGATACGAGGTTGCCGCCCGTCCGGTTCAGTATTTCGCCGAACGTGGATTACCCGCACGCCTTCCGCGATCGGAGCGTGCCGGTAACGCACGTTCGCGGCCAAAGGTAGGAGTAGTCAGCGGGTGAGGATGCGCGGACCGTCGTCGGTGACGGCGACGGTGTGTTCCCAGTGCGCGGCGCGGGATCCGTCGGCGGTGACGACGGTCCACTCGTCGTCGAGCACCACGGTCTTGGTGGTGCCCAGCGTCAGCATGGGTTCGATGGCCAGCACCGAACCCGGCGCCAGGTAGGGCCCGCGGCCCGGGACGCCCTCGTTGGGCAGGAACGGGTCCATGTGCATCTCGCGCCCGATGCCGTGGCCGCCGTAGCCGGCGACGATGCCGAACTTGCGGCCGTGGCGGGCTTCGGCGGCACGAGTGCCGACCTCGATGGCGTGTGAGACGTCGGTGAGCCGGTTGCCGGGCACCATCGCGGCGATCCCGGCCTCCATGGCCTCCCTGGTGGCCTGCGACAGCGCTTCGTCGACCGGAATCAGCGGCCCGACACCGAACGTGATCGCCGAGTCGCCGTGCCAGCCGTCGACGATCGCGCCGCAGTCGATGGACACCAGATCCCCCGCCGCCAGCGTCTCGCTGGCCGACGGAATGCCATGCACCACACGGTCATTCACCGATGAGCAGATGCTGGCCGGAAAGCCGTGGTAGCCCAGGAACGACGGAATCCCGCCGCCGTCGCGGATCACCGATTCGGCGAGCTCGTCGAGCTCGAGCGTGGACACCCCCGGCGCGGCGGACTGGCGCACGGCCGCAAGCGCCGCGGCGACAAGCGCGCCGGCGACAGCCATCGCGTCGAGCTCCCCCGGGGTGCGCTGGGGGACAACCCTGCGGTTGCGTAAGCCGGGCAGTCCGATCATCTGTTACTTGCCGAGCGCCTGCAGCGCCCTGGCGAACACCTCGTCGAGCCCGCCGACCGCGTCGACGGTTTGCAGGTTGTTGTCGCGGTAGTACTCCAGCAGCGGCTGGGTCTCGTCGCGATACACCTGCATCCGGTTGTGGATGACTTCCTCGGTGTCGTCGGCGCGGCCACGGGCCTTCAGCCGCTTGAAGAGCTCCTCCTCGGACACGGCGAACTCCAGGACCGCGTTGAGCTCGGTGTTGCGCTGTTTGAGCATCTCGTCGAGCGCCTTGGCCTGCTCGACCGACCGCGGGTAGCCGTCCAGGATGAAGCCGTCGGCGGCATCGGGTTGGGTGATGCGGTCCTCGACGAGCTTGTTGGTCAGCTCCGAGGGCACGAGGTCGCCGGCGTCGAGGTAGCGCTTGGCTTCCAGCCCGAGCGGGGTGCCGTCGCCGATGTTCTGGCGGAACAGATCGCCGGTCGAGATCTGCGGGATGCCGAGCTTCTCGGAGAGCTTCTGGGCCTGGGTTCCCTTACCGGCGCCGGGCGGCCCGAGCAGAACGACTCTCACTTCAGGAACCCTTCGTAGTTGCGTTGCATGAGCTGGCTCTCGATCTGTTTGACCGTATCCAACCCGACGCCGATCATGATCAACACCGCGACGCCGCCGAACGGCAGGTTCTGCACCGGGCCGCTACCGCCGACCGACAGGAACAGGTTGGGTAGCACCGCGATGCCGCCCAGGTAGATCGAACCGGGCAAGGTGATCCGGTTGAGCACGTAACGCAGGTAGTCCGCGGTCGGCGCGCCCGGCCGGATGCCGGGGATGAACCCGCCGAACTTCTTCATCTCGTCGGCCCGTTCGTCGGGGTTGAACGTGATCGACACGTAGAAGTACGTGAAGAACACGATCAGCCCGAAGTAGACCGCGATGTAGATCGGGTCCGACGGGTTGGACAGGTTCTCGGCGACGAACCGCTGCCACCAGCCGGTGCCGGGGTTGGAGCTGCCGCTCTGGATCAACTGGGTGATCAGCTGCGGGATGTAGATCAGCGACGACGCGAAGATCACCGGGATGACGCCGGCCTGGTTGACCTTCAGGGGCAGATACGTCGACGTGCCGCCGTACATCCGCCGGCCCACCATCCGCTTGGCGTACTGGACGGGGATACGGCGCTGGCCCTGCTCGACGAACACCACGCCGATCAGGATGGCCAGCGCGCCGGCGCAGACCAAGGTGAACACCAGGCCGCCGCGGCTCTCCAGGATCATCTGGCCCTCGCCGGGCATCGCCGAGACGATGCTGGCGAAGATGATCAGCGACATGCCGTTGCCGATGCCGCGCTCGGTGACCAGCTCGCCCATCCACATCACCAGTGCCGCGCCCGCGGTCATCACCAGCACGATGACGACGAGCACGAAGATGTCGATGCCGTCGCTCTGGCCCTGGATGATGTCGAGCGAGCAGCCCTGCAGCAGCCCGCCGTTGGCGGCCAGCGCCACGATGCTGGTGGCCTGCAGGATCGCCAGCGCGATGGTCAGATAACGCGTGTACTGCGTCATCTTGGTCTGGCCGGCCTGACCCTCCTTGCGCAGCTGCTCGAAGCGCGGGATCACCACGGTCAGCAGCTGCACGATGATGCTGGCGGTGATGTAGGGCATGATGCCGACCGCGAACACCGACAGCTGCAGCAGCGCGCCGCCGGAGAACAGGTTGATCAGCGAGTAGACCTGACCGGCGTCACCGCCGCTGACCTCGGCGATGCACTTCTGGATGTTCGGGTAGTTCACGCCGGGCGACGGAATCGAGGCGCCGACCCGGTAGATCAGGACGATGCCCAGGGTGAAAAGAATCTTTCGCCTCAGGTCGACTGTCCGCAGCGATGAGATGAAAGCCGAAAGCACTCTTCCTCCTGCGCAGCCGACCTAGTGGCCGCAGCGTACGAACTGGGCTGGTGTGACCAGCGTCTTGGTTAAGTCGTGTGCGGACCTCCGCCGAGCGCGCAGCCTGCGAAGTTACCCGTCAAACAGTCTACGAGAGTAACAGTTGGATACGCCCCGCCATGCATCCCAGACTCACAGCAGTCTCTCAGCTCGGGAACATACCGTGTCAAGCATCTCGTTATATCCGCTAAGTACCGACATGGATGAGGGAACAGATGACGCGCACCGACAACGACACGTGGGATCTGGCTTCGAGCGTCGGGGCGACGGCCACGATGGTCGCGGCCGCCAGGGCGCTGGCCACCAACGCCGAGCAGCCCTTGATCGACGACCCCTACGCCGACCCGCTGGTGCGTGCGGTCGGCGTGGACTTCTTCACCCGCCTGGTCACCGGTGAGCTCGGGCTCGAGGATCTCGACGACGACACGGTCGGCATGCAGCGGATGACCGACAACATGGCGGTGCGGACCAAGTTCTTCGACGAGTTCTTCTCAGACGCCACGCGTGCCGGGGTGCAGCAGGCCGTGATCCTGGCCTCGGGCCTGGATTCGCGCGCCTACCGGTTGGCGTGGCCGACCGGCGTCGTCGTCTATGAGATCGATCAGCCCGACGTGATCGCGTTCAAGAGCGCCGCGCTGTCCGAATTGGGCGCCGAACCGACCGCCGAGCGACGCGCGGTCGCGGTGGATCTGCGGTTCGACTGGCCGGCGGCGCTGATCGACGCGGGCTTCGACCCCGGCCGGCCGTCGGCGTGGAGCGCCGAAGGACTGCTGGGCTACCTGCCGCCGGACGCCCAGGACCGGCTGCTCGACACCATCACCGAGCTCAGCGCGCCCGGCAGCTGGATCGCGGTGGAAAGCGTGCCGCACATCGACCCCGAACGTCAGGAGCAGGCCGCCGAGCGGATGCGCGAGGCGTCGCAGCGGTGGCGCGAGCACGGCTTCGACCTGGACTTCACCGAGCTGATCTACCTCGGCGACCGCAACGAGGCCGCCGCCTACCTCGAGGAGCGCGGCTGGCGGCTGACCCGCCGAAGCGTCAGGGACCTCCTCGTGGCCAACGGGCTCCCGCCCATGGACGACGAGGACGCCGCCGACTTCGGCGAGCTGCAGTACGTCAGCGGGATACTCTCCGCATGAGCCGCACCGATCACGACAGCTGGGATCTCGCGTCCAGCGTCGGTGCGACGGCCACGTCGGTGGCCGCTCAGCGTGCGCTGGCATCCAGACAGCCCGATCCGCTGATCGTCGACCCGTACGCCGACGCGTTGGTCAAGGCAGTCGGGCTGGAGCACTGCATCAAGGTCGCCGAGGGTGATCTGGCCTTCGACGATCCACTGCTGGACCGTCGACAGATGTGCGAGCAGATCGCCGTGCGCACCCGGTACTTCGACGACTTCTTCACCAGCGCCTCATCGGCGGGGATCCGCCAGGCCGTCATCCTCGCCGCCGGCCTGGACACCCGCGCGTATCGGCTGCCGTGGCCGCCCGACGCGGTGGTGTTCGAGGTGGACCAGGCCCGGGTCATCGAGTTCAAATCGACGGTGCTGGCGTCGCTGGGCGCCGCGCTTCCCGCCGAACGGCGCACGGTCGCCGTCGATTTGCGCGACGACTGGGTCGGCGCGTTGCAGGACAAGGGTTTCGACGCGTCGGTGCCCACGGCATGGATCGCGGAGGGGCTGCTGATCTACCTGCCGCCGGATGCGCAGGACCGGTTGCTCGACCACATCACCGCGCTCAGCGCGCCTGGCAGCAGGCTGGCCACCGAACACATGGACACCGCTGCGCTGTCCACCGAATGGGCGGACAAGCTCAGCGAGCGGTCCCGCCGCATGGGCTCACCGGTGAACCTGGCCGACCTGTTCTACTCCGGTGAACGCAACAGCGCCCGCGACTACCTGACCGCCAGGGGCTGGCGCACCGAGGTGCAGACCACGCGGGAGATCTACACCCACAACGGTTTTCAACCGCCCCACGAGGAGCTGCTGGCCCTGGTCGGCGACTCCGGTTACCTCTGCGCGACCCTCGACTAGGAGGATGTGATGGCCCGCACCGATAACGACACCTGGGATCTGGCGTCCAGCGTTGGCGCGACGGCGACGATGGTCGCCGCGCAACGTGCGCTGGCCCACCGCGAGGGTCTGATCGACGACCCATACGCCGAGCCGCTGGTCCGCGCGGTCGGCCTGGACTTCTTCACCCAGGCCATCGACGGCGAGATCGACTTGGAGGCCGTCGATCCCGAGTTCAACGTGCGCCGGGCCGCCGAGGGTATGGCGGTGCGCACGCGCCACTTCGACCGGTTGTTCACCGATGCCGCCGCGGCCGGGGTGCGCCAGGCGGTGATCCTCGCGGCGGGTCTGGACGCGCGCGCCTACCGATTGCGGTGGCCGGCCGGCACGACGGTGTATGAGGTCGACCAACCCGAGGTCGTCGAGTTCAAGACCGCGACGCTGGCCCAGCTGGGCGCGCAGCCGACCGCCGAGCGCCGCACGGTCGCGATCGACTTACGCGATGACTGGCCGAATGCGTTGTGCGACAGTGGTTTCGATCCGGATCAGCCGACCGCGTGGATCGCCGAGGGCCTGCTGATCTATCTGCCGCCCGAGGCCCAAGACCTGCTGTTCGACCGGATCACCGCGCTCAGCGCCCCGGGCAGCCGGCTGGCCACCGAACACATCCCCGACATCACGATGTTCTCCGACGAGCGTTCGCAACGCATCGCCGACCGGATGCGCAAGTACGGCTCGAACATCGAGATGGGTGAGCTGATCTATCACGGTGAGCGCAACGACGTTCTGGAGTACCTGAGCGGGCACGGCTGGACGCCGGCCGCGCAGTCGATGCGAGACGCTTACGCCGCCAACGGGTTCACGTTTCCGGAGGAGCAGACCATCGGGATGTTCGCCGATTTGAGCTACGTCAGCGCGGTGCGCTGACGGTCGCCGCACCCTCGGCGAGTTCGAGGAACCTGCCGTAGCGGTCCTGCGTGGGTCCGGCCCACTGCGGATCGGGTTCGACGATGCGTTCGGTGCGCGCCCAGCGGGCCGCGTCGGTGAGCGACGACTCCAGCCCGACGGCCACCCGCCCCAGAAACGCCGCGCCCAGCGCGGCCCCTTCCGGTATGGCGCTGACGTGCACCGGCAGCCCGGTCGCGTCGGCCAGCGCCTGCATCCACGCCGCGACGCGGGTGCCGCCGCCGGTGGCGATGATGCGGGTCGCCGGTGCGCCGCTGCGCTCGACGATCTGGCGCACGACGAACCCGGACGCCTCGTGGGCGGCCCGCCGCACGCTCGCGCCGTCATGGGTGAGGTCGAGCCCGTCGAGCACGCCGCGGCGGTCCGGGTCGTGGTAGGGCACCCGCTCACCGCGCACATACGGTGACCACACCGGCACCCGTCGCGCATCGGCAGGCGCGCCGCTGCCCTGCCCCACCAGGCGGTCCACCCAGCCCAGGAACAGCCCGCCGGCGTTGCTCGGCCCGCCGATCTGGCATGTGCCGTGCGGGGACTGCGGCAGCGTCCACAGCCCGGGCACCTCGCGGTAGGACCTGACCATCGCCCACACGATCAGCGTCGTGCCGCACAGCACCAGCACATCGCCGACGTTGCCGGCGTCGGCGACCATCTGCTCGCACACCGCGTCCACCGCACCGGCGGCCAGCACCGTGTCGGAGCCGGAAATGCGACCGGCGGGCGTGCCGGTCGCTGCGACCCGCGGCATCTGGGCCGGCGTGACTTCGCAATCGGCACATACCTTTTCGCTCCAGCCGTCACCGTCGTACAGCGGATAGCTGGTGCCCGCGGTGGTGGTGTCGACCATCGCCTCCCCGGCCAGCGCGTGGTTGGCGGCGGCCGCGGCGGGCCAGTAACCGTGCGCGTCGGGGGCCTGCTGCGCGGTCCAGCGCAGAAATTCGACCGACTCGCCGGTGAGAAACCGGGTGTCGGGTCCGGCGTCGCAGGCGCGTCCGCGGCTGTCGCCGTAGAGCAGGCCCGGGGTCAACGGTCGGCCCTCGGCGTCGACGGCGGTCAACGATGGCACCATCGCGGTGACGGCCACCGCCGCGGTGTTCGACGTGCCCAGTTCGGCGAGCGCGGTCAGCGGACCGCGCCGCCACGCCTCGTCGGCGTCGTGCTCGAGCTCATCCGGTCCGGGGACCCGCAGCGAATGGGGTATCCGTGTCCGGGCCACCACGTGGCCGTCGGCGTCGGCGGCGACGGCTTTGACGGCGGTGGTGCCGACGTCGATACCGATTGTGACGTCTTTGCCTGACACGGGCGTCACCGTACGCCAGCATGGGCAATTGTGGCCCGACTTCGCGCGCTCGTGACCGCACCACTTCGCGGTCCGGGGTTCGACAAACTGCAGCAGGTGGTCGACGTGGTGTATGACCCGTGGATCGAGTTGCGCCCGCTGCGGATCTACACGGCCGAACAACTCGCCGAGCGCGCGGCGGCCGAACGCGCCGATGTGCTTGTGGTCGAAGGCGATTCGGTTGCCGGACCGGTTTTCGACCTGCCGCTGAACGCGGTCGCGTCCACCCGCGGCGACCCGAACAACGTCGACGTCGCCGCCGCCACCGCGGCCCGAATCCCGGTGTTGCACACCCCGGCCCGCAACGCCGACGCGGTCGCGGAGATGGCCGTGGGTCTGTTGTTCGCCGCGACGCGCCATGTGCTGACCGCCGACGCCGACGTCCGCGCCGGCGAGGTGTTTCGCGACGGAACCATCCCCTACCAGCGTTTCCGCGCGTGGGAGGTCGCGGGCCGGACGGCCGGCCTGGTCGGGCTGGGTGCGGTGGGCCGCGCGCTGCGGTGGCGGCTCGAGGGGCTGGGGATGACCGTGATCGCGTACGACCCGTACCGCGACGACGCCCGCCACAGCCTCGACGAGCTGCTGGCCGAGGCCGACATCGTGTCGCTGCACGCGCCGGTCACCGCCGACACCGTCGGCATGATCGGCGCCGAACAGTTCGCGGCGATGCGCGACGGCGTGGTGTTCCTCAACACCGCGCGGGCACAGCTGCACGACACCGACGCGCTGGTCGACGCGCTGCGCCGAGGCAAGGTGGCCGCGGCCGGCCTGGACCATTTCGCCGGCGAATGGCTGCCGCCGGATCATCCGCTGACGGCGATGGACAACGTCGTGCTCACCCCGCACATCGGTGGGGCGACGTGGAACACTGAGGCGCGACAGGCGCAGATGGTCGCCGACGGCCTGCACGCGCTGCTGTCGGGGCACACACCCGCGCATATCGTCAACCCGGAGGTGCTGAGGCCATGAGGTTCGTCGACGACCCCGAGGAGGCGGTGCTCGCAGCCGCCAAGGACATGCTGCGCCGCGGGCTGGTGGAGGGCACGGCGGGCAACATCTCGGCCCGCCGCGACGACGGAAACCTCGTCATCACACCGTCATCGGTGGATTATTCCGAGATGGCGCTCGACGATCTCGTGGTCGTCGACCCGGAGGGTGCGGTCGTGTCTGGGAAAGCGGGTCGGGCGCCGTCGTCGGAGATGGCGCTGCATCTGGCGTGTTATCGCGCGTTCGACGACATCGGTAGCGTGATCCACAGCCATCCCGTGTGGGCGACGATGTTCGCCGTTGCGCATCAACCGATTCCGGCGTGTATCGACGAGTTCGCGGTGTACTGCGGCGGCGATATCCGGTGTGCGGAGTACGCGGCGTCCGGCACCGCCGACGTCGGCCATAATGCGGTGAAGGCGTTGCAGGGCCGCGCGGCGGCGTTGATCGCCAACCACGGCCTGGTCGCCGTCGCGGCGCGCCCGGACAGGGCGCTGCACGTCACCGCGCTGGTCGAGCGCACCGCGCAAATCGTATGGGGCGCACGAGCACTCGGCGGACCGGTGCCGATACCCGAGGACGTGAACCGCAACTTCGCCGCGGTGTACGACTACCTGCGCGCACACCCGTAACACTTAGAAGCGGTAGTTGCCCGGCCACACGGCGCTCACCCCGGACAGCGACCGCTCCGCGTTCTGGAGCACACCCGCCACGGATCGACCGACAAGAGCGGCGAACGCGTCGGGCAGCGAGGCCGCCGCCGGCTGCGATGACGGCTTGGGCCGCAGCAGGTCCATCAACGACGAGCCGGGGTATCCGACGGTGCGCACCTCGTCCTCGGCGTCGAGCCCGGCCAGCACCTTCGCGCGGGTAATCGCGGTACGCAGCCCGCCGAGCTCGTCGACCAGGCCGCGTTCCAGCGCGTCGGCCCCGGTCCACACCCGGCCCCGCGCGACCACCTCGACGTCCTCGACGCTCATGTTGCGGCCCTGGGCAACCCGCTCCACGAAGTCGGTGTAGATCAAGTCCGTTTCGGCTTCGATATGTGCGCGCTGCTCGTCGGTGAACGGCTGGTTGATGGACCACGCGTCGGCATTTCGATTGGTGCGCACCGTATCCGAGCCCACCCCGAGGCGGTCCTTGAGTTCGCGGGCCACCAGCTTGCCGGTCAGCACACCGATCGATCCGGTGATGGTGCCCGGGTTGGCGACGATCGCGTCGGCACCCATCGATACGTAGTAGCCGCCGGAGGCCGCCACCGCCCCCATCGAGGCGACGACGGGTGTGCCGCCGTCGCGCACCTTGGCCACCTCGCGCCAGATGGTTTCCGATCCGGTGACCGAACCGCCGGGGCTGTCCACCCGCAACACGATGGCCACCACGTCGTCGTCGGCGGCGGCCTCGCGCAGCGCGGCCGTGATGGTGTCGGCGCCCGCACTCGAGTTGCCCAGCGGCAGTAGGGCCGGGCCGCCGCGGCCGCTGACGATCGGACCGTCGAGGGTGACGACGGCGATCACCGGTTTGGTCTTGCGGCCGGGTAGCGGCGGCGCCGACCGCGCAGCCGTGGCCCGCGCGTACCGCGACAGGTACAGCCGCGGCGGCGCGTCCTCGGAGTCGGCATCGCCGGTCTCCGGTGAAATACCCGGGGCGCCAACGAGTTCGCCGATCCGGGCATAGGCTTCGTCGCGGAAGCCGATACGGTCGACGAGCCGGCCGGTGACCGCGTCGTCGCGCAGCAACGGCGCCTTGTCGGCGAGCGCGTCGAGCTCCTCGGGATCCAGATGGCGTGAGTGGCCCACGTCGGCCAATACCTGCGCGTGCAGGCTTTCGATCAACCGGGTGTCGGCCTCGCGGTGCGCATCGGTGTAGCTGTTCTGCGTGAAACGGTTGACGGCCGACTTGTATTCGCCGCGGGAGATGAACTGCGCCTCGATGCCGGCCTTGTCCAGCGCGTCGCGCAAAAACATCGCGCTGGTGGCGAAACCGACCAGCCCGACGGTGCCCGACGGCTGCATCCACACCTCACGGAACGCCGATGCCAGGTAGTACGACATGGTGCCCGGATAGGTTTCGGCCCACGCCAGCGATGGTTTGACGTCGCTGAACGCCGAGATCGCCGACCGCAGTTCCTGCACCGGCCCCGGTGCGGCGACCGGAAGCTGGATCCGCGCGATCAGCCCGGCGACCCTGGGATCCTCGGCGGCGCGGTGGATCGCGTCGACGGCCGCCCGGAGCACCACCGGCCGCCCGCCGGCCAGGATCGCGAACGGGTCGAACCCGCCGGTCTCGTTCGGCACCGACAGCAGGTCCAGCTCCAGCACGACGCCGTCGGGCACCCCGCGGTGGCGCGCGGTGTCCATGCGTTTGGCCAGTGCGCGGATGTCGTCAACTCCGGGTACGCCGGGCAGTAATGCGAACATCCTTCGAGCGTACCGACGCCGCGCCGACTTCAAGCCGGCGGTTTGTGTGCGTTATGTTGCGGTGAGCGCAACAAAACGCACACAAATCCCTACAGTTCGGTTGCCGAACCGCCTGCCGCGGTGATCTTTTCGCGTGCGCTACCGCTGAACTTGTGCGCGGTGACGTTGACCTTGGCGGTCAGCTTGCCGTCGCCGAGCACCTTCACCAGCGTGTTCTTGCGCACCGCGCCCGCGGCCACCAGCTCGTCCACGCCGATGTCGCCGCCGTTGGGGAACAGCTTGTTGATGTCGCCGACGTTGACGACCTCATACTCGGTGCGGAACCGGTTCTTGAAACCCTTGAGCTTGGGCAGCCGCATGTGGATCGGCATCTGGCCGCCCTCAAACGTCGCGGGGACGTTCTTGCGGGCCTTGGTGCCCTTGGTACCGCGACCGGCGGTCTTCCCGCGGCCCGAGCCCTCACCGCGACCCACCCGGGTCTTGGCGGTCTTGGAGCCGGGAGCCGGCTTCAGGTCATGCAGTTTGATCGGAGTCATTTCGTCTCCACCGCCTCAACTTCGACGAGGTGATGCACGGTCTTGATCAGCCCGCGCGTCTGAGGGTTGTCCTCGCGGACCACGGACTGCCGGATACGGCGCAGGCCCAGGCTGCGCAGGCTCTCCCGCTGCCTCCAGCGCGCACCGATGGTGCTGCGCACCTGGGTGATCTTCAGCTGTGCCATGGCTATGCCGACCCTTCCCGCGCGGCCGACGCGGCCAGTGCCTCGGCCTCCCGCCGGGCCCGCAGCATGCCTGCCGGCGCCACGTCCTCGATCGGCAGACCGCGACGGGCGGCGACCTCTTCGGGACGCTGCAGCAGTTTGAGCGCGGCGACGGTGGCATGCACCACGTTGATCGCGTTGTCACTGCCCAGCGACTTGGCCAGGATGTCGCGCACGCCAGCACATTCGAGCACCGCACGAACGGCGCCGCCGGCGATCACACCGGTACCGGGGCTGGCCGGACGCAGCATCACCACACCGGCCGCGGCCTCGCCCTGCACCGGATGGGTGATGGTGCCGCCGATCAGCGGAACCCGGAAGAAGTTCTTGCGCGCTTCCTCGACGCCCTTGGCGATGGCGGCCGGAACTTCCTTGGCCTTGCCGTAGCCGACGCCGACCATGCCGTTGCCGTCGCCGACGATCACCAGCGCGGTGAAGCTGAACCGACGGCCACCCTTGACCACCTTGGAAACCCGGTTGATCGAGACGACGCGCTCGAGGTAGTTGCTCTTGTCACCGTCGCGGCCACGGCCGCCGCGGTCGTCGCGGCGACCCCTACCCTCGCGCTCACCGCGCGCCGGGCGGCCGTCTGAGGGGCCGCCGGCGGTTGCCTGCTCGGCCATCATGCAGTCCTTCCAGTGTTGTTGCGATCAGTCATCAGAACTTCAGCCCGCCTTCGCGCGCCGCGTCGGCCAGTGCCGCTATCCGTCCACCGTACGTGTATCCACCGCGGTCGAACACGACCTTCTCGATGCCGGCAGCCTTGGCACGCTCGGCGATCAGTTGACCGACACGCACGCTGTGGGCCTTCTTGTCGCCCTCGACCGCGCGCACATCGGGCTCGATCGACGATGCGGCGGCCAGCGTGGTGCCGTTGAGGTCGTTGACCAGCTGCACGTGAATGTGCCGCGACGACCGGTGCACGACCAGGCGGGGCAGCTCGGCGGTGCCCGAGATCTTCTTGCGAAGCCGCGCGTGCCGACGCACCCGCGCGGTTCGCCGGATCTCGGAGATGTTGCGGCCCACGGCCACCCGCTTCGCGGACTCTGTCTGAGAAGCCATATCTACTTACCTGTCTTTCCGACCTTGCGGCGGATCTGCTCACCCTCGTAGCGAACGCCCTTGCCCTTGTAGGGATCCGGGCGGCGCAGCCGGCGGATGTTCGCCGCGATCTGACCGACCTTCTGCTTGTCGATACCCGAGATCGAGAACTTGGTGGGCGTCTCCACCGCGAACGAGATGCCCTCGGGCGCCTCGATGGTGACCGGATGGCTGTAACCGAGCGAGAACTCGAGCGTGTTGCCTTTGAGCTGCACGCGGTAGCCGACGCCGTGGATCTCCATCTTGGTGGTGTAGCCCTCGGTCACCCCGGTGATCAGGTTGGCCACCAGCGTGCGCGACAACCCGTGCAGCGACCGGTTGTGGCGGTCGTCGTCGGGGCGGGACACCAGGATGGCGCCCTCGTCGTCGCGCGACACCTTGATCGGCTCGGCCACCGCCAGTTCAAGGGTGCCCTTGGGCCCCTTGACCGACACGTTCTGGCCGTCGATCGTCACGTCGACCCCGGAGGGCACCAGGACCGGTTGCTTTCCAATGCGGGACATGTCTAAACCTTCCTCACCACACGTACGCGAGGACTTCGCCGCCCACGCCCTCACGGGCCGCCTGGCGGTCGGTCTTCAGCCCGGCCGACGTCGAGATGATCGCCACCCCAAGGCCGCCGAGCACCCGCGGCAGGTTGGTGGACTTCGCGTAGACGCGCAGACCGGGCTTGGACACCCGGCGCAGACCGGCGATGCTGCGCTCCCGGCTCGGCCCGTACTTCAGTTGCACCACCAGCGATTTGCCGACCCGAGCATCCTCGGTGCGGTAATCGGCGATGTAACCCTCGTTCTTGAGGATCTCGGCGATGTTGGCCTTCAGCTTCGAATGCGGCAACGTCACCTCATCGTGGTACGCCGAATTGGCGTTGCGCAGACGCGTCAAGAAGTCTGCGATCGGATCCGTCATGGTCATCGGGCGCTGCTCCTCATCTTCGCTGCGCTCCGCATCGTCGTCATCGCGGTCATGACAGGGGGTTCACCTTCCTCGCGGCGGTTCCCGGTTCGGGCCTGCCGCGCACCTGTTCTAGTAGTGGTCTGCTGTTACCAGCTGGCCTTCTGGACGCCGGGCAATTCGCCGGCATGTGCCATCTCGCGCACGCAGATCCGGCACAGGCCGAACTTGCGAAACACCGCGCGGGGCCGGCCGCACTTGCTGCACCGGGTGTAGCCGCGCACCTTGAACTTCGGCTTCTTGTTGGCCTTGTTGACCAATGCCTTCTTTGCCATGTAGCTCAGTTCTCCTTGAACGGAAAGCCCAGCGCCCGCAACAGCGCGCGGCCTTCGTCGTCGGTCGTCGCCGAGGTGACGACGGTGATGTCCATACCGCGTGGGCGGTCGATGCTGTCGACGTCGATCTCGTGGAACACCGACTGCTCGGTCAACCCGAACGTGTAGTTGCCGGTGCCGTCGAACTGCTTGGGTGAGAGCCCGCGGAAGTCGCGGATACGCGGCAGCGCGATCGAGATCAGCCGGTCCAAAAACTCCCACATCCGATCGCCGCGCAGCGTGACGCGCGCGCCGATCGGCATGCCCTCGCGCAACTTGAACTGCGCGATGGATTTCCGGGCCCGACGCACCTCCGGCTTCTGGCCGGTGATCAGCGCGAGATCGTTGACGGCGCCGTTGATCAGCTTGGCGTCGCGGGCAGCGTCACCCACGCCCATGTTGACGACGACCTTGACCACGCCGGGGATCTGCATGACGTTGCGGTAGCCGAACTCCTGTTGGAGCGAATCCCGGATTTCTTCGCGGTAGCGCTGCTTGAGCCGCGGCAGGGTCTTTTCTGTAGTAGTCACGTCTAGATGTCCTTGCCGTTGGTCTTGGCGATGCGGACCTTTTTGCCGGTCTCTTCGTCCCTGCGGTATCCGACGCGGGTCGGCTTACCGTCGGAGTCGACGACCATCACGTTGCTGACGTGGATCGGGGCCTCCTGGGTGACGATGCCGCCGGATTGGGCGCCGCGTTCGTTGCTCGACACCGCGGTGTGCTTCTTGATCCGGTTCACACCCTCGACGAGCACCTTGTTCCGTGCCGGATAGGCCACCAGCACCTTGCCCTTGGCGCCCTTGTCCTTGCCGGAGATCACCAGCACGGTGTCGCCTTTGTGGACCTTCATCTACAACACCTCCGGGGCGAGCGAGACGAT
Source organism: Mycolicibacterium pulveris (assembly GCA_050205315.1). GTDB lineage: Bacteria > Actinomycetota > Actinomycetes > Mycobacteriales > Mycobacteriaceae > Mycobacterium > Mycobacterium pulveris_A. Next base: position 99,674 of record JBNMRA010000005.1, on the reverse strand, counting down.
CTTCATGAAGCGCTTCTCGCGCAGCTCACGGCCGACCGGGCCGAAGATGCGCGTACCGCGCGGATCGTTGTCGGCCTTGATGATGACCGCGGCGTTCTCGTCGAACTTGATGTAGCTGCCGTCGGCGCGGCGGCGTTCCTTGACGGTGCGCACGATGACGGCCTTCACGATCTCGCCGCGCTTGATGTTGCCGCCGGGTATGGCTTCCTTGACGGTCGCCACGATGACATCGCCGATGCCGGCGTAGCGCCGCCCGGAGCCGCCGAGCACCCGGATGCACAGGATCTCCCGTGCGCCGGTGTTGTCGGCGACCTTCACCCGCGATTCCTGCTGAATCACTCGATCTCCTCGACCTGGTATTTGTATGCACGCCAGATACCGACCTGGACGTACGCGGTCTTGCTGTCACCGAAGGGCACGCGGGGCCTATCCGGAAGGATCGGCCGAGGTCTGCCCAAGGCAACCGCTTAATACTAGGCCACGACCTGCGCTGAGCCAAATCGCGCCGACTCCCCGCCGAACGTGGATTACCAGCACGCTTCGGACGATCGAAGCGTGTATTGAGCCCACACTCGGCAGCACTCAGGTGTCGGCCACGCAGCGGAAGCCGATGTGGGTGGTCGCGCTGTCCTGGGATTGCGGCGAGCGGGCCGAGGGCCGGTAGCGGTGGCAGTACTCCGGCGCGCACAGGTGCGAGCCGCCCTTGAGGGCCTGGTGAACGGCCGGATCGGCGGGGCCGCTCGGCGTGCAGCAGGCCTTCGGCGGCTCGTCGAGGCGGTGATGGCCCCGAAACCGCGTCGTCGTCCACTCCCACACGTTGCCGATCATGTCGATCAGGCCGAACCCGTTGGGCGGAAACGTGCCGACCGGCGACGTGCCGATCCAGCCGAGCGCGCCGGTGTTGCGATACGGGAAGTCGCCCTGCCAGATGTTGGCCATCAACTGCCCGCCCGGGCTCACCTCGTCACCCCAGGAATAGGTCGTCGTCGTCCCGCCGCGGGCGGCGAACTCCCATTCGGCCTCCGTGGGGAGCCGGCGACCGGCCCAGCGCGCATAGGCGGCGGCGTCCGGATAGGCCACCTGGACGACGGGGTGATCGGCCCGCTCCTGCCACGACGGGCCGTCGGGGCCGAACGGGTGCCGCCAGCACGCCCCCGGCGTCCACGCCCACCACTGCCGCCAGTCGCGCAGGTCGACGGGCCCGGACGTCGGCCGGAACACCAACCCGCCGGGAACCAGGTCCTCGGCGGCCGCGCCCGGATACAGCGCCGGATCCAACGGCTGTTCGGCGACGGTGCGGTAACCGGTCTGCTCGACGAACGCGGCGAACTGCGCGTTGGTCACCGGGTGGCGTTCGACCGCGAACGCGGCCACCGTGACGGTGTGCGACGGCGCCTCTTCCGGATAAAACTGCGTCGAGCCCATCCGGAACGGCCCACCCGCCACCTCGACGAGCTCGGTGAGCATGAACTCAGGGTAGAACGACGGTGAAGTCGGCCATCAGCGGCGAGGACATCGGTTCGACGCTGTCGGCCGGCCCTTCGACGTGAACGGCGACGAGATAGTTGTTCGTGTTGGTCCAGATGTGCGCGATGCGGTCACCGAATTCCACGCCGTGCCCTGCCGCGTCCGACCACATCCCCAGCAGCTTCTGCCCGCTGTACCCGCACAGCTCGGCGGGCAACACGCTCACGCTGCTGACGCTGGACCGCGCCATCGCGTCGTTGACGTACTTCTCGAACGCCTCGGCCGGATCCAACTGGGTGCGCGCGATCGTCACCGTCGCCGACAATCCTTCGGGCCCTTGCAGTTTCGCGCCGACATCACCGTCGCCCGCCGACGTGGACCAGCCTTCCGGCAGCGCGACGGTGATCGTCGGAGCCGCCGGATCGTCGACCTTGGCGACCACACCGACCGGTGGCGGATCGGGCGCTTCGCAGGTGATCTCCCCGGCGGGGACCGGTGTGCGCGTGGTGGAGACGATGCCGGGTTCGGTCAGGGTGGTCTGCGGGGTCGGGATGGCCCGCGTCGACGGTGTCGACGTAGCGGGGACGGCGACATCGGCGGGAACGGGCACACCGTCACTGGTCCTGTCGCAGGCCGAAAACGCGCCTACGGCCACGCCGAGCGCGACGAGCGCCGCCCACCGGGCCGGCATCAGTCCCTCGCCACTGTCAAATCGCTTCAGTCCTTAGCCACTGTCGAATCGCTTCAGTCCTTCGCAAAAGCGCGCGCGAACTCCCGTTCGACGTCGACGTACGGCTGGCCGGACACATCGACGTTCACCTGCGCGATGGTGCCGCCGGTAAACGCGAAAGGTGGCTGGTACGAACGTGATACCGGTGAGCCGGTGTTGCGCCCGACGCCGAGCGCCGCGCCCGCGAGGCCGAACGTTCCCGGGTGGACCTTCATCCCGCTCATCGTGGCGACCTCGGCATCGTCGATGTAGAGCGCGGTGTCGCCGATCGGGGTGTGGCTGCCCTCGAGCGTGCCGGTTCGGGTGAACGCGACACCGAACCTGTGCCGGCCCGTCGCCACGGCATCAGCCGACGACAGCTTCTGCTCCTCCTCACCTAGGAAGTTGTAGACGTAGTGCAGTCGGCCGCCCTGCATGAACAACGTGTGTCCGCCGTGTGCCGCACCGTGTTTGAACACCACACCTTCGGCATCCGCGGTGTCGATGGTCACCTCCGCAATGACCACGAACGACCGGCCCGCGATCTCCACTGAGGCGCCCATTCCGATGTCGGCGGTGCCCGGGTAGTACACATAGGTCTCCCGCGACCCGGCCAGGCTGGGACGCCAACGACCGATGGTCTCGAACACGTCGAGGTCGCCGAGCGGAAGACCGTTGTACTTGTCGGCTTCGCTGAACCACAGCGCCTTGAGCTCTTCGAGTTTCTCCGGGTGTTCGGCGGCCAGATCACGCGTCTGGCTGCGGTCTGCCGCGATGTGATAGAGCTCCCAGCGGTCCTTGTCGAAATGCGACCAGCCCGACGGCGACGCCGGGTGCACCGTGTTCGCGAACCACCCTTTGTGCCAGATCCCGCGGGTGCCCAGCATGGTGTAGAACTGCGTCTCCTTGCCGGTGGGCATATCCGGATCGGTAAGGGCCGCTTTGAAACTCATCCCGTCAAGTGGCCTCTGTGGGATCCCTTTGACGGTGGCTGGCGGTGTGATCTCGAGTAGGTCGTACACCGTCGGCGTGATGTCACAGACGTTGACGTAGTTGTCGCGCAACTCCCCGTGGGCGCGGATGCCGTTGGGCCAGGAGATGATTGCGGTATCGGCGATACCGCCCTCGTGCGAAGCGTAGCGCTTGAACAGTTTGTAGGGCGTGTTGAACGCCATCGCCCAACCGATCGGATAGTGGTTGTAGGTCTCAGGCCCACCCAGCACGTCGATGTATTGCAACCCGTCCTCGACGGTGTCGATGTAGCCGTTGAAGAACTTGACCTCGTTCACCGAGCCGTTCGGTCCACCCTCGCCGCTGGCGCCGTTATCGGAGATGACCACGATGATGGTGTTGTCGAGCTGGCCGGATTGCTCCAAATAGTCCAACACCCGGCCGATCTGGTCATCGGTGTAGGACAGGAAGCCGGCGAACACCTCGGCCATCCTGGTGAACAACCTCTTCTCGTCGTCGTTGAGCTCATCCCACGGGCGCACCGTGTCCTGCTCCGGCCACTTCTGGCCGTCCGGTCCGGTGACATCGAGATAGGGGTTGATCGGTGAGAGTTCGGTGTCGGGCGGGACGATGCCGAGCCGTTTCTGGTTCTCCAGCACGATGTCGCGGTAGCGCTCGTAGCCCATGTCGAACTTGCCGGCGTAGCGGTCCGCCCACTCCTTGAAGACGTGATGCGGCGCGTGCCCGGCGCCGGGACACAGGTAGGTGAACCACGGCTTGTCGGGAGCGATCACCTTGGCGTCGCGGATGAACTCGATTGTCTTGTCGGCCAGGTCTTTAGACAGGTGGTAGCCGTCCTCCGGTGTGCTCGGCGGCGGGACGGGATGGTTGTCGTACATCAGGTCGGGATACCACTGGTCGGTCTCACCGCCCATGAACCCGTAGAACCGCTCGAAGCCGCGCGACAGCGGCCAATGTCGTTTCGTGGACGCCAGATTCGACTCCTCGAGCGGTGTCATGTGCCACTTGCCGACGGCGTACGTGTTGTAGCCGTTTTCGGCGAGCACTTCCGACAGCAGTGCCGAGTCGTGCGGGATGCGGCCGCTGCAGCCGGGAAATCCGTCGGTGAACTCCTCGACGGTGGCCATGCCGACGGTCGTCGGGTTGCGACCGGTGAGCAGTGACGCGCGGGTCGGCGAGCACAACGCGGTGGTGTGAAACTGCGTGAGCCGGACGCCGCGCTCGGCGATGCGGCTCATGGCCGGCATCTCGACCAACCCGCCGAAGCAGTCCCACGTGGCGATGCCGACGTCGTCCCACACCAGATACAAGACGTTGGGCGCGCCCTCGGGCGCCACCGGCGCGGCGTACGGTCCCCAGTCCGGTTCGGAATCTCGGATGTCGAGTTCGATTTTGCCGTTGAATTCCGTCGCCATGGCCCGCAGGCTACACGGGCGCGGCGACGGTTTGCTAAGGAATCGGCGACGTTGCGATCACGGGCTTCCTGTTCAGCCACCACTGCACGACGGCCAACGGAACCAGCCAGCCCAGCCACCCGCCGATGCCGGCGACGAGCCACAGGAAGTGTTCCTCGCTGCCGCCAAAGACCGTGTCGCGCAACGGATGGAAGCTGATGAACAGGATCGGGCCCCAGATTCGGTTGGAGATGATCGAAAACGTCAGCGTCGCACTGCGAATCATGTGACGGCGGTGCACGGCGAAGTTCCGCTGCCGGGCCGCGGCGAATCCGTTGACCGTGAACCAGAGCCACAGCGTGCCCAGCACGACGTTGCTGACCGCCAGAAGCGGGCCGAACGGGGTGGCGGCTCCGATCACGATGGCCGATGCTGCGGCCGGAATCGCCGCGCCGACGTAGATGTGCCCGATGCGCCGGTGCAGCGCTGGATGACGGCGCCGCAGGCCGGGCCAGAGCTGCGCGAGCGCGGTGACCATCGCGACGCTGCCCAACATGACGTGAGCCACCAACAACGGGTAGTGCAGCGAGAAGGTGGCCGGTACCCGGGTGTCGCCGGTGAAGTAGGGCGGCAGCGAGAAGACCAGAAACAACGCGATGACGAGGGATAGCGCCGGGGCGGGCCACCGCCTGCCGGCCATCTTTGCGTATGGCATACGCACGTAGCGTACGGCATACGCAATCCGGGTGCAATCGACTATCCTGGCGACAAATGAGCGACCCACTGCCCCGCGCGCTGGAGATCTTGTGGCACGAGCCGAACGCACCCAGGCGTTCGGGAGGACTGAGCCGGGAACGCATCGTCGCAGCGGCTATCGCGCTGGCCGACGCCGACGGCCTGGGCGCTCTGTCGATGGCCCGGCTGGCCGAGCGTCTCGGGTGCGGCACGATGTCGCTGTACCGACACGTCGCCAACAAGGACGAGCTGGTGACGTTCATGCTGTCGACGGCCACGCGACAACCACCGGCCCTGGACCCTTCTGATTGGCGTGCGGCCCTTGATGATTGGGCCAACGGCTTGTGGCAGGTCTACCACCGGCACCCGTGGATTCTGCAAGCCACCGCCACGGGCCCGCCGGCCGACCCCGGCCAGGTGGCTTGGCTGGAGGCGGGGCTGGCGGCGTTGGCCCACACCGGGCTGGCCGAACGCGACAAGCTTGCCGCCGTGATGGTCGTCTTGCACTTTGCGCGCGGCGCGGCCGCAGTACACGTGGAAGCCGCGCACGTCGGTAGCCCGGACTACCCCGCTCTGCTGCGCCGGGTGGTCGACAAGGATCGGTTTCCCGCGTTGAGCGCCGCGCTGGCGGACGGGGTGTTCGACGACGCCGACAACGACCGGGAAGCCGACTTCCGGTCCGGGTTGGCCCAGCTGCTCGACGGTATCGCCACCCGGGTGAAGTAACCGCCCCGTCAGGCGGCCGGTGACACGTCGTTGACCCGGTAGAGCCGCCAATCCGGTTGGCTGTCACCATCGTTCGGTACTTCCACCTCGAGGATGGCGATGTCGGCGCCGGTGTCGTACAGCGTCGGGTACCGAAGGTTCAGCGCATCCGCGGTGCCGCGACCCTCCCGTGGTATCGCGAGCATGTATTTGACGCCATGGGCGCCCGGTTCGTTGAGCATCGCGGTGAAGTCCGGGTCGGAGGGCACCACGAACATTCGCGGGCGCTTAGAGGCTGCCACGATGGCGAACCCGTACTCGCTGTCGACGATGACCGAACCGTCTGGAAGGTCGAGCCGTTCAAGGTAATCGGCGATCGCGCGTTCGGTGGAGAAGCTGGCGGCGATGCTGTGCTCGATCGCTTTGCGCTCGACGACGCTGTCGGGTTGTGGCGCCAGCACCGCGCCGAGCGCGTACTCCTGCGGCGCGAACTCGGGCTGACCCATCCCCCAGGCGGTGACAGGTATTGCGACCGCGAACGTCGCTGCCACCGGCGCGTAAGCGATCCAGGGCCGGCGGCGTCCGGCCTGCTCGGCGGGCCGCCGCACCGGCGCGAACTTTCCGCGCCGCTTGGCGGGCACCAGCACGCCGTCGGGTACGGCCAGCATCGCAAGACAGGCCGCCAGCGGGATCGCGATGATATAGAACCGCAGGAACGGAAACGTCGACCCGGTGGCATAGCTGAGGGCCTGGAACGTCAGCGCGGCACCGTAGATCGCCACCGGAGCAGCCAGCACATGCCAGTCGGGTGTGCGCCGGCGGCGCGCAAAGGCGAGGAGCGCCAGGGGGATCAGCGTCGGCGCCAGCAGGGTGATACAGACCACCGCGAAGGCCAGCCCTTCGCCGAAAGCCGGTGCGCTGTGGCCGGATTGCTCGAGAATCGCGGCATTGCCGTACTGTGAGGTGAACTGCCCGAACCCCTCTCCGGTGATCAACCAGCTGACCCCGGCCCAGCCGAGAAACGCTGCCAGGCCAGGGCCGCTGACCATGATCATGTCCAGCAGCGCACGGCGCATCCGGGGGTTGGGACGCGCGCGCAGATAGGTGGTCGCACCGACCAGTACGCCGGCGGCCGCGATGCACGCGACCGCGTCGTAACGCGTCAGATAGGCCAACCCCATCGCGATGCCGCCCGCGGTCACCAGATGGTGAACATCGTCATCGACCATCCACATGATCAGCCGTCGCACCGCCCAGGACATGAAGAACAGGAACGGTGCCTCGCTCATGCCGTTGGAGCCGTAGAAGATGATCATCGGGTTGAGCGCGAACAGCGCCGTGATCGCCAGCACATAGCCGCGGGGCAGTCCGCGGTCGGTGCCCATGCTCATGATCTGAATGACCGCGCCGGCCATGAAGACCGCCGACATGATGGTTCCGGAAAACGCCCGTTCGGCCATGTCCGGCCACAACGGGCTGAGGGCGATCGCCGGGATCTGCACCACCGCCGTCAACGGCGTGAAGATGAAACCGATGGCCGCCAGGTGAGGGTCACGGCTGAACAGCACCGCCTGAGCCGCCGACACCCGCGCCAGCGCGTCCCCGAGAATGAACCCGTGCCGGACCTGAAGCCAGTAGCCGACAGCCAGATAGCATGTCAACGCCAGCAGAAACACCGTCACCCGGAGCCGGCGGTTCGTCATGTCTGCTCGTCGTCGTCGGTGGGCTGTTCGGCCAGCCCGTGAAACGTCTTCTCCCAGTAGGACGGATTGCGGATCAGCTGATAGCAACCCTTGGCAGCGGCGATGCTCATCATCAGCCAGAACGCCGGCACGGTCAGCGCTGCCAGCAGAAGGTCCGATCGGTCGTCTTCACGCAGCGCGATCAGGTTCATGTAGAGGGTGGTGGCGTTGCCCAGAACCAGCGCAATCAACGCGGGAAAGTAGACGAACCAGGGGAACACATCTTCGACGACCGCGGGCTGACCGAGGAACCACAGCAGGGTGATCAGCCAGAACGCCAGGTTCAGGACGGCGATGATCGGCGTGCCACCCAACACCAGGTTGAACCGAACGAATCCGCGCAGGCCGATGGTGCGGAACAGTTGAACAGGCCGTCGGATGTGTACCAGCCAGGTCTGCAGATACCCCTTGTACCAACGAGATCGCTGCCGGATCCAGTTGATCGGATCGCTGTTGGCTTCCTCGAGGGTGCTCGAGTCGATGACGGCCGTGTGGTATCCGTGCGCGGCGATACGCAGCCCGAGGTCGGCGTCTTCGGTGACGTTGAACGGATCCCAGGCGCCGATCTCGTCGAGCACGCTGCGCCGTAGGTGATTCGATGTGCCCCCCAACGGGATCGGCGACGTGCTCATCATCATGCCCGGCAGCAGATAGCCGAACCACAGCGCGTACTCGGCGGTGAACCACGCGGTGAGAATGTTCTGGTGGCCGTTGTGATACACCAGCTTCGCCTGCACGCACGCCGTCTTCTCCGAGAGCCGCTGGAATGCGGCGACCACCCGCCGAAGCTGCAACGGTTCGGGCATGTCCTCGGCGTCGTAGATCGTGACGATGTCGCCGGTGGCGAAATGCAGACCGTAATTGCACGCCTTCGGTTTCGTACGGGGTTCGGCGGGGGGAACGAGCAGGATGGTGATCGCGTCGGACTGTTCACATGCCTTGGCGGCGTTGATAGTCACCGCGTCATCAGCCTCGAGCAGCAACAGCACCTGTAGTTTGTCGCGGGGATACTCCAGTGCGGCCATCGACCCGATCAGGTCGCCCACCACCTCCGGCTCGTTGTAGGCCGGAACCAGGATCGTGTAGCGCGGCAGTTCATGGTCATCGAGCGCGCGCGCCTCCTCGTCGGATATCACGATCGCGCGCGAGGCCAAGCCTTCGCGGAAGATCAGTACCCGGTCGAGCATCGTCAACAGGTAGGCGAGCGTGCACGCGGCGACCAGCACCACCGCCGTCGTCATCGGTTGCCAGACAACGCCGATGACCACGACGGTCAGCGCGCCCCACAACACCCACCGCTGCCACCGCACGAGCGGACTGGCCGCCGAATGCATCGGATTCTCTTCGCGCAAGCCTTCGATCGCGTGGTGCAGCGCGTGCGCCTGCTCTGCTTCGGATAACCCGCCGGCCGCCGAGCCATCGATATTGGTGGTCATCGAGATCCCGCCGCCCTGAATTGCGTAGCCACCAGCGCACGGCCGAACTCGGTCAACAGTTCGCCGTCCTTGAACCGCGGCGCGTCTTCGCTGAGCACCGCGTTCCCGCGGAACAACATCGTGAGCAGCGTCCGCAGCGTGGACGCCATGCTGTCAGAAGGGGTGGGGAAAAGCGCGTCGGGTTCGTGGTTGTCGACCGCGAAAACCGTGATGCGCTGGCCGACGTTCGAGTCGCGCCAGCCGAACGTCAACCCGTTCCAGGTGATGAGCAGCTTGTCGTCGATCACCGAGTACAGAATTCCCTTGACGCCGAACCCCAGTTCCACATCCTGAAGCGGGCTGATGCGCGCTTCGGCGAGCTCGTAAAGCACACGCATCGGATAGATTTCGAACGCGAACGGGTGCTCGGACACGATGTTGTCGACGACCAAGGTGCGCGGCCGGGCGAACTTGTCGAAGCGCGGGTCCCCCGTGGTTGCCGTCATCCGTTGCCGGGTGAGCACCGAACCGCCGCCGTAGAACCGATGCACCCAGTCGAAATTCTCGTAGCCGGTTGAGGTCCAGCCCGGCGGTGCGGCCAGCGGCTGACCTACGACGGGCCGACCGGGCGCGACCGGAGAGAGCCGCGACGAGGTGGCGTCGCCCGGCAATGGAAAGAACGTCAGCACGACGGTCACCGCCATCACCAGCGGTACGGCGCTCCAAACTTGCCCAGCGGCAAGGGGTTCCACCTTGCGGTCCAGAACGCGTTTGGGGACACCGCGCCGCGCCTGAAAGTACATGACGACCGCCACCGCGGATATCGCGGTGAGCCCCGGCACCTGCTGGTAAACCCACACCGGCGCGGAGTTGAAGAACAGCCCGATCACGATGAGCACGGTGAAGCCGACGCCCCAGGCCGCCATCGACCCAATGAACCCGCGCTTGAATGTGCGTCCGACGCCGATGCCGGTGCCGATGGCCGCGATGATCAGAGTTGAAGCGCCGGCGGCGAACTTACCGCCGCCGAAAAACACCACCGACAGGTAGTACGGCAGCGAGAACACCATGAACATCAGCGCCCACACCCACCCGAAACGGATGACCGGGCGCAGACCGAAAAGCACGATGCTCGAACTGAGCACGAACAACCACATCGCCACCAGATCGAGCCGCAGCAGGTGAAAGTACAGCGCGAACCGCGGCACCAATACCGACTGAACCAGCACGGCCAGTACCAGTCCCATCGTTCCGACGATGATGTCGGTCTGGCGGTCGTGGATCGGCAATTCGGTTCGGCGCCGACGCGCCACACCGATCGCCACCAGCACGGCCGATGCGGGCACCACCCACACGTATCCGCCCACGCCTTCGTTGCGGGTCACCCGGATCACGCTCGCGATGCTGTCGTGAAACGCCACCGCGGTGCAGGCCACGATGAACGCCCACCGCACCGCCAACCGGTACATGGGGTGCAGCGCGTACCACCACGACAGAAGCGACTGTACCGGCGAAGCCGGAGGGTCTGCCGTAGCGGTGCTCATGGCTGTCCTCGGGCCCGCCTGTTACGCAACAGGATCAACGTGGCGCCCACGGCGAGCAACGCTGCTACGCCGCCCAGGAACACCCACGACCACGCGATGCGGTCCTCTGCGGTGGCCACTTGCGATTGCTGCCCGGCGTCGGTGGTCACCACGACGGGACCTCGGTCGGGCATCGCGATCAGCGCGTTGCCGCCGACGCGCGACCAGCGTTCGACGTCGGCGTTGATCCAGTTCAGCAGTTCGTCGAGCTGTGCGGGCCCGTTGTTGGAGTTGGCGACCAGCAGGGTGCGGTCACCGTCGTGCATCGTCTGCAGCGATCCAGACGGGCGGGCAGGGTCCAGCGTGACCGTGCCCTCTTCTCCGGTTCCGTCGACGTTCGACACGGTGATCTGTCCATCCGTATCCACGTTGACAGGCAACGTGATCCGGTCATCAGACCACCCGTCGGCGCCGACCAGCACGGCCGGATTCGGCGAGGTGATCGCCTCGTCGAGCGAGGTGACCGTGGTGTCGATGCGCAGCGCGCTGAGCCGCTGCAGGGCGACCAAGAGTGTCACCGCGCGGCGGGTGTCGTCGAATCCACCGTCGATACCGACGTTCAGCCGCGGCATCAGCGCCTGCGGCACCGACTGAAACCCGCCGGGCAACGGCGGGTTAGCCGCAGCGCTTTCCACGGGGCTGTCACCGTCGATGGTCAACGTGATCGGCTGGAATTCGCCGCAGCGCCCGGTGTTTCCGGCGACCCTGATCGCCACACCGAGGTTGATGTAGCGCTGCAACAGCTGATCTGGGACGTCGACCCAGCGGTCGATCTTGCCTGATTCGTCGGTGGGCCACTGGGCGATCGTCTCGCCGGCGATCGACGCGACCAGGTCGCCGCCGACCGACGGCGGCAGCGGAGTGTACGAACCGCGTAGGTGCACGCGGATGTTGCGCGCGGCGCGACCGAGCCGGGTCTGGTCCAGTCCGATCGACACCTGCGGCGCCAGCGCTGTCGCGTTCACCCCCGGTTGACCGAGTTGGCGCAGCGAGGTGACATCGGCCGGCAGGACCGGACTGGAGCGAAGCGGTCCCGCTACGGCTTTCGAGCTCAGCGCGAGCCGCCCGACGTCACTGGACAGCAGGCGCACCTGGTCGGAAAGCGCGTCAGCGGACCCGGTGATCTGAAGTACGGGCACGCCGACGTCGCCCTGGAGCGCGACACCGGCGTCCGGACTTTCCCGGATGACGACGTGGCGCTGCATCGGCGCTGACGGTTCGACGGGCGCATCCTGTCCGGCTTCAAGCGGGCTGACCGTCACTTCGGGGTACTGCTGGCCGTAGTGCGCGACGACGGCGGTCGCCAGCCGCATCGCCGCCTCGGACTCTGCGCGTGTCGGTTCGTCCGGCAGATACAGGTTGAGTTGTCGCAGCACCGGAGGCAGAAAGTCAGCGACCGTCGTGGGCGGTGTTTCCACTCCGGTGTAGCGCACGGCGGTGTTGACGAGCCGCAGCGGGTTCGACGGCTCCAGGCAGTAACCTTCGATCGGGACCAGGTAGCTACGCAGCGTCACCGTCGCCGCGTTGTCGTCGACCCTGACACCGGTCAATGGAATCGTCACCGGCCCGCCCTCAGGCGGCAGCGGCACCCGCGACAGGGTGCGGTCGTCCTGCATCGCGGTGATCGTGCCGACCCCGACGTTGACCGGCATCTCCACGATCGCGTCGACGCTCTCCGGGAGCAGTCCCTGGGGCACCGGAACGGTTATCGACATCACGCCCTGGTCGCCGTAGAACGCCAACGTCGACGTCGCGCCGAGAAGGTCGAGGCCGAGGGTGGGCGCGTCGGCCACCACGCCGCCCTCGCCGGGTTGCGGCCACGCCGTCGGCGCCGTGAACGTCAACGCGAGCACGACGCCGCACAGCGCCGTGACGCCCTTCAACCAACGCTGCGGATGCCCCCCAGTCACAGCAAATCAGTATGCCCAAAATTCAGGCGGTGACAGTCGAATACGAATATTCCGAGCGTTGGATGGCTACCAGCTGCTAATACATCCGCCCGAACGCACCGACGTCAGTACTCCTGCAGGCTTTCGCGCAATGTTGTTCCCGGATACCGGGTGCGGTACCGACCACGCCGCTGAAGCTCTGGAACCAGCAGTTCGGTGACATCGTTGAAGCAGCCTGGTGTGTCGGTGGCCAGCAGCATGAAACCGTTGCAGCCGCCTTCGTCGATGTACTGCTCCATCTGGTCAGCAACGTCGGCCGGCGTTCCGACCGCGACCGGCGCGCCCATGGAGACCCCGTAAATCTGTGCCGCCTCGCGGACGGTCACCGGGGCGCCATCCTTGGCTTCCAGAATCGCGTCGAACAGCCCGCGGATGCCCTGCACGTCAGCATCGACCACATTGTCGTCGAGACCAAGCGTGGAGAAGTCGAAACCGGTATGGCCGGAAAGGATGCCGAGTGCGCTTTCGATCTGCACATTTTCCACCAGCTCGGCGTACCGGTCGTTGGCGCGGGACTTGTCGCGGTCGATGACCGTCTGCAGCCCGTAGATGAGCTTCACCGACTCCGGATCGCGGCCGTGATCCTCGGCGCGGGCGCGGATGTCGTCGGCGTAGGCCCGCATGCTCTTTGGTGTCGGAAAGATCCCGAAGACCGATTCGGCGTGCCTGGACGCGAACTCGCGACCCTGATCCGAGGAGCCGGCCTGCCACAGCACCGGCCTCCGCTGCGGTGAAGGGGCGACGAAGTGGCGGCCCTTGGAGCGGAAAAACTGTCCCTGGAAGTCGATCTCGCGAACCTTGGCGGGGTCGGCGAACACGCCGTTCTCGCGGTCGTAGATGATCGCGTCGTCATCCCATGAGTCCCACAGCTGGTAGCAGAGTTCCATGTACTCCTCGACGACTTCGTAGCGTTTGTCGCGCGGGGTCAGGTTCTCCTTGCCCATGGCCTGAAATTCGCTCTTGGAGTATGACGTGACGATGTTCCAGCCGACGCGGCCGCCGGTGAGGTGATCCAGCGTCGACAGGTGACGGGCCATCATGTACGGCGGCACAAACGATGTCGACAACGTGATGCCGATGCCGAGGTGTTTGGTGAACGCCCCGATGATGGGCACCAGCGTGGCGGGTTCGTGCACCGGGCATTGACCCGCGTACTTGACGACGGGGTCCGAGGTGCCCTTGTAGGTGGTGTACGGCGCCAGTTCGTCGGAGATGAACATCGCGTCGAACAGACCGCGTTCCATGATGCGACCCAGATCGCGCCAGTACTCCGGACGCGACCAGTGGTAGCCGACCTTGTCGCGGGGGTGCGCCCACATCGTCGACGCATGGTTCATCACGCCGTGCTGGACGAACCCCAGCAGATGCATCTTCTTGTTCGTCACGGCGCCAAACCCTTTACGCGGTCCCCACGCAGTTCGGCCACGAACGCGACGATCACCGCTGCGGCGGTGCCGAGCCCGCTCAACGCGAGCACATACCAGAACAGGCCGGTGTAGGACGCGATGACCAACACGATGAACGACGTCGCGACGGCCAGCGAGGCCTTCCAACCGAATCCGGGAACGATGGAGACGTCCTTCGATGCGTCGGCGCGTGCTGCGGCGTCGTCGGTGAGCCGATGGTTGCTGTTGAGGAGCTCTCGCCGGATCCGGAGGAAGCTTCGCGTCGCGACCGTCAGATACGCGACGGCCAGGACGACGCCGACGGCGGCGCCGATGTAGAAGATGACCACGGACTTACCTTTCTGCGGGGTCTGTTCACGCCTGGCCGGCCGCTTCGCCGACCTGTTGCGGCGCAGGGTCTTTCGCGCTCAGCAAGGCGGGCTTACCTGCCAAGCTGTCGTAGTCGAACACGGTGTTCTCGCGCAGGCTGACCACCACTGAGACGACCGCCGACGCGGCGATCAGCGTGATGATCCCGAACAGCGGCCCGTATGTGGGCCCGAGGGCTTCGCGGATGGGGCCACCGACGACGATGCCGGCGACGACGCCTGCCACGTAACCGGCCCCGGTCATCCGGGACCAGAAGATGCTCAGCGTGACGGGCACCAGCAGGCTGGTCACGTAGAAGTACACGGTGGTGACGAGGTTGACGTAGTCGATACCGGTCAGCACCACCCCGCCGGCGATCGCGGCCGCCACGATCATGCTGCTCTTGGTGATGGTGAGCAGTCGACGCTCCGACACCCGGGGCCAGTAGCGGTGCACGATGTCCACAGCCACCAACGAGGTGACCCCGGACAGTGCGCCGTCGATGGCCGCGAAGCAGGCGTTGACCACCACCAGGGTGTAGAGCGCGATGATGATGACCGGCAGCCCGAGGCTGGCGATCACGTACGGTCCGATCGCACCGTTGCCGAGCGGCCCGAGTTGTTCGGGTGCGACGTGGGCGGCCAGGCCGATGAACCCGAGCAGGCCCAGCGCGAGCGGGATGGGATAGAACCACACCCCGGCCCACAGGAAGCTGCGGCCCAGATCACGCGGGCGGATGGCCCACACCCGCTGCCAAAACGACTGGTCGGCAATGACATTGGTCAGCAGGCCCAGCGCCAAGGCCAGACCGAAGCTGGCCGCGGCGACCGGGTTCAGCGGGTTGAGATAGTCGTTGCCCTGGGCCTGGACCTCGTTGAAGACCAGCTCTGCTCCCCCGGCCTTGGCCAGCGCGTACAGCACCACGATCGACGACCCGACCCCGAGCAGCAGCGTGTTCGCCGTGCCGGTGATGGCCGAGGTGGTCAGCCCGCCGAAGTAGGAGTAGACGGTGACGACGACGATGCCGGTGATCACGATGCTGATCGGGGTCAGCCCGAAGATGGTGTGCATCACCAGCACCAGGCCGGCCAGGTTGATCATGATGACGCCGAGCAGGGCGCCGATCAGAAAGATGAGCGTGGCCACGCTGCTGAAACCGGTTTGGAAACGGGCGCGGATGAACTCCGCCAGCGTGTATCCCGACGGCATCTTCTTACGCACCTTCAGACCGAACGGGACCATGATGATCACCGCCAGCCCGTTGGGCACGATGAACCAGACCAGCCCGGACGTGCCCCAGGTGTAGGCCTGCGCAGATGACAACAACACCGCCATCGACCAGGTCCACACCGAGATGAGCGACGCCACACCGAATCCGAAGCCCAGCAGCCGGCCCGAGATGACGTAGTTGTGCGTGGTTTTGACGGCGCCTCGTACGACGAGGGCGATCAGCAGCAGCACGATGCCCGGGCCGAACAACAGCAGATAGCCCAATACGCTTGACTGCTGCAGAAATTCGAGAGTCGGCATGCGGGTCTCCTCGGTGACGGCGACACAACCAGGGCGACGTTAGACAGCGACGGGCCGCGCGGTAATCGTTTGATTCGCCATGAACCGAACCGGCCGCTCGAGTAGCGCGTTGCGGCGGTGTCAGCGAGAATGCCCACCGCGGCGGCGAGTGTGGGGTCGCTCGACGTCAAATCCGATATAGCGTGCGGTAACCACACATTCGGCGCAAGGAGGCCGAGAGCCCACAGCAAAATCGCCCAACTTCATGATCGAAGTTGGGCGATTGTGCGTCTGCTCGCGCGGGTTACTTGGCCTTTTCGAGGATCTCGACCAGCCGCCAGCGCTTGGTGGCCGACAGCGGACGGGTCTCCATCAGCGAGACGCGGTCGCCGATGCCGGCGTCACCATTCTCGTCGTGAGCCTTGACCTTCTTGGTGGTGCGGATGATCTTGCCGTAGAGCGGGTGGCTCTTACGGTCTTCGAGCTCGACCACGATCGTCTTCTGCATCTTGTCGCTGACCACGTAACCGATCGCGGTCTTGCGGCGGCCACGCTGCTCTTCGGCGCGCGGAGTGCGCTTGGGCCCCTTGGGCTTTGCCTGGTCTTGTTTGGAAGCCATTACGAATCCTCACCTACGGGCCCGGAAGCCAGGCCCAACTCACGTTCGCGCAGCACGGTGTACACCCGCGCGATCTCCTGACGCACCGTGCGAAGCCGCCGGTTGTTGCTCAGCTGGCCGGTAGCCATCTGGAAGCGCAGGTTGAACAGCTCTTCCTTGGACTCGCGCAGCCGCTCCTTGAGTTCGTCGTCGGTCAGCTCGCGCAGTTCGCCCGGCGTCACTCCCACTGCCATCAGAAGTGCTCCTCTCGGGTAACGATGCGTGCCTTGATCGGCAACTTGTGGATCGCGCGGGTCAGTGCGGCCCGCGCGGTTTCTTCGTCGGGGTAGCTCAGCTCGAACAGCACCCGGCCCGGCTTGACGTTGGCCACCCACCACTCCGGTGAACCCTTACCCGAGCCCATGCGGGTTTCGGCGGGCTTTTTGGTCAGCGGGCGGTCCGGGAAGATGTTGATCCACACCTTGCCGCCACGTTTGATGTGCCGGTTGATCGCGATACGGGCGGACTCGATCTGGCGGTTGGTGATGTAGGCGTGCTCCAGTGCCTGGATGCCGTAGTCACCGAAGCTCACCGTGGTGCCGCCGCTGGCGATACCGCGTTGCCGTGGGTGATGTTGCTTGCGGTGCTTGACCTTACGGGGAATCAGCATTGTCAGCTCTCTGTCTTCTCAGTCGTCTCCGCGGTGGCACCGGCAGCGGCCTCGGTACCTGCTGCGGCCTCGGCCGCCGCAGGCGCGGCTTCGGTGCCGGTAGCGGCGCGGCCGGCTTCGGTGCCCGTCGCGGTGGTGCCCGACGCCCCGCTACGGCGCGGCCGGGTGCCCGACGGACGCTCGCGACGCGGCCGCTCCGAGGGCGGAGCCACCGTCAACTCGCGCTTACCGCCGACGATGTCGCCCTTGTAGATCCACACCTTCACGCCGATGCGGCCGAACGTCGTCTTGGCTTCGTACAGCCCGTAGTCGATGTCGGCGCGCAGCGTGTGCAGCGGCACCCGACCCTCGCGGTAGAACTCCGAACGGCTCATCTCAGCACCGCCGAGACGCCCCGAGCACTGCACGCGGATGCCCTTGACGTTGGGCTGACGCATCGCGGACTGGATGGCCTTGCGCATGGCGCGGCGGAACGCGACGCGGTTGCTCAACTGCTCGGCGACACCCTGGGCTACCAACTGCGCCTGGGACTCCGGGTTTTTCACCTCGAGGATGTTGAGCTGAACCTGCTTGCCGGTCAGCTTCTCCAGGTCGGCGCGGATGCGGTCGGCCTCGGTGCCGCGCCGGCCGATCACGATGCCGGGCCGTGCGGTGTGGATGTCGACGCGCACCCGGTCGCGGGTCCGCTCGATCTCCACGTCGGCGATGCCCGCCCGCTCCAGACCGGTGGCCAGCAGGCGACGGATCGCGACGTCTTCCTTGACGTAGTCCTTGTACTGCTTGTCTGCATACCACCGGGACTTCCAGCCGGTGGTGATACCGAGCCGGAAGCCGTGGGGATTGATTTTCTGGCCCACTACTCCGAGCCCTCCTTCGCGTCGGACGCTTCAGCAGTCTTCTTGGCGGCGGCCTTCTTGGCCGGCGCCTTTTCCGCAGTTGCCTTTTCAGCGGTTGCCTTCTTCGCCGGTGCCTTCTTGGCGGCCGCAGCCTTGCTGGCCTGCGCCCGGCGGGCCCGCGACGCGCTGGCCGACCTACCGGCCCCGCGCTCGTCGTCGCGGCTCGGGCGGCTTTCCAGGATCACGGTGATGTGGCTGGTGCGCTTGCGAATCCGGAACGCGCGGCCCTGCGCGCGCGGCCGGATGCGCTTGGCGGTCGGACCCTCGTCGGCGTGAATGGTGGCCACCACCAGGGTGGACGGATCCAGGCCGTCGTTGTTCTGCGCGTTGGCGGCCGCGCTGGCGATCACCTTGGCGACCGGCTCGCTGGCCGCCTGCGGCGCCCACCGCAGAATGTCGAGCGCCTCGGCCACCGGCTTACCGCGCACCAGGTCGATGACCCGGCGCGCCTTCATCGGCGAGACGCGCACGAACCGCGCCTTGGCGACGGCCGTCGGATATTCAGTCGCTGTAGTCATTAGCGCCTCTTGGCCTTCCGGTCGTCTTTGATGTGACCCTTGAAGGTCCGCGTCGGGGCGAACTCGCCGAGCTTGTGCCCGACCATCGACTCGGTGACGAACACCGGGACGTGCTTGCGGCCGTCGTGCACCGCGAAGGTGTGCCCGATGAAGTCGGGGATGATCGTCGACCGACGCGACCAGGTCTTGATGACCTGCTTGGTGTTCTTCTCGTTCTGTGCGTCGACCTTCTTGAGCAGATGGTCGTCGACGAACGGACCCTTTTTCAGGCTGCGTGGCATCAGCTACTCCTACCGGTGATGCTTCTTGCCGGTGCGACGGCGTCGGACGATCAGCCGGTCGCTTGGCTTGTTGGGCTTGCGGGTACGGCCCTCGGGCTTACCCCACGGGCTCACTGGGTGGCGGCCGCCGGAGGTCTTGCCCTCACCGCCGCCGTGCGGGTGGTCGACCGGGTTCATCACGACACCGCGGACGCTGGGACGCTTGCCTTTCCAGCGCATCCGGCCGGCCTTGCCCCAGTTGATGTTGGCCTGCTCGGCGTTGCCGACTTCGCCGACGGTCGCGCGGCAGCGCACGTCGACGCGGCGGATCTCACCGGAGGGCATGCGCAGCGAGGCGTAGGTGCCCTCCTTACCCAGCAGCTGGATGCTGGTGCCCGCGGAGCGGGCCAGCTTGGCGCCGCCGCCGGGACGCAGCTCCACCGCGTGCACCATGGTGCCCGCGGGGATGTTGCGCAGCGGCAGGCAGTTGCCGGGCTTGATGTCGGCGTTGGCGCCGGACTCCACGATGTCGCCCTGCGAGAGACCCTGCGGCGCAATGATGTAGCGCTTCTCGCCGTCGAAGTAGTGCAGCAGCGCGATGTGGGCCGTGCGGTTCGGGTCGTACTCGATGTGGGCGACCTTGGCGTTGATGCCGTCCTTGTCGTGGCGACGGAAGTCGATCACCCGGTAGGCGCGCTTGTGGCCGCCGCCCTTGTGCCGCGTGGTGATCCGGCCGTGCGCGTTGCGCCCACCCGTGCTGTGCAGCGGACGCACCAGCGACTTCTCCGGATGGTCGCGCGTGATCTCGGCGAAATCGGAGACGCTGGCACCGCGACGACCCGGGGTCGTCGGCTTGTACTTGCGAATTGCCATGTTTCTCTAGGTCTCTCTGATCCCCGGGCTAGGCCGGTGCTCCGAACAGGTCGATGGGCTTACTTCCCGGGGCCAGCGTGACGATGGCCCGCTTGGTGTCCTTGCGTTTGCCGTAGCCGGTGCGGGTGCGCTTGCGCTTGCCCGGCCGGTTGGCGGTGTTCACCGACGCGACCTTGACCTTGAAGATCTTCTCGATCGCGATCTTGATCTGGGTCTTGTTCGAGTCCGGGTGAACGATGAACGTGTACACGTTGTCCTCGATCAGCCCGTAGGACTTCTCCGAGATGACCGGGGACAAGATGATGTCGCGGGGATCAGTGACGGTCGCCATCAGGCCGACACCTCCTCATTGCTGTTCGAGCTGATGTACGCGTTGAGCGCCTCGACGCTGAACACCACGTCGTCGGCCTTCAACACGTCGTAGGTGTTGAGCTGATCCGGCGAAATCACATGCACGCCAGGAAGGTTGCGCACGCTCTTGGCGCCGGTCTCGTCGGTGCGTCCGATCACGACCAGCACCTGCTTGCGGTCGGTCAGGGTGGCCAAAAAGCTCTTGGCGCTCTTGGTCGACGGCGTCTGACCCTCGACCAATTCGGTGACCGCGTGGATGCGACCGTTGCGGGCCCGGTCCGACAGCGCGCCGCGCAGCGCGGCCGCGATCATCTTCTTCGGGGTGCGCTGGCTGTAGTCGCGCGGCTTCGGGCCGTGCACGATGCCGCCGCCGGTGAACTGCGGTGCCCGGATCGAACCCTGGCGGGCGCGTCCGGTGCCCTTCTGCCGGTACGGCTTCTTGCCACCGCCGCGAACCTCCGCGCGGGTCTTGGTCGAGTGTGTGCCCTGGCGCGCCGCGGCCTGTTGCGCGGTCACCACCTGGTGCATCAGTGCGATGTTGGGTTCGACGTCGAACAGCTCGGCGGGCAGCTCGACCGAGCCGTCCGTCTTACCGCCCGGGGTGTGGACGTCGATTTTGAGGGTGTTGGCAGCCATATCTACTTCTCGCCTCGCTTGATTGCGCTGCGGACCATCACCAGACCACCGTTGCGGCCGGGGATGGCGCCCTTGATCAACAGCACGCCGTTTTCGGCATCGACCTTGTGCACCAACAGGTTCTGCGTGGTGACGCGGTCATTGCCCATCCGGCCCGCCATCCGGGTGCCCTTGAACACCCGGCCCGGCGTCGCGCAGCCGCCGATGGAACCGGGGCGGCGGTGAACCGCCTGCGCACCGTGGCTGGCGCCCTGGCCGCGGAAACCGTGGCGCTTCATGGTGCCCGCGAAACCCTTGCCCTTGCTGGTGCCCGTCACGTCGACGTAGCTGCCGTCGCTGAAGATCTCGGCGGTCAGCTCCTGGCCGACCTCGTATTCGCCGGCGGCACCGTCGTCGAGCCGCAGCTCGGCGACGTGACGGCGGGGGTTGACGCCCGCGGCGTCGTACTGACCCTTCAGCGGCTTGTTCACCTTGCGCGGGTTGATCTCGCCGTAAGCCAGCTGCACGGCGCTGTAGCCGTCGCGCTCGGGGGTACGGATGCGCGTGACGACGTTGGGGCCGGCCTTGACGACCGTCACCGGCACGACCCTGTTGTTCTCGTCGAACACCTGCGTCATGCCCAGCTTGGTGCCCAGAATGCCTCTCCTAGCCATTTCTCTGGAATCTCCTACTGGATGTTGACGTCAACGCTGGCCGGCAGGTCGATACGCATGAGCGCGTCAACCGTCTTCGGCGTCGGGTCGAGGATGTCGATCAGTCGCTTGTGCGTGCGCATCTCGAAGTGCTCCCGCGAGTCCTTGTACTTATGCGGTGAACGGATGACGCAGTACACGTTCTTCTCGGTTGGCAGCGGCACCGGGCCGACCACGCTGGCGCCCGTGCGGGTGACCGTCTCGACGATCTTGCGCGCCGAGGCGTCGATCGCCTCATGGTCGTAGGCCTTGAGCCTGATGCGGATCTTCTGTCCCGCCACGCTTCTCCTACCTCACTACTAACGGGCCCCTGAGGGGCCTGGTCTGGAAGCCGCACGCCAAGACCAACCCGGTCGCGCGAGCTTTGCCGCCGCTGTTTTCCTGTCTATGGTTCACCGACCCCCGCGCTCGGGTGTGTCGCCCTCACGCCTATCCGTCCGCGTCGAAATCCGTCGCGATCGAGATGGGGACCGGATGCGCCCGCTCGGGGCGCTGGTCGTATGCCCCCTGCCGGGCAGTCCCGAAATGGGCCCCGTCCCGGCTCAAGGCAACCCGAACAGTATGCCTTAGATCGCAGCCTCGACCAAATTCGCCCGATGGGACAAAGTGCGAGTGCATCGCACCTTTATGTCGATCTCGGCGCGCTCGTGACCAGGCTACCCGGCCCGAACCGGACGCCCAATGATCTTACTGACGAGTAAGGTGGCGCAGAACTAGCGCAGCGTCGCCCAGAACGGGCACTGGTGGCGCTCCTCGAACGTCGTGACGACGCGGTTGCCGTCGGGATGCAACGTCATGCGTGCGCCTGCGGCGTCGTCGCCGACTTCGGGCCACGCGGGACCCGGTGAGCCGGTCGCGACGAACTGGCTCCAGTAGTCGATCATCTGCTCGGAGAGCCGCTGCTGCGCCGGGGTCAGCGGCGGTGCACCGCCGACGTCGAACAGGTAGCGCAGTTCCAACGAATGCCCGGCGCCGACCGGAAACGGCGCCGCGCGCAACGGCTCCGGTGCGGGCGCGTTCGGGTCGTCGAACTCATAGGAGTAGACGTTTTGATCGTCGTCGGCCAGCGCATCGGCCATCCGGTCGGCGACGCACGCGAACAACCCGTCGGTCGTCGCGGCCGAATATGCCAGCGGCACACTGCCTTCGAAGCGGTCCGGTGAATACCGTTGCGCGACAGCCTCCGCATCCGGGCCGAATGCCTCGGCGAGCAGCTCGCGATAGTGGGCGGCGTCGATCGGGCGGCCGCGCACGTACTGCAGCGCGGTGAACAAGTTGAACTCGTCAGCCGTCGTACCGACCAACACCGGCACCCGTGCCGCGCGGCCCTCGGCGAACCCGATCACCGGATCCACCGGAAGGCTCGCCGTGCCCGTGACCGGACCGCTCAACTGTTCGGTGCCGATGCGGTCGTAGTACAGGGCACGCGTGAGCTGGTCGGGCGGCAGCGCGCGCAGGCAGGCCGCGGCGGCGACGGCGTCGGCGCAGCCGGCCTCGGCCGCGTACCGCAGGCTCACCTGTTGGGCGGCCGGCAGTTCGTACTGGGCCTGGCACGGCGCGCTTTGGATGATCGCCGCCTGAAACAACCCGGCCGAGTCGGGGGCGACCAGGTGGTCGCACACCGACATGCCGCCGGCGGATTCCCCGGCGATCGTGACTTGCTCTGGATCACCGCCGAATTCGGCGATGTTGTTCCGCACCCACCGCAGCGCCGCCTGTTGGTCGGCCAGCCCGTAGTTGCCGACGTCGGCGCCGTCCCCCAGCGCGGGATGCGCGAGGAAACCCAGCGCGCCCAGCCGGTAATTGAGGGTGACGACGACGATGTCGCCGCGGCCGGCCAACGCGCGCGCGTTGTAGATGTCGCCGCTGCCGTTGGTGAAGCCCCCGCCGTGGATCCACACCATCACCGGCCGCGGATCGGCCGACGGCGGCGGCGTCCATACGTTCAGGGTCAGGCAGTCCTCGCTGGTGGGTCGACCGTCGACGTCGTTGCTGACGTCCTGGATGCACCGCGGGCCGGCACGCGTGGCGTCGCGCAGCCCCTCCCAGCTGGGCACCGGCTGCGGCGGGCGCCAGCGCAGCGGGCCGACCGGCGCTGCGGCATAGGGAATTCCGGCGAAGTAGCGGTGATCGGCGGAGACCGTGCCGCGCACCGCGCCCGCATCCGTCTGCGCCACTCCGGGGTCGGCGGGCACGTCGACGACGGCGGTGCCGCCCTGTGCGCACGAGCAGAGCACGACCAGCGCCATCGCCGCGGCGAGCAGCGGACGAAGCGTTGCCGAGAGCACGGGGTCCGAGACTACTGACCCCGTCCGGGTGCCAGCGTGGGCTTCGTCACATATACTGGTTTCTTGACACCCGTCAAGTTCCGACGAGTCTTGAAAAAGGAGCCTGTATGAGCACGCCGACGATGGATGACGCCGCCAAGGTACTGGCGGATCCGAAGGCCTACGCCGACGACGAACGGCTCCACGCGGCACTCGCCCACCTGCGAGCCAACAACCCGGTCGCCTATGTCGACAACCCGCCGTACCGGCCGTTCTGGGCGATCACCAAGCACTCCGACATCATGGACATCGAGCGCGACAACGAACTCTGGCTGTCCGAGCCGCGGCCGCTGCTGGCCACCGCGGAGGCCGACGACCTTGCCAAGGAGCAGCTCGAGGCGGGCATGGGTTTGCGCACGCTGATCCACATGGACGATCCGCACCATCGCAAGGTGCGGGCCATTGGCGCAGATTGGTTCCGGCCCAAGGCAATGCGCGCGCTGAAGACGCGGGTCGACGAGCTGGCCAAGCACTATGTCGACAGGATGGCCGAAGTGGGCCCGGAATGCGACTTCGTCGACGACATCTCGGTCTACTACCCGCTGTGGGTGATCATGTCGCTGCTGGGTCTGCCGGAGGAGGACTTCCCGAGGATGCTGCGGCTCACCCAGGAGCTGTTCGGCGGCGACGAGGAGGAGTACAAACGCGGCACCACCCCCGAGGAGCAGATGGAGGTGCTGGTGGACTTCTTCGACTATTTCCGGAAGCTGACGGAGTCACGCCGGGCGAATCCCACCGACGATCTGGCCTCGGCGATCGCCAACGGGCGCGTCGACGGGGAACTGCTCTCCGAAGTCGACTGTCTGTCCTACTACGTGATCGTGGCCACCGCAGGTCACGACACGACCAGCCATGCCATCTCTGGGGGCCTGAGGGCGCTGGTCGAGAATCCCGACCAGCTCGCCCGGCTGAAGGCCGATCCGGGCCTGATGCCCACCGCGGTTGAGGAGATGATCCGCTGGTCCACGCCGGTCAAGGAATTCATGCGCACCGCCGCCGCCGACACCGAGGTGCGTGGCGTGCCGATCAAAAAAGGCGAATCCGCCTATCTGGCTTACGTTTCGGCCAACCGTGACGAAGAGGTGTTCGACGAGCCGTTCAAGTTCGACGTCGGCCGGGATCCCAACAAGCATCTGGCCTTCGGTTACGGTGTGCACTTCTGCCTGGGTGCGGCGCTGGCCCGGATGGAGATCAACAGCTTCTTCTCCGAACTTGTCCCCCGGCTGGATTCCATCGAGCTGGCGGGCAAGCCGGAGCTGACGTCGACGGTGTTCGTCGGCGGGCTCAAGCACTTGCCGGTGCGCTACTCGCTGCGCTGAGCGGAGCGTTTCGCTCTGGCGTGGGTGGCCAGAAAGCCGTCGACTGCCGCCTCGGCACACCGTTGGTAGTCGAAATCGGCGACGGTGGAAAGCCTTCCGAGGATCAGCGGACCGATGAGCAGTGCGATCGCCTCGATGCGATCGACTTCCTCTAAATCGGCGGCGGCCCGCGGGCTGTCGAAGATGGCATCGAACGGCGCCGAGTACATCTGGATGATGTGCGCTCGCAGCGAGCCAACGGGATCCGAATCTGCCTGCCGCACTCCGGAGTAGGCCCCCGCGTCAGGCCCCGAGGCCAGCCAGGTCAGCGCGGTCAGGGTGGTGGGCGCCTCGGCGATCGTCTCGGCCCACCCCACGACCACCGCGAGTAGTTGATCCCGCAGGCCGCCCTCCGCAGGTGGCATCGGGGCCGGCTGCAGCAGGCTCATGAAGGCCGCGGCGAGCAGTTCGTTGGCGCTGGAGAAGTGGCGATACAGGGTGGCCCGCGCTACGTTGGCGCTACGGGTGACCGCGTCGATCGTGACGGCATTCGGACCGCCCGAACGCAGCAGATTCGCCGCGGCGTCAAGCAAGCGAGCCCGTGAGCGGGCCGGCCGGGGATCGTCGGTGGTCATGGTTTAACCGACCTCCATTGCGGAAACAATACCATCGGTCTCGCTACAAGACTGTTAGTCTCGAAACTTGCCCAGCCGAAGGAGTTCGACGCATGGTCGACACCCTCGCACGGTCCGACCAGGACGTCGACGACGGCGTGTCAAAGCTGTCGTCCCGCTCGCGCATCTGGTTGCTCACGGTCGCCTGCATGGGCGTTTCCCTGGTGATTTCGTCCATGGTCGCGCTGAACACCGCGCTGCCCGACATCGCGGTGGAGACGTCGGCGACGCAGGCCCAGCTGACTTGGGTCGTTGACGGCTACACCCTGGTGCTGGCATGTCTGTTGCTGCCGGCGGGCGCCATCGGGGACCGTTATGGCCGCCGCGGCGCGCTGCTGATCGGGCTGGCCGTGTTCACTCTTGCGTCGGCTGCCCCGCTGATCTTCGACAGTCCCACCGAACTGATCGTGGCCAGGGCCGTCGCGGGAGCCGGCGCGGCTTTCGTCATGCCGGCCACGTTGTCACTGTTGACGGCGGCATATCCGAAGGCCGATCGCAACAAGGCCGTGGGCATCTGGGCCGGTGTCGCCGGTTCGAGCGCGGTGATCGGTTTCATGGGATCGGGCATCCTGCTGCTGTTTTGGTCGTGGCCGTCCATCTTCTGGGCGTTCGCCATATCCGGCGCGGTGCTGTTCCTGCTCACCTGCACGGTCGCCTCGTCACGCGACCAACGCGCGACGCCTTTGGATTACCCGGGTGCGATCCTCATCGGCGGTGCGCTGGCCATCTTCGTGTACGGGTTGATCGAGGCGCCGAACCACGGATGGAGCCACCCGATCGTCTACGGTTGCATGACGTTTGGCGTGGTGCTGGCGTTCGTGTTCGCGGTCGTCGAGTCGCGTCGTACCCATCCGCTTCTCGACGTGCGGTTGTTTGCGCGCCCGGACTTCGCCACCGGAGCGGTAGGCATCACGTTCTTCTTTCTCGCCAACTTCGGGTTCTTCTTCATTTCCATGCAGTACATGCAGCTGCTGTTGGGCTACAGCCCGCTGAAAACGGCCGTTGCGCTGGCGCCGTTGATAGTTCCCGTGTTGGCGTTGAGCGTGACGACGCCGTGGTATCTGCCGCGGTTGGGTTTGCGCGCCGTGGTTTCCACTGGCCTGCTGCTGATTGCGGTGGGCTTGTACTGCACGCGCATCCTCGAATTGGACTCACCCTACATCGATCTCGCGTGGCCACTCCTGATCATGGCAACCGGTATCGGGTTGTGCACGGCGCCGACGACATCGGCAATCATGGGCGCGGTTGACGACGAGAAGCAGGGCGTCGCATCCGCGGTCAACGACACGACCCGCGAGATCGGCGCGGCCATCGGCATCGCGCTGGCGGGATCGGTGTTGGCCGCCCAATACAGCGAACGCCTGCGGCCACACCTGCAGGCGCTGCCGGAGACGGTGCGCGAGGCGGCCTCGAGCTCCCTGGCCGAGGCCTTGGAGGTGGCCGCGCGGCTGGGACCGCAGGGCGCCGCGCTGTCCGAGGTCGCCCAGGTAGCGTTCCTCGACGCCATGCAGGTGTCGTTGATGGTGCTGGCGATCGTGACGGCGGCGGCGGCGGGTTTCGTCGCGGTGTGGTCGCCAGGTCGTGACGGCCGGCAACTACGCATCATCCGATCCCTCCGAGCAGACGCAGAAGGCCCCAAATTTCTGGGCTTTAGGGGCCCTCTATGTCTGCTCGCCGGATGGGGGTCAGCCCGCGACGAACTCGGCGGCGCGGTGCCCGAGCATCACGATGGTGGCGTGCGGGCCTCGGCTGGTGATCTTCGGCAGCACCGACCCGTCGACCACCCATAGGCCATCGATCCCGCGCACTCGGCATCGGGCGTCGACGACGGCGGCATCGTCGTCGTCCGGTCCCATCGGCGCCGTACCGCACAGGTGCTGCGAGGTCGACCACGACACCGGGCCGAGATCGGTTGTGGCCCGGACCAACTCGCGGGCGAGATCGGTGCCGGCCTGCAGCTGGGCCACGTCGTCTGGTTCGCTGTCGTAGCGGTGCTCGATGATCGGCGCAACCTTCGGGTCCGCCGACCTGACGGTGATACGGCCACGCGAGCGTGGGCGCATCAGCGTCACACCGATATGCGGCCGGTCGGCGGGATCGCTGCGACGCCCGCTCACCATCGCACCGAAACCCGTGGTGTATGGCCGAATCTCGAGTCCGTCCGCCGTGGTCAGCACCGCCTCCAGCGGTAGCGCGCCGCGGCTGGGCGACCAGTTCACCGGCAGCACCCACTCCGGGTGATCAGCGGTGGCGACGCCGACCGGAAGCGCGGCCTGCACCGGGATCCCGGCGGTGCGCAGCACCGTCTCCGGCCCGACGCCCGACAACATGAGCAGGTGCGCGGAGCCGATCGCACCGGCGCACAACACGATCCGGTCCGCGCTCAGCTCGACGGCACCGTTCGGGCCGACACAGTCCACACCGGTCGCGCGGCCGCGGTCGATGCGGATGCGCCCGGCCTGGTGGCTGGTCAACACGGTCAGGTTCGCCCGGCTCATCGCGGGCTGCAGAAACGCCCCGCCGGGGCCCACCCGGGTGCCCTTCTCGATGTTCAGCGGTACGGCGCCGACGCCGGCCGGAAGCGGGCTGTCGGCTGTCGATGCGTTCAGATCGGGGAGCCAGGTATGTCCGGCCTGGATTGCCGCGTCGACGAAAGCCGCGGTGCAACCCTGGAATTCGGCAACGCGACGCACCGATATCGGCCCGGACGAGCCGTGGATCGGGGTGTCGAAGTCCAGGTCGGTCTCGATCGCCTGGAAATGCCCGAGCACTTCCTCCCACGTCCAGCCCGCCAGCCCCCAGTCGTCGAAGTCGCCCGGCAGGCCGCGACAGAAGTAGCCGCCGTTAACCGCCCCCGACCCGCCCACCACGGCACCGCGCATGAGCTGTGCGTGGCGTTGCGGCGACGTCGTGAGCGTCGTCGGATACCTGCGCACCACCGAGCTGGCCGCCCCGATCGGCAGCCGTAGCCCGTCTTCGATCTGGATGAGCACCTGCGGGTCGGACGGCCCGGGCCCCGCCTCCACGACGGTGACGCGGCGCGCCGGGTCTGCTGAAAGACGTTCGGCCAACACAGATCCGGCACTACCCGCACCGACAATGAGAACGTCGCTGTGCAAGGCGATACGTCAGGTCCTGATCTGGGGCTTGAGCGCACCGACGTGGCGTTCGCGTACCACGCCGGTCCACAGGCCGGTTCCGTAGGCGATGTCGTCGAGCCGTTTGAGCAGGATGTAGGTGAGCAGGCCGATGGGTTTGGCGTCGGGGTCGGCCTTGCTGTTGCGGCCGATCCAGTCCACCACACCGTCCACCACCGCAGCCACCAGCACCACCTGCCGACACCGTCGCGACAGCAGCGCCGCGATCAGCGCGACCGGCCAGTAATGCCGACAGATCGCCGACGCGAGTTGCAGCGCCGCCGACCACAGGCCGTGGGCGGCCACCACCGCGACTTCCTTGGGTTCGGTCTCCACCGCGGACAGGGACCGCGCGATGCGGCGTCCGGTGATGGTGGCGACCACCATCGACGCCAGGTATCCGAAACCCGAGCCCATCACCAGCAGCATCCACACCACCAGCGTCCAGCCCGAGATCACCAGCGGAGCCGTCTTGCCGGGATGGCGTACCGCCAGCGGTGCGGCCGCGGACCCGTAGAAAGTCTTGCGGGAGAACCATTCTCGGATCTGCGTTCGATGGTCGTGGGCGACGAGCGCGACCGGCTCATAGCGCAACCGGGCTCCCGCCTCGATCAACCTCCAGCACAGGTCGACGTCTTCGCCGGACCTCAGCGTCTCGTCGAATCCGCCGATCTCCTTCAGTACCGAACGGCGGCAGATGATCGCGGCGCTGGGGACGTAGGACACGGTGCCGTAGGGCACGACGGGCGCCTCCCGCACTCCCAGGTCCAGCGACGAGCGCACGGCTTCGTAACGCGCGACGGTGTTGAGGGGCTCACGCAACCCGACGATGCGCGGGGCGACCAGCGCGACCGCCGGGTCGCAGAAATGGCCCAGCAGCGCCTCCAGCCAGCCGCGCCGGGGCACCACGTCGGAGTCGAGGAACGCCACGTAGTCGGTGCCGCACGCGGCCATGCCTGCGTTACGCGCGGCCGCCGGGCCCCTGCTGCGGTCGTGGCGCAGCACTGTCACGTCGCAGTGCATATCCGTGAAGTCGGCCTGTTGGACCGCAACGGCCGACCCGTCATCGACGACGATGACGCGCAGTCCGCGCAGCGACGCGATCAGACGGTGAAGCCCGGTTGCGTTGTCCCGCACAGGGATAACGACCGTGACATCCCGATGTGAGGGGCCGGTGGCCGGCCGCGGATGCGCGACGGTCGCGTCGAGCAGGGTACGTGCGAGTTGGGCGCTGACGGCGTCGTGCACTTCGAGGCGGCCCGCGTTGAGCATGGTCTGTGCGGCCGGCGCCAGGCGCAGCAGCCGGGTCGGGGAGCCGCCGAGCAGTGCGGACCCTTCGCCGAGCACCTTCACCCGCCGATCCACCTGGATCGCGAACCCGTCCGGCAGCCGCGGCCCCGTCATGCCAACATCCCGTCGCGCCCCGGTGCCCAACGGCGGATCTTCTGCAAACAGCCCTCGACCATGCTCGCGAAGAGCTGCGCGCCCTCCTGCGCGGACGCGGTGGTGGGGTCGCCGAGAACGCCGACCTCGCTGACCGCGGCAACCCCGCCGCGCCGCAGCTGCGGCATGAGCTCGGCCAACGGCGCCCGGTTGCCGGGCACGCGTTCGTCGAGCCACACATCCTTCGGCGAAATGTGCAGGAGTACAGAGGTTTCGGTATGTCCGGCGTGCGCGTCGGCGTTGGCCACGCTGCACGAGCACCATCCCGCATCCCGGCCTTCGTCACGAAGCAAAGTCGTCGCATTGACCAGTGCCTCGAAATTTCCGCCGTGGCCATTGACGAAGACGAGGCGCGATGCCCACCGCGAGGCCGATCTGCCGAATTCCACCAGCAAAAGGGACAGCGCCGATGTTCCGATCGAGACGGTGCCGCTGAAGCCCTCATGTTCACCGCTGGCGCCGTACCCGATCGCCGGAGCGACCATCCAGTTCGATTCATCTCGTTCGGCGATGCGCTGCCCGACGGCGTTGGCCACCGCGGTCGCGATGCGCGTGTCGGTGTCCAACGGCAGGTGCGGTCCGTGCTGTTCGGTCGAGCCGACCGGAACGATCAATGCGGTGGACGTGCCTTGCAGCTGCCTCGACGTCGAGTTACCGAGCTCGCGGAGAGAAGCCACCCGCCGATGGTAGGCCGAATTCACCTGTCGTGCGCCGATTGTTGATGCATGCGTAGCAATTGATTTTCCGAAATTTTCGCCGACGACGGCGGAGTCACCACGTCCGTCCCCTGCGCCACGCCTGTACCAGCAGCGACGGCCTCAGCCCGCCGGGTCCCCGGGGACACCCAGCGCCTGCGCGAACCCCGGCGGGACGAGCACGTGCTCGGGCCGCAGATCCTGCACCGCGGCCAGACCCAGACCCAGCAGCGCCGAGTCGATGCCGCCGCGGAGGACGTCGAGCACGTTCTCGACGCCGGCCTGACCGTTGGCCGCCAGCCCCCACAGGTACGCCCGGCCGATCATGACCGCGCGCGCACCGAGCGCGACCGCCTTGACGACGTCGCTGCCACGGCGGATGCCGCCGTCGAGCAGCACCTCGACCTGGTCGCCGACGGCCTCGGCGATGGCGGGCAAGGCCCGGATCGACGCCGGCGTTCCGTCGAGGTTGTTTCCGCCGTGGTTGGACACCGATATCGCTGAAACACCAGCGTCCACAGCACGTTTGGCGTCATCGACGCGCATCACGCCCTTGAGCATGAACGGTCCGCCCCACAGTTCCCGCAGCCAGGCGATGTCGGCCCAGGTCGGCGGCGGGGTGCCCATCCACTCCCCGTACGCCGCGAAGAACGGCGGACCCGGTTCGCCGCGCGCCGCCTGGTTGGGCACCTGCAGGTTGGGTGGACGCAGGGTCTTGGCCCACTGCAGGAACCAGCGCGGTCGGGTCAGCCCTTCGGGCAGCATCCGTACCGTCGTGCGCAGGTCCATCCGTTCGGGGATCTTGGGACTGCCCCAGTCCCGGCCATGCGAGAAGCTCCAGTCGGTGGTGACGATCAGACCGGCCGCGCCGGCCTCGCGGGCCCGCTGGACCCGGGCGGCGATCGCGTCGCGACCGCCCAGCCAGTACACCTGGAAGAACGTCTTCGGGTTCGCGGCGATGACTTCTTCGATCGGCTTGCTGGCGAACGACGACAGCCCCATCGCGGTGCCGCGCGCCGCGGCCGCCCGCGCGACGGCGACCTCGCCGTCGGGATGGACCGCCTGCACACCCGTCGGCGAGATCACAACGGGCAGCGAAATATCTTGTCCCATCACGGTTGTGGCGAGGTCCCGCTTTTCGACGCCGCCGATCACGTGGGGTGCGAACCCCAGCTCGGCGAACGCGTCGACGTTGTCGGCGACCGTGACACCTCTCTCGCTGGCCGCGATCAGCGCCGCGTACACCGACTTGGGCAGCCGCTTCTTGGCCCGCTGCTGGGCGATCGCGACGGTTTCGAACCAGGTATCTTTCGCCATCACTACACCGGGCTTTCGTTGCACAGTCGGGCTGGAGCCGCCCCGGCGGCGACATTAGACCTGAGCGGTTTGGTCGATAATTTGAGCATGACCGGCCGGCTGCGGGAGTGGTCTTGGCTGGGCCGGGGCTTGTCGCGCTCGCGGGCCAGTGCGGGCGCGCCGTAGCCCTCGACGCATTCGGGGTCGGGGCCATCCATCGGCAGGCCCGTGAAGAACTTCGCGGCCATACAGCCGCCGCGGCAGCTGTCGTAATGGTTGCAGCTGGCGCACGCGCCGGCAGACTGCGGCTCACGCAACTCCCGAAACAGCGGCGCGTTCTTCCACACATCCTGGAATCCGCCATCGGACAACACATTTCCGGCGAGGAACCGGTCGTGGATGGCGAACGGGCAGGCGTAGACGTCGCCGATCGGATCGATCAGGCAAACCACCCGCCCGGCCCCGCACAGGTTGAGGCCGGCCAGTGCGCCCGGCTCACCCAGCCCGGACAGGTGGAAGAAGGAGTCACCGGTCAGCACGCGCTCGCCCTTGGCCACCAGCCAGTTGTAGAGCTGGACCTGCTGGTCGGCGGTCGGGTGCAGGTCGTCCCACACGTCGGCGCCGCGCCCGGACGGGCGCAGCCGAGTGATCCGCAGCGTCGCACCGTACCGCGCCGCCAGCGCGGCGAATTCGTCGAGCTGGTCGACGTTGTGGCGGGTCACGACGACGGAGATCTTGGCGTCCTTGAAGCCGGCGTCGGCGAGGTTCTGCAGCGCCCGGGTCGCCATCTCGAACGAGCCCGCGCCGCGGACTGCGTCGTTGATTTCGGCGGTCGCGCCGTCCAGCGAGATCTGCACGTCGACGTAGTCGCTGGCGGCGAGCCGGGTGGCCACCTCGGGCGTGATGCGCACCCCGTTGGTGGAGAACTTCACGCCGACGTGGTGGGCGGTGGCGTAGTCGACCAGCTCCCAGAAGTCCGGGCGCACAGTCGGTTCGCCGCCACCGATGTTGACGTAGAACACCTGCATGCGCTCGAGCTCGTCGATGATGTCCTTGCACTGCTGGGTGGACAGCTCACGCGGATCCCGCTTACCCGACGAGGACAGGCAGTGCACGCAGGCCAGGTTGCACGCGTAGGTGAGCTCCCAGGTCAGGCAAATCGGGGCGTCCAGGCCGTGCTCGAACTGTTCGATGAGACGAGGGACCGGCGCCGGCGCAGGCGGCATATCTACAGAAGTCATTGCGGCACCAGCATTTTCGATTGGGCAAGCACACGCAGTGCATGCAGGTACGGAGCCTGTTGCGCGTCGTCGACACCGGCGGCACGGCAGGCAGACCGGACGTCGGGGTGGTCGGACAGGGTGTTCACCACGTCGACGATCGTCCGGTTCTTCAGAAAGGAAAGCTTGCGTGTCCCGAAGTGGTACAGCAGCGCACCGAACGGCTCCGGCCGCACCGCCACCTGGTGGTGCAGCCGCCAGCCACGTTCGGGGTCGAACGCCGTGTCCGTCGGCGACACCGCGTCGCCGTCGGACACCGCCATCGACGAAGTCACGGTCAGTAGACCCCGCACATCCCGTCGATCGACACCTCTTCGACCAGCGTCTCGGTCACCAGCTCGGCGTTCTCGACCTGCTGATTCGGCTCCATGGCGGTCCACCTTTCGGATCACAAACTCTCGACAACTGTGAGCGAGATCGCCATAATATGGCATCGAGTGCCGAATTGAAAAGAGGGGGCCGATGCGACCGGATTCTCCGCCCCGCGTGGGTCGTCGGCGCTCCACGACCACCGACCACATCAGCAACGTGGCCATCGACCTGTTCACCGCGCGCGGTTTCGACGCGGTCAGCGTCGACGACGTCGCCGAGGCCGCAGGTATCGCACGCCGGACCTTGTTCCGCTACTACCCCTCCAAGAACGCCCTCCCGTGGGGCGATTTCGACGCCCACCTGGACCACTTGCGTGACCTGCTCGCCGACCTCGCCCCGGGCGTGCCGATCGGTGAGGCGTTGCGCACCGCCCTGCTGGCGTTCAACACCTTCGACGAAGCAGAGACGGTCCGACACCGGCAGCGCATGCGGGTGATCCTGGAAACCGCTGAGTTGCAGGCCTATTCGATGACTATGTATGCCGGATGGCGCACCGTCGTCGCGGTGTTCGTGGCACGTCGGCTGGGAGTTGAGCCAACCGATCTGGCACCGCAGACCGTGGCATGGACGATGCTGGGGGTGGCGCTTTCGGCCTACGAACACTGGTTGGCCGACGAGACGGTTTCGCTGGCACAGGCACTCGGGGCGGCCTTCGACACGGTCAGCGACGGGCTCTCGGCATTGGAACGCTGAAACGCTCACCGCGTCGCAGCGTCGGCACTAGCTTGGGGGCAGATCGCCGGGAGGGAAATTCTCGATGCCCGAGAAGAAAGCTGGACACGCCCTGCTGTTCGACGCGTTGTGGACCAAGGGCACCGCATTCACCCACGACGAACGGCGCGAGCTCGGGCTGCTGGGTCTGCTGCCGACCGCGGGCAAGACGCTGGCGCAGCAGAGTGACCACTGCTGGGACGAGTTCTGCAGGCGCCGTGAAGATATCGACAAACACATCTACCTGCGTTCGCTGCAGGACCGCAACGAGACCCTGTTCTACCGGGTGCTGCGCGACCACATCGCCGACACGATGCCGATCGTCTACACCCCCACCGTCGGAGAGGCCTGCCAGCGGTTCAGCCAGATCTACCAACGGCCGCGCGGGCTGTTCGTGTCCTATCCCGACCGGCGCTGGTTGCCCGAGGTGTTGCGCAACCGCCCGATGCGTGACGTCGACGTCATCGTGGTCACCGACGGACAACGCATCCTCGGACTCGGCGACCAGGGCATCGGCGGGATGGGCATTCCGATCGGCAAGCTCTCGCTGTACACCCTGATCGGCGGGATCGATCCGGCCCGCACGCTGCCGATCGTGCTCGACGTCGGCACCGACAACGTCGAGTTGCTCGAGGATCCGCAGTATCTGGGCTGGCGTCACCGACGCATCGACGGCGACGACTACTACGCGTTCATCGACGAATTCGTCCACACCGTAACGAAAGAACTGCCCGACGTGCTGCTGCAGTGGGAGGATTTCGCCACCGCGCACGCGCTGCCGATTCTGCAGCGCTACCGCGACAAGCTGCTCACGTTCAACGACGACATTCAGGGCACCGCGGCGGTCACGCTCGGCGCGTTGCACGGCGCCGCCAAGGTCGCCGGCCGCCCGCTGTCGCAGCAGCAGGTGGTGATGCTGGGCGCCGGGTCGGCGGGTATCGGGGTGCTGGAGATGGTGCACCGCCAGATGGTCTCCGAGGGGGTGACACCGCAGCAGGCCGCCGCCCAGATCTGGGTCGTCGACGTCGACGGGCTGCTCACCGACGACCGCACCGACCTGTCTCCCGGGCAGCGCCAGTTCGCCCAGCCCGCCGCCCGGGTGACCGGCTGGGGCCTGACCGCAGCCGCCCAGCTCGCCGACGTCGTACACCACATCGACGTCGGCGTGCTGATCGGGCTATCCACTGCCGCAGGGGCTTTCACCGAGCAGATCGTGCGGGAGATCGCCGCCAAGACACCGCGGCCGATCATCTTCCCGCTGTCCAACCCGACCAGCCGCGCCGAGGCCCATCCGGCCGAGCTCGACGAATGGACCGAGGGCCGCGCGCTGATCGCGACCGGCTCCCCGTTCGGCCCGGTGCGCCGCCTCGGCGTCGAACGTACGGTCGCCCAGTGCAACAACGCCTACATCTTTCCCGCCGTCGGGTTGGCCGTCACCGCTGCGCAGGCCCGCCGCGTCACCGACGAGATGATGCGGGCCGCAGCGGCCGCGCTCGGCGACGCCTCCCCCGCACTCGCCGACCCGAACCAACCGCTGCTGCCGGCGTGGCCGCAGGTGCCCGAGATCGCCGTAGATATCGCACACGCCGTCGCCCTCCAGGCCGTCGCCGACGGTGTCGCCCCGCACCGCAGCCCGGCCGAACTGTCGGCGCGGATCGCGCAGGTGCGGTGGGAGCCGGAATACCGCGGCTGAGTACTCTCCCGCGAGCGCTCACCCTGGTACGGATTTCGCGCCCAGATGCGTACGCAGTTGAGCGCTCAGCAGGTGGTGAAACTTTTTTCGCATTGAGGCGTCGGAGTTCGGGCCCCGTTGGCGACGATAAGGGTGTGAGCGCCGAATCGGATGGCGACGACGCGCCACGAACCCTGTTGGCGCTGTACGACGAAGCCCTGCCGGTTGTCTACGGCTACTTCGTCCGGCGCTGCGGGGACCGTGGCACCGCCGAAGACCTGACGTCGGAGACCTTTCTGGCGGCAATGGACGCCGCCCGCAAGGACACTCCTCCGCCGATGACCCTGCCGTGGCTGCTCGGTGTGGCCCGCCACAAGCTGGCCGACCACTACCGGCGCCGCCACGACCGGTTCTCGGTGCCCGTCGCCGAGCTGCCCGAACCGCTCGACACGCCCGACGACTGGGACGTCGAGTTGGACCGCATCGTCGCCGAGAGCGTGCTCGCAAAGCTGCCCGAACAGCATCGCACCGTGTTGGCGCTGCGCTACATGGACGACTGTTCGGTGCCCGAGTGTGCCGAGTTGATCGGCCGAACCGTGCACGCCACCGAGGCGCTGTTGGTGCGGGCCCGTCGCGCCTTCAGATCGCACTACCCGGAGCCGGAAGGAGGGAAGTCGTGAACAACAGCAACGACCCGTTGAACGTGCTGCACGGCGACGAGCTTCCCGTCCAGCCAGATCCGGCGTTCGCGGCTCGGCTGCGCGCGCGCCTCGAATCAGCTGTGTCCCTGCCCAATCGAACCCAAGGAGTTGTCATGAGCGGCACCGATACCGCGATCGCCGAACTCGCCGAAGCCGCAACCACCGCGCCCAGCGTGCCCCGCTCGGCGGCGCTGCCGTACCTCGCGGTGTCCAACGCCCGTGAGGCCATCGGCTGGTACGTCGACGCGCTGGGTGCCACGCTGGTCGGTGAGCCGATCGTGATGGACGACGGCCGCATCGGCCACGCGGAGCTGGCGCTGGCAGGCGGCGTGTTCTACCTGGCCGACGAATATCCGGAAATCGGCATGAAGGCGCCTGCTGCACAGGCTGTTTCGGTGATGCTGATGGTGTCCGTCCCGGACGCCGACGCCGCCGTCGAACGCGCCCGCGAGCACGGCGCAACGGTGCAGCAGGAGGTCAGGGAAGCCCACGGCTCCCGCAGCGCGGCCATCGTCGACCCGTTCGGGCATCGCTGGACGCTCAGCGGGCCGCTGACCGGCGCGGCGACGCCGATCCAGCACGGCGATGTCGGCTACGTGTCGGTGTGGGCGTCCGACGCCGACCGCGCGGCGGCGTTCTACGGCCACGTGCTGGGCTGGACCTATGACCCGGTGACCCGCCAGGTCACCAACACCGAGCAGCGCATCGGCATCGTCGCGGCGCCGGGTACACCGACGCTGGTGTGCTGCTACGCGGTCACCGACCTGGCGGGGGCACGGCAGTCCATCGTCGACGGCGGCGGCCGCGTCGGCGACGTGCAGGAGTTCGACTTCGGCGCGGTGCTGAACGCCACCGATCCGGCAGGGGCCCCGTTCGCGGTGTTCGAACCTGCGCCCGGAACGCCACGCCCGAAGCTCAACGGCGCTGGGCCCGGCGAGCTTTCGTACATCACCTATCAGGTTCCCGACTCGAACGCGTTCAAGGCGTTCTACAGCCGGATGCTGTTCTGGTCGTTCGAACCCGGCCGGGTGAACGACGGCTGGGGTATTCAGCACACCCATCCGATGGCCGGGGTCGCCGGCGGCAACAGCGAATCGGTGACCGTGCCGATGTGGACCGTCGAGGACGTCGACGCCGCGGTCATTCGGGTGGTCGAAGCCGGCGGCACGGTGATCGACGCGCCGTCACAGCAGCCCTACGGCAAGTCGGCGCTGTGCACCGACGACCAGGGCACCCGCTTCTACCTCGGCGAGTTCTAAGTGTGATTTCGGTGCGCTAACACGCGCTCAGCGATGGTTAGCGCACCGAAATCGCGATCTAGAGGACGTCGGCGATGGGGGCACCCGCGGCGATCTTGCTGCGGGTCTTCATCACCTTGCCCGGCATCCCGCCGCCGACCACGCCTGAGACCACGCCGTCGCGCTCGTAGAACGCCAGGAACTTGCGGCCGTCGTCCTCGACGACGTGCACGGTGTCGGTCGCTTCGGGCTCGCCGAGGCACTGGATCTTGACGTCGTACTGATCGCTCCAGAAGTACGGCACGGCGGTCACCGCGGGCACCTCCTGCCCGAGCAGCGCGGGAACCAACACCCGGGCCTGGTCGGCGACGTTGCTCCAATGCTCAACGCGCACTTGATGTCCCACGGTGTTACGCCAGGACGCGACATCTCCGATCGCCCACACGTTCGCTGCGCTGGTCCGGCCGGACGCATCGCAGACGACGCCGTTGTCCAGGTCGATGCCCGAGCCTTCCAGCCAGTCGGTGGCCGGGTGGGAGCCGATCCCGACGACGACGAGGTCGGCGCCGAGCTCGGTACCGTCGCTCAGGATCACCTTCTCGACCCGATCGCTTCCGCTCACCTCGGACACGCCGACGCCGCAAAAGACGTCGACACCCTCACCGCGGTGCAACCGCGCCACCAACTCACCGATCTGCTCTCCGAGCACCGAGGCCAGCGGTGCGGGCTGCGGCTCGACCAGCGACACCGCGACGCCGAGCTTGCGTAGGCTCGCCGCGACCTCACAGCCGATGAAGCCCGCGCCGACGACGACCGCGCGCTGCGCTGACGTCGCCTCCTTGCGCAGCGCCAGGCTTTCGTCGAAGTTGCGCAGCACGTGGATACCGGCGAGGTCGGGAAACGACGGAATCCGTTTGGGGACAAGGCCGGTCGCAATGATCAACTCGTCGTAGCCCAGCTCGCTGCCGTCGGCCAGCGTCAACGTCTTGGCGGCGGTGTCCACCGAGCGTGCGCCGTTGGCCAGCAGCACGGTGATGTCGTTCTCGTCGTAGAACTCCGCGGGCTTGAGCGTGACGTCGTCGGTCTCGGCGCGCAGCACTTCCTTGGACAGCGGCGGCCGGTCATAGGGCAGGTGGTCCTCGTCGCTGACGATGGTCACCGGACCGGCGTACTCCGAACGACGCAGCTGTTCAGCCGTGCGGGCAGCCGCCAGCCCGCCACCGACGATGACGATGCCCTTAGCAGTGGTCATGCGGAGTTTTTACACGATGCGCGGCGGGATTTGTCCGCCACCCCCTCGAACCGCCCGGGTAGCGGTCAGTACTTCATCGTGCCGCGGTCGACGGCGATCTGGCTGCCCGAGATCGTCGCGGACGCGTCGCTGACCAGCCACGCCACCACATCGGAGACCTCTTCGGCCGTCATGAATTCCTGCAGGCCCTTTTTGCCCTGGTGGTTCACCGGGTGATACGGCATCGGCGCGAAGCTGTGGATGAACGTCGGGTGCTTGGCGAACAGCGCCATCATCGCGTCCTTCTCCACCATCGGCGTGTCGATCGAATACGGGTGGATGGAGTTGACCCGAATCCCGAATTCGCCTGCTTCCAACGCAAGTGAGTTCGTCAGCGCGGTCAGGCCGTGTTTGGATGCGGCATAGTGGGCGTTGCCCGGCGTGGCCTTCAGCCCGGCCGAAGAGCTGACGATGACGATCGAACCGCCGTTGCCGGCTTCGATCATCGCCGGTACCGCGGCCCGCAGGGTGCGCCAGGTGCCGTTGAGGTTCACGTCGACGACGGTGTTCCACTGTTCTTCGGACATCTCCCAGATCCGGCCCCAGCTCAGCACGCCGGCGTTGGCCACCACGATGTCGAGTCGGCCGAACTGTTCGACCCCGTCGGCCACCACCTGTTGCAGCGCGGCCAGGTCGCGGACGTCGACCTGGCGGGCCAGCACCTTGCGGCCGGTGGCCTCCACGGCGCGTACCGTCTCGGCGAGTTCCTCGGGCGTGGCGAGCGGATAGGTGATGGTCTCCGAGATCGGGCCGCAGATGTCGATCGCGATGATGTCGGCGCCGTCGCCGGCCAACCGGATCGCGTGCGCTCTGCCCTGCCCGCGCGCCGCCCCCGTGATGAATGCCACTCGCCCGGCCAGGGGCCCGTTCTCCGCCACCGGACCAGGCTAACAGCCGAACTGAAACGTGTTCTAGTCGATCGGGTCGCGGATGATCGGGCAGGTCATGCAGTGCCCGCCGCCGCGGCCCCGGCCGAGCTCGGCACCCACGATCGTGATCACCTCCACACCCGCACGACGCAGCAGCGTGTTGGTGTGGGTGTTGCGGTCGTAGGCGAACACCACACCCGGTTCGACGGCGACCAGGTTGTTGCCGCTGTCCCACTGTTGGCGCTCGGAGTCGTAGGCCGTGCCGCCGGTCTCCACCACCCGCAACTCGGCCAGCCCGAGCGAGGACGCCACCACTTCGAGGAACGGTTTGGTGGCCTCGACCACTTCCACCCCGGGTTCGGTGTCGCTGGGGTGCAGGGTGAATGTCTGCATGGCGTCGACGATCTCGGGATAGATGGTCACCACGTCGCGGTCGGCGAAGGTGAAGACGGTGTCGAGGTGCATGGCCGCCCGCAACTTGGGCATACCCGCCACGATCACCTGTGTCGCGGCACCTTCGGCGAACAACTTCGCGGCGACCTGGGTGATGGCCTGCCGCGACGAGCGCTCGCTCATGCCGATGATCACCACACCCTGCCCGGGCACCAGCACGTCACCACCCTCGAACGTCGCTGAGCCCCAGGACTGTTCGGGATCCCCCCACCACACCTGTGAACCCACGAAGTCGGGGTGGAACTGGTAGACGGCCTTCATCAGCAGCGTCTCGTCGTGGCGGGCCGGCCAGAACAGCGGGTTGAGCGTCAGCCCACCGTAGATCCAGCAGGTGGTGTCGCGGGTGTAGAGGGTGTTCGGCAGCGGCGGCATCAGATACTCTGCGACGCCGGTGCTTTCGCGCGCCAACGCGCGGTAGCCCGATTGCATGTCCTTGGGCAGGTCGCGCGTGGACATCCCGCCGATCAGCAGCTCGGCCAGCCGCCGCGGCTGCAGTGAGTCCAGGTAGCTGCGGGTCTCGTTGATCAAGCCGAGCCCCACCTCGTTGGCCACGATCTTGCGGTCCAGCAGCCACGCTTTGGCTTCCGGGTCGCTCATCGTTTCGGTCAGCACGTCGTGCAGTTCGACGACCTCGACGCCGCGGTCACGCATCTTGTCGATGAAGTCGAAGTGGTCTCGCCTGGCGTTCTGCACCCACAGCACGTCGTCGAACAACAGATCGTCACAGTTGGTCGGTGTGAGGCGCTCGTGCGCCAGCCCCGGTGAACAGACCAGCACCTTACGCAGCTTGCCGACCTCGGAGTGCACGCCGTAGTCGGCGGACCGATAAGTCACCTGTCGTTCCTCTCGTTACTCAGATCTCGAGCGCGCCGGTGGCCAACGACACCACACCCACCACCGCGCCGATCACGATCACCGCGAACAGCACCGCCTCTGCCGGTCGGAACACTTGCAACCCGCGTTCGCGACGTGCCTTGACGTACAACGCCGCGGCCGGCGCGTACAGGATGCAGGACAGCAGCAACTTGTCCATTCCGGCGGCATACAGCAGGAACAGGGTGTACACCGTGGCGACACCGGCGATAACCATGTCGGGCACAAGGGATTTGCCGTCGCCGTAGGTCTCCCGGGTCGCCGTCAACTTCAGCGCATAGGCCGCCGCGAGCAGGTACGGGATCAGCGACAGCGCGGCGGTCAGGTCCAGCATGAAATCCAACGCGTAGGACGCGAACAACAGCGCCACCAGCAGCAGCGACGTCAGCGCCGCCGCCATGACCAGCGCGGTGACAGGTGCGCCGTGGCGGTTGGTGCGGGCCAGAAACCGCGGCATATCGTCGGATCTGGCGGGAATGTACAGCACCTCGGCGGCCATCAGCGTCCACGCCAGGTAAGCGCCGAGCACCGACACGATCACACCGACGCGGATCAGCACCGAACCCCAATGCCCGACAACGGATTCCAGCACCGACGCCATCGACGGCTGGCTGACGCCGGCGAGTTCGTCCTGCGGCATCACGCCGTAGGACACCAGCGTCACCAGCGCGAAGACACTCAACACGCTCAGAAATCCGACCACGGTGGCGCGCCCGACGTCTTCGCGCTTTCGCGCCATCCGCGAATAGACGCTGGCGCCTTCGATGCCCAGAAAGACGAACACCGTGATCAGCATGGTTCCGGTGGCCTGATCCCACAGCGCGCCGAACGAGTACCCCTCGGGGCCCCAGAAGTTGGCGGCGAACACGTCGGCCTCGAATGCGATCGCAACGATCACGATGAACATCAGGATCGGTACCACTTTGGCGATCGTGACGATGTAGTTGATCACCGCGGCGTCCCGCACGCCGCGCATGACCAGGAATGCGAACAGCCACACCCCGATCGCCGACACCACCACCGCAAGCACCGTGTCCCCGGCGCCGAACGCGGGTATCACCGCGCTCATCGTCGCCGTGATCAGCACCCAGTACGAGGTATTGCCCGCGCAGGCCGACGCCCAGTAGCCGATCGCCGAATTGAAACCGACGTAGTCGCCGAAACCCGCCTTGGCGTAGGCGAAGATACCGGCGTCCAATAGGGGCTTTCGCGTGGCGAGCCGCTGAAACACAAAGGCCAGCATCAGCATTCCCGCGCCCGCAACGGTCCACGCGATCAGCGCACCGGCCACACCGGTTTCGGTGCCGAACCGGCGGGGCAGCAGGAACACCCCCGAACCGATCATCGAGCCGACCACCATGGCGGTCAACGTGGGCAGGCTGACCTTCTGGCCGGCTTCCTGGGTCCGCGGCTCTGTCGATGTCATGTCGCGTCAGCTGCCTTCTCAGTGGACGACGTCTTGACGATCTTGATTCCGGTATAACCGTAAACCACGCTGAGCAGCGGGCTGGCGATATTGAAGAACGCGTACGGCAGATACGCCAACGTGGGCACGCCCAGCACCGCGGCCATGAACGCCCCGCACGAGTTCCACGGCACCAGCGGCGATGTCACGGTGCCGCTGTCGGCGGCAAGCCGGGACAGGTTCTGCGGGGCCAGGCCGCGTTTCTCGAACTCGAGGCGGAAAATGCGGCTGGGCAACACCAATGCGATGTACTGGTCCCCGGCGACGATGTTGAGGCCGATACCGCTGAGGAAGACCGACAGATACAGCCGTCCCGTCGACTTCGCCGCGTCGATCAGGGGCCGTACCAGCCGGTCGATCAGACCGAAGTGCTCCAGCAGCGCCCCGAACGTGACGGCGCCGATGATCAGCCAGATGGTGAGCAGCATGCTGTCCATGCCGCCGCGCGACAACAGTCGGTCGATGTCGGCAAT
This sequence comes from Mycolicibacterium pulveris, assembly GCA_050205315.1. Classification (GTDB taxonomy): domain Bacteria; phylum Actinomycetota; class Actinomycetes; order Mycobacteriales; family Mycobacteriaceae; genus Mycobacterium; species Mycobacterium pulveris_A. The sequence continues at coordinate 55,978 of JBNMRA010000005.1, read as the reverse complement.
ACCGGAGTTCATCATGAACCCGTTGGCCATCGCACGCCAGACGGCCTGTATCGACCCCAGAACCACGTTGGCGCTGCCGTGGAGTTCGGTGACGAAACCCGCAACGACGTCGCGCTGCAGGATCGTCGCCTGCACACCGGCCCACAGCGCGGACGCCAACAGCGCCAACGAGGCCGGCGCCTTGCGCAGCGACAGCACGATCAGCACCACCAGCGGCAGCAGGTTCAGCACGTTGATCGAAAAGATCTCGTTGAGCCTGGTGAGCTCGACCTCTTCGCTGACGGTGTCGCGCACCGGCGGGCCGATCACCCCCAGCATCGAGAACACCACGGCCGCGATGATGAAGGCGGGCACCGACGTCCACGCCTGGCTTCGGATATGGGTGTAAAGGTCGACCTTGACCATCTGGGCGGTCAGGATCGTCGTTTCGGACAGCGGCGACAGCTTGTCGCCCAGGTAGGCCCCGGAGATCACCGCGCCCGCCGCGATGGCCGGGGACACCCCGATCATCGTCGCGATGCCGATCAGCCCGACGCCGACGGTGCCCGCCGTGGTCCATGAACTGCCGATCGACATCGCCACCACACCGCAGATGACCGCGGTGGCGACGTAGAAATAGCCCGGTGAGAGCACCTGAATGCCGTAGTAGACCAGCGTCGGGATGGTGCCCGATAGGTTCCAGGTGCCGATCAACGCGCCGACGGCCAGCAGGATGAACAACGCGCTGGTGATCGACGACAGCGCCCCCTGGCCGGCCTTCTGCACCTGGGTCCACGGGTGCCCGTTCTTCAGCGCGATGAGTGCCGCGACCGCGCAACACAATACGAGCGCCACCTGGACGGGGCCGTCAAGCGCGTCGATGCCGAACAATGCGATCGCGCCGCCGATGAGCACCGCCAAGGCGACGAGCGGGATCAGCGCATCGCTCAGCGACGGAGCACGAACCGGCGTGTTCTCCTGCGGATCCGTCATCACCGCTACAGCTCGGCGAGGATCTGCTGGCGCTTGGCGGTGTACTCGTCTTCGGAGATCGCGCCGGTGGCGCGCAATGTCTCCAGCTCCTGAAGGCGTTGCGCGGTCGACGGTTCCGGCGGCGGTGTCAGCACCGGACCGGAGGCCGCGACGGGCGCCTGCGGCGTGACCGCGCGTCGCACCACCTCCTGAACCTGTTGGCGCGCACCTGGATTGGCACGCAGGTCGATCATGTTGTCCAGGCTGATGTTGTGCGCCTTGAGTATCTGCAGGATCTCCATCAGCGGCTCGACCTGGCCGGTGAGGTCATAGGTCTGGTTGTCCTCGGCGATGGTGAAGTTGGCGGGCATCATGCCGCTGACCAAACTGCTTCGCTGCCAATCGATTTGATACTCACCGGTCATCGGGTCCACCAGCGCGACCAGCTTGCGGCTGGTGATCATCGGCAACCGGGAGATCGACGCGAGCACCCGGTCCTGGGTGGCGAACGGCGCGATACCCGGCCCGGAGATCTGCAGATCGAGCTTCACCAACGGCTGTTCGTTGATGCGGGTCCCGGTTTCCTGGATGCCGACGACCTGGGCCAGCGCCAGCACTCCGGTCTGCTCGAGTGCGGCGGTCTTGGCCGACGAACTCACCCCGGCGGCGGTGATGCCCAATGCGATCAACACGTCGGCGGCGGTGATGAGCAGACCGATCCAGAACATCCACCCCAACATCGGGTCGGCGCCCATCGCGAAGTAGACAACCAAAAAGATCGGCCCGACGATGCCGCACAGCAGGACGAACGCTTGGATCCGGAGATAACGCCAGAATGTGGACATGGCCGAGCTCCCGTCGTCGCGCCGTCTCGGACGCCAAGATTAACGCCGACCCGGCGAGCGGTGAGCTTACGGCATAGCGGCTTTGGCTTTGGCCGTTACTGAGCCTGCGTCGTCGCGCCCAGCGGCGTGACCGGCTGGGGCGCTGCCGGCCCGAGCAGGGTGTAGAGCGGCTGCGTCCACCGGTATCCACCGTCGGCGGTGGTGTAGCTGGTGTGAATCAGCGTCGAGACCTTCGACACCTCCTCGGCGTCCGGGTCGTAGTCGCAGACCGCGTCGCCGAGCTCGCACACGCTGATGGTGCGGCTGCCGATCGCGGGAGGCAGCGGCGCCGGAGCATCGGCCAGGATCGGCCAGTCCTGCGCGACGCCCTTGCCGGCGCCGGGTACCGAGGTGACCGAGCCGATGTTGACGGTCGGGTCGGCGGGCAGGCGGTCACCGTCGGCGATGAGCAACGCGGCCGCCATGTTCGGGTCGGTGCCGAGGGTGTGCAGGTTGCGGTGCACCACCATCGCACCTTGCGAGTACCCCGCAAGCACCACCTTGGTGGTGGGGCAGCGCTGGGTGAAGGCCGCGTATTGCGCGGCGAGCGCCTCCGCGCCGACGTCGACGCTGTCCATGAAGCCCAGCCAGTCGCCGATGCCACCGTCGTCGGGCACCGGCACGGCGGGGTACACGACGGCCTCGGCCGTCATCGTGCGCCCGTCGCGCTGCACCAACTGCTGCAGGTCCACATAGGACCGGTAGACGTCGTCGCCCATGCCGGCGTTGGTGCTCAGGTGCCCGTCGCGCTGGCCGGAACCCGCGGCGCCGAACCAGTGCACGTCGGGGCACGCCGGTTGGGCGTTGGCGACGGACATACCGGCAAACGCGGCGCTCGCGATCGCGACGGCGCTAACGAGCGTGCTGATACGGCGGAACAACAAACCCCAACCCTTCCGTCCCCGAACGGGACATTCGGGTGGTAAATCGCTGCGACGGCCGCGGTCGTTACGCCGCGCCGCCGCACTGCACTCGCGAGATGCACACCAGGGTCGTGGTCGCCGACCGAAGCACAGCCCTGTGGTACGCCTCGCGAGCCCCCAAATGACGAAAGCGGCGCCCACCCGAAGGTGAGCGCCGTTTTGCGCAGAGAACTACTTGATGATCTTGGTGACCCGGCCGGCGCCGACGGTACGGCCGCCCTCGCGGATCGCGAACCGCAGACCCTCGTCCATCGCGACGGGCTGGATCAGCTTCACGGAGATGTCGGTGTTGTCACCGGGCATCACCATCTCGGTGCCCTCCGGCAGCGTCACCACACCGGTCACGTCGGTGGTGCGGAAGTAGAACTGCGGACGGTAGTTGTTGAAGAACGGCGTGTGCCGACCGCCCTCGTCCTTGGACAGGATGTAGACCTGACCCTCGAACTCGGTGTGCGGAGTGGTGGTGCCGGGCTTCACGACGACCTGGCCACGCTCGACGTCCTCACGCTTGATGCCGCGCAGCAACAGACCGACGTTGTCACCGGCCTGGCCCTGGTCGAGCAGCTTGCGGAACATCTCCACGCCGGTGACCGTGGTCTTGGTGGTGTCCGGACGGATGCCGACGATCTCGACTTCCTCGTTCACGTTGATCACGCCGCGCTCGACGCGACCGGTGACCACGGTGCCGCGGCCGGTGATCGTGAAGACGTCCTCGACGGGCATCAGGAACGGCTTGTCGGTCTCGCGGACCGGGTCCGGGATCGACTCGTCGACGGCCTGCATCAGCTCGACGATCGATTCGACCCACTTCTCGTCACCCTCGAGCGCCTTGAGCGCGGAGACCTTGATGACCGGGGCGTCCTCGTCGAAGTCCTGGCCGGCCAGCAGCTCGCGGACCTCCATCTCGACGAGCTCGATCAGCTCCTCGTCGTCGACCATGTCCGACTTGTTCAGCGCGACCAGGATGTAGGGCACGCCGACCTGACGGGCCAGCAGCACGTGCTCACGGGTCTGCGGCATCGGACCGTCGGTGGCCGCGACCACCAGGATCGCACCGTCCATCTGGGCCGCACCGGTGATCATGTTCTTGATGTAGTCGGCGTGGCCGGGGGCGTCGACGTGCGCGTAGTGGCGCTTGTCGGTCTGGTACTCCACGTGGGAGATGTTGATCGTGATGCCGCGCTGACGCTCCTCGGGCGCATTGTCGATCTGGTCGAATGCGCGCGACTCGTTCAACTCGGGAAACTTGTCGTGCAGAACCTTGGTGATAGCCGCGGTCAGCGTGGTTTTGCCGTGGTCAACGTGACCGATGGTCCCGATGTTGACGTGCGGCTTCGTCCGCTCGAACTTCGCCTTCGCCACTGTGGTGTCCTCCTGGACTGTGTTGGTGCTTGGTAAGCAGTGTTGATCTTTACAGTTGTGCGGTCCCGCCAAACCGGCGGGTCAGAAATTACTGACCCGTCGCCTTCGCGATGATCTCCTTCGACACGTTGGCCGGAACCTCGGCATACGAGTCGAACACCATGGAGTAGTTCGCCCGGCCCTGGGTCTTCGACCGAAGGTCTCCGACATAGCCGAACATCTCCGACAGCGGAACCTGCGCCTTGACGACACGAGCACCGCTCCGCTCCTCCATGGCCTGGATCTGACCACGGCGGGAGTTCAGGTCACCGATCACGTCACCCATGTAGTCCTCGGGTGTGGTCACTTCGACCGCCATGATCGGCTCGAGGATCACCGGCTGAGCGGCCTGCGCGGCCTTCTTCAGCACCTGTGAACCTGCAACTTTGAACGCCATTTCCGACGAGTCCACCTCGTGGTAGGCACCGTCGAGCAGGGTGACCTTCAAGTTCACCAGCGGATAGCCGGCCAGCACGCCGTACTGCATCGCGTCCTGGGCGCCGGCGTCCACCGACGGGATGTACTCCCGCGGGATACGGCCACCGGTGACCTTGTTCTCGAACTCGTAGGTCGCCCCGTCCTCGCCGGTGAACGGCTCGATGTTGATGATGACCTTCGCGAACTGACCGGAGCCACCCGTCTGCTTCTTGTGGGTGAACTCGACGTTCTCGACCTTGCGCTTGATGGTCTCGCGGTAGGCCACCTGCGGCTTGCCGACGTTGGCCTCGACCTTGAACTCGCGCTTCATCCGGTCGACCAGGATGTCGAGGTGCAGCTCGCCCATGCCGCCGATGACGGTCTGGCCGGTCTCCTGATCCAGGTGCACCTTGAAGGTCGGATCCTCTTCGGCGAGCTTCTGGATCGCCGTGCCGAGCTTTTCCTGGTCGCTCTTGGTCTTGGGCTCGATCGCCACCTCGATCACCGGATCGGGGAACGTCATCGACTCCAGCACGACCTGCTGGTTCGGGTCGCTCAGGGTGTCACCGGTGGTGGTGTCCTTGAGCCCGATCACCGCGTAGATATGCCCAGCGGACGCGCGGTCAACCGGGTTCTCCTTGTTGGCGTGCATCTGGAACAGCTTGCCCAGCCGTTCCTTCTTGCCCTTGGTGGCGTTGATCACCTGCGAGCCCGACTCCACCGTGCCGGAATACACCCGCACGTAGGTCAGCTTGCCGAAGAACGGATGCACGGCGATCTTGAACGCCAGCGCCGAGAACGGCTCGTCCACCGAGGGCTTGCGGAGGATCTCTTCGTCCTCCTTGCCCGGTACGTGCCCGCGCACTGACTCGACGTCCAGCGGCGACGGCAGGTAGTCGATGACCGCGTCGAGCATCGGCTGCACGCCCTTGTTCTTGAACGCGGAACCGCACAGCACCGGATAGAGCTCGCTGGCCACCGTCAACTTACGGATCGCGGCCTTGATCTCGGCGACGCTCAGTTCCTCGCCGCCCAGGTACTTCTCGAGCAGCTCCTCGTCGGTCTCGGCGACGACCTCGAGCAGCTCGTTGCGGTACTGCTCGGCCTTCTCGGTCAGGTCGGCCGGGATGTCGACGGTCTCGTAGGTCTCGCCGAGCTTGGTCTCACCACGCCACACCTTGGCCTTCATCTCGACCAGGTCGACGATGCCTTCGAAATCGGCCTCGGCGCCGATCGGCAGCTGGATCACCAACGGCTTGGCGCCGAGGCGGTCCTTGATGGTCTGCACGGTGAAGTAGAAGTCCGCGCCGATCTTGTCCATCTTGTTGACGAAGCAGATGCGCGGCACGTCGTACTTGTCGGCCTGGCGCCAGACCTGCTCGGACTGCGGTTCGACACCTTCCTTGCCGTCGAAGACGGCCACCGCACCGTCGAGCACGCGCAGGGAGCGCTCCACCTCGACGGTGAAGTCGACGTGGCCGGGGGTGTCGATGATGTTGATCTGGTTGTCGTTCCAGAAGCACGTCACCGCCGCGGAGGTGATGGTGATCCCCCGCTCCTGCTCCTGCTCCATCCAGTCGGTGGTCGAAGCACCGTCGTGCGTCTCACCGATCTTGTAGTTGACGCCGGTGTAGTAGAGGATGCGCTCGGTGGTCGTGGTCTTACCGGCATCGATGTGCGCCATGATGCCGATATTGCGGACCTTGTTCAGGTCGGTCAGCACGTCCTTCTGTGCCACAGCATTCCCTTCGGGAAGTAAACGTTCTGGTCTTTATCTGTGCTCGCTACGCTCGCGCGTCAAAGCAAGCTTTGCCGCTCACCAGCGGTAGTGCGCGAAGGCGCGGTTCGCCTCGGCCATCTTGTGGGTGTCCTCACGCCGTTTGACGGAGGCTCCGAGACCGTTGCTGGCGTCGAGGATCTCGTTCGCCAGACGCTCGACCATGGTCTTCTCCCGGCGCTGCCGCGAGAAGCTCACCAGCCAGCGCAGGGCCAACGTGGTGGACCGGTCGGGACGCACCTCGACGGGAACCTGGTAGGTCGCACCGCCGACGCGGCGGCTGCGGACCTCGAGTGCCGGCTTGACGTTGTCGAGAGCGCGTTTGAGGGTGACGACCGGATCCGTGCCGGTCTTGTCCCTGGCCTGTTCGAGCGCACCATAAACAATGCGCTCGGCCAACGATTTCTTCCCCCGGACGAGAACTTTGTTCACCAGTTGGGTGACCAGCTGCGAGCCGTAGACCGGATCGTTCACCAACGGACGCTTGGGCGCGGGTCCCTTCCGCGGCATCAGCTCTTCTCCTTCTTGGCGCCGTAGCGACTGCGTGCCTGCTTGCGGTTCTTCACGCCCTGCGTGTCGAGCGAACCGCGGATGATCTTGTAGCGCACACCCGGCAGGTCCTTCACACGACCACCACGCACCAGCACCATCGAGTGCTCCTGCAGGTTGTGGCCCTCGCCCGGGATGTAAGCGGTGACCTCAACCTGGCTGGTCAGCTTGACGCGGGCGACCTTCCGAAGCGCCGAGTTCGGCTTCTTCGGGGTCGTGGTGTACACGCGGGTGCACACGCCACGGCGCTGCGGGCTGCCCTTGAGGGCCGCAACTCGCACCTTGCCCGGCTTGTCACGGCGGCCTTTGCGGACCAGCTGCTGAATGGTTGGCATCTACCGGCTTTCTGTGTTCTTTGCTGTTGTCTAAGTCTCTGTACTGCAGTTATGTCCCGTTCACGTACCCCGCGACCGGGTGTGTCGCGCACGTCCGCCGTGACAATTCAAGGCATTGCCGAATTCTCAGGGCATGGCGACGCGCGAATTTGCCCAGCGTGCAGGCATGCCCGCGGAAATTTCCAGCCGCAAGCGCCTTATCTGCCAGGCACGATCGTCCACAATACCAGGGCAGCCCGCGCCGAAACAAACTCGTCCGGCGGCCCCTTCGTGCAGGTCAACAGACTAGCTCAGCGTCGCTCCATCCCCGAAGCCAGCCGCATCACCATGTCGGTGAACACCGCGTCGGTGTCGATGCCGTCCATCGCGCCGGTCATCTCCAGCAGCACGAAGCCGTGCATCGCCGACCAGAACTCCAGCGCCGCATAAAACGCGTCCTCGCCATCGAGCCCGTAGGAGGCCAGCACGTCGATCACCGGCGCGGCCGCCGCCCTGGTGGCCGCGCTGAACTCGGGGTCGTCGCCGCCGAGCGGCATCCGGGTGAACGCCGAGTACCGACCCGGGTGGTGGTGGGCGTAGCTACGGTAGACGCTGGCCATCACCATCACCGCGTCGTCGCGGGTGCGGCCCTGCCCGGCGGTGTTGAGCATCTCGATGATGTCGCCGACGACCCGCATCCGCACGGTCCGGCGCAGGTCGTCGAGGCTGTGCACGTGGTTGTACAGCGAGGGGCCCTTGGTGCCGAGTTGGTGGGCCAACGCGTTGATGGTCAACGCGTCCCAGCCCTCCCGGTCAAGGAACGTCAGGGCGGCGTTGACGATGGAATCGCGGCTCAGCCGGGCAGGTCGGCGGCCCGCCGAGCGGGCCGGTGGAGACTGCGGCTGCGGCTCGGCTGCCATGCGCTTCTCCTAGGTCGACGCGGAACCCCGAAAAAGGGGCAGCGCAAAACTAACACCTCTAGTTTTTCCTGGTCGGTGCAACTCAGTTCACTCGCTGTTGGCTCAGCTGTGCGAGTTGTTCGGTGACCACGCACAGGTCGGGCAGCATCGCCGGGCTCATCGTCTGCACCGACCACGTGATCACGTCGCCGCCCTTGGCCACGTAGATGCTGCACGCATTGTCGTCGTGCGCCTTGAAGCCCTTGTTGTCATCGACCGACAGTTCCTCGATGGTGCGCCCGGCCTTTTGTTCCAGCGATCGCTCGGTGTCCATATCGCTGCCGCGGTACCACCACGTCGAGATGCCCATCCCGGCGCCGACCGTGCCGAACATCGTGTTCTCCTGCCAGAAGCAGCCGGCGTCGCTGACGACGGTCTTGGTGAACATCGCCGGGCCAACGGCCTTGTCGATGTCGGCGTCGGTGATCCCGTTGCAGTCGACGCTGTGGAAGCCGCCCTCGGACCCGGTGGCGGTGTGTGTCGGCGCCGCCGGCGCGCCATCGGCGCCGCAGCCCGCTAGCAGCGCCGCCGCCGCCAGCGTGCCCAGGACTTTCCCGCGCATGGTCACATCTCCGACTGCAGCGTTGCGGACAGCAGTTTTTCGGCCTCGACGCACGGGTCGCCGCTGGCCGCGTCGCGCAGCTGAACCCACCAGCTCAGCACTCCGGCACCGGCCGCGGCGGTCGCCGAACAGGCCGCGCCGGTGACGTCGCGGCGGGACAGGAACGCCGGGCGCCGCTCGACGACGGTGTCGGTGATCTCGGCGCCGCGGTCGTCGGCCAGGGCCCGTTCGCGGTCCAGGCTGCCGGACTCGAACCAGGAGAACGTGACGTCGATCGGGGCGTCGCCGCGCATCAGCACGTATTGGCAGACCGCGCCGCTGTAGGGCCGCACGACGGAATCGGCGTCCAGGATCTGCTGCATGGTGTCGTCGGCGAGCAGACCGCAACGGTCGTTGACGTAGCCGTAGTTGCGGTCGGGATCGGGTACGCCGATTCGGGCCCGCTGCGCGGTCCCGCTAACGGTCGACGAACAGCTTGCAACGGTCATCGCCGCCGTGACCGCTACGACAGCAACCTGATTGACACGCCAACGCATCGCATCTCACGCTACCCAGCGCCGTGGCCGATGGCGACTCGTGCGAACCCTCGCCGTGCGTACCGCCCGCCACGTACGCTTACCTCCCATGATGCCGACTGTTGTGGCCAGGACATTGACGGTGAGCCTGCTCGCCGTGCCCGCGTTGACCGTCGGAGCGCCGGCGGCCTACGCCGAGCACGGCGACACCCACGTGACCGGGCTTGGCGTCACGCAGACCATCGACTGCAACAACGCCACCTTGTTCGTCAACGGCGCCAACAACCGGATCACCGCGTTGGGCAGCTGCTGGGCGGTGACGGTGCAGGGCAGCTCGAACTTCGTCGTGGCCGACAACATCGTCAACGACGTGACCGTGTACGGCTGGGATCAGACCGTGCTGTACAAGAACGGCGCACCGATCGTGTGGGACCGCGGGCGGGAACTCGGAATGACCAACCACGTCGATCGGCTCGTCGCATGAACGTCCGCCTGCTCGCCACCGCCGCGGCCGTGTCGGCCGCCGTCGTGCTCGCCGGCTGCGGTTCGGAAAGTTCGGACACCAACACGCCGACCGCGACCGCGGGCACCTCGGGCGCTCAAGTCGAGGTCGGCAACACGATCAACTACGGCTCGTTCGGCACCACCGCCGACATCGATTGCGCCGACGGTAAATCGCTGAACATCGGCGGCTCGAACAACACGTTGACCGTCAAGGGCACGTGCGCGAACGTCAACATCGGCGGCGCGGACAACAAGATCACGTTCGAGCGGATCGACAAGGAGCTCAGCGTCGTCGGGCTCAACAACACCGTCACCTACAGCGACGGCGACCCCAAGATCAACGACACCGGCCGCGACAACCGAATCACCAAAGCCTGACTCCCTCCGCCCCTTGGCGCGAGCGTGCGTGTCTGCGCCCGACACGCCGTCTCGTAGCACGACTTTGCGCACGCTCGCGCCGACAGTGGCGCCCTAGCTACCGGCCCCGTGCCGTCCCGCGCCCGCCGCGAACCGTGCCGCGCCCTCCAGCGATTCGGCGGCGACGCGCGACATGCTGCCGAACTCGAAGTCCATCGCCTCGGCCTCCGGCATGCCCCACTGGTTCAGCATCGAGAGCCGGTCCGCGCGCATGCACTGCTGCGGCAGCCCGGCCAGTTCGGCGGCGAGCTCCTCGGCTCGTTGCCGGGCTTCACCTTTGGGCACCACCCGATTGGCCAGGCCGATCGCCAACGCTTCGGCGGCGTCGACGGCGCGGCCGGTCAGGATCAGATCCATCGCCCGGCTCTGGCCGATCAGGCGCGGCAACCGCACCGTGCCGCCGTCGATCAGCGGCACGCCCCATCGGCGGCAGAACACGCCCATGACCGCGTCGTCCTCCACCACCCGCAGGTCACACCACAGCGCCAGCTCGAGCCCACCCGCGACGGCGTACCCGCTGATCGCGGCAATCACCGGTTTGGACAACACCATCCGGCTCGGTCCCATCGGCCCGGGGCCGGTGCGGTGTACGGGGTTTGAGTCGGCAGTGCCGAACGCCTTGAGATCGGCTCCGGCACAGAATGTTCCGTTGTCGCCCCACAACACCGCGACGGCGGTCGAGTCATCCTTGTCGAACGCGTCGAAGGCTTCGTACAACTCGGCGGCAGCGGGGCCGTTGACAGCGTTGCGCGCCTCGGGCCGGTTCATGATCACCGTCGTCACCGCGCCGTCGCGCTCGACCCGGACTCCACCGCTCATGTCGCCTCCATCAATTGCTCATGTCGCGTGAGCGACAATCCAGTACCGTCGCGCCGCGAACTCAACTCCGCGGCGAAGTTCGTGTAGGCCTCGCGCAGCGCCGCGCCGGGCCAGTCCTTTGGCAGCAGTTCGGCGGGCAGCACGGGATCGGTCAGCAGATGCCGCACGATGCCGGCTGCCGCGACGAACCGACCGGGAATGTCTGAGGCCGAGGTGATTTCGTCGAGCAGCTGGTGGCCCGCCACCGCCCAGCCGGCCAGGTCCCACAGCCGTGCGGCGAGGCCGGCGGGGTCGTCGTCGCGAGCCCGCAACACCCGAACACTCTCCAGCACGCCGGCCGGCGACACCATGTCCAGGTTGTCCGGACGCAGCCACACCCCTTCGCGCAGCTCGGCGAACCTGTTGTGGTGCAGCGCCATCCGCAGCCCGGCCCGGGTTCGGGCATCGGTGCCGACGCTGGTGATCACCAGCGTCGTCCAGTCACCGTTCCACGCGCGCAGCGGTGGGTTCAACGCGTCGTCCTGACGACGCTGACGGGCCAGCAGCCGCTCCGACAACCGGTAGCCTTCGGATGAACGCACCAAATCGCCGGCGCTGACCATCCGGGTCAGCGCCACCCGTATCGTCGACTCCTTGATGCCGAAATCAGCGGTGAGACGGATCAATTCACTTGCCGTGGCGCGGGCCGGATGCGCGCCCAGCAGAACGCTCAGCACGACCGAGCGGGCCGTCATCCGCGATAGCCTCGGCATCGCTAGACGTCCGATGCCTTCCGGCCGTGATCGCCGAACGGCTCGTCACGTTGACGGACCGCCTCACGGAAGCCATGTTCACGTGACTGCGCGACGAACGCGTGCCCCTCCGGGGTGTGCCGTGCGATGCCGTCGAACACGGTCGAGATCATGGCGCTGTTGGCGGTGCCCTGGTTGTACAGCGCGGAGTTCATCGCCAGCTTGACCATGATGAGCTGGTTGATCGGCACGGCGGCAATGCGTTCGACCAGCCGCTCGGTGCGTTCGTCGAGATCTTCGACCGGCGGCGCCTCGACCGCGAGCCCCCATTCGGCCGCCTGCGCGCCGGTGATCGAATCACCGGTCAGCAGAAGCCGTTTCGCCCGCTGGTCACCGAGCCGGTGCGCCCACATCCCGGCCGCGGGCACACCCCACACCCGGGTGGGCGGATAGCCGATCTTGGCGTCGGCCGCCGCGATCACCTGGTCTGCGTGCAGCGCGATGTCGGTCCCGCCCGCCACGCAATAGCCGTGGATCTTGACCACCGTGGGCTTGTCGGCGTGCATCAGGCTGGAGAACCCGCGCACGAACCGGCTCATCATCTGATAGTCGATCATCGGGTCCCACGGCTGATCGGGCAGGTGGTTGACCGCCTGCGTTCTACCCGACAGCACAGTGTCCCGGTAGGGACTGCCGCCGCCCGCCGACGACGATCCCTCGGCATAGGCGGACAGATCGAATCCCGCGCAAAACCCTTCTCCCCGACCGGAAACCAGGATCACGTGCACGTTCGGGTCGAGGTCGGCGCGCTCCACCAACGCCGACAACTCCAGCGGAGTATCGGCGACGATCGCGTTGCCCTTCTCCGGCCGATTGAACGTGATGCGGGCAACGCGACCCGTGACCTCGTAGGTCATCGTCTTCAGGTTGTCAAAGTCGACGGGCCTGATCGCGTGCGTCATCGCAAGCCCGCCTTCTTGCGCGAGCAGCGCGAGCTGCGCGAGCAGACATAAAATCCCCTAATTTCACCCTTTTTAGGGGGTTTTTGCGTCTGCTCGCGGAGATAACAGGTCATCCCTTGACCAGGGCCCGCTCGAGGATGGGCGCGAGATCCAGTCCGGTGGGCAAGGTTCCGAACGCCCCGCCCCAGGCCCCACCCATGCGCGTCGCCAGAAACGCTTCGGTGACGGCCGGGTGACCATGCCGTACCAGCAGCGACCCCTGCAGCGCCAGGCTGATGTCCTCGGCGACCTTGCGTGCCCGGTACTGGATGGTCTCGAGGTCACCCAGCGCGGGGCGCAACGCCTCGACGTGGGTGTCCAGTCGCGCATCCGCACCCGCGGTCCGAGCGAGTTCGTCGAACAGCACGTCGACGCACTCCGGACGAGTTGCCATGGCGCGCAACGTATCCAGCGCGCTGACGTTGCCCGATCCCTCCCAGATGCCCATCAGCGGCGCCTCGCGGTACAGCCGTGGCATGCCGGAGTCCTCGACGTAGCCGTTGCCGCCCAGACACTCCATCGCCTCGGCGGCGTGCGGGGTGGCGCGCTTGCACACCCAGTACTTGCTGGCGGCCAGGCCGATGCGGCGCAACAGCGTCTCGCGTTCGTCACCGCGTACCGCGGCGTCGGTGGCGCCGGCCATGCGCATCGCGACGATCGTTGCGGCTTCGGCTTCCACCGCCAGGTCGGCCAGCACGTTACGCATCAGCGGTTGGTCGATCAGGTACTCGCCGAACGCCTTTCGGTGCTGCGCATGGTGGATGGCTCGTGCCAGTCCGTTGCGCATGCTGGTCGCGCTGCCCAGCGTGCAGTCCAGCCGGGTCAGGTTGACCATCTCGATGATGGTCTTGACGCCGCGGCCTTCCTCGCCGACCAGCCACGCGATCGCGTCGTCGTACTCGACCTCGCTGGACGCGTTGGCGTGGTTGCCGAGCTTGTCTTTCAGGCGCTGCAGGTGCATCCGGTTGCGGCTGCCGTCGGGCAGCACCCGGGGCAGCAAAAAGCAGCTGAGCCCACCGGGCGCCTGCGCCAGCACGAGGAAGACGTCGCACATCGGCGCGGAGGTGAACCACTTGTGTCCGCGCAGGACGTAGCTGCCGTCGCCGTTGGGGGTGGCCTGGGTGGTGCCCACCCGCACGTCGGAGCCGCCCTGCTTTTCGGTCATCGACATGCCCGCGGTGATGCCGGCCTTGGTGATGGGCACCTTGAGCTCGGGGTCGTACTCGCGACTGACGAGCAGCGGCTCGTACACCGAGGCCAGCTCCGGGTTGTGGCGCAGCGCCGGCACGACGGCATACGTCATCGAGATCGGGCAGATGTGGCCGGGTTCGGGCGTCCACACCGACGTTTTGGCGGCGCGCACGACGTGGGACCCGGTCCGGTCGTCGGCCCACGGCGCGGCGTGCAACCCGTGACCGATGGCAACCTTCATCAGCTCGTGGTAGGCGGGGTCGTATTCGACCTCGTCGACGCGGTGTCCGTAGCGGTCGTGGGTGCGCAGGATCGGCTGGTTGCGGTCGGCCAGCTCGCCCCAGCGCTGCGCCTGCCGTGAGCCTGCGAGCGCACCGAGCTCGGTGACCTCGTCCAGGCCCCATTCGCCGCCTTCGCGGATCAGCGCCTCGGTGAGTACCGGCGAGGTCGCCGGGTTGTAGTCCTCCAGCGGCGGGACCTGGTTGGTGACGACGTGCGTGTCTGGCATACCGCCACTATTACACTTTTCTGACAACTGCACAACGCATGTAACAGTCAGCGGCTGTCGAGTTCGGCGACGACGTCGTCGCGGCGCGGCTCCGGCTCCGGGATGGACTCGGGTTGGGCTGCATGCTCGGCCGTCACCACGGGGTCCTCCGGTCGGCCGTAGAGCGGAACCATCTCGACCGAACGTTCCGCTGGGCGCAATGCTCTGGCCCGTCGCCACCGCTCGTAGCGGTGGAGGACGGCGATGACCGCGGCGGCCAGCGCCCAGCCCAGCAAGATGTCGATGACGTAGTGCTCGGCGGTGTACACCAGCGTGAAGGCCATCAGCAGCACGTAGGCCACGAGCAGTGGACGCCACGCTTTGTGCACGCGATGCCACAGGAACGCCGCGACCGCCGCCGTCATCCCGGCGTGCAGGGACGGTATCGCTGCCACCAGGTTGACGCTGGCTTGGCCCGCGTCGAGCAGCGCGCTGGCAGTGTGCATGTTCAGGTTGCCCCAGCCGCGGCCGACGATCCGCTCGATCCACTGGTTCGCCCCGTCCTGGCTGGATTGCATCGCCCCGAGCACACCGCCGTCGGGCACTCCGCGCGCCGAGCCGAACATGCAGCGCGCGTATGCCGGTCCGCCTTCGACATCGGCAGGCGTGCACCGGGCCGCGGCCCACGGCGGCGCGGCCGGCACCAGGGCGTAGATGACCAAACCCGCGAAGTTCAAACCGACGAACAGGCGCACAAACGCCTTCCACTCCTCGCGGTCACGCAACCACAACACCCCGGCCACCACGTACGGCAGGATGAAGAACGACATGTAAACGCAGCTCAGAACCACTTCCCACCACGGCGGGTGCCCCTGCTTGAGCTGCTCCTGAAGCCACACGGTCGGCACGGTGCCGGAGAAGAGCCAGCGATCGGCCTCCGCGGGCCACTCCCACAGCGTCGGTCGCCCGATCATGTCCGCGGCGCCCCTGCTCAGGTCATAGGCGAGCAGTATCAGCGCGAACGGCAGCCAATCCCGGATGACGTAGAGCATGCGGCGGACCTGACCGATGCTCGCGGCCAGCAGACCGGTGGCGATGTAGAGCAGCACCAGTTCACGGTTGAACGCAAAACCGTCGGTGACCGTGCGATATATGACGACCCCAGCCCATATCGCGACGGCGATCCGGCGCACATACTTGAGTCGGCGTTCCCGCGTCTGGTCTGCCTCGAGGGCACGCTGCGACGCAATTGACGACTCGTCAACCGCAGACACTCCGTTGAATCTAGTTCACCCCACCGCTACCGCGGGTTCGACTGCGGTTCGGTTATCAGGTCGTGATGTGCTCGCGCAGGAAGGCGATGTCGTCTTTGCGGCCCTCGTCGGAGGTCTCGCAGATGACCGGTGCGCCGGCGGCCTGCACCACCGCGACCAGCAATTGCGGGTCGATCTGGCCGGTGCCGAAGTTCGCGTGCCGGTCGGCGCCCGAGCCGGCGGCGTCGCGTGAGTCGTTGCAGTGCACCAGGTCGATGCGCCCGGTGATGGCCTTGATCCGGTCGACGGCGTCGATCAGTTGTTCGCCGGCGGCCCAGGCGTGGCAGGTGTCCAGGCAGAAACCGATGCCCTTGTCACCGATGTGGTCCCACAGCCGGGCGATCACGTCGAAGTGGCGGGCCATGGCATGGTCGCCGCCTGCGGTGTTCTCCAGGTAGACCGGCACGTCGGTCTCGAGGTAATCCAGCGCCTTGACCCAGCGTTCGAAGCCGGCTTCCCAGTCCTTGTCGTCGGCGTGACCGCCGTGCACGATGACCGCCGTCGCGTTGATCTCCGAGGCCGCGTCGCAGGTGTCCTGCAGGATCTTGCGCGACGGGATCCGGACCCGGTTGTTGGCCGACGCCACGTTGATCAGGTACGGCGCGTGGACGTAGAGCGGGATGCTCGACGCCTTGAGCACCTCGGCGTCCTCTCGCGGCTTGGGCTTCTTCCAACTCTGCGGGTTGCCGAGGAAGAACTGCACCACGTCGGCGCCGTCAGCCTGCGCGGCGGCCAGAGGATCGTCACCGTGGACGTGCGAACCGATGAGCACGACGCCAGTCTAGGCGGGCCTCGCCTCCCTTTCCGCGGCGAGCGTGGGTTACTCCCTTTCCGCCGCGAACGTGGGTTACCCGCACGCGTATCGCGCGGTCGACGTGACACAACCCCACTTTGGCGTCGCTACAGGCCACCTTGCGCGCCTCAGCCTCCCCGCGCTATCGTCGAACCGTACCGTTCGGTTTGGCTCCGGAGGAGGTTCGGAATGGCCGACGACATCAAGGTCCAACAGATCAGAGCGGCCGCGCACACGTTGTTCCTCGAGCACGGCTTCGCCGGGGTGAGCACCGCCGCGCTGGCGAAAGAGGCCGGGGTCTCCAAGGAGACGCTGTACTCCCGCTACCCCAACAAGGAAGCCGTGCTCGCCGATGTGCTCGAGCACCTCATCGCCCTCGGCCAGCTCGACGCCGACGTGGACATCCCCGCACCGGCCAGCATCGCCGACCTGCGCAACGCGCTGCGGTCGCTCGCGACCGAACTCGGTGCGCAACTCATCCAGCGCGACTACATCGAGCTGGTGCGGATCGTGATCGCCGAGACCCCCCGGTTGCCGCACGTCGGCGAGATCTTCCGACGCTCGGTGCCGAAGCGGGCCTTTCAGCTGACCGGTGCGCTGCTCACCGCGGCCAAGGACGCCGGCCTGATCGGTGACATCGATGTATTGGCCGCGGCCCGAATGTTTTTGGGTCCGCTGGTCTTGCACACGCTGATCAACGTGTTGTTGGTGGCTCCCAGCGAAGGTGCGGCTGTGCAGCCCATCGACGTCGACAGCCACGTCGACCTGTTACTCGCAGCGATTACCTCAACGAACTTCAAGGAAAACCCATGAATTCCGATGTACTCGTCGTCGGCGCCGGACCCACGGGCCTGACGATGGCCCTCGAACTGGCCCGCCGCGGCGTCAAGACCCGCGTCATCGATGCCGCCGCTGCGCCCACCACCGAGACGAGAGCCCTTGGCGTACAACCCAGGACACTCGAGCTTTTTGAGCGCCTCGACCTCGCCGATGACGCCGTCGCAGAAGGGATGCGCGTCACCGACTTCAAGGTGTTCAGCGAAGGCAAGCAGTTCCTGCACCTGAACCTCGACGGGCTCGACAGCCCGTACCCGTACCTGCTGATGCTGCAGCAGCCACGAGTTGAAGCCCTGCTGCGAAACCGCCTCGAAAGCTTCGGCGTGTCCGTCGAGCACAGCACCGAACTGGCCGCGCTGACCCAGGATTCCGACGCGGTGCGGGCCGTTCTGCGACACGGTGACGGAACGACGGAGGCAACGCGGACATCGTGGTTGATCGGCTGCGACGGCGCCCACAGCACCGTGCGCCACCAACTCGGTGTGAAGTTCGTCGGCGCCGCGTTCGAGGAGAACTTCGCGGTGGCCGATGTGATCATGGACTGGGCGTTGCCGCACAACGTATTTCACGCGTTTCTCAACCGTGGCAATTTCGCCGCCTACTTCCCGATGCCCGGCGGGCTGCATCGACTCACGATCGCCTACCGCCCCGGTGAGACCCCGACCGGCGACGTAACCTACGCCGAGCTGCAAGCCGCCGTCGACCGCGGTGCACCCCCGGGCGCCCGCATCGCCGACGTCCACTACGCGGGACGGTTCCAGATCAACCAGCGCAAGGTCTCTCGTCACTCGGTGGCCCGGGTCTTCCTCGCCGGCGATGCAGCCCATGTGCATTCGGTGGTCGGCGGGCAAGGCATGAACACCGGCATACAGGATGCGTTCAACCTGGGTTGGAAACTCGCCGCGGTCGTCAACGGCCAGGCTCACCGCCGCCTGCTGGATTCCTACGCCGCCGAACGCGCGCCCGTCGCACACCGGCTGGTCAAGGGGACGCGTCGGGCAACACGGATGACGTTGCTGCGCAACCCGATTGCCACAACTGCGCGACGCCATATCGCCCCGCACATCACCCCGCGTCCGTCCCTGCAGCGGATGTTACGCCGCGCGCTGACCCAGCTTGACGTGTCCTACCGCGACGGCAGCGGCGGCAGCAACGACACCCGCATCGCCGTTGGCGACCGGTTCCCCGATATCGAACTTTTACACCCGACCAAGTACACGCTGTTGACACCCGGCGCCGCGGCACCTCGGTTGGCCGACTACGACGCCCTGGTCGACGTGCGACACGTCCCCAACGGTGATGGGCTGACCTTGGTGCGGCCCGACGGCTACATCGCTGTGCTCGCCGACGACTCAGCCGCCGTATCGGACTATCTCGAAACCACCCTTGGTACACGGAGTTTCGTATGACGGATTAAGAAGAGGAGGTCCCACTATGCCGGCTCCACGATGGGTCGCTCGCGCCAACAAGAAGGTGCTCAACCGGATCACCCGGTTCATCGCGCCATGGGCACCCGGCTGGGCGGTCGTGATTCACCGCGGCCGCAAATCCCAACGCCTGTATCGGACGCCGCTGTGGGCGTTTCGGCGTCAGGGCGGATTCGTCATCGCGCTGACGTATGGCTCCGAGGCCGACTGGGTGCGCAACGTGCTGGCCGCCGACGGCTGTGAAATCGAGAGCCGAGGCCGTCGCTATCAGGTCGGTGCCCCGCGGCTCTACCACGACGAGAACGCAACCGATATGCCGGCGTTCATCCGGTTCATGCTGCGCAACGTAATCAAGGCACCGGAATTCCTGCGCCTCGACGTGGTGCGCGAGTTGCCTTCCACCAACTAGCTGCGCCGACCGCCACCCTCCGCGCACCGCCACCCTCCGCGCCGACTGTGGGGTTATGACACGCAATCCGCGCGATCCACGTGCGGGTAACCCACGTTCGGCGCGGGACCTCGCCCGCCTAGGCTCGGAGCGTGGCGCCTTTCTCGTCCTGGTCCGACAAGGTCGCCTCCGCTCGTTCGACCCTGCAACGACGCGCGCTTTGGATGCTGTCGCGGGCGCCCCGTCCGGTGCGGCAGGCCGGCCGGCTGATCGTTCGCACCGTCAACGACACGCTTCGGGACCGCGTACCCGGGCTGGCCGCCGAGGTCGCGCTGTTCTCGCTGATCTCGCTGCCGTCGCTGCTGATCGCGGTGCTCGGCTCGCTGGGGTTCATCGCCGAAGCACTGGGTCCCGAAGGCACGGCGCAACTGCACCGGCTGCTGCTCGAGGTGCCCAGCTCATTTCTCGCCGAGCGAACCTTCGAGTCCTACCGTCGCGTGGTCGAAGCCGGGTTGGCCCAGTCGCGCGGCAGCGTGATCTCCATCGGCATCCTGCTCAGCCTGTGGACAGGTTCGCGGGCGATGAACCGGTACCTGGAGACCATCACGATCGCCTACGGCGTCGAGCCCAGACCCGCGTGGCGACGACGGCTGCTGGCGATGGGGCTGACCGTCGCAGGGCTCCTGGGCGCCGTCGCGATTCTGCCGCCCCTGGTGCTCGGACCCGACCTCGTGGCATGGGTTACGCCCGATCCGTTGACCGAAAGCACCTTGCGCGCACTGGATCTGCTGTTCTGGCCGGCGGTTGCGACGCTGATCCTGGTCGGACTGGTCACGTTGTATCACTTCGGTGTGCCATGGCGAACCCCGTGGCGCCGCGACATCCCGGGGGCCTTGCTGGCGATGGTCCTGTGGCTGGTCGCCTCGGCGGCGCTCCGCGCCTACCTGGCGGTCAGCGCGCGTGACGACGCGGTGTACAGCCAGCTCGCGGTGCCGATCGCCGTGGTCCTCTGGCTCTACATCACCGCCTTCGCGGTGTTGCTCGGCGCGGAGTTCAACGCCGAGATCGAAAGGATGTGGCCGCACGAGAAGTATCCGTGGCGGCTGCGCCGGCGCAGGAAGGCAAACTAGCCCGCCGAGTGTGGGGTCGCGTCACGCGAAATCGGCGCGAGGCGTGCGGGTAACCCACGTTCGCGGCGACGGCGACGGCGACGGCGACGGCGACGGCGACGGCCCACGGCACCCGCCCTCCCAATCAACGAAAAAACCCCCGGGGCCGAACCCCGGGGGTTTTTCCATACCTGACTAGCGGTAGTCGCTGTAGCCGTAATCGTCCAACGGCACCGCGGCACCGGTGGCCTGGCCGAAGTCCGGGCTGTAGTACTGATCCTCGTAGGACGGGATCGTGTACGCCGCGGCCCGGGCCTCTTCGGTCGGCTGCACCTGGATGTTGCGGTACCGAGAGATACCGGTACCGGCCGGGATCAGCTTGCCGATGATCACGTTCTCCTTCAGACCGTTGAGCTTGTCGCTGCGGCAGTTGATCGCCGCATCGGTCAGCACGCGAGTGGTCTCCTGGAACGACGCCGCGCTCAGCCACGAATCGGTGGCCAGCGACGCCTTCGTGATACCCATCAGCACCGGGCGACCGGCCGCGGGCTCGCCGCCCTCGGCAACCACCCGACGGTTCTCGGCCTCGAACTCCGCACGCTCGGTCAGCGAACCGGGCAGGAACTCCGTCGAACCCGAGTCGATGATCGTGACGCGCCGCAGCATCTGCCGGACGATCACCTCGATGTGCTTGTCGTGGATCGACACGCCCTGAGCACGGTAGACCTCCTGGACCTCCTTGACGAGGTGGATCTGCACCTCGCGCGGGCCCTGGACACGCAGCACCTCGTGCGGGTCAGCGGAGCCTTCCATCAGCTGCTGGCCCACCTCGACGTGGTCGCCGTCGGCGAGCAGCCGCTCGGTGCCGTCCTCGTGCTTGAACACCTTCAGGCGCTGACGACGAGACAGCTTGTCGTACACCACTTCTTCGCCACCATCGTCGGGAATGATGGTGATCTTGTAGAAGCGCTCGCCCTCTTCGAGCTGCACCCGTCCCGAGACGTCGGCGATCGGCGCCTTGTCCCGCGGAATGCGCGCCTCGAACAGCTCCTGCACGCGTGGCAGACCACCGGTGATATCGCTACCGCCGGTGACGCCGCCCTGGTGGAACGTACGCATGGTCAGCTGCGTGCCGGGCTCGCCGATGGACTGCGCGGCCACGATGCCGACGGCCTCGCCGATGTCGACGAGCTTGCCCGTCGCCATCGAACGGCCGTAGCACATCGCGCACACGCCGGTGCCGGTGGCGCAGGTCAGCACGGAGCGGACCTTCACCTCGGTGATACCCGCGGCCAGCAGTGCCTCGATGGCCGGGTCACCCAGGTCGTGGCCGCGCTCGACGACCACGTTGCCGTCGGCGTCGACGGCGTCGGTCGCCAGCGTCCGTGCGTAGGCCGACGTCTCGATGTGCTGATCGCGCACCAAGGAGTCGCCCTGCAGCTCGGCCAGCGTGACGGTGATGCCCCGCTCGGTCTCGCAGTCGGTCTCGCGCACGATGACGTCCTGCGACACGTCCACCAGACGACGGGTCAGGTACCCCGAGTCCGCGGTACGAAGCGCGGTGTCCGCCAGACCCTTTCGGGCGCCGTGGGTGTTGATGAAGTACTCCAGCACCGTCAGGCCCTCACGGAACGAGGACTTGATCGGCCGCGGGATGAACTCACCCTTCGGGTTGGTCACCAGACCCTTCATGCCGGCCAGCGTGCGGGTCTGCGTGAAGTTACCCGTGGCGCCGGAGTCCACGATCGTGATGATCGGGTTGTCCGACGGGTAGTGGCTGCGCAGCGCCTCACCGACCTCTTCGGTGGCCGTCTGCCAGATCTTGACCAGCTCGCCGTTGCGCTCCTCGTGGTTGAGCTTGCCGCGCTGGTACTGCTTTTCGATCGCGTCGGCTTCCTTCTCGTAGCGCTCGAGGATCTCCTGCTTCTCCGGCGGCACCAGCACGTCGGACATGGCGATGGTGACACCAGAGCGGGTGGCCCAGTAGAAGCCGGCGTCCTTGAGCTTGTCGACGGTCTGCGCCACCACGATCATCGGGTACCGCTCGGCCAGATCGTTGACGATGCGCGCCTGCACCTTCTTGTGCATCTGCTCGTTGACGAACGGATACTGAACGGGCAGCAGCTCGTTGAACATCACCCGACCCAGCGTGGTTTCGGCGGTCCAGGCGTCGCCCGGGTTCCAGCCGTCGGGGAACTCCGCGGCCTCGATGTCGGCGGGCGGACGCAGTTGCGTCAACCGCACCCGGATCTTGGCCCGCACCGACAGCGCACCGCGGTCCATCGCCATGATGGCCTCGGCCGGCGAGCTGTACACACCCGACTCTGGCTGATCCTTTGCCGCAGGGGCATGTTCGCCGGTTTCGCCGTCGATCATGGTGGTCAGGTAGTACAACCCGGTCACCATGTCCAGACGCGGCATGGCCAGCGGACGGCCCGACGCCGGCGACAGGATGTTGTTCGACGACAGCATCAGGATGCGCGCCTCGGCCTGCGCCTCCGCGGACAGCGGAAGGTGCACGGCCATCTGGTCGCCGTCGAAGTCGGCGTTGAACGCCTCACACACCAGCGGGTGCAGCTGAATCGCCTTGCCCTCCACCAGCTGTGGCTCGAACGCCTGGATGCCGAGGCGGTGCAGCGTCGGTGCGCGGTTCAGCAGCACCGGGTGCTCGCCGATCACCTCTTCGAGCACATCCCACACCTGCGGACGCTGACGTTCCACCATCCGCTTGGCGCTCTTGATGTTCTGCGCGTGGTTGAGGTCCACCAGCCGCTTCATCACGAACGGCTTGAACAGCTCCAGCGCCATCAGCTTGGGCAGACCGCACTGATGCAGCTTGAGCTGCGGGCCGACCACGATGACCGAACGGCCGGAGTAGTCGACGCGCTTACCGAGCAGGTTCTGACGGAACCGACCCTGCTTGCCCTTCAACAGATCCGACAGCGACTTCAGCGGGCGGTTACCCGGTCCGGTGACCGGACGGCCGCGCCGGCCGTTGTCGAACAGCGCGTCCACCGACTCCTGAAGCATGCGCTTCTCGTTGTTGACGATGATCTCGGGCGCACCGAGGTCGATCAGCCTCTTGAGCCGGTTGTTGCGGTTGATCACGCGGCGGTACAGGTCGTTGAGGTCCGACGTGGCGAACCGGCCACCGTCGAGCTGCACCATCGGGCGCAGCTCCGGCGGGATCACCGGAACCGCGTCGAGCACCATACCCATCGGCGAGTTGCTCGACTGCTGGAACGCCGCAACCACCTTGAGCCGCTTGAGGGCACGAAGTTTCTTCTGCCCCTTGCCGCTACGGATGGTCTCGCGCAGCGAATCGGCCTCGGCGTCGATGTCGAAGTTCTCGATCAGCCGCTTGATGGCCTCGGCGCCCATCGCGCCGGTGAAGTACTCGCCGTAGCGGTCCTGCAGCTCGCGGTAGAGCACCTCGTCGACGATCAACTGCTTGGGAGCCAGCTTGGTGAAGGTGTTCCAGATCTCCTCGAGCCGGTCCAGCTCACGCTGGGCGCGGTCGCGAAGCTGACGCATCTCACGCTCGCCGCCGTCGCGCACCTTGCGGCGCACGTCGGACTTGGCGCCTTCGGCCTCCAGCTCGGCCAGGTCGGCCTCGAGCTTCTGCGCCCGGGCCTCCAGATCCGAATCACGCTGGTCCTCAACGGCTTTGCGCTCGACAGCCATCTCGGCTTCCAGCGTCGACAGCTCGTTGTGGCGCATCTCGTCGTCGACCTCGGTGATGACGTACGCCGCGAAGTAGATGATCTTCTCGAGATCCTTGGGCGCCAGGTCGAGCAGGTACCCGAGCCGGGACGGCACACCCTTGAAGTACCAGATGTGCGTGACGGGCGCGGCCAGCTCGATGTGGCCCATCCGCTCACGACGCACCTTGGCGCGGGTCACCTCGACGCCGCAGCGCTCACAGATGATGCCCTTGAACCGGACCCGCTTGTACTTGCCGCAGTAGCACTCCCAGTCGCGAGTCGGTCCGAAGATCTTCTCGCAGAACAGGCCGTCCTTCTCCGGCTTCAGCGTGCGGTAGTTGATGGTCTCCGGCTTCTTGACTTCACCGTAGGACCAATTACGGATGTCCTCCGCAGTGGCAAGGCCAATCCGGAGCTCATCGAAGAAGTTGACGTCTAACACGTAACTCCCTTTCCCCTTGCGGGACTAGAAAACTATTAGGCCAGATCCTCGACAGAGGCAGATTCGTTGCGCGACAAGTTGATTCCCAGGTTCGCCGCAGCGCGCTCCAGGTCCTCGTCGTCGCCGTCGCGCATCTCGATCGCAGCACCGTCCGAAGACAACACCTCGACGTTGAGGCACAGCGACTGCAGTTCCTTGAGCAACACCTTGAACGACTCCGGGATGCCCGGCTCGGGGATGTTCTCGCCCTTGACGATCGCCTCGTACACCTTGACCCGGCCGACGGTGTCGTCGGACTTGATGGTCAACAGCTCCTGCAGCGTGTACGCCGCGCCGTAGGCCTGCATGGCCCAACATTCCATCTCGCCGAACCGCTGACCGCCGAACTGCGCCTTACCGCCCAGCGGCTGCTGGGTGATCATCGAGTACGGCCCGGTGGAGCGCGCGTGGATCTTGTCGTCCACCAGGTGGTGCAGCTTGAGGATGTACATGTAGCCGACCGTCACCGGGTACGGGAACGGTTCGCCGGAGCGGCCGTCGTACAGCTTGGCCTTGCCGTCGGAGTCGACCAGCTTCTCGCCGTCGCGGTTGGGCAGCGTGGAGCCCAGCAGGCCCTGCAGCTCGTCACCGCTGGCACCGTCGAACACCGGCGTCGAGACGATGGTGTTCGGCTCGGCCTCCAGCAGATCGTCGGGCAGCTGCTCCGCCCACTCGGGCTTACCCTCGACCTTCCAGCCGCTGTGCGCGGCCCAGCCCAGATGGGTCTCCAGGATCTGGCCGATGTTCATCCGTCGCGGCACACCGTGGGTGTTCAAGATGATGTCCACCGGGGTGCCGTCGGGCAGGAACGGCATGTCCTCGACCGGCAGGATCTTGCCGATGACGCCCTTGTTGCCGTGGCGTCCGGCCAGCTTGTCGCCGTCGGAGATCTTGCGCTTCTGCGCGACGTAGACGCGGACCAGCTCGTTGACACCGGCCGGCAGCTCGTCGTCGTCCTCGCGGGAGAACACCCGGATGCCGATGACCTTGCCGGACTCACCGTGGGGCACCTTCAGCGACGTGTCGCGGACCTCGCGGGCCTTCTCCCCGAAGATCGCGCGCAGCAGCCGCTCCTCCGGGGTCAGCTCGGTCTCACCCTTCGGGGTGACCTTGCCGACCAGGATGTCGCCGTCGCGGACCTCGGCGCCGATGCGGACGATGCCGCGCTCGTCGAGGTCGGCCAGCACCTCATCGGAGACGTTCGGGATGTCCCGGGTGATCTCCTCGGCGCCCAGCTTGGTGTCGCGGGCGTCGATCTCGTGCTCCTCGATGTGGATCGAGGTGAGCACGTCCTCTTCGACCAGGCGGTTGGAGAGGATGATCGCGTCCTCGTAGTTGTGGCCCTCCCACGGCATGACCGCCACGAGCAGGTTCTTGCCCAGCGCCATCTCACCGTTCTCGGTGCACGGCCCGTCCGCGATCACCTGTCCGGCCTCCACCCGCTCGCCGGCGTCGACGATCGGGCGCTGGTTGGCGCAGGTGCCGTGGTTGGACCGGGCGAACTTACGCATCCGGTAGGTGAACCGGGTGCCGTCGTCGGCCATCACCGTGATGTAGTCGGCGGAGACCTCCTCGATCACGCCGGCCTTGTCGGCGACGACGACGTCACCGGCGTCGATCGCGGCGCGCAGCTCCATACCGGTGCCGACCAGCGGGGCCTCGCTGCGCACCAGCGGAACCGCCTGGCGCTGCATGTTGGCGCCCATCAGCGCGCGGTTGGCGTCGTCGTGCTCGAGGAACGGGATCATCGCCGTCGCGACCGACACCATCTGGCGCGGCGAGACGTCCATGTAGTCCACCCCGGTCGACGAGATCTGCTCGACCTCGCCGCCCTTACGACGCACCAGCACGCGCTCCTCGAGGAAGCGGCCCTTGTCGTCGATCGGCGAGTTGGCCTGCGCCACGACGTGGCGGTCCTCCTCGTCGGCGGTCAGGTACTCGATCTCGTCGGTGACGATGCCGTCGCGCACCTTGCGGTACGGGGTCTCGATGAAGCCGAACGGGTTGACCCGCGCGTACACCGACAGCGACCCGATCAGGCCGATGTTGGGGCCTTCCGGGGTCTCGATCGGGCACATCCGGCCGTAGTGCGACGCGTGCACGTCGCGGACCTCGAGGCCGGCGCGCTCACGGGACAGACCGCCGGGGCCCAGCGCCGAGAGGCGACGCTTGTGGGTCAGGCCCGACAGCGGGTTGTTCTGGTCCATGAACTGCGACAGCTGCGACGTGCCGAAGAACTCCTTGATCGCCGCCACGACGGGACGGATGTTGATCAGGGTCTGCGGCGTGATCGCCTCGACGTCCTGGGTCGTCATGCGCTCGCGCACGACGCGCTCCATCCGGGACAGGCCGACGCGGATCTGGTTCTGGATCAGCTCGCCGACCGTACGCAGCCGACGGTTGCCGAAGTGGTCGATGTCGTCGACCTCGACGGGCACCTCGGCGCCGCCGGGCACCGTCATCGTCTGATCGTTCTGGTGCAGCCGCACCAGGTACTCGATCGTCGCGACGATGTCCTCTTCGGTCAGCGTGGTCGTGGTGATCGGCTCACCGGGATGCAGGCCCAGCTTCTTGTTGACCTTGTAGCGGCCGACGCGGGCCAGGTCGTAGCGCTTCTCCTTGAAGAACAGGTTCTCCAGCAGGGTCTGCGCGGACTCCTTGGTCGGCGGCTCGCCCGGACGCAGCTTGCGGTAGATGTCCAGCAGCGCCTCGTCGGTGCCTGCGGTGTTGTCCTTCTCCAGCGTGCTCATCATGATCTCGCTGAAGCCGAACCGCTCGGTGATCTGCTCGTTGGTCCAGCCCAGCGCCTTCAGCAGCACGGTGACCGGCTGGCGGCGTTTGCGGTCGATGCGCACGCCGACGGTGTCGCGCTTGTCGACGTCGAACTCCAGCCACGCGCCGCGGCCGGGGATCACCTTGACGCTGTGCAGCGTCTTCTCGGTGGACTTGTCGATGGTCTCGTCGAAGTACACGCCGGGCGAGCGGACCAGCTGGGACACCACGACACGTTCGGTGCCGTTGATGATGAACGTGCCCTTCTCGGTCATCATCGGGAAGTCACCCATGAAGACCGTCTGGCTCTTGATCTCGCCGCTCTCGGCGTTCATGAACTCGGCCGTGACGAACAGCGGAGCCGCGTACGTCATGTCCTTGTCTTTGCACTCGTCGACCGAGGCCTTGACCTCGTCGAAGCGCGGATCGGTGAACGTCAGCGACAGGTTGCCGGCGAAGTCCTCGATCGGCGAGAGCTCGGTGAGCACCTCTTCGAGGCCACCGACCGGGTTCACGTCGCCGCGGGCCTTGGCCTTTTCTTTCCACTCATCCGAGCCGATCAGCCACTGGAACGACTCGGTCTGCACATCAAGGAGCCCCGGAACCTCGAGCGGTTCACGGAGCTTTGCAAAAGAAATCCGGTTGGGTGCTCCCGGGACGGAGTTATTGGGGTTAGCTACAGCTGTCTTGTTTGGGCGGGACCCTGCCAAGATGCATCCTTCCAGCACCTCATGCGACTATCTGGAATACCGGTGAGCCGGTTTTCCCGAACGGCCGCGATATCTGCATCGGTTCGGCTGGCCTCTCCAGGACCCCGGCCTCCCGAACAAGCGGCACGCAAACTAGATCACTGAGCGGAGCTCAGGCTAGGACATCGGTGTCAAGTGCGGGTTTAGGTGGGCAGGACGCAGCCAGCGCAACGTCCAACAATAGCGCAGGACGGCGCATTCCTCAACCACCGTGTGCGGAGTCACAGAGGTCGCTGGCTGGCGTTATTAACCCGTGCACACATGCTGCCCAACAGACTGGCGCGTCGTGGCCTTTCCGTCAAGAGATAACGCGGTGTTTGGTGTGGAGTTTTGTGTCGGTCGAGTGGGTGATGAAGTCGTTGGAGTTGATCGAATGCAGCAGCCTGGCGAAGAACCACTCGATCGGCGACAGCGAGGCCGGCGGTCCGGGCAGCACATATCCGCGGGCCAGACCCGCGTCGGTCGGGATGTCGACCACGGTCTCGCCGGGCTCGCCCGGTGCGCCGTAGATGCCGGTGCGCGTCGCCGGGTCGTAGACCCGACCGGCGTACATGTCGGTCAGCCAGCCCTGGGACAGCACCTGGACGGCTTCGACGTTCTGCGGCGAGGAAAAGCCGAACACCAGCCCCACGAACCCCTGGACCAGGCCGAAGTAGGCGCTGCTTTGGAAGGCATCCGAATGCGCCCCACCGATCAGCTGCACCCCGTTGAACTGGCCGGGGCGCTTCTCGGTGAGCACCTTGTTGGCCCCGCCGCCGTAGTTGACCACCGACGGGCCCGCGGCGACGTGCAACACCGGCACGTTCGACGGCAGCTTGTCGAGCGCACGGCCCAGCGCCCCGTTGGCCGCGGAGCCGTCGTAGAGAATGACGCCGACCAAGTCGGGCCGGTCACCGGCCGGGGCTCTGTCATAGAAGTAGCCGGCGGCACCCGCGGCCAGCATGCTGCCTGCGGACTGGCCGGTGATCACGAACTGCTCGGGCAGGGTCCCCTCGAAGCCGGCGGCCCTGGCACTGGCGAGCAGTGCGGCGCGGTCGCCTTCGAATAGGCGGGCCACCGCGGCGTGCATCGGATCGGCGGTGAGGCTGCAGCCGTCGCAGGCGAAGTAGTTCGAGGTGATCGTCGGCGCCACCACGATCGCGTTGTTGCGTTCGGCGAGCGCGGCCAGCGTGAGGTTGTAGACGCCCGCGTGCGCCAAGAACCCGTGCTGGAAGTAGATGAACTTGTCGGGTTCTCCTTCCTTCGGGTAGTACCAGTCGGCGTCGGCGGTGTAGCCGTCGCCGCAGTCGATCTGCAGCGTGGAGCGGCCGGCGGTCACCGTGCTGCCCGGCGGCACGGCGGGCGGGCCTATTACGAGCTT
The DNA here is from genome assembly GCA_050205315.1 of Mycolicibacterium pulveris. Taxonomy (GTDB): domain Bacteria; phylum Actinomycetota; class Actinomycetes; order Mycobacteriales; family Mycobacteriaceae; genus Mycobacterium; species Mycobacterium pulveris_A. Next base: position 26,643 of record JBNMRA010000005.1, on the reverse strand, counting down.
CACCATGAAGTCGATGACGCTCCAGGCGATCGTGCCGACCACGTTGATCACTTTGGTCAGGACCGATTTCGGCGTGGGCAACGCCGGTATCGTCACCTCGATCTGGGTGGTCGCCGACTTGGGCTCCGCGTCGAGTTCCGTGAACGTGCGGGGCTCGGGGGCGGCGGCGGGGGCGTCCTCGACGACGGACAACGGTTCGACGGTGACCTCGGTCGCCTCGGTGGCCTCGGTCGGTTCGTCGGTCTCCTCGGGCTGCTCGAGCTGCTCGGGCTCGTCGACCTCGTTGACGATGGCGACTGTCGGGTTGGACATCGGCTCCTCGGTGGCGGTGTCGCTGGCCGCGTCGTTGTCGACGACGTCCTCTTCTTCGGCGACCTCTTCTTCGACGACGTCTTCTTCTTCGACGACGGCCTCTTCTTCTTCGGTCACCACGGCGTCCTCGGTGACGTCCGCCTCGACGGCCTCGTCCTCCCCGGCGTCGTCGCCCGAATCATACTGCTCCGCAACGGAATCCGTGGATTGCGACGAGGTCGACTGATCGCCGCTGCTGCCCGGCTCAGGTTCGGCGACGGCGGCTCCGGCGCCGACAAGCAACCCGCAGGACAACCCCACGGTGAGCACACCCGCGCCCACCCACTGCAGCATCCGGTCGTTCATCGACGTCCACCTTCCGGGTCGGGTCGGCGGCCCAAGGACCACCCGTTACGCCGCGATCGACGTCGAGCACGACTCCCCCGCCGCACTGTCGACCGACGCCGCCACGCACGCCGGCTCGAACCGGAAGATTCCGCCCGCCAGCGCAACGAGCGGTTCCAGCAGGTTGAGCGGGAACTGCTTGGTCAGCGTGTTGGGCAAGCCGACCATGATGGCCAGCCCGCCGGGGTTGCGCATCTCCAGCCCTTCACCGGGGCCCAGGTCGTAGACGCCGGTGGCCTGGTTGCCGGCGAACATGTCGTTGGTCCACGTGACCATCAGGTGCCGCGCGGCCGCCACGTTGCGCGGCTGGGAGAACCCCGACACCACCTGCTGGGCGAACTGGATGAGCGGGTTGCCGCCGCGCATCGCGTCGACGTGGGAGCCGCCGACCAGCGTGACGCCGACGAACTGGTCCGGCCGCGCCTGCACCAGCGCGTCGATGCCGACGCCGAAGTTGTTCCAGAAATAGACCGGCGCCGCGATCTGGTAGATCGGGATCTCCAGCGGCACCTTCGCCAGCGCGTCGCGCATCACGTTCGGATCGTCGAGGCCGACGCCGTCAAGCAGGATCACCCCGGCCAGCCGGTCGATGGTGCCGTTGTCGACCATGTAGCCGGCCATGGCCGAGACCGCGCCGCCGCCCAGCGAGTGGCCCATCAGCACCACCCGGTCCGGGATCGGTCCGGTGTAGCCGACCCGTGCCGCGCTCTCGGCGAGCGCGGTGTTGTCCTCGTCGAACAGGCCGGCCATGGCCTGGTGCATCGGCGCGGCGCCCAGCCAGCAGGCGTCGGCGGCCAGGAAGTTCGACGTGATCGTCGGCGCGACGACGATGCTGTTGGTCTGCGCGGCCAGCGCGTTGGCGGTGTAGCTGTACCACGGGCCGGCGGCCAGGAAGCCATGCTGCAGGTAGATCATCCGGTCCGGCGGATCCTCTTCGTAGCCTTCCGGGAAGTACCAGTCCACCGGCACGCTCTTGCCCTCGCCCGGCGCGCACGCGCAGTCGAGCCGCAACGTGGTGCCGCGGACCGTCACCGTGCTGCCCAGCGGAAGCATCGCCGGACCGCCGAAGATTCGGGTCACCGCGGCGTAGATGCCGAACACGACGTTGCCGATGAAGTCGAGCACGACGGTCAGCGGGTTGGCGGACGCGGCGGCGCTGACGGCCGGTGCCGCGGCCGCGACCGTGACCGCCTCGACCTTCGGGAGGTCTTTGATCTTGGCCGCGATCTGGTCGACGACGACCGTGGTGCGTTCCTGGACCGTGGTCGCGACGGCGGCTTCGGCGCGCTGATCGTCGTCGGCTTCGACGACGGCGTCGTCCTCGGGCTCGGTTTCGGCGGCGACGTCCTCGACGGGCTGGGTCGCGGGCTGCTGGACCGCGGCGGTCGGCGAGGTGTCGACGGGGTCGCTGCTGTCCGAGGGGTCGTCCTGCTCGACGACCGGGGTCTGCTCCTCTTCCTCTTCGTCGACGACGGGCGCGGAGTCTTCGGGCCCCTCTTCCTCGGCGGGCTCCTCTTCCTCAGTGAGCTCGTCTTCCTCGGCGGGCTCGGCGTCGTCGATGTCGGGTTCAGTGGTCTCCGAGGTGTCGGAGGTGGCCGAATCCTCGCTGGAGTCAGCGGAATCCGACGACTCCGAGGTACCGGTCGCGCCGGAGGCGGCGCCGGTGTCGTCGTCGGCGATCGCCACGCCCGCCCCGACGAACATCGCCGCCGTCACACCCGCGGTGACCACGCCCGCGCTGAACCATCTCAAGATCACGTCGCCCATGCCGACCGAATCTATTGCCCGTAAGCGCGCTTATAGGGGCGTTTTCACCGATTCCCTGCAAACTTGTTCACAGGACAAGGACCATGTCGTCACACGTAGCGGTTACGGCCGGCGAACGCACCCATGACCATCTGCACCACGTAGACACCGAGCACCATGGCCCACGGCACCGTCCATCCGCCGGTCGCGTCGTGCAGCACACCGAACAGCAACGGCCCGAGTCCTGCCAGCAGATAGCCGAATCCCTGCGCCATCCCGGACAGCTGCGCGGTGTCCTGCGGGTTACGCGCGCGCAGCGCGATCACGGTGAGCGCCAACGAGAACACGCTCATGCCCAGGCCCACGAGCACGCTCCACAGCAGCGGCGCGAAGCCGGGGTCGACCAGCAGCCCGACCACCCCGGCGATGCCGAGCACACCCAGCCCGACGATCCATCCGCTCTGGTTGTCGTGACGCGCGGCCATCGGCGAGACGAAAATGCTGATCGGCACCGCGATCAGCGAGATCAGCCCGAGCAGCAGCCCGGCGTTGGCCTGGCTCACCCCGTTGTCGATGAAAACCTCGGGCAGCCAACCCATTACGACGTAGGCCAGGAACGCCTGACAACCGAAGAAGGCAGTCACCGTCCACGCCAACCGATTACGCAACAACGACCGCTTCGCCGTCGAAGGCGGCGTGTCGCGCGCCGAGATGTGGCCGACGTCGCGCGAGGCCAGCAGCCACGCCGCCAACGCCAGCACGGCCAGCAGCGCCCAACCGCCCAACGCCGATCGCCAGCCGCCGAACACGTCGCCCAGTGCGGGCGTCAGCGCCGACCCGAGCGCCCCGCCGCCCTGCAGCGCGGCGGTGTAGATGCCGGTCATCAGCCCGACGTGCAGCGGGAACGAGCCATTGATCACGACCGGGATCAGCACGTTGATCAGCGCGATACCGGCCGCGGCGACCAGCGTGCCGCCGATCATCACCGACGGTCCGTCCAACACCCGGGCCATCAGGCCGGCGGTCAGCACGACGAGCCCGACCGAGATCGCCCGGCTCACCCCGATCCGCCGCGCCAGCCACGGCGCGGTCAGCCCGGCCGCGGCGAAACACAGGCCGGGCAGCGTGGTCAGTACCCCGGCCCAGACGGCCGACGCGCCGAGCGCACCGCGCATCTCGCCGAGCAGCGGCCCGACGCTGGTGATGGCCGGGCGCAGGTTGAGCGCGGTCAGCACCACCGCGACGGTGAGCAGCACCCCGCCGGCTGCCAGCACCCCGGGGCGCAGCTCGGGCTCCAGCGCGAGATCGTGCTCGCACTGGTCGAGGGTGTCGCTTCGGGTTTCGCAGGCCATCTGAGCTAGGATCCCATACATCCCATGATTGGATGAATGGAGATGCTGTGCCGTTGGTCACGACCCGTCGGACGGGGCTCGTCGATCAGGTGATCGAGCAGCTTCGCGGCGCGGTGGCATCCGGGGAATGGCCGGTCGGCAGCAGGATTCCGACCGAGCCGGAGCTGGTCGATGCGCTCGGTGTCGGTCGCAACACGCTGCGCGAGGCGGTGCGGGCGCTGGCGCACAGCGGAATCCTTGAGGTCCGGCAGGGCGACGGCACCTATGTCCGGGCCACCACCGAGGTGTCCGGGGCGCTGCGGCGGCTGTGCGGTTCCGAGCTGCGTGACGTGCTGCAGGTGCGGCGCTGCCTCGAGGTCGAGGGTGCGCGGCTTGCCGCCGTCGCCCGCACCGAGGAGGACGTCGCGCAGTTACGGGCGCTGCTGCAGCGCCGCGACGCATATCAGCAGCAGAACAAGTACGACGAGTTCGTCCGCGCCGACACCGAACTGCACTTCGCGGTGGTCCGCAGCTCGCACAACGCGGTGCTGACCGAGCTGTACCGCGGGATCACCGAGGCGATCATGGCCAGCGTCGCGACCACGAGCGAGGAACGTCAGCATTTCCAGGAGATCGACCATCGCGGGTTGGTCGAGGCGATCGCCGCCGGCGACGTCGAACGGGCCGGTGACGAGGCCGCCGGATTCCTCGACGACCTGCTCAGCGACGACCGCAACCGCGAGCGCTCACCTACGTACGGTTCGCGGCCTGAATTCCGTACCTAATTGAGCGCTGGTGAGCGGAAACCCGGGAAACCCGGCCCGGGATTACCTTTCGGCGGTGGGGATGGCGCCCGTCGGGGTGTCGTCCTCGACCGCGTGATGGCGGGCGGTCTCGGTGTCGCCGAACTCGCTGGCCGAGTACTGGTGGGTGCCTTCGAGGTCGTCGCGGATCGCGGCCTGCGCCTTGGGCGGCAGGGTGTGCAGGATCTCGCGCACCCGAGCCTGGCGGCGGCCCACCGCCCGACGCTCCGGCATACCCGGGGTCGCCTGGATCTGCGGCGGCACGCCCTCGATCTCCTCGACCCCACCGTCGTGGTGGCCGGCGTCGAACATGGCCTGCTCTTCGGCCATCGTCGACTCGTCCTTTTCCTCCGACATACCGATCGGGCCGATCCGGCGGCCGTTGAGGAACTGCTTGACGACGGGCTCGTCGCTGGTCAGCAGCACCTCGCGCGGTCCGAACATCACCAGCTTCTTACGGAAGAGCATGCCCATGTTGTCGGGCACGGTGCGGGCGATGTTGATGTTGTGCGTGACGATCAGGATCGTGGCGTCGATCTGGGCGTTGATGTCGATCAGCAGCTGCGACAGGTAGGCGGTACGGACGGGGTCCAGACCGGAGTCGGGCTCGTCGCAGAGGATGATCTGCGGGTCGAGCACCAGCGAGCGGGCCAGCCCGGCGCGCTTGCGCATACCGCCGGAGATCTCGCCAGGGAACTTGTTCTCGTCGCCGGCCAGACCGACCAGCTCGAGCTTCTCCATGACGATGTTGCGGATCTCGCTTTCCTTTTTCTTGGTGTGCTCACGCAACGGGAAAGCGGTGTTGTCGTAGATGCTCATCGAGCCGAACAGCGCGCCGTCCTGGAACATCACGCCGAACAGCGTGCGGATCTCGTAGAGCTCCTTGGCGGTGCACTGGATGACGTCGGTGCCGTCGACGATGATCTTGCCGCGCTCGGGGCGCAGCAGTCCGATCAGTGACTTCAGGAAGACCGACTTACCGGTACCCGAGGGGCCCAGGAGCACGCTGACCTCACCCGGCGGGATTTCCAGCGTCACGTCTTCCCAAATTCGCTGGGGCCCGAAGGACTTGGTCAGCCCTTCAACCTGAATGCCAATGCCCACGCGAGATCCTTCCGCCCTATTTTTCGCACCACACCGTGTCCCACCTGTGGTTTGAGTCACTGTAGCGCACGTCGGTATCCGGCACTGCGGTTGTATCCGGACCAATATCACCGACTCCGCTGATCGGCATTGTTGGCACGTGAATCCGCACCGGAACCACCATGCTAGTTCGTTTGCTGGATTCACTCAACAACAGCTATTTACTGCTGCGTCAATACAGTTGCGGCGTTGCCAGGTCAAAGCAGAATCCCTGTACGGAGCCGTCGGTGCGCAAAGACAGCCGCGCGTCGACGCGCCGCTTCGGGCCGCCCAAGTCGCCCGAACTGATCTTGCTGGACCGCTCGCCGAATGCTCGATACGCAACGTCAAGCTCGGCTAATATCCGCGGTGCGGTGGATCACAGTCGGTCCTAACGCGTGACTCGGGTCACGTATTGACGGGCTGGTCGGACGCACAAATTTGGGGGCCCGGTCGGTGTACCGCGGTGAATCGGAGCCGACCAGAGGGAGACGCATCGTTGTCGCATCAGTCCGTGTGTGACCCGCCCGAGAGCACGACGAACGCCCGGTCACGTGCCGTTGTTGCCGACTCGGTACGCGGCTACGTGCGCGGCCACCCCGTCGCCGCGATCGAGACCACCGGCAACCAGGTCATCCTCGGGGTGCGCTGCCTGCAGTATCTCTTCCTCGACATCGTCACCGGACGCTTCGCGTGGCGGGAGTTCGTCCGCCAAGGCGCGTTCATGTCGGGCAGCGCGGTCGTGCCGACGTTGCTTGTCGCGATACCGATCGGCGTGACGTTGTCCGTCCAGTTCGCGCTGCTGGCCGGCCAGGTGGGGGCGACGTCGCTGGCCGGCGCCGCCAGCGGGCTCGCGATCGTCCGGCAGGGCGCCTCGCTGGTGGCCGCGGTGATGATGGCCTCCGCCGTCGGCTCGGCGATCACCGCCGACCTCGGCTCACGCACCATGCGCGAGGAGGTCGACGCGATGGAGGTCATGGGCGTCTCGGTCATCCGCCGCCTCGTGGTCCCGCGCGCGGCCGCGGCGATGTTGGTCGCCGTCGGGCTCACCGGCACGACGTGCTTCGTGGGCTTCTTCGCCAGCTATCTGTTCAACGTCTACTTCCAGCACGGGGCGCCCGGAAGCTTCGTGAGCACGTTCTCGGCGTTCGCGACGGTCGGTGACCTGATGCTGGCGTTGTTCAAGGCGGTCCTGTTCGGGTTGATCGTCGCGGTGGTCGCGTGCGACAAGGGTCTTCGCACCAAGGGCGGGCCGGCGGGCGTGGCCAACTCCGTCAACGCCGCGGTGGTGGAGTCGATCCTGGTGCTGATGCTGCTCAACGTGGCGATCAGCCAGGTCTACGTGCTGATGGTGCCGCAACATGGGCTGTGATCCGACGTCATGACGCCTTCGACCTATCGCGTCCCCGGTGTCCGACCGTTCGTGACGGCAGGCAGCGCCGTCACGCGCACGGTGCGAGGGCTCGGCCACATGTTGTCGTTCTTCATCGAGTCGATCGCGTCGATACCAATTGTGTTGCGCCACTACCGCGCCGAGTTCATGCGGCTGCTCTCCGATGTGACGTGGGGCAACGGCTCGATCGTCGCGGGGGGCGGGACGGCGGGCGTCGCGGCGGTGCTCGGGATCGCCGCGGGCGCAATGATCGGGATCGAGGCCTACAACATGCTCGGGATGATGGGGCTGGGTCCGGCGACCGGCTTCGTGTCCTCGTTGGTCTCCACGCGCGAGCTGATCCCGATGATGGCCGCGCTGGCGTTCGCGATGCAGTCGGGCTGCCGGTTCACCGCCCAACTCGGCGCGATGCGCATCAACGAAGAGATCGATGCCCTTGAGGCGCTTGCCATTCGGCCCATCCCGTTTCTGGTCTCCACCCGGATGCTGGCCTCTGCGGTGGCGGTGGTGCCGCTGTACGCGATGTGCCTGTGCCTGGGATATCTGACCGCACAGGTGGTGGTGAGCGTGTCGGGCGGCGGCTCGACGGGCGCGTACCTGCACTACTTCTCGCTGATGCTGAGCGGCACCGACATCATCTACTCGGTGCTCAAAGCGGTGGTGTTCGTCTGGCTGGCGTCGACGATCCAGTGCTATTTCGGCTACTTCGCCGCAGGCGGTCCCGAAGGTGTCGGTGTCGCCGCCGGACACGCGATGCGCGCGGCCGTCACCACGGTGGTCATCGTCAACATGCTTCTCACCATGGCGCTTTGGGGCGCCGCCTCCGGCGCGAGGTTCGGTGGCTGACCATGCCCAACTCGATCGAACCCAACGGCCGCGGCTGGTCTGACCGTCAGCTGCTGATCGGCGGCGCCGTCGTGCTGACGGTCGCGACGTTGATCACCGCCGTGCTGCTGGCCAAGGCGCAGGGCCATCTGGATCGCCACGTGCGGGTGACCGCCGAGCTGGTCAACGTCGGCGACGGCTTACCGGAACGCGCCGACGTCAAGTTCCGCGGTGTCCTGGTCGGCGCGGTCAGCAGCGTACAGCCCGCGCTCGACGGCCGACCCAACATCGTCGCGATCAACCTCAAACCCGATGCTGCCCTGGGTATTCCGAGCACCGTCACCGCGCGGGTGGTGCCGAGCAACGTGTTCGCCGTCTCCTCGGTCCAGTTGGTCGACAACGGCGACGCGCCGCCGCTGCACAACGGAGCCGTGATCGCCGAGGACACCAAACTGCCCACGGTGCTGTTCCAAACCACGATCGACCGGATGCGCCAGATCCTGGCGGCCAACCAGCGCGACGGCACCGATCCGCCGGTCGGGATGATCAACCTGCTCGCCGAGGCCACCGATCACCGCGGCGACGCGCTGTTGAGTTCAGGGGCCCGCGTGCAACGCATCCTCACCGAGTTGAACCGGCTGATCGCGCGCAGTTCCGATGAGCCGTCGACGGTTTCAGCGCTGAGCGAGATGGCCGACACGTTGGCCGCCACAGTTCCCGGTCTTGTCGACAACACGGCCAACGCCGTGGTACCCATGCGCACGCTCGCCGAAAAGCAGGCCGAGTTGCGCAGCCTGCTCGCTGCCGGCCTGAACACGTCGAGCACCGCGGCCACCGCGTTGGACAACCACGCCGACCGGCTGATCGGCATCACCACCCACCTGGAACCGGTCCTCGGCGTGCTGGCCATCAACCACGACAAGTTCTTACCCATCGCCACCCGGCTCACCCGGCTTTCCGAGAAGGCCATGACCGATGCGTGGGACGCCGAACAGCAGATGTTCCGGGGCAACTTCATCGTGTCGTTCACCCCGCTGCGGACCTATGTCCGCGCCGACTGTCCTCGCTACGGCCCGCTTGCCGGGCCCAGTTGCCACACCGCACCGGAAACCCCGCAGAAGTTCGACATTCCGCGGGTGCTGCTGCCCGAGAGCTACGAGCCGCCGCCCGGGTTGGCGCCGGCGTCGTACGGCGGCGCCGTCGGGCCCGTCGGCAGCGACGGTGAGCGCCAACACCTTTCGACCATCCTCGGCGAAGAGGTCAACAGCGCCCAGGAGGTCTTGCTCGGACCGGTGGCGCGCGGCACGGCCGTGACGGTCGGCCCGGCTCCCGACGGCGCAGGTGGCCGATGAAGTACCGGGGCGCGCTGATCGGCTTCGCATCGTTTCTGGTGGTGGCGTTGGTGCTGACGATCCTCGTCTACGGCACCCTGCGCCGCGACCCCGACGGGCCGACGGATCGGTATTCGGCGTTGTTCACCGATGTGACCGGTCTGCGCGGCGGTGACGACGTCCGCGTCGCCGGCGTGCGCGTCGGGCGGGTCGACGCGGTCATCCTCAACGGTGACGTCGCGCAGGTCACCTTCCAGATCGACAGCGGACAGTCCATCTATCCCGACACCATCGCGTCGGTGATGTACCAGAACATCGTCGGCCAGCGATATCTCGCGCTGTCCCGCGACCGCAGCAACGACCCGGCACCGCGACTGCCGCCCGGCAGCCAGATCCCGTTGGAGCGCACCGAACCGTCCTTCGACATCGGTGCGCTGCTCAACGGTTTCGAGCCGCTGTTCACCTTGCTCGATTCGACGCAGGTGGACCGGTTGACCACCGCGATGATCGACGCGTTCCAAGGCGATTCGGTCGATGTCGCTCACTTCGTCGCCCAAACCGCCGAACTCACCGCCACTTTCGCCGGTCCTGACGAGCTGCTCGGTGATTTGATCGACAACCTCGACACCGTCGTGGGTGACCTCGCCACCCAGGACGCCAACCTCGACGGGGTGATCACGTCGGCACACACCATGGTGTCCGAACTCAACCACCGCCGCGACAACCTCATCGCGTCGGCCGGATCGTTGAACCGCACCGCTGGCCGGATCGCGGCGATCGGGGAAGCCGTCTACCCGCAGATGTCCGAATTGCTGCACCGCGAGCCGGGTTTCGTCCAGCACGTCGCCGGGATGCCCGACCAGCTGGCGTTCCTCGGCTCCAACACACCGCTGCTCCTCAAGGGGCTGGCCCGGATGTCCGGCGACGGCGCATACGGAAACGCCTACGGCTGCAGCGTGAACCTGATGGGCTTCTTTCCCGGGCTCACCGAACTGGTGCCCAAGATCGTCGAGCTGGCCTCCCCCGGCAACGACGTGAAGTACTCGCAGAAATGCAGGCCGACCCAATGAAACTGAAGACCCGCGCGCCGCGGCTGGAGTCCTACCACCCGTTCTGGATCGGGCTGGTCGCGCTGGTGATGGCCGCGGTCGTGGTCGCCGCGCTGCTGATCGCGCGCACGGCAGGCTTCGGATACACCAGCTACCGCGCGGAATTCGCCCAAGCCGCGCAACTGCGCGTCGGCGACAACGTCAGCGTCGCCGGGATCAGCGTCGGCGAGGTCAGGTCGGTGGCGTTGGCCGGTGACCGCGTCGTCGTCAATTTGCGGGTGCGCGACGACGTGCGGTTGGGCGCGCAGAGCCGCGCGGCGATCAAGCTCACCACGCTGTTGGGGTCGCGCTACGTCGAGCTGCGTCCACGCGGAGAGCAACCGCTGCGCGACAAGGTGATCCGCCTGGACTACACCGAGGTTCCCTACGACCTGCAGTCCTTGCTGAGGGATTCGACGTCGACGTTCGAGCAGGTCGACACCGACCGGCTGACGTCCGCGCTGACGGTTCTCTCCGATCAGCTGCACGGGCTGCCCGACGCGTTACCGCAAGCCATGACGAACCTGCAGAGCCTGTCGGGCATCATCGCGGCGCGCCGCGACCAGATCGGCACCCTGCTCGACGCCAGCGCGACGCTGACCGACACGCTGCACCGCCAGCAGGCCAACCTGGGCCAGCTGGTCTTTCAGGGCCGGGAGCTGTTGGCGGAGTTCGTATCCCGTCAGCAGGCGTTCCGGGCGTTGATGTCGTCGGTGACCGCGCTCGTCGACCTGCTGAGCAAGGCCGTGGTCGTCGACCGGCCGGCCGCCGAGAAGCTGTTCGACGATCTGCTGGAGCTCAGCGCGATGGCCGCCGAGCACGACGAGCTGTTCCGAAACACCCTGCAGGTGCTGCCCATTCCGATCCGCAACCTCACCAACGCGACCGGCACCGCGCCGGGCGTCGAGATCTTTCCGGCGGCCGGAATCCTGATCGACGACTGGATGTGCGCGATCAGCGGCCGCGCCACCCAGTTCCATCTCGTCGAGTACTTCAAGGACTGCGGATGAAGAAGTTCATCGTGGCGTGTGTGGTCGGGGTCCTCGCGGTGGCCGCGATCGGCTACCTCACCGCGGCCAAATCGGGTATCGCGTCGCGGCCCATCATGGTCTCCGCGCACTTCGACGAGGCCTCCGGTTTGTATCCGGGCAACGCCGTCGAGGTGCTCGGCATGCAGGTCGGCACGGTGCAAAGCGTCACGGCCAAGGGCACCTTCGTCGAGGTGCTGTTGAGCATCGACAACGACATCCAGATACCGGCCGACGTGATGGCCGCGACCATTTCGAGCTCGATCCTGACCGACCGCCGGGTGGCGCTGTCCCCGGCCTACACCGGCGGGCCGGTGCTCGAGGACCGCGACGTGATTCCGCTCGACCGGACCCGCACACCGGTCGGCTTCGACCGCGTGCTGGCCACCATCGACCGGCTGATGGCCGCCATGCACGGTGACGGTCATGGCGGCGGGCCGCTGGCCGATCTGGTGAACATGGGCGCCAAAACCGTTGCGGGCAACGGGCATGACATCAAGAGCGCGCTCGACCAGTTGTCCAAGGCCCTGCGGATGACCTCCGACGGGGCCCAGACCAAAGACGACCTGACCACGATCGTCACCAGCCTGAGCGCGTTGGCCAAGGCGGCCGCCGACAACGACGCGACGATCCGCGAGTTCGGCTCGCTGGTGCGCGCCACCAGCGCGGTGCTGGCCGCCGAGAACTTCGGCTCGGGCACCACCGGCAGCCGCGCCAACGAGGTGCTCGAGGCCGCCGCCGATCTGCTCGAGCAGAACCGGGACACGATCCAACAGGCCGTCACCAACGGCGATGTGCTGCTGACCGCGACCACCGACCACAACCGCGAACTCGCCGAGGCGTTCGACGTGCTGCCGCTGCTGCTGGAAAACGTCTACAACGCGATCGACGCGAACAACGGCGCGATCCGCGCCCACGCCCTCGTCGACAAGGCGATGTTCGACAGCCAGATGGCCAAAGAGGTCTGCAACATGATGGGCCTGCGTCAACTCGGGTGCAGCACCGGCACATTGCAGGACTACGGGCCGGACTTCGGGTTGACGTACATGCTCGATTCGATGGCACGCATGGGGCAGCGATGATCACGGGAGTGCGTCGCTGCACCGTCGTCGCCGTGTTGGCGCTCAGCGGTTGCGCCGCACCGAGTCTGGAGCACATTCCGCTGCCCGCGCCCTCGGTCGGGTCGCAGTCCTACACGTTGACCGCGACGTTCGCCAACGCGCTGAACCTGCCGTTGAAGGCCAAGGTGCGGCTCGGCGGCGCCGACATCGGCCAGGTGGTGTCCATGACGTCTCAGGACTACACCGCCGTGGTCACCATGCAGATCCGCGACGGGGTGGCGCTGCCCGTCGGTTCGACCGCCGAGTTGCGCACGGCCACCCCGCTCGGCGACGTCTACGTCGCGGTGAAGCCACCGCCGACGCCGGGACAGGCGCTGCTGGCCGACGGTGACAACCTGGGGCTGGGTTCCACCGGATCCGCGGCGACGGTGGAGGCGGTGCTGAGCTCGGCGGCCGTCCTGGTCAACGGCGGCGTGGTGCGCAACCTGACCAAGTTGGTCAACGGCGTCGGAAGCGCAGCGGGCGACAACGGGGACGCCTTCCGTGATCTGGTGCGCCAATCCGCGCAGCTGACCGACACGCTCAGCGCGCGCTCACAGCAGATCCGCACCGCGCTCGACAACACCGCGGCGCTGATCGACACCGTGAACAGCCGCCAGCACAGCATCAACGAACTGCTCGCCGCGTCGTCCCCGGCGATCGGCGCGGTCGACACCCGCGAACTGCTCGACGTGCTCGACACCACCGGCGCCATGTCGGCGCAGCTGTCGCGGTTCCCGTCGCTGCAGGGCACCGACACCCGCAGCATGGTCGCCGACATCAACGCGCTCTCAAGGGCTTTCAACGACGTGGTGGTCAGCCCGGACACCAGCATCGTCGCGATGAGCCGCATGCTGCCGCCCGTCGTCAAGGCGACGTCGGGCACCGCGATCGCGGGCAAAGGCACGCTGGCCAAGCTGGCCCTGGGCAGCATGCCCGATATCGGCTACCTGGGCGACCCGCAGTTCCACGGTCCCAAGCGGGCCGACTGGCACTTTCTGGTCGGCAGCCTGAAGTACACCCTGTTCCGGTTGCAGGAACGCGTCGTCGGGAAGGGACCATGATCGACCGGGCCGCCGCGACCTGGTTGTCGGCGTTGGAGATGTTGCGGCGCAACAGGTTTGCGTTGTCGGGGCTGTCGCTTGTCGTGATCCTCGTGATCAGCATCGTCTACTTGACGTTCGGCGCGCTGCGGATCAACCCGGCGCGCACCACCATCGAGGTGCGCGTGCCGCTGGCCGAATCGGGTGGGCTGCTGCCCCGCCAGGACGTGACCGTGCGCGGTGTGCCGGTCGGACGCGTCGAATCGGTCGTGCTGGCCGACGGCGGCGTGACCGCGGTCGCCTCGATCGACGCGCAGGTGAAGATCCCGGTCGACAGCGCGGTGCGCGTGTCCGGGCTGTCGGCGGCCGGTGAGCAGTATCTGGACTTTCGTCCGCTCGTCGACACCGGCCCGTATCTGGCCGACGGCGCCGTGATCGACCGCGACCGCACCTCGGTTCCGGTGACGTTGGCCCAAGCGCTGGCCAACGCGAACGGCGCTCTGACGCAACTGGATCCGGAGAAGCTCGCCGTGATCCGCCGCGAGCTCGGGGTCAGCGTCGAGGGCCCGGAGAAGCTGGCCGACATCCTCGACGGCGGAACGTTTCTGATCTCCGCGCTCGACGGGGTGTTGCCGGAGACGGTGAGCCTGCTGTCGACCAGCCGGGTGGTGTTCTCGACGGTGGCCGACGTCGACGCGGGACTGGCCGCCACCGGGCAGAGCCTGGGCTCGCTGTTCGCCGGGATGGCCCGGATGGACGGCGGGTTCCGCACGCTCGTCGCACGCGCCCCGGAGAACCTGCAGGGCATCGACGACCTGTTCGCCGACAACTCCGAGACCATGGTGCGGTTGTTGGGCAACCTGACCACCGTCGCCGAACTGTCGTATGTGCGGGTGCCCGCGTTGAACGCGCTGTTTCCCGACCCTGCCGTGCGCGGTTCGGTGCTGGAGAACATGTTGACGGTCTTCCACGACGGCGCGGCCTGGGGCATCGGCGACATGTATCCGCGCTACGCCTGCGATTACCAGGTGCCGCGGCAGCCGCCGTCGGCCGCGGATTACCCGGAGCCGCGGCGCTACACGTACTGCAACGACCCGGACCCGTCGGTGCTGATCCGCGGCGCACGCAACGCGCCGCGGCCCGCCGGCGACGACACGGCCGGGCCTCCGCCGGACGCGGATCTGAGCGCGACCACCGACCCCACCCCGCGCGGTCGGTGGACGATCCCGACGCCCTACGGCGGACCGCCGCTACCGCTGGCGGTGCCCGGCGATGTGCTGCCGCCCGACGCCCCGCCGCAGCCCCCGGGCTGGCCGATACAGGTCCCGTAGAGACGCAGAACCGCCCGGGATCGCGGTGATCCCGGGCGGTTGCTGACGGTGAAACTACTTGACGGTGACCGACGCGCCGGCGGCCTCGAGCTTGGTCTTGGCCTCCTCGGCGGCTTCCTTGGCGACCTTCTCCAGCAGCGGCTTGGGCGCGCTGTCGACCAGGTCCTTGGCCTCCTTGAGGCCCAGGCCCGAGACGATCTCGCGGACGACCTTGATGACGCCGATCTTCTTGTCGCCGGCGGCCTCGAGGATGACGTCGAACTCCGACTGCTCCTCGGCGGCCTCGGCCGGGGCACCGCCGGCAGCAGCGCCGGGGGCGGCCGCGACGGCGACCGGGGCGGCAGCGGTGACGTCGAACGTCTCCTCGAACTTCTTGACGAACTCGGAGAGCTCCAGCAGCGTCAGTTCCTTGAACGCGTCGAGCAGCTCGTCAGTGGACAGCTTGGCCATGATGGGTCCTTCCTAATTTGTTGCGGTTTGTGAAGTTGGGTGGTTAAGCGGCCTCTTCGCCGGCCTTCTTTTCTTCCAGTGCGGCGGCCAGCCGGGCGACCTGCGACGCCGGAGCGGCGAACAGACCGGCGGCCTTGGACAGGTTGGCCTTCATCGCGCCGGCCAGCTTGGCCAGCAGCACCTCGCGCGACTCCAGGTCGGCGATCTGGTTGACCTCTTCGACGGACAGCGGGCGGCCGTCCATGTAGCCGCCCTTGATGACGAGGGCCTTGTTGTCCTTGGCGAACTTCTTCAGCGCCTTGGCGGCGTCGACGGCCTCGCCCTTGACGAACGCGATCGCGGTGGGACCGACGAACAGCTCGTCGAGCCCCTCGATGCCCGCCTCCGCCGCGGCACGCTTGACCAGCGTGTTCTTGGCGATCCGATAGCTGGCGGAATCCCCGAGCGACCGCCGCAGCTCGGCCAGGTTGGCGACCGAGAGCCCGCGGAACTCGGTGACGACCGTGGCCGTCGACGAGTTGAATCGCTCGACGATGTCGGCAATCGCGGCGGCCTTGTCCTCCGTGGCCATGCATGCCTCCTCGTGGTTGGTGTTTCGGCGTTCCGCCCCAACCGCCCCGAGAATGACGAACGCCCCGACGCAGACAGGTCGGGGCGCACACGAAATACAGCGTTAGCCTCGTCCTCCTGCGTGGGCCGCCGGGTAATCCCGGACCTTCAACCAGTGCTCTGGTGGCCGACGGTCTTCGGTGGAACCGACACAGGATAGCCGACCGCCCGCCGATCAGCCAAAACCGTGTGATTTCGGTGCGCAAACCAGCTCACAGCGCATGTTTGCGCACCGAAATCACACCGTCAGCCCGATCACCAGCAGCACGAACATCGCGACGAGCAGGAACACCCGCCGCCAGTGCAGCCGATCCCACAGCCGGGCCTCGTCGCGCGACACCTCGGCAGGCCCTGACCAGCGGCTGATCCGGTTGTTGATCGGCACCAGCAGCACCACGGTCATCACCACGACCAGCGCCATCACCGCGGCGGCGGTCACGATGAACCAGTTCTCCCAGGTGACGACGGCCGCCGCGATCAACACCAGCAGCGCGGCGACGTACCAGAACGGCATCACCTTGCCCAGCACCCCGCTGGCGACGCTGCGGGCCTGCGCGAACCCGTCGTCGGGCAGCCGCGCGAACACCGGGTTGGTGAACACCGCGACCGCCAGCTCGACGCCGACCAGCGGGCCGGTGATCAACAGCGCCACAGCTCCCACGATTGCGTCCATACCCTCAACCCTGACAGCTTCTGCGATTTCGGTGCGCAAACCATCGCTCAGCGCGGGTTACCGCACCGAAATCGCCAAGGCGGCCGCGCCGATGAGCCCGGCCTCCCCGCCCAACTCCGCGGGTACCACCCGCAGCTCGCGCAGGAACTCCAGGCCGGCGTAGGACGCCAGCGCCTCGCGCAGCGGGTCGAACAGCAGCGCCCCGGATTTCGCCACGCCGCCACCGATCACGACGAGGTCCAGATCGCACACGGCGGCCACCGACGCGATCATCGCGGCGACGGCCGTGGCCCCGCGCCGAAACGTCCGTAGCGCAATCGGGTCTCCGGCGTGGGCGGCGTCGGCGAGTTCCTTGGCGTCGGCGCCGGCGGGCGCCTGCCAGCCCTGCGAGCGTGCCCACTGCGCCATCCGCGGGCCCGCGGCGATGGTCTCGACGCAGCCGCGTCCGCCGCAGCTGCACGGCGCGCCGCCGGGGTCGACGACGACGTGGCCGACGTGCCCAGCGTTGCCGGTGCGCCCGCCGTACGGTGCGCCGTCGAGCACCAGGCCCCCGCCGACACCGGTGGACACGACCATGCCCAGCAGAAACCGCGCGCCCCGGGCCGCGCCGCGCCACCGCTCCCCCAACGCCATGCACACCCCGTCACCGTGCATGCGCACCGGCGCGTCGACCACCGCCGAAACCCGCTCGACAAGCGGAAAGCGTTGCCATTCAACGATGTTGATCGGGCTGACGGTGCCGGCCGACAGGTCGATCGGCCCGCCGCATCCGATGCCCACCCCGCGCACCCGGCCACCTGCCGCCCGAAGCGCCTCGGTGATCAGCGCGTCGACGGCCGCCCACACGGTTTCGGCGTCGCCGTCGGGCGTCGGCAGCCGGGATTGGTGCACGAGCGTGCCGTCGTCGTCGACGAGGCCGACGGCGATCTTGGTGCCGCCGATGTCGATCGCCAGCGTGGTCATCAGTGCCGGTGGGTGTTGTCGGGCTGACGCGGATCTCCGGGGTGCTCGTATCCGGGGGCGAGGACGACGACGGCCGCGCAGCGCGCGTCCAGCCACAGCCGGAACGCGCGCCGACGCGCCACCGCGCGCAGGTGGCTGCTGACCGCATCGGCATCCTTGAACCGCAACGGGTTTCGCTTCTGATACGAAGCCACCTCGTCGCCCCCGACGTCGACGTCGGCGGTGACGTGGGCGAACACCGCGCGTGCCAACGGGTCGGCGAGCACCGACGCGGCGATACTGCCGATCTCCATGCGGGTCACCGTGTCCGGCAGCAAGTCGTCCTCGGGCGGGGCGCTGTCGGCAGTCACCCCCAACGCAGAGGCTTCGGCGGCCACCACGCGTTCGGTCACCAGCAGCTGGGTCAGCCAGCGGCGCAGCTGTCGTCCCTCGCTGGTGCCGGGCCGTGGCAGCGACGCCGCGAGCCGCGAGGCCCGCAGTTGCGCCTCGCGCGCGTCGATGTCCTCGACCGTCACCGGCACCCCGTCGACCGTCGCCGCGTTCATCGCACCACCACCTTCACCGCGGGCGAATACAGCAGGCGTCCGGCGCCGCCGACGCGGATCAACGCCCACCATTCACCGGGCTGCAGCCAGGCCGGCGGGGTGACGTCGAAGCCGAGTTCCACGGTGCCCCTTGCGGTTAGCTCAGCACCAGAGGCGGGTGGGCCCATCCACTCCCAGGTGCCCCACGGGCTGATCAGGTGCGCCTCGATCGCGATGTCGGCGTGTGCGTCGGTGCCGACGGTCACGGTGAGGCGGGCGGTGTCGCCGGCGGCGACGTCGACCGGTGACGGCTCGCTGACGAACCGCAGCAGGTTGTCGTCGGGTGGCGCGGCCACCGACACCACGCAGACGTCCTCGACCGTCTGGCGCCACGACGGCGGCATCGAGGCGTGGCTGCCGGTCAGCGCCGACTCCGCGCGCACGGGATACAGCCCCGGCGCGACGGTGGACGGTGGCGTCACGGTCACCTCGGTGTCGAGGTGCTCGCCAGGGGGCAGCATGAACGACAGCTCGGCCGGTTCAGCGGTCCAGCCGGCGGGGCACCGCAGCCGGACCTTGCCGTGCAGCACCGCGTCGCTGCAGTCGCTGACCGCGGTAAGCCGCAGCGCCACAGGCGTGTTCGGTTCGGCGTCGATGGTCTGCGGGTGCAGGTGGGCGACGACCGGCATCCCGCCCAGCGCGGCCGGTCCGCGGTTGTGCAGCCAGTACCGCGCATACAGCGGTTGGGCGGCCTCGGTGTCGGGCGCCAGCACGGCGTGGTCGGCGTCGAGGGTGCGCGGCAGGTTGAGCCGGGCCAGCACGGTCGCGATCTCGTAGCCGTGCAGGCTCAGCTGATCGGCATCCGACGGCTGTTCGAGCAGGTTCACGCGCGTGCCCGACACCTGACGCAGCCCGGATTGCACCGTGACATCGGTTGTCGCACCGCAGGTCTCGACCAGCCGGATCGCGACGCCGTCCGACGGGTGCACCGGCTTGCTGCTTCCCGATTCCAGTGGGTTGCCCGCCGCTTTGAGCGCACCGAGCTGGACCCGCCCCGCCGGTTCGATTTCCAGCAGCGACCCGGTCACCGGCAGAGCGCTTGCCCCATGGGGCTTTTCGGTGACAGCGTGCAGTGGGTGGGAGAACTCCGCGCTGCGGGCGGGCAGGCCGGTTTGGCGCCAGTCGCCGTCGCCGCAGACCAGCGCGTAGTCGAAGGTGTGCGTCCAGTGCTGCAGCTGGAAGTTGGAACCGTCGGGTGCGGTGCGCCGCGGCGGGTCGATCCAGGTGCCCGACGGCCATCCGGTGCACGACCGCATCAGCGACATGTGCAGGGTGCCATCGGATTCCACCGCGAAGCCCGGCATGCCACGGTTGAGCACCGCGACCGTGCGATGTTCGAACGGCTCAAGATCGGCCGGCGCCGTCTGGTCGACGACGATCTCGAAGTCGCCGAGACCCTCGACCACCTCCGCGACCGCCGACCCCGCGAGGATCAGCACCGGCAGCGCGCGCACCGGGCGCAGGTCGGCGCTGGGCACCCACGCGTCGGCCAGCGCCGCGACGGGCGGCACCCACACCCGAGCCGACCCGGTGCGGTACAGCTGGCGTTTGAGTTCCTCGGTGTACACCGGATCCGCATCCGCCAGAACCGCAGCGGTGAACGCGTTTTCGTCAGGGCCGCCGAGGGCGATCCGGGTGTCGGGCAGGTTGGAGTCGACGCTGAGATCGCCGTAGCGCGGCTTGTCCGCGCCGCTGCACGTCGCGGTGACACCGGCGCGCGCCAACGCGACGATCAGGTCCCGCGCCAGCCCCGCCGACGCGGCTTCGGTCGGCGCCACCACCTCGGCGACCGACACCGCGCGCACCCCGTCGCCGACGCGCACGCGCACCGCCGACGACAGCCCGAACCAGCCGTACGCCGGATTGTCCAGTGTCCAGGGATGTTTCGCCGAGTCGACCGCCGCCTCGGAGCCGTCGTGCAACAGCCCGAACCCGCGCCCGATCACCGCATCACCGACCTCGCTGACCGGAAGCGCGCCGGGCACCGGACAGGGCCAGCGCAGCCGCAGCAGCCGGTCGGCGCCGGTGAACTCGTCGATCGTCGTCTGGCAGTCCACCCGCGCCACCCCGCGCCAGAGCGTCAGGGTCTGCGTGTAGCGCAACAGCTCCGCGATCGCGCCGCGCACGACGAGCCGCTGCCCCAACGGACCGCGGAACGCCTGCACGTCGGCCGCCGCGGCCGCGGAGGTGACGACGGGCCCCTGAGGCAGCAGATGCCACGGGCCCTCGCCGGCCTCGGGATGCGCGGAATACTCGTCGTAGACGGCGAGTTCGTTGCCGACCCGGCCGTCGGCGATCACCTCGCGACCCTCGGCCATCACCGACGACACCCCGCCGCCGCGAGCCGGGTCCGCCGTGAGCCGGTAGCGCGCGTTGGCGATCGTCGTGCCGTCCACCGGCTCCCAGTCCGCGCCGTCCCCCGATTCCACACGGTAGGACTGCCAGCCCAGCGACGGCACATCGCGCGCCAGCCAGCTGACGCAGCGGCCGCCGTGCGAGACGTGGGTCGGCAGGGGCGTGCCCTCGGCGTCCAGCACCCGCCCCACCGGCGTGTCGAACCGCGCCGTCACAATGTCAGACCGTTTGTGCACCAACGCATTCCACACCACCACCGAACTCTCGACCGCGCTGGACAGCAGCGCCAACGCGTTGTCGCGGGCGGTGGTGCCGAGCTCCCAGGCGTCGCGCCAGCCGGTCAGCAGGTCGAGGTACACCTGATCGGATTCCGAGCCGGTGATCGCGTCGTGGTGGGCGCCGTAGGCCAGCTGCACCCATGCCTTGGCCAGCGCGGCGTGCGGATAGGTCGCGCCGCCGAGCAGTCCGGCGAACACCGCGAACTTTTCCGCGTCCAGCACCGCGTCCTCGGCGGCCCGGTTGGCCTGTTTGGTGTCGATGTAGGACACGTGGCAGCCGGTGTAGATCGGGTTCATGTCGCGGGTCTGCGGCGACGCGTCGACACCGCGCTCGGCGAGTTCGGCGCGCACCGCGGCGAAGAACTCGCGCGGCAGCGCGCAGACGAACCGCGGCCAGGTGTAGCGGGCGTTCCAGTCGCGGTGAATGTCGGTGACCCACTTGTTCGGTGGCGTGTAGTCGGTGCCGACCGGCAGCAGCACGTTGCGGGTCAGCGCGACCTTCTTCAGCTTGGTGAACAGCTCATACGTCGCGGCCTCGGCATCGGAGAGCGTCGCGGCCGAATCCATCCACCAGCCCGCCGAATAGTGCGCGGGCATGTAGTGGGTCAGCAGCCCGCGCCCGGACGGGGCGATCCACTCGAACTCGCTGCTGAACTGCATCCGCTCGGGGTCACCGTCACCGGCCATCGGCCCCCACTGGTGATGCGGTCCGCGCGCCCAGGAACTCGAGGTCAGCCCGGCGTCGGCGGCCATGCCGGGAAACTGCGGGTCGTGGCCGAACGCGTCGAGCTGCCAGGCGGTCTCCGGTGACGCGCCCAACACACCGCGTTGAAATCCCATGCCCGCCACGAAGTTCCGGATCGTCGTCTCGGGGCTGGTGAGGTTGGTGTTGGGTTCGTTGTAGGTGCCGCCCATGATTTCGATGCGACCGTCGGCGAGAAAGCGGCGCAGGTCGGCGCGGTCTTCGGGATGGGTGTCCCAGTACGGCTTGAGGTAGTCGACCTCGGCGAGTACGAACTTGTATTCCGGTTCGCGGCGGGCCATTTCGAGGTGGGCACGCACCAGATCGAAGCCGTTGGTCTGGCGGGCCCGGCCGGGCGGGTCCTCGCTCCACACGCTGGTGTAGGCGGCCTGGGTGTTCCACCACACCGGGTCGTAGTGGAAGTGGCCGATCATGTACATCGTCCAGCCGGGTTCGGCGACGGTGAAGACGAACGAGGTGATCGTGTCGCCGGCGACGACGCGGGCTTCACGCTGCTGGCCGACGACCGGGTCGGTGACCGTCACCGGGATTTCGAGGCTGCCGTCAGCGGCGCTGGCGTGACCGCTGAGCCCGTCGCCGTCGACGCGCACCGGCCCGCTGAGCCCCTCGCCGGCGACCCGCACCAGTTGCAGCGGCGCGTCGGGCGGCCCGACGAACAATTCCGTCGACTCCGCCGAAATCACCCGCACGCCAACAGCCTACGTGCGCTCACCCCTCACCGCGGGAAAGCGCGGTGTCAGCGACCGTTGCGGCGGTCGATGATCAGATCCCGCAGTTCCGAAAAATGCTCGTCAACCGAGCGGAAGCTCGCCCGCGTCTCGGTGCGGAAGTCAGAGAACTCGGCCTTGAACGCCGCGAGCTCGATCGCTTGGTCCCGCTGATTCGCACCAAACGCGTTCACCGCGGCAAGAACCGCACGGTAATCTGCTTGCGTTGCCTCAAGTGCCGTGACACGCGCTTCTAGGTCGTCAAGTCTGGCCACCACACCATCCTAGAGGCCTAGCGAGGACAACCGCAGCGCTAATCCACAGCCCTCACACCCGCGACACATCGACCACCAACGCGCGGTGATCGGACACCGGCAGCAACGGCGCGCAGCAGCGCTCGACGCGCAAACCCGAGTCGCCGGTGAGGATGTGGTCGAGCTGGCGGGTCGGCGCCTCGGCGGGAAACGTCCTCCCGTGCGCCAGCGCCCGCAGCCCACTCCAGCGCCGCACCGAATCCGGCGTCATGTTCAGATCCCCCATCAACACCGACGGCGACGGAAACCCGCGCAGATCACGCAACAGATGCCGCAGCTGCACCCGGTTCCACCCCGGCACGAACGACAGATGCGTGTTCGCGACGGTCAACGGGCCCAGCGGCGTGTCCAGCCGCCCGACCATCGCCGCGCGCGGCTCCTCGTCGACCACCGCCACCCGGTTCGGCCCCGGCAGATACATCGGAAACCGCATCGGGATCCGCGGCAGCCGCAGCACCTGCCAGTGCTCGGCGGGAAACCGCGACAGCAACGCGATCCCGTACGCGGCGGTGCCGGGCTGTTCGTCGCCGGTCGCGGCCATCCACGTCGCCCCCGGGGTGCCCGAGATCGCCGCGACGAACCGGTGGCTCAGCGCGCCCATCGCCTCCGCCGCGATCGCAGTGAGGTCCGTCTTGTTCGACCGCGGCTGATCGAAGTCGACCTCCTGTAGCGCCAGGATGTCGGCGTCGAGCTCCCGGACGGCCTCGATGAGCCGGTCCTGCTCGACGACACCGTCGTGCACACTGCGCCCGTGCAGGATGTTGAAGGTGGCCATCCGCATGGGTACTCCATACCCACATTGACCGCCGAGCCCTCAGGAGACACGTGCCCGCACGAAACGACGATCTGCGCGACGCGCTCCGCCGGGCCGCGTCGGCCCTGCGCGACCACGGGCCCGATTTCGCCCTGGGCGGCAGCTACGCGCTGTGGGTGTTCGGTGGTCCCGAACCGGTGCACGACGTGGATTTCGTCGTCGCCGAACCCGACACCGAGGCCGCCGCGCTGACGCTGGAGAAAGCCGGCTTCACCATCGAGCGCACCCCCGAGGACTGGTTGTTCAAGGCCTGCGTCGAGGACGACTTCGTGATCGACGTGCTGCACCGGCTCAACGGCGTGTCCGTCGACGCCGACACCATCCGCGGCGCCGAGGAGTTCGACGTGCTGGCGATCCGGATGAAGGTGTTGTCGCCGACATATGTGTTGGGAGAAAAGCTCAACTCGCTCAACGAGCACAACTGCGACTTCTCGGCGCTGCTGCCCGCGGTGCGCGCCGTGCGCGAGCGACTGGACTGGGCGCAGCTACGCGCTGATACCGCTGAAAACCCGTTCGCTGCAGCGTTTCTGGTGCTCACCGAGAAGCTGAACATCACCCCTTGACCGCGAGCAGACGCAGAGGGCCCCAAAACCACCACCGAAACGGGGCCTTCTATGTCTGCTCGCGGTCAAGGGCTCGCCCCAAGCGCTGCGCGACGGCGGCGACCGCCTCCACCACCTCGGGCGGTTCGAGCACCTCGAAATCGGGGCCGACGGTCGCGAAGTACAGCACCATCCGTTCGGGGTCGTCGGCGCCGGCCGTGACGATGCACGCGTCGGGGCCGTCGGGCTCGATGGTCGCCGATGCCGGTGGGAAGTGTTGCGCCACAATATCTTCGGATGCCTGATAGCGTACGCGGGCA
The DNA here is from genome assembly GCA_050205315.1 of Mycolicibacterium pulveris. Classification (GTDB taxonomy): domain Bacteria; phylum Actinomycetota; class Actinomycetes; order Mycobacteriales; family Mycobacteriaceae; genus Mycobacterium; species Mycobacterium pulveris_A. The sequence continues at coordinate 2,434 of JBNMRA010000005.1, read as the reverse complement.
ACGTAGCGGTACGGCGAGCTGCTGATCGAGCGTCGCACATAGGCAGCCGCATCGGGCGCGTCGCGCGGAACGAACGTCGTGCCCAGCGCACGCACGTCGTTCATCCGGTCCAGCCGTAGGCTGCGCCAGTCCTGCCGGTCGCGGTCGTAGGCCAGCAGGTACCAGCGCCGCCCGGTGGTCACCAATTGGTAGGGCTCGAGGCGACGGTGGCTGGCGTTGCCGCGGATGTCGACGTAGCCGGCGCTGACGTGTTCGCGGTCGCGGCTCGCGCGCGCCAGCGTCATCAGCACGTCGGGTGCGACGGGCGGATCCGGTGACGGTGACGTCAGCGTGACGGTCGCGTCGTGCACCGCCGACACCTGCGAGCGCAGCCGCGACGGCATCACCTGGTCGAGCTTGGACAGCGCCCGCAGCGCGGATTCGCCGACGCCGGCCACCGTGCCGCCCGCGGCCAGCCGCAGGCAGACCGCCATCGCGACCGCCTCGTCGGGGTCGAGCAGCAGCGGCGGCAGGGCCGCGCCGGCGCCGAGTTGGTATCCGCCGCCGTGGCCCTTGCTGGCGTGCACGGGATAGCCGAGGTCTCTTAGGCGTTCGACGTCGCGGCGCACGCTGCGGGTGGTCACGCCGAGGCGCTCGGCGAGCTCCTCACCGGTCCACACCCGCCGCGACTGCAGCAACCCCAGCAGCTGCAGCACCCGGCCCGTCGACACCCCAAAACTATAGGACCGAAACTGTCCTATATGGGTGTCAGGCTGGCCGCATGAACTTTCCCGAGTTGTTCGCCGACCAGCTCGACTTTCACTGGACGCACCAGCTGCGGCCCCGCCTCGACGGCCTGACCGACGACGAGTACTTCTGGGAGCCGGTCCCGGGCTGCTGGACGGTGCGCCGGGACGGGTCGATCGACTTCGCGTATCCGCCGCCGGATCCGGAGCCGTTCACGACGATCGCGTGGCGGCTGGCCCACGTGATCGTCGGCGTGCTCGCGGTGCGCAACCACTCGCACTTCGGCGCGCCGGAGGCGAGCTACGAGACATGGCAGTACGCTACCGACGCCACCACGGCGCTGAGCCAGCTCGACGACGGGTACGCCCGGTGGATCGCCGGGGTGCGGTCGCTGTCCGACGACGCGTTGGCCCGCCCGGTCGGGCCGGCCGAGGGGCCGTGGGCCGAGCATCCGATGGCCGAGCTGGTGTTGCACATCAACCGGGAAGTGATCCACCACGGCGCCGAAATAGCTTGTATCCGAGATCTTTACGTCCACACGAAAGGGAACTGACGATGCCAGGAATGCCCGCACCGGCCGAGGATGAACGCCAGACCTTGTTGGGGTTTCTGGCGTTTCAGCAGAACGCGTTCTTCGCGGTGGCGTACGGGTTGACCGACGAGCAGGCGCGGTCGACGCCGTCGGTGAGCACGCTGTCGATCGGCGGGTTGGTCAAACATGCCGCCGGGGTGCAGAAGGGCTGGACGTCTCGCGCCGCGCATGCGCCGGAGTTTCCGCCCAAAGACGACCGGCCGATGGAAGAGATCATGGCCGAGTACGCCGACCAGTACGTGATGCGCTCCGACGAGACGCTCGACGGGCTGCTGGACGAACTGCGGCGGCAGAACGCCGAGACGCTGCGGGTGCTGGGTTCGGTTCCGCTCGACACGCCGGTGCCGGTGCCGCATGAGGTGCCGTGGTTTCCGCAGGACGTCGACCACTGGGATGTGCGGTGGGTGGCGATGCACCTGATCGAGGAGTTGTCCCGGCACGCGGGCCACGCCGATATCATCCGCGAATCCGTCGATGGCGCAACGATGTACGAGCTGATGGCGGCTCACGAGGAGTGGCCGGAGACGGACTTCATCAAGCGCTGGCGACCGGCTCAGGCGGGCAGCGACCTGAACCACGCGTCACGGTAGTGCTCCTCGTCGTCGAACCCGCGTAATCGGGCGACCTCGTCGAAGAGGTCGAGCACGCGCTGGTGGATGTAGTACTCGGTGGAGCGCGGCATGGTGCCGGGTCCGTAGACGCCGCGGCGGATTCGACGGACCCGGCCGCGCCGCAGCTCCCAGCGCAGCGCATCGGAGACGGCCTTGGACGGGTTGCCCAACACGGCGAATCCCTGGTGCGCGAGCAGCTCGAGCATTTCGTAGATGCTGGCCTGGCCGTGCCCGTCGAGGTTGTGCGTCAACACGTATCGCAGTTCGATGCCGCGCAGGATTTTCTTCTCTGCCATGGCGTCACCCTGGCATTGAGGGGTGACAAGTGGTGCGCGCGCGTCGCTGGCTGTTGGGGGATATATGCCTTCGTGCCAAGCTATGCGCGAATCATTCGATCACTTACTACAGCTCCTCACGACGTCAGCGAATCTTTCGCTCATAGCTTGGCAATTCACATAGTGCCCCCAGAGAGAGGCACCGGCGCCAAGCCCCCAAGCCCCAAGCC